>JABAQQ010000041.1 GCA_019187225.1 Saprospiraceae bacterium
TTCATTGCTTCGGCCCGCTGTTGGGGCTTCTGTTTCCCTTTTCTTGACATGACTTTGTTTTTTTGTCCGCCGCAAAGGTCGAGCAACTGAAATTCACAGAAAATATGCACTTGGCCGGACGCTTACGTGAAAACTTCGATTCTTTTGCTTTTAACCAATGGTTTCAGGTGTTTTTCAAGTTCCTCTTTATAGGTTTTGTCTTGTCGAGAATAAATGATAAATGTTTTAATGCAAGTATCGGCAGGCAAGGGGGCTGGAAATAATATTTCGTCGGGTTCGCCGTCCGGCGTGAGCTCCAAACTTGCTTGAGTTATTAACTGCCTGTTCCGTTCAAATTCCACCAAATATTCATATCCCAATGTAGTAACCAAAAATTCTCCTGCTCCCAAGAAGGTTTTTAAAAAACCTGCGCGATTAAGTTCAACAAGCATTTTTTCAACTTTCGGAATGGGGAAATCAAGAAAAGTTGCAATTTCATTTGTTGAAATCACGACTGAATAGGGGCTGCTTGCATTGTGGTCTTTTGCAATAAGGTATGCAGTCCGAAGAAAATAGAATCTTTCATTTTCTTCCTGAAGTGGGTCAAAGCCTTCACCTGATAGGATGCTCATTTTTTTAATTTCCTGATTCAGGAAAACGTCCAGTTCTAAGTGAAAACTACTTACTCCACATTCAATGTTTTTGCAATCCTTTTCATGCTCTTTTACCAATGCATCAAATTGAGACCAAAATGCTCTAAGAAATTTTAGTCGAAGTTCCGCGTCTTGAAATAGCCTCCAGTATGATTCAAGTCTTTTCTCAAATTTATCTAAGCCATACCTACTGCCGCTTTCGAGATGTTCAAAAACGTCTTGGCTAAATTCAGCCGATTTTTTTTCAATCAAATTTTCTTCTTTGGTCATACCATTAGAATTTTTGGTTAACAGATTAGGACTGGCATAAGAGACTGTACCAGCACCCGTGTAAGGTTCAAAAAAACACAAAGCAAAAGTAGGAATGGCTTTGGACGGGTGAAAGGACACGAATCAAAACGGCGCAAGAAAAGGCAAAGAGAGGGGAAAGGCTGGTTGTCCTTTACGCTCTACTTGAAAACCGTTTTCTTAGCGCGTGAATTGAAAAAAGTAGAGCATGAATCCTTCATTCATTCAAGACAACCATCGCTTTTTAGATGAAGCGGGCGACACGACCTTTTACGGAAAAGGGAAAGTGCCGATTATTGGGCAAGACGGCGTATCGCTGTGCTTCATTATCGGTATGGTCAAATTCAAAGAGCTGTTGCCGACCTTGCGCCAGCGAATCGTTGACCTCCAAAATCAGGTAGTAGCCGACCCGTATTTTCGTGAAGTTCCGAGCATTAACAAGAAAGTGAGCGAAGGCGGGTTTTACTTCCACGCTACCGACGACGTGCCGGAAGTGCGCAAGGTGTTTTACGATTTCATCGCCTCCATTGATTGCAGTTTTGAAGCCTACGTCGGGCGAAAAATCCCGCCTTTGTACGAAACCAAACACAACGGCAAAGAGGCCGAATTTTACGCCGACCTGCTTTCTCATCTGCTGAAAAACAAATTGAGCAAAAAAGGAAAATTGGTGCTGAATATTGCCAGCCGGGGCAAAACGACCAAGAATACCAATCTTCAACTGGCATTGGCAAAAGCCCAAAACAGGAACAAAGGGAAGGCGGCAACAACCCAGGTATTGTTCAACGTGCAAAACCACCGGGTTGAACCGTTGTTGAATGTGGCTGACTATTTTTGTTGGTCAATCCAAAGAGTTTTTGAGCGGGGGGAGGTGCGTTATTACAATTTTTTGAAAGACCGGGTTTCGTTGGTAGTGGATTTATACGACACTTCGCGTTATCGCAATTCGGGCAACTACTATTCGCCCAAAAATCCATTGACTGCGGCCAATAAAGTATAAATAAAAAATGCCCGCTGCTGCACTAAGAAGGATACCCTTCAACGACGTGGAGTCGGAGTTCATGCAGAGAAGGCGGTACAAAGGTAACACATTTGTGCAAAATTTGGTACAAATGTGTTACGCAAATTCGGGCAAATGTCTCAAAACTAACAAAATGAAAACAGGAGAAGCCTCTCAAAAAGAATCGCCCCTTTCGGGGCGAACTACCGGGAATGCTATCCCCGGCGCTGTTTTGGTGAGGCAAAAGTAAACATCTGCTCTTATTCCTGCCTTACCTTTTTACCTTCAAAACTGATCTTTTGGGAAAAATTGTACTTTATATGTACCTTAAAAATTAGCCTTTTGCCTTATTCACTTGCTTTTCAATGCTTTGTAAATGAATCTTACTTTTTGTATCGGAAAGTAACGCTCAAAACTCCAGCCTCCAACTCAAATTCGGGATCAAGCCCAGTTGGTATTTCGTTTCCACTTGTTGCGTATAGGGGTCCCAGTATTGATAGGCCACGTTCTCCTGCATCGTCGCGTTTTGGAAGTCCATGGCGAAGGTGCTGTTGCGGCGGTTGTCGAAGCTGCGTTTCCAGTACACCCGCAGGTCGAGGCGCACGTAGTCGCGCCGGGCGATGGAATAGCCGTTCCGTTCATCGAATACCGTATACCCTGCGGCAGCGGAGGCGGTGGCATCCACCGGCAGGCCGCGCAGGCCGTCGGTCCAGGTCAGGCGTCCGTTGATGCCGAAGGCGCGCACCTGGCCGGGGCGTTTGTCGCGTTGCCATTCCTTGCCGCCCGTGAGATTGGCGACGTAGCGGGTCTCCCAGCGTGTGGGACGCCAGACGCCGTCGCTGCCGCGGTAATCGGATTTCAGAAAAGTTGTGTTCAGGAGGGCGAACCACCCTCCGCTGAAGTAGCGCTCTGCCGTAATCTCCAGGCCGCGATTTTTTCCGGAGCCGTTGTAAACGAGCATCTTTTGTGCATAAATGCGGTATTCGTTTTCATTGAGCAGGGAGAACGCGGAAGACATGTTCCGGTCCACTCCCGCTTCGGTTTGTTGTTGCCAGAACAACTCGCTCCGGAAAGTCCAGTCGGGCGTGACGTTCCAGGTGTAGCGCAGTCCGGCATGCCAGGCGCGCAGGAGGTCCAGTTCGTCCTCCGGCAACCACAAGGGGGCGACGGCGCTGTACAATCCGCCCGACAATGCGAGGCGGTGTTTGGGTGCGAGTTGCTGGGTCACGGTCAGGCGCGGCTCTACTGCTGTGCGGTCCTTGTAGGGAAAGATCAGGCTGTGCAGACCGGCCTGAACGCTCGTTTTTTCGTTGCGGCTGCTCCAGGTCGCGTTGGCCCAGGGTTGGGCGACAAAGTATTCGTGTTCGGGCACTTCCTGCAATTGGGTGTACAAGAGTGATTCATACCGGAAATATTGCCGGGTCAGGCTCGCGCCGGCCATGAGGCGCCATTGGGCACTCAGACGCTGCGAGAATGTGGCGGAGCCCGAAATTCTGGATTCGTCCACGTAATCGTAACTTTCATACTCGCTGAATCGAGGGGATGTGGAAGTGCGATCGTTCGACTGCGCGGAGGCTGCAACCGAGAATTTTACCCACCCGTTTTTGCCTACCGGCGTCCAGTTGGAAAGCCCGATAACGCCCGTTTTGGACTGATAATCAATATCGAAAAAATCTTTGAATTCCTCGATGGCCGAGGAGTCGGTTTTGCGTTCAAACACGTTGTTGCTCAGGCCGCCTAAGCCGAAGAGCGACCATTCGCCGCCGTTTTTGCCCTGGAAATTCAGTTTGAACGACAAGTCCTGAAAATCAATTTCCTCGTCGCCGAACGAAATACCCATCTGGCCCAGCAGTCCGACGGTGGAATAACGGTAGTTGATCAGATATGAATTTTTCCCTTTTTCAAACAAAGGCCCTTCGGCGGCGAAGTCGAGGCCGATCAAACCCGCCTGGGCAGTGAATTCATGCTGCCGGTTATTGCCCCGGCGCAGGTTGATGTCCATGATACCGGCCACGGCATCGCCGTAACCTGCGGGAAACGACCCGGTCAGCAGCGAAGAATTGTCGAGCAGTTGGGCGGAGAACATCAGGACGCCCCCGGCGGCGGCAGTGGGACGGTCGCTGATGGTACCTGCATTGGTCAGGTGGTTGGGGTTGACGATGTCCGTGCCTTCCAGGTGCCAGCGTACGAAAGCCGGGCTGTTGCCCCGGATGCTGATGCCGTTGGCCTGGTCGTCGTTGTTCATCACGCCGGGATAGGTCATGGCCAGCCGCGCCGGGTCGAAAAAGGTAGCGGGAAAACGAAGCGTCTGTTCGCGGGTGAGGGGGATCTCTCCGAGCGGTAGCGGCGCGCGCCGGGCGGAGGAGACAACGGTCAGTTCGGGCAAAGCCGTTGCAGCGCGGTGGAGCAGAACCTCAAGTTCGCGTTCTTTGCCGGCAACGACGCTGACTTCGGCAACGATCTGTTTTTCAAAGCCTTCCATCTGAATTTCCAAACGGTAATAGCCCGCCCGCAGGTTGTCGAAAACAAAGGCTCCGGCAGAATCGGATACTGTGCTGCGCGGCACTGTGACGCCTTGCAGGCCCAGCGTCGCGCCGGCAAGCGGGCGGCCGCTATCGGCATCGCGCACCGTGCCGCGCAGGGTTTGGGCCTGAGAAGAGATGGAAAGTGCGAGGAACAGGAAGAAAAGAAGGGCGTATTTCGTATCTATTTTCATGTTTGAAAAATTCGATTCCGGGGCAAATGTAACCGCTTCTTCTTCGTAAGTTTGTGTCCGAAATATCCGGGGCATTAGCTCAGTTGGCTAGAGCGTTGCGTTCGCATCGCAAAGGTCACCGGTTCGAGTCCGGTATGCTCCACAACTTTTTATTTTTTAAACCCGATGCGCGGGCGGTTTTGCCATTCGCGAGGATTTTCTTTGTCCGGTTGAAGGGCCGCTATTTCATCAGCGCGCGTCTGGTTTTCTTCACCCAACCAGCGCAGGACTTCGTTAATGATGGCTTTCGGACTGTTCAAAATGCCGGACAGCATTGCTACGCCATGTTCTGTGAAAGCAAAGGGAGGGTATTTTGAAAATTTGCCCCCTACCTGTTTCTAGGGTCGCAAATTGCGTCCTTAAACGCTATTTTTTTGCTGAAGTGTCCAAATTCAAAATACTGCCAAAAATAAAAAACATTTGGCGTGCGTCACAGCCCGTGCCCTTGCTAAAAAATAGTTGATTTGAGGGCGGCGCCTTTGCCCAATAGCTTACTTTCGGGCAAAATTCTCCCGGTATGAAAGCGTTTTCTTCACTTTCCCTTTCCATTGTACTCGTATTCTCCCTGACTTTATCCGCGCAGGATCGCCCTCTCGGCCGCGCCTTCGCCACCCGCACCGAAGTGATGGCCCGCAACGGCATCGCCTGCACCAGTCATCCGCTGGCCACGTCAGCGGCGCTCGATGTGCTGCGCAAAGGCGGCTCGGCAGTGGACGCGGCCATCGCCGCCAATGCCGTACTCGGCGTGGTGGAGCCGCACGTCAATGGCGTGGGCGGCGACCTGTATGCCATTGTGTATGAAGCGAAAACAGGGAAATTGCACGGCTTGAACGCCTCCGGTCGCTCGCCGTATTCGCTTGCGATGGACACTTTCAAAAACCGGAAGATCGAGTTCATTCCGCCGCTCGGCCCGCTGCCGGTGTCCGTTCCGGGTTGCGTGGACGGGTGGTTTTCCCTGCACGGAAAATTCGGGAAGAGGCCGATGAAAGACAATCTGTCCTATGCCATCGGTTACGCCCGCGAAGGTTTCGCGGTGGCCGACGAGGCATCCGCTTCGTGGCAGCGTGTGGAAGCCGTTTATGGCAAATTCCCGAATGTGCGGGAAGTGTACCTGCCTGGCGGGAAAGCGCCTAAGCGCGGCGAGATTTTCCGAAACCCGCAGTTGGCCAATACCCTGGAAAAAATTGCCAACGGCGGCCGCGACGCTTTTTACAAAGGCGACATCGCCCGCGCCATAGACGAATTTTTCAGGAAAAACGGCGGCTTCCTTTCGTACCGCGATATGGCGGAACACACGTCGGAATGGATAGACCCTGTTTCAGTGAATTACCGCGGCTACGACGTGTGGGAACTGCCGCCCAACGGCCAGGGCATTGCCGCTTTGCAAATGCTGAACATTCTCGAAGGTTTTGATCTTTCCAACGTGCCGTTCGGTTCGCCGGAGCACATTCACCTGTTCGTGGAGGCGAAAAAACTGGCGTATGAAGACCGGGCCAGATTTTACGCCGACCTCGAATACATGCAACCGGGCATCGTACAACGTTTGATCTCAAAAGAATATGCCAATGAGCGCCGCAAATTGATCAACCCGAAACGCGCCGCCTCGACCGTCGAAGCGGGCAATCCGAACCTGAAAGACGGAGACACGATCTATCTTACGGTGGCCGACGGCGAAGGCAACATGGTGTCGCTCATTCAGTCGAATTTCCGGGGTTTCGGCTCCGGCATGGTACCCGACGGCTTGGGTTTCATGCTGCAGGATCGCGGGCAATTATTCACCCTCGAATCCGGCCAGGCAAATACCTACGCGCCGCACAAACGGCCCTTCCATACCATTATACCCGCCTTCGTTACCAAAGACGGCAAACCCTGGATGTCGTTCGGTGTGATGGGCGGCTCGTTTCAGCCGCTGGGCCATGTCGAAATTTTGATGAACATGATTGATTTCGGCATGAACGCGCAGGAAGCGGGCGACGCACCGCGCATTGATCATCAGGGCAGCAGCGAACCGACGGGCGAACGCATGAAGGACTCCGGCCAGATCACACTCGAATACGGGATACCTTACGAAACCATCCGTGCCCTCATGCAAATGGGGCACCGCGTGGGTTGGGCGCCGCCGGGCAGTTACGGCGGGTACCAGGCCATACGTTTCGATGCGGCCAACAAGGTGTATTTCGGCGCTTCGGATGCGCGGAAGGACGGGCATTCGGCGGGGTTTTGATTGAAATTGGGATATTGGGATATTGCGGGTTGATTTTTAATATCCCAATATCTCAATATCTCAATATCCCAATATCCCAATATCCTAATTCATATTGTAATTCACCCCAAACCGTATCAGCCTTCCCTGTTGCGGATTGTACAACAGGTCGTCGGGTGTTCCTGTGGCATCGAGGCCGGAATAAGCGCGGTTGAACAGGTTTTGGACGTGGAAGTATGTCAGAAAATGCTTGCTGAGATAAAAGCGCATCATCATATCCCAGGAGCGAAATTTGGGGAAACGCTCCATTATTATTTTACGTTGGTAATCATCCTGGTATATCACGGCCTTGCTGAGCGCCTCCGTCTGGCGGTTGGACGCGAGCATCAATTCGAGTTGATTAACGGTGAAAAACATCCTGAACTGGAATTGCCAGCGCGGCGCATTAAAAACATCTCCGGTCACCTTCCGCTCATCACCGAGCCATTCTTTGCCGCGGGCATACTGGAAATAAATCTCGGTGCGCCCTGCAATACGCGTCTTTTTCCGGTCGCCGGACAGCTCGAGTTCGTGGTCTTCGGAGCGGATTAAACCCTGAATGCCCCACATAGAAAGCGCCCGGCCCGGAGCGTTTTCCCAACCGTAGCGCCAGGGAGCAACAATGCCGGGTTGCTGCCGCAGGTAGCCCGGGCGTGCCAGGTAATCCACCTTTTCCGAAAAAAACACAAGGTCTGCCCGGAAATCTTTAGTGGTATAGCGCAATCCTGCCTCCCATGCATGGATATTTTCGGTTTTTTCAAGTCCTTCCGGCGAAGTGTTGATAGTGCCGTTAAAATCGAGAATGAAATAGGTATTCGCGCGGGCGTACATGGAAGGGCGTTTGAACCCCGTCGAAAAATTTCCCCTTACTGCCCAAGAGCTGTCAATCCGGTACATCAGGGCTGCGCGCGGCGCAAGCGCAACGCCATAGTTGACGTAATAATTGATCGCCGCCCCTCCCATTGCGTACAGTCGCTTGCCGTTCCACTTCAATTGTCCGAAACCGCTTCCGTCGAATTCGGTAAAAGACGCCGGCGGAAAAGGATCTACCATAGGAGGCGAATAAGTGCCGTCTATTTTCAGTTCTACCGGGACGCGATAGTGAGCAAGCGCAGGCGTACCGCTGCTGCCATTGGCCTGAACGCCCAGATCGAGGGAAAACCGTTTGTTGATTTGGGCATTCAGACGCGATTCGAAACGGATATCGAAGCCGGTAGCGGTGGTGTAACGCTCGTCGGAAGCAAGCGACGAGTAAATATCGCGCAGCACTTTCTGTTGCTCATCGGGCGCCGGTGATTGGGCCCGGAACAAAGCGGCGCTCAGGCGGTCGAACACGAAAGTAGTGGTCGAACTGTTGTCGAGGCGGTATCGGATGGCCGAAAAGGTATTGTAGGTCGTCCATTTGGTGCGGGTGCGGGTGAAACTCAGCGAGTAAGTTTCCATCAGCTCGGCAAGACGGTTCGAAGGATTGGCATAAGAGATCGCCAAAGGGTTGATTCCCAAGGCAGTGTGATCGAAACGCGACATCCGGTTGTATGTAAAATGAATGCCGCGCCAGGTCAGGTTGACCCCCAAAAGCCGGCTGTCGTGTTGCAAATTGGCGGTTTTGGGCAAGCTGTCGCCGGGCTCGGCAGCGCGGAAATTCGGGTTTTCAGTATAGAGTGCGGTGTCGAGACCCAATGGTAGGTAATGGTTCATGTTGTAGATGTTCTCATCGTAGAACACGTCGGTTTTTTCCCGGACGGTGCTGCTGCCATAGAGACTGAACCGGAAGATCTTTTTGTCTTTGCCCAATTTGCCGCCCAACATGAGGTCGAGGCTGTTGTAACCATTGTTGCCGAAAGCCAGGTCGGCCTGGGTAAAAAGGGGCCGTTCCGTTTCTTTCAGAATAATATTGACCACACCGGCGCAGGCTTCGTTGCCATAGATCGCTGCCGCCGGGCCGTACAAGACCTCGATCCGCTCCGCCTGCCGGATGGGGAGTTGCGCCCCCACCGGCATTCCCAAAGCGACGCCCGGCTTCACCGGTACGTCGTTGATGAGTATTTTCACGTATTGATTGCCCGAAAGCCCGCGCATCAGGAATGTCTCTCCTTCCTGCGCGTTGCCCGGTTGCGACACCCGGATACCCGGAGCAGCGCGCAGCACATCCCCCAGGGTTACAAAACCATAACGCAGGATATCTTCTGCCGTGACGACCCACATGGTAAAAGGCACCTGATCCATATCTTCCAGCGAACGGCTGGCGGAAATCACCCTTGTTTTTTCGAGGTCCAGATCACGCGTTATAATATCTTCTACCGTCAGCCGCTCCGGGGTGAGCAGGAGCGTAGAATCATTTTGGGAAAAAAGGGTAAGGGGAGCAAGGAACAGGAAAGAAAGTAAAGAGCAGCGAATGTTTCGTTTCACGGTGCGAGCGGTTGTTTGCCGCGAAAAGTAGGGAGATTTTTGGGTGTGGGGGGTTATAACCCCAGGAGTTTGAACAGTTTTCGGCGTTCGGTCTCTTTTTCCAGCAAATTTTCAAGAAAGAAAAGATTGTCAATTGCTTCTTTGTTCAATTCAATATCCCGCTTTGCCCGATTGGAAAATGACACTTCCTGCATAATGAGAATTGTAACCGACTTTGGATTTTCATTTTTAGCCCGTTGCAAACTTTTTATGGCTGCACCTATACGCTCCAATACGCCGGCATTATCAATTCCCCCTTTCACTTCTATGGCAATTTGGAGAATATCGTTTTGGAATATAGCGATGTCAGGCTCCGAAGCGAAAGCGATCACCTTTCTGTTTTTCAAAAAAATACGACTGCTGCTTTCTTCCTGAACAAGTTCTTTTTCTCTTAAATGCGTCTCTAACAATCCTTTGAGCAAGATTTCGGCTTGGCCGCCTTTCATATTCTGCCACGAACCCTGTGCCTGCGAACCTGCTGCCATGCCCCGCCACAAATCAAACTCCCTTGCGTCAATTTTTTCATCCGCTTCTATCAGGTGACTGATTATTTGATTCAAATGCGCAGCCAAAAATAGCGATGTTTCATCATTGGGATGTCGCTTACCGGATTCATACGCACCAATAACAGCCCCAATCCGGTTCATGGATTTTTGAGAAACCATAGCCAACATCCGGTAGTAGGCTACGGAGCCTGCTACAGTCTGTA
Organism: Saprospiraceae bacterium; assembly: GCA_019187225.1. Lineage (GTDB taxonomy): Bacteria > Bacteroidota > Bacteroidia > Chitinophagales > Saprospiraceae > M3007. The sequence continues at coordinate 10,072 of JABAQQ010000041.1, forward strand.
AAACTTCGGGGTGTGCAAAGACTAAAACAGGCTTTATGCCTCTGTGAATCAACTTATTCCATGCTGACTCGCTAATCCCTAAAGCCGTTTTATCCCACAACAGTTTTTCACCTTTTACTTTGCTTATCTTCTCACCTGCTTCAACAAGTTGCCATTCGTGCAGTTTCTGATGAAAAAACGCACTTTTAGCCAATTGGTCAATAAACCAAGCTTTATTGGAAGCAGTGTTTTTATCGGCCTTTTTGCTCATTTTTTTCGCCATACTGTAATGCTTTCGCGAACAGGAAATCGCCCATATTTGCCCATTTGTTGTGAGCTGTTGCCCTTATACCGGGCCACGATGATTTTCTCCACATCAAAACCTTCCCGTTCAGCCAAATCAGAAAGAATCAAATCTACCGGCACATGCTCTCCCTCAAAACGGACGTTATCCACCACCATTGCTACAACCGAATCTCTGGCGCAAATCCGATACCATTCTTTGATAACTTTATGCATATCAACAAAATAGGCCAACAACATAATAGGTATGCGGTCATTGTTTAATTTTTGTATCTGATGTTTTCTGTACAGGTTTTCCAGAATTTCTGTCAATGCCTCATGTGGAGAAGAATCTCCTTCTTCTTCCTTGGATTCAATATGAGAGCGTAAAATGCCAAAGCGCAGCTTTTTTAACTCATCAAAATTATTCACGAAGTTGAAACAAAGCTCCAAAGAATAACTCCGCGTATAGTCGTAGCGGTTGGCGTAAGGAGGAGAAGTTAGTATAAAAGTTGGCTCACGCTTGAATGGAATATCAGACAAATCTCGTGTATCTCCCTGAAAAACATCGGGGTATGAAGGGAATTTATTCCAACCTAATTTTTGCAGGCTCAACAAATCTTGTTCCGCTTCAACGACCTTTTTATCCAGTAATTCAACAGGAGTAAATATTTCTTTTTGAGGAAGATAGCGCAAGAACTGGCCATCTTTAGAAGTATAACTACAGTGCTCGATGACGGACAAGTACAGCAAACCAAGAACGTCTTTAAAAGGTTGGGGCGATTCTGAAATGACTGTTTTCCATTTCCTGAGTGCTGAGAGATTTTCCGGTGAAAAGGCGATTTTCATGATACGCACATCTTCCGCAATTTCTGCTTCTTGAGCGTCAGGGAGGCGCCTTTTTGCTTCTTCGTAAGCCTTTAATATTGAGCCCGGTTCAAGCGTGAGCAACTGCGGAAGTGTTTGAGCGATAAAAACTCCGGTTGGCAACTTATCCGTCCCGATGGAAGAAATACCGTTGATACAGGATGTAAAAAGAGTTGTTCCCATGCCGCAGAAGGGATCAAAAACATAGTCTTTCTTTGAAATGTTAAACTCGTTGAAAAAGTCGCGGACAAACTGGTAAGAGAAGGCTTCTTTGTAGCGATAAAGTCGCAATAATGGAAGATTTTTATTTCCCTGGTAGGAGACAAGCGAGCCAATTTTCAAATTTTCATAAAGGCGATCTGCGTATTTCCGTTCTAATTTCGTGCGAAAATATTCGTTTGAATCAACAACATTACCGTTGCCATTCGACTCAATATCAACAAATTCTTCCGGGAAAATGGATAGTTGTTCGGACTTCATTGCATGATTTTTCAATGTCAACGCCAAAGATACGTTAAGTTGCGTAACGGAGGAGTTATTCCTCCTCCTCCAAATGCTCCGTCAGCCGCTGCACTACCTTGAATTCGCTGAAAAATGTACGCGCCACCACCCGCAACACCGTGTAAACGGGGATACCGATCACCATACCGATGACGCCGCCGAGCTTGGCCGCTACGAGTGTGACGATGAATATCTCCAGCGGGTGTGCCTGTACGCTTTTGGAAAAGATCATCGGGCCGGTAAAATTGTTGTCCAGAAACTGGGTCGCCATGAAAGCCCCGACTACCTTGAGCAGCATCGGCAGCAACAATGCAAAGTCGGCGTCGAGGTGCGAAGAGACGGTGATGAACAATCCGAATACCATCCCGATGATCGGCCCGACATAAGGCACAATGTTGAACAAACCCCCGAATACCCCGATCAGCAGCGCATTGCTGACACCAAAAATCCACAGCAAAATGGTGAGTACCAGCGAAAAAACGGCTAATTGCGCCACCAGTCCGGTGAAATACCGGCTGAGCATATCGCTCGACTCCTGCACGGCATGGCGCACTTTTACTTCCTGTTCATCCGGCACAAAAGCGTGCAGCATACCCAGAAACAAGGATTTCTCTTTCAAAAAGAAAAACAGGATGAACGTCACGGAAGCGAAGGTGACCACCACACTGCCGGCAGTAGAAAGGAAGGAGCCAAGAAAATCGCCCAGCATGGTCGGCTTGAACCAGGTACTCAATGCCTCCTGCAATTTTGTCGCCAGCGATTCGCCGGGTTGCAACAGGCCGATGTAGTGCATTTGAATATCAAGGTTCAGGAACGGTCCTTTCCATTTTTCGCCAAGCGCGTGATAATCAACCGAAGAGAGGTTGCGCGCCTGGGCCACTATGGTCGGAACGAACATCATCAGTAATCCGGCCAGCACTAAGTAAAAAGTCAGAATCGTAAGCAAAGCCGCGCTCGTCGGCCCCATACGAATACGCCCGATGCGGACGCGCTGTTGAAAAAAAACCATGAGCGGCCTTCCCAACATCGAAAGCACCCAGGCGATCAGAATATAGGCCACGATGTCGGAAAAATACCAGACGACACCGAGGAAAACAGCTGAGCCAAGCAGCCATAACAGATTGCGGTTGAGGGCGCTCATGGTTGTAAAACGGATTGAAACTTTACTTCTTGTCTATTTTCCACACGTTTCGTTATATTCTGCCGGGTTTTGTTAAATCTTGCTGTGGACTATTGTCAAAATCTCTTTTTCCAATTTGTCCGCCTCCTGGTGCATCCGTTCGCTTTCAGCAACCACTTGCGCCGCATATGCCTTATCGTCCAGTCCTGTGGCGTTGACTTTTACATTCAGGCATGCTCCGTGTACGGCAGCCCGGGCACAAAGCGCGCCGGTGCCTGCATCGGTCACCGAATTGGGATTGCCTTTTTCTACCATTTCACGGATAACACTGAACGATTCCAATGACAGTTGCGCAACGCGGAACGGCACTTCAATCGCACGGCGCGTGGCAGCCTGAATGGCAGCCGCCCGGGCGGCTTTTTCCTCCGGAGTTCCTTTGGGCAGTCCGAAAGCAGCCATGATGGAATTAAAAGCTTCCGTATCCTCGTCTACTGCGCGAATTAAGGCGTCTTTCAGCCTTTGGCCACGTTCGGCGGCGTCGGAGAATTCTTCCCAGCGTTCGTCCCAGCCGCGTTTGTGGCTGCTGAGGTTGGCGACCATGGTGGCAAGGGAGACTCCAAGCGCGCCGACGTAGGCGCTGACAGAGCCGCCGCCCGGTGCGGGGCTTTCGGCGGCGGTTTCGGCGGCGAAAGCGACCAGGTCTTTCCGTATCAATTTTTGAGCATTGGCCGGATTGCCTGCCTCGAGGTTGTACTCTATGATCTTACGCTGCGGATCGAAGGGCGTCAGTTCATCCAGCCCCATGGACTTGACGGCAATTTTGATCAATTCAGATTCGCTCACCCCCGCGCTGCGCCGCTGTTTTTTCAAAAAATACTTGCCTGCTTCGAGCACGACGTTGAGCGGCACAAGCCCCACCAGTTCGGAACCGGTGACGCGCATTCCGCGGCGGTCGGCGCTTTTACAACATTCTTCGAAGGCCAGGTGCAGGGGTGTGGCATTTATATCCGTAATGTTCATGGATATTTGCGCGATGCCGTATTCTTCGATGTACCAGCCTATGGCTTTGACACCCTTCAGGATGCCCGGCTGGCGAAGAGGCTCGCCGATAGCGTCTTTCAGGGGCTTACCGGTGGCGGGGTCGTTCAGCGTACGGCCTTTTTCGCGCACATCGAAAGCAACTGAATTGGCGCGGCGCACCGAAGTAGTGTTCAAATTGACGTTGTAAGCGATCAAAAAATCGCGCGCGCCGATGACCGTGGCGCCGCTTTTGGCGTTAAAAGTGGCTGGCCCAAAGTCGGGCTTCCAGTCCGGATTCGCCAATTTTTCAGGTAAACCTTCATATTCTCCGGCCCGGATCGTCGCCAGGTTTTTGCGTTCGGGTTGTGTGGCGGCTGCTTCATACAGGTAAACGGGCAAATTCAGTTCGCGGCCCACCCGCTCGCCAAGCCGTCGCGCCCAATCGGCCGTTTCTTCCATGCTGATGTTGGCGATCGGTATCAGGGGACAAACATCGGTGGCGCCCATGCGCGGGTGTTCACCGCTGTGCTTGCTCATGTCTATCACTTCGCAGGCTTTTTGAATGGCCAGAAACGCCGCCTCTACGACTCTTTCCGGTTCGCCTACGAAAGTGACGACGGTTCGGTTCGTGGCTTTTCCCGGGTCAACATCCAGCAATTTCACGCCTTCTACGGTTTCGATAACGTCGGTGATCTGTTTGATGGCGGTCATATCGCGTCCTTCGGAGAAATTGGGAACGCATTCGATGAGTTGTTTCATTATATTTACGATGTGTTGATTTGAAAATGGTCAGGTGGGGCAAAGGTAGCAACAACCAAAAAAGGTTTTTTTCGTTTAATGTCAAAACATTTAAGTTTGTGTCATGAAATTGGAAGCCGAACTCAAAAGTACCAAACCCATGCAGCCCCGCCAGCGGGCTCTGCTCAACATCATGTTCACCGCCAGTTGGCTCGATTGTTTTCTTTCCCGTCAGCTGCGTCCTTATGGTCTCACCGGCCCGCAGTACAACATCCTGCGCATTCTCAACGGCAGTTATCCCAAAGGACTCTCCGTGCTCGACATCAAAAGCCGGATGATTGACCGGAGCAGCAACGTGAGCCGCCTCGTGGAAAAACTCCGCCTTAGCGGTTTGGTAGAACGTGTGCCCCACGCCGAAGACCGCCGCATGGTCATCGTGAGCATTTCCGAACCGGGTAAAAAGTTGCTGACCGAGATCGAGAAAGCCCGTTTTACGGATGGTCACGGCACGCCCGGCAGCAAGCTCACCGAATCTGAAGCGATGGAGCTGGCGCACTTGCTGGATAAGTTCAGAGAGTGATAATACCGCATACAGGGCGCTTTTTTGCGATGTGGATAAGTTTATTTAGTTGGGTACTTGTGTGTCATCCCAGGGCTTTATTATGTTTGCCCCATACGTTTTCATCCCACCCGGTTTCCCCGTACCAAATGCGGTTGGCATCTGTTTTGCCCGGTTACATTTCCCCCGAAGCCGCTTATCCAATCCGCATGCCTATGTCATCCGCTGCAACTGCCCGAAGTGGCAGTGTATTTTCAGCACAGCATACTATGCTCACGCTCGACCTTTTCACGCCGAACGACGACGCCCGACCTGTATTCCTGACCGGCACTTTCAACGCCTGGGTCACGCGCGACGACCGTTTCAAAATGTTGAAGATCAAGGACGGGCACTATCAGTTTACGTTCAACGAGGTGCCCCAGACCGGCGAGCCCTTCGAATACAAATACGTGAAAGGCGGCTGGGAGGCCGAGGAACTTGGTCAGGACGGCTATCCGCCCGTCAACCGCCGCATGGAAGTGCCGCGAGGTAAAGTAGCGGACGTGGTACCGCGCTGGAAACAGCATACTGCCGGTTACGATCCTCAGTTCTACCCCGACATTCAAATCGTTGCGAAGCGTTTCAACGTCCCCCAACTCCGCCGCCGCCGCCGCATCGCCGTACTACTACCCTGGAATTACCAACAAACAGACCGCCGCTACCCTGTACTGTATCTGCAGGACGGCCAAAACCTGTTTGAGGACGACGCGCCATTCGGTACCTGGGGCGTGGACAAACGCCTCGCCGCGCTTGCCCAATATGGCAAAGGCGATTTTATCGTAGTGGCGATTGATCACGGCGGCAAAGAAAGAATCAAAGAGTTTTTGCCTTATCACTCGCCGCGCTGGGGCGAAGGGATGGGCCGCGATTACGCCCGTTTCCTCGCCGAAACCCTCAAGCCCCACATTGACAAGAATTTTCGCACCTTGCCCGACCGCCAACATACAGGAATCGGTGGCAGCAGCATGGGCGGCCTGATCAGTATTTATGCTGGGTTGATGTTCCCACAGGTTTATTCCAGATTTATGATTTTTTCGCCTTCCTTGTGGGCATCGCCCAACATCTATGCAGAACCGATGTACTTTGCGGCATTCGATTCGCCTACGAAGATCTACCTCTATGGCGGCCAGCGCGAAGGATCGAACATGGTGGCCAACCTGAAAAGCTTTAAAGAAGCGGCGGAGAAGGCCGGGCAGGGCCGCGCCCGCATACAATTAGTGACCGACCCGAACGGCAAACACAACGAAGCGCGCTGGGGAGAGGAATTCCCGAAAGCGGCGGAGTGGTTGTTTGGGGGAGACTAACCTCCGCCACCTGCTCCCAATCTTGTCTTTACTTTTCCAAAATCGGGGTGTTTCACGCCGGCCTCCTCCAACCGCATAATGTCGCCAAGAAATACGTCGCGGAATGTGGCGTAATTATTCCGCCCGTACTCCCGCTCTTTGAGGGGTTCGTACCAATTGCGCCATGCCTCTTCGAAGCGCCCTTGCAATACGAGAGCGGTCGGCACATTGGTTTTCAACACTTTGTTCTCTAGGGTATTTTCATCGGGCACCAATTCCAATCCACGCAGGCTCGCCAGTTCTACCACTTTCGCGTGGCTCTCCCGGAGGGCAAAAAGGTTTTCCCACGCAACTCCAGTGTATTGCTGCGCTATCCGTTGGCGCGTTCTCCAGGTCGTATCAAGAGTAAAAAGTTTCGATTCAAGTTGTCGCAAAATATCGAGATAAGACAAGATGTCATTTTGCGATCGTTTGTTGTCTTGAGCGAGATGCATGGTTTCTGTTATCGCCGATTGAAAGAAGTTTCGTTCGGCGGATTGTAACGCTTTTTGCACATCGAACGGGATACCGGTTTTGGATACAAGTTCTACACGGCGTATAAACACATAAACATTGGTTGTCGGCTCCAATCCGGCTGCTTTTTCGTATAAAATCTGTGCTTTTTTCCATTCCTGGCGGTTGAAAAAGAAATCTGCGCTGCTGTTCAATTCACCGGCGTGCTGCATTTGTTCAAATCGCCCGAAGTCGAATGTCTGGCCGAGGCTATCGGCGATCATCTGCAGATCATTGAGATAGCGCGCATTGTGCTGAATACTTTCGGCTTTTTCAAACAAAGGCTGCGCTTTGGCCCATTGTCTGGAGTTCAGGAAATGATTGGCATAAGCTTCTAATTCGACAGCGTTTTCGCTGCTCATCAAGCGGTTAAAGTCGAGCGGTTCCTGGCCGGTTTGTTCACTGATGCGCTGGAGTTGCAGCAGGTTTTCTGTGAGATGCCTTTCTCGCTCCGACATTTCATACAAACGCCTTGCCTGCGACCATTTTTGTATGGAATAATTTAAGTAGGCCGCATGATACAATTCATCAGCGTTACCGGTCAACATTCGATATCTTTCAAAATCGAAAGGTTGTTTCAGCGTATCGGCGATGACGTTCAATTGGAAAAGACAGTGAGCGGTGGCTTTGATGGCAAGCGATTTTTCATAGAGATCACGGGCATCGTTCCACATTTTCCTATCGCGCAGGAAGTCGGCATAAGCAGTCAATTCCCTGACATCGCTGGTTTTGGAGAAACGCCGGATATCGAAGTTTCGTCCTGTTTGCAGGGCAATATCGCAAAGTTGCATCAGTGCGCGCGGCGTATGGCGGACTGACTGCAGGCGTTCGTAGAATATTGCTGCATTGTCCGGGTCATTTCGATCGTAAAAGTAAAAGTCAGCCACTTCCGACAGTATATCCACGTCGTTCGAACTCAATACACTGTCTTTGTTCACCCCGGCGCCAGCTCTGATCAGATCAGCGGCGCTCAGTGTTTTGCTGCGGAGCATATACGACGCCGGCGTTTCCCACAATTCATCGCCTAAGTTAGTTTTAACTACAATATAGCGGCCATCGGGAGAAAAAAATGCGCGCGATACATTGTCGGAGAGACTTGTCAGGGTGCGCAATGGCCGGCCTTCTTCATTCCACACAATGATTTTATTGCGGTCCGATTTATCCCATGCCAATTTCAGGCGACCATCCGGTGACACGTCGTGCCCACCCATATTGGGCAAACCGTCCAATATTTCCACTATGCGGTTGTCCTCGTCCAATATCTGAAAATACTCCGTGTTTTGCCCTTTGAGTTTGTAGCAAAACAGTCGGTTGCCCGGTAAAAAACCTTTCTCCTCATTCATCGAGATCGCTCCACTGAATCTGCCTAATTCATGGCCATTCACGTCCTGTACATAAGTGATGTAGTTCTGGTTGTTATTGGTTGTCAGATATAAGCGCCCGTTGTGCCCCCAGGTCATTCTTTCCACATAAGAAGGTAGCGTCCATTGTTGCGAAGAGCGCCTGGCAATATCCCACAGGAGGACTTTATTGCCTTGTACAGTAAGCAACAGATCGCCTTTCGGAGAAAATTTATGGAGATAAGAAATAGGTACCTCTAATATTTGCCGATTATTGCTGTCCCATATTTTCATACTATAACCCGGCGAATAAGAAAAAGTGAGAAGAGACCCTGTCGGCGAAAAACCGCAACTCTCGAAACGGCCGCTTATATCTGCTGACAATTTTCCATTGCGGTCAAACAACTTGACCGAACTATCGGCAAGCATACAGAACTGTGATCCGTCCGGTGAAAATTGGGTTTTGCTACTATTCCAGAACTCTTTTCGCTCATTTTCAAATGCGCCAATTTTTTCGCCTTTCGGCGTCCATACCCGGAATTTCCCGGCTCTGCTGATCACCAATATCCGCTCACCGGATGGCGACACGAAGTAGCGGGCAATATCAAAATCGGTGTCGCGCAACGTCGAGCGGAGCCGCCCGTCGAAATCGAAAATCCGGATCGTACTATCGGCGCTGCGTACCGCAATGGACTTGTATTGCGGGATAAACTGGACGTCGTCATTGTTGAGGTTCCTTATTTTCACATCCAGCGTGGCTATGACGTTGGCCTGTGCATCGCGCAGGTTTAAGGAGTGCCTTTTTGCGCCGGCTTCACCGCTCACTATCCGTTGACCGTCCGGAGAAACAAATAACTGAAGATAGCCTGCCGGAGAAGCCAATACCGGCGCCATATTTCTGTGCCAAAGCAATAACCGGCCATCATTTCCCGCACTGGCTACATACCGGCTGTCAGGCGAAACGGCAAGATTAAAATTTCCGGTATGAGCTGCAAACTCTGCTATACTGTTATTGTCCAGATCAAAAAAACGGATATATCCATCATATGAGGAGCCGACCAAACACCGGTCGTACCAGGCAAAAACCAAGTCGTTTTGATAAACTGGAGAATACCGGAATGTATTCTTCATAGTTAGTGCGGCTGTGTAGTCCCAGACCTTCGCTTCTGTTTGGTCAAAATAAGCGAACAGCCTTTTTTGAGAGCTGAATGCAAACCGCCAATCGAAATAGCGCGTTGGCAAGGAGTCCAGTTTTCCGCTCTTTAAGTCTTTCAGGTATGCAAAGTTGCTCTTCAAGAGAAACACACCACGACCGTCGGGCGTAAAGAAAGTCTTGTTAGGGGACGTTTTTTTCCCCAATAGTGTATCCAGCGTATTGCCGGTCGTATCTGCCAGAATGCAGCTATAGGCTTTGTCGGTGTCATATCCTTCTAACAAAAGGGTAGCGCCGTCGGGAGAATACTGCGCATTGTTAATTTGTTTTTTCAAGCGGTTGTTGGACAATACCCTCACTGTGTCGCCCGTCTCCACACGCCATACAATAGCCGTTTCTCCCCCATTAGCGGTCAAAAGATACCGACTATCCGGAGAAAACACCGCATTTGTTGGAAAATAATTACCTGCAGCAGCTTTCAATCCGATAGATCGTTTAATTTTACCATCATGGCTCCACAGATAAACGGTATCCCGCTCTGTCGAGCGTATCCATTTGCCATCCGGCGAATATGCCAGACTAAGCGGGACCTGCCGGTGCCCTTCGAGCGTGTGCAACAGTTCGCCTTCCATATTCCACAACCGCACGGTCAGGTCAGCGCCACAAGTGGCGATCATCTGTCCATCTGGCGAAAAAACCACATCGTTCACTGGCCCCGTGTGCCCCTTCAGGGGGCGGTACATCCAGGCGCCCGCGTCGCTGGCGATGGAGTGCATGACCGAGACAACCCCTGGCTCGGTGCAATATTTTCCGCTCGAATCGAGCGACATTTCCCAGGCCATGGCGGCCAGGTGGCGGCCTAAAGTGGGATTGGTTTTAGCTTTTGAAAGCGCGAGGGCTGCCAGCCGGTTGGCTTCGGACGAACGCTCGGCCTTTTGTTTTTCCACTTGCGTTCTTCGTTCGGCGTTACGGGCGCGGGTTGCATTGGCTTCTGCCTGGCGTTTTGCAGTTTCGGCCTCCTGGCGCTGTTGTTCGATTTTTTCAAAAACGGCCAGTACCTGGCGGTTTACCTCCGCCGAATTGGCAGCATCGCATTCTTCTTTGGCAGAGAGGTATTTTTTCAGGGCGCGGTCGTATTGTTTGTTTTTTTCAAAATCGGCCGCTTCGCGCAGCAAGCGCGCGCAATCGTCGCTTTGAGCACTGGCCAGCGAAAGGCCGGATACTAAAAGGAAAAGGACAAGATGTGTTTTCTGCATGGTTCGGATGTTTTTCAGTTTGTCTGCGAATGCCTCCGCTCCAATTGCCGCACCTGCTCCTGCAAGTCGCCGCGGGTCGAATCCACTTCCAGTGCGGCGCGGAGCATCTTCAGTTCGAGAAGAGGCTCGCCGGTGAGCCGGTGCGTTTCGGCTTTTTTCAGGTAGTCGTCCACTTGTTTTTTCTTCAGCTCCAACAAACTTTTTTCGGCAGCTTGTTGTGCATGTTCCGCTTTTACCTGCGCCTCATGCGCCAGGCGGCTCTGTTGCACAGCAAAAACGGATGCTGCAATGGAAATCGCTGCCAGCAAAAATCCGATGGCAGCATAGCGGGTGGCGCGTTGTCGTTTGCGCCGCTCTTCGGCCAATTCTGCCTGGCGTTGACGTTCCGCTTCGGCGAGCTCGGCCAGCCTGTGGCGTTCAGCTTCCGCTTCGGCTGCACGGACTTCGGCTTCCACGCGACGGGCTTTTGCTTTCAGCACCGGCGTTACGAGCGTATCGTGACTGAGTTCGTACGTGTAGCCGCCACGCAGATTGGGTTCGGCGCGCAGCAAATGGGTGTCCACCAAGCGACGCAACAAATCGTCGCTGATGCCATAAGTTTCGCGAATCTGTACATCGAAAAGCGTAAGGCGGCGCTGTTCCTTTTCGTAAACCAGACCCTCTTCGATGAGGCGCCGGGCGGACAGTTGTTCCGCAGGGTCTTCTATCAAAGCTATCTGATTGTCATAATAATCGCGAAATACCTGCTCCGGGTCGCCTACGTCTCCCGGTTCGATAAAGTAATCTGCCGACCGGGCCACGTACTGCTCGATGGACTGGCAAAGTATCTGCAACTGGAACGATTCGATGGGTTGGGCGCCGCCTTTGGTAAGATAGGCAAGCATGGTATCGAGTGCGGCAGAAGCGTATTCGAATGGCGGCGTGACGAAGTTCCCCTCTTTTTGAGCGGGATGGACGATGGCATCATGCGCTTCGACAGGGCTCAGCGACTGGAGTTCGTAGCGCTGAGCGAGTATCTGTGGCACATATATGGAAAGCCGGTCGAGCAGGCTCAGCCGGTCGGAGCGAATGGCGAAAATGATGCGAACGTCGAGGCGGCTTTCGAGCGCGGCTTCTTCCGCGTCGGTCAGGAGCTCGGGCTGGGCGCGGAGGAACAATTCAGCCATTTTCCGGACGCGCTGAGGCACAGCCATTTGTAGTATCTCTGCGAGTTGGCGCCCCAACTGCTGCACCGCCTCTTCGGGATAGGTGAAGAGCTCTTCAAATTGGTCGAATACCAGCAACAGTCCGTTGCCCGGCGATGGTTGGGCATTCAATTGCCGGGTTTTGGCAGCATACCAGAGCGAACGGTCGTCGGGAAAAATTTTAGGCAAAAACGTTGGCCGGTCGAAATCGCGCAGTAGCAGGTCGCGGGTAATTTGAACGGGGGTTTCGGTTTTGCCTTCGATCCAGGCGTTGAAACGGACGGTAATGGGCTGCCAGCGCCCTTCCTCCCGCACCCGCGGCAGCAGGCCGGCATTGAGGAGCGAACTTTTACCTAAGCCGGATTTGGAATACAGCACCACCAATTGCTCCAGTTGCAGGCGGTTGTAGAGTTCGCGTACGGCGCGGTCGCGTCCGAAAAACAGGTGCTGCTGATCCGTAGCAAATGGCCGTGCCCCGGGATAGCGGTAGGGAAAATGTTGAGTGGCGGTTGGTTTCATCGGTTTCATGCGGCTTGTAAGGCGGCTTCCCGCACCCGGTTGATGAGGGCTGCCAGATCGTAAGTGATTTTGGCGCGTTCCACGTTGTCTTCCTGCGTATGAAGCACGCCGGCCTGGGCTTTGCGTTCCAGGTTTTCAAAGCGGCTCATCATCAGCACGGCCTGCATTTCAAGTTCGCGATAACGCGGCTCCGGATGGCGGGCAGGAGAAAGCAGGATGCGGAGCGATTCGAGTGCGCGGCGCGTCTCGCCGTAAGCGATCAGGTCCATGATCTCGTCCGGCGTATTGCCCAGTTTTACTTCGGGGGCAGCGATGCCTGCAGACTCCTGTCGAAGCAGTCCTTTTTCGGTACAGCGTTCGTAGAGTTCCCCGACGAAAGACTGGATGTTTTCTTCGACGAACTGTATCTTGAACTCCTGTTCGTACAGGGTGCGGGTAGCCGGATCGAGCGATTCGGGCGCCGGCGCAATGCGGTCGAAGTTGGCCCCATCAGCATGGATGCCCAACACCCGAAGGATCAATTGCATGTACCATTTGCCGAAAGGGAGGCCGAGGAAAATGTAGTTGTTGGCTTGCATCAGTTCGGCTTTCAGGTCGGTGTTGATGTGGCCGCCGGTAAACACCGCTTCCAAATAATCGAACAGGTCATTATGGGTCAGCACCAGCGATTCGTCCTCTTCGATCCAGCCGAGCTGGTTAAAGAACACCGGGAGTTCCTGTACCGGTTTTTGCAATGGCTTGGCTGCTTGCCCGTAATGGTAAAAACTTGTCTGGTGTGCGACACCCTGGCGTTCCATCACCCTGGAAAACAAACGGTCGGGTGTGAACGATACGACGATCTGAAAAGGGATACGGGCTAATTTTTCAAGGATAGCCTCCGCCTCCGGAAAATTCCCGTTGTAAAAATCGCGCAACTGGGAAATGACACGCGTCCGGAACTTGTTTTCGCGAAACAGGAAGAATCCGTCCTGGTCGTAAAACGACTGGATGTACGGATGCTGGGGATTGCGCGCGTCGAGGGAACGGCAAAGCGCCTCTTCGAGGTGCACCCCGTTCTTATCGGTATACACCTGCGGCCCGATGAATAAGACGCATTTTTTTCGGCGAATGGTATCGGCAATAAAATTCCAGTCTGTTTGCAAGGCGGTTTGGCTTTTTTTGAATTGCGCCAAAGTTATGCCGGTTGAGGCATATTAAACAATAGCAGGGGAAAAAATGCAGGCGGCGCGCCCCGGGTGATTCCGGGACGCGCCGCCTGTATGCCGGAACGGCATTCCGCTATACTTTTCTCTCCCACCAATCCACCACCTGCTTGCCCAACAAATACATCACCGGTAAAATGACCAGCGTGATGAAGGTAGCGAAACCGAGACCGAAAATGATCGTCCACGACAGCGGCCCCCAGAAAGCCACGGAGTCCCCGCCGAAGAAGATTTTCGGGTCGCCGGTTGCGAACAGGCTTTCAAAGTCAATGTTGAATCCGACCGCCAGCGGTACGAGGCCGAGGATGGTGGCGGTTGCGGTGAGCAGTACCGGCGTCATACGAATACGACCTGCTTCGATGACGGCTTCCCTGACGGCCATACCCCGTTCCCGCAGTATGTCGGTAAACTCGACGAGCAATATACCGTTTCGCACCACGATGCCCGCCAGGGCCACGATGCCCACGCCCATCATGATGACCGAGAAATCCATGTTGAAGATCGCCAGGCCGAGCAACACGCCGATGATAGAAAACACCACTTCCGTGAGGATGATGAGCGTTTTGCCGATGGAGTTGAACTGCGTAACGAGAATGAGCAGAATCATGAACAACGATATGATGAGCGAATTGCCGAGGAAATTGAACGCGTCCACAAATTCCTGGTCTTCACCTGCAAAGGCGACTTTGACGCCCTCCTGCTGCGGATAGGCGGCCAGGGCGGCTTTCACAGCGTTGATAACTTCCGTTTGTTTGGGTTGGTATTCGGCGGTGATGTTCGACGAAATGGTGACCATACGTTCCTGGTCTTTGCGCCGGATACCGCCATAGGTGTTGGTGTATTTGATTTCCGCCAATGCCGCCATCGGCACCGAGCGCAGCACACCGCCCATGTTCATGTCGCGGAACGTTATGTTGAGATTTTCAACAGCGTTGATGTTCTCACGCTGGTCTTTTTGCAGGCGGATGTTGACCGGAATCTCGTCCTCGCCGTCCTTGTACTTCGTCGCTTCCTTGCCGAGGATGGCCGTCCGGAATTCTCCGCCGATCTGGGCGGTGGAGATGCCTTCGCGGTTGGCGCGGTCGCGGTCGATCTGGATGCTGATCTCGGGTTTGGAAACGATCAGGTCGCTGCGCAACTCTTCCACTCCGGGGATGGCAAGCGAGTCTAAGTAGCGTTTTACGGCCTGCGACACGGCGGTCAGTTGCCTGAAATCGTCGCCTGTGATCTCCACCGAAATGGGTTTCGGTGACGGAGGGCCGCCCTGCTCCTGGTCCACCACGATCTCAGCCGCCGGGATGGCGCCTTTCGTGGCCTCCCGTATCTTGTCCATGTATTCCCTGGTGCTCACGCCGTTGCGCTTGCTGTATTCGACAAACGCCACACCTACTTTGCCTTTGTTGGAAGTGGCCGAGCGGTCGAACTGGTCTTCCGAAGCGCCAAGCGCCACATTGCTGATGACTGATTCCACGATGGGGTTGTTTTCACCCAGAACGCTCACTACTTTTTGCTCCATGATCCGGGTGAGCGAATCCGTTACCTTTACATCAGTACCTACCGGCAGGGTCATGTACACATAAATGAAGTTGGGATCGGCTTTGGGGAAAAGGATGACATTGGCTTGGCGCGAAGCGGTCATGCCCAGTGCAAGAAAAAGCAGGAGGACGGTAGCACCGAGCATCGTCCAGGGGCGGTTCAGCGCGAATTTCAGGAAGTTGGCATAGGCATTTTGTACCGCAGGCCAGCCTTTTTCCTGGAACCAACGCACGGCTTTTTCCAGGACAAATTTGTACAGAACAACAAATAGCGCACAAGTCACGGCAAAATTGCCCAGTCCGATGCTGCCTGTAGCATAAAAACCGACGGTAGCGAGCCCGAACAATACGTATCCTGCAATGGTGCGGCGGCGCTTTTTGGCGGGGGCAGGCACTGTGCCTTCGCGCTTCGGATCGCCCATGAACCACACGGCGAATACCGGATTGACAATATAAGCCACTAACAGCGAAGCTGTAAGTGTGATGATAATGGTGACAGGCAGGAAGTGCATGAATTTCCCGAAAATACCGCCCCAGAATACCAACGGTACAAAAGGCGCCAGGGTGGTAGCGGTACCCGACAACACCGGAAGAAATACTTCGCCGGCTGCCTTTTTTGCTGCCTGTACAATGGTCAGATTCGGCTCGTCGTGATAGACCCTGTGCGTGTTTTCAATCACCACAATCGCGTCGTCCACCACGATACCGAGACCGAGCAGGAAGGCGAACAACACAATCATATTGAGCGTGAAATCCAGCCCAGGCAACACCATAAAGGCGATACACATCGAAAGCGGTACGGCCATCGCCACAAAAATGGCATTGGTGGCGCCCATAAAAAACATCAGGATCAGGGCAACGAGGATGAAGCCGATGACGATGGTGTTGATGAGGTCGTGCAAGGTGACCCGCGTGGCACGGCTCTGGTCGCCGGTGATGCTCACTTCGAGGTTGGGCGGAAATTCGTTGGCCTTCATCTCCTCCACCAACGCTTTGATCTTGTCGGAGGCGTTGATGAGGTTTTCGCCGGAACGTTTGATGACGTTGAGCGAGATGACGTTTTTGCCGTTGAGGCGGCTGTAGCTCTCCTGCTCCTGGTGTCCCATTTTCACCTCAGCGATGTCTTTCAAATAGATCATTGCGCCCGATTGCGAAGCGACGATGATGTTTTTGATCTGCTCGATGTCTTTAAAATCGCCCCGGATGGATACCGAACGGGTCATTCCCCCGATGTCCACGTTGCCTGCTGAGATGGTCAGGTTTTCAAAAGCCAGCGCATTCTCGATGTCGCGGAAAGTGAGGCTGGCGGCGTTCATTTTGTATTTGTCCACGTTCACCTGAACCTCTTTTTCCAATGCTCCCACAAGGTCCACACGGGTGATCTCGCGCATCTCCTCGATGCCGTCTTTGAGTTTGTCCGCATAGTCTTTCAACTTATCGAGGCTGAAATCGCCTGCGATGTTGACGTTCATGATCGGGATTTCGGATATGTCGAATTCGGATACCGTAGGATCGTCCAGCAGGTCGGTAGGCAGGTCGCGTTTGGCTTTATCCACCGCATCCTTCACCTTTTGTTTGCACAACGTTACCTCGAGGCTGGTATTGAACTCTACTATGATATTAGAAAAATCCTGAACGGAGGAAGAGGTTACTTTTTTAACGCCGTTGATGCCCTTCAACTGCTTCTCGATGGGTTTGGTGACGAGTTGCTCCATGTCGCTCGGCGATGCACCGGGATATATAGTGGAGACAAAAATAGTAGGCACCACTACATCAGGGAACTGCTCTTTGGGGAGCGAAGAGTACGACATCAACCCCGCGAGCGTAATGAGTACGGTAATGATGAATATACTTGTCCGGTTGTCAATAGACCAACTGGTAGGTTTAAATTCTTTCATGCCTGTGTTGATTTGAGTATTTGTGGATGCGTTGATTTGAGGGGGGGTGAATGGAGGTTATTTTTGATAGTATTCCCGCATCATCTCACCCACTTGCCGCGCTGCGCCGTCCTCGCTTTCCAGCAAATGCCTCATCACATTCGCACGATCCTGTTCGGGTTTGTTCTGGCTCATTTTCCATTTGGCCTCCAGTTTTTCCACCGGAATTTCAAATGCGGCGATGCCTTTCACCAAAGCATCTTTGTAATCCTGTGGCAACCGCGCCCATTGCGCTATGTATGCATGCTCAAAGGCGTGCATTTGTTTTTCCAGCAAATGAAAAGCCTCTTGCGCGTCCTGAATCAAACGCGCGCGCCCGTAGGCGTGTACCGCAGCATAATTCCAGGTCGGGACGTTCATTTCTTTTGAATACAGCGACGGCGATATATATGCATGCGGTTCACTGAAGATCACCAGTGCGGTTTGTTCTTCTAAGCTTTTCCACTGCGGGTTGGCTTTCGCAAAATGCGCCAGCAGTCTTATTTTACCGTCACCTTCCTCTTCCACAACAAAAGGGAGATGGGTTGCATACGGCAGCCCTTCCACCACCGATACGATGGTCGCAAAATTGAACCGCTGCATAAAGGCCACGATCTCAGGCTGGTCGGCCAAAGAGAAATGTGATGGAACGTACATTTCGGAAGTGTTGCGTGTAGGAGTTATAAGTTATGAGCGATGAGTTGTGCGTTGTGCCTATATTATTCAGTACAATAACCCATAACCCATCGCTCATAACTCTTAAAAAGCGACCGTCTCCCCGTTGTTGACGTCCTGAAATCCCGTTGAGATCACAAAATTGCCTTTTTCCAGACCGCTTTTGATTTCCACGATGCCGTTATAGTTACTGCCCTGGGTGATGCGCGCTTTTTTAGCCAAAGCCTGATTGACACCCGTTTTTTCGGCTATCATGACATAATCGCCATCTTCGGCAGTTTGGATCAGGTTCACCGGCACTGTGATGGCTTTGGGGTTTTGGTAGTCAATGATCTTCATCACAGCGATCATATTGGCCCGGTAATCGGGGCTGGCGGGAAGACCGCATTCTACGGAAAAGGTGCGTGTGGTCGGATTGATGGTTTTGCTGACGTAAGTAACGCGCGTGGTGATCTCTTTTTTCAGGTCGGGGAAAAACACCACTACTTCGTCGCCTTTGCGCACTTTGGATGCGTAAGCTTCGGTGACATCGCCCACCACTTTCAACTGGCTGAGATTGATGATGTTGCACAAAGGCATGCCGGGAGAAATGGCCTGCCCGGTTTTCAGGATGACCAGGTCCACTGTGCCGCTGATGGGCGCGTATATGCGCGTCTGCCCCCAGTTCTCCTTCAGCGTGGCAATGCTGTTTTCCAGCGCCTCTTTTTGCGATTTGGCCTGGATGAACTGCACTTCGGTGCCGATTTTCTGATCCCACAGCGATTTCTGACGGTTGTAGATATCCTCGGCGGTTTTGAGTTGATGCTCGAGTTCGGCAAGGTTTTTCAACATGACGCCGTCGTCCACCTGGGCGAGCAACTGGCCTTTTTGTACCAGATCGCCGTTTTTAACGAGGATGCGGGTCAGGGTACCGGGTATTTTGGTCGTGACGGGCACATTTTCTTCTGCGTCTACTTTACCCTGAAGGTCAATATAATGGCGGAATACGCCGGTATTGACTTCACTCAGGCTAATGGTTTTGATGCGCTGAGAGACGTTGGTAGCCACGCCCACTTCTTTTTCCAATGCTGCGATCTCGGCATCGAGTTTGGCTCTTTGTTCTTTCAATTGCGCCAGTTGGGTCGCTTTATCCGGCGCTTCACCACCGCAGGCGTAAAGCAGGGCAGCGACCATGCCGAGGGCCAGAATTGGGAGGAAGTTCTTATTTTTCATTTTGAGTATTTGTTTTAAAACGTTGAGAGTCAGGAAGTCGCGAATAAAGGAATCGCAACGTGAAAAGGATCAGTAAAGTTATCATGGCGATTTGAAGTTAATATCGCGGTGGATGTTTAGTTGGTACCCAATGCCTGCCGGATATCCGCTTTGGCTACCAGAAAGTCGTACAAGGCGTCCATTACATTTTTCTGGGCCATGTAAAGCTCTTGTTCGGCATGGGTGAGTTCGAAGCTGGAGCCGATCCCGGCCTTGTATTTCTTTTGGGTAGTGTCGTAAATGCGTTGCGCCAGTTCGAGGTTTTTCTGCTGGCTTGCCACACGCGCCTGCGCATTGAGGAATTGTTTACGGGCATTTTCCACTTCGAGGGTAATGGCATTTTCGAGCAGTTGTTTTTGCGCGTCAATGGTTTGTACTGCGACGATGGCGCGTTCGCGTTTGGCTTTGCTGCTGCCGCCGTCCCAGATGGGAACGCTGACCGAGACACCGGCCACTGCAGCGGGGATAAAGTACCATTTGTCAAAACCCGGCGAGTCCTTCGCGCCAAACCCGCCTTGTAAACCGGGTTGATATTGTATGAAGCCGGAAACGGTAGGCATCCAGGGTTTGCGGTACAAATCCACCTGGGTCGCATTGAGTTCGCGGCCTTTCAGCAATTGGACGTATTCCGGCCGGTTCATAAAATTGGGGGCACTCGTCAGGTCAACGTCGGCGAATTCAGTCAGCAGCTTGTTGACATTGTCGGACAAGCTGATGTCGTTGCCGACAGGCATACCCATCGTGAATTTAAGGGCATTGACTACGATCTCACGCTGGCGTTCCAATGCATCGCGCTCCGTGCGCAGGTTGGAAAGCGACAGTTCGATGCGATCAACATCCAGTTGTTCGGCAAATCCGGCCTTGTTGATGGCCTGCGTTTCGGAAAGCAATTTTTCCAGGTTCGCGATATTTTTGTCCAGTATACCGAGATTTTCGGTGATCAAAAGTGCAGGCAGATAAGCATCGGTCACCGAGTTGCGGACATTATGCCGCTCTACGGCCAGCTGATCGTTTACATAATCCCGGTAATGACGCGCAGCCCTCAAACCGATCAGATAACTGTTGTTGAACAGCAATTGGTTCAATTGCAGATTACCTGAAATATTATGCACCGGCGAGAAATAAATCTTCGATTCGGGATCAGATTCGAAAAGCGACCCTAAAAAGCCGGTCAGAGAATCTACCTGCGCTTCATTAAATACGCTCTCCAAACCCGACTCGTCTACCTCTCCGCCGCCCCCGAACGACAAGGCGCTGGCAGGCAATCCGGCGCGTTGGATAAAGCCGGAGTACGAAACTCCCGCAGAAAGTTGCGGTAATCCGGTCGCCTTGTTTTCCTTGATCTGCCATTCCGCATCCATCACTTGTAATTGAGCGACCTTGATGTTGGGATGGTTGTCGAGGGCATAATTGATGCAGTCGGAGAGGCTCATCACCGCTGTTTGGGCGGAAATTTCCCCAAAAATCAGGATTAAAACGCTGCCAAGCAGCCATCTGAGGGAATTGTTCTGGTGCATGATTAAGAGATTTTTGCTTTTAAAGCTTGTCGTCCTTTGTCGGAAAGGATGCTTTGGAGGTAAAGCATCATGGCTTCCCGAAAGAGGGTTTCGCCGGCATAAGGGGGTTTAGGAAACCACGTTTCGTCAAAAATGGCGAATGATTGCGCAAGGTGCAGTTTGGCCGTAATGTCCACGTCGAAGTCGTCGCGGTAAAAACCTTCCCGGATACCGCGTTCGAGATTGTCCCGAACGATCTTGTACAAAAATCCGCGTTGGTATTTCTGGAGCTGTTCCCACGCATCGCGGTGGTATTTTTGCAATTCGAACACAATATTGGCCTTCATACGCTGCACATCGCTGATATTTTCCCGGATGACGATCAACATTTCGTCGAGCGCATCCTGCGCACGTTGTGCCAGTTGTTCACTTCGCCCGCATTCTTCTGCCAGATGCAACTCGATGACTTTATTTACCAGGTCGTCCTTGCTTTCCACAAACTGGTACAAGGTTTTTTTAGAGATACCCAGCTCGCGCGCCACGTCGTCCATGGTAAGACTTTTGATCCCAAGGCGCATAAACAGTTCGGCTATTCGCCTGAGCCATTTTTCCTGCTGTTCTGTAAACATGGCGCAAAGGTAACGGCGGAAACGATTTTTGCAAAAATCGTTTCCGCTGTTACCCTTCCTTTTCGACCAAAGTCAAATAAAATTCCACGAGCGTCTTTTTACACATGGATAATCCAAATAAAAAAAGCCGGCGGGCGGTTAAACGCAACCCGTCGGCTCAAAGTTCGGCTGGTAAGCGATAATTTATCGCGCAACAGCAAATTTCATTTTGTAGTCTGTTTTGATCTTTCCTACCCGGATATCTTCCAGTTTTCGCTGGATCAGGCGCTTTTTGAGCGGTTTCAGTTTTTCAGTAAAAAGGATACCTTCAATGTGGTCGTACTCGTGTTGCACCACGCGGGCATTGACACCGGTAAAGGTCTCTTCATGTTCCACAAAATTTTCGTCCATGTAACGCAAACGGATGGTCTGCGGACGTTCCACATCGCCCCGGATGCGCGGAATGCTGAGGCAGCCTTCTTCGTAGGTCCAGGGATTACCCGTTTCTTCCACTTTTTGCGCGTTGATAAATACCTTTTTAAATCCTTTGCCCTTCTCCGCATCCGGTTTTTTCTCGTCATCTTCTTCTATCTGGAGGGTATCAATCACAAACAGCCGGATGGGCACGCCTACCTGCGGGGCAGCGATCCCCACACCTTCGGCGTGATACATGGTTTCCCACATATTGGCGATGAGTTCCTGCAGATCAGGGAAATCCGGCCCGATGGACGCGGCAATTTTTTTCAAAACTGGGTGCCCGTAGGCATAAATTGGCAATAGCATATTTGTTGTTTGTTGTCGGTTATTGGTTGCTGGTTATTCGTTGCTATCGGTTGTTGATTCGCATCAAACTTTAGCCATTTGAAAGCGGTTTGAATGGTTGGAGTAATTTGAAATTGTTGCCAGCCAATCTTTTGAAAGTGGCTGTCATCGAAAACCATGTGGGAGTGTCCAAAAAAAGTGCGTCAATTTTGTATTAAAATATTGATTGTCAAATATTTACTCTTAGTTCGGCACACTTTTTTGAATACTCCCAACCGCATCGCGCTGCTTATACCTGGTAACCAGCAACCAATAACCGACAACTCACAACCAGGAACCAGGATCATTCCCAGTAATTTTCCTGCATATACTGCTCCAGGATCAGGGCTGCAGCAATTTTATCCACCAGTGTTTTGTCGCGGCGTTTTTGTTTTTTTATGCCGCTTTGAAGAATGATGCGTTTGGCTTCATTGGAAGTATGGCGTTCGTCCTGGCGAACAACGGCTTTACCGGGAAAAAGTTTTTTTAGTCTTTCAGCGAAGGCATCAGCCTGGGGTGCGATCTGGGCGGGGTTACCATCGGGATGTAAGGGCAGCCCCACGACAAAACTTTCCACTTCTTCTTCTGCGCAGTATTTTGTCAAAAAATCCAAAACCCCGGCGGTCGGCACGGTCGTAAGTGCGGAAGCGATGATCTTCAGCGGGTCGGTGACGGCAATGCCGGTGCGTTTGAGGCCGAAATCTATAGCGAGGATGCGTCCCATGAATCGGAATGCAAAAGTAGAAAACTTGCGACTTACGACGTGAGATTTGCAAAATGCCACCAGCTAAAGTTCATTCAAAGCAAATTAAAAACGCTGACTGCCAGCACCCCCGCCGTCTCCGTGCGCAGGCGCGCAGCGCCGAGGCTGACTTCGGTGAAACCGTTTTGCAGCGCCAACGCCACTTCTTCGGGCGAAAAATCACCTTCCGGGCCGATGGCGATCACGGTGTTTTGATCCGCGGAAAGCGTCGTCTTCAAATGCGGCAAAAGAGTGTCGGAACACCAGGCGATGCGTTTCTGGCTCTCGGTAGAATTCGTTATAAACTGCTGAAAGCGCGTGAGTTCGTTCAGTTTTGGCAAGCGGGCGCGCAGGGATTGTTTCATCGCAGAAACGAGGATTTTTTCCAGTCTGTCGGCCCGGATGGTGTCGCGTTCGGAGCGCCGGCACAGCAGCGGTGTGATCTCATCCACGCCGATCTCGACAGCCTTCTCCAAAAACCATTCGAAGCGTTCGATCTGTTTGGTCGGCGCCATGGCGATATGGAGTCGGGCCGGGCGTTCAGGCGGCGACATTTTTTTTGAAATAATGCGGGCAGAAGCGTGCCGTTTGCCGGCCTCAGCGAGTTCGGCTTCATAAAAAAAGCCTTGTCCGTCGGTGAGTTGAAGCCGGTCGCCCAGCTTCCGCCGCAACACGGAAAGCAGGTGACGGCTTTCTTCCTCGTCGAGGTGTGCGAAGCCGTTTTCAATTTTTGGACAATAGAACAGCATTCGCTGCGCATTTAAGGTTCGAAAAATCCCACACTCGCACCCACCCAATCTTTGCCTTTGTTGTAACGCACTCCCACCATTTCGCCTTTGCTCATGCGTACGAGGTTGTTCACTAAGCGCGGCTTCTCCCAGTTTTTATCCCACAGGATCATCATACGGATCTCGCACTTGGAAGGCTCATCGGGATTGGGTGTTTCCACGCCGGCCACGTATTCGACCTTGCGCTGCAGGATAAAATTGGAAGGATCGTCCACCGTTTCCACGTCTTCGCGGGTGATATTGATCTTCACACCCTGGCCCGAAAAGGAGAAGAGGGGTTTGAGCACCCAGTTCTCAAGATCGTCGGGTATTGATTTTAATTCATTGACAAACAAGGTTTTAGGCACAAAGGCGCTGTTCAAAAATGGCAATGTGTGTTTGGAAATACGGAAAAACCAGTTCGGATGCCCCACCCATTCGGCGTTCACTTCGGTGGTCATATCCCATTCGCGGGGGAGGTCGGCGCGTTTTTCCAGTTCGTCGAAGATGATGCGGTTGTAGATGCGCTCCACGCCCACGCGCCGTCCGTTGTCGTCTAAGTAGTACAGGTCGCGGCCTTCGCGTTTGAGTTTGGAAAGACACAGGACTTTGATTCCTAAGTATTTCCGACTGCCCCAAAAGTCAATGCGCGTGTTCTGCTTTTCCGGTTCCACTTCGAGCAGGATGACGTTCTCGGGTCTGGAATCGCCGACGATCACCTGACGCATCAGCTCGATATAGATTTCTTCGGTCAGTCCGCCGAACAAATGGTGAAAGTCCGCTGGAATGTCGAAATGCTTGCGATACGATTCGGCCAGCAGGTGCTGGAAAAAATAGAGCGAAGGAAACCCCTGCATCTCGATGAGTTGTGGTATGAAATCCCCTTTCGCATCGCGGCATACCCCGAAGTCGAGTTGGAGAAACGTCGTATGATCGTCTTCACCCGGTACCCGCAGGTGGGCGGGCAAAGCCGCTTCGCTGCGCTCGCGAAAACCGGGCGCCATTATGACCCCGCATATATCTTCCACCCCCTGCAGCAATTGTGATTTTAACGACTTAGGGACAAAAATCGGCGTTTCGGACACGCGAAACGTTACGGCTTCGCCAAATGCCGCGTTCACCGTGTCGAGAAAAGCCTGGTATTTTTCTGGAGTGAACGTCGCGTTGTAATGCTGGCGGGCTTGTTTGTGCATTTTGAAAAGGTTTGAAGGTTTGATGGTTTGATGGGTTGATGGTTTCAGGGTTGCGCGGCCAAACATACGAAGTGTGCTCATTTCAATTCAGGAAAACACATTTTGAAATACCTTTGTCAGCCCTGAAACAAGCATCAAACCATCCAAACCAGAAACCCTCCCGCATCATGTCCGACCTTAAGCCGCTGATCATACCCGACAAAGTGCCCCGCCACATCGCCATCATCATGGACGGCAACGGCCGCTGGGCCAAACAAAAAGGCATGCCGCGCGTGCTCGGTCACCGCAGCGGTGTCAAAAGTGTGCGCGAAGTGACCGAAGCCGCCGCCGAGATCGGCGTACAATACCTGACACTTTACGCTTTCAGTACCGAAAACTGGAGCCGCCCGCCCGCCGAAGTCACAGCGCTGATGAGTTTGTTGGTGGAAACCATCAAGGGCGAGATCCGCGACCTGAACAAAAACGGCGTCCGCCTCACAGCCATCGGCGACATCGAGGCATTGCCGAAAGCCAGCTACAAGGCTTTGCTGGATGGCATCGAAAAAACGAAAGACAACAAACGGATCACGCTCGTGCTCGCGCTCAATTATTCGGCCAAATGGGAGATCCTGCGCGCTACCCGCCTGCTCGCCGAACAAGCCAAAAACGGCCTCCTCCAACCCGCCGATATCAACGAAGGCATGTTTGAGAATGCCCTGAGCACCCGCGGCATCCCCGACCCGGAACTGCTCATCCGCACCAGCGGCGAGACGCGCATCTCCAATTTCCTGCTCTGGCAAATCGCCTATGCCGAATTGTATTTCACACCCGTGTTCTGGCCGGATTTCGGACGAAGAGAATTGCACGAAGCCATTTTAAGTTATCAAAGAAGGGAAAGGAGGTTTGGGATGATCAGCGAGCAGATATTGTGATATTGGGATATTGTGATATTGGGATATTGTGATATTGTGATATTGTGATATTGGGATATTGTGATATTGGGATATTGTGATATTGGGATATTGGGATATTGGGATATTGGGATATTGGGATATTGGGATATTGGGATATTTTTTTGTAATCAATTCACCTTCAATTTTATATGATTATGCAAGAATATATTGCTTTGGACGACCTCGAAATTTATCAATTAGCCATGGAAATTGGTGATATTTTATGGGATAAAGTGGAAGGCTGGAAATGGTTTGCCCAGAAAACAATAGGAGATCAAATGGTCAGATCAGGCGATTCAATTGCTGCAAACATTGCTGAGGGATACGGACGTTTCTTTTTCAAAGAGCGCAAACAATTTTGTTATTACGGCCGCGGCTCCCTTTTGGAAACTAAAACCTGGATAGTTAAGGCTTATCGGCGAAAATTAATAACTGAACAGGAATATAACCTCGTTATAGAGAAATTACAGAACCTGCATTACAAAATCAACATTTATATAAAAAAACTTAAACAAGAGCACCCCAAAGAGGAATAATATCCCAATATCTCAATATCCCAATATCCCAATATCCCAATATCTCAATATCTCAATATCCCAATATCCCAATATCCCAATATCCCAATATCCCAATATCCCAATATCTTAATATCCCAGTATCAGTTTACGACCACCGCCACCTTCCCATCCCTGCCCGCTGCCAGCCGCGTGATATTTTTTACCCCGTATTTCGAGAGGTCGGCGATCTCCTTCCAGTCGTTGTTCCGGCCGGGCTTGAATTGATACAGTTTCGATTTGCTGCCGCTGAGGAAGGTTCCGTCGGGCATCACAGCGAAATCCTCACTGCCGGGCGGCATGATGACCGCAATTTCGGGGATCGGCTTTTTCGGGTCGAATGTTTTCAGGAACCAGGTTTTATCGGTCGTTTTAGTCACAAAAGCGAGGCGACCGTCGGGCAAGGCCTGGAGGCAGCGACCGACGTTGGATGCGACACGCTGGAGTTTCTGGCTCCTCGTTCCCACCGTGTACAGTGTATGTGGCGCGCCGTCGTCGCCGACGATAAAGAGGGCGGCCAGCGTGTCGTGCAGCCAGCAGTGGTAGCCCACATTGAGGATGTTGGTAAATTCCGGACGACCGTTGTCCGAGCGGTCGAGCGGGAACGACCACAGGCGCTGGTTACCGTCCTCCTCGACGCGCACGGCGGAGAAGCGCCGGCCCCCGGGCATGAGCGTGGGCGAATATTCGGCCGTAGCGGGCGTCGCCGTCACGCGGGTCTGTGTTTTCAGCAGCAGGTCGAGGGCGTAGATGTCCGTCTGCGTCGTATCGCCGGGCGTTTGCACGGTGAGGTACAATTCGTTGCCGGAGAAAAACGCCGGCTGGTTGTTGTAGCCCCTGGGATTAAAAGCCGTGAGAAAACGCGGCGCGAAAGGCTGCCAGGTACTGTCCGCCGTTTTTTGCATCGAAAACAGGAGCAGGTCGCTGTGGTCGAGGCGCTGGGCAATGATGGGGGAAACGACGAACAGGGAGAGCAGGGAGAGAACGTTTCGCATACGTTTGATTTTGAGTGCAAACTTAGGGGAAACGCGGGAGAGTGGGGATGTGGTGTGGAAGCGAAGATTTTCAATTCGCAAACTATTGCGGCGCTGCCGGAGGCGCAACATTTGAATTAATATTTGGAATTTTACTACTTTTCCGCCCCTGATCCTACTCCTTTTTGAAAAACGCCATGCCCGAATCGCGCCAAACGATAAGAATCTTCATCGCCTCCTCAAGCGACGTCGCCACCGAGCGCGAAAAAATGGTGGTGCTCCTGTCGGACATCAACAAACATTTTCCGCACCTCTACCTCGAACCGGTCAAATGGGAAACCGACTTCGAATCGGGCTCCTACGGCGAGCGTGTTCAGGACAAAATCAACCCCCTGCTCGACACGTCCGACATCGTTATTTTTCTCTTTTTCTCCAGGGCAGGGATTTTTACCCTCGAAGAATTTGAACGCGCCCGGAAGCAGTGCAAAAAGGCTTTTTACTATTTTAAGCCGGGTTTTTCCTCATTCGATGAGGACAAATTGAAGCAGTTCAACCAGGTTGTGCAACTCCGGGCTGCGCTTGAAAAGGAGAACAAAGGTTTATACGAGGACTTTTCCACCATCGCCGAACTGGAAAACCACCTGCGCAAAGACCTGGGGTTCTACTTAGCCGACAAATATCCCAAACCAGCCGGTTTGCCCGCGGCACCGCCGCTTCCCGAACCCGAACCGCTGGCCGAGTGGCCCCTGCCCGATGACATCGGCTATCCCGAACACCCGTTCATCGGTTTCGAGCGCTTCCGCGAACAGGACGCCCACATTTTTTTCGGGCGCAACAACGAGATAAAAGAGATTCTCGAATTACTTGAAAACCAGCCAAATAAAATTCTTTTGCTTTACGGCCAGTCTGGCGCGGGCAAATCTTCCCTGCTGGAAGCCGGCCTGCTGCCCCGGCTCCGGCACCGCGGCTGGGCAGTCGAGATGCGCCGCCGCGATCCCGGCAAAGGCCTCATCCACGACCTGAATACCGGCAGACAAATCCTGCGCAGCAAGCCGGCCGGCCCCAAATTGCTCCTGCTCGACCAGGCAGAGGAAATGATCACAAACCCCAATCCCGATATTTCCAACGAAATGAACACCTGGGGCGACGCTCTCGCCGGTGCCTGGCGCGAAGGTTTCGGCTCGACACTCCTGCTCAGTTTTCGCAAGGAATACGTCGGTGAATTCCTCGACCTGCTTCAGAAGCGCCGGGATTTGCCCTGCGAGCCCATTTTCCTGCACCCGCTCACCCACCAGGGCGTGCGATACGCTGTTGCGGGGGATAAAGGCCGCCAGGCACAATACGACCTGGCGATTCCTTCCTCCCTGCCGGCTTTAATGGCCAACGACCTCAGCCCTGTCACAGACAGCCGAAATCTGTCCGAACCGGGTCAAAGTGCTCCCCACACGGCGCCGCTGCTCCAAATTACGCTGCGCAAGATGTGGGACCAGGCCTGTGCCGGACAAAAAAAGCCCCGAATCTCCTTCGACGACAAACTGTACCGCCGGGTGCAACGCAGCAATCTCGATGAAATGCTCAGCCAGCAACTCATCGAACTGGAGCACTATTTTTCACCCGATGAACACGACCCCGAACCGTCCATCGGGCGCAAACCACTGCCCGAATTACACCGGGCGATCCGCAATGGCCTGGCGCTCGATGTGCTGCGGCAATTCGTCACCGCCGAACTGACCGCTACCGGTCGCTCCCTCGAATTTCTCGAAAAGGAATGCTATTCGCACGTGCCGCATTTCCGCGACCTGATAACGGCGCTCAAATCCCTGTTTCTCCTGACCGAAGAGCCCGGCGCCGTGAACCATAACACCCGCCTGGCGCACGACGCGCTGGCGCCTTTGGTGCACCAGCGTTGCAGCGCCTCCCAATTGCCTGCGCAATTAGCCTGGAGCCTCGTGGAACTCAAAAACCGCCATGCGGCGGACGCCGAAGAAGCCGATTTTTCAGATGCCGATGTGCGCACCGTAGAAGCCGGCGAACCCTACATGCAATGCATCCCCGAAGCGGTGAAAAACCGCCTGAACGCCAGCAAAGCGGCGCTGGAACGCCAGCGTGCCGAATTACGCGACAAAACCGCCCTCATTTTCGATACGCTCGCCGGCGATGCCCTTGCCAATATCGCCGCCGTGGAACACGTGCAGGCGCTGGAAAAATTCAAAGCCGCCATGGCCGTGGATGTGCCGGCTGAGATCCGGCAGGAAAAACTGGAGCCCGCCCTCCTGGAACTCGCATTTTTCCTCTCCGCTACCGGGCAACATGAGGAACAGACATTGGAATGCCTGCAACTATTGCCTGAATTCCCCCGGCCGGAAACCGCAGCCAAAGCGCTGGAACATGCCCTGAAACACCGGAAGACCGGTCGAAAACAATTACACGACCTGGTCCAAACGCTTGCCCCGGATGGCGCCTTCCGCGAACTCCGCGACAGGTATTACCCTGCAATGCTGCCCGTGAAAAGCGGCTCGTTCCGGATGGGCAGCACCGACGGTTACAAGGACGAACAACCGCCGCATAAAATCTCCCTGAAAGACTATTTGATGGGCGCCACACCCGTTACTTTTTACCAGTTTGGCCTTTATTGCGCCGCCACAGGCCGCAGCATCGCCGCTTCCGCGCCTCCCTGGGGCAAAACGGGCACACACCCGGTCGTGCTGGTGATGTGGTATGATGCGGTGGAGTATTTCAACTGGCTGAGCGAACAATTCGGCTTTACCCCGGCCTGTAAAGTTGATAAAACGCAAAAAGACCCCAACAACAGTTCGAGCGATATTTTCAAATGGCTTGTCGAGCCCGTCGCGGGCGCCGACGGATTCCGGCTGCCTACCGAAGCCGAATGGGAGTTCGCCGCCCGCGGCGGCATACCGGGCACAAAAGACCCCTCTGCAATAACAAAATACGCCGGCAGCGACGACCTCGATGCCGTCGGCTGGTACTGGAAAAATTCGGGCGACAAACTGCTCGATGGCAAGTGGGACTACGAGCAGGTGTTGCGAAACAACGGTCGCACCCACCCCTGCGGATTGAAAAAGCCGAACCAACTCGGTCTCTGCGACATGAGCGGGAATGTTTATGAGTGGTGTTGGGACTGGTACGGTGAAGAATATTATAAAAGCAGTCCTGAAAAAAATCCTGCCGGCCCTGATGCCGGCTCCAACCGCGTCCTTCGTGGCGGTGCGTGGGACGGCGACGCGGACTGCTGCCGCGTCGCCTTCCGTCACTTCGACGGGCCCGGCTTCCGCGTCAGCTTCGTTGGCTTCCGGCCTGCCAGGACAGTAAGTCTTTGACTTTTTTACCTTTTTACCTTTTTTAAACACAAAAAGAGCCTGCGGGCCGTGCGACAGCATGGCCCGCAGGCATAATGTATATATACGTGGCGTCAGCCCGTATATATAATCGGAATCGCAGGAGCGATATATTGGAAAAACAGGTGTGTACTAAGAAAATGAGGGCGTATATATCCACCGTATATATCGGAAATGGCAAAAAAAATATAGGGAATCGGTGTCGCGTAGGTTCGGTAGCGCGGCGTTCATGCCGCGCTACCGATACATTAGTCACCCCGAATTTTGTAACAATATAAAAGCCCGGAAGAAATAGTAACTGTTCAGGAAGGGGCAGCGCCCCGAAATATTTGTAGCAAAATGAGAGATGATTTCGTGGAGGGGCAGTGCCCCGAAACATCTCCGGGGCGCTGCCCCTCCACGGATGATTTTGGGCGTAAAGGACTACAAATATCACGGGGCGCTGCCCCTACCTGAATAGTTACAAAAACTAAACGTATCTGTTTTGTTACAAAATTCGGGGTGACTAATGTATCGGTAGCGCGGCATGAACGCCGCGCTACCGATAAAAAAAAACCGCCGCCCGTCGTTCCGCTCCCGGCAAAGGGAGGTACCAGACGGACGGCGGCAGCCGACTATTTGTCCCGGTTTCACGCCGGGAGCAGGACCAACGGCGGGACAGCACTTTCACCCGTTTGTTTTCCCTAAAAAACAAACCACTCGAAGGAGCGCTGTATTGGCAGGCCGGAAGCCAACGTTGTTGTTGCGGTTGTCGGGCCCGTTGTTGTTACGGTTGGCGACGCGGCAGTTGTCCGCGTCGTTGTTCCACGCACCGCCACGAAGGACGCGGTTGGAGCCGGTTGAGCCGTTGACCCTATTGTACGCCGGAAGTCCGTTCCGGCGTACTGAAGATTCTCTTCCGCAGCGCATGTGTGCCATACACGCTGAAATGCGCGTCGTAGCTGTTCAGGCTTTGTTCGTATTCTTCAAAAGGCAGATCGCCGTTTTCCCAAAGTTGCGTTTTCATGGCCAGTTTCCGCGAAGCGCGGCGGGCATTGTCGGGGTGCAGGCGGATGAGCGCCGGAAAAACGCGCGTGCCGAGAAAATGCAGGCCGTTCGAGGCGTTGTTAATAAAGGTGGCGGTGGGTTTCAGGCGCAGATTCAGGTGTTTGCCAAGCCAATCTTCAGCAGCCGCTCGAAGGAATTTCAGCGGCGCTTTTTCCATCTGAAAAAACACGAAGTCGTCCATGTAACGGATGTAGTGTCGAAGCCGCAATTCCTCTTTTACCCAATGGTCGAAGCCATTCAGGTACACATTGGCAAAAAACTGGCTGGTCAGGTTGCCGATGGGAAGTCCCCGACCAGTTGTGCCGCCGTTGGCCAGAATGCGGGCAATCAAATCCAAAAGCCGGCGGTCTTTGATTTTCCGCGCAACCTGATCGAGTAAAATGTCGTGGACGATAGAGTCGAAGTATTGTTCGATGTCGGCTTTCAGGAACCACCCGTTTTGCCGCAGGTATCGCTGCGCCTGAAAAACGGCGAGGTGTGAACCTTTCCCCTTGCGCGTGGCGTAAGAGTCGTAGATAAAACAGCGCTCGAAAACCGGCTCCAGCACACCCACCACGGCGTGGTGCACCACCCGGTCGCGGAAGTCCGCGACGGCGATGGTGCGGCGTTTGGGGTCGCGCACCTCGAAATAGCGATAGGGACGCGGCTGGTAGGAACCACTGCGCAGTTCTTCCTGCAACTGGATCAGTTCCGTTTCCATCAGGAAAGAAAAAGCGCACAGGCGCGCCGTTTTCCGGGTGCCGCTGCGGGCTTTGAAGTACGATGCCAGCAGGTGCGGAAAAGAAACCGCCGTATCGAACAGGTTGCCGCTGCGTTTCATGATGCCGAAGTTTTCAGCCAGCCGCCCACCATCTTGCCGCATTGGTTGATGGCGTTGCTGACAAATTCGTACTGGGTCAGGCTGAGGTAGCGCCGGTCTTTGGCTAAGCGAAAGAAGATGCGCAACTGCTCCAGCAGCAGGTTGACCCGGCGCAGCAGGTCGGCGCGGTCTTTCCGGTAGATGGCCTCGGTGAGCAGCGCCGTCACGTCCAGCGCCAGGTTGGCGATGCGGCCGCTCAGCGTAAAACGCGTGTGTTTGGGCATACGGTCACAGGTTTGCAGTATCCAGTCGCAGGTCTGGTACCACTGATCGAAGAGGGGATATTCTTGTGCGGCAGGCATGGTTGTATCAGAAAGGTAACGGTTCTTTCGGCAGCTCTTCGGTTTGTTTATGCGTATCGTAAAAATCCAGCGCCACGGCGAGCATCTGGCCGCCATATCGCTCCATTTTCCCGCGCCCGAAACCTTTGATGCCTTTCATTCCGTCCAGCGTTTTCACTTTCCGGCGCACGATCTCCACCAATTGCTGATTGGTGGCGATGAGATACACCGGTCTGCCGTCGCGGTGGGCGGTTTCCCGGCGCCATTCGCGCAGGCGCTCGTACAACAGTTTCTGATTCTCGTCGAGGTCGCGGGTTTTGTCTTCGCCTTTGGCTACGATTTCGTAATGCACCGACACCGCCCAATACGTTTTCCCTTCCTGCTGAAAAAACTGCGAGTCTAATTTGTGTACCCGTTTGTTCAGGCAAAACTCGGTGACCACTTCGTCGGGAAAACTTTCCACAACGGGGTCGAAAGGCAAGGTGAAAATGCGGAGATGCATAGGTATCTGCTTTTGAATCGAAGGGTTGTTTCCTATAAAAATCTTTGCTCTGCCCATATATACGAGGGATATATACGGTTCGGTTTTTATTGAACGGCCAAAATTTTCAATATATCGCTCCTGCGATTCTTATGATATATACGGGCTGGCGCCGCGTATATATGATGACACGGGCCATGCTGTCGCACGGCCCGTATTTCTTTGTTTGAAAAAGGTAAAAAGGTAAAAAAGTCAAAGACTTACTGTCCTAGCAGGCCGGAAGCCAACGAAGCTGCTGCGGAGGACGGGCCCGTAGTAGCTACGGTAGGCGACGCGGCAGCCGTCCGCGACGCCGTCCCACGCACCGCCACGAAGGACGCGGTAGGAGCCGGATGCAGGGCCGGCGGGATTTTCTGGAGGAGATGAAGGATAATCGCCATACCAATCCCCACACCATTCCCACACGTTGCCACTCATGTCATAGATGCCCAATTCGTTCGCTTTTTTCTCAGCGACCGGATGGGTTTTGCTTTCGGCATTGTTGGAATACCACCCTACTTCATCCAGATCATCACTGCCTGCGTATTCAAACCCTTTGCTTTGCTTACCGCCCCTGGCGGCAAACTCCCATTCGGCCTCAGTGGGCAAGCGCAAACCGTCTGCGTCTTTTCGGAGCGTTACTGTCCATTTTTGTTTATCGTAGTCGCTTTTGTTATTCGGGTCTTTTCGTGCCGTATCAATCTCGTAAACAGGTGTGTAACCGCGCCGTTCGCTGACCCAGTTGGCGTATTGAACGGCATCGTACCAATTCACATTCACGACGGGATGATTCCCTATGCGACCCCAGCCTGGTGAGGAGGGCATTTCCCGGTTGGTTGCACGGCAAAAGAGCATATACTGCCACCAGGTGACTTGGGTGCGGGCGATGTGGAAATTATCAATTGTGACACGATGGCCTTTGCTTTCGCCTTTTTCGGCGCCCATTTGGTAAGTCCCGCCTACCACCGGCACCATGTCGGGGAAGTAGCGACGCTCCAGCAATTTGAAATAGTCAGGGTCAATACTTTCTAATATCAGATGAACTTCTTTTCGGAATGGCACGCCATTCAGAGCCTCTGAACGAGTGACGGCATCTTCTAAAGAGTCCTGGTTAGTAAGTTGTCTCAAATGATGAAGGCATGCGATGGTACTATCCTTGCTATTCAATTCGGATTCAAAAAAGGCAATCTCCATCATCAATTTTGTCAGTTCGTCTTTTCTCGTATCCAATGGCGCTGCAAACGAAGCAGATATAAGGGCGTCATTATATTGAAGTTGCAGGATACACCCCTTCGCTTGTTCACAGCGAAAGTCAACAATAGCCCGCTTTTGTTCCGCATCACGCCATCGGGCATCGGCATAGTGCGTCGCGGATTCGTCTATTGCATCGCGCAGCGCATCCGACATGATCGGCATGCCGTTTTTCCCGGCCTGAATAATTTCAAGATCAGGTTCACTAAACAGGACTCCGGTCCCCCTTCGTCCTATTTCACCTTTTTTGCTCTCCACAATACGTCTGGCTCTTTGCCCCGGCGCATCGCTTTCCGTGAAACGCCGCAGCACAGCGGGGGCGAGGGCGTCGTGGGCGAGGCGCCAATGGAGTGTTTTTGAACTGCCGGGAAATGAAGTCAACAGGTATTTATTTCCCAGTTCCAGGCAAAGGTCTTTTATCAATTGCGGTGGCAGGTGTGTATAGTTTTGAAGGAGTGTATCTTCGGTCACCACGCCTGCCGTATTTTCTTCTGTCACAAAACCGCGCAGCAAGTCAAGCGTCAGGCCGTTGGTCACTTCCTCCGGAAAGACGGCGTGCAGTTCTTCCAGTTGTTTGTCCAACAAATCGAGCATGGAAGCCCGGCGGTGTTTATCGTACAATTCCCAAGATAATAATGGTGTTTCAGCGGCATTTGCTGAAGCTTCATCCCACATCCGCCGCAGGATAAACTGCAGCAGCGGGGCAGCATTGGCCCGGCTGTCGTCGCGGCTCATCAGGTCGTGAGCAATGCGCAGTGCCAAATCTTCCTCACCGGGTGCAAAGGAAAGTCCGCGGAAGCAGTCGGCCAAATCCCGGTCTTCCAAAATACCGGCTACCGCCTCGCGAATACCCTCCTGATCGAGGACGGATAAATAATGTCGGAGGAAGTTGATTCCGTTGGTGTTCAATAAATTTTCGACAGCAGCCCATCTGTCCTCTCTAAGGCCCAGGATGATGCGGACGTTGGGATTAACCGAAAGGGTTTTCTGAAGCAATTCCGGCAGACGTTCTGCTTCATCAGGTTGTTCAGTATATGGATTGGTATAGATTTCTTCCAGTTGGTCGAGGATCAATAGCGGCCGTAGGGGCTTTTCGGTCAACAACCAATTTATATAATTTTCCAGAATCGTCACCACTGATCCATCTCTTGTACGCCGCTGGTAATAAGGTGTCCATTCTGCCGGTAAACGCGGTAACAAGCCGGCATGCAGCAATGACGATTTCCCGGCGCCTGACTGTCCGAAAAAGGTAATAATGCGGCTGTAATCGTTGTTCAATTTGTTGTACAACTGACGAATATCCTTCCCTCTTCCAAAAAATATACGTGCATCTTTTTCTTCAAACCAGTTCAGACTTTTGTAAGGTATTGGTGGAATATGCTTTTCCCGAACAGGCAAGCCGCTTAAATAAGCATCTTCTTTTATTGGTGATTTCGATGCGATACGTGGAATCCGTTTTTCAATCTCTTTGATCAGTCCAAGCAAGTCTTCATCCCATTTCTTGCGACGGATTGGGTAATGATTTTTCCTGCTGAAAACTTCTTTCAGATTCTCCGGTAAAGCTTTCGTCGGCGGTGTTTCTGCATTTCGGAAAATGACCGGCACGATCAGTGCCTTTTCATTTTGCAGGGCAGTTTCTACTTCGAGGCGAACCATATCTTCCGTATCCAAGATGCGGAAACTGAATTTTTCCTTGCCGAGCCATTCTTCGCCACCGTACAAAATCAGAAAAACAGCAGCATTTTTTACAGATTTCAGGATGTCCGCTTTCCAATCGCTTCCCGCCTCAAGCGTATCGTGATCGAAAAAAACTACGTTTTCACCAAAATGCTCGCGCAGGGACTTTGCCATTAATATGGCTTCAGTGCCTGTGTCGGCCCGGCGGTAACTGATAAAAATGGAAGGTGTTGTCATGTGGGTTTTTCAATTCGGCGGCGAAAAGTAGCGTTTTTCCAGGAAAAATGATTTCAGGGTGCGTATTTGCCGGACGATTTTCGCACACCGGAAGTCCGTTCCGGCGAAACCTGCGCGGCATCGCCGGAACGGACTTCCGGCGTACATTAACCCTTTATTTGGTTAAAAAACGCCCCAAAATGCCCATTTATTTAACCCAACCAAAACAAGTTGGCCCGTAACCCTGCCCGATGGCGGATCGTCTGGTAATCATCTTTCTCATCACCAAACCGATTTACCTCCGTGACCCATTCATTCTTTCAACCGCATCCCCCTTATGCTGAAGCGGGCGACCATTTCCCCGTCACCCTGGCGCAGTTGCGCCGCCAGATACAGGACATCGCGCCCGTCGGAGAACCCGATTGGGCCCTGTTTCAAAACAAAGTCAGGTGGGAGACCCAACCCAAAGGCGCCTTCCTGCTCCAGCCCGGCCAGGTATGCGATTGCCTGCGCTTTTTGCACCGGGGCGCTGTCATCTACTACGACGGCGTGGACGAAGAACTGCAACTCGAACAGGTGGGTTGGATCGCCCAGCCCGGCGAAATGGTCGTCGAGATCAGCAGTTTTTTCCAGCGCGCGCCCACGCAGGTTCACCTCAAATGCACCGTTCCCTGCGAGTTTCTGACGCTTTCACACGCCGATTTACAGACCCTGTATTTTGAAAGCCCTGCCTGGAACACCGCGGGGCGTCGTTTGGCCGAACAATACATGCTGTTGATGGCCGAACGCACGCACTTCCATAAGTTAAACCTGGCGCAGGAGAAATACCGCTACTTCGCCGAACGTTTTCCGCAGGCGCTCCAACTGGTGTCGCAGCGTCACATTGCCGCTTTTCTGCGCATCCGGCCGGAAACGCTGAGCCGGGTGCGGGGAAGGAAAAGGGATTTTTGATTGCGGATTGCGGATTGCGGATTTACGGGTACGGGATGGATGGTTTTCATGTTTATACGAAATGGCGCCGAAACTCGCGCATTCGTCTGGCGCATTGACCAAGAGTATGTTAGAGATTTTCATTCCTGCTGAAAACCAGGCGTCGTGAGATATAAAATCCGAAATCCGCAATTCGCAATTACTTGACCGATGTCAATTGCTTCATTGCCGCGTGTGCTTTCACCTTTGCTGCGTAAACTATTGCGGTTCAATGAGCGGGTTACTGCCAGTCACCTGATCACTTTAACCGGGTCATCATTCAACATTCATCGTTCATCGTTCATCATTCATCATTCATAAAACTCATCCAACTATGCAAAAGCAAATTTGCTCTGCCCTGCTGCTGACGGCGGGCTTCATCCTGACTTCCGTGACCGCCTGCAAAAAGGACAACGACAATGCCGCAACCGACCCGGCCGTCGAATCGGCCACACAGGCATTGCGCAGCCAGCAACTCATCACTTCGTCGTTCGGCATTGCCCTGCGCGGCGCCGCAGAGGCCGATGGCTTAGTCAACAACGGCGCCGACGACCGCTGCGGCAGCATTACCATTTTGCCCGCCGACCCGGCCGTGTTCCCGAAAGTCATCACGGTGGATTTCGGCGCCGGCTGCACCGACAACGACGGCAAATTCAAAGCCGGCAAAGTCACGCTCACCATTGACAAAATTTGGGAAGCCGGCACCGAGATATCGCTGGAGTACGACAACTACCAGGAGGACGGCGCCCAGTTGAGCGGGAAGTTCACCTTCCAAAACCAAAGCACACAAACTGCGGGAGTTTTCACCATTCTGGCCGAAAACATCCAGGCGGCAGACGGCAACGGTTACACGCTCGCGTACGACGCGCAACAGACTTTTACCCAAACGGCCGGCCACCCGACCTGGTGGGACTGGAGCGACGATGTGTACGGCATCACCGGTACCATCAACTCGGTGTTGACCAATGGAGAAACGGTGGATTGGACGATCCAGACACCGCTGGTAAAAGCCAACAATTGCTACTGGATCAGCGCCGGCACGGGCTTGCTCGACATCAATGGCCTGGCTGTCGGAGTGGACTACGGCGACGGCACCTGCGACAACAAAGCCACCGTGACAGTGAACGGACAGACGTACCAGATCACGCTGTAGTTGGGATATTGGGATATTGGGATATTGGGATATTGGGATATTGGGATATTGGGATATTGGGATATTGGGATATTGGGATATTGGGATATTATTTATATAGCAAGACACCATAGAATAATATTCCAATACCCCAATATCATTTTTCCATCCTTCGCACACGGATCGTAAAGGCTTCTTGCGGATTTTTCACCAGCAATTGTTCGATGTCGCGCGTGGTGAATCCCTGTTTTTTCAACGCCGGAATTAGCATGGTAAAGATGTTCGTATATGGTTGAAAACGGCCGCCACCGGGTTGGCCGTGCGTATACCAGCCCGCATCGTGCGAGATCAGGGTACGGTGCAGCAATCCCTGATCTTTCAGATATACGATCTGTTGCACGTATTTTTTTAATCCGGAAGAGTCGCCGTTTTCCGGAGCAACCCAGCCGAGTCCGTCGAGCGAGATCCAGGCACCCCGGCGGGCAAGGGCAACATGTTGGGCGGAAGTGCCGCCCTGCGCGTGCGTCCATACCCAGGCATCGAGCCGGACGCCCATGCTTTCGAGAATATTGGCTTCTTGTACGGCGGGCGCATCAGGACCGGTGTGCGCCACGATGGTCAATCCCGTGCGCAGGTGTGTCAGCGCTGCTGCCTGCACCAACTTGCGGTGCAGCGGCGACAACACCGAATCGCCGTCCACGCCGATCTTGATAAAACCGGGGCGGATACCGCTGTCATTCAATCCTTTCTCGTATTCCCGCACCCAGCGGCCGGCCAATTGTTCAGGCGTTTCCGTGAAGGCGTGTGCCGGCAGGTATTTATTCCGGACAGCACCGTAGTAGCCGGTATTGGTAACAATCCGAAGCCCGGTGCTGTCGGCCAGACGCCGCAGCAGGGCAGGATTGCGCCCGAGGTAGTTAGGGGTGCATTCAAAAAAAGTTTCGACGCCGAACGCCTTCATTTCCCGCAATTTCGGCAGGGTGACAAGAAATGCCGCAGCGTTGTCCCATAGTTCCGGCCGGATACTGTCAGCGCCGGTCCAGTCGAGAAAAACGTGTTCGTGGATCAGCGCTTTGCCCATTTGATCCGCCGGGACAATTCCACTGACGGTCATAATGGCAGGCTGCCGGGATTTTTCTCCCCTTTTCAAAGTGTGGCAACAAACCAAAAGGAGAGCGGGTGCGAGAAGTAGGGAAAAGCCTTTCATGTCCGAAAAATAAGAAAGCATCGGCGACATGAAGGCACTATTGTCAAATCCGCTTTTCCCTGTCACTTGTAATCCAGGATGTTCACATGGACCGGGCAAAACGCGGCGTCGTGGGGGTCATTGGAAGCGATGACGACTAAGCGGTCGGCGGCGTATTCGGCCACCAGGGTTTTGTACCATTCGATGCCCTGCGTGTCGAGGTTGGTGGCGGGCTCGTCGAGCAATAAAACAGGCGTATCGGAGCAGACGGCGAGCGCGAGTTTGACGCGTTGTTTCATGCCGGAAGAAAAAAAGCGGATCTCTTTCGAGCGGGCACGGGGCAGGGCAAGCAGTTCATAGAGTTTGGAGGGCGTGAATCCCGGCGCGAGCGGTTTGAGGCTGGCGTGGAATTTAAGGGCTTCTTCGAGGGTGAGTTCTTCAATGAGTTCGATGTAGGGAGCGGCATAACTGATGCGGCGGTACACTTCGTCCGGCTCCACTTTTTTCCCCTCATTTTCAAATAAAACAGAGCCTTTCGAGGGTGACAAATGACCGGAGAGGACTTTCAGAAGGGTCGACTTGCCGGAACCATTCGGACCCAGCACGGCGTAACGTTTACCTTCGCTGAACGTGTAATTCAGTCCCCGGAATATCCAGTCGAGGCGATAGCGTTTGCCTGCGTTTTGGAGCTGGATTATCATATATAATGCTTGATGCAAAGAGTTGAAGGTTGCAAAGTTAGCAAGTCTCAGTCGTTTGTTTTGCTAAGCATTGCAATGATTCGTTTAGGAGGATGGTGAAAAATCCCGAACGAGTTCGTACAATTTCAGATAAGGAATGATCTCCATTTCATAAGGCTGGTTAGAGGTGTCAGAGTGCAATTCCTTCAGACGCTTCAGCAAAGGAGCAACTTTTGGCTCGTATCGCGCTCTTTGAAAGTTGGCGCGCGCCATGGCGACGAGGATTTTAACAAAATTTTCCGAGCGTTTGGCTTCTCCGCTACGCAGGTATCGTTCACGAAATTTTTCCAACGCCTCAATGCGCTCCCAGATTTTATCCTTTTTTCCTTCGACGAATTGCAACAATACGTGTGCAATAAGCACAGCGACGTTGATGCCTTTTTTATCCTGACTGAAAACAGGAACTTCATTTAGAAATTTCGCAGAGCGGTAACGGGGAAAATCCTTCTCCAATCCAGTGTGCTTGGTGAATTTGTAAATCAGGAAAGTGTACACACCGAAGATATTCCAGATTTCCTGTGTCGTTTCGCGCTGGGCAGAAAATCGCTTATGTCTGGTAGCTTCTTGCCATATCTCCAATGTCTGTTCGTAGTGCCCCATGCGCATGGAAAAATAATAATGGATTTCAAGAGTAGCGTACCAATTGATAGTGCCATCGATACTGAGTTTGAGCGCCTCACGTATTGTCTCTGTTCCTTCTTCATACCTCTCTAACTGTTTATAACACATTATTTTTCGATAGTAAAACAACAACAGGACCTGGTGAGCCTGATAAGGTCGTGACTGAAAATATCGTATTGCATCTTCTAGTACTTGCAATGCTTCTCCATAATTTCCGGTAAGGAAATGCCGATCATAGGCCACAAGGTAATAGCATAGATTGAATCTCATGGACGGAATTTTGGAAGCCATTGAACTAAACTCTTCGATGAATTCTTCGATTTGTTGGATGATTTCAACACGGTATCCTTTTTTTCGAACATAATTGATGCGGATTCGGTCGAAGTAAAGTTTGGCCTTTTGCTCGCAATCCAGATAAAATTTATATTCTTGAAACAAGTCCGCATATCGGTCAAATTCGCCGATTTTGTTATCGTATCCAGTGATCATAGCATCCATAAGCGAATGAGCTGCCTCTACTACCCACTCCGGTCTTTCGTTTTTCAGACCGTTGTTCAGCAAATCGAGCGCGATTTGTCGTGCAGCGTATTTACTGGAGCTGAAATCAGTCAATTTCAAGATGGAGAGCGCCCTGAATCCGTCATTTCGCGTCCGGATGTAAGGATCGTTGGACGGAGAAAGAAAAAACACCAGCTGGCGCAAGTGCTCCACCAGCATTTTTCCGTATTTTTTAAAGGAAGTTCTTTCGCCAATTCCGGCGCCCTTTATCGCTTCTTCGTCGGTGCGAAAATGGTGGTCGCATACGGCGCGGTACAGGTTCATGACCTCGTTTTTGTTTTTGCAGAGGAAAGCCAGGTGCTCTTCGGCGCGGTCAACATTTCCGGAAACAAGCCAGGTGAGTTCATTGAGTTCCTTGATCATGAAGCACGGATTTTGGATTTAGGAACAGCCGCCGGATGCGGCCATGGCCGGCAAGGCTATATGTCTGCAAATGGTTCATAAACTGCGGATTATTGTAAATCTATATCAAGTATGAGCGGCGATTTCTCCTTCGTTTTTACCTGCCGGCTGTCGGAACAGCCTAATTCCGTTCACCCGGACTTTTGTGGCATCCTTTTCACCGTAAAAGTTTCGACCCATGTTAACTATCCTCATCCCGCTTCTTCTTCAACTTGGCTTGCTTACCTCCGAGGCAGCATGGCATCAGATGACACAGCAGGAACAACAGGAACTGACTGAATCAATTATCGTTGACGATGTCAATCTCTGATTAAGTTCAATTCCGCTTTCCGCCCGCCGCGATTCATTCCCGGCGGGCGTTTTTTGTTTTGCCGGGGCGAAAGTAAAAATTGGTCAAATAACAAATTTTCCGAACATGGATTTTAGTCTGAATTGGCAATATTAAATCACCGCCGGCAACGAGCTTTTTGCAAATGCGCGACCATAACCAAAGGCTTCATTCATTTGAAAATCAAATTTTTATGTTGTTTTTTTGTCTGTTTTCCTCCAAAAGGTAAGTTAAAAATGGCGAATAACTGTCGCTACTAAAAAGTTTTTACAGGGGTGATTTTTGTGACAGCAAACAAAGGGAAAGTCAAGGCAAGTACCAAGGTTTTGCGATGTTCACAAGGTTCGTTCACTTCAAATTTAGAGTATGCGAGTACATCAAAAAAATTTTCTGATCGGTGCTGTTTGTTCTGTGCTGTGGTTGCTGACTGGGTGGGAGGTAATGGGACAAAATTTTATCTATCCAACTCCTCAACTGTTTTCGGTATCCTTTGAAGGAAACAACTCGAATGAGTACATTGAAATAAAAAACGATATTGACGGCTCAGCTTACAGCATTCCTCATTACATAGCATCTTCCAATACCAAAAAGCCAGTGGGTTTCGTGCGAAACACTAAGCCGAAAGTAACGGCCAGATTTACGTTCAATTGTAACAAACCGCCACAACAAATATTGGTGAGGGGCGATGTAGATGGGCAGGTTGGCGTTTA
The DNA here is from genome assembly GCA_019187225.1 of Saprospiraceae bacterium. Taxonomy (GTDB): domain Bacteria; phylum Bacteroidota; class Bacteroidia; order Chitinophagales; family Saprospiraceae; genus M3007. The sequence goes on from JABAQQ010000041.1 coordinate 52,963, forward strand.
TCCTCAACAAACGGTTAGCACCGGACTTGTCATTGAATATCCTGCAACAGCAGCCTCCACAGCCCTTCCCAACTCAGTAAGGTACTTCCCTCAGTACAAAATTGACTGGAAGATTTCCTTTAACAACGGCGCTACATGGCTCGATGCGGGAAGCAGTGTGAATCCGTTGTATGTGACTTTGGCGTTTCCGCTCGCAGAAATTCCGACACCTTTCGATTATCTATGGTATCAAACATTGTTGCACATTGGGTGTGAAAAAGGTAGCGGCGCTACTGACATCCCCACCTTACTTGCAGGTGTTTGGAACTATTTCAAAAACCGCAACGTCACCCGTGCCCACGACGGTGCTGCGCTTCAATATTATGGCTCTTGGGATTGCACGAATACTACTACCGGGGCTTTGATAAAAAATAAGGACGGACAATGCGGGGCTTGGACAAAATTTTTATTGGATATTCTCAAGGTTCAGGGTTTCCAAGAATCAGGCAATTATTGGATTATAACACCAATATACGGCGGTACAAGCGAGTATGGTTTTTACGTAAAAACATGGACATTCGCCCCCACAGGTACCAGTGGGATACCTGATTTCCCTTTTTTGAATCGCTGGGGCAGTAGCACACTACCCTATAGCTTGCCAAGTGGTCCGTATAACTGGATTTCTCCTGAGGTGACTGAGACTGCCCCCTCTCCTGGGCAAAACCAGGCCAATCCAATATCGCGTTTTAATAATCACCAATTTGCAAAAATCTTAGGCCAATATTATGACCCGGCTTATGGAGAAAACTATCCAATTCAATCAAGTGGGTTTCCATTACCTAATGCAGATGGGGCGCTGAGTGCTTTCTATTTATCTGGTCTCTTGCCTCCCAATACATTTCCGGTTGATGTCGTTAAATCGAACCCTATTGGGGTTCAACACAATTCAAGCGGAGCTTCCTACTAACATACCCGCATAGGGCAAATTTTATATGAAATGAAACACATCATTCTTTTCTGCTTTTTCTGTATTGGGACAGGGCTTGTTATCGCACAACAGCCTGTCAAAATAATCCTGAAAAACAATACGTCATATTCCTTGATGACAGCTGGGGAACTACAATTAATTCATCTTTCCAAAAACACAGCAACGCTTACGAAAAAGGAAAATTCTGCTGATGTCATTCGTTTAAATTCGAGGCATGGTGGCAAGTTTTCTTACAACCCGATTGCCTGGGATCTGGCAGATACTTCCTTTTATTTGTTGAGTCTGTCATCTTCTGCTGATGGCATTTGGACAATTCCAGGGCTGTATGGTCTACCTTTAGATTCGTCCAAACTGGCTAAAAGTAATTTTGGAATGTTGGGGGATTATTTAGAACGTTGGGGAGGTAAAGAGAATCCGTTGTTTTACCTCATGATGCTTCGTTATGCTTCGCCAACTGCTGATATTGATCGCCCCCTATACTTCGATATTGCTAAACCTGACCCGCAGCACCTCAATCTCTTCATTTATCTGAAGCCCAAGCAAGAGCTACAAGTCTGGAGTTTTGATAAAAACCAAGACTTATCCAAGCTGCGCGATACCATAATGGTGGAGGAGTTCCGCCGCTATTGGAAGAACGAAGCTAACTATCAACTTGCATTCGACGGATATTTCTCCGCGCTCACTTCCGACGGTAAGAACTATGTTGTACTTCAGGATGGTACAGTATACCGGCTTGACGCTAAAACTGCAGAACTCGTCAAACGTCTGCCGGGGCGCTTGGAAAGCGGTACTTTGATTGTCAACAAAGAGACCGATGAAGTACATTTCCTTCCCGCAACGGGGTTCCGGCCGGACCGCTCTTTAGCAGAATCCGTGCGATTGGAAGGTATAAAAATCCTCCCGGAATAACCCCTTTTCATATTGAAATTCCTTTCATCCGACCACACTGACGAAATCTCCTGATGCGGCGCAGGGCCTCTATTTATAAAAAACGCAGCTACTACATGAAAAACTCATTCCTCTCTTTATTCCTCACCTTTTTCACGGGTTTATCAGCAGTGATGGGGCAGGATATCACTTCCACTGTAACGCACGAATCCAACAATGGCGCCCAGGACGGTTCTATTGACCTGACTGTAAACGGCGGGTTTCCGCCGTATGAATACTCCTGGAAGGGGCCGGGCGGGTTCACTGCCACTACCGAGGATATTGCCAACCTCGCGCCGGGACAATATTGCGTCACGGTCACGGATGCGCTTTGCGGCACCGCTGCCCTTTGCAGAATTGTACGCCGGTGCGACCCGATTATCGGAGCAGGGGCCGGCGTGAAATGCCCTTATAACGCCAATGGATTCTTCACGTTGTGGTTAAGTGGATCCGGAACGTTCAAATTACAATGGAGTGATGGTTACACTCAAACCCAGCAATCTACAGGAGGGCTCACGCCTGTCCAACGCACCGGCCTCAACCCCGGCGTGTACTGCGTCACCGTCACCAATGCGTACGGTTGTAGCGAAAGTATTTGCCGAAGTGTTTCATCATCTATTCAACCAATGCAGGTAACAGGTGAGGTACAACAACCAACTTGCGGAATGGCTACAGGCGCCGTCACTCTGATCCCCTCCGGCGGTTTGTCGCCCTATACTTACTTATGGTCGGACGGTGCGCAAACAAAAGATCGGACCAATCTGAACCCCGGAACTTATACCGTCACCGTTACAGATAAAAATAGCTGTACAAAAGAGACGTCTTTCACAATAACGCCATCAGTACCCAATCTCAAAATTTCAATAGCCGATATTTCAATGGTTTCGGATTGTATTTCCGAGTTTATCTGTGATGGAGCGATTAACATCGAAATATCGGGTGGCACCGCTCCCTACACTTATGTATGGAGCAAAGACGGAGCAATTTTCAGTACCCAACAAGATATCAACAACCTGTGTAAAGGCAATTATCAATTGACTGTCACGGATGCCTCTGGTTGTACGACCTCCAAGACAATAATAATTTGTTGCTGTAGTACCAGTGAACCCGGGCATGGCGGGGAACCTTGTCCCTTTGGAACAAGCACAATAAGTATCAACGGCCAGGTTACACAGGCAGTGGGTTTGCAGGGCGGCTCTATTAATCTAAGTATCAGTGCAGGGTCCTCCTCCTATTCATTGGCATGGAAGAAAAACGGACAATTTTATTCTTACGATAAGAACATCACCAATCTGCAACCCGGAGAATATTGCGTATATGTAAACAACGGTTGTTTTAGCCAGACCAAATGTTTTACTATTGTCGATTGCGGTAATACGACTATTTCGATTTCGGGCACCACCAACCCTACCTGCGAAGATTATGAAGCCGGTGCGGTGGATGTTAGCGTAAGCGGCAACGGAACTAGCCCATATAAGTACAAATGGAGTAATGGCTCCATCAATCAAGACTTGGATGGACTTACAGCAGGGACATATACAGTGACTGTAACTGACAACAATGGATGCACAGGTACCAACTCGTTTACCATAAGCACTACTCAAATCAACATCGTAAATCAAGGTTGTAGTCAACTCACAATGTGTGGATCAGAGGTGGTTGAAGTTCAGCAGTTTGATCCAAATTGGCAGTTTGAACCCGATTGCCGTTATGCTAAGGTTGTCTGTGCCAATGGTTATGTTGGGCCTTTGCAATATTTGGGTGCCACCAAGGAATACCCTTTCGGGCCAACCGGTTGTGTTGTTCAATGGAAGTGTTTAAATGGACAGATATATACTCAGTATACAGGCCAAACAGTTGTGCTGTCGATAGGAGGAGTTGATGCCTGCGGAATTCCGTCCTGTAAAAGAGTCAGTGGTTGCTATTACCCGGATTTGGATGTAGTTGATATAGAAAGCCTAGTAGAGTTAGGTCCCGGTCAATTAGACATTTATGCTGCTCCATGTGGAGCATCATACTGCGATTTTGCATCTTTTTGCTCTAATCCCGGTCAAAGCCGAACCCGCGTAGCAGACTTTTACTGCGAGGGAGAATATATCGGAAGCGGATGTACGTTGGAATGCGTCGCGCCTCCTCAATCTTCTCCTTCTTCTATTGACACCATTGACCTAATCGCCAGGTTAAAACTCAAATACCCTGCGTTGAAAACCTTAGAGCAGGCTATGCAAGAATATGAGACGAACGAAGGGCAGATAGCGGACCGTTATGAACCTGTTAATCCGGGTTCAAAAAGAAAGATGCTCAAAGTCAGCCCCAACCCTTTTTACGACAGGTTGACCGTCAAGTTGTTTTCAGATAAGGAAAAGAGCGTTAATTTTGCCCTCGTGGATGTCAACGGTAAAACCCTTATTCAACAAGCCTTCCTTGTTCATGAAGGCAGTAATGAATTGGTGTTGAATATCGAAACCTATCTCCCTGCCGGCAGTTATTTCCTTATCACGACTGATGAAACGGGTGGAACGGATGCCTGTTTGGTAATAAAAGCAAACTAAAACTCATTATAAGTCATCCCGAATTTTTCAACCCATGATTTTAATTGTGGGAAGACGGCAAAACGCGAGATGCCAAACCGTTTTAACGGTTTTTATGCAGGACTGGCCCGGCAGTCGAAAACGGTTAAAACCGTTTGTATATCAGCCTGGCCTGTTCTCCCACGATTGAAATCGTGGGTTGAAACAACATCTCTCCGCTTTTTGCAAAAATTCGGGATGGCTCATGTTATTGTTTGATAATTATGCTACAACAATTAACACTATCGACTTTATTCTTTGTAATTTTTAGCCAAGCCTCAATAAGTGCCCAGTATATTGCCCCACGTCAAACTGACGACAATATCACCGGTGTTTTTGTGGAATCGCCTTTAACCTGGCAGTTTCAGCAATTGTCCCTTGATTCCATTTTCCTGCGAGGGTATGGAGTTGATTGGGACACGCTGCAAAACGCTTGGGGCGACACCGTCAGATTGTTAGAACAAAGTGTCGAGCCATATCAGGGAGGGCTGAAATTCACGGAGAGAGTCTGGTCAAAGCAACCTTCCGGCATATGGGAGCCTGTCCATCGGACCGAAGTCTTCAATCCAGCCCCTTGGGATACAAATCAAAAGTCAAAACCGGATTCTGTTTTTCACTTCACTTGGAACACTGGCCAATCAGATTGGGTTTTGCAGAAAAAAATAGTGTATGCAAAGGATTCGATGGGGTGGGTCACGCAACGGGCTTCGTTTCTGGTCGACCACACTGTCGCAGATACGTTAGAGATCTTTTCCAACGATAATTGGGGCCATCTTTCGCAGTACAGATTAGCCTACGACTTTCAAAACGCAGCTTATGTACCTGTTGATTCTACTGTTTACCTTTTTGTGAACGATACATTTAGCCCTTCAGCGATAGTCTATAATTTTCAGACGGGTCAAAGCAAACCTTTTCGTAGATATGATTTTGAATTCTTCAATATACTGGATAATTACGAAATCAAAACGGACTATTGGTCGGAGGAGATTGACTTCTGGAAACTTCTGTTGATAGAAACGCAAGCAGTTGTGCCCAATCAGTATTGGATAACCAGGAATTACCGCACCATTACGACCATGGGGCCCAAAACTTACAAGCGAATCCAAAGATACCATGATTCCGATTGGGATCCGTTGAAGTTTGATAATGAATATCTTCCATCGCTCGAGGCTTTCCCTGACAGCGTACTGCGGAAAAACTATCTGAAAGACAGCAGCACTGGTCTCATTAGCACGATAATCGAGCAGTTCCAGCCCAAATACGAATTCACAACGTTTTTCAACCGCTTCAAATGGGAGTTTGCTTTCGGCGCTGCGCCGACCCTATCAGCCGAATCTCCCGTATTACCAGTGCCAAAAATTCTGGTCCGTCGCCTTTCCGGAGGGGTTTTTCAAATTGAGGTCGGGCAAGACAACCAGGTAATTCAAAGTCAAATGCGACTTTTTGACACCTCCGGGCGACAACTCAAAAACTGGAATGTCACAAACAGTTTCACGAAAATTGACATCTCTCACTTTCCTGCCGGAGTGTATTATCTCAACGTCCTCACCGGGCGCTCAAGCCAAACTGTCCCGTTGTCAATTTATTGACGCTGACATTGTTTTGAGCCAAAAGGTTTTTTTACCCTAAAAATGGAAACCAACAGCAATAAAAGCCTCAATGCCGTCAGCGACTTATTGAGAAAACAGCCTTCCAATAACCATTAACTGATAACCAATACCGGTTTAATCCAACACCGGCTCCGCCACTACCCTTCCTGCGTTGTTCATCGCCCGGAATCCCTTCATCAATCCGCGTTTGGCGCCGCGCACGAAGGTGATGATCTGGTCGCGATAGGCCGACGGCTCGATCTCTTCTTCAATGATCTTCAGCGCATTGCGGGTACTGAGCCCATACACGAACAGGACGCGGTAGATGTCCTCGATGTGGTGCATTTCGGCGGCAGAAAATCCCCGGCGGCGCAATCCGACGGTGTTGATGCCCGCATAGGAAAGCGGTTCGCGGGCAGCCGTGACGAAGGGCGGCACGTCCTTGCGCACCAGCGACCCGCCGCCGATCATCGTTTGTTCGCCGATGCGGACAAACTGGTGTACGGCAACCATTCCGCCGAGCGTAGCCCATTCGCCGATCTCGATATGTCCGGCGAGGGTGACGTTGTTGGCCAGGATGACATTGTCGCCGATGATGCAGTCGTGCGCGACGTGTACGTATGCCATCAGGAGGCAATTTTCGCCAATGATGGTTCGACCGCCAAATTTTTTGTTTCCACGGTTGAGGGTGCAGAATTCGCGTACGACGGAGCCGCCGCCGATCTCGAGCGTGGTAGACTCGTCGAGGGTGATTTTTGTTTGCGGGGTGACGCTGACAGACGCGCCGTTGAAAATGTGGCAATTGTCGCCGATGCGGGCGCCATTGAAAATGTGTACATTAGAGCCGATATGGCAATTGTCACCTATCACAACGTCTTCTTCGATCACCGTAAAGGGGTCAATCTGGACGTTGTTGCCGATTTTCGCGTTGGGGTGGATCACCCGCAAGCCGTTAGAGTAGCTCATCGAATTAGAATGGTGTTGTAGCTTGGGGTTAAAAGGTTTGAAGGTTTCGGGTTTCGCGTTCAGGGTCAGACATTCGTTTGAAGAATGTTGTAACCTTTCAACCAGAAACCTTTCAACCAGAAACCTTAGCCGCCCCAACAGTTCGAGTTCTCTCAGCTCCCATTGCTGCCGGTATCTTTCGTTCTGCGGATGATTTGCGCGGTCAGTTCGCCTTCGGAGACGATTTTGCTGCCAACGTAAGCCGTTCCCTGCATGTGTACGATGCCGCGGCGGATGGGTTCGAGCAGTTCCATTTTAAGGATTAAAGTGTCGCCAGGGACGACTTTGGCTTTGAACTTGGCGTTGTCAATTTTCAGGAAGTATGTATCCCAATTCCCGGGGTCGGTCACGGCGTTCAGCGCAAGAATTCCGCCCGTCTGGGCCATGGCTTCTATTTGCAGTACACCGGGGAACACCGGGTTGTCGGGGAAATGGCCTTGAAAAAAAGGCTCGTTCATCGTCACATTTTTCACTCCCACCACGTGGTGATCGCTCAATTCTATCACCTTGTCTACCAACAGAAAAGGGTAGCGATGAGGCAATATTTTAGCGACCTCTATTATATCAAACACAGGTTCTTTATCAGGATCGTATTTGGGTATGCCGAATAAGCGGCGTTTTTCCACCAGGTGTTTTTTAAGGATTTTGGCAAATTCGACATTTGCCGTATGGCCGGGCTTCGTTGCCACAATTTTCCCTCTGATGGGCTTCCCGATAAGCGCCAGATCACCGATGACGTCCATGAGCTTGTGGCGCGCCGGTTCGTTTTGAAAATGCAGTTTCACCGTGTTCAGCACTCCTTCCGAATCCACCTTGACGCTCTGTTTGCCCAGCTTCCGGGCCAACTCATCCAATTCATCCTGATCCATTTTACGGTCTGCTATAACGATTGCATTGTCCAAATCGCCGCCTTTGATCAGGCCCATTTCCAATAATTTTTCCAATTCGTGAACAAAAACAAAGGTACGGCAGGGAGCAATCTCTGTCACATACTCCTCCAAATGGTGCAATGCCGCGAACTGCTGCCCCAGGACTTTTGAATTAAAATCAATCATCACTGTCGCTTCAAAGTTGTCGGCAGGCAAAGCCAGCAGTTCTGTTCCTGTCACTTCGTCTTTGTACGAGATCGGCTCGGTCACCACAAAAAATTCGCGATCGGCTTCCAATTCCGTTCGTCCGGCCTGGCGCAACGCCTCCACAAAAGGCATCGAAGTGCCATCCATGATCGGCATTTCGGGACCGTCAATTTCCATCAATACGTTGTCAATACCCAAACCCGTCAAAGCAGACAATACGTGTTCCACCGTCGAGACCTGAGCTTCGCCGTTGCGAAGCGTAGTACCGCGGTTTGTAGATACCACTAATTTCACATCTGCCGGGATGACCGGTTGGTCGGGTAAGTCAGTGCGTTGAAACCGGTAGCCGTGATTCACCGCAGCCGGTTTGAAAGTCAATGTCACTGCCTTCCCCGTGTGCAAACCCACTCCTTTAACAGATACCGGTTTTTGAATTGTGAATTGTTTCATAAGATCGGGCAAAAATTCAACGGACAAAAGTACGACATCCCACCGGAATGCAGTGCATCCCTGGACGATTATCAGGGCATTAACACGAAATTCGGGCAATTTATGGGTTGTTCCCGCAAACAATATTCGGATTGGCCATAAAAACCCTGCAACAAACAGAATTTTTATCAAGAATTACTTTACTATATAGGGCGTTCGCGCAGCTATCGAGCGACCCAATGTTACCTCATCCGCATATTCCAGATCACCGCCGAAGGCCACTCCGCGCGCAATAGTGCTCACCTGTACACCGAGCGGGAGCAGTTTTTTGGAGAGGTAATAGATGGTCGTTTCGCCCTCGATGGTTGGGCTGATCGCCATGATGATCTCGCGGATCTCGCCCTGCCGGACTCTTTCTTCCAGGGTGCCGATGTTCAAATCGCCCGGACCAATACCTTCGATAGGTGAAATAACGCCACCCAGCACATGGTACACCCCCCTGTACTGATTCGTATCCTCGATGGCCATCAGGTCGCGAATGTTTTCCACTACGCACACCAGCGAGCGGTCGCGCCGCGCATCCGCACAGATATGGCATACCGCTTCGTCCGCAAGGTTATGACAAACCTGACATTCACGGATACCTTCCCGCAGCGCTGTAATCGCAGCAGTGAACTGCTCCGTTGCGCTTTTATCTTGCTTCAGCAAATGTAATACAAGCCGCAGCGCCGATTTCCGCCCGATCCCGGGCAGGGAGGCAAAGGCTTCCACCGCTTTTTCAATCAACCTGGAAGAGAACGTCATGCTCTGAATTTTGAGGTAAAAATAGGGCGCCCGCGCGAATCCGTAAAAAAAGCGGTAACGAACAGACTCGTTACCGCTGCAATAAAATACAACTCTACTGTGGTTTGCCTTTACTAAGTGGTTCTTAACGGTTTGGATCAACGCACAGGCACACTCAATACCGGTATGGAAGAGTGATTGGCCGTATTTTCGACCACGCTGCCAAATAATAAATGCGTCACTCCTTTTCGCTGGTGGGTAGCCATTACGATCAAATCCGCTTCTTCCTGTCGCGCAAAATCCAGGATCGTAGATTCTTCGTTGAATGTATTGATGTTGATAAAAGTGCTCACCTTTTGCAGCCCGGTGCGCTCCGCGAAGGTGGCAGAAGCCTCGTCAATTTGTTTTTTCGAACTGAAAGCCTTCGGATTGTTCAGGTACAGCACCTTGACCTTGAAATGCCAGTACTTTTGCCACTCGGCCAGATAACGAAATGCATGCTCCTGATCTTTGTCCAGAGTAGAAGCCAGGACGACGGTTTTAGGGTTGAACTCCCCGGAATTTTCCGGAACAGCCAAGACCGGGCACGGCGCAGTCCGAATGACTTTTTCAGTATTGGATCCCACAAAAAACTCCAGGGCGCCGGTTGCGCCTTTTGTCCCCATCACGATCAGGTCAGCGCCATCTTCCTCCGTAACCCGCCGGATGGAGGAATGCAACAATCCCTCTTCAATACGGGTATCAATTTCCACTTTGGCAAATTTCGGCTCGGTGATCAGTTCTTGTTTCAGGTGGCGAAATTCATCGGCAGCCATGTCGTAATAATCCTTCATGTTGTACATGCCGGCGAATTCATATTCCGGCAGCACCGGGGCATACGCGATGGCTGTATTGGTATGCAGTATGGCCAGCCTTGCATGGCTCTTGGCAGCGATGGTGGCCGCTACATGCAATGCATGTTTGGCATTGACAGAAAAGTCGGTGGGAACGAGTATTTTTTTCATAAGAGGGCTGTACATCGTGAAATACAACGGCAAAAGTCCCTGCTGTCTGCCTGCCAAACCATGATTATGGTCAACGGCAGAGATGAATTTGATCAATAAGGGTATTTTACATCGGTCAGGAACAAACCTTGCGGCGGCACACTCAGGCTTTTTTTCAGAAGTGTCTGCGTTTCCAAAGCTGATCTTACATCGGTCAGATCAATTTTCCCCAATGCAACGTTCATGCAGGCGCCGACGATCAGGCGCACCATGCCGCGCAAAAAGCGGTTGGCCGATATGTAAAAGATCAGCCGGTATTCGTCGGGGCTGTGGGTCCACAACGCCGATTTTACCGTACAGGCATAGCCTTCCGTGCTGCTGTCCGTTTTGCAAAAAGGGAAAAATACGGCGTATTTCGGAAGCAGATCCGCCACTTCCTGCATTTTTTGAACCTCCGCTTGCCCGCTTTGTGGAAAGAACCAGGCGGTTTCTGTTGCGAATGGATCTTTTCTCAGGGCAATATGATATTCATAACTGCGCTCGAATGCGTCATACCGGGCGTGTGCATCCTGATGAACCGTGCGGATGGAATACACTGCAATGTCATTTGGCAAAATACTGTTGAGTCCGCGAAGAAAGGTCGGCGGTATATCACCTCCGGCATCGAAATGCGCCACATAGTAACGGGCATGCACACCTGCATCGGTGCGCCCGCAGCCCGTCACGCCGACAGGTTGCCGGAGGATGGTTGAGAGGGCCGCTTCTAAGGTCGTTTGAACCGAAGGGGCATTGGGCTGCACCTGCCAACCGCTGTACCGCGAACCGAGATAAGAAAGGGTGAGAAAATAGCGCATGACAGCAGGCGAAATAAGATACTTACCCGTTCAATAAGGTCATATGGCGACGAATAAATTGATCGCAAGCCGCTTCAAGCATTTGAAATACCCGGTCGAAGCCGTCATCGTCGTAATAGGGATCGGGAACGGAGCGGTCCTGACCGGGGTAAATTTCATTTAAGATCAGATCCACTTTGGCGCGATGTTCATCGGAGCGGGCATGGCGCAATACGTCGCGGAAATTTTGGGTATCCATGACAAATATTCTGTCGAATTGCTCAAAATCGCCGGGATGAAACTGCCGTGCGCGTTGGCCGGTGATATCAATGCCGTATTGCCGGGCGGTCTTTACCGAGCGGCTGTCGGGCATTTCCCCTGCATGCCAATGTCCCGTACCGGCGCTGTCCACTGTCCAGTTGAGCCCTGCTGCCTGGGCTTTGTGTTGCATGATCCCTTCGGCGAGGGGGCTCCGGCAAATGTTGCCGAGACAAACCATAAGTATTTTCATGTGTGAGAGGCGTGTGAGACGTGAGGGGCATAAGTGATCTCTTCACGCCTCTCACGTCTCTCACTCTAAAAGATTTTGTTGTATTTTAACAGAAAGGCCCCTGTCCATTGTCCGCCCCGGCCTTCGTAGGGGAGTTTCGCAAGGTCTTCGCTGCCGAAATTTTTCTGCACTTTCACATTGTGGTCGTAGAAATATTCGCCGAGCAGATCGAGCGAGAGTCCCTTGAAAAGGGCAATGCTTAAATTGTTGGTGAACAGCACGTCTATATTTTGCGGCTCATCCAGGTAATTGGAGAATAGGCGCAGGCCGTTTGTAATCGAGAGGCGGTTATCGAAATATTTGTTGTTGTAAGCGGCTTTGAATTCGGAGCCGAGGCCAAAGAACGTTTTTTTGCCTTCGTCGTTGCCGTGAATGTTGAGATCGGCAATGCTTTGGTCAGCTACATAAATGAATTGAATGCCACAGGGAGAATAAAAAAACGACAGATGGGCATTGGGCTTATAGTCTACACCCGGTGCAAAAGTGACCTGCAGGGGCGCAAAAAGTTTGGCCACAACATTATCGGTGCTGTCGTTGATCGGGGTGAGATAATTGCTTTTATACGTTTTCAGCAAAAGGGTCTGCGCAAAAAAGTCAACAGCCGCGAACCACTTGTCGCTGCCCATTTTGCGGCCGTATCGCGAAGTGAGGCGCAGCACATCTAAGTTTTTCAAAAATCCCCTGGGCAGGGTTGGATCGCTTGACCGCAGTTTCTGCGCCGAGAGTTGGATGGAAAAAGCATTGTTCCAGAACCACTTGTCTTCCTTGCGATTGGCAAACAAAGTACCGAGCCCTCCGATGCCAAAGCGACCTCCGCCGCCGCCTACGCGCGGATTGATCAGGCCCATACCGGCGAGATCAAGACCGATTCCGCCACCAGTCGTCCAGCCGAAGGTATCTTTCGCAGCCATAGCGGACACTTCTTTGAGGCGGGCGTCGCCGGCTTCCTGCGCGTGGAGCAACGTCAGGTTGAAGAAAAAGAGAATAGAAAGCAGTGTTTGTAAATGCTTCATAGTCAGTTATAAGTTTTGTGAATGGTCAAAAGCCGATGGGTTATGCTTTTCTAACCCCGCGGGGCGCCGGGGGCAAGAAGGTTCTCATCCTGCCCTTCCGGGTAGAATACTTCGATTTTTTCGGAAGCCAGTTTGCTGAGCGGGATGATTACCTCGCTTTTATCGGTTTGCAGTGTCAGGGAGGTGGCATCTATGCCAATCACCTTGCCGCGCATACCGATGATGCGGATGTCGTCGCCGACGACAATTTTATTGCGGTTGTAACCGCCTGCAAGGTAGTTAGAGAGCAATTCGCGCGAAGCCAGCCCGTATCCGATGGCAAAAGCCAGGGCCAACGCTCCAATGATAATGGAAATATTGATGGCCATAAAGCCTGTATTGATCTTGGCCTGGGCCAGTGCGCTCACTGCAACAGTGACAAAAAGAAAATAAAAAACCGCAGTGGAGATGACTTTTGCGGAAGGCAAACCCATGGATTGGCAAGCCGTCAGCGCAATGCCCCGTATCATATCGGCGAGGAAAAGGCCGAGCAGGAAGAGGATGAACGCCGAAAACAACGCGGGGATATAATCAATCAGATCGCGCACCATTTGCGTGATCGCCGGGATACCGAGTATATCGGTGGCAAAAATGACAAAACCCAGCATGAGAATGAGGTAGATCATTTGAGAAAGCACCGAAGATACCTCGATGCGCATACCGCTGCGTTGCACGAGATCAATGTCGTTGAGCCTTTCGGCGAGCCCATCCACACCGAGACCGGCAAGGATGCGGCGCACCAATCTGCGAATGCCTTTGGCGATAAGCCAGCCAATGAGCATTACCAGCAAGGCGAAGGTCAACTTCGGTATCGCTGCCGAAAAACGGGCCAGCATTTCCGAGAACACCCCATTTTTCAGTTGGTCAAGAAAATCCATGAAATAGCAGGAAAGGAAGATTGTTAACAATACGCCGGATGGAATAGGCCGGCAAGTATATCATTTTCATTCACGTACAACAGCGATGCCCCTCACGACCGTTCGTCAGGGGCATTCTGTTATATTGTTTCCGTATCGGATGGGAGCAGCCGTTCATCGTTGCCGCCTCCGGAAGGCGGCCTGCCTTCTGGAATAATGGGCGATGAGTAGCGCCCGTCAGCACGCCTGCGCGGGCCGGCTTGCTTGGTGCCAGCAATGAGGTGTGCGGCGGTCTGAAGGGCATTAGGGACGAAAAGTTCGATCACTCGGCCGAAATGGGACAGTGTGTGGGCCTGGTGGAGGACTTTTTGCTCGATGTCGTTGAGAATTTCATCGTGTCCTTCTCCATTGCCTTGCCAGAGCTGGAAATTGTTGGCCATATAACGGATTAAGTTTTTTGCGCCCGTTGCCGGGGAGCGGTTACAAGTATGTGTTGGATACTATAAGCAATTCCGGTTTTGGAGTAAAAAATGTGAAAAAATGGGTAGGTCAGGCGCCTGAACCTTCAATGGGGTCTTTGGCATACAATTCATCGTAGATGTTTTGGGCTTTTTGTTTTGCCCGCATGATCTGCATCTTGATGGCACTTTCCGTTTTGCCCAGTATATCGCCAATATCCTTGATCTGCAAATCGTCAATATACTTCATCATCAGGATGGCTTTGTCACCCGGCGGAAGGCGGTCCAGTACTTTAGCCAGCCTTTCCTGTTTCATTTCGAGCAGCACGCTGTCGGGCACTTCCACTTCCTGTTCTTTGCTTATCCTGCCTACATCTTCGGTGTAGAGCAAGGGTATTTTTTTCTTCTTCCGGATCAGGTCAATGCAATAGTTGTACGTGATCGAATATACCCAGGTAGAAAAAGAAGACTGTTCGGTGAATTTCGACAGGTTCAGCAATATCTTGATGAAAATGTCCTGCGTGGCATCGCGGGCCAATCCCTCATCTCCCAGCATGGAAATGCACTTGGCAAACACTTTACTGGCGTAGCGACGGTACAACTGCGTGAAATAGGTCGTGTTTTGCTCCCGTAAATACAGGGCAATCAGTTCTGTATCCGTGTATTCTTTAGCCTTTTTGGCGGCAATGGACGACACTTTCGGGTAAGTTTGAATACAAATGAAGCAATTCGCTACCCGCAAAGAGACGAAAAAAGCCGCAAAACAAAGCCTATGCGCAGGGTTTTCTTTAAAACCGTTAATGGGACGTTAAAACGGTATCTGCGTCACAACCTTGTCAGCAGAAATTTTGCCCGCTCCCTTTCTTTGCAGTAAAATTTTTTTTTGACATTTGACAGCCGGACGTTTGACTTTGGAAAAAATATCCGGCATATGGATGTCAAACGCCCCATGTCAGGCAATTCAACTTCGGTAAAAACATGAAGCTCCCGTTCTTACTCCCGGCGCTACTCACCTTTTCCACTTACGCAACGGCGCAAAACGCCCAACCCACCGCCAATTTCCCGTTCAATATCCCGATGCTAAAACCCGACAGCACGGCGGTGAACACCAACGATATCCTGAAAAAAGGCAAGCCTACGGTGCTGGCATTCTGGCTGACGACCTGCGTGCCTTGCCAGGTCGAGCTCACTGCTTATGCGAAAAACTTCAGCAAATGGCAAAAAGAAGCCGATTTCCGCCTGTTGGCGGTTTCGATTGATTTTCCGGAGCGCTTCCAAAAAGTAAAACAAATGGCAATGGAGAAAAACTGGCCCTTCCCCGTTTACTGGGACTACACCCGCGCTTTTAAAGCCGTGCTGCCAGGCAGTTTAAATGGCCTGCCGCAGGTGTTTTTATTCGATAAGAACGGGACGCTGGTGTGGCAGCATAAGAAATATGTGACGGGGGATGAGTTGAAGTTGTTTGAAAAAATTAAGGAATTGAATTGAAGTTGAGTACGCCGTGCCGGAATGCTTGGTGCCGGATTATCAGTTCAGACTTAAAACATGTTAAAAATATCACGAAAGGCGAAACGGCGCCATCAATTCACTCATTTCGCAAGGATTTCACGGGATTCGCCAATGCCGCTTTCACGCTCTGAAAACCCACCGTCAAAAACGCGACCGCTCCTGCTACTGCTCCCGCCACTGCAAAAATCCACCATTGAATATCAATGCGATAGGCAAAATCGGAAAGCCATTTGTTCATAAAAAAATAAGCGGGCGGCGAGGCGATGAGAATAGCGATGCCAACAAGTTTTAAAAAATCTTTTGTCAAAAGACCGGTAATGCCGGAGACGCTTGCGCCGAGCACCTTGCGCACGCCGATCTCCTTGGTTCGTTGGGCAATGATGAGCGTGGCGATGCCGAACAATCCGAGGCAGGCGATCAAAATAGCCAGGCCGGTGGCGATGCCGACGAGTTGGCTCAGGCGGCTTTCGGCGCGGTATTGTTTGTCAATATTGTCGTCGAGAAAAGCATAGTTGAAGGCCTGGCCGGGCGCGACTTTTTGCCAGGCGAGCCGCAGGGTGGAAAGTGTGGCGGGGATATCGCTGCCCGCGATTTTGACGGAAAGTTTGGGGTTGGGCGTATCCTCAAAATTCCAGTCCGAAGCAGTGCGGATGATGCCGATGGGATCGTAAGCCATCACGAGCGGCTGCACGGCGCTGTGCAGGCTTTCAAAATTGAAATCCTTTGCCACCCCGATGACCTCGAACTCGCGGAAAGGTTCCGGCATTTTTTGACCGCTTTCCACGCTGAATTGCCGGGCGTAGGCTTCGTTCACGATGACGGCTTTTGCATCGGAAATGTTGTCCCTCGAAAAATGGCGACCCGACGCCAGCGCCACGCCGTGCATCGGCAAAAAACGGTCGTCCACGCCGTTGAGCATGAACCTGCGGAATTTTTGGGTGGCCGGTTCGGTGTAGCCCGCACTCGTCCAACCGGGCGTCCCGAAAGTATGCGCCGACAGCGCCCAATCGCTGAAACCGGGTTTGCCATCGAGTTCATTGCGCAGCAATTCGAGTATTTTTTTCCCTTCCGCCCATTGGTCGGTCAGCCGCGCACCGGAGCGTTTATAGGGCAGTACCACCACCTGCTCTTTGTCGTAGCCGAGGTTTTTGTTTTGTAAAAATTGCATTTGCCGCAGCATCACGAGTGTACTGATGATGAGCAGAACGGATAACATGAACTGAAATCCCACCAATCCGCGCAGGACGGCGTATCGGTTGCCGCCGGCTTTTGAAACCACGCCGCGCAGGGTCAGAGCAGGTTTAAAGCCAGACAATACCAACGCCGGATAAACGCCCGAAACCAAGCCCGTCGCAAGTGCCAGAGCCGTCAGCAACAACAGCGTCTGCGGCGAAAAATCCAGTGCCAGCTGCTTGTCTGCTAAATCGTTAAAAAACGGCAACGCCGCCGACGCCAGCAACAAACCGACCAAAACCGACACGCCCGCTGTGAGCACCGCTTCGTTCCAGAATTGGGCCATGAGTTGCCCCCGCGTGGCGCCGGTCGCTTTGCGCACGCCGACTTCTTTTGCCCGCATCACCGAGCGCCCTACGGCCAATGTCGTGAAATTGATGCACGCCAGTCCGAGGATGAGCAACGCGATGCCTGCCAGAATGTAGGAATAGCGCCGGTCGCTCACAGGTACCAGGCCCAGCGGAAAATCTTTGTTCAGGTGGATGTCGGTCAAGATTTGGAAGCCCACCTCATATTCGCCCGGTTTGTAGTCCGAAGCCACTTTGCCGTCCACGAAGGGGGCGAATTTGGCTTCGAGTTCCCGCACCTTGTTCGCCTCGTCGAGCAGAATGTAAGTCTCCACCACCACGTTCGTCCAACTCGTTCTGGCGCCCGGCGGCATCTGCGAAGCGCCTTTTTCAAAAGGCACGATAATGTCGTACCGGATGCTCGAATTGCCCGGCGCTTTTTCGGCGATGCCCGTGACCGTGAAATGCGTCCATTCGCCGCCCACCTGCAGCGTAAGCGTCTGGCCGAGGGGATACGGGTCGCCGAAGTATTTGAGACCGGTTTCTTCGGTGATGACCGCCGAGTGTATATCGCTCAACACATTCTCCACCTTGCCTCTCGACAGTTTAAAATCGAAGACCTTGAAAAAAGACGGTTCCGCGAAATGCACTTCTTCCAATTCGGAAAAGTTGCCCTTTTTCGCCAGCGTGTTGATCGTATAATAACGCACAACCTGCTGGATTTCAGGAAAATTGTCGCGCAATTCCTGCCCCAGCACCACTGGCGTGACGGTGTTGAAAAACACGTCGCCTTTGAAATGTTCTTTCACCCAGACGCGGTAAATGCGTTCGGCTTTGCTGTGGAAGCGGTCGAAGGTCCACTCATCCCACACGTAGAGCGACAGCAGCATGACGATGGCCGTGCCGATGGACAAACCGGTGATGTTGATGAAGCCGGGGCCTTTGTGTTTGAGGAGGTTGCGAAGGGCGAGGTGAAAGTAGTTGTGGAACATAGGTGATATAAACCTCCGTTATCACGCTACCTAAAAAAACCCCTTTAAACATCTCAAACAAATGATGATCTCAAAAGGGTTTTTTAGGCAGCGTGATAACGAAGGTTGTGGTTTTGAACTTGAGAATAGAAATATTGCCCCACACCTCATGCCGAAATGTTTGGCAATTGATTGTCAGTGTTTTAAAAAAGAAAAATCGTGGCTGGTCGTTCGGTTTCGGACGCTTGGGTGTGCGGGGGCGGACGGTTGCACAATGGATGTGTATGTTTTTGCGAAAGAAATCTAATTTTGCTTTAGATTTTTGAATACAAAAACAAAAACCGATGGACATCCTTCACCCTCCCGCCCATTCCAGCTTCTTCCGCCGCGCCTGGATATACAGCCGCGAAATGTTTCCCCTGCACTTGTACCTGCCTTACGTATTGGCGCTCTATGCCTGCCTCAACTTTGCGAGCCAAGCCATCGCCGGTGGGCCGGTGGTGTTCGATATCTACGGTTTGACGGGCGTGATCTCGGCTTTCTGTATGATGCTGTTGTTGCGCACCTTCGACGAATTGAAAGACGTGGAGATTGACAAAGTGCTTTTCCCTGAGCGCGCGCTGCCGCGCGGCGACGTGAAGGTTTCGGACGTTCGCATCCTTTCCATCGCCAGTTTTTCGGTGTTGTTACTGGTCAACCTCTTGTTTGCCCCGCAAACATGGCTGCCCTTTTTTATCATGATCGTCTATGCCCTGCTGACCTTCAAATGGTTTTTCGCAGAAAAAATCCACCGCGAGAACCTGTTCCTGACCATGCTGACGCATCAGCCGTTGCCGCTGTTCATCAACTATTACCTCATCCACACTGCTCTGACATCCGGGGGAGCCAATTATTCCTTTACGTCGGATCATGTTATTCTGCTGTTGCTGTTCTCTTTGCCTGTGACGGCGTGGGAAGTGGCGCGCAAGATCCGGGGACTCGGCAAGGAGACTGACTACGTCACCTTTTCGCGTATTTTCGGCCCGCGTGGAGCGACGCTTATTCCTTTTATCTTCCTGATGTTCAGCGGTGGTTTTTGCCTGTACACAGGCTGGAAACTCGGCTTGCACAGCCTGTTTTTCCTCGTCACTTCGGTACTTATGGCATTTGCGGCTTACTTCTTTACCCGCTTCATTTTGCAGCCGACCGAGCGGAACAATGTTTTGAAAAACACGGCCCTTGTGTTCACAACCCTGCTCTTTTTCAATATGCTGTTTCACCTGCTGTGGAAATACGAGGTGCAATGGCAACTGTGATGCAATACGGCGGCAAGGCATCGAACCTTCTCAGGATGCAGGCGGCCGGTTTTCCGGTTCCGCCGTTTTTTGTGGTGCCCCGCGAAACGGTAGCAACGATGTTGGCGCCGCTTTCAGCCGATATCGAACGATTCTGTGCCGCCCTTCCCCGTTTCGATGACGCTCAACTCGCGCAAAAAGCCGGGGAAATACAACAAAAGATCAAGAGCCTTAACCTGCCCGCGTCTTTTCCCGAATCCATTGCGGCCGACTGCCGCCGGCTCTTTGGCGACCAATTTCGCGTGGCCGTCCGTTCTTCCGCCGCCGGAGAGGACGGCACGAAGACCTCCTTCGCCGGTCAACACGCTACCTTTTTGGGCGTTCGCGAGGCCGATCTGGTTGAAAAAATATTGGCTGTCGTCGCTTCCGCTTATAGCGCCAATGCGCTGAAATACAGGATATTGCGCCAACTGTCTGTCCGGGGAATACAAATAGCAGTCATCGTCCAGCAAATGGTGGACGCAGCAAAATCAGGTGTCGGTTTTTCCATGAATCCGGGAGGTAATCTGGCCGATGCATTGATCGTTGCCGGGTACGGCATGGGGGAGGGCGTCGTCGGCAGCCGTGTAGAAACGGATACTTTCGTCGTACACCGTCCAACAGGGGCATTGGAAAGCCACATTACACCAAAGCAAACCGCGCTGGTATTTTCTCCAGGGCGAGGAGTGGTCGAAATGCCCGTCGCCGACGAGAAGCGCAACAGTCCGGTGTTGACGGAGGAGGAGGTCCGGCAGGTTTGGGACCGGACGTTGGCTGCCGAAACCCTGCTGGGCGTGCCTTCCGATATCGAGTTCTCTTTCGACCGGGAGGGCAAGTTGTTCATCCTACAGATGCGCCCTATCACTACGCTCGACCGGGAAAAGATCAAGATCCTTGACAACACGAACATCGTCGAAAGTTACCCGGGCTTGACCCTCCCACTTAGTTTCAGTTTTGCTGCGAAGGCGTACGAACGGGTATTCAGCAGCAGTTCGCGCGCATTTCTGGTTCCCCGATCTGCAATCCGCGGCTTTTCGGACGTTTTTCAAAACCTGCTGGCGCATTGCAAAGGCCGGGTGTATTACCGCTTAGACAACTGGTACCGGATGATGTCGCTGGTGTACGGGTCGCGGCGTTCGATGCAGGCCTGGGAAAAGGCTGTCGGCTTAGCGCAGGGCGAAAGCCATTCCATGCACTTTTCATTTTGGAAAAAAGTCCGGACAGTCCTGGCCTCAGTATGGCTTATTTTAAATTACCGCCAGGGAAACAAGCGGTTTTTTGAGGAGTTTTATAAAAACTACGCCGTTTTGCGCGATTTCAGAAGCCATCTCTCCTCGCCGGAACAGCTCTGGCGGCACTACGAAAATGCGACCGGGCGGCTCTTCCGTCCCTGGCATCTGACGCTGGTGAACGATTTTCTGGCTTTCAAAGCGTTTGGCTGGCTGCAGGAACTGACAAAACAGTACGGCGACGATTACTCTGAAAGTCTGGCCAACGATCTGTTGTGCGGGCAGGGTGGTGTGGAATCGGAGGAAGCAATATTGTCGGTGTTGGAATTGAAGGAAGCGGTAAAAAACGACGCGGAATTGAGTGCACTTTTTCGTTTGCCCGCCGGCGACATCCTACCCCTGCTCGCCGGACCGAAATACCGGATGTTTTACGAAAAGCTGCACCAGCACCTGGAAAAATACGGCGACCGCACGCTGGAAGAATTAAAACTGGAGGTCAAATCGCCGCGCAGCCACCCGGAAATTTTCATCGGATTGCTCAAAAATCAACTGCTTTCGACCGTAACTTCCCTTGATTTCAGGAGAAAGCAAGTGGAAATAAGGCAAAACGCTGAAAATAAAATCGCCACATACCTGCGCTGGTGGCAAGCGCGAACCTGGTTGTTCCGGGCGGCACGTTCGCTCGCTGCCTACGGCCTGAAAAACCGGGAGAACATGCGTTTTTGCCGAACCCGGGCCTACAGCGCTGTAAAAGATATTTTCGCGGAAATCGGAAAAATGATGGCCGAAAAACAAGTGATTGCCCATCCGGAAGACGTATTCTGGCTCGAAATCGAAGACCTTCGGGCATTTTGTCCCGGCGAAGACCGCACATCCAAAATCCAAAAAATTGCCGCGCTGAAAGCCGCATTTGAAACCTATCGCGACCTGCAATTGACCGACCGCATCATGTACATAGGTGACGAATTGCCTGGATTTGGCTCAAGAACGTGGAAAAAACAGCCCGGGGCCAAATATTTCCAGGGCATTGCAGTATCGAAAGGCATCGTGACAGCACCGGCAGCAGTCATTACCGAGCCGCGCCTCGACGCCGACGTTCGGGGAAAGATCCTGGTCTCTAAAATGACCGATCCCGGCTGGATTTTCCTGATGGCACAAGCCGCCGGTCTGTTGAGCGAAAAAGGATCGCTGCTCTCGCACACTGCTATCGTGGGTCGGGAATTGGGCATTCCGGTGGTGGTGGGCGTGACGGAGGCGACAAGTATTTTCAAAAACGGAGATATGCTGCGTTTGGATGGAAACGCCGGGACAGTTGCTTGGGCAGCGCATGTTCAGGAAAGTTGAACATGCACGCCTAACAATATTTCCCGCAGATTTGTGCAGGTGGAGATCAAAATCTGCGACTATCTGCGCAAATTTTTCTGCGTAAATCTGCGGGAAATGGCTCTATGCCCCTCCTGCAAGATCACCCGCCTTCCCAGATCCGCGTTTCAGACCCCGGAACGACCACGACGTCGTATCCTGCACGTTTGGCCTGCGCCACCAGTTTTCTCCGGAGCATACCGGGATAAAAGGCATTAAAAAAATAGTGCCCACCCCGCATTTTATTGATCTTTTTCAACAGATCGTAACAGGATGAAGCGCAGCGCTGGCCGAAAAAGGAATAGTCATACGACGGCTCCAGGATGTTTTGGTGATAAAAATCCAGCAGAAATGTTTTTTCCGTTTCGGTGACGGGGATGGTAACAAGCGTTTCCTGCTTTCCTTTGTAGCGTTGTGCCCATTCGTCCGGCGTGAGTTGCTGGAAAATGCAGTTTTTCGCCTTCGGTTTGGAGATAATGTGTATCCGGTTTTTGTCGCGGTATTGAAAGTCATAAATAAAACCGTCCAACTGAATGCCGACATGGCCGCCTCCTTTACCGCCGAGTTCTTTCGGCTCGTGGCGATGCTGCCATCGGCGGATTGATCCATGTATAATGCGGACAATGATGTGTTGCATCGGACGAGGAAGGAGGACGGTTTAAAAGTCAAGCAAAGTAAACGAAATGGAACCATATCCGATAGTACCCGGCAGGGGGCTGGCCACAAAAGACGCGATGGAGGTGCGTCTTGCTTACCTTGATATTCTCGGCTACGACCTGGAGAACCTTTCGCAAACCAGTCTTCAACCGGAAGATATCCGGCACAACATCGAATCCAACATTGGTTCGGTGGAAATCCCCCTTGGTCTCGCCGGG
This sequence comes from Saprospiraceae bacterium, assembly GCA_019187225.1. Classification (GTDB taxonomy): domain Bacteria; phylum Bacteroidota; class Bacteroidia; order Chitinophagales; family Saprospiraceae; genus M3007. Next base: position 75,821 of record JABAQQ010000041.1, read on the forward strand.
CCGCTGCTGTTCCGGCACGACGGGTCGCAGGAAATGGTGTTCGCCCCTGCCGGTACGCTCGAAGGCGCCTTGCTGGCGAGCATGAACCGTGGCGCAAAAGCCGTCAGCCTCAGCGGTGGGTTCGGCGCGGCGGTGCTGCACCAAAAAATGGTGCGCTGCCCAATGTTCATTTTCAGCAGCCCCGGCGAAAGCCTGCATTTTAAAACCTGGGTGGAAGAGCGCTTTTCGCAGATCAAAAACACAGCCGAACAACATTCCAATCACGCCAAACTCCAGAGTGTGCTGCCTGTCGTCACGGGCGAAAGCGTCCACCTGAAATTCACCTATACCACCGGCGATGCCGCCGGGCAGAACATGACCACGATCTGTACCTGGCATGCCATTCTCTGGATAAACGACGGATTTACAGCGGATACAGGAATCAAGCCGCGGCATTTTGTCATCGAAGGCAACGGCGCTTCCGACAAAAAGGTGTCCTTCTTTTCGATACAGAACGGCCGGGGTGTTCACGTCGCATCCGAATGCGAACTGCCGGAACGCGTCATCGAAAAAGTGCTGCGCACCAATTCCGATGACTTGCTGCTGTGCTACAACCACTCCATCAAAATAGCCCGGCTCGACGGCATGGTGGGTTACAACATCAACGTTGCCAATGCGGTAGCAGCCATTTTTGTCGCCACAGGGCAGGACCTCGCCAGTATTCACGAATCGGGTGTGGGCATGCTCGCGCTGGAAAAAACGCAGACCGGATTGCACTTCAGCCTGCATTTGCCAAATCTGGTGATCGGGACGGTTGGCGGCGGCACGCACCTGCCCAGGCAACAAGAGGCGCTGGCACTGATGGGTTGCCGGGGAAAAGGGAAATTGCCGCGCCTGGCGCAGATCATCGCCGGCTTTGCGCTCGCGCTCGAAATTTCCACTTTCTCAGCCATCGTCGGCGGGCAATTTGCCAAAGCGCACGAAAAACTGGGGCGCAACAAACCCGTTAAATGGCTCACGAAAAGCGAGATCAACCGCGATTTTGTTCAGTCGTTCCGGGGCGGAAGCCTTGAAGGACGGGAAGTCCTTTCGGTGCATTTTCCGGAAGGGCGCATCGTGGAAAACGGCGTCATCATCGGGCTGCAAAGCCGGGTGAATCAAAAATTGACGGGCTTTGTGCCGTTGGAAATGGAATGGAAAAATTTGTCGCAGCCGGGCAAACCTGAAACAACGCGCGCACTGTTGAAGGTCAAGCCCTTAGACACGGAAGTGATGGAAGGGCTGCACCTCATGGCGGCCCACATCGATCCTTCGCTCGCCGACTACCTTTATCAGTTCTGCGAGGTGCTGGAATACCGCGATTGCCATAAAAAGGAATTGGCGATCTATCAATTGTTGCGCGACAAAGGCCAGTGTTGCACCCCGGAATTGTTCGGCATCAAAACGGACGAAGCGCGGGAGATTTACATCGTGATGCAGGAATGGCTCGACTACGGGGAAATGAGCGTCATTCATGCTGAAAACCAGCCCGAACGCTGGTCGAAGGAAAACATCAAATCGGCCATTCGTACGATCGCTGAAGTACATGATGCGTTGGCGGATGCAGTTCCCCCCGGTATTCCGGTATTCGAACCCTGGAAAGCTGCGCCGCTGTATCAACAATTCGCCCGCATTCTTGAAAAAGAATACGCCGACGGGCCTTTGCATCCGCTCGTCTTGCGTCTTTTCGGTTTTATGGATGAACTGGAAGTTGAACACCAGAAGATTTCAGTCAAAAAAACGGTCATTCACAATGATTTCAATACCCGGAACGTAGCAGTCCGGCAAAACGGTGACATCTGTATTTACGATTGGGAACTGGCGGTGCAGAATTTCGCGCAGCGCGATGTGGTGGAGTTTCTGAGTTTCGTGCTGCCGGAGCATTTCGATGTCCGCGACGCAGAGGAATTCCTGCGGTTCCATTTTTCGCTCCAGCAATCCTGCCCGGATTGGGCGGTGTGGAAACAAGCTGGTGTGTATGCACTCAAAGAATTCCTCGTGACGCGTGTTTCGTTTTATCTTACGGGGCGTATTTTGCTGGATTTTGAATTTGCCGAAAGGATATTTCGCAATGCCTTCCGCTTGATTGATCTGCTGAAAAAATGAATCACCACCTCGCTTTTATTCTCGTCCCGCTCATCCTGTCCAACGTGCTGCACATGTTCTGGGTGAAAAAAGATCTGACGCCCGGTTGGGCCGTTCCGGTATGGCCGAGTCTTTTCGGGGCGAACAAAACCTGGCGTGGGTTCGCGGTGTTGCCTTTACTGAACGGGCTTTTCAGCGCGGTTCTCAGTCCTTTATCCGGCATCGAGACTGGAAAGGGTTTTTGGATCGGCATTGCCCTCGGTTTGGCCTATATGCTCTCCGAATTACCCAATTCCTGGATAAAGCGGCGCGCCGGTATTGCGCCGGGCGGCAGCGCGGCATCCAAAGCCTGGTTTTTTGCCATTTTGGACAAAACCGATTCGAGTTTGGGCATAAGTTTGGCGTGTCATTTTATTTTCCAATTCAGCCTGTGGCAGACCGCGCAACTTTTTCTCATTGCGGTTTTTTGCCACGCCTTTTTTTCCTGGATTTTGTTGGTTTTGGGCGTAAAAAAGCATTTTTGAGGTCAAAAAATAAAAGGAATAAGCTTCCGGGTGCGCGAAGTGTAATCCTTGTAGGTTTCTCCAAAATGCGCGGTCAATACCGCTTCTTCCAGCCGGATACGGTGCAGCACCGCCACCAACGGGCACGTGACGAGCAAAACAAAGCACAACCAGTTTTGCATGGCAAGCCCCAAACCGAGGTAATACAGCATAAGCCCAGTGTAGGCCGGATGCCGGATGTATTTGTACATGCCGTTGGTTTTTAAGGTATGTTGCCTGAGAATGGCGATTTGCACGGTAAATGCCGGGCCCAGGCTCAATACCGCTGCCCATCGCAGTGCCAGCCCTGCAAAAACGAGCAACACGCCCGTATATGCCCAAAATACAGGTAAATCAATGCGCCCCCAACCCCTGAAAAAGACCAAAACACTGAGCAACAGCGCCCCCGGTACGAGTAGCCGGAACAACAAAAGACTGTTGCCATCCCGCACCAGCCCGATGCCGGAAGATTCGCCTTTTCTGGTCACGTTGATCCATATCCCCGAAAAAGCAATGATACAAACTAAAAATACAATGAAAATACCGCTCAACATACCCAACGTTTTGTCTTTGTACCGGTTAGCGTCGTTCCCTTTCGTGCTTTACTTAGCATGGACGGGTCAGGAACGGCTTTTCGTCTGGTTTCTCTGCATCAATTTAGTGACCGACATCCTCGACGGACTGATCGCCCGGGCTTTCAACATGATGACGGAGATCGGCGCAAAACTCGATTCTTTGGCCGATGTAGGCACTTATATCCTTGCCTTTCTGGGCATTTATTTGTTCAAAAGTGCAACGTTCAAGCCTCATGTGTTTTCCTTTTCCATTTTTATCGGGCTGTTCGTGTTGTGCAACCTGTTCTCCCTGCTCAAGTTCGGGCGTTTTCCCAGCCTTCATTTGTATTCCTGGAAAATCGGCGGATATATCCAGGGATTCTTTTTCTTCGTGTTGTTCGTGTTCGGTTTCAACACGCCCTTCTACTATTTTATGGTGACTTGGGGCATTCTGGCTTTTTTGGAACACCTCGTTATTCAAGTGATGATAAAGGAAATGAAATCAAATGCGAAAGGATTGTACTGGATTTTGCGGAAATAAATGGGTAGGTTCTGAAAAACACCGGCAGGTCTGGCTGGACATGATCCCTCCGATGGAAAAATACCACGACCGGCGGGGGGAGATGCACATCCTATTCGTCGGGTTGGAGAAAGGCAAAGATGCCGACACCTTCAAGCCGCTGTTGAAAGTCGTTTTGGACACTTGGGGAGAAATAGAAGCGGCGATGAAAGAATAGCCAGGAGTGTTCACCCCGAATGATCGCTGACCATCAGCCACTGCCCGCCGATCTTCTGCATCAGGATGGAAAAATGCCCTCGCAGCGGCTCGTTTTTTTCCGGGAAAACGAGGTTGAAACGCCCCACGACATAATAAAATTCATCGTTCAGCCGCGTCAGGCACATGTTGTCAAAATACAAGGTGCCCATTTTGCCCGGCGGATAATGCTTGTGATAATTCTGCCGGATGTTCTCGTACCCGTATGTCACCCCCGACCGCGATATGGTGCGAATGCTGTCGGACATCAGGTAGGCGCTCATGTAACAATCAATACTGCCCCGGTTCCAGCAATCTTCCTGTTTTTTGAAATTGTCGCGGATGGCTTTTTCATCTGCGGCAACGATGGCATCCTGCCACGACGCCAGGAGTTGCGCAAAGCGCTGCACGTGCGCGTGGTATTTCCGGCCCAAGCCCTGGTCGGTGTTGGTCTGAAAGGCGATAGAGAATCCGTATTTGGCGGAGTATTCCACCTGGGTCAGATAGCCGGGCATGATGCCAGCGTGGCCGAAGAATTTGCCGAGGGCTGTTTGCCAGACAAAAGTGCCGAGTCCGTAGCCGGTATCAGCGGGTTTTCCTGTTTTAAAATTAACGGGTTCAATAAGTTGTGCATACACATCCGGTTGGAGCACTTTGCCATTGTGCAGCCATTTCAGCCACCCGGCCATATCCTCCGCATTGGTCACAAAGCCGCCGCCGCACCACTCAAATTGTGGGTTCATGGCGTACAAACCATTTTCGACCGTCTTTTTCGGCAGATTGAAAAAGTTGTCGTCGCCGACATAGCCCTGCACCAGCCCGGGCAAAGCGCGTTGGGTGGACGGATAGGTATGGCGCAGTTGAAATGGATCGAGCAATCGCTTTTGGGCCTGCCGGTAAAAAGCATCACCCGTCACTTTTTCGATGATCAGGCCGAGCAACTGATAATTCGTATCGGAATAGCCCCAGCCTTCGCCGACGGGGTGAACCGGAGGGAGGTCGAGCAAAACAGCAAGACATTCCTGCGGCGTCCAGGTGCGGAAGGGTTGGGATTTTACTTCATTCAAAAACGACTCCTGAAAAATGTAGCGGGGCAGGCCGCTGGTGTGGTTCATCAGCGAGCGCACGGTCAGGTTGGCCGCGTTGGGCAGGCGGTAGTACCAGGCGTCCTTGTCCGCTGAAAAATACCGGGCGACCTTGTCGTCTAAGTTGATCTTTCCTTCCGACACCAATTGCAGGGCCACGACCGAAACGAACGTTTTGCCGGTGCTGCCCGTGAACATTTGACCGCCTGCGGACATGGCTTTTTTCAATTCAACGTCCTCCAACCCCGCCGCTAAACTGATGAGCCGGCCGTCGGGCAATACCGCCGCCAGCGTAGCGCCCGGTAGCGCGTCGGCAGCAACGATGCTGTCGAGGGTAATTTGCATTTTTTCCCGCAACAACAGGAAATCGCTTTGCGCAGCGCAGAGCGATGTAAAAAAGATAAATACGGTTGAAATGGCAATTCTTCTTGTAAGCATTATATGACCCGAATTTTACGAACTTCGGATGGCAAATATCCAACAGACTAACCAATCGCCCATGCAAAAACGACTGGCAGCCCTGCCCTTTCCCTGAACAACGCAACAATGCCTTGAAAGCGAAAAGTGCCCAATGACAGTCAGGGCAACCCCTTCCTCACGCCGCAGTTCACCTGGGCTTACGAACTCACGCACACTTTCCGGCAGCGCTTCGTCACCACATTGTCGTACAGCAAAACGACCGACAACATCACCCAAGTCATCAAACCCGACCCCGAACTGCCGCGCGTAACCATCCAGACGGACGACAACATCACCGCTTTCGAATACTACGGCGCTACGGTGGCCGCTACTCTCGAACCGGCCAAATGGTGGTCGAGCGTCAACAATGTCAACGTCTTTTACGGAAACTTCACGGGCAACGTGGCGAATACGCCCCTCGACGACGGCACGGTCAATTTCAACCTGAGCTCGAACAACACGTTGACCCTCCCCAAAGGATGGGCCGCCGAAGTCAATTTTTCTTACGAAGGCAAACAATTGTATGCCTACATGGACCTGAACCCCCGCTGGCAACTTTCCTTAGGCGTTCAGAAGACGCTGTGGGAACGCAAAGGAACCATCCGCTTCAACATCAGTGATATTTTTTGGACCATCAATCCCTCCGCCGACCTGGCGTTCACCGATTACCTCGAACGATTCGACGTGAAACGCGAAACGCGGGTAGCGAATCTGTCGTTCACCTATCGCTTCGGGAACAATAAAGTGGCGCCGAGCCGACGGCGGCAGGGCGGAGCGGAGGAAGAGAAGCGGCGGGCGGGATGAAGGGTGTTTTTCACGCTCTTGCACTCAATTCATATTCAATTTCATCGTCCGGCAAAAAGTCCCGATGATGTGATCCGTTGTTTTGTCAACAATGCATCTATGAATGGAGTTGCCGCCCGTGTAGTCCTTGTTGATGTGCTCCTGCATTGCTGCTGCCTTTTCCTTTGTCATTGCCTGAATGCCGTCCTAAAATGAAATCGTTACAAGGTCCTGAATGTCGGAAAGCAGCACTTGCCGCAATATGACTTTGTCGCCGAAAATGGTGGGATAAGAGCATGTTGGGGATTTTCTCATCGGGCCAAAAACGAGGGCTTCTTTCGCGTTTTTGAAGGAGCATAGCAGGATCTACGTGATTGAAAAAAGATGAAAAATGGCGGAAAAAGAACCGTTTTTGGCCCGATGAGAAAATCCCCAACATGCTCTTATATCTTCCAAACACCGCAAGCTGTTTTAGCAAGCCCTATCTGTCGGTGTTCGATCATTTTAGTTGTCCATGTTTGATTGGTAATTTGTTTTGTAATAGCATATTTACTGGATTCATAAATTGCTTTTTTTTCTAAAAACGGCTTGGCAGCCGCTTCTTTATTGTTTTTTGTAGGTTCTAAAAGCGTCAGGTTACCTATCATAAAAAGGTATTTAGAGTGTTGTTCCTCAGTGAATTCTGTTCGCCAATCTTCGTTCAATGATTCCGGCAAAATATGCTCTATGGTACCTTCGTCGGTTTCAAAGTCAAATTTGGCGCCATCCGGTAATTGTGCGTTAAGTTTATATAGTATGTAACGTACGATCTTTTTCTGCTGACTATTATTAGTATTGAACGAACGAAGTTCAAAATACTTCCTGAATTCATCATCCTGCAAATAAATATCCTGTAGTTCAGCAATGATATCTTTGGCTAATGTTAATCGTACACTAAATATATCTATTGCAACACGATTATATACCTCTTCCATCCTATTAGTTTGAAGTTTTCCAATAACATTATAGCGAAATGACAAGTTTACAACAGCACGTAATACTTTCTTAAACTCTACTATAGGTAATTTTTCAAATGATGCCATAAGTAGTGGATAACATTGTGTTACATTGAATAGAGTCAGAGCATTTATTAATTCTTCAGTATCTTTATCTGTTTTCCAATAATCGTCATATGGATTGGATAATGCATTGTAAATATAAGCTTGAGATTCTAAATGGTCTAATAAATCTAATACATCGCTATCTTTTTTCACAATTTGCTTAACGGCTTTAAATAAATATTCTTTTGGGACAAGTTCACGTCTTGAATTGAGGTAATGTCGCAGAAAAACGGGAAATTTTTTCAATCCGATTGCATCTACAATTTTCTTCCATTGAGTTTTAACCACTGCTAAATCACTTGGGCTTTTACTTACTAATGAAAACATAAAGTTTTTCAATAGATCAGTAGCAGTGAGATCAACGCCACGTGAATTTAACGTCTCAAATACTGTATAAGCGTTTAGTTCATCTTTAACTGTAATTTGAATAAAGCGCAAATTATCAGCAACAAAATGAGTCAGAAATTTAGTAATTTCTTCGCCTTTGGGATTTATCTTAAACAGATCATCAAGACGATTCAAAAAGAAACGATAAGCATTCCAAAGTAATTTTTCCGAATCAGATAATTTTGATATGGATACTGGTTGTCTAAACTGGATTAGGCGGGATTGATAAAAGCCATCGTTATTTTCATTCAAGAATAATTTACTGGAATAGGTAAGTGAGGCAGGATCCTTCTGTCCAATAAATTGACGGGTCAGAATCTCTACACGCTCTTGATTAGCTTCCGTCTCAATACCCTTTTCTGCTAAATCTTGGATTGTTTTTATTACGGCCAATGCTAATATGCTCAGCGTGGAGAATCGTTGCTGGCCGTCAATGATCTGAAATTGCCGCTCTGACTCTCCTATAGATTGCAACACGATAGAGCCCATATAATGTGGTTCATCATGCCGGAAGGAATACAACAAGTCATTCCACAAATCCTCCCAGTTGTCTTCTTCCCAAGAATAGTCACGTTGAAAAAGCGGCACCCGGTAAATTTTACCATTTCCCAGAATATCATTCAAACTGACTGTTTTTGTATCCAACAAGTTAGTAGATGCTGCCATTGTATACATTTTGCGTTTGCTTTGCAAATGTACACTTTTCAATAAATTAGGCTGTTGCGATTTGGGATTTTAATGACTTTTGGTGTTCCTCTACTCTAATGGGGCATCCTCAACCGCGACGAAGTACGCGGTTTTAATGATTTTTGTGTTCCTCTACCAAGTGAATGGGCCCCCGTAAGGGCCAAAATCAATTAAATACATACACTGCTAAAATCACAATCAGCAATGCTGTCAGCAGGGCGATTTTGCCGAGCGGTTCTGTTTTTTTCAGGTGCATTTCGGCATCGCCTTTTTTCGCTTTGCCGCCTTCCGAACCGATAATTCCAACCAACGCGGCTAAAATCAGCACGAGCACTAACTTCGCGATAAGCATCGGCATATTCGCCAGCATTCCCCAATACGGCGTCATTAGAAAAATCCCGGAAATGACCAGCAGGGTCAGGCCGATATGACCCATTTTGCTCAGGGCAAGGATGTTCAGCCGGAATTTCAGGGCATCCTGCTTTTCCATTTTAGCGCTGGCCATACCCAGAAACATGAATGCGAAACTGGTGCCGAGGCCCATAGCCAGGCCTATGAAATGGATGATCAACATGATCTCACGCATGGCAGTTAACAGGTTGGTGAATGAATTCATTACAGCGCCCACGGCAGGCAGCACGGCCCCGGTGGTGCGCATCGGTCAAAAATAGGTAAACCTGAAAAAGCAACCAAGAAGTCGCCTGCAAAATAGCTGTATCCAACGAATCCTGGAATGACAGGACTCATTCCCGAACAGTACCCGAAAAAACGCTCGCTTTGGAATTGAACGGACTCCCAGACGATCTGCGGAAAGAGACCACCTGGCCGGTATGCCAGAGGGCGTCGGCGATGGGGCCGTTCAGCATGTTCCAGAACGGGAATACGGCTTTCGCATCGCCGTTGACAAAAACGATGTCGTAATCTTCCAACCTGCTGCCGGAGGTTTTGAGCAGGTCGCTGGCGGTTTTAAGGTTTTCCAGGGTCATTTTTCTTTTCACATCGAAGTATAAAGGCGAGCTTTCCTCTCCGCTGCGCACAACACATTGTCAATTACACCCCGTCTCCACGCGGGACAATGGGTCATTATTCGGAAAACAGTTGCCCGACAGCGTCTGAACCGGTGCATACCGCTCCAGATTCGGATCGTACAGACCATTTTCAAGAAACTCGACCAGGTCGGTCATTTCTTGTCCCGTCAAACCCAGCGGACGGAATTGTGCCGCAATCTGTCCGGCCGGAACGTCGGGATTTTCCGGAATGCCGTTGTTGAAGTATTCCACCACTTCCCGCAAGGATTGTTTGCTGGCGCCGTGGAAATAGAAACCTGTATTTTTTAGGTTATACAACTGCGGGACTTTGAATTTGTACATGTCTTCCGGCAATCCCGTGAAGCCGCCGCGTCCGAAATTGCGCTTGTCCGAAGGACCGGTCATGGCCGTTTTGGTAAAGGTTCTTGACACCCAAAGCATAGAACCGGTGCGGCGAGCTGTTCAGCGACGGACTGTTGTGACAGCTGACGCAGCCGGCTTTTCCAAAGAAAACCAAAGCGCCATTTTTCTGCTGCTCTGTCATAGCCGTCTTATCTCCTCTCAACCAGCGCTGGAAAGGCGCTTCGTTGGTCAGGATCGTGCGGAAATAGGCGGCAATGGCAAAAGCCGCAGTTTGGCGGGTGTAACGTTCACTTGCCGGAATATCCGGAAAAGCCGCATCAAACATGGCGGTATAACCCAAAGAATCGGTGACCTTCTTGTTCACGACCTGCCGGTGGACAATCAAGGCTCTTTCATTGTTGGCTTCCAATCCCTGCAATCCTTTGAAGTTGATCTCCACGAGCGAATCCTGTTGCCAAACCGATTCTGTGCCGATATTGACGCCAAATGAACCGAAAGTCCCAGCCCACAAGGCGTTGGTGACATAGGTCGTATTGATAGTTGGCAGCGGCCGGGCGCCCTGTGCATCCACATCGTCGCCTGTATACAAGGGATTTTTAGAACGGCCTTCGCCGCTTTGACCAAATCCGATCGCCCCGTCGGCAATGCCCTGAAAACGGCCCGCGGTGAATCCTCTTGCAGGAACATGGCAACTGCTGCAGGAATAAGTCGCTTTTGAAACCGGGTAGGTGGGTTCCACACCAAGACCAGTTTCAAAAAACAGCATCCGCCCCAACTCCACCTTGGTCGCCGTGACCGGATTTTTAACATCCTGGTTCGGTAGCGCAGCATAATCGCCGCTGACAGGCATAATATAGGCTTCAAATGAACCGGTGGCCGATTTCTGGTTCAACAGGTCTTCCAAAGCAATGTCCACATTGGTTGCCGGCTCGTGGACGCAGGACAAAAAATAACCGGTGGCAGCGATGAAAAGAAAAACCGTAAATGTTTTTTTCATTAGAAAACAGGATTTTTAGATTATTATGAGGGTGATCAAAATGCTCCTTTGGCCCTCGTGCCGGACGGCGAGGGTGACAAAACAGATAAAAAACAGAGGGGGGAGTGATAATTTGGAAGAAAGGCGCAAGATAAAGTCACCGCTTGCCTTAATTTGATGATTTAGGTCATTATGCCGGTATTTTAATGAGAATTTAAGGAGAGCTCCGCTGGTTCGGGGCATGTCCCGTTCCAATCAGCAATTTCCAGTTAAACCGGTTTCCTTTGACGCCTCGCCTTGTTCATCGTATGGTTGTTGGGGGTAGGACGATTCGCCATTCCCTGACACCCGACTAAAAAGCATTTGTCTAATACCCTCTGGCAGGACTATCTTTCAGCCGCCCTTTTCCGGTCTGTTCACCTCTCCGCTCGCTGCCATGAAAAAAAAGAATCTCTTCCTGTTTGTCTTATTTCCCTTTTCCCTCTTTTCTCAACCCAAAATCCAGCTCCAGGACTTCGCCTCCGGCTTCACGCGTCCGGTGGACATCGCTCATTGCGGCGACAGCCGCCTTTTTGTGGTAGAACAAGCCGGTTACATCTGGATCCTCGACAGCCTCGGCAACCGCCTCCCGGAGGCTTTTCTCAACATTGATGCACGGGTACGTTCCACCGGCAATGAACAGGGTTTGCTGGGACTCGCTTTTCCGCCCGACTACGCCGAAAAAGGCTATTTTTATGTCAATTATACCCGTGAAACGGACGGCGACACGCGTGTTTCGCGCTTCTCCCGCGATTCGTTAAACCCCAACAAGGCCGACCCTGACAGCGAACTGATCCTGTTCACGCAGGATCAGCCTTTCGCCAACCACAACGGCGGTTGTCTCAAATTCGGTCCCGACGGCTATCTGTACATCGCGCTCGGCGACGGCGGTTCCGGCGGCGACCCCCAGAACAACGGTCAGAAAAAAAACACGCTGCTTGGTAAGATACTGCGCCTCGACGTGAGCAACAGCAGCGTCACGGAGCCTTATGCCATACCGGCGGACAATCCTTTTGTCGGCAATCCGGATTACCGCCCCGAAATATGGTCGCTCGGCTGGCGCAACCCCTGGCGCTTCTCCTTCGACCGGCTCACCGGAGATTTGTGGGCGGGCGATGTCGGTCAGGGCACATACGAGGAAATTGATTTTGAACCGGCCAATACGGACGGGCTCAATTATGGCTGGCGTTGCAATGAAGGGCTTCATAACTACAACACGAACGGCTGCCTTCCCGCAAGCAATTACATCAGCCCCATTTTTGAATATTCTCACGGTTCGGGCAACGGCTGCTCGGTGACCGGCGGATTCGTGTACAGGGGAGTGAAATACCCCGATTTATACGGGTGTTATTTGTTCGCCGACTATTGCAGCGGTCGTTGGTGGTATACCCGCCGCAATGCCGACGGCACTTTTACTACGGCGCAATTGGCCAATCTCAGCGCTTACGAGTACAGCAGTTTCGGGGAGGATAAAGACGGCGAGTTGTACGTAACGCTGCTCGACGATGGTAAAATTCAGAAAATCAAGGAATTATGTTCGCCCTTTCAATTGAATTTGGAAAATATTTTTAGCCCCGTGTGCGCCAATTCTTTGAGCGGCTACCTATTCGTCAATTCAACGGGCGGTACAAATCCCGTCACTTATTCGTGGTCGAACGGGCAGGCAGGTCCAGAACCTTCTATTATTTATCTCAATCCCGGTATTTACACAGTTGCAGCAACGGATGGTGCCGGTTGTGTGCGGCACGATACTTTTGAAATTGAACAACTCGGGCCAGGTATGCCGGTGTTGAGCGTCAACGATACCATTTTTTGCGAGGGCCAGAATTTTGTGCTCACTGCATCGAATCTGCCGTCGCCACATGAGCTGAAATGGTTCAAAGACGGCGAAGCCATTTCGACAACCACCTCCTCCGATACAACATTCGTCCTTGCATTCACGGAACCAGGTGTATACCAGGTTCAGATTATGGACAGCGTTTGTTCGAATTTGTATTCCACACAGATTTTCATGGTGGAAAGCGAAGCGCCGGCCATCCTCGTTGAAAATTACGACAATCTTTCCATTCAGGGGAATTTTGCCAGTATTCAATGGGTCGTTTTCAATTACGATACCCAGATGTGGGATTCGATACCCGGTGCAACAGGATTGGAATATCAGGCGCCGACCGAAGGTTTGTTCAGCGTCCGGGTCATTGACCTGTACGGCTGCGAATTGTTATCGCCACCGGTTGGCATTGCCAGCACGGCACTGCCACCATCCGTCCGCCGCTTTTCGCTTGCTCCCAATCCCACCGGCGGCAATATGCTGTTGGATATGGAGTTGGACAAAACGGAGCACATTGCCATCTCGCTGAGTGATACGCAGCAGCGGCAGCTCTTCATGCAGACGCATCAGATTCGGAAGATTTCACTCCCCATCGATCTGCGGGCCTTGCCGGCAGGAACCTACTTTCTGAATATCCGGATGGAAAGCGGGCGCATCGTGCGGCAGGTGCTGAAGCATTAGAGCGCATATTGAGGGTTTTCGCGACGGGAGACAATCCCCAACATGCTTAGTTTCCCTTAGTAATTACCGTAATGGGATAACCTCCAACATGCTTAGTTTCCTCCCTCCAACTGGTCGCCAAATGTGTCGTCGGGTTTTTTCTGTTTTTGCCCCGGCACGGTGCCGTCCTCGTTCAGTTGGTCGTTGTAGATGTCAGGATAAAATTCTTCTTCGTCCTGCGTGGGCGCCGCTTCTCCTTCGGTATAGTTGGCACAATCGAGTTCAATGCCCAGATCGCCGGAGGGACGCACAAAGCGGGCATTGAAGTCGTAGCCCGATTTCGGATCTTTTTCCAGCCGGTTGATGAATCCGGCGAATATCGGCCTCGCCATGCGCGAACCTTGCCCGTCGGAAAGCGAGAGAAAACGGATCCAGCGGTCTTCGCCACCCACCCAGGTGCCCACAACGAGTCGCGGCGTGACCCCCATAAACCAACCGTCGGTTTGATGTTGCGTGGTACCGGTCTTGCCGCCTACTTCACTTTTAAGCGTATTGATGCCCGGGGCGCCGGCCACGTTGTATTTCAGCATTTGCAACATGACGTAATTGGCGTTGGGCGGCAAGGCCGGGTGTTCTTCCGGCAATGAACTGTACACGCGCCGGCCGTTTTTGTCCCGTATTTCCTTGATCACATAGGGTTTGCCGTAGATGCCTTTGTTGGCAAAAGTAGCATAGGCGCCAGTCATTTCCCACACCGTCAAGTCAGCAACACCGAGGCAGATAGAGGGTTGTTTGGGTATCCGGTAGCGCCCATTCAGGCCGAGCGAAGAGTCAATGCCCATGTTGTTGCAAAGGCCGCGAACGGGTTCGGTATCGCCCATTTGTTTCATCAGGTAGGTGCTGATGGAATTGACCGAGTTTTTGAGCGCCTCTTTGAGCGTCATGCGGAGGCCGGAGTAGGTATTGTTGGAATTTTTCGGCGTCCAGTCGGTGATATTGGTAAAATTCTGATAACGCGCCGAAATGGTCACAGGCTGATCATATACAGAAAAACAGGGGCTTATGCTTTGCTGCGCCACTGCCGTTGCGTACACGAAGGGTTTGAATGTAGAGCCTACCTGACGGTCGGTTCGGATGTGGTCGAACTGGAAATGTTTGAAATTAATACCGCCCACCCAGGCTTTTATTTCGCTGGTGGTAGGGTCCATCGCCAGGATGCCGCATTGCAGGTGCATGCGGTGGTATCGCAGGCTGTCCATGGGCGACATGACGGTTCTTTTTTCCAAACTGGGGCTGTCCCAGGAGAAAATGGTCATATCCACCTTGGTCTCGAACGCCTTTTTGGCAGCGGCTTGCAGGGCTCGGTACTGATTTTTGATTTCCTGCCATTCCGGGCCATTCAAAATGCGGCGGTAGGCAGCCGCCTGCTCCACCGTGGCCGTACCGTCGGCGACCATCTGACTGATAGAACCGGCTTTTGCTTCTTCTTCCAGCATTCGTTTTATATCGACATCGCGCAATTCAAAATTGTATTTTCGTTGCATTCTGTCGGTGAGCGCATCGAAATATTTGGGGCGAAGGTTTTGGTAGCGTTCGCTTTCGCGGATACGATCCCACAATGCTTCTTTTCTGATTTCAATCTCTCGCGCAGTCGTTTCCCGGTTTCGGTAAGTCCAGGGGTCGCGGCCTTTCCAAACCTGAAAAAATCGCGCCTGGAGTTTTTTCATGTGCTCCTGCATGGCCGCCTCGGCATGTTGCTGGTACACCGGGTCAATCGTAGTATATATTTTCAATCCGTCTTTATAAATGTTGTATTTCGAGCCGTCGGGGCGGCGGCATTCGGGTGCGTCGAGTATAGCCGCCAGGTCTTTTTTCAATTCCGCACACAGATAAGGCGCTCTGTCGTCGGTAAAAGTCACTTTTTTAAAGCGGCTCATATCAGGCGGAATGACTTTCAATTTGTCAAATTGTTCTTTGGTGATAAATCCGTTGTTGTACATCTGATACAGTACGATCCAGCGCCGTTTCATGGCGCGTTCGGGGTAACGCACGGGATTGAAATAAGAAGGATTCTGCAACATCCCGATCAGTAAAGCTGCTTCTTCAATTTTCAGGTCCGCCTGATTTTTGCCGAAATATACTTCCGCCGCCGCATGTATGCCGTAAGCGTTGTTGATAAAATTGAACTGATTGAGGTACATGGCGAGTATCTCCTCTTTTGTATAACTCCGTTCCAATTTGACCGCCGTGATCCATTCACGCAATTTCATGTAGATCAACTTGGTTGTCTTTCGCATCTTGCCCATTCCGGAAAAATCTCGGTCGGAATACAGCATTTTTGCCAGCTGCTGGGTGATGGTGGAACCGCCTCCCGCGCTCTGATCGCGCAACAGGATGGTACGGAATATCACCCGCGCCACTGCCCTCGCATCAATACCGCAGTGTTCGCGGAAACGTTCGTCCTCGGTAGCGATGAGCGCATTGACAAGGTGTGGACTGAGGTCTTCGTAAGCGACCGGCACGCGGTTTTCGGTGAAGTAGCGCCCCAACACTTCACCGTTGTTTGCCAGCACTTCGCTTGCTAAGGAAAGGCTGGGATCCTCCAGTTCGCGGAAAGAAGGAATGGCTGTGAAATTGATCGTCAGGAACAAAATAGCGACCGCCACAACGCCGCCCGCCAGCAATCGCCACGTCCAACGGATGATGGAACGGTACAGCGGTTGGCGTTTTTCCTGCAAAGCGGCCTTGAGGGCTATCAAATGCTGAGGTTCGTTCATGAGCAGAGAGGTTTCGGGTTAGCCGGTTGCCGGTTTGGAGTTCGTGTTTCTAAGGACAAAAGTAACAAGCCTTTTTGGCAATCCATGATCCATTCCTACTATCCGTTCGTTTATAGTGATCAAACGTCGAGGTTGCGCAGGCATATTTCTAAGCTGTCGCGCCAATAGGGAATCGTTATACCAAACGCCGTTTTTATTTTTGTCTTGTTCAAAAGGCTGAAAGGCGGGCGCTGTGCAGGCGTGGGATAGTCTTTCGTTTCGATGGGATTGACGCCGCATGGCATCTTTTTTATGTCGAAAATCGCTTTTGCAAAATCGTACCAACTCGTGACGCCCTCATTGGAATAATGCCAGATGCCTGAAGCATTTTCAGATGTAATTTCCTTATTTTCAATTTTTTGAATCACCTGTAAAATCGCGCCAGCCAGATCGGGAGCATACGTGGGCGTTCCGATCTGGTCAAAAACCACATTTAGTTGGGGGCGTTCGGCGCCGAGTCGCAGCATGGTTTTGACGAAATTATTGCCAAATTCAGAGTACACCCATGAGGTGCGTACGATCATGGCAAGTGCATTGGCTTTCAAAACCGCGCGGTCGCCGGCGAGTTTGGTTCGGGCATACACGCTTTTTGGGCTAACGGGGTCGTTTTCACGAAAGGGCGTGTTCTGCCGGTTGTGATAAACATAGTCGGTGGAAAGGTGTACGAGCGGAATACCCTGCGCGGCGCAGGCTTCGGCGAGGTTTTTTGCGCCGGTCACGTTGATCTTGCGCGCTTTTTCCGGCTCGCTTTCGGCTTTGTCCACGGCTGTATAAGCCGCGCAGTTGACACACCACTTTATTTTGTCGTCCCGGAGGACCCTGAAAAAAGGAAACACCATCCTGCCGTCGGTGATGTCGAGTTCCGGATAGTCATGGAAAATAAAGCGCCATTGCGGGTATCTGGCGGCGAGTTGCCGGAAACACTGGCCTACCTGCCCGTTGGCACCGGTGACGAGAATGGTCATTTTGATCGTATTGTTGCACGTTTCATTTGGCGGGGCAAACATAACCATTGTACCGGGCACTTAAACAGCCGCTTCTCATTCAACCTCACAGGTTTTATACCTTTGTACAAAATTTGGCTGATGAAAATTCCTTTACTCCCCCTTATCCTCCTCGTCACAGTACCGCTTTGCGCTCAATTTCCCGAACGCACGTTAAGAATACAAAAGACAAACACACCCATTCATGCAGACGGTGAACTCGACGAAGCTGCCTGGCAAAACGCCGCAATTCTTACCGATTTTCAACGCCAGTTCCCGGTAGATACAGGATTGGCGACGGCGCGGACCGAAGTGCGCATGACCTTCGACGACCGGCATTTGTACATAGGCGCCGTGTGTTGGCAGCCAAGAGAGGATTATACTATTCAAAGCCTCAAACGCGATTTCGCCGCGGGCACCAGCGACGTACTGAACCTGCTATTCAACCCTTCAAAAGACGGCTTGAACGGATTTTTATTTGGTGTCAGCCCCCTCAACGTACAGCGTGAAGCGCTCATCGATAATGGCGCTACACAGTCGTTCGAATGGGATAACCGCTGGGAATCGGCTGTGCGGAATCACGACGACCGTTGGGTACTGGAAATAGCGATCCCGTTCAAAACCCTTCGTTATTCGGTGCTTCCGGGAGAAAATTCATGGAAGATCAATTTTGTACGCACCCGCATTAAAAATTGGGAGGTCAGCACCTGGCATCCTGTGCCGCAGCAATTCCCGCCCAACAACCTGGCATTCACCGGAACGTTGATCTGGGATGCTCCGCCCCCCAAACCGGGCGCCAACGTCGCCCTCATACCCTATGTCACCGGCGGTTATTCCCTGGATTACCAGCGCGATAAAAACTCGTTGGAAGTCGTTGAGAAACAGGACAAATGGACCCGCAATGCAGGTGGCGATGCCAAAATAGGCATCACGCCGGCGCTCAACCTCGACCTGACGATCAATCCTGATTTCAGCCAGGTGGAAGTAGACCGACAGGTAGCGAACCTGAGCCGTTTCGAGTTGTTTTTTCCGGAAAGGCGGCAGTTTTTTCTCGAAAACCGCGACCTGTTCTCCATGTTCGGTTTTCCGGATACACGGCCGTTCTTTTCCCGCCGCATCGGGCTGGCACGCAACCCCCTGACCCGGCTCAACGAAACGGTACCGATCATCGCCGGCGCGCGCCTCAGCGGAAAATTAACGGACGATCTGCGCGTCGGCCTGCTGAACATGCAAACCGAAAGGGTGAACTGGGATACGGCCCTGGCGCTTCCGGCAGCCAATTTCACCGTGGCGACCGTTCAACAAAAAGTATTCGGAAGAAGTGCGGTGAGTGCCGTTTTCGTCAACAAACAGAATTTCCTGGATAACCTCAATGAATCGCAGCGCGCCGATCATCAACCCTGGAACCGCGTGGCAGGACTGGAGTATAATCTTTACTCGAAGGACAACCGCTGGGAAGGCGAGTGGTATTACCACCGTTCTTTTTCGCCGGATAAGGAACAGCGCGGCCATACTTTGGCACACTTTCTCGGTTACAACGACCGCTATTTCGGCGCCTACCTCGGTTATCAAATGGTTGACAGCAACTACACTGCCGAAACCGGTTTTGTGCCACGCATCGGTTTCCAGACTTTTATCCCCGGTATCCGGCGCACTTTTTACCCCAAAAGCAAAACGATCAATACCTGGACGGTAGGATTTGAAGGCACGCAAACTTATTCACTCGATTTTCAGGAAACCGACCGCGATGTGGCGGTGTATTGTTCCGCAGAAATGAAAGATCAGACATTTGTCAATGTAGTGATCTGGAATGCTTACACCTACCTGTTCGAGCCATTCGACCCGACGAATTTGTACGAACCGGGTACGCTCCCCTTGCCCGATAGCCAGGGATACACATATACCGGTGCGCGGTTTCGGTTCAACAGCAGCACTGCTTACAAATTTCAGGGGACGATTGACCTGTCGGCAGGAGACTTTTTCAACGGCAATTTTGTGCGCGCGGAAGGGGAGTTGCGGTACCGCTGGCAGCCGGTCGGTATCCTCGCATTGGGATATAGCTACAACCACATCCGGTTGCCGGCGCCGTATGCTTCTGCGGATTTTTGGCTGATCGGGCCGCGCGCGGAATTGTCGTTTGCGCGCAATCTGTTCGCCAGCGCTTTTTTTCAATACAACACACAGATCAATAATTTTAACGTCAACGCCAGGATCCAATGGCGTTTTGCACCGGTTTCCGACGTTTTTTTGGTGTATACGGACAATTCCTTTGCAGAGGCCTTACCCAATACCCAGGCGAAGTTCCTGACGCCGAAAAACAGGGCCTTGGTGCTGAAAGTAGTGTATTGGCTGAATGTGTAAAAAATGGCTGTTGATTGTTGATCCGGTTGATTGTTGATTTGGTTATTTGTTGACTTTTGCAGGAATGAAAATCCAGGAAAGCGTTCCCCTATTGCCTTTCAATACTTTCGGTCTCCCTGCCAGGGCGCCGAATTTTGCAGAAATTCACAGCCTCCAGGATCTGCGCGAAGCGTTGCGATCCGGTATTCGTCCTGTTTTTGTGTTGGGCGGCGGCAGCAACGTATTGTTCACCCGGGATCCGGAGGGTTTGGTTTTGAAAAACTCCATTCGCGGGATTGAAGTTGTTCGCCGGTTCAAAAACCGGATATGGGTGCGTATCGGCGGCGGCGAGGTGTGGCACAATTTCGTGTTGTGGGCTGTACAAAACGGATACGGCGGTGTGGAAAATCTGAGCCTGATCCCCGGCACCGCAGGCGCTGCACCCGTGCAAAACATCGGCGCATACGGAGTGGAGCTGAAGGATGTGTTTGTGGGTCTTCAGGCAGTCGACCTCGCTACGGGACGACTCCGGCATTTCAGCCGAAAAGACTGTCGCTTCGGGTACCGCGACAGTTTTTTCAAAAAAGAAGGCAAAGGGAAATACTGTATTACTTCCGTGACGCTATCGCTTACTATACAAAAGCACCGCATCAACGTTTCCTATGGCGACATTCTCAAAATACTGGAAGCCGAAGGTATAAATCAACCCGGGATTGCCGATGTGAGCCGCGCCATTATCCAAATCCGTTCTTCCAAGCTGCCCGATCCAGCCAAAACCGGCAATTGCGGTTCATTTTTCAAAAACCCGGAAACCGATCGCACGGTGCTGGAGCGTATCCGTCTGACACATCCGAACGTCCCCTCTTATGAACTGCCGGGCGGCAGGGTAAAAATCCCGGCGGGTTGGCTCATCGAGCAGTGCGGCTGGAAAGGCAAGCGGGTGGGCAATACGGGTTGCTACGAAAAACAGGCACTTGTATTGGTAAACCACGGCGGCGCAACCGGTGAAGAAGTGAAAAATCTGGCTTTCGCCATCATAGGATCGGTGGAACAAACATTCGGGGTGCGGTTGGAGCCGGAGGTGAATATTTTGTAGGGAATGCGTCATTGGTCGTCATGGATGAAAATACCCCAATAAAAAAAGCCGTCCAGTCTTTTCGACTGGACGGCTACAACATAACCATGAAAACAATTAACCAATCAAATGTTAGCCCTTTCGCCATAGTATTTTCAAAAAACCATGCCAAACCGGGCGAACGACGTGTAATTTTGTCTCCGGGTAATGTTAAAATTTTTAAGCGGTCGTATTTCGCAGCCAAACGGCAACAACTACCGGCCCAATACCAGTTTTTTCACTGCAAATTGCCGCCGCTCATTTTCCCAGTCCATGAGCCGGACAGTGTAAACGCCTGCAGGTAGTCCGGAAACACGCACAATGCCCTGGTCTTGAATGTTGTGTTGTTGAAAAACAATTTTACCCGAAAGGTCGGTCATCACAAGCGAGGCTTGCCGTATATCACCTGGAAATTGAATTTGAAAAACCCCGCTTACCACAGGATTGGGGTATGCCGACCAGTTTTCCGCCTCATGTTCAGCTTCATCCACCGCCGATGTCTGGCAGACGAGAAACTCCAGCATGGTGGTCACATTCACCCAAAAAGTATCTATGTGCGGTACATACGCCGGTTGACTCGATTCGTAAATATTGGTGTGTCCACCGCCCGGAACCGGATGCAGGTTGTGTAACAAACCCACCGATTCCGCTTTCTGATGGACCAGACTGCTGCCTTCCAGAAACGCAAGGCCGGCAGCAAGACCGGAAACGAACGGTACCGTTTCATCAGCTGTCCCGTGAATGCTCACCACTGGAACATCATGGATATCCACCCAATCGCTCCGGTAGAGACCGCCCGACATATTCACCACCGCTTTTATGAAAGAAGGGTACGCCTGATTGGAGGCCGTACCGGTGTTGCCATTCAGACCGCCATTGGCATCTATGGCATTTTGGATGAAAGAAGGCACTACGTCGGCGCTGTCTAAAAAGCCCGCGTGTAAGGCTGCCACCGCACCGGCTGAATAACCGCCGATAAAAATATTGTCCGCATCGGCGCGGAAAAGATTGCTATTGTCGGCGTCGTCCCGGAAAAAGCGGACTGCCGCTTTCATGTCGTTGATTGCCCTGACAGCCTGGTCGAAAATCTTTATGGAATCGGGGAAGCCCAACACAAAAAACGGATACAGCCGGTACTGAACGGAAGCGGCTATGTAGCCTTTTTTTGCCAGCAGTTCGCACCACTTTTTCATATCGCCCTTGTCGCCGAAGATAAAACTGCCCCCGTGCGCTAATATCACCACCGGACGGGCGGAAAGGTTGTCGCCTTCAGGTTCGTAGATATCTATCGCCAGGTTGATCTGCTGGTTGAGTTGATTGGTATTGGCACCATAATTCACAGTCGTTTTTTTGACCGACGTAAAGACGTCATCCTTGTACCGCGAGCCGTCGCAGCCGGGATTTTGAGCGGACAACGTTGAAAGGTTCGCCAGCAATAAAAACAGGACAGAAAAGGGTAGAATGATTTGTTTCATACAATTGAATTTAAAGCAAATGTAGACGGTTCAAATTAAGAACGTAAACAGATCGCCGGGTACTTGTTGGTATTTGGCAAAAAAACAGGCAGCCCCCCGGGGAAGGCTGCCTGAAGAATATCATTTGACCGATTGCACAAACGCCTGGAGGCATCGGACTCAATCCGAAATCTGCAATCCGAAATCGAATTATTTCATTCCGGCTTTCTTTTTCCACTCTGCAATGGATTTGTCGTTCATACGCGGATAGTCACTGTTGCCGTCGGCTTTGGCCAGTTCGGTGCTTTTTTCGGCTGTGGCAATGGCGTCTTTGTAGCGACCCAATTCGGCCTGGATGAGCGCTTTCTGGCGGACGATCCAGAATTTTTCGCCACCTTTTTCGAGAGATTTGTCTACCCATGCCAAGGCTTGCGCCATGTCTTTTTTCTCCTCGTAGTAGTAGCGTGCAGCAGCGTAGTAGGCGCCGGCAGATGGGCCGTCCAGCGTTGCTTTGATATCGGCCATGACTTTCGAGTCTGTATCCACCGTGATGGGCACGACGACTTTGGTGTATTCCCAGCTGATCTCGAGATCCGCGCCGTTGTTGCGCAGGTTGTTGAAATTCATGGTAAGAGTCTCAACGGCATCGCGCAGCGATTGTGCAGGAACGGTAACGCGGGCTGCCACGTCTTCTTCCTTATAATCTTTGCCGGGTGTACCCCAGAAATTGGTGTTTTTGTAGAAAATGACCGACCATTCTTTTTCACCCGGAATCGTGTAGAGGGCATAAGTGCCTTTCGGAAGTTTACCGCCGCCAACACTGGCATCGTCGCTGAAAGTCACTTTGGTAGCAGCGTTAGCGCCGGTGCGCCACATTTCACCGAAAGGAACCAATTCGCCGAATATCTTGCGGCCTTTGGCGCTGGGGCGGGAATATTCCAGGTCTACTTTGATCAGGCCAACTTCCTGATTGACTTTGCAGACTGGGCTGGGTGCGGGGGTTTTGATCTGAGCGAGCGCCGGCGCGTATGCAACCAGCAAAAGGAGAGCAGTTAAATAGAAAAGTTTTTTCATGTTGTAACAAAGTTTAGTGTCGTAACACAAACACAAGATGGGAAAAATGGTTGGCAAAGGTAAAATGATTGTTGATGGCAGATTACAGATTGCGAATTGTTAACTTATTTCCCGGCTGAGTATTTTTGCAAATCCGAAATCCGAAATCCGAAATCGTCTAATGCTCACTTTTTCCTGCCTGCCGTTTGGCCAACTCACGCCCTTTGAATTGTACGACATCATGGCGCTGCGCCAGGAAGTATTTATCGTGGAGCAAAATTGCCCCTACCTCGATGCAGATGGAAAAGACCTTGCCTCCTGGCACCTGATGGGGCGCAATGAAGCGGACCACCTCATTTGTTATACCCGGCTGCTTCCGGAAGGTGTGTCTTATAAAGGTTATGTTTCCATCGGACGGGTTGTTTCGTCGCCTTCGGCGCGGGGGACTGGCGCAGGCAGAATACTGATGCAGCGCAGCATCGAGATGTGCCGGCATTTGTTTGGCAATCAACCGATTAAAATTGGAGCACAATCGTACCTTGTAAAATTCTATGAAAGTTTCGGCTTCCAATCCACCGGCGAGGAATACCTGGAAGATGGAATTCCGCATACCAAAATGATCCTTGGACACTGATTCCATTTCCGTCTGGTCCTCTCAACCGGCCAACCCTTCAACCCGTTAACCTTCATTTATGCCAAAATTTGCTATTTCCGACATTCACGGCTGCCGCAAGACTTTCCTGGCGCTGCTCGACAAGATCGCTTTTTCAAAAGGAGATCAATTATACCTGCTCGGCGATTATGTGGACAGGGGCCCCGACTCGAAAGGCGTGCTCGACGAGATTTTTAATTTGCAAAAAAACGGCTATGCCGTGCACTGCCTGCGCGGCAACCACGAAGAAATTCTCCTGCGTTCGCTCTACGACCCCGTAGGACTGGAAAACTGGTTGCTGACCGATGGCAAAAAAACAATGGACAGTTTTGGCGTCGAAGTGACGTCCGACATACCGGATACCTATCTGGATTTTATACGCGAACTGGATTATTACTTCGAGGTGGATGAATACATTCTTGTGCATGCCGGGCTCAATTTCAATTTATACGATCCACTGGAAGACCAACGCGATCTGCTGATCATTCGCAGGTGGTACGATTTTATCCGTTATGACTGGCTGGGGCAACGCATCGTCCTGCATGGCCATACGCCTATGCCGTATTATGACATTGAAGAACAACGCCTTCATTTGGGACAAAACCGGTATCTGGACCTCGATGCAGGATGTGTTTATACCGGCAGCGACCGCCCCGACCGCATGGGTCTGGGACATTTGTGCGCGTTTGATATGACCAACCGGATGCTGATGTTTCAGAAAAATGTGGAATAAACCGGGAGTTTTTGCCGGAAGCGTTTTCCGCATTGTGGTCTGGGGCGAATCCATCGGCGGCATAAATAAGGGTACAGGATTAAAGAGTTTGAGGGTTTCAGGTTTATGTGAAACCAAAACGCTGAAACCCTCAAACCAATATTTCCACCTGGCCGGCGACTTCCAGCCCGGCGTTTCTGCCTGTGCCTTCAAAAATACGGCGATCGTTTTCCAACAACTCCGCCTGCACTTCGGCCTGCAGGCTTTCGTTGATCTTTCCCGTCATTTCACCGGAAATGGGCGATTTCAACGCCGTGCCGGGCGCTTGTTTTGCCAGCAAACGCAGTTCCGTTTTGGGGTTTTTAAAAATCAATTCCACATGTTCATCGCTGATTACCAAAAACTTGCGTGCACCGGTATACGTTGCGAAGCGAAATAAGCGACCGTCGAGCCAAAAGCCGCTGATAAAACCGATGAAATAACTGCCCAACCAGGGTATGTGCGCCACCGAAGCCATCAACGAGGCCCGGTCGTGCGCATCAAAATGATTGGTTTGCATCCAGACGTAGGCGCGCGGGAACGACCGACCCCAGTCTTTCTCGATATAGCCCTTGCCGTTGGAGAAATCAATTTCTTCCTTTCCGATTTTCAATTTCCCCTCCAAAGTATGATGCAAGCTCACAATACCGTGAAAACACTCCATGAACGGTACAAACGAATACCAGCCCATGATGCCGGGCGCGCCGAGCATTTTCGGCCAGGGAGACGTATTTTGAAAGCTTATTTCGCCGGAAATACCCGGCAGATCGAGGCTGATCTTCTCCTGGGAAAACGTATTATTTCCTACTGCAACTTCAAAGCACCGCGCCGCCGGTCGAAAATCATCCGCCGGAAAACGGTGATACTGCGCCCGGCAGGCTTTACCATCCATGACCTGGACGAACGCGTGTTGTCTGCCGTTTTCATCCATGGATATACCCGGAATAAACGCCATGGCATGCCGCTCGTCGGGCGAAACGGCCTTGAAATACCAGCCTTCAAAGTAGCGGCGGGTGCGACCCCAGCCGTGGTATTCGTCGGGATACCAGGTCGCACGCAGGCGTCTGACGAGGTTAGAAGGTATCATGGTTGGAAGGTTTCAAGGTTGCTGACACGGTGGCGGAGAAAATGATCAGCCAATACAAGCGCGGCCATAGCCTCTACGATCGGAACAGCCCGCGGAACCACACAGGGATCGTGGCGACCCTTGCCTTTCACCGTGACCGGCTCGCCCGAGGCGTTCACCGATTCCTGGTCGCGCATGATGGTGGCAACCGGCTTGAACGCCACGCGGAAATAAATATCCATCCCATTGGAGATGCCCCCCTGAATGCCGCCGGAAAAGTTGGTGACGGTGGAGGGTGGAGGGTGGAGGGTAGAGGGTGCCAAGCCTTCTACCTTCAACCCTCCACCCTCTACCCTGAAAAGGTCATTGTGCTCGCTGCCCAGCATCTTCACTCCTTCGAAGCCGGAGCCATATTCGAAACCTTTGGCTGCATTGATGCTCAACATTGCTTTTCCGAGGTCGGCGTGAAGTTTGTCGAATACCGGCTCGCCGAGGCCGGGCGGATAGCCGCGCACCACGCCGGTGATGACACCCCCAATAGTATCGCCCGCTTTGCGCACTTTTTTAATAAAGCGGATCATTTTTTCGGCCATGGCAGGATCGGGGCACCGAATATCATTGTTTTCAGTGAGTGAAAGATCGAGTTCGGAGTAGTTTCGCTTCAGTTCCAGGTGACCAACCTGACTTACATAAGCCTGTATTTCAATACCTTGTGTTTTCAAAAGCAATTTTGCCAAAGCGCCGGCTGCCACACGCGCCGCCGTTTCGCGGGCACTGCTGCGGCCTCCGCCCCTGTAGTCACGATGACCGTATTTGGCTTGCCAGGTGTAGTCGGCATGGCTGGGCCGAAAGGCTGTGGCAAGGTGGTCGTAATCACGGCTGCGCTGATCTTCGTTGGGGATGAGGAAAGCAACAGGCGTACCGGTCGTTTTTCCTTCGAACACGCCGCTCAGTACCTGCACCGTATCGCTTTCCTTGCGTTGGGTCACAATGGCGCTCTGTCCCGGCCGGCGTCGGTCGAGCTCGCGCTGAATAAAGTCGAGGTCAAAATCCAGACCTGCCGGGCAGCCGTCCACAATGCAGCCGATGGCAGCGCCATGCGATTCGCCGAAGGTGGTGATGCGGAAGAGAGAGCCGAATGAGTTGCCGGGCATAAGGGTAAAAAGAGGGTGGAAAATGAGTGAAAAACGAAGCAAATAACGTTCATTTGGGGATTTAGAATAAGCCTTCGACCGAATTATCTGTCTTTTCGGATTTTTGATCTCATTTTTTTCCTACAAAAATTACTGTTTTTTTAGCGCTTTCGCCATTTTTACCCTCTTTTTCTGCATATTTTCACTTCACCAACATTTTCCACACCGATGAAGCATCGCAAATTTCTGCTCGCCGAAACCGATATTCCCACCCACTGGTACAACATCGTGGCCGACATGCCCAACAAGCCCCTTCCGCCGCTTCACCCCGGTACGAAAGAACCCATCGGGCCGGAAGCATTGATGCCTCTGTTTCCAATGGAACTTATCAAACAGGAAGTCACCGGAGAAAAATGGGTAGAGATACCCGATGAGGTACGCGATCTCTACACGTTGTGGCGTCCTTCCCCTCTTTACCGGGCCTATGAGTTTGAAAAATTACTTGGCACTGATTGTAAAATTTACTACAAATACGAAGGTGTCAGCCCTTCCGGCTCCCACAAACCCAATACCGCTGTGCCGCAGGCCTATTACAACAAACAGGAGGGCGTGAAACGCATCACCACCGAGACAGGCGCCGGGCAGTGGGGTAGCGCACTGAGTTTCGCCTGCAACCACTTCGGCATCGAATGCGAAGTGTACATGGTGAAGATCAGTTACGAACAAAAGCCCTACCGCAAACTGCTGATGAATACCTGGGGCGCTAAAGTGTTTGCCAGTCCCACCAACCTGACCAATGCCGGCCGTCAGATTCTCGCCCAGGACCCAAACTCGCCCGGCAGTCTCGGCATCGCCATTTCCGAAGCGGTGGAACGCGCCGCGATGAACGACGATACCAAATACGCGCTCGGTTCCGTGCTCAACCACGTGCTGATGCACCAGACCATTGTTGGACAGGAAGCGCTGAAACAAATGGAAATGGCCGGCGATATGCCCGATATTGTGGTGGCGCCATTCGGCGGCGGCTCCAATTTTGCCGGACTTACTTTTCCTTTTCTGCGCCTGAATCTGGAAGAAGGCAGGAACATACGCGCCATCGCAGCCGAACCGGCCTCCTGTCCCAAACTCACCCGTGGCGTTTTCCGCTATGATTTTGGTGATACGGTGGGCATGACGCCTCTGTTGCCAATGTTCACCCTGGGGCACAAATTCGTGCCTTCCCCCATCCATGCCGGCGGATTGCGCTACCATGGCGCAGGGGTGATCGTTAGCCAGTTATTGCACGATAAACTTATTGAAGCACAAGCGGTTATGCAAAAAGAGTGTTTTCAGGCAGGCGTGGATTTTGC
This sequence comes from Saprospiraceae bacterium, assembly GCA_019187225.1. Taxonomy (GTDB): domain Bacteria; phylum Bacteroidota; class Bacteroidia; order Chitinophagales; family Saprospiraceae; genus M3007. Next base: position 103,880 of record JABAQQ010000041.1, read on the forward strand.
CAAAGCCGAAGGCATCCTGCCGGCACCGGAGGCAACGCATGCACTGGCAACGGTGGTACGCGAGGTACAAAAAGCCCGCGAGGAAGGCCGCCCCAAAACAATCCTTTTCAACCTGTGCGGACACGGTTATTTCGACATGTCGGCTTATCAGCAGTATTTTGAAGGAAAGATCGTGGATCACGAACTCACGGCAGCGGACATCGAAGCACTTATTGCAGAGATTGATACGCCGGAGATTTTGGAAGCTTGACTGAGAAGGAGCAGCAGTTTTGTTATTTTCACCGCTGGTAAGTAACCCGGCATTGTACTGTGCCCGCTTGTTTGAAAATAAATTTATCGCATGAAAATAACAACTGCTCTGCTTCGCTCCTTCATCGCTTCAACCCTTATTCAGATTACTATTCCTTGTTTTGGCCAAATTACCTTTCCGAAAGCGGCGCCTTCCGACGAAAGACCGGCGCTGTTCGCTTTCACCAATGCCACTATTTATGTGGATTACAAAACCCGCATTGAAGGCGCCACCTTACTTATTCGCGACGGGAAAGTGGAAGTCTGTGGCCTTAAGGTCATCATTCCAAACGGCGCCGTAGTGACCGACTGCACAGGAAAAACAATTTACCCGGCATTTATTGATCTGTATGCCACCGACTTTGGCCTGCCGGTTCCTCCGTCCCCGGCCGGAGGAGGGGGAGCGCAGGGAGGTGGACCCGGACAACGCCCGCCACAACCTTTGTCCAATAAAAAGGGGCCGTTCTCCTGGAATGAAGCGCTCAAACCAGAATACAGCGCTGCCGAAGTATTCTCTACCGATGCCAAGGCCGCGGAGGAATGGCGCAAGGTCGGCTTCGGCGCCGTTTTGACCCATCGGGCCGACGGTATTTCGCGCGGTACGGGCGCTTTCGTGACTTTAGCGGATGATCAGGAACACGAGACCATTCTGACAACTCAGGCTGCTCACTTTCTCTCATTCAGAAAAGGAACGAGCACACAGAATTATCCTTCCTCACTCATGGGGTGCATTGCACTTATACGCCAAACCTATCTGGACGGACAATGGTACAAGACTGAAGGTTATAAAGAAGAGCGCAACCTTTCGCTGGAAGCCTGGAATGCCGCCCAAAGCCTGCCCCAAATCTTTGAAGCAGGCGACAAGCTCGACGTGCTGCGCATCGCTCAGATCGGCAAAGAATTCAACGTCAAATACCTCATCAAAACGGCTGGCGATGAATACCAACGCCTCGATGCGATCAAAGCAAGCGGCCATACACTTCTTGTGCCGCTTGCTTTTCCTGAGAACTACGATGTGAAAGAACCTTATACTGCCCTGAATATTCAGTTGAAAGACCTGAAACATTGGGAAATGGCTCCGTCCAATCCCGGCCGCCTGGAAGCAGCGGGTATTCCTTTCGCACTAACTACGGCGGGCTTGAAAGACAAAAGCAAGTTTTGGGACAATCTGCGCAAAGCAATTGAATATGGCCTTTCGGAACAAACGGCTTTGCAGGCCCTGACCTATCACCCGGCAAATTTCATCGGCTTATACGCCCTCTCCGCCGGTAGCCAGGGGGTTGCCGTCGGAAGCCTCGAGCCGGGCAAAATCGCTAACTTCGTCATTACCTCCGGCAATATTTTTCAAAAAGATACAAAGATCCTTCAAAACTGGACACAGGGTAAACCACTCGAAGTTACAGCTCCCAATTACTTCACCGCCAACCCTGGCCGCCTTGGCACCTATAAACTCCAGGTCGGCAAAGAATCCTATACCCTCTTGTTAAAAGGAAAACCTGAAGCGCCGGATGCACAGGTCATGAAAGCCGACAGTTCCAAAGTCAAAGCCAATCTCACTGCAACTGCAGCCGGCCTTGTCACACTCTCTTTTCAGCCAGATACCGTGAACAAAGGTTATATCGAACTTTCCGGCACAGCCGACACAAAGGAATGGACGGGCCGTGGAACCTTACCCAATGGCGCCTGGACCGACTGGCGCGCTGAATTCCTGGCGCCCACAGGGCCGGACAAGCCTACCAAACAAAACCCCGTCGTAGAGCCAACGGTCGGAGAGGTCATTTATCCTTTCACCGCATTTGGCTGGAAGACAAAACCCAAAGCGGAAACAATGTTGATCCAAAACGCTACCGTCTGGACAAATGAAAAAGACGGTATCGTGCAGAACTGCGATGTGCTGATCTCTAATGGAAAAATTCAAAAGATCGGTCGCCAATTGCCGGTGCAGGATAACGCTTTGCTTGTGGATGGCACCGGAAAACACCTGACCGCAGGTATCATAGACGAACATTCGCACATCGCTGTCAGCCGTTCGGTCAACGAGGGTACACAAGAATCGAGCGCGGAGGTACGCATCGGCGACGTCCTCGATGCCGAAGACATCGACATCTACCGTCAACTTGCAGGTGGCGTCACAAGCAGCCACCTACTGCACGGTTCGGCCAACCCGATCGGCGGCCAAACCCAACTCATTAAATTGCGCTGGGGCGCCACGCCGGAAGAGTTGAAATTCCAGAACTGGCCTGGCTTTATCAAATTTGCCCTCGGCGAAAACGTGAAGCAAAGCAATTGGGGCGACAACAATCGCACCCGCTACCCGCAGACACGCATGGGCGTGGAGCAAACCTATGTGGATTACTTCACCCGCGCACAGGAATACGGAAAGGAGCGAAAACCCGGTAAGGCTTACCGGAAGGACCTCGAACTGGAAGCTTTGCTTGAAATACTGGAATCGAAGCGTTTTATCACCTGCCACTCTTACGTGCAATCCGAAATCACTATGATGATGCGTGTGGCGGAAAAATTTGGATTCAAACTCAACACCTTCACCCACATACTCGAAGGTTATAAAGTAGCCGATAAAATGGCGAAACACGGCGCAGGCGGTTCGTCGTTCAGCGACTGGTGGGCATACAAATATGAGGTGTATGAAGCCATTCCATACAACGCCAAGATGATGGCCGACCGGGGTGTACTCGTCGCTATCAATTCCGACGACGCTGAAATGGCGCGCCGCCTCAACCAGGAAGCCGCTAAATCAGTACTGTACGGTGGCATGAAAGAGGAAGATGCCTGGAAAATGGTGACCCTCAATCCCGCCAAACTCCTGCACGTGGACGACCGCGTAGGGAGCATCAAGATCGGAAAGGACGCCGACCTCGTACTGTGGAACGAAAATCCACTATCGGTCTATGCCCGCGCCGAAAAAACCTGGGTAGACGGCATATTGTATTTCGACCGTCAGGAAGACGCCCGGCTGCAGGAAGAAGTAGAGCGGGAACGCGCCCGTATCATTCAGAAATTGCAGGCAACGCCCAAAGGCGAAGAGCGAAGAGAAAGACCTTCTTTACCCAAGAAGTATTACGATTGCGACAGCACAGACGATGAGGGGTAGGGGTTAAACAAACGGATAGGGGATGTTCCACGTGGAACATCCCCTATTTTTTTACCTCCCATTTCTTTCTTCCCTATCTTGATTGCACTTTGTCCGGAAAAAGTGCAATTCAGGAAATAGTTCAATGCCGCAACAACCATTCTTTAAAAGAAGCGTAATCCGGTTTCATTCGGACTGCGGTTTTTTCCTTGTTCGCCAGTGTCGCCAACCGCTCGGGAATGACAATTTTTCTCCCCAGAATTATCTCCACATCTTCTGCAAATTTGGCAGGGTGGGCGGTTTCGAGAACAACACCCGTACAAACATTTTGCTTTTGATATTTCCGAAGCGCAAGGTATCCAACCGTCCCATGCGGGTCCAATACATAGTTGTGTCGCTTGTCCGCTTCCTGCATTGCCTCTCTTGTTTCTTCGTCTGAAAAACTGAAGCCAACTACGTCTTCGCGCATCATGTTCCACGTGGAACAATACAAATCCAGCATCCGGGTAAAATTAGACGGAGCCCCTACGTCCATCGCATTGCTCAGTGTCCGGACAGAAGGACGAGGATGGTATTTCCCCGTTTCCAGGTATTCCGGTATCACATCATTCGCATTGGTTGCGGCGACGAATTGATGTACGGGCAAACCCATCTTCCTGGCAAAAAGCCCGGCGGTCAGATTTCCGAAGTTGCCCGAAGGCACGGAGAAAACCAATGGGGAGGGCAACGGTGTTACCTGTTTGTACGCTTCAAAATAGTAAAACGACTGCGGGATCAGCCGGGCAATGTTGATGCTATTGGCCGAACTCAGCCGTAGTTTATCTGTGACATTTGCATCCAGAAATGCTGCTTTGACCAATGCCTGGCAATCGTCGAAAGTTCCTTCCATTTCCAATGCCGTAATGTTGTGACCCAACGTCGTCAGTTGTTTTTCCTGCAAGGGACTGACTTTTCCGGAAGGGTAAAGTATGACCACGCGGATACCCGGTGTTCGATGAAAACCTGCGGCCACCGCTCCGCCAGTATCGCCCGAAGTGGCAACGAGGATAGTCAGTTCTTGGTCCTCTCCGCGATTGAGCCACGACATGGTCTGAGCCATAAAGCGTGCACCAAAATCCTTGAAGGCAAGGGATGGCCCGTGAAACAATTCAAGTATGTAGGTATCATCATCCAACCTTACCAGCGGGGCGGGAAAGTCAATGGCATTCCGGATGATGTTTTTTAAATCCGGATCCGGAATGGCATCCTGCAAAAGGTTTTTGGCAACGGTAAAAGATATCTCCTGAAACGAGTATTTCTTCAATTCCCTGATAAAGCGCCCGGGTAGCGCAGGTATCTCAACCGGCATAAAAAGTCCGTTGTCGTCGGGCAAACCTTTCATCACCGCCTCCCGGAAGGAGACACGCAGGTTGTGGTTATTCGTGCTGTAGAGTTGCATGGGTCGTGTTGCGATTCAGGCGGCGACTGCGAGTCACCGTCTGAGTTGGAAAGAGAAGTTAAATTTTCGTGATCACAAATTCCACCCTCCGATTCTGCGCACGCAGTTCGTCTGTGCTGTTGTCATTGAGCGGATACTTAGGGCCGTAACCCACCGTGGCAATCCGTTTCGGGTCAATGCCTTTTTGCACCAAAAAATCTTTGATGGCTTCGGCTCGTTCTTCTGAAAGCCGGAGCAAATCCTCCGCTTTACCAACGTTGTCCGTGTGACCTTCCACTCGGATTTGAAGCCCCGGCATTTCGGTCAGGGTAGCGGCGAGTCGCTCCAGTTCGCTGTAGGATTCTTCCAAAATAACGGGTTTGGACTGCTGGAAAAATATCGGAAGCAATTCGATTTTGGCATTTACCTCCAGCGGATCCATTGGAAGATTGAGGTAATGTTCATCGAAGTAATAATAATCGCGGCGAAAAAATATTTCCTCGACCGATCCCGTAAATCCGGGCTTTTCAGGTTTCAAATGAAATTTCACACCTTTAGGCACTTTCAGGCGAAAAGTGCCATCGGTCGCGGTGATAGCATTGGCCGCGTTGCCATCCGTCCAGTAGCGAACCTGTGCCTTAGGGAGAATATTTTTGGTCTTGCGATTAATGACACGACCGATGATCTCGATTTCCGTTGGTTGCGGTGGTGCAATTTGCACCCGAAATATATCGCTGTTGCCGTCGCGTTTCGAAGTGAAGTAGAGATAACCGGAAGTCATGTTGAAATACGGCTGACCGTCGTCGGCAAAGGAGTTGATGGGTTCGACGGCTTTATAGGGCGCCGACCAGTTTTTCCAGCTATCGTCGAGACGCCGGCAAATGTAGATATCGCTGCCGCCGGAGCGATTGGAAGAAAAAAACAGGGTGGTATTGTCTTCCGATAAAAACGGCGAAGTCTCGCGCATGGGCGAGTTCACAGCATTGCCCAAATGCTGCGGCGCGCTCCACTTGTTCTCGCCTTCGCGGAAGCACACGTACAAATCCATATCCTTCGAGTCGAAACGGTTGGCCGAAAGGATCAGTACTTGTCCGTCAAAACTCATGGTCAGGCTCACATCGGAGGTGATGGTATAAAAATCTTTGATCTCCACAGGCTTCGGAAAGCCCCAGGTACTGTCGCTGAGCCGGCGGACAATCGAAAAGCCACGACTCATGTTCCCCCGTGCATCGAACTGATTGACGACGTAGAATGCGTTCGGGTCGGGCGTAATGGTAACGATGCTGTTGGGCAAGGCGTTGTTGAGGGGATAACCGGGGTGCATCGGAACTTCAAAACCGGAAGAATCCACCCGGACTGCCCACACGTCCTGATTGTAAGGGGAGCGCACGGGGTTGTAGACAGCCGTTCCTGCCATTTCAGTATAAATACTTGCCAGCATACGTTCGTACCGTTCCGGGGAAAGCGTTTTGGATTGCTCGATACTGTCCAGCAAAAAAGTGTGTTCGAACTCCGGATAACCGACGCGGGTAAAGTACAAGGTCCTGCCATCGCGGCTCGGCACAGGCGTGATCTCATCGTAGATGGAATTGATGAAATCGGGGAGTTTTTCCAACTTAAAGTCTTGTGCAACAATGGATTGGAACGTAGCAAGAAAAAGAACGAGGAAAAAATTTTTCATAAGCACGGCAAAATTACGGTTGCCTATTGAAACGGCGTAGGTTCATTCATTGTACAAAACCCGTTAATTTTATCCCGAAAAAATCATTCAACCCATTGGATTTTGACCTCCTCATTTCGAACATTTCTCAGCATGTGCGTCTCAATCGCGCTGAATGGGATTTATTTACATCCCTTTTAGAAGCCAGGTCGATTCGAAAAAAGGAATTCCTTCTCAGAGAAGGAGAGGTGTGTCGGTACGACTATTTTGTCAGAAAAGGTTGTCTGAAAGTCTGCTACACGGATGAAAAAGGAGCGGAATGTATCATCAAGTTTGCAATCGAAAACTGGTGGGTCATAGATCTGGACAGTTTCCTGAATTACATGCCATCTTTTTACTACATACAGGCAGTGGAAGATACGGAACTGTTCCAGCTCAGCAAGTCCAATTACGACTTGTTGCACGAGCGAATACCCGCGATGCAGCAATTCTCGAATAAGAGATGGCAGGAAGGATTTATAGCGCTTCAAAAACGCATCTCCCAAAATTTGTCGCTTACCGCCGAGGAGCGATACGCTCACTTCAAATTAAAGTATCCCAGCCTGGAACAACGTATCCCTCAAAAACTCATCGCCGCATATATTGGCGTCACACCGGAATTTCTGAGCGTATTAAGAAAAAAGTGGGCGACTTCGCTTTCTTAATGTACCTTAAGTGTTTTCGTTTCTGCCCGGTCGTCCTTTGCAGTAAAAAATAAGGGCATGAAACAATTTCATTTTTTCACCGATCACAACTTAACAGGCTTAGTATTGCGTCTGACACTTGGCTTCATTATGTTGCCGCATGGCGCACAAAAATTGTTTGGCCTCTTTGGAGGCTACGGGTTCAAAGCTACTATGAGTTTCTTTACTGAAACCATGAAATTACCCTGGATTATTGCATTCCTTGTAATTGTCATCGAGTTCTTTTGCTCGGTCGGACTCATTGCCGGTTTTAGCAGCAGATCATGCGCAGCGCTGATTTGCATAATCATGATTGGCGCCATTGTTACGACCAATTACAGCAACGGTTTTTTTATGAACTGGTCCGGCAATCAAAACGGAGAAGGATTCGAATATCACCTTTTGATAATAGGAATCTGTATCGCTTTGATAGTAACTGGCAGCGGTGGATATTCGATAGATGGTTTAATTAGCAGACAGTAGAAAACCACTATGTGAATCTATAAGAACCATATACCCTCATTGTATGCGTCGTTTGCGGACGGAATCAATTCAATCTTTCCCAAATCCCTGCGATTCCCTGCCCGCCTCCGACACAAGCCGTCACCATGCCGTATTTCTGATTGCTGCGTCGCATTTCGTTGAGTATCTGCACTGTGAGTTTGGCGCCGGTGCAGCCCAGCGGGTGACCGAGCGCGACGGCACCACCATTCACGTTCACAATGTCAGGGTTCAGACCGGCTTCTTTGATCACTGCCAGGGCCTGCGCGGCGAAAGCTTCGTTGAGTTCGATGGCTTCGATGTCGTCGAGTTTCATGCCAGCCTGCTTGAGGGCTTTGGGGATGGCCGCCACAGGGCCGATACCCATGTAAAGCGGTTCCACTCCTGCCACCGCGCACCCGGCCAGGCGTGCAACGGGTTGTAACCCAAGTGATTTCATCATTTCTTCCGACATCACCAATACGAAAGCTGCGCCGTCGGAAGTTTGGGAGGAGTTGCCTGCAGTTACTTTTCCATCGCTGGCGAAGGCCGGACGGAGTTTGGCCAGACCTTCCATCGTCGTGTCGCGGCGAACACCCTCATCCATATCCACGATGTGGAACGACTCTTTGCGTTTGTCATTTTCGACCCACACATCGGGTACCTTCACCGGCACGATCTCGTCTTTGAATTTACCTGCATCAATGGCGGCGGCGGCACGTTGGTGGCTGCGCACAGAAAACGCGTCTGCCTCTTCCCGGCTGATATTCCATTTCTGCGACACCGCTTCAGCGGTAAGGCCCATACCCACGAGGTAGTCGGGGGTGTTGGCGGCGATGTTATAGTTTGGCGCGAGCTTGTAGCCGGTCATGGGAATGAACGACATGCTCTCGGTGCCGCCGGCGACATAACAATGCCCCATGCCTGCGCGGATCTTGGCGACGGCGATGCTGATGGTTTCGAGGCCGGAAGCGCAATAGCGGTTGACCGTCATACCCGGAACGTCTTTGCCGAGAGCGCGGGTAGAAATCAGGCGGCCGATCTGCAAGCCCTGCTCGCCTTCCGGGTTGGCGCAACCGACGATGCAATCGTCTACCATTTTCGGGTCGAGTTGCGGTACCTGGGCGAGCAAATGTTGGATGACATCTACGGCCAGGTCGTCGGGGCGGTACGATTTGAATCCGCCTTTGCCGGCCTTGCCTACTGCGGAACGGTACCCGGCGATGATATATGCTTCTTGCATGGTGGCTACAAAGTTTATTGGAATGGGTCAGCGATTTCTTTTTGTTCGATAGCGTAATTTCGCTTCACTGCAAAAGTAAACAGAGTGACCGCAAATTCGTTTACCCCGCGAATATCTTAATAATGTTTATTACAAACGCCGTCACTCCGACCTGAGTGACGAAACCGGATTCGCCAACGCCGCTCTCACACTTTGCACTCCCACCGTCAATACTGCCACGGCGAAAGTTGCCAGCAGGGACATTGCAAAAATGCCCGCCCCGACCGAGATACGGTAGGTATAATCCTCCAGCCACGCGTTCATCACCCACCAGGCCAGCGGAGCAGCCAGAATAAATGCGATGATAATCAAACGGGTATATTCCTTCCCGAACAACCAAAGGATGCCGGGAACACTGGCACCGAGCGTTTTGCGGATGCCGATTTCCTTGCGTTTGCGGGTCACTATGAAGGCCGCCAGACCGTACAGACCGAGACAACCGATAAAAATGGCTATGCCCGCACATGTGCGCACCAACCTCAGGATCATGTTCTCCGTTTCCAAAAAATCATCCATGCGTTCGTCCATGAAGCGATGTTCGTAGTAATGGTCGGGGTAGTGACGCTCCCACACTTCCCTGATCTGCGCCAATGCTGAAGTTGGGTTGCCCGGTATAAGTTGCACGGCACAGGTTTGATAACCGGCAGCATAACAATTGATGACAATGGGCGATATCGGTTCTGAAAGTTGCCAGTTGTGAAAATCCCGGATCACACCCACCACCGGCGCCGCCTTCGCTTCGATCGAGATCTTCTTGTTCAATATTTCATCGGGCGAAGCGAGGTTGAGTTTTTTAACAAAGGTTTCATTCACAATATATTCACGGGTAGTGTCGCCCGGTTGAAGGTTGCGCCCTGCCACCAATTGAAGTCCGAACGTTTCAAGATAATTAGCATCTGCCGGTTTTGTGTTCACCAGCCAGGGTTCGCCTTCGGGGCGATTCTCATAGCGAACGCCCGTCTGGTTGTTGGCGTCGGCTGCGGGCGGTTGGTAACACAAGGACACGCTTTGCACGCCGGCAATCTGCGAGAGTTGTTGTTGCAGGCTTTTCATATTGTGCCTATCGGGCACTTCGAGCGTAAGCACCGCACCGGGACGAAATCCCCAGTCGGCCTCCTGCGCGTAACGCATTTGTTCTGTGACCACTGCAGCACCGATTATGAGCACCTGGGAAATGACGAACTGCGAGGACACCAACACCCGGCGCAATGAAAGGCCGCCCATGTTCGGCACATCGGCAGCGGCTTTCAATGAAACCACCGGGTTGAAACCGGATTGCATCAAACCAGGGTAAAAGCCCGCCAGGAAAGTCAGGAAAATACCCAGAATGACCAGAAATGCTGCCAAAGCCGTCAGTAATGAAACATCAAAGTGCAGGTTTTCATCGAGCCAGTTGTTCAGATAAGGCAAAGCGATGCGGGCGAGCAAAAATCCGGCGATCAAAGAAGCAGCAACGATCAACGCCGTCTCGAACATAAATTGCCAGAACAATTGTCCGCGTGTGCTTCCCAACGATTTACGCACGCCCACTTCCCGGATACGGTTAAGGGCTTGTGCCGTCGCCATATTGACAAAATTGACGCAAGCGGTAATAAGCAGGAACAAGCCGATGAATCCCAGGGCCCAAAGGTATTTTTTGTCCATGCTAAAGCCGTATTCCGTGTCGAAATGCAGGCCGGGCATGGGCCTGGCTTTGTACGTGAACAGTTCGGGGGATTCCGGATGGGGGTATTTTTTATTGATGAAGGGCATAAAAGCCTCCAGTTCGCGGATGTCGTGTCCTTCCTTCAACAACGCGAAACAATAGTTATCCCCCCGGGCACCGGCCCAGGAATCGAGGCCATTGGCCGATGCGGAGGAAGATTTCAGCGTCGCCCAGGAACCGAGGATTTCCTGTTTATAGTCCGTATTGTTGGGCAACTCTTGCATAACCCCTACCACGCGCAAGTCAGTTTCGTTGTTGAGGCGCAGAATCTTTCCAAGGGCGTTGGTTGAGCCGAAATATTTTTGCGCCAGCTTTTCGGAGATCACTACCGTATTGGGTTCGGCCAGGGCGCCGCCGTCGCCGTGGAGCAGCGGTAGATCCAGGATTTCGAGGTATTCCGGTTCCACCCAGGCGAATTTTTCCGTCTCTTTGAATTTTTCCTTTTCTCCCCCGTCATTGACAACGCTGACAAGTACCTCATCCTGTCCCGAGCGCATGGCTGTTTTTTCCAAAAAAGCGCACTCCGCGCGGAGTGTCTTCGACATTGGGGTTGGCACGCCGGAAAAGGGCATCAGGGTCTCCGTTCGCACGTCCATTACGACGCGGGCCGTGCGACCTGCATTCTTGTGGTAGGTATCGTAACTGAGGTGATATCGGATGAGCGCGAAGATCAGGATGCCGCAGGCAACGCTCAACCCCAATCCGAGCACGTTGAGCAGTACATAATCGCGTTGTTTTGAGATTTTACGAAGGGCGACGGTGAGGTAGTTGTGGATCATTCTTTTGTAAATCTTTCTTTTCCCGGATGTAAAAATCCCCTTTTTGTGTTGTGATAATGGAAAGACCGCCTAAGAGATTTTTACATCATGGAAAAGGAGGATTGTGGGTTTTGAAAGTGGAACATATCAGCAGTCAGAACAGTCGCCACTCATCGCTCATTTCTTCCTGCAAATCCGGAGCATCATATCCGGGTTTGTTCAATTTTTCCGATACACGGTACAGGGTAAGGGAGTTGTCAGCAACAGGGTGCATCAGTTGAAGAATGGAATCGGGCGGCAAGTCCGCCAACCAGGATTGCTGTGCTTCCCGGCCGGTCAAAATCACAGGCATTCGGTTGTGCAGGGCCGACATTTCGCGGTTGGGGGTAGTCGTAATGATAGAAAAAGTGCGTTTGACTTCAGCGCCGTGTTTCCACTCATCCCAAATTCCGGCCATAAACATCAGGTCGCCAATTTGCAGCAATATCCGGTAGGGGATTTTTCTTCCGCCCGGCTCATGGCGCCATTCGTAAAAACTGTCGGCCGGCACGAGGCATCTTCGACTGTGAACCGGTTCGCGGAAAGAAGGTTTTTCTTCGATGCCTTCAGCGCGGGCATTGATGAGTTTGCCATTGTTTTTGCCGTCAGCGCTCCAGTGCGGTACGAGTCCCCAATTCATCGTTTGCAAAGCGCCGGGATTGTCGTTGGCGATTACATAAGCCGGGTGCGTCGGCGCGATATTGAAACTGATCTTCAATTCCGCCGGGCGCTGGATGTCGCGCAGTTGGGTGTCGAGTTGTTTGGGTTTTGGGGCGAAGGAGTAGCGACCGCACATGGTTGGTGATTGGTTATCAGTTATTGGTTATCGGAATACCCGGAGGTTTTGTTTTATGGATTGCAGGTTTTTATACAAGAAAAATCCGCTTTTTACAAATCATGTTGGGTAAATTGAGCAGGAAAATTTACAATTTATTCATTTTCAAAACGTTCAGCGGAAAAACAGATTGTTTCGGGATGTTACAAACAGTAGGGATTTTTATATATTTAAAGGTTTTATCTTCAGTGACCAGGCAAATTATCTTATAGGTGCATAAATGTGGAAAACTGTGTGCTTTACCCACCTTATTCCACATTTACCCGTTGGATATCACCAGACATTTTAAAAAATGTGTCTGCAGTGTGAATAGGACGGCGTTTATTCTGCACACATTCACACAAGCGCACGTAAAGAAAAGGTAAACACCCGGTTTTTGAACATTTGATAACCTGGTTGTTTAAAACGTTATAAATCATTGATTCAAAAAGTGTCGCACCGTGGATAACATGTGCATGAAACGGGTAACTGTTTTGGAAAATGCAAATGCAATGATGCGTTACGACGTTTTCCACAAATTAACAGCCCTGATGATGGCCGCAGGCCTGAGATATTTAAACTCATTAAAACTTATAACGGATAATGGCATTGCGGAAAAGTAAAATGAAGAAGGGTTTTACTTTTGTTTGAAAAAATGGGAGACGTTGGACGGTTAGACTTTTGACGTTGGACAATCCTGATTTCATCATCGCGCTCTCCAAAGTCTAACCGTCCAACATCAAAAATCACGAGACATGAAATTGAAATACGCGGACGAAAACCGCATCCCGCGCGTGGTTCGTATCTGGCTCATCGCCGGTTTGGTTATGATCTTTATGCAAGTGGTAATCGGCGGTATCACACGACTGACAGGCAGCGGTTTGAGCATCACCCGTTGGGAAATCGTGACCGGAACAGTGCCACCCCTGAACGAAGCCAAGTGGGAGGCGGAATTTGAATTGTACAAACAAACGCCTCAGTATCATAAGATTAACCGGGGGATGACTCTCAGCGAGTTCAAATTCATTTATTTCTGGGAGTATTTTCACCGCTTGTGGGCGCGGTTGATGGGATTGGTTTTTATTTTTCCATTCATGTGGTTTCTGGGGCGGGGTATGTTGTCGCGCAGGCTGATGTTGCGCTTGCTGGTGGTGGTGGCGCTGGCCGGCCTGGAAGGATTTTTCGGTTGGATCATGGTAGCCAGTGGTCTGATCCATCGCCCCTGGGTGAACGCTTACAACCTGACCCTGCACTTATGCATGGCGCTGGTGATATTCGGATATTTGTTGTGGACCCTCTTTATCGCATATCAACCGAAGCCACCGGTATTTGCGCACACTGCATGGAGGCGCTTTGGCTGGGCGATGGTGGCGGTAGCATTTGTTCAGATCGCGTTGGGCGCCCTGATGTCCGGTTCCAAAGCGGGGTTGTTCTATCCCACCTGGCCCGATATGAACGGCGAGTACTTTCCATCTGTGTTGTTCGACGGCGGCCACTGGACAACCGACAGTTTTATCCATTACGATACCAATCCCTTTATGCCGGCGTTGATCCAATTCCTTCATCGGAATACGGCTTATGTGTTGACCATTATGGTGTTGTATTTCGCCTGGAAAATGTGGAAAACGGATTTAACCCCCGCTTTGCGGAGAGGGGTAGGGGCGCTGGTCGTTGCATTGGGCATGCAGGTTTTATTGGGCATTATTACACTGATCAACTGCAAAGCGACCGTTCCTGTGGATCTGGGCGTACTGCATCAAGCCGGTGCAGTTGTGCTGTTTGGAATATTGCTGTATGTCAATTACCAGATGACTGGCAGGCATCAAACCCGGTGAGCTTATAATTTCTCAAATTTTTATCCGTTTTTTTATTTAAAATGCGTTGAGCAGTCTCAGAGACGGAGTGTTGCTGCATTTGTTTACCGGTTTTCCATACTTTTGCCCAACCCGGTCGGCGCTGGAAAAACGCGGTTGTCTCATTAGCCATTGTACATTGACAATTTTAATGTACACGCAGGACAACCTCGTTCCCCCCACTCCTATTCCGTATTTAGCTATCCGCATTCCGTATTCTGCCAATGAACGAACTGATAAAAGAAGAAAATGGCTTCCGGTACATTGAATCGGGCACGTCAGGCGAAACCCTTCTCCTGCTGCACGGGCTTTTTGGCGCTTTGAGCAATTTTGAAGGCATTATCAAGCGTTTTTCCGGAAAGTATAATGTCGTGGTGCCGATCCTGCCCATTTACGAAATGCCGATTTTTGAAGTTTCCGTGATGGGTTTGGTGGATTTTGTGACCAAATTTGTCCATTTCAAAGGTTACGAAAAAGTGCATTTGCTGGGCAATTCGCTCGGCGGTCACATTGCCTTGTTGTATGCACTGGCGCACCCGGAACTCATCGGATCCGTCACGCTGACTGGCAGTTCGGGTTTGTTCGAAAGCGCTTTTGGCACCGCTTTTCCAAAAAGGGGCGATTACGAATACATCCGGAAAAAAACGGCCGATACCTTTTACAATCCATCGGTGGCAAGCAAGGAATTGGTGGACGAAGTGTTCGGCATTGTCAACGACCGCAACAAGGCAATTCGCGTGGTGGCAACTGCCAAGTCGGCCGTGCGACACAATCTCGGCGACAAGTTGCACAAAATCAAAGCGCCCACCCTTCTCATCTGGGGCAAACAGGACAATGTAACGCCGCCTTTCGTAGGCGAAAAATTTCACGAGCTGATCGAGAATTCGCGCCTCTATTTCCTCGACGAGTGCGGCCACGCGCCTATGATGGAAAAACCCGAAGAATTCAACGCCATCCTGGAAGATTTTTTGAAAGAAGTGACACAGGTTGTACCCTACCCATCGTAGCAATGCTCCCATAATTACCATGATTTGTAGGGTACAAACTGAGTTAATTATCCTTTACGGCTGTAAACGGTTGTCAATCAGGCTTCTGACATAAGATTTCAACGCCTCGGCGCCCATGTCGTAGTTCGACATGATGGCGACGATGTAGCCGCTGCCGGTGTTGATATCCAAACCGCTGTTGAGCCCCGGAAAACCTCCGCCGTGACCCACCGTTTTGCCTACCGCCGGCATCCCGATCTCAAAACCATAACCGTAGCCGGCGCCGGATTGATCCTGCCACATTTTATCCAGGGAAGCCTGGCTCAACAATTTTCCGCTTTGCAACGCCCGTGCAAAACGGTGCAGATCGCGTACGTTGGAATAGCCGCCGCCGGCAGGACCACCTTTGAGTACGTGCATGAACAGGTTGTTTTTCCAGGCATTGCTGCCCTGCGGAATATAACCTTCGGCCAGGTTTTCCTGCGGTCGGTCGAGTTCGTAGCAGTCGGAATTTTTCATGCCTGCCGGCTCATAAATATGTTGGCGGATGTAGTCGAAGTAATTCTCGCCGGAGGCTTTCTCGATGACGACGCCTAAAAGCAACATGCCGGTATTGCTGTACTGGAAACGGGCGCCCGGCTCGAACGAAAGCGTATCGCCTTTCACCAGTGATTTGTAGTCGTCCACCTGCCGGAACAGGTCGCGCGAACTTTTAAAATAGGTGTCGTTGAAATAGCTGCCGAGACCGGATGTGTGAGAAAGCAGGTGGTGCACCGTCACGCGGTCGATGATGCTTTTGGGCAGCCAGCTTTCGTCCACGTATTTGCTGATGGGGTCGTCGAGGCGAACCTTGCCTTTTTCCACGAGTTGCATCACTGCCGTAGCCGTGAACATTTTGTTCATCGAACCAAGGTTGAATTTGGTTTCGATGTTGTTGGCCACGTGCCACGATTTCGTGGCTTCGCCGCAGGCTTTTTCGAGCAATACTTTGTCGCCTTTGGCGATCAATATCGTACCGGAAAAAATATCCTTTTGGCACAACTCGTCCAATTTTCGGCTGAGCACGTCAACGAATTCGGTTTCGCTCAGCGGTTTTTCTGCTGATTTGGCGGCAGCGGGCGTACGTGCCGGGGAAAAATTGAGCCTTTCGATGCGTTGTTCCGGCCCTTCGAGCCTGAAACTGAATCCGTGCCAGCTGCCGAACAAACGGTCTTTGGCGATGATCGTCATACCTTCCCGTGCCGGTGTGTAGGAGCGAACACTGTAAAAATCGAGACCGCCGGTTTGTTTGTAAGTGCCTTGGAGAGCGTTGATGATCTCGTCGGTGGGGACGAATTTGCGGAATTCATCCCCTATATGACGGTCAATGAATAGTTTGATTTGTTCGGGGTCGTTGGAATTGACAGCTTGCAGCAATGCCGTGATGCGTTCGCCGGGGATGCCGGCAGGAAGCCGGGTGTCGTCGGTGAAGCTGTTGTTGGCTGGCTGTTGTGCCCCCAGCGCGTGCGTGAAGAGAACGAAGAAGAGGAAGCCACCAACCCACCGGGTCGTTTGGCGTGCGAATGAAGTCATAATCGCAAAAATTTTTGTTGTTGATAAATGTTTCGAGGTTGCTGTGACACAAGGTTACGGCAGGAGGTGACATGTCTACGAAGTTTTTCGTAGTTTAGGTGGGAATAACTCGACCAACGACATTTTTGAGCAAGCGAGCGTTGATTTTGACGCAACCCACTGAACGGTGAGATCAAAACTTACTCGAAAGCGTTCGCAACGGAGGTATCGGACACGACTGAAATGCGTTGATGTTGATTATCAGACAAAAAAATAAATATATCATTATAAATCCCTTCGCAAGTTACCGATTTTTGCCCCTTAAACCCGCACCATGTCTGATCCGCTTTCGCTTCATATTTTTCTTTCCTGCGACCAAAAAGACGTCGCCACCGCGCAGGACCTGCAGCGTCAACTGAAACTTGCGTTCGACCCGGTACAGTACAAGCTCGTTTTCTGGAGCAGGGAAGACGTGCCGCCGGAGGAATACCGCGCAAAGGCCAAAGCCTTTCTCGAAAAGACCCATTTGTTCGTCGCGGTGCTGTCAATGAACTATGAGGACACGCCCGATGTGCGCTGGGAAGCCGCCACTGCCGTTGAAATTCAGCGCAACCGCCCGGCATTGCAGATACTGACCGTGCTGGCGCGCAACGTCGCTGTGCCGGCGCTGCTGGCGAATTTTCAAACGGCGCTCCCTCCCGGAGAAACCATTGAAAGTCATGGACTTGCGCGTGATCGCCAACTGCTTCGCGCCGCAGAGAGCGCCAAAAGCGTGCTGGCCGCCACTCCGCGCTCCAACGAAATGCCGGAGGCTAAAATTGAGCTTCCGCTGGCCGTTCAGGACATCCGCGAACGCCTGCTTGCCCAAACCGACCGGATCAACCACGCGCCGCTGCTGACATTGCTCAAACATATTATCGAAAATGTAAAAACCAAACGCGTGGTGCTGGATGTGGAGGAAAAGTTCAAACTGTTGCGCGAACAAACGCGGCTTTCACAAATTTCCGCCTCCGAACTGGCCGAAAAAGCGCGGCCGATAGAAATTGAATTGCAACATCTGATCAGTGACTTGCCGGAAGCCGATCTGGTCAGGAACTGGAAGCAGGTATTCATTCGCGATTATTTCCATTTTACCGACGGCAGCCGCTCTGCTGCCACGGTGCCGCCGTTTTTTGTTCCCGCCGACGAAATTGCCATCCCTGAAACGCTCAACCTCCCGGTCGGCCCGCGTGGACAAGAGGCTATGGAGCAGATCGGCCTTTTATCGTTTGAGCAAAAAAACGATTTCCGCCGCAGCCTGCTGCTGGCGAAAGACGCCCTGGCCGTCAAAAATTACACCCAGGCCTACGCGCACTGCGACCATGTGCGCACAAAAATTGACCCGCAGTCGGCTCAACTGTATGAATACCTGCTGATCACGTTCATGCAAAAGGAAACACCGGGCCGCATTCTGCAGGAAGCGGCGAAAGGCAACGACCGGATGCTGCAATACGTGTTGCTCTATGCCGAGCGATACCGAAAGTACCAAAACGACGGCAAATGCCCCTCATCCACCGGCCTGCACAACCTCGCCATTGCCTCCGAAAGCCTTTCCGACGCGGCCCTGAAAATATACCACCATATGCCCAACGATTCGGTGCGGCACACGGGCAAACACGCCGAATCGGTTCCGGACAATCGCCGCCTGATGCGCATCATTCTGGATAACACCCTGAAGATATGCCGTTTGGTGTATCCGTCGGAAGAATTGCTGGAAGCAGCGGTCGTTGAAAGTTGCGGCGGCGGCAAATGTCATTGGCTGAAACGGGTGGACGTCATCGGCAACCATTTTCAGTTCATCCCCGACGGTCATTTCGACCTGCTGGGAGAGATACAGGAATTGCTCGACCTGTTGCAGGGCATGGAGGCCGAGCAGCCGGGCAAAATCGTGAAGCAAGGCGATCTGCTGCGGGAAGACCTGTATTTCAGCCTCGTTGCCAAACGCCAGGCCTTGCAACAACAGATTGCAGAAGATGTCCGCCGCCGCCGCCCGTTTACCGACCAGCGTGCCTCGATCATCCGGTTTGTGCAAAGCTGTCTTTTGGGGGCTGAAATGTTTACCGATCACGACCAGGATGGGAGGGGGCAATCGTTTTATCGCATGGCGCTCGAATACCTGCTGCCCGGATTGCTCGTATCGCCCGACCCAGCCGCCAATTTGCCGTTGCGCTGGTTCGACCTGGACGAAAACGGCGAGGTGCGCGCCCATCCGGATTGCGCGGCTTACGAATTCGACGTCCGCGCCATTGTGCAAAAAATTGTCCACGACCTTGCCGGTCGCGCGGGTTGGTTGCAGGTGCAGCCGAACATCAAGGAAAGCGTTTATCTCGATTTCGCAGCTGATGTAGAGGCCGATTACGAAGAGGTGAAAAAGGGGTTGCAATGGACGGATTTCCGGCGCATCAAGGACGAAGATGCCCGGCGGCAGGTGATCTCCTGTCTCCGCCGCTGGGTCATTGCATGGCGCGCCTATCCGGAACGCGGGCGTGTTTTTCTGGAAAATTGCCATCGCGAACTGTCGGGCGATGGACTTCTCTTGTGGTTTCGGCACGACCCTGATCAACTCGCTACCCATCCTCAAACCCTTGCATTGGGTTATAACGCCCAGGCGGAGTTAAAGATGATCCACGAAGCGTTGCTCGCCATGAATGTGCCGGACACTTCGGCATCGTCTGAAGACCCGGAATCGGCGCTGAGAAAAACCATCGCCGATAACTTATTCAACAAGAGTATTTTACCAGTTTATGAGAAACTGAAGGCAGGTGACGAACAACAGCGCCCACTGGCAGCCCGCCTCTTGCGCGAAGCCCTGAGCAACTACCGGCTCCACCCCGATACCCGTTACCTCGATCTGGTGTGGCGGGAACTCACGGAAGAGCTGAAATTCTGCTGGATTGATATCACGAAGGACGGCAAAGAAAAAACCTTTGTCTCCGTCGCCGGCTTCGATCCGGTGGCGGTCCTCCATCGGCTGAACGAAAATCATCCTCAATTTTATTCTATGCTGGTCGCCCGCGAACGCATTGCCGACCGCCGCTTAGCCAACCAGGTAGAGCGTTATTTTCGCGAGATCAGCGAATTCCGCCACGAAAATCGTCGCCCGGAACGCGAACTCGCCATTGATATTTTGCTCAATATCAAAGGCATATACCGCTATTTTCCCAAACAGGAATACCTCGAACTGCCCCTGCGCGAGCTGACCGGCAAGGGGCGCATTCGCTGGAATGCTTTGCTGCTCGGCATTTTCCCGCTCACCGAAAATCACTACGAAAACCGATTCTACGGTTTTGAATACAAATGGGAACGATCGGAGATCCGGCGTTTACTGGACGATCAATTCACCGAAATGCAGCGGGTGTTGCGCGAAACGGGCGCCCTGTAGATTTCGGATTGTGGATTTCGGATTTCGGATTATAGAATGACCTCAATGACTTTAAATTACTCCTCTTTTCTCGCTCCGATGGAATACACCATTGGGATGATATCTTCGAGGCCACGTATGCGGAAATTGCCGTCTTCGCCCTTCACCGTTTTGTCGAAACAATCGAAAGGCGAATAAGGATACTCGTTCAGAAACTCGATGCGCAATCCCTGACCCGTGAGGCTGTTGACAACTTCTGAAAGGCTGTGATTCCAGCCGTATTCCCTGTATTCGATACCGGCGCTGCGGTCGGCGTAAGTACCTGTTTGTTCGGTTTCGATGACGCCGGAGTTGTGGTAAGGATATTTTATGAATTCCATCTGATCGTCGAACATCCAGACAACAGGATGAAATTCGGCGATATAGAAAAAACCGCCGGGTTTCAGAAAGTGATTCACCACCTGCGCCCAGCGGGTCAGGTCGGGCAACCAACCGATCGTCCCGTAAGAAGTGAAGACAATGTCGAACTGACCTTCCAGGTGTGCTGGCAAGTCGTACAGGTTGCAGCAAACAAAGTGGGCGGGGATGTCCAACTCTGCGGAAAGTTGCCGGGCGTATTCGATGGCTTTGTCGGACAGATCGCAGCCGGTGACCTGAGCGCCGAGCCGCGCCCACGAAAGGGTGTCCTGCCCGAAGTGGCATTGCAGGTGGAGCAGCGATTTTCCGCGCACGTCGCCGATTTCGCGCAGTTCGATAGGGGTGAGACTGATACCGCCCTGTTTCCACTTTTCCACATCGTAGAACTCCGAATTTTTGTGGACTTCGGTCCGCAGGTTCCAGCCTTGCCGGTTAGCGGTAAAATATTGATCGTAATTTTCCATGTTTGATGTTGGTTCAATGTTGCCCGCAGATACAGTCCTCGTTAAAACTACAACAGGTAAAACTGTCTTTTTTACTGTCACTACCCCCGCCTGCGTTCCTTCGGCGGGTAAACCTGCTACTGCAGCTCCTCTCTCCCCAGGTATCCCCCTTTCGCCTGCCAGAGTGGGTCTGCATTGAGGAGTTTTTGGCGAATAGCCGACTCGTAATCCAGTTTTTCGTACGATTCCGCCTTCGACCGCACCTGCCCGCCAAAATCGTAGTTTTTCAACGCGGGAAAAGAATTTCCCAGCGCTTCCGGCACGTCGGGCAGGCGGTATGAGACAATTCCATTGGCAGGCTTGGTATTAACTTCCCAGTTAATGTTGGGAGTTCCCGTACGCGTACGAGAGAATACCAGTACATCAAAATTACCAACACATTGGGTCGCCACCAGGCGGTTGTCAGCCAAGACGGTCGGTAACAGATCGAAAGCCGGCGCCGGCAGATTCGCGGGAATATCCGGATAAAAAAAGTCGCTGAAATAAGTGTATCCGCCGCTCGATGCGTCGCTGCCATTCACCTGCGCGCGGAATCCATTGTAGGGCTTCGGCCCGGGATTGAATACGTCGTTGGAAACTGGTTCAAAGATATCCACATCGCTGAATACGGGGATGGGACCACCGGGTGCACGCAGCAGGTCGCCCATAGCAAGAAATTTCAAAGCCGTGGTATCCACCAGGCCATCCACTTTATATTGCCAGGCGGCGGTGAATGGGAAAGTCAGGTTGGCCGGCGCGGCAAAAATGGGCAGCAATATATTCGCGTCAACAGTAGTGGTCAATGAGGGACCGTTCACGTCGTTGAAAAGGATAAAACGCCACATCGGCTGGCCATTGATGCGGATTCGAAGCCAAAATTGACCGGTGTGCAGGATGCGGTATTGGCCGGTAAAATTGTTTGATGGTTGGGGGCGCACAAACGTCAGACCGTCGGGCACAATGATGGTGTCCACCGATGTCACACCCGTAAACGTTACGTTCAGATCAGTCACCTGTTGGTAGTTCAGTTCCCGCAGGTTGATACTTTCGCCCGAAGAAAGGTTCGTATAGGTCGTCAGGTGCAGCGTGGTGTCTTTCACCCCTGATCCGGGCGCTTCGATGGTGGTAATTTTTACCACCGTGCAGTCGAAACGGTTGTCTGCCAGGGTATCCGGCCATTCCAACAGAACCGTATCGACACCGGGTATTTCCCTGTATACCAATACTTTGCCATCGTCGGCGGATAAAAAAACGGCAAAACGCCCGCTCAGTGGACTGAATTCGTTTTTCACGGTGATGCGGAACGGCTGATCGGTTGGAGCAGGAGTGGCGTCTTTTTCACAGGAAAGAAAAATGGAAACGGCAAACGCAGCGAGCAGTATCAGCTTGTTGTTCATGGTAAAAACCGGTTTTTGAATACGGAATAAAAAAATACACAGCAAAGGTATCAACCCTGAAAAAATTTACCTGAACTTTAACCTTAAGCCGGATATTCGCTCTTCTTAAGCAAGAGAACCTGCCCGCTATCGTCCCGGTTTGTGGCGGGTAAAAAATCACGCTATGACTTCCATCGCAGTTTTTTGCGGCGCCAATAAAGGCGCGCACCCGTGGTTTGCTGACGCTGCTGCTGAATTGGGAAAAACGCTGGCCCAACGCGGCATCCGCGTTGTTTTTGGCGGCGGCAGCGTTGGCCTTATGGGTGTCCTGGCCGATGCCGTTCTGGCGCACGGTGGGGAAATTACCGGTATTATCACACATCAATTGCACGGCCTCGAGTTGGGTCATGCCGGCGTGAAAGACATGATGCATGTGGAAACCATGTCGGAGCGCAGGGTGCTGTTGCTCAACGGCACCGATGGCGTGATCACACTGCCCGGCGGCTATGGTTCGATGGACGAACATTTCGAAGCCCTTACCCTTGCACAACTTCAGCAATACCGCAAACCCATTGGTCTGCTCAATGTGCACGGCTATTACGATCCCTTGCTCCGGATGCTCGACAATATGGTGGACAACGGTTTTCTGAAACCCGACAACCGCCATCTCTGCCTCGACGCTCGGGATGTGACCGGATTACTGGAAAAAATGACCGCTTTCGAGTACAAGGCGCTCAAAAAGTGGCTTTAAACGTGAAGAGGGGGTTAAAGTTCTTTTAAAAAAGGCTGCCCGGGCGTGACGAGTTTTTGATTTTCGGTTTTAAGGGTACTACTTTTGTTTTCTCATAATCAAAACTGAAAGTTTCCGCTATGCGCAAGCTCATCGTGATTTGTATAATCGCCCTTCTGGTCGGCCCGGCGTCGGCGCAGACAGCACCCCGGTCGAACACGCAGACCGGTGCTGCCAAGACCAGTCTGACGCCATCGGCAGCGGGCCAGCGCAGCAATAGTTCGAACAGCCGTTCGAGTACCCCATCCGATATCAAAGCCGCCAAAAACTCTGCCAGCAACAATGCCGCCAGCCGCACTTCGCAACTGCCTGCTCAAAGCCGCAGCCCACAATTGCAAAATACATCTTCGACTACCCGGACTTCCACCACCCGGCCTTCTTTGAATCAAAACGCAACGGGCACGACGAATACGACAACTGCGCGCAATATCAGCAATAATGTCAAAAAAGCTCCTGAAGTTAAAGTCGCCGTAAATCCAGTCAGGGTCAAATGGATGACGCTGGAAGAAGCCCTGGAAAAAAGCAAAACCGACAAGCGCAAAATCTTTGTGGATGTATATACCGATTGGTGTGGCTGGTGCAAACGTATGGATTCCACCACTTTTATGAATCCTGCTGTCGCCCAATACCTCAACGAGCATTACTATCCGGTGAAATTCAACGCCGAACAGCAGAAGGACATCGTTTACAAAGACAAAACTTACCAGTTTAAAAAGAACGGCGCACGCGGGTATCATGAACTCGCAGCTGCCTGGCTCAACAACCGGCTGAGTTACCCTACTACGGTCTTTCTGGATGAGAACCAGGGTGTTATTCAACCATTGCCCGGTTATCAGGATGCAGCCAAGATGGAAGCGGTGCTGAATTACTTTGGTACCGACAGTCATAAAAAAACGCCGTGGGAATCGTACCAGAAGAATTTTAACAACAGCGGTACCGGGCAGTAGCGGAATTTTCTTTTTTGTTAAATCATTTCTACCACCGGCAAAATTCCTTCTTACACATCCGTTTTATTCTCTTCGGGCTTCGGCTTTGGCCGCTGCTCTTTCGGAGAACGGCTGGCTTCTTTCAACGCCCTGTCAATCATCCATTCCAGTTGCCCGTTCACACTGCGAAACTCGTCGGCAGCCCACTTTTCGAGCGCTGCGTAAGTAGGTTCATCTATGCGCAGAACGAATGATTTTTTTGCCATAGTTTGCGAGGGGAATGGCTTTGGGCGGCCAGGCGAAAAACTTTTCGCCTGGCCGCCCAAAGCCATTCACAGTTTAAAAAGTTGAGTGAATGGTTTGCTATAATATTGAAAATGAAATTTTTACAGGGAGATTAAGAAAACACCCCTGAATCTCCCTGTAGTCCTTTCATTTCCTTTTAGGGGTGCAGCGTTCCTGTATTCAGTACCGGCTGCGCGTTTTTATCGCCGCACAACACGACCAGCAAGTTGCTCACCATAGCGGCCTTTTTCTCCTCGTCGAGTTCGATGATCTGTTTGCGCGACAGGTGCTCGAGCGCCATTTCAACCATACCAACGGCGCCTTCTACAATTTTGCTGCGGGCTGCCACGATGGCGGTGGCTTGCTGGCGTTGCAGCATGGCGTGTGCGATTTCGGTGGCGTATGCCAGATTATTGATGCGCGCTTCGATCACTTCGATGCCGGCCAGTTGCAGCCGCTCGCTGATCTCGCTTGCCAGTTGGTGGTTGACTTCGTCCGAGTTGGCCCGCAAGGTGACGAGTGCGTCTTCGTCCTCCAGGTTGTCGTAGCTGAACATGCCTGCCAGTTTGCGGATAGCGGCTTCGCTTTGGATTTTTACAAAATCCGGATAATTCTCCACGGCAAAAGCTGCTTTGAACGTGTCCTTCACGCGGTAGGCTACCACCGCACCGATCATGATCGGATTGCCCTGTTTGTCATTGACCTTGATGGTTGGCACATCGAGCGTGACTGCCCGTAGCGACACTTTTTTCTTGGTATAAAAAGGATTGGCGTAGAAAAAGCCGCTTTCCCTGATGGTGCCGACGTACTCGCCGAACAAATTCAAGACCCGGCTGCTGTTGGGTTCGATGGCGATGAATCCCGGTGCAATAAATGCAATATCGAGTACTAAAATGATGATGCCAGGAACGATCTGTCTGGTTACCAACAGCGCGATACCTGCTGCCAACAGTAAGAAGAACAACGCGAGCATCATCCAGCCGGATGTAGGTTTAATTGTTTTTTCCATGACTCCGAATTGATTTTGATGTGATATTAATTTGATAGCAAAGATAATCACATTGAATCGGATTTGTCAAGAGGTAAACAGGAAAAAAACGGAGAACACCCTCATCCCGACGACCAAAATGTGGGAACAGGCGACGGACGGCAATGCCGTTTCTGCCAGCAGAAAATAAAAATGAAAGAAAGAAGATGCGATGGGCGGTATCAGATCTTTGCGGTAAAGGACTCGAACCACTTTTTCAACACAGTCTTTTCCGAAAGATATTCAAAAGCGAGGTAGGAAACCACCGCAACTGCCCCGCCCAACAAGACGTCAATAAAATAGTGGTGCCTCGAATATACCGCAGCAAACCAGACGCCCGCGGTAAAAATGGCAAACACGGTATTCAGCCATACCTTTTTCAAACGCCAGCCATAGAGCAGGCACAATACCGGGTAAGCGGAATGGAGCGAAGGAATAGCGGCAAAGACATTGGCGTTTTTCTGGTACATCCCGGCGAAGAGTGGGAGTCCGAGTAATTTATCGAATTCGAGCAGACCGGCGGCATTGCCCGGTGTGCCGTGTATCACTTCGAAGCCATATTGCTCCACATACCAGGGCGGTGCAGCCGGGTAGAGGTAGTAGATACAAAAACCAACGATATTGGTAAATACGAACGCATAGGAGAACTTGAGAAACAGCAACTTATCGTTGCGCAGCAGCCAAAAGGCGAACAGCAGCGGGATCGGTACCCAGTTGAGGTAGAACAATCCTGACAGGATATCCCAAAATGGCGTATGGTGGATTTTAAAATACTCGTTCCAGGTGAGACGACCATCCGGCGTATTCAAGCCGAACCAGTTTTTTTCAAAGTAATAGGGTTCGGCCACGTGTATGGGATTGACCTCGTAGTTCGGTACCACGCGCATCGAGTCGTATATGATCCAGTAAGCGATAAAAACACCAAATGCCAGCACAAACTTCCTGGTTGTGGCGTGTACGTAATATAGCAAAAGGATCATCAAATAAAGGAACAGATGCTCCACTCGCCAACCTACAAAATACCAAAACCACGCAAAATAGGCCGCCGAGCCTGCAAAAAGAGTCGAAAAATGCCTGAAATCAAGGGATAAATTTCTCATATACGGCTGCGCCGGTATTCGGATCCTTACCCCAAAGTTCCACATATTCCACTTTCGGGGCAAGCGTAAAAGTGGTGCTTTTATCTATTTTCACGAAGATGCGGTCCAGTTTCATTCTCCGGCCGTTCACATCGAGCGTTACATAGGGCTTGCCGTGCGCATCAAATGCAAGACGCAGTTTTTTCTTAGAGTAACTGACCAAGTGAATTTCATATTCATTGGTGCCGTCTACTTTCCTCGATTTTACACCGTATGCAAAGGTGCGCTGCATATAGTTCAAACCTGCAGTGCCGCCGCCATCAGCGTAGCGAAGCCAGTAAATATTCACCGGATCGCTGGCCTTGAAAGTTTTATCACCCGATACGTTGGCGTCATAAATAATGGTGTTGGTATTGCCGGTCCGCTGGATGTAAAACAACCGGTTGAGACCATCCGGCGGGGTCGGATAAGAGTCCTGAGCAGCCATTCCAAAGGCCGACAGGCAAAAAAGCAATAGATGTGTTAAACGCTTGTTCATTTCAATTGAAGCCTTGAAGTCTTAATAAATAATGATTTGATTGAAGCATTCCGGGCTTTATTTCTCAAGATTTTGTAGACGAGGCGTTTGCAAAAAAGGTTTCAGTTGCCCTCCAGTTTGTCGAGTACCGCTTTGGATTCCCGCAGACGTTGAATGGCCGTCCAGTTGGTCAATACGGCGAGTATAAAAATGGGGAAAGTGAACAGGGTGATGTTCTCAAATATGGGAAAGGTGGTATCGGGTATAGTATATTTAAACTGACCGGTGTAATCAGCCAGCAAGCCGCACACAACTGCTGAAATGCCGACGAGCAGGATGCGTTCGGGGCGCTGCATCAGGCCGCCTTTACATTCGATACCCAATCCTTCGGCGCGCGCGCGCACATAACTCACCATAATGGAACCAATCATGGCGATAAATGCGAACAAAGAACTCAGGAAATAATTTTGCGCCACGAGATAATAACAAATACCGAGAAACATGGCCAATTCGCTGTAGCGATCGAGCACCGAGTCGTACAGCGCGCCGAATTTGCTTTCCATTTTTCCCACCCGCGCCAACCGGCCGTCAATCATATCGAACAAACCGCCGAAGAGGATGATCGCGCCACCCCAGCCTACATAGCGCAGGTCGGTGCGTGGTTCTCTGCCACCTATAATAAACACGGCGGTCGCCCCTACGTTGATGATAAAACCGATGGTCGTCACCGCGTTGGGCGTGATCCCGGCTTTCAGGAGAAGATTGATAAAAGGATTAATAATCCTGTAAACCAGGGGCTGGCCAACTTCTTTCAGAAAATTCGACATGACACACGCAATTGAATGGTTAATTGAACAAGGATTTGGGGGTGTGTCTCAAAAGTAAAAAACTCACAAATACCACATTACATTCATACGGTTCAAAAAATACCGGCTTCGCCCTCATCTACCACCCTCAGAACTCCAGCTTGAACCGCATGCGGACGCCCATTTTCGAAATACCGGGGTTGTTGGTATAGGTAAGCCTGCGCACAACGTCAATGCGAACGAATTTGAAAATATTGGCAATGCCGGCGCTCGCTTCGATATAGGGTTGTTTGTCGAGCGTATAAGTAATGTTGTTACCGTCTTTGTCCACCGGGAAGATCAGAAGGCCGTTTTCCGGGCCAGGCCGGTTTTTATCGTCCAAACCACCCCAGAGCACTTTGGCGGTCACTACTTCGCGCCATTTCAATTTTTTCAGCAAGGGTACGCGGTTGAAAAAGAATCCGCCAAAATTGTGGAAGATATTGACGGACACATATTTGTCGCTGATAAATTCGAGGAAGTTCATCAGGTTGTACGATTCCAGCTGGTAAGCGTAAGTCTGGTTGGCGCGGTGCGCGATCAGCAAAGGGTAGGGTACCTGGCCGAAAACGCGTCCGGCTTCTACAATCCCGATGGACCAACCGAGTGGCGAGAGGAAAAAACCTTTCGTTATTTTGGCCGTCACCCTTTGGTAATTGTATCCGCTGCCGAGCACACCTTTCACGCCGGCACTGTAATCGAGATTAAAAATCGGGTATTTGGTCAGAAATGGCGTGCGGTAAGTAGAGCCCTGGTAGAACTTTTCATTCGGTGCATACCGAAAACCCGCGCTCAATTCGGTCGTATTCACCTGCTCCTGGAAAAACAGGCCGTCCTGCACTTCGTAATCGAATTTTAAAACACCGCCCGGCTCGTAGCGGATATTTTTGGCCGAAAATGAATAGGTAATGCCGTCCTGATTTTCCTTGAGGTACTCAGCGCTGGCTGTTTTTGTATAAAACATTTTATCGTTCACCCCGCGCTTGAAGGATAGAAAAAAGTTGTCCTCCTGTACGAAACTCAGGTTTTGACCAGGAATTTTTACATCGTCCTGATACCAGATTTTCAACTGATTGAGGGGGTAGCGAAGCGTCTGAGCGGTGCCGAAATTATAATACACTGCGCCATAGCCCTTCCAGGTTTTATCTTTAAAGCCATAAGCGGCATAGGTTTCGAGCAGGAGCCGTTTGCTGAATTTCAGATTGGTACGTCCGCCCAGGCGCGCGCGAAATCCTTCCACCTGGTTGAAGCTGTAAAAGGTGTTGGCAGGACCGATATCAAAACCGCCGACCGGCGTGTAACCTTCAAACAAAAATCTCACACCGCCCATGAAGCGCCGGAATGGTTTGAAATTATTGAGGCTGTCCACCATTTTGTAGATGCCCTGCTCCCGCGCCGAAAGCGTGTCGTGGCGGTTGGCCGACCAGAAAGACTCGTCGCGCATGTCGGCGCCGGGATCTCTGAACTGTTTCACATTGGTGCGGAACAGCGTGTCGGACAAAACTTCATTGATGCGATAATTGTGATAAGTGGTGATTTTTCTGCCGAGAAATGAGCGGGCATTGCTGTTCTGGGTAATGCCGAAATCCATAAATATTTCATCCTTCATCAGCATCAGACCGCGCCCGGCGCCGGGTGTTTCCACCCAATCGAATTCCTGGTTGATCTGCATTTCGTTGACCCAGTTCAGATTGGCATCTTTCGGGATGCCGACTTCTATTTTCCGAACGGCGTAGGTGCTGTCCAGTGCAACCCACATATAACCCATAAAGCCCAGGTCGCTTTTCTGGCGCGGCGCAAAATACATATGTACGCACGGCGTGTCCATCAACTTTACCGTGTCGAGGATATAAAAACGGTAGAGGGTAGGTGAAAAAGGGGCCAGAGGGCTTACAAAATCCATCGTCACGAGATTGATGGCGTTTTTGTAAAAATCTACGTCCTGGTAAATATTCTCAATAGAACTGGACAGCCCCTGATTGTCCAGATAACCCGGAAGGGTGGAATTGCGCTCTCCTCTGATGTATTCTTTTTCCGATTGAGGCGATTTGCGGTAATAAACATCCGAGATCGTTTCCCGCAGGAAAAAGGGCAGGCTGACATCGCCCGTCACGCGGTTGGTGTCCACGTTGTCGAAAATGAAGTTAATGCGGCGGAAAAGAATGTTGTTTTTCATCTTATCCGTCACGTTGTTCAGCGCAAATTGCACTTTCTCGTACTTTTCATAATTATAAAAATCGTGCGCCTCTTTGCGGTTGCGGTCTTTGTTTTCGATAACTTTTCGGATAAGCTCCACTGCCGGATTGTCTTTGTTGCGGTATTTTCCTGATTTCACGACCACTTCTTTCAGGTCAGTTCCCGACTCCTGCATTCGGACTGTGAGTTCGGTTACTCTCCCCGGATTGATCCTGATCGTCACAGGGTTGTAACCCACGAGGGTGATGGTTACGGTGGTAACCGGTTCGTGTGTTTGTACGCTGAAATTACCGTTGATATCCGAAATAGTACCGAGATTGGTACCGTCAAATTTTATGGTAGCGTATGGCATTGCTTCCTCGGTAGCCGCATCCACGACGCGACCCCGCACTTCTGTGAGGGCTTGACCGAAAGCAACAAATTGCATTGCGGCGAAAAGGCCGATGAGCCAAAGCCGCAATCCGGGTTTTGTGTTCATTGCATGAGTTTTGCCAAAAAGATTGAAAAGAAAAAGCATTTTCATTTTGGTGGATTGGAGGCTTATTTGAATACAATTGTTTTATTGAATAAAAAGCCAAAAAGCCACACCGAAGTGGCCGTTAATATCCGCGCCGGCCAGGGCTCCATACCTCCTGCACTATTTAACAACCAGACGCCACCGGCGTTCAATCCCAAACCGATGAATATTCCCATGACGTATTTCATTCTCAAAACGTTCCCGTCCCGATTTTTTGAATGGCTGAATACCCAGTTGCGGTGCAATAAAAATGCCACCACAGAACCCACCGACCGCCCTAAAATGGTCGCAGGCACGGGAGTACTTTCTAAAATGGTCAATGCGATATGAAAAGCCGTGAAGTCAGCCGATGTTGCAGCAATGGATGCGGAACCGTATTTGCCCAGCAACAGAAACCTGCCCAATTTGTTGGCGCCCGGTTGATCCCGGCCGGATTCGTCATCTGCCGGAATGACGGCCGGAGTGAATAAGGCCGGCCGTTTCGTACGTATGCGTTTCAAAATCAGCTCAGGTTAAAGTACAGGTTGACAATTTGCAGTGCGATGTTGGCATAAACCCCTGCCAGTACGTCGTCGAGCACTACTCCCCATCCCCCTGGGATTGCTTCCAGGCGGCGCACTCCCAGGGGTTTGACAATATCGAAAAAACGAAAGAACAAAAACCCAAATGCGATGTTGCCAAGGGTCAGCGGATTACCGACCAACGTCAGCCACATACCGACCATTTCATCGGCTACGACGTGGCTGGGGTCTTCTCCCCACTCATCGGCGAACATGTCCACTGCTTTGGCGCAAATGAAACTGAACAAAATGGCCACTAAAATCAGCGTCAATCTTGCCCAAAAAGAATCCACCCACATCAAAGGCGCAGCCATCAACGCCGCCAATGCCGCGCCCCAAGTGCCGGGCGCGACCGGAAGTTTGCCTGCACCAAAGCCTATGGCGATGATCTGGTAGAACTTGCTCATTGTAAATCAAAAGACAAATCTGCGTTTGCGCATCAGTGATGCGCCGGGATCATTTCTTCGTACTCTTTCACCAGGTCTTCGTAGTAATCGAGGCCGAGGTGTGTGATAAGCTCCTCACCCATGAGGTAGCGGAGCGTATTTTCGAGTTTGCTCAACTGTTTGAATATGTCGTGCTGAGGCGGCAAGCCGGGCGCGGTTTGCGGCGCTTTGAAGTAGAACGACAGCCATTCCTGTATTCCTGTCATGCCTGCGCGCTGCGCCAGATCGAGAAACAACGCCAGGTCGAGCACGATCGGAGCGGCGAGGATAGAATCGCGGCACAGAAAATTGATCTTTATCTGCATACCGTAGCCAAGCCAGCCGAAAATATCAATATTATCCCAGCTTTCCTTGTTGTCACCGTGCGGCGGATAATAATTAATGCGGATCTTATGATAGATATCGCCGTAGAGATCGGGTTGAAGGTCAGCATTGAAAATACCGTCGAGCACGCTTCCTTTGGAGACTTCCTTGGTTTTAAAATTTTCCGGCGCATCCAGCACAGCGCCATCGCGATTGCCCAGAATATTAGTTGAAAACCAACCTCTTACACCCAATGCCCGTGCGTGCAAACCCGGCGCCACGATGGTTTTCATCAGTGTCTGACCGGTTTTGAAATCTTTGCCTGCGATGGCCGTTTTGGTTTTGTGCGCGAGTTCCAGGATAGCCGGAATGTCGCAGGTGAGATTGGGTGCGCCATTGGCGAACGGAACGCCACATTTCAACGCAGCATATACGTAGATCATGCTCGGCGCGATGCGTTCGTCGTTGTTGCGCAGGCCTGCTTCAAAGGCTTCGAGTGACTGGTGTACGTCGCTCGGTTCGATGTATGCTTCCGTAGAAGCACACCAGACGATAACGAGTCGGTCGCATCCGTTCTCCGTTTTGAAGCGGCGGATGTCGTCCATGAGTTGTTCGGCGAGGTCCATTTTAGTAGGGCCGGTTTTCACGTGGGTGCCATCGAGGTTGCGGACGAATTTTTTGTCAAAAACCGCCTTCATCGGGCTGATCTTCTGCAAGTCGTCTTTCAGCAGCTCCACCAACGGGCGTTCGAGCACTTTCGCTTGCAGGGCAGCTTCATAAACGTTATCGGCGTACACGTCCCAGCCGCCAAAAACGATGTCGTCGAGCGATGCCAGCGGTACGAACTCTTTGATGTGCGGATTGCGGTCTTCCGTGCGTTTTCCAAGCCGGATGGTACCCATTTGGGTCAGAGAACCGATTGGGAGGGCAATTCCTTTGCGGGCCGCAATGACGCCGGCGATAAACGTGGTGGATACCGCGCCCATGCCGGGTGTGAGGATGCCGAGTTTGCCTTTTGCAGGCTGTATTTCGATTGATTTGCTCATTTTATATGCGTGTGTTTTAGTATCAGGATGTTTTAAAACGTTCAAACAGACTCTTTTGCAGCTACCTTCTGTGCTTCCAGAATTTGCATATCGGGTATCGAATTATCTGCCAGTGTGACGTCGCCGCGTTCTTTGCGCAGGATACGCGAAAACAACCCCACCTCCTGGCTGAACAAAAAGGTAAGCCACAATTTGGTATAGGAACCGTGGTACAAAAGGTGATCGTAAAATTCCGGGGCCAGTTTTTTCAACTTGGGCAGGTTGTTCCAGGGTATCGAGGGCATATCGTGGTGTTCGTTGTGAAAGCCCACATTCAGATTAATGGGATTCAAACGGCCGTAGTAGCTGTAGGTTTCCTGATTTTTATCCAGCACTAAGTAGTGTTCCTGGATCCAGCGGGCGCCCAGCGGGTGGAAGCCGATGGAAAACGCAAAACTCAATCCGAGGTAAGCCAGGGCTTTCCAACCGAAGAAATAAACGATGGCGATATCGAAGGCGAATTGCGCGACCACGTTCAGCACTACCCAGCGGTCAATCTCCGCAACTTCCCGGCAACGAACCGTGCGGGCTGCCTGAAAGATGGGAAAAAACAACAGCCACAAAGCTTTGCCGATAAAGTAGTTATTGATGAGTCTGGCTTCCCAACGCGAGGGCAGATCGGCATCGAGCTCGTGCACACCCTGAAAGCAATGGTGTTTGATGTGGTAATTTTTGAACGAAATGGCTGAGGGGATCAGCGTTGGAAAATTGGCTACGACGCCGGCGAGTATGTTCCAGCGCGGATTGCGAAAAATGAGGTTATGTGCTGCTTCGTGGATGCACACAAAAAGGGTATGAGAGGGGAATGCACCCACGAACCACGCCAGGGCGAGGATGAGCCACCAGCTCTGTTCGCGCAGTAAGTAGGCGCCTGTCACCTGAAATGCCACGCAGGCAAGGATGATGAGGGCGGTCCAGGGATTTTTTCCCATCAGGTTTTTGACTTCAGGATGCGAGGCGATGATTTCACGGGTGCGGATCCGATGCGGTTCGGTGCCGTTGACATACGTAAAATCCTGCTGATAAGCCATAAGCGGGAACTTGTCTGTTGTGTTACAAAATTTTAATTATCAATCTGTTATAAGTTTATGGGGGAGGTGGATTAATCCTTATGGTCATTAGCAGTTGAAAAACGTTCGTCGGTATACCGCTTTGGAAGCCCAAAGTCCGGCGGGTTCACAGCCACCGGTTATCTTTATACCATTGCACGGTTTCTTCCATTCCTGTATACAGGTCGTAGCGGGGTCGGAACTGCAGATCGCCAAAGGTTTCGCTCGTGTCGCAAATCCAGCTTTCGGCGATGAGTTCCGGCAGTTTTTCTCGGTTCAACGGGGGCATTTCTCCCCGCCATTTGCCCGCTATTTCGGAAATACCTGCCACGGCGCGGACGACCGGAAGCGGAACTTTCACTTGTATGGTACGGCGCTTGGTAACAGCCTCTACGGCTTTGCCCAATTCGGTATTAGAATAGGTTTTACCATCCGTAACCAAGTATTTTTTTCCCGAATGGCCGCGTTCGAGCGCTGCATACATCAGGTGGACCAGGTCTTTTACGTAAATAAAACTCAGTTGCTGCGGTTGGTTGCCGAGTAAAAATGCCCAGCCCTGTGCGGCAAGTTTGATGGCCAAGTAAATGCCTTTTTCCCGTGGGCCAAATACGGCTGTCGGTTGTACGGCGGTCCAGGGAAAGTCGTTTAGCGAAGCGAGGTATTGTTCGGATGCGAGTTTGCTTTCGCCATAAAAAGTGACAGGCCGCGGCGTTTGGCCCGGTTTGAGCAATTGATCGTACCGGACTGGGCCTACGGCTGCCAGGCTACTGACGTATAAGAATTTCTCCGGTATCAGTTCATGATTCAGAAGGGTATCGGCAAAACGTTTCGTGTTGTCAAAATTGCTGGCGAAGTAGCCTTCCCGGTTCGGTTCCTTGGTACTGCCCGCGTTGTGGATGATGAAGTCGAAACGGCCGGAATTTTTAAGTTTTTCCTGTAAATCGGCTTCGTTGCGAAAATTCAATTCCAGAAACCGGATGCGCTTATCCTGCAGCCACCGTCTGTCACTGGTAGGTCGCACAGCAGCGGTTACTTCCCAACCCCGGTTCAGCCCCTCTTCTGCCAAAAAACCGCCGATAAAACCGGACGCGCCGGTGATGAGTATTCGTTTCATGTCAGATGTCCTTTTCGTAGATCCGGTACTTTCGGTAAACCTCTCCTTTGATCTGGACCAAAGCGCGGTTCATCATGTCGTTGTTTTCCAAAATCCAGGAAGCCTCGGCACGCCGGATGCCTTTTCCCACACCTGCCTTTATGATGCGGACGTAAAAACAAACATCTATACCCAGCCGGCGATATTCTTTTAAAGTGCCGAGTGCGAGGATCCGGATACTTTTTATTTTTTTCAATCCCAGCAGCAATTTAAAAAGGCCGAATGGAAAGAGTCGCCCGCGTTTGAGTTTTATCTGGGCTTCGTTCACGTTCGGTATAGCAAGCGCAACACCTATGATCTTTCCATCTTTTTCGGCAAAATAGACCAGATCCGGGTCAATGATCATTTTCAAATCTTTTCCGATCTGGCGCACTTCCGCATCCGTCATCGGTACGAAGCCGGTGTTCTCCGCCCACGAAGCATTGTAAACGGGAAGAAATTTCTCAATTTCTCCCTGGTAATTTTTCATATTGATCTGCCGGATCGAAATGCCGCGTTCGGACAGCCGGGCTTCCAACTTTTCGGCAAAATCCATGGCTTCATGCGGCAGGCGATCGGAGCGAAAATCGTAACACAACAGATCGGTAGACTTGACAAACCCGTATTGTTCGATAAGTGGAACGAGATACGCCGCGTTATAAGCGTTCATGATGAATGGAGGCTCGTCGAAATTTTCCACCAGCAATCCCACCACTTCGTTGGTGGAAAAACTGGCCGGACCGATCATTTTCCCCAAGCCTTCTTTCCGCAACCATTCGGCCGCAGTGTCGAGGAGTTTTTTCGCCACTTCCTCGTCATTGATCACATCGAAAAAACCAAAAAATCCTTCCTGCTTCCCGGTGAACGCAATATGGTTGTTGTTCCGGATGGCAGCGATGCGTCCCACTATTTTTCCATCTTTTATTGCCAAAAAATACTCCGCCTTGGAATGATGCCAAAACGGGGATTTTTTCGGATCCAACAAAGCTTCCTGCTCCATGTAGAGCATGGGTACGTAATTCGGGTCGTCGGCATACAGATCATGCGGAAAGTCAATGAACTGCCGGAGTTGCTTTTTGGATTCGACTTTGACGATTTCGGTCATGCCGATACAGGGTGGTTAGGAAGTTGATTTTTAATATGAATATGCAGGTCAAGCCGGAGCCAGCGCTTCAGTTCCGACCGGTTCTTCCGCCCGGTCGCCGATGATGCCGTGTTTCACTGCATTGTCGTACATCCGGTCAATGGCGCGGTCAATCTGTTCGATCGTATGCGTGGCCATGAGCGAAAAGCGAATGAGCGATTCCTCGCTGGGTACTGCCGGAGATACGACGGGGTTGATGAATACGCCGGAATCGAAACACGCGGTGGAATAAGCGAACGTTTTCAGATTGTCGCGCACGTAGATCGGAATAATGGGCGATTCGCTCGGCCCTACCTCGAATCCGAGTTCGAGGAAGCGGGCGAGGGCATAATTGGTATTTTCCCAGAGGCGCTCCATGCGCTCCGGCTCGTCGCGCATGATCTGAAGGGCGGCCATCACACTTCCGGCGGCAGCCGGCGTCATGCTGGCGCTGAATATGAGCGCGCGGGAGTGGTGTTTCAAAAACTCTATGACATCGCGGTTGGACGCCACAAAACCGCCGAGCGACGCCAATGATTTGCTGAAGGTGCCGGTCTGGATATCCACCTGGTCATGCAGACCGAAATGGGAACCGGTGCCGATGCCACCTTCGCCGATGACGCCAATGGCGTGGGCGTCGTCTACCACAACTGCGCCGTTGTATTGCTGTGCAATGCGCACAATATCAGGTAGTTTGGCAATATCGCCTTCCATGCTGAAGATGCCATCCACAATGATGTATTTCAAAATCCCACCATCGAGCGCCGCCATCTTTTTTTCAAGGTCCTCCATATCGTTGTGACGGAATTTCTGAACCCTGGCGAATGAAAGACGCGTCGCATCAATGATGGAAGCGTGTACCCGCTCGTCAATCAGGATATAATCATGGCGTCCTGCCAACGGCGCAATGGCGCCCAGATTGGATTGAAAACCGGTGCTGTAAAGCAGTACGGCTTCCTGACGCAGGTGGTCGGCCAGCATTTCTTCCAACTCAATGTGAATACGCAGGGTGCCATTGAGAAATCGCGAACCTGCACAGCCCGTGCCATACCGATCGATGGCTGCTTTGGCGGCTTCCTTTATCTTCGGGTGATTGGTAAGCCCCAGGTAAGAATTTGAACCGAACATCAGCACCGGCTTTCCGTTGATGATCACTTCCGTGTCCTGCTCGGAATCTATTTCCCGGAAATAAGGATACCAGCCAAGGGCGCGTACTTCCTTTGCTGCCGTATATTGACGAACGCGATCGAGTAGGTGTTGATTCATGGCTTATTGTTTTACGAATGTTTTGAAATCAATGTCATGTTTTTTTTCGGGTCAGATTAATAGTCGTATTAAAAACGTAGTCCCACAGCGGATTGCTGACACCGAACCCCCGGTCGTTTTCCTGGTAGTGGTGCAGCATGTGGTGCTGCTTGATGCGTTGCCAAAAAGGATGATTCCAGCGCAGGTGATGCATGGCATAGTGCATCATATCGTAGCACAAATAACCGAGCAGGAACCCTGCAAAAAACGGATAAACCGTAGGTATTCCAAAAATGGCCCGGAAACCGAAAAAGAAAATAAATGCCAGTGGAATGCTCACGCTGGGTGGCATAACGAGCCGAAAACGGTCGTTCGGGTAGTCATGGTGAACGCCGTGCCAGATAAAATGCAGCCGTTCGCCCCAACGCCCCGGTGGAACCCAGTGAAAAACAAAGCGGTGTAATACATATTCGGTAAAGGTCCATACGAACAACCCTGCCAATAACAGCCCTATCATGTTGATCCAGCCGCCGTTCCATTGCCACAACAGCCAAAAAAACAACGGTACGTACAGCAACAGCGGCACGGTAAAGTGCACTTTGGACAGGGCTTCCATCCACGCGGCCTTGAACATCCGGGTAGATTCGGTGGAATTGGATATAAATTTTCGTGGTTGCTCTTTTGTTGCCATTTGTTCAGCGATTTTTGAAAAATACTGGTCAAAAACTCTTCAAAAAACGACTTTTCTGTAAAATTTTCTCCCCTGCCGTGTGTACGCATTTCCCTTTCCGGACGTAAATTATGGTTCAAATCCGAGGTAAATATATTTTCCGGAGCAGCTAATGAGGATGAGGAGTTGCGCGGGTCTTTTCCGTCGCAAAAAGAGTAGGTGGATTGTCGGCCGAACCCGCGTCGAACTGCGCGTTTGCAGTTAATTACCGGGTTCAAAATGTGGCAAATCTGGTATCAGGCTGGTAAAAAGGCCATTTGTGGGGATAAAGATAAGCAGCGCGATTCAAGTGAAGTTAACAGCAAGGAAAAATTAAACAATCGTTTAAAATATTACACTGCGCTGATAATTCAATAAGTTGCATGCAAAGCGGAGCTGTGTTAAGGTCATTGAGGGTCATTATTAAAGTCATTAGCGTTTTCAAAGAATGATTTAATGGCTTTAATAATGACCCCTAATGACCCTTAATAGCGATAGTAATCCGGTTTGAACGGCCCTTCCGTTTTCACACCGATATATTCGGCCTGGTGCGGCTTGAGCTCTTCCAGTTCCACCCCGATTTTGGAAAGGTGCAGACGCGCAACTTTTTCGTCTAAGTGTTTCGGCAACATGTAAACCTTGTTGCCGTAATTTTTGCTGTTCTGCCAAAGTTCGATTTGCGCCAGTACCTGGTTGCTGAACGAGTTCGACATCACGAAAGAAGGGTGGCCTGTGGCACAACCGAGATTCACCAGACGGCCTTCCGCCAGTAAGATAATGTCTTTGCCTTCTACGTTGTAAATGTCCACCTGCGGTTTTACGGTTGATTTGGTATGGCCGTATTTTTCGTTCAGCCAAGCCATATCTATCTCATTGTCAAAGTGCCCGATGTTGCACACGATGGTTTTATCGTTCATCAGGCGGAAATGCTTTTCCGTCACGATGTCGCAGTTGCCGGTGGCGGTGACCACGATGTTGGCACGCGGGATGGCGTTTTCCATGCGCTTCACTTCGAAACCGTCCATGGCCGCCTGCAGGGCGCAGATCGGATCAATTTCCGTAACGATCACACGGGCACCTGCCCCGCGCAGTGAAGCGGCTGAGCCTTTACCCACGTCGCCATAACCGGCTACGACGGCCACTTTACCGGCGATCATAATGTCCGTCGCGCGGCGGATGGCGTCCACCAGGCTTTCCTTGCAGCCGTATTTATTGTCGAATTTCGACTTTGTCACCGAGTCGTTGATGTTGATGGCGGGCAGTGGCAAAGTGCCTTTTGCCATGCGCTCGTAAAGGCGGTGCACACCCGTCGTGGTTTCTTCTGAAATACCGCGAATGCCCTGCACAAGTTCAGGATATTGATCCAGCACCATATTGGTAAGGTCGCCACCGTCGTCGAGGATCATATTGAGCGGCTTGCCGTCTTTGAAGGCAAAAAGCGTCTGCTCGATGCACCAGTCGAATTCCTCAGCATTCATGCCTTTCCAGGCAAAAACCGGAATACCTGCGGCAGCAATAGCGGCGGCGGCATGGTCCTGCGTAGAGAAAATATTGCACGAAGACCAGGAAACTTCCGCGCCCAGTTCCACGAGGGTTTCGATGAGCACGGCGGTTTGGATCGTCATGTGCAGGCAGCCGGCGATGCGTGCTCCCTGGAGCGGTTTGGAGGCGCCGAATTCCTCGCGCAGGGACATGAGTCCCGGCATTTCGGCTTCAGCGAGATGGATTTCTTTGCGGCCCCAATCGGCGAGGGCGATGTCTTTTACCTTGTAGGCGGGGCGAGTTTCTGTTGCAACAGCCATGTTTGAGTAGTCGTGAGAGTTTGACAATTGTGAGATGTTTTATTTGGGGAAATGGATTTTGGAGATGTGCAAACAAAACATCGTTCGGTTTGGTTGTCGAAAGCGGGGTGCAAAGGTAGGAAAAACATTGGTCGTTGCAGCCGAAAAAAATCCGCCCCATAGCAACAAGGTGCTACAGGACGGATTTTTTCAAAAATGATGGCACACAAATCAAATAAAGACTACTCCCTGAAAACGACAAAACGCTTCATGATCGTCGTTTCATCATTGGCCAGATTCAGCCAGTAAATGCCGGATTTGAGATATGCCAGATCCATCTCCGTAGCATTTTCTCCCTCCTCTGCCACAAACTCGATGATTTTGATCAGTTGTCCGCGGAGGTTGAAAATCCGCAGATACACTACCTCGGACTTGTCTGTTGTGAATGCCACCCGCAATACAGTGCTGGCAGGATTGGGAGACAAATTCAAGTCTTCAAACGGCGCAAAATCTTCCATATTTGAATCATTTTCAGAAGATTCGTTCACCCTTGATTTGGCCTCACACAAGTTGTTCTCAACATGACACTCGTCCCAGTATTCATTGAGAGCAGCCACGGCATTGGTTAAAAGCCCACCAAATCCGTTGGGATAAATGGTTCCATTGCATGGGCTGGCTAAAAATTTATTGGCCAAATTGATCAAGTCATTAACGGTGGAATTGCTATTCAATCCTAACGCCGTAATCTGCGAAGAAGTCAGCACACAGGATTGAGAAAGCACGACCGTTCCGAGTTGGAGACCATTGAAGTGTTGGTTATACCTGATGTTCAAACTTAAAGCGAGTACCTGGCCTGCTAACGTGTTCTTTAACTGCTTGTTACAATTCAGCTGGAAATTCTGGCTAAAAGGAACGGACGGACCGCCTGCTGGCAAAATGTTCAAAATACACTGAGCGGTAGATACTTTGAAACCGCAATTGTTGGGCCCTCCTCCTACTGTTATACTTCCGCCTTGTTGCGGCATTAACAGAATTTCGAGGATTTGCTTCGAGGTCAGGCCATTTGCCTTGCCATTGGGGTTGCCCCAAAAACCTTGCGTGAAGGTGCAGAACGGCTGACATACACCCGAATAGGTAACATCGCAGGTAATGGTGTTCCCGCAGTCGTCGCTGATATCGAAGTAAAAGGTACGGCCAAATGTATAGGTACCGTCACCATCCGGATCAGAGCACTCCTGCAATTCAGATGCGTGCGAATAGGAAACCGTTACCACTCCTCCACAGGCATCCAGGTAAGAAGTTTCGAACATATCTATCATCCCCAATAGTTCAGGGTCGGTGGCATCCGGACAAGGAATGTTATCGAGGCAATAAACCACGATATCAGAAGGGCATAAACCGCTTGGCGGCGTGTCATCTATCACCGTAATTTCACGACTATACTCTATTGCAGGACGGTCCGGACAGGGGTCCTCGAGTCGCCACGTTTCCCTGTAAGAGCCGCCACAAACCGTAAGCCCTCCCGTAATTTCCGACAAAACGCTACCACTGATTTCACAAGCGCCCGTTTTCCCGTTGGTGTAGTTCAATTCCGTTGGCGCCGGCGGTACCTGGATGCAGGAAATGGTGATATCACCGGGTGGATCAACGAATGCAGGTGCAGGTGCAGGATTGACGGAAATGATTCGGAAATGCAGGGTGGCGCGCCCGCACTCGTCGGTGAAAGTCCAGGATTCCGAGTAGGAGCCGCCGCATTCGTTGTGGCTACCGGCGATCTGTCCTGTTACCGAACCTGAAATGGCGCAAGCGCCTGCCTGGCCGTTGGAATAAGCGAGCATTGTACCGGAGGGTGGGGCCTCATCACACTCGATGGTGATGTTACCGGGCAAGTTGGTGAATGCCGCCTGAGGCGCTGGGTTGACCGAAATGGTTCTGGAGTGCGAGATGGTACGGTCGCACTCGTCGGTGAAAGTCCAGGATTCCGAGTAAGCGCCGCCGCATTCGTTGTGGCTACCGGCGATCTGGCCGGTGGCGTTACCGGCGATGGCGCAAGCTCCTGCCTGGCCGTTGGAATAAGCGAGCATTGTACCGGAGGGCGGGGCGTCATCGCAGTCAATAGCGATGTTACCGGGCAAGCTGGTGAATGCCGCCT
>JABAQQ010000020.1 GCA_019187225.1 Saprospiraceae bacterium
GGATATTGGGATATTGGGATATTGGGATATTGGGATATTGGGATATTGGGATATTGGGATATTGGGATATTGGGATATTGGGATATTGGGATATTGGGATATTGGGATATTGGGATATTGGGATATTTAGGGCAATAAAAAAATCAATGGTATTCAATTCTAATTTCATAATATCTCAATATCTCAATATCTCAATATCTCAATATCTCAATATCCTAAATATCCCAATATCCCACCGGTTTAATGAAAAAACTGCCTGATCTTTTCATC
Organism: Saprospiraceae bacterium; assembly: GCA_019187225.1. Taxonomy (GTDB): domain Bacteria; phylum Bacteroidota; class Bacteroidia; order Chitinophagales; family Saprospiraceae; genus M3007. Next base: position 271 of record JABAQQ010000020.1, read on the forward strand.
TTCGGAAGCGGACAATTCATTATATGTTCCAAGTGCATAACATTTTCCATCTATCAACATCGCGACCCTGTGTGCGACCAATTTTACACATTTCATATCGTGCGTGATAATGATAGCCGATGTTCCGAATTTTTCTTCAATCTCTTGTATCAGGTTGATGATTTCAAGGGATGTGATGGGATCCAAACCCGTTGTGGGTTCGTCGTATAAAATGATCTCCGGCTTGAGGATCAGCGTTCTGGCAAGGGCGATGCGTTTGCGCATACCGCCCGAAAGTTCCGCTGGCATCATATCTACGGTATGTTCGAGACCGACGTTGCTGAGCGCTTCCATTACCATATCGTTTACTTCCGGTTGGGTCAGTTGGAACGAGTGGCGGCGCAGCGGAAATTCGAGGTTCTCGCGCACTGTCATGGAGTCGTATAATGCGTTGCTCTGGAACAAAAACCCCACCTTCACCCGTATTTCATCCAATTCTACCTGATTGAGTTGTAAAATGTTTTGTCCGAGTACCCGTATACTTCCGTGTTCAGGTCGCATCAGACCGATGATACATTTTATCAGTACGGATTTACCCGAACCCGATTTACCCAATACGACCAGATTCTCTCCGCGGAAGAGAGATAAATTAAAATGATCCAAAACCTTATTGGTCCCGAAAGATTTGCACAGATTTTTTATCTCGATGACTGCCTCCTTCGAAACGGCCTCTTGTGTCATGGTTGTTTGTTAATCGTAAAGGTTCATCAAATCGGTTATTTGGACGGCGATCAGATCGAGCAGAAATACTACCAGCGAAGAAACCACCACCGCCGAATTGGCTGCACGGCCAACGCCTTCCGTCCCTTTACTCGTATTATAGCCTTTATAACAACCGATGATCCCGATCGCGAATCCGAAAAAGAACGTTTTCAGAACTGCCGGGATCACATCAGCGAAAATTAAGTAGTCAAATATCTGGTTGAAGAAAAAATAAAAAGTGTTTTTCTCATAGATATTGATACCCAGATAGGAACCGTAAAGGGAAATAGCATCGGAAATGATCACCAGAATCGGCAGCATTAAAGTGGCGGCAAGTGTGCGGGTGACCACTAAGTATTTGAACGGATTGGTACCCGACACCTCCATCGCATCGATCTGTTCCGTCACTTTCATGGAGCCCAATTCCGCTCCGATGCTGGAGCCGATCTTACCCGCAAAAATCAGAGAAGTCAACACCGGCCCTATCTCGCGCACAATAGAAATACCCACCATTGCCGGGATCAACGATTCGACGCCGTAATACACCATCGAAGGGTGCAGCTGCATCGTGAGCACCAATCCCATGATAAATGCCGTCAGCCCGGCGAGCGGCAGCGACTTGTACCCGATGACGAAGCACTGACGCACAAACTCGCGTACTTCGTAGCGGGGCTTCAGACCCTCCCGGAAAAAACGGGCAGCGAAACGGCTCATGTCGCCGGTCTCCTGCAGGAATAAACGCGTATTTTCAGGCAACCGCATGGTGTGAAGTCGTTTGATGTGGTGTGAGGTCGTTTGAGATGGTTTGAGTGGTGTGAGATGGTTTGATGCAACCTCAAACAATCTCAAACTACTATAAAATAAATCAACACCCCCGCCGCCGCTGTCATCAGTATCAAAGCCGCGCCGCCGAACGCGTTCGACCAGGGGCCATTGGCAAAAGTACCCATAATCCTGGTATTGTTGGAAATATGCAACACCATCGCGATCAGCACCGGGGCAGTAACGCCGTACAAAATGGCCGCCAGCAACAGGGCATCTATCGGGCTGATGCCCGCGTAGTCCATCAGCAATCCGAGTGCGAGCGACAACGCCATGACGGCATAAAAACCCCTGGCTTCGTAGTATTTTTTGTTCAACCCCTCTTCCCACCCAAATGTTTCGGCAAAAATATATGATACCGCGCCTGCCAGTACGGGTATGGCCAACATTCCTGTGCCGATGACACCCAAAGCAAAAAGCCAGTATGCCTGCTCGCCCGCCAGGGGACGCAACGCTATGGCGGCATCGTGCACCGTCTCGATGTCGTGCATTCCTTCCGGGAACAACACCGAACCGGTCGTCAGAATGATGAAATAAAAGACCAAACACGTGAGAAACATGCCGAAATCCACGTCCTGGCGCATTTCGGTGATGAGTTTTTTGTCCACCATCACGGTGTTGCGCCGCGCGCCGACTTCTTCGACTTCCATGCTGGTTTGCCAGAAAAACAAATAGGGCGAAATAGTGGTACCCAATATCCCGACCAGCACGGCTAAGTATTCTTTTTCAAAACGAAAGGTCGGCACTAAGGTGTGATACAACACCTCGCTGAAGTCGGGTTTGACCCAAAAGGGTACCACGAGATACAGCAGCAACGACAAACAAAGGTATTTGAGCACGGCGGCAAAAGGCTTGTAGGGCAACAAAACCGTCGCCAACAACAGGACAGCCGTAAAAAAAACGCTTGCCTGTTGCGCCGGTATTTCCGGGAACAACATGTTCGTGACGGCCCCCATCGCCTGGATGTCCGCACCGATGTTGATGACAATGGCGGGCACGCTGAACAAGATCATGAGATATAGCAAGGGCCTCGGATAATGCTGTTTCAACACGCCGGTCAATCCCTGGCGGGTCACGATGCCGATTCGGGCGCACATTTCCTGGATGGCCAGCATCAGGGGGTAAGTCGCAACGGCCGTCCACAGGGTCGCCAACCCGAACATAGCGCCCGCCTGCGAATAGGTGGCGATGCCGGAAGGGTCGTCATCGCTTGCGCCGGTGATCAACCCGGGGCCGAGTTTGCGCCAGAATCGCTGGAAAGTATTGGAGCGGTTTTTCTTTGTTGTCACGGTGTTGCCAATGCGGCGTGGGAAGCAGCCGTTTTATACTTACCCTTGCTTTTGCGGATATTCACCGCTACCACTTTGTACTCCGGACACATAGCTTCGCTGTCGCGCTCGTCGGAAGTAATGACGTTCAGCGTCATTTCCGGGAAATGGAACGTCGTGCTCAGAATACCCGGCTTCACTTCATCCGTGATCCTGGCTTTGATGTCCACTTTTCCGCGCCGGGAGGTGACGCACACCATATCGCCGTCTTCGATAAAATGCCTCGCAGCATCTTCGGGATGGATCATCAGTACGTCTTCGGTCAGGATTTGCGCGTTGCGGGTACGGCGGGTCATGGTGCCTGCATTGTAATGCTCCAGTTCCCGGTTGGTGGTGACGATATAGGGGAACTCCTGCCCGCTCTCCTCGATTTCCCTGCTTTCCTTGAAATCGAAGTAGTGGAATTTGCCCTTGCCGCGTTTGAAGGTTTCGGTGTGCAATATTTCGGTATCACTTCCGTCGGGCAGCACAGGCCATTGTTTGCCGTTGTCGCCCAGTTCGTCCCACCGTACACCGGCGAAGAAGGGTACGATCCGGGAAATCTCTTCGAGCATGGTTTTGGGGTCGTAATCGGCCTGCGCATATCCCATGCGGTTCATGATGTCCACCATGATCTGGCCGTCGGTTTTGGTGCCGGGCAGCGGTTCCACCACTTTTTGCACCCGCTGGATGCGGCGTTCGCCGTTGGTGTAGGTGCCGCTTTTCTCGAGGAAAGAAGCGCCGGGCAGCACGACCGTCGCATATTTGGCCGTCTCTGTGAGGAACAATTCCTGCACCACGAGCAATTCGAGGTTTTCCATCGCCGCGATCACCTTGTTGGTGTTGGGGTCTGTCTGCACCACGTCTTCGCCCATGAGCCAGAGCGCCTTCAGGTTACCGGCGATAGAGGCGTCGTACATCTCCGGAATTTTGAGCCCCTTGCGCAGGGGTATATCCGTATGGTAAAACGCCGCGTATTTCTTATTGATCTCGGGGTCGTAGGCGTCTAAATAACCCGCGCCCTGGTGGGGCTGGCAGCCCATGTCGGCAGCGCCCTGCACGTTGTTCTGTCCACGTAGCGGATTCACGCCCACGCCGCGGCGACCGATGTTGCCGGTGATCATGGCGAGATCGGCGATGAGCATCACCGTGTAGGTGCCCTGCGAGTGTTCGGTGACGCCCAGCCCGTGGAACGACATGGCGTTCGGGGCGGAAGCGTAGGCAATGGCCGCCTTGCGCACCAATTCCCGGTCAACGCCGGTGATGCGCTCCATTTCGGCGATGTCTAATTTCAGGATTTGTTCTTTAAACGCCTCGTAGCCTTCCGTCCGGCTTTCGATGAACGCCTGGTCTTCCAGGCCCTCCTGCATGATGTAGTACAACATCATGTTCAGCAGCGCCACGTTGGTGCCGGGGCGCAGCGCCAGATGGTAGGTCGCGTAGCGTGCCATTTCGGTGCGGCGCGGGTCAATGACGATGGTCGTTTTGCCTTTCATGGCGAACTGTTTCATCTTCGCGCCGGTGACGGGGTGCGCATCGGTCGGATTGGCGCCGATGACCATGATGCAATCCGTGTATTGCAGGTCAATGATAGAATTGGTGGCCGCTCCGGTGCCGAACGCGCGCTGCATCCCCAGGGCGGTGGGCGAGTGGCATACCCGTGCGCAGGAGTCAATGTTGTTGGTGCCGATGACCGCGCGGATGAATTTCTGCATCAGGTAGTTCTCTTCGTTGGTGCAACGCGCGGAAGAGATGCCCGCGATGGCGTCGGGGCCGTATTGCGCGCGGATAACAGTCAGTTTGTCGGCGATAAAATCGTAGGCCTCCTCCCAGGTGGCGGGCTCGAGCGTCCCGTTGCGGCGAATGAGCGGGGTACGGATCCGGTCAGGATGTTCGTAGAAAGAGAAAGCGAAGCGGCCCTTCAGACACGTATGCCCCTGGTTGACTTCCGCACCGTACGGCGCTTGTATGGATTTAACCTTTCCGCCGGCAACCGCGACCTCCAGGTTGCAGCCGACACCGCAGTAGGTGCAAACGGTTTGTATCTTTTTATCGAATGCGACGGATTTCGACTCGAACACATCCGAAATGGCCGAGGTGGGGCAAGCCTGCGCGCAGGCGCCGCAACTGACGCAATCGGAGTCGAAGAACGAATTGTTGAAACTCTTGATGATCTGGCTATCGAAGCCCCTGCCCGCCATACTCAGCACCAGTTCTCCCTGCACCTCGTCGCAAGCGCGCACGCAACGGAAACAATTGATGCACTTGGAGAGATCGGAAGTCATATACGGGTGGCTCAGGTCTTTTTTCCTGTCCAGATGGTTTTTGCCTTCCGGGTAACGTACGTCGCGGATGCCCACGCGTGCCGCGACGGTCTGCAATTCGCAGTTGTTGTTGACTTCGCAGGTGAGACAGTCCAGCGGGTGGTCGGTCAGCACCAGTTCGATGATGTTGCGGCGCAGTTTCCGGATGCGCGTACTATCGGTGTAAATATAAGAGCCCTCCATGACGGGCGTGTGGCAGGATGCCTGGGTTTTGGCGGGACCGCCCGCTGTGAGCGCCACATCCACGCTGCACACCCGGCAGGAGCCGAAGGGTTCGAGGTTGGGCGCGTCGCACAAGGTGGGGATCATCTGGCCACCCAGATGCCTTCTGACAAATTTCAGGATGGTTTCGCCCGGCTCGACGGGATATGGCCGGTCATTGATCCAGGCGATTTTGCCCGTTGAGACGCCATTATGTGCATTTGCCTGTACCACAGGTTTGTCATGGATAAAGGTTATCTCGTTCATGGCTTAAGATTTTTGAAACAATTGCTACCCGCCCCTTGTGTCAAAGGCGGATAAGTGTTTTTTAATCAATTAAATTGCAAGTTTGTATAATTTTCGTTTTGCCCCAATCTCCTCCCCCATCAGATTTGATATATCTACGACAGCCCCATGCTCAATAAACACATCGTAAAATCTTCGATAATCATCGCCCCAATAAATCATTGCACATGCCATCGGGGCGCCTTTGCCAACATCCTTCCCATTTTCAAGGAACTTTAATCGAGTGTCATATAAAAAACATATCGCATTTGCATGCCCGAATACACATTCTTTCCAGTGTGCTGTATTTGTTGCTACAGGAACAAGTGCTATAATTTCAGAACGGTATTTTTTTCTGGTTTTGACACATTTTATCAACCAATTTTTGATAGTTGTGCCTCTTTCTCTGTCTGCTCCGTATGGCGGATTAACATAAATAGTTTCATAATCCCATTCTTCTTTTAAACCATCATGGAATGGTAATAAGTACTCAATCTTTGCTTTTACAATCGAATATTCATTGGAACAAGGATCAAGGTCAATCCTTCCCCCAAAGACTTCTTTAACTGCCCGAACATATTTAGTTGGAGTTCCCCAACTTTGACTTTGTGAATTGACGTTTCTTCCGGCGCTCATGATAAAATTTTTATCCAATTTTTTGACGTTAGTTCTTGTAGTTCACTTTTTAAATCTTCAATATTTTTATTATTAGGTGCTATAACATTAAACCAACCTTCAATCTCTGCCAAATTATTTTGAAAATGCCCTGTTAATATTTTATCTGCATAAATATTCATCTGAACTTTTGTAAATTGGTTACGCTTCTTATTTGGAGCATAGCTCGCCTCAAAGGCAGATCGAACCAATTCAAACTCTTTTGCATCCGACAATAAAAATCGTTCAATAAACTGAGATAATCCACGGTCAGTTAAAAAAAGCAACCAATCGTATGACTGTGCAAGTACCTTCATTTCTTTATTTTGATTTTCGGCTGTAAACCAATTACCATGATTGCTAACTACGCCAATAGTTAAGATAAACCGTCTTAATAATTCAATATCATCAGAATATATAATTCGTTCCATCAATTCGGTATATGGAGCAACAAGAAAGTCACCATCCTCTCTGTAAATTATACCATATAGTTCTCCATCATTGTTTCTTATCTTCTGAAGCGATGACGACGTTCGTGCTACATACGCACCCTGCTTTGCTTTTTCAATTGTTTGCGGCCCCTTATTCATTCCTTCTTCAATGCCAACTCTTTTACATTCAAAAATTGCAAAAGGGCTAAGGTGCTGTTCATAAACTATTATAAAGTACGCTTCATCATCTTCTCCACCATAATTTATAAACAAAGACGAAATGCTTGAGTTAGCAATATTGCAAGCATTCCTCAAAACGCCATCGCCTCTAAATAATTGATTCTTTTTTTCTTCATATCCTTGTAAACTAATAATTTTTTGGCTTTCGATCTGACTCAATACATTTTTGGAATTTATTGTCCGTGTAGATTTAGGCATTTTAACTTCAAATCTTTTAAGAAGCGGATGCAAAGAGTATTCTACATTATGCTTGATGTCTGGGTTCCCATATTCTGCTAACCCCCTTTCAATAGAAAGATAATCATAAAGACCCCAACTTTTAATCAGATAAAAGGTCACGATTTCAACTAATGTTCCTAATGCTCTCCCCGCAGCCTTCTTTCTGTCTTTTGTGTGAGTAAAAATGGTATCCCCGAGTGCGTTTTGCAGTTTGTCAACTGATTCGTAGCTCATGGATTAATGCAATTTGGGTGAAAAATAGTAAAAATTTAAGCGATTTGTTTGATGCCATAAACAAGTGCGTTTTTGAATAATCATTTAATAAAGTACTGCGTCAACTCTTCTTCGAAGTATTGCATGGCATTTTTAATGGGGAGCGGCAAACCGCCACCCAGGGCGCACAAAGAACCGATCTCGAGGGTTTCCAGCAGATCGTCCATCAAGGTGCGATCCACTTTAAAATCGCTCGTCCGGGCTTTGCGCAGCATTTCAAATCCGCGCGTCGAGCCGAGGCGGCAGGGAAAACATTTGCCGCAACTCTCGTGCGCCGTGAATTCGAAGAGGTGCTCCAGGTATTGAATGATGGGAAAATCTTCCGGGATACACACCACCGAGGCGTGGCCCAGGAGAAACCCTTCTTTTGCAAAGGAATCAAAATCAACGGTCAGCGATTCGATCTTGTGCACCGGTACCAAGCCGCCCAGCGGTCCGCCGATGTGCATGGCTTTGACCGGCTTGCGGAATCCGCCGCCCAGATCATTGACAACCACCCCGAGCGGGGTTCCCATGTCCACTTCGTAAATGCCCGGCCGGTTGAAATGCCCGTCGAGCGAGAGCAGTTTGGTACCCGTTGATTTCTGGGTACCGATGGCAGCGAATGCCTTGCCGCCGTGCTGCATGATGAAGGGCAGGTTGGCCAGTGTTTCCACGTTGTTGACCACCGTAGGTCTGTTGAACAAGCCCTGCTGGGTGGGATACGGCGGCCGCACCCGCACCTCGGGACGCTGGCCTTCGATGGACGACAACAAAGCCGTCTCCTCTCCGCAGATATAGGCGCCCTGCGCCTCGATGATCTTGAAATCGAAAGAAAAGCCCGATCCGGCGATGTTGGCGCCGAGCCACCCCGCTTCGCGCAGGTCGGCGACGGCGGCGTTGACGATGTCCACCGACTCCGGATATTCGCCGCGGATGTACACAACGCCCCATCCCGCGCCGCAGATATAACCCGCTATCATCATGCCCATCAGCAGGGCGTGGGGGCGTTGTTCCATGATGTAGCGGTCGGAATAGGCGCCGGGGTCGCCTTCGTCGGCATTGCACACGATGAATTTGAGATCACCGGGGCTTTTACGGCAGGAATCCAGTTTGAAGGCCATTGAAAAACCGGCCCCTCCCCTGCCCCGCAAACCTGAATCTTTCAGTTCTGAAAGCAGCATTTCGGGAGAGCGACTCAGGCAGTTTTTAAAAATGGCGTAGTATTCATCGAGGTCCGGATAAGGCGTCGTCAGGATCGCCGCACCGTGCGCGCCGACGTGATACCGGTCGGGAATGGCTGATTTGCTGCGTTTTATTTCGGCGATCTGTTCTATAGCGTTGCCGGAGTAGTTTTTGCCCTCGTAATAAAACGCGCTGTTCTCGTGGCAGCGGCCTAAGCAGCACATAACGCCCACCTCGGATGCTGCGAAGTGGTTGGCTAATCCGGCTTCTACTTTTTGCTGGGTGCCCGCTGTCAGGCAGGCGCTGCCATTGCACACGTACACTTTTTTACCCCGGTTTTCCGGTTTCAGAAAATCGTAAAAAGAAACGGCGCCGTAGACGTTCGCCTTGCCCACAAGGAACTCCTCCGTCAGCCGTTCCATGTCTTCCATGGAAGGCGTACCGGATTGCTTCGCCGCGATGCCCAACTCTTCGAAGAGATTGTCGGCAAGGCCTTTCCGGCCGGATAGTTCGCTTAAATTTCTGGACATAGTGCTTGTGGTGGATAATACGAATATTTCTGATAAGAAAGGGTGTAAAGTGTTTTTTCAGCGCCGATAAAGGTAAAGGAAACGCTCGAATTTGACAATATTTGAAAAGCTCCTTAAAAATCAACGCCATTTCACGACAATCCCGTCACATTTCCTTCATTGTCAATATCCATGCCTTCCGAGGCAGGTACGGCCGGCAGACCGGGCATGCGCATGATCTCGCCGACGATGGGAATAACGAAACCCGCGCCGGCGGCGAATTCGAACTCCCGCACGGTGATGTTGAAACCGCGCGGCCGCCCGGCTTTGTTTTCGTTGTCCGACAGCGATTTTTGCGTTTTGGCGATACAAACCGGCAGGTTGTCGAAACCCAGTGTTTTGATGGTTTTCAACTGTGTCTTCGCTTTGGCAGCGTATTCGACCCCGTCGGCGCCGTATATCTCCGTCGCGATGGTTTTGATCTTGTCTTCGATGGATATATTCCAGTCGTACAATTGTTTGTACTGGTTTTGACCGCTGTCAATCATATCCGAAACCGCTTGCGCCAGGTCGGTCGCGCCGTCGCCGCCGTGTGCGAATCCTTTGGAGACAACCGCCTTCACGCCAAAGCGGGCGCATTGTTCCTGCACGTAGGCGATCTCCTCCTGCGAATCGGTGGGGAAATGGTTGAGCGCGACCACCGGCGTGAATCCGAATTTCTGGCAGTTCTCGATGTGTTTTTCGAGATTTTCAAACCCTTTGCGCACCAGGTCGAGGTCGGGTGTATTGTACGCTTCCTTTTTCGCGCCGCCATGGTGCCGCAGGGCGCGGATGGTAGCGACGATCACGACTGCTTTGGGACGCAACCCGCCGTAGGGGCATTTGATGTCGAGAAATTTCTCCGCCCCGAGGTCGGCGCCAAAGCCGGCTTCGGTTACGACATAATCGGCCAGCGAAAGCCCCGTTTTGGTGGCGATGATGGAATTGGTGCCCTGGGCGATGTTGGCGAACGGTCCGCCGTGCAGGATGGCCGGATTGCCTTCGAGCGTTTGTACTAAGTTGGGCTGGATGGCGTCTTTCAGCAGCAAAGCCATAGCGCCCTGCGCTTTCAGGTCGCGGGCAAAAATGGGTTGTTTGTCGAAAGTGAAGCCGACGAAAATGTTGCCGAGGCGGTTTTTCAGGTCTGTGAAGTCCTTCGACAGACAAAGGATGGCCATGACTTCGGAGGCGGGCGTGATGTTGAAACCGTCTTCCCGCGGGATGCCGTTGGCGCTGCCGCCCAGCCCGATGACGATGTGGCGCAGGGCGCGGTCGTTCATGTCCATCACCCGCTTCCACACCACCGTGCGGGGGTCAATGTTCAGGTTGTTGCTTTTGTTCTGGATGTTGTTGTCGATGAGCGCCGCCAGGAGGTTGTTGGCCTTTTCGATGGCCGCGAAGTCGCCGGTGAAATGCAGGTTGATGTCCACCATCGGTATCACCTGCGAATAACCGCCGCCGGCGGCTCCGCCTTTCATGCCGAACACCGGGCCGAGCGAAGGTTCGCGCAACACCACGATCGTTTTTTTACCTATTTTGTTCAGCCCGTCGGCCAATCCGATAGAAACCGTCGTTTTCCCTTCGCCGGCGGGGGTGGGATTAATGGCTGTGACAAGGATCAGGTTGCTTTTTGCGATTTTTTGCTCGTCAATGAGTTTCAACGGCAGTTTTGCCTTGTATTTTCCGTAAAGTTCGAGGTCGTTTGCATCAATAGAAACCTTGGCGGCGATTTCCTGGATTGGGCGGATTATTGCTTGTTGGGCAATTTCGAGATCTGTCAAGTGCATTGGTTAGTTAATGTGAAAATTCGGGGTAAACTTATGTCAAGTTGCCCTTTCCTTGTTAGAAGTTTTTTCATTTTAAAAAAAACCGCATTTTATTTTACCGGGCTGTCATGCCTCCGTCAATGACGAGCTCGGTGCCGGTCACGTACGATGCTTCGTCGGAAGCGAGGAACAGCGCGCCGTACGCGATCTCGATGGCCTCGCCGATGCGTCCGAGCGGGCACATCGCTTTCATCATGGCGCTCCGTTCCAGGGCATCGGCCGGAAGAATGTTTTCGGTCATCGGCGTCAGCACACCGCCGGGGTGGATGGAGTTGACCCGAATGCCGAACGATGCAAACTCTACCGCCTGGTCTTTGGTCAGCAGGCGCATGGCCGCCTTCGAGGCAGAGTAAGGAGCGCCGTTGCCTCCCACCATGCCTGCAATGGAAGAGACGTTGACGATGGCGCCTTTGCCCGATTTTTTCAGGTGCGGCAGCGCCGCTTTAGCGCCGAGAAAGGCGCTCGTCGCATTGATGGCGAGGATTTTATTCCAGCGTTCGAGCGATGTGCCTTCGGTGGTTTCCAAGGGTTGATAGACTCCGGCGTTGTTGACAAGAATGTCAATTTTACCGTAGAGTTGCAGGGCTTTCTCCACGACTTTCTGCCAGTCGGACCAGGAGGTGACGTCGTGGCCGATGCATGCGATAGGTAGCTTTTGCCCGCGGGCCTCCTGAACCCACGCGTTCATTTTTTCAAACTGAATATCGGTGGCCAGTACCGATGCGCCTTCTTCGGCAAACAGCCGGGCAATGGATTCGCCCATGCCGCCGGCAGCGCCGGTAACGATGGCAACTTTGTTGGGTAAACGGTTCATAATTTGTGGATGTGTGGATGTGGCGATTCGGGGATGTGAAGATTCGGTTTTTGTACCTTAATTGTGAATCAATTTGTACGCAGCCAAACGGCCATTTGCGGCGCGCACCTGCAGGATGTACAATCCGGGAGGCAGATCGCCGGTTTGGATTGTCGCAGAAGCTTGTCCGCCAAGGGTCATTTTCCGCAGCGGACGACCGGTAGCATCGAATACAAGGACCGATTCCATGAGAATTTCCTCACTTTCCACCCGGATCAGACCGGTAAAAGGATTCGGCGAGACGGTTACCGGCAAAGCGGCCCCGGGCTCGCCCGTGGCGACGTTGCCAGGGCACCCTTCAAACAATTCAAAACAATTATCGAATATCTCTTGTACCACATCCATCGTAGCTCCCACGATGGACAGATTGTCCGCGACGCTGCCGTTGGGGTCTTTGCGCACCCAGGTATAACCCAGTATCACCTCATTAACGGCGCCTGGCACAAGCCTGAACGGCCCGAAAGAAGCCAGCGCTTTCCGTTCTCCCGGAGTGTTACCGTCGCTGATTTCCGACCAGTCGGAAGGCTGGAGCGGGTCGCCGGCGTACATGACGCCGTTGTTGGGGAATGGCTGGCCGTTGGTGCGGCGACCGGCCAGCAGGCGGTAGTATTTCTCCGGCGAATCGAGTTCGCTGTCGTCAACGGGTACGAAGTGCCAGGGCGCCTCCTGAAAAAAAGGATCGTCGGGATCGAGGGGCCCGCGCAGCAAGTCCACAGCCATAACCGGCGGGGTGTCTTCAAATCCGCCTTCGTCCGTTGCGTCGCCATTGTAGGCAAAAACAACCCTTCGTGCGCTGTCGCAACCGATAAAATCGTCGCCGCCGTTGCCGATCTCGAAATCCAGGAACACGCCGAAATAACAGGAGTCGAGTACAACAGTATCCCGGTTGATGATTTTGTAAGCGACATAGACCACCCGGTCGGCAGGCGATCCTTCCGGACAATTGAAACCCGCAACCTGGGCATGGATCTCCGTCAACAAGGGCAAGCCGCCCGATTGGGTATGCGGGCCGGCGTCCTGAAAAGCAAACCACATCGCTTCGTCCACCCCGAACTTTTGGGAACAGCCGCGTATGTCTATGGCAGGATAATCGCCTTCGTCCGGGTCATAATGGTTGTTACCGAAAAGATCGTGGAAGCCGGCAAGGCTGGACAAGTTCAAAGGCAAATCAAAGTTGTAATAGTTGGTGAAAAAGGGATTGGCTCTTCCCGGCCAGCCGTAAACAGCGGGTATCATACCGGCGGGGTTGGCGATGTGGGCGTTCACTTCCGCCTTAGTCACACCGGCGATAAGGTTGAACTCATCATAGGGAAGGCCGTCCTCGCCCAAAACGCCGGGGTAAAAATCCGTTTTTCCGTTTTCATTGTAGAGTTGCGCGGACAAATGGAGATTGCCCGCATTGTCGCGCCCGCCCAGCCAGAGGCCGGCGGATTTCATCAAAGAAAGGGCAGGCGCGGCGCCCGTCGTGCCCGGCACAAGAAATTCGCCGCTTGTACCGCCCAGAAAAAACGCGCCGTTGGACTGAACGCGCGCCCGGATGGAGTTGACTTGAAGGGTGTCGCTGAGCGGTGCAGACTGGGCGAAAAATCCGCCGGGAGCAGCGGTCAGTAAAAGGATCAGGATGGAAAGGGTTGGTTGTTTTTTCATGGAATTGTAATTGAAGGAGGCGGATATTGGATTTTTTGACATTGGATGTTGGATGTTTTGAAGTTGGACGTTGGACGTTGGACGTTGGATGTTGGACGTTGGACATTGGACGTTGGACGTTGGACGTTGGACATTTGAACTTGACAACCAATTAAGTTCATTGACAAGATTATTGTAACTTTTTTTTAGTTTTGCTGCATGGACGGAAGAACACGACTGATTAAATTGACCGAAACGGAGCGCACAGCGTTAGAAAAGGCCTACAAAACAGGCAAGCGGGCCGTTTTTCGGCAGCGGTGCCATTTTGTGCTCTTGAGTGACCAAGGGTATGGAGTAAAGGAAATTGCGCAAGTATACCAAACTACCCGACAATTGGTCGGCCGTTGGCTGGATCGCTACGAAGGTGCTGGCATAGATGGACTGCATACGCGCCAAGGTCGTGGGGAAAAACCGATCCTACGGGTGGAAAATACCGCGCAGGTCGAGCGCGTCAAGGCGTTGGTAGCCGAACATGCTCAGGATTTAAAGCCGGCGATCGCAACCTTGGAATCAGAACTGGGCCGTTCGCTGTCGAAACGCACGCTGCAACGCTTTTTAAAAAAATTGGTTACGCCTGGAAACGCTTCCGCGCCGTAACGGCCGGCAAACCCCAGATGAGTGAATACGTGCAAGGCCATCAACGCTTGCAACACCTGCTGGAACTGGCCGCAGGTGGGCACATTGAGTTGCGCTTTGCGGATGAAACGGGCTTCTCGCGCTTACCCAATATTCCCTACGGATGGCTGCCGAAAGGGGAACAAACGGGTATACTGGCTGATAATCAGCGGGTGATGAACGTCTTTGCTTTGATGTCCCTGGACCATAAACTTTGCGCCTATCCGACCAAAGAAACCATCTCGGCCGACTTCATTATTCGTGCGCTCGACGATTTTTGTACAACCCTGCAAAAACCGACCGTGGTAGTGCTCGATCAAGCCCCCTGGCACAGAGCCGCACGGCTGCAAAACCGTATACCCGGCTGGCAGCAACAAGACCTGTTCTTGTTTTTCCTGCCACGCTATAGTCCCCACCTCAATGCCATTGAAATTTTGTGGCGACGCATTAAATATCAGTGGCTTAAGCCGGCTGATTACCGCTCGGCCGAATCTCTCAGGCAAGCCATTTACCATATCTTCAAGCACTTCGGAGCGCTGTTTCAGATCAACTTTTCAAAGAACTATGAAATGTTACAATAATCTTGTTCCACTACTTAGTTAACTCAAGTTGTGACCTATTGTTTCACCCCGAGGGTTGTCATGTCGGAACGCAGTGAAGACATCTACACAACATGCTTTATCCCGAAATCCTACGCTTTTTTACAATATTTCGGGTTACTTGAGTTGTGTAGTTTCCTTCACTGTGTTACGGAATGACAGTTTTCGGGAAAGGAAAAGATAGGTCACAATTTGCGTTATTTAGTCAAACGTCCAATGTCAAAAAATCCAACGTCTAACGTCCAATGTCAAAACATCGAATATCCGCCTAATACGCTATGAGCCGCAAGGCAACAGCAGAAACAACGACGAGTAAAGCGCTTAAAACAATCCCCACGATGGCGAGCCTGCGGATCCCTCTTGTATCCTGCCAGGAACTGGCTTTTATCAAACCGAAAATGCTGCAAAACAACCCGGCAATACCGAGCGCGAAAGGCAGATAAAAATCTATGATAAAAATGAAAGACAGCGACAGGACGCCGAGCACGGCAAGCGTCAGGCCTGCAATGGCCAGCCACTTCCCGTCGCCTTCGCCGGAGCGCGCCATGATTTTGCTCATGCGTTTGAGGAGCCGTTTTTCGGCAAATCTTTTCAGGAACCCGCGTTTTTCAGCGCTTCGTTCGGTAGAAAAAGAAACCTGGGAAGATTCGATCTCACCGCATGCCGGAGATGCCGGAACAGCGGCGCCGACGATGCAGGAGATGTTGAGTAAAAGAATGAATAACAAATAGCGCATGGATAGAAAATATAGTCGTTTGAAAGTGATTTGAATGGTTTGAAATTATTTGGTAACCCTGGATCATTTGACAACCACCATTTTCCGCACTGCCGGCTTGAAACCGTCCAGCAACAGACGATAGTAATAAAAACCGGTTTCTAATTCTCCGGCGCTCAGGCGCTGCGTGTACGTTCCCGGCGAAAGCGATTGATTGACCAGTGTGGCTCTTTTTCGCCCGCTCAGGTCGAAAACAGCCAGTTCCACTTGTGCGGGCACAGCGAGGGAGAACGAAATAAGGGTCTCGTCGCCGAACGGATTGGGTGTGTTTTGCAGCAGCTCCGCACCGCTTGCGGCGAATGGTTCGGACGCGGCCACCAAATTTCCGGGGTCGAAAACCTCGACCGATTTGAGCACGCCGCTTTCGTTGTTGCCGCCGAAAACATAGACTTTTTTGTCAACTGCAGCGGCAGCATGCGCCCGTCTCGCAGTGAGCATGGACGCGACTGGGACGGTTGATATAGGCGCCAAAGACATCTTTATCATTTCAGCAGAAGCATGCACGGGGCCACCCATGGCGTCCATGCCGCCCATCACAAAAACCTTGTCGTCAATGGCCGCAGAACCGTGAAACACGCGGGGTACGATCATAGTACCCAAGGGGCCCCATCCTCCCAATATGTCGAAGAACAAAATGCTGTCCTCTGCAGGTGTTGCAGGGCCCGAAACACCTCCAAAAATTAAAAAGCCGATGCCGAAATTCGAATTATGGGTTGTATGGCCTCCCCGCGCAAAGCCTGTGAGTGTCGGCCCGGCCGTCCATGTATTGGTAGAAGGCCCGTAAAACACCATGGTGTCTAAGACGGATGCTAAGAAAGCGGTTCCGCCGCCAAAGACGGCAATTTTGTTACCAAAACTAATACTCGATAAAAAATTCGCGCTTGCGTAGCCCCGTGCAGTCGGCATGGGCGCCAGCGTTTTCCAGGTATTGTTTGTCACGTCGTATTCCAACGCAGCGTCAGAAACCAGACCACCGAAAGTCGTATATCCGCCGAACAGGTAAATTTTGCCGTCCACCTCGACAGTAGCAGCCCCGCACAAAGCCATCGGCATGGGCGCTTTGGCGATAAAAGTGTCTGCAACGGGATCATACTCCCAAACCTCATTGGTGCAGGCCGAGAGATCCGCACCGCCACCGAACAGGTAAATTTTGTCGCCGGATGCCGCTCCGGAATGGTGGTTTTTGAAAACTGGCATATCGGCTTTCGGTGTCCAGGTTCCCTGGGCGAGGGCGTTGGTCAGGGGGAGAAGCAAGGGGAGCGCCAGTGCGCTGAAGGTTTGCCCGATGGTTTTCGAAATAAATCTTAAATATTTCATAATCAACAGTTTAAAGAAATGAATGATACTTTTGGCTTTAAACCGCATTCATTCTGGAGGGATTTTCAGAGATTTTATGGAGCAATCACCCGCACACTCACCGTTCCTTTCCCCGTCCGCAGGCACAAAACGTATGCTCCCGGCTCGAGCGATGCCGGGAAAAGGATGGTTTCCCGATGATCGCCTGCCGGCCTTTTTTCATTTTGAAAGAAGGTGTGCCGCCTTCGTCCCCGGAGGTCGAATAATTCGAGCGAAACCGCTCCGGCTTGAGTCAACGTGTATTCAAAAATGGCCTGGCCTCGCACCGGGTTCGGATAAACAAGCAAGGCTGTCGCGCCTGAGGAGACATCCGCCACACCGACGTTCAGCCCGTTCAGGTAACGGACCACCAGGTATTGATTGCCGGAGTAACCTGCCGCGAGGTAGTTCCCGTCGGACTGAAGGGCGAGCGCGTTCAATTCCTGCTGCCCGGGAAGTTCCGTTTTGAGAAAGCCCGAATTGCCGAAACTCGTGTCGGGCGAACCGTTCGGAAGCAGGCGAACCAAAAGCGGGTCGTAGTTTTCAAATACATCGCTGTCGGCACTGAAGCCGGTCAGCACGATTTTACCATCGGTTTGGACGGCGATCGCTTTTGCTGTTTCCACCGCTCCTGTGTTGATGATGACCAGTCCGTCGTTTCCAAAGCTGGTATCCTTCGTGCCGTCGCCGTTCAAACGCCCCACCACAATCTGCTGATCGCCAGGTGCGCCGGAGTTGCCGCAAATCAGGATGCGTCCGTCGGTCTGGAGTGCCATCCCGTAAAGCCGGAAGGTTATCGGAAAGTTGACTGAAAGCAGGCCTCCCGTCCCAAAATTCGGGTCAGGCTGGCCGTTCGGCAGGCAGCGCGCCAAGACGGGTTGAGAAATGCCGCCCTGGGTAACGAAGTGATTGGCCGCTACCAAAGTTTTGCCATCAGGCAATATTGCCCCTCCTGCCACTTCATAATAATTCGCACCAGATTGAAAAACAAGTACGCCTGCATCGCCAAAGGACAAATCCAGGTGGCCGTCGGGCAGGAACCGCGCGATGGCAATTTTCTGCTTGTTTGTGCTGTAAGAATAGGAATGCCCTGCGACCAAAATTTTGCCATCGCTTTTTTGGAGCAAAACCCTTGCGTTTGTGAGGTAATCCGCCGACCCTTCTATCGTTGCAATGGCAATGCCGCTGCCGGCCGTGCCGAAACCCGTATCAAAGTCGCCATTCGGGAGCATCCTTGCAACCGCAAACCCGGAGGAGCCCGGCAAAAGTTGCCCTTCGCCTGCGGCCAGGATTTTTCCGTCGTTTTGACGGGCAAGCAGATTGAGTGTCAAAAACTTAGTAGTGTCGTTAAAAACCAGCGGCGCAAGCCCATCCCCGGAAAAAGACACGTCTTTCGAGCCATCGGGCAACAATTGCAGGGCAAACGTTTGGCTTTTTTCTATTGTTCCGCCCATCAAAATCCGGTTTTGGTCATCTGCGAGGACGGATGTGGCAGTGGCATTGCCGAACAGGTTGTCTTTTATTGCGAAACCGTTTTGAGCGAAAGTTTCGTCCAGGGAAAAGTCGGCCTGTAGGCGAGTCAGGCAAAAATCCGTGAGAAAAAATTCATTTTCCGCCCCGCCACCTATCACCAGTTTGTTGTCGGGAAGTAAAAACATTCCAGCCTTGAAAAAGCCCGAAACCGGTAATTGAACCACTTTGTCTCCAAAACTCGTGTCAAATAGTCCCGATGGCAGGTATCTGAAAAACCGGACTGCTGCGGAGTCGTTGGAAACGGTAAAATCAGGGCCGCAGAAAAGCAGCCCGCCGTCGGGTTGTTGCGTCAAATCCGAGACAATACCAGAGCCGATTTGCGCTTCAAACGAAGTATCAATCAAACCATCGGCGTTGAGCCGTCCCGCAAACCAGTGATCAACCGGGAAGTCCGGGAGGATGCCGGAAATGACGATTTTACCATCGGATTGGACAAGCAATTTATCTATTCCCGTATAAACATTTGACAGCGGAGCGAAGCCATTCTGCCCAAAAGAACTATCCAATAATCCATCCGGATCGCAGCGGGCAACCAAAGCCGCTCCCCCCTTTTGCCCGCCGATAATAATGGCGCTATCGCCTTGAAAAGCGAGGGATTGAACAAATGAAGAGTAACCCGGCCCCAAATCCTCAAAAACGTAGCCGTTTTCTCCAAAACTTGTATCTACGGAACCATCGTAGTTCAACCGAAGCAAGGCCAAAGCCCAGGGGTGCGCTGAACTGTCAGACCCGGCCCCGCCAATGATGATTTTGCCATCCTT
The DNA here is from genome assembly GCA_019187225.1 of Saprospiraceae bacterium. Lineage (GTDB taxonomy): Bacteria > Bacteroidota > Bacteroidia > Chitinophagales > Saprospiraceae > M3007. Next base: position 19,463 of record JABAQQ010000020.1, read on the forward strand.
TTGACAAATAATGGCCGAGACATTCTGCAAACTATCCGATTTGAAAACGCCCTGCTCCCCAAAACCGGCGTCCACCGAGCCGTCTTCGTTAAGCCTTCCAACCTCGCAGCCCGGCCAGCCCCTGAAAACGGTCAATAGTTTTCCGTCTGTTTGCAAAAATGCAGCATTAACATCAACATAGGCGGGCCAAACGACTGCACCCTGCTGCCCAAAACCGGGATCAGGCATTCCATTCTCGTCGAATTGGACAATGGCAGCGATGTAATTCCATACATACGGTATGTTTCGGTCTACCGAATTTGTGCTTCCAACGAGCAATACCTTGCCGTTCTGCCGGGCGAGTAAAAATTTTGGATCGTCCCATCCGCCGATGCTTCCAGTGAAAATACCGCTGTGGTTGAAAGTCGAATCGAGCCAAGTGTTCTGGGATTTTGCTGCGAACAGCAGCATTAAAAAAAGGGTGGTTGAAAGAAACCGTTTGCTCGCAGCATTAAGCAAAATGACAGCAATTGAGTTTTTCATCGTCGCAGGTTTTTCATCGTGAAAGAGAGCCTTATTTCTACTGGAGCGCCACTGATATTTTTTTAAATAGATACTGATACGGCATAAAAAGCAATTGAATGGTTAGAGAATCAGGTTTCCATTGAAAAGGACCGACCCTTATCACTCCACCGAAATCCTTCCCCGGTACACGGCGCCTCCTTTCCCCTCCACTGCGATCAGGTACGTGCCCGTGCGCAAACCACTCACATCGAGTACTATTTGTTCCAGGTTGTCCACCGAATGGCTTTGTTCCAAGCAACCTTCCGAATTGAACAGGCGCAGATAAGTGGCATCCGGCGGAAGCGGTACGAACAAGCGGGTATGCGCCGGGTTGGGATAAGGAGGCTGAAGCGTCAGGGGCGCCGGAGGACCGGGTCTGCCCGAAATACCGGTATAAATATCCACGACGTCGGAATTGCCCGAGCAACAATACCCCCCTGCGAACAGGAGTTTGTCGCCCACCGTTATGGCGCTCAATCCGCTGCGCGGAACGGACAAGTTGCCCAGCGTGTCCCACATGCTGCTGACGCAGTCGTATACTTGCACACTGCCTACCACATCGGCGAGAAAAAGTTTGTCGCCGGCAGCGGCGAAAGAACCCGCCGCATGTTGCACCGGAACCGGTACCATGTCCCATGTTCCGGAGGCCGCATCGTACACATCCAGCAGACTCCGGTTGTCATCGCCAATAAAATAGACTTTGTTGCCTACAACAGCACTGTAAAGGCTGCCGGCATCGCCGTCGAGCGTCATGGTTGTAGAAATCCATTCGTTGAAATCGGCGTCGTATATGCTCACTGTATTGGTATTGGCGCCATCCGGGCCCTCACCGCCCGCCAGCAGCGCTTTGTTGCCGGCTGCAATCGCTTCGATCTGCGCTCTTTTTTCCGGCAGGGTATAGATGGTCTGCCTCCACGTTTCCGTGTTCAGTATGTCCACCACATCGCTGACGCCGTCGGTTTTGTACCCACCTGCCAGCAATATCTGTTTGCCCACCCCGGCGATGGCGATACCGGTGCGCGGTTCGGACAACTGGATGGCGCGCCAGGTGTTGGTTTTGACATTGTACAAATCCACCGTCCTGGACAAGGCGTCCGGCGACAGGGCGCCGCCGGCAAATACGACGTAATCGCCGGCAATACCGACGCTGACTGAGCGGCGCGGCTCCAAAAGCATGGCGGTCGTCCAACCGTTGCTGGCGGCGTTGTATATCCAGATTTCACCGCTCATGCTGTTGTGGTCAGTGGCAAACACCATCGCGCTGTGCGCGACCGCCGAGAAGTCGGGGTAAAGGTTGCGGGAAGGATTGGGCACATCGTACAACGACCAGGAGCCCGTATTGGCATCGTAAATATCCACCCGCGTACTGCCCCTGCCGTCGTCCGTTTTGCCGCCGACAAAAAGCGCCTTGTTTGCCGCCACAACCACCTGAGGCTGGAAACGGGCTTCGGAGAGGCGGGCAGTCCCCCATTGTCCCCGAAGCGGCAGGATGATCAAAAGAGCTCCTGCCAGCGACAATACAGCGCTTAAAACCTTGTTATTTGTCATGATCCCGAATATTCATTTTAAAAATTCACCTCCATCTTCCTCCCGCTCCCATTCCCAGTTGGTGATGGGGGCGGGCTTTACGTAAGTGTTGTCGCGGGTAATAAGGGTCATTGGGTCATTGGGAGTCATTAAGTCGTTGGGAGTCATTGGGTCATTTTCACCTGTCGAAGCCTCGGTGAAAGAGATTCCTTTACCGCCTGCCTCCGCCGCGGTCATGTTGCCGATACCTTTCAACAAAGCGTCGGCATTGAACGAAATGCTGTTGATACCTTCATTTACAAGGAATTGCGCGAATTCCGGCATGTCGCTGGGCGCCTGGCCGCAAAGACCGATCTTGATCCCCTTTTTGCGGGCGGTGCGGATGGCGGTGGCAATGAGCCGCATCACCGCCGGATTTTTTTCGTTGAACAGGCTGCTCACGAGTGAGGAGTCGCGGTCGAGACCGAGGGTGAGTTGGGTGAGGTCGTTGGAGCCGATGGAAAACCCGTCGAACACCTCGGCGAACTGTTCGGCCATGAGCACATTACTCGGTATTTCGACCATGACGTATACCTCGAGGCCGTTTTGTCCGCGTTCGAGACCGAACTCTTTCATCGTCGCCACCACCTGTTTGCCCTCTTCCACTGTGCGGCAGAAAGGGATCATCAGTTTGACGTTGGTGAATCCCATCTCCTCGCGCACCTTTTTCATGGCCTTGCATTCGAGCGCGAAGCCGTCTTTGTACAGCGGGGAATAGTAACGCGACGCGCCCCGAAAGCCGATCATCGGGTTTTCCTCCAGGGGTTCGAATTGCTGACCTCCGATAAGATTCGCGTATTCGTTGCTCTTGAAATCGCTCATGCGCACAATGACGTCGTGCGGGTGGAACGCCGCCGCGATGGTCGCCACACCCTGGGCGAGTTTGTCCACGAAATAGTCCTTTTTGTCGCGGTAATGCCGCGTGAGTTCCGCGATGCCTTCGCGGATGCCCGGATTGGTGATCTGTTCGAAGCGGGTGAGCGCCAGCGGATGGACTTTGATGTGGTGCGTAATGAGAAACTCCATGCGCAGCAAACCCACGCCGCGGTTGGGCAGGAACGACTGCTGAAAGGCCAAAGAGGGGTCGCCGAGGATGAGCATGGGCGCCGTTTTGGGCATTTGCAGGTTGGAAATATCCTTTTCCTCTACTTCCCACTCGGCTTTTCCGGCATAAATAAAACCCGTTTTGCCTTCTGCGCAACTCACTGTGATCTCTTCGCCGTCGTGAATCTTGTCGGTCGCGTTGCCGCAGCCGACGATGGCAGTGGTGCCGAGTTCGCGGGCGACGATGGCGGCATGGCTGGTTCGCCCGCCTTTGTTGGTGACGATGGCGGCGGCGCGTTTCATGATGGGATCCCAGTCGGGGTTGGTGATGTCGGTCACCAGCACTTCGCCTTCCTGCAGGAGGTGCGCTTCCTGCGGAGAGCGCAACAGGCGGGCCTTGCCGAAGGCTATTTTTTCGCCGAGGGCGATGCCCTCCGTCAGTTTTTTGCCTTTCGACCTGATTTTGTACGTCCGCACGACAGCATGGGCGCCTTTTTTCCCGGAGTGTACGGTCTCGGGGCGCGCCTGCACGATGTAGAGATGACCATCGGGGCCGTCTTTCGCCCATTCGATGTCCATCGCCTTGCCATAGTGCTGCTCGATCTGCACGCACCACTTGCCCAACGTGGCCACATCCGCATCCGACAGGGAAAATGTATCCCGTTTCTGCGACGGCGTTTGCCGGTTTTCCACCGTGGCGGAGGATTTGGCGGGGTCGGCGTAGACCATCGTCCATTCCTTTTCACCGAGTTTCCGCTGGATAACGGGGTTGAAATGAGTACCGATGTGCGGTTTGAACAGTGCGAATTCATCGGGTGTGGAGCGCCCCTGCACGATGTTCTCACCGAGTCCGTAAATGCTGTCAATGACCACGATACGGTCGAAACCCGTGTCGGGATCGAGCGTGAACGCCACGCCCGACGACGCCAGGTCGGAGCGCACCATTTTCTGCACGCCGACGGAAAGCGCCACGTCTATGTTGCCGAAACCCTGGTCTTCGCGGTATTTGATGGCGCGGTTGGTGAAGAGCGACGCGAAACAGCGGTGCACCGTCTTCACCAGTTCATCCTCACCGCGGATGTTGAGAAAACTCTCCAACTGACCCGCGAAACTGGCCGACGGCAGGTCCTCCGCCGTGGCGCTGCTGCGCACGGCCAGCGAAAAGTCGGCGCCTTCGCGCCGGCGCAGGTCGCGGCAGGCTTGTTTGATGGCGGCCCCGACCGCATCCGGCATCGCGGCCTTTCCGATCAGTCCCCGGGCCGCCGCGCCGATGTCGTTCAGGTTGGAAAAATTGGTTTTGTCCAATTTGTGGAGCAGGTCCGTCAGGGGCTTGCGCAATTTGTTCTCTTCTAAGAACAACCGGTAAGCGTCGGCGGTGACAGCAAACCCGTCGGGTACAAGGATCCCTTTGGGCGTGAGTTGGGAGAACATTTCACCCAGCGAGGCATTTTTGCCTCCCACGAGCGCGAGTTCGTTGATGGAAATCTCCGAGAAGTTTTTGATAAAAGTGGGCATGACATTCCGATTTTTGTTCTGTGCAAAGATGCCGCGAAAGCGGGCGGGAACGAATGACGGATGTCAAGGGAGGGGGTGATTTTGGGGGGAGGAGTTTTGCGACATACAGCCCGGAAACAGCGTTAATAAAATTGCATTGAAAATTAATTTCTAAAAAATTTGCCTGCAAAAGTTTACAAAACTATTTTTGTGTTGGTTTTTGTAAATTAATACAACGCATCTCATGTCAATATTTGGAAATCGTCTCATTGCTGCGCGTAAAATGGCGGGTCTGTCTTTGCAGGGACTTGCCGACAGAATGGAAGGCATTATAAGCCGTCAGGCCCTGCACAAATACGAGCAAAACCAGACGCTGCCCAACAGCCAGACCTTGATTGCGCTGTCGCGGGCGTTGAATGTGCCGGTGGATTTTTTCTTCGCGGAGCCAGAAGTGCAGGTAGAACTCAAAGGTGTGGAATTTCGCAAGCGCAAACGCCTGTCGGCTGCAGACGAGGCTGCCGTGATAACGCAATGCACCGAGTCGCTGAACCGCTACCTGACACTGGAAGAAATCATGCGGGACAGCAAGCCCGTGGAAGCGTTTTCGTTTAACAAAACCATAGAAACCCCAGAAGATGCCGAGGAAGCTGCTCAACGACTGCGCCTCGAATGGGAACTCGGCACCGATCCAATTCCCAGCGTAATAGTCATGCTGGAAGACAAAGGCTACAAAGTGATTGAATTGGAGGCGGATGGCGATTTCGACGGGCTGAAGGCCTTTGGCGGCCCGGCGCGTGTCATCGGCGTCAACAGCCGACACGACATTTGCCGCAAGCGGTTCACGATGCTGCACGAGTTGGCCCACCACCTCCTGCATTTCCCTTCGGATATGCCGGAAGATGAGATAGAGCGTTTGTGTCATGCTTTTTCCGGAGCGGTCATTTTCCCAAAGGAACAGGCTTTGGAAGCCATGCACCCCCATCGTTTTCATTTTTATCTGCCTGAATTGGCTATGTTGAAGGAATATTGGGGCATTTCGATTGCTGCCATATTTGCGCGGGCGAAAAACCTCGGCATCATCAGCGATCATGTTTTTGCCAAACTCAACCAGGGCTACCGCTCCAGACATTATCATAAAGGAGAACCGGGCCGGTTCAGTGGTATGGAGAAACCGATGCGATTCTGCCAACTCCTTTACCGCGGCTTGGCGGAAGAAATCATATCCATCAATCAGGCCGCCACGCTCAGCCAAAAGACGGTGGGGGAGTTGCGGAACGAACTTGACCAGCTTGCATGAAAATAATCATCACTGACACGAACGTCTTCATTGATTTAATCAAATCCGGTGCGCTCGATTTTTTCTTCTTGTGTCCGTTTGAAATTTATACGACCGATTTGGTGCTGGAAGAAATCAAACCGCAAGAGCAACGGGCTCATTTGGAGAAGCAAGTTATAACTAACCGGCTTCGGGTACTGCAACTTAGCGCGGAGGATGTTCTCGCGGCGACTCAGTTGCCCACTCAAAGTAATCTGAAACGCATTACGGACAAGTCGGTTTTGCTGAAAGCTATTCAAATGCAAGCCTGCCTGTTAAGCGGTGATGGCGATTTGCGCAAGGAAGGGCAACGGGCTGGTTTGGAGGTGCGCGGTTCCTTGTGGGTCATCCGTGAAATCTGGTCGGCCGGCTTGTCGAATGTAACTGATTTGCTGGTTATGCTCGACGAACTTTCGCGCAACACACGATTGCCGGCAGTAGCGATAGAAGAATTGAGAAGCGAAATACTTGCAGCCGGCTAAAATCTGATAAATTAGGAGGGCAACTCACTTGTTCCTAAAGCGGAGCAGAATTTTTTTCAGCACAAGTCACATTTAATCCTCCCTTTCACCTTCACCTCCTTTTCCACTTACCTCTGCTCCTTCCCCGCCATTCGCATTGAACCACTGCACCAGCGTATTCCGCTGGGCGTCGGAGAGATTGGCCTCCGGGTGTAATCCCAGCCATGTATAACTCGGAAGCGGCATTTCACCCTCCTGTACTGTTTCGCCGGCTTCGCCGAGGGCTTCGGCGCGGTCGCCGGCAGCCAGTTGGCCGAATGTGGAAAAGTTCAGGTGTTCGCGCCCTTCGTTGATGTGGTTGGCAAGCCACCATGAAACCGGCGCCACCTGCGCATACCCGGGATATTTTGTTTCGAAGGAGTGGCAGTCGTAGCACGCATTTTTCAAAATGGTCATCACTTCCGCGGGCGGGTTGGCGATGTTTTGAAAATCAACGGCTGCATCCACAGCCGGGTTTTTCTGATCAGGGCGGACAAACTGGGCGAGCAGCAAAAGACCTGCGAGCACCCAAAGAATTTTTTTGTACATATGAAAAAATGTTTAAAACCAATGCAAAGGGAGGCTAAAAAGCGGCCGTTTACAATGACTTGCATCAACCAGCCGGGTGACATCAGAGGGGTGAAAACAGCCGAAGCGATGCTGTCCGTCAGTGCCCGAATGATAAAGATCAGATGCGGGTGGTGCGTCAGGTCATTTCTTTCCCCTTCAGCCTGCCCGACTTTTGTGCCCAAGCGACAAAAAATGCAAGCATTATGGCAACACAAGCAGCTACCATCAGAGAGATTGTGACGGCGGACTACCGCGCCGCTAAAGTGTTGGAAGCATACGGTATTGATTTTTGTTTTTCCGGCAAAAAAACGCTGCGGGAGGTATCGGAAGAACAGCACTTGAGCAACTCCGTGCTGGAAAAAGCGCTGGCAAACCTGAAGCTGCAACCCAACGGCAGCCCGATCCACTGGAATTTTTCGGAATGGGAAACGCGGTTTTTGGTGGAATATATCATCCATACGCACCACAGTTATATTCGCAAAGTAATGCCGGAATTGCTGCGGCTGGGCGAACGCCTGAGCTCAATGGAAGGCGTGCAATTCCCTGAAATAGCGGAGATATATCAAAAAATAGTCAAGCTGGCCAGCCATACGCATCAACACCTGACAAGCGAAGAATACGCGTTGTTTCCTTACATCCTGGAAATGGAAACGGTGCGCGACAGCAAATTGCCCTTTGTTGCGCCGGAATTCGGGCGGGTGGAAAAACCCGTGCAGGCCATCGAAACTGAGCATATGCTCTGCGCCGGATTGCTGAGAGAGATCCGCGCGTTGTCGGGCGAATTCACACCGCCTCATGGGAGCTCGCAGGAACAGCGCACGTGGTATACCATGCTGAAAGAATTGGATGCCGATATGCACCTGCACATCCACCTCGAAAGCAACATCCTGTTTCCCCGCGCCCTGGCCCTCGAGGCCGAATTACTGCAGCGCAAGGGATTTACTTCCATTTGGTTCGGCTGAACAGCCACTTTATGCAGGGTCGGCCGGAGGTTCTTCCTGGTGTTCAGCCCGGAGAATATCGAAAGGGGTGACCACACCGACGAGGGTGTGGCCCTGCACTACCGGCAATGCCTGAAAATGGTGTTCGACCATGATCTTCAGAGCGGTTTCGACCGGAGTATCGGGCGGGATCGCGTCTTCACTCGTCGTCATAATGTCCTTTGCCTGGGTGCGCTCCAGGCGAAAGTTGTTGATGGCGAAATCATCGCCATGCAACAGCAGTCCGGCCATGAAAAACTTGAAATTGGTCTTGTGAATGATACCGAGGAAATCGTGTCCGCGTAGAATGGGGATATAATGCGTCGGATGCGTTTCGAAGGCATCGCGCACCCGGATCAGATTGGCATCCCCTTCCAGCGTCACTGCGGGTTTGCTCATGATTGATGCAACGGTAGTGCTATTGGCCATAATTACTTTCGTTTTTGACGCCCAAAAATGCACAGGGGTTTGCAGCATTTGCCATGATATTTGTCAAAATTTACATTGAGCCTCATCAGGTAAAATTATTTTTCTATTTTTGCTGGATAAGTGTGCGAATATAATTGGACGTTGGATATTGGACTTTGGACTTTTACCCTCACAACCAATAATGGAGTCCAATATCCAACGTCCAAAGTCCAATATCCAACGTCCAAAGTCCGGTTATTCAATTATACAAAATGAAAAAAATCCTTGTGATCGAAGATGATGCACATATCCGCGAAAATGTGGCCGAGATATTGGCCCTGAGCGGATACGAGGCCATCACCGCAGAGAACGGGAAAAAGGGCGTTGAAAAGTCGCTGAGCGAAACACCCGACCTCATCCTTTGCGACATTACCATGCCTGACCTGGACGGCTACGGCACTTTAGCCATCCTGAACAAACACCCGCAAACCGCGAGCATCCCGTTTATTTACCTCACTGCAAAATCCGAAAAGGAAGATTTCCGCAAGGGTATGTCGCTGGGTGCTGACGATTACATCGTCAAACCTTTCGACGATGTTACTCTGCTCTCCACCATCGAAGCGCGGCTGCGGAAAAATGAAATGCTCAAAAAAGCCTCGGACGCCCAAAACGGCTCGCTGGATCATTTCATCAATGAAGCCCGCGCCCTCGAAGCGCTCAGCCATTTGCCGGACAACCGCGAATCGCGGCTGTACCGCAAAAAAGACCTGCTTTTTCACGAAGGCGAACACCTGCGCTGGCTTTTTTACATCGAAAAGGGGAAAATCAAACTGTTCAAAACTTCGGAAGACGGCCGGGAATTCATCACAAAAATCTGCTGCCCGGGTGAATTTGTGGGCTACCTGTCGCTTCTTCAGGACGCACGCAGCACAGAAAATGCCGCTGTACTGGACGATGCCACAGTCCGCCTGATCCCCAAATCGGAATTTCTCGCGCTCGTGTTCAGCAACCGCGATGTTGCCGCCCGGTTCATTAAAATGCTCGCCGGTCACGTTTCCGAACACGAAGAACAACTGCTGCAACTGGCCTATAATTCCGTGCGCAAAAGGGTCGCCGAAGCATTGGTGCAAGTGGCAGGTGTTGGCAACGATCCCATCAAGATGTTCCGCGAAGACCTCGCCTCCATCGTCGGAACGGCCAAAGAAACGCTGGTGCGCACCCTCGCCGATTTTAAATCGGAAAGGCTGATTGATATCAGCGACGGTTTCATCACGCTCCTGCACCCGGAACGGTTACGTACCCTGCCGAATTAGAACTCATTCTTCTTCAAAGTATTCCCGTACCTTCGGAAACCACACAACGGAGAAAATGACGAGGCCGATGATCAGCATCCACGCCTGAAACGGGATTTGATAACCGATCAGCCAAAACTGGAGCATCATCCAGACGACCAGTACGGCGCCGATGCCCGCCGTCAGCTGCAATGCCCAGCGCCGGTGGGTGAGCACGCCGTAAATATCCGCTACAGGTGCAATGCCAAATACCACCAGCAGGAACAATCCCGCCATCCAGTAATTGGACACCGGCAATTTTTCCAAAAACTCCGGCGGCATGCCGAGTTGCTGCCCGGAAGGGTCTTTCAGCAGCAAATATCCACCGCTCAATCCTGCCAGGGCAAGATAGGCTAAGCAAACAACGACGAGCCAGATGTAAAAGGGCTTTCGCATGATTCTTTTCCTTTTAATGATCAATAAGCAGTGCAAGGTTCGGTAGCCGGCTCCGGGCTCCGAATGACTTTTATCAGGGGCGTATTTGATTTTTATCGGACCAGCCGTGGCGTGGGCAGTATCGGTACGGGCAGCGTTCTTTTATCAGGCACATATTTTTAGTTACTGAAAGGGATAAATCCTTTTGACGATATTCCCGACTCTGTCCGGTAAGCGGGCAACCCCGCCGAAAGCCGGCATGTGACAACAGTTCTCTCAGCGCGTGATTTTCATCATCCTTTCGCACGGTTTTGCCATAGACCTTTGCAGCATGAAGCGAAGGGTATTGGCAGGTTTGCCACCGTCCGAGCAGTCGGGCGATACCAACAGAAACAATGAGGCTCATAAGTCGGTGATGTGTTTATGTGGTGATGTGTTTAATTTATAACACTCTTGGTTATGAGGGAGTAATGCAATAACCAAATCCACAATTAAACAAATACACAGACTTGTGAACTTCCCTTCTTACACAACTAAATCTTTGCTATCCATGAAAAAAATTGCCATCCTCGCATTGTTTGCGGTTTTACTGCAAAGCGGTGTGTTTGCCCAGATACTTGACAGGGGCAACTTTATGATCGGCTCTACGGTCGGTTTTTCCACCGCCAACTCCAAAGTGACCGTCGGCGACGTTGAAAACGAAGGCCTCACGGCCCAGCAGGTAAATGTCGCGCCCGCCATCGGTTACTTTGTGCTGGACAATTTCGCCCTGGGTCTCGGCGCCGACTTCACCCTGAACTCCGTAACCGAACCGGGGCAGGACAAAACGACCGACAGCGATTTGCTGTTCGGCCCCTTTGCGCGCTACTATTTTCCGGTGGGCGACAATGTTGCGCTCTTTTTCGTGACCAATTTCGGTTTCGGTAACTCCACGGACGAACAGATCATTGCCGATAACAAGCAAAGCATTGAAACGAATGTCTTTGCCATCGGCGCCGGTCCCGGGCTGACGGTATTTTCCAAAGGCGGTTTTGCCATCGAAACAGTCTTCAAATACAACTACGCCAACAGCAAATTCGACGTGGAAAATGCCGGCATAACCACTACCACCAAGACGCGCACCAACCAATTCGCGCTGGCCCTGGGGATACAGTATTACTTCGGCGGCTTCCGAAGTGCGCGGGGATAAATGGTTTGATGCGGTTTGAAGTTGCGTAAGTACACATGGACAATGGATTTTTGACATTGGACATTGGACGTTGGACATTGGACGTTGGACATTGGACGTTGGACATTGGACATTGGACGTTGGACATTGGACGTTGGACATTGGATATTGGACATTGGACGTTTGCCCCTGACAACCAGTCATTTGGTCAAACGTCCAATGTCTAATGTCAAAAATCCAACGTCCGCATGCGTAAAAGACATTAAAACAAAGCAAACATGTTGTAACGTGCCGGGCCGACAAGCGTCGCCCGGCATTTTAGATTTGGGTCATCCGCAAAAATTCTTGTAATCTCTTCATCATCAATCAAAAAACTGGTGGAATTCCTCAAAATTTGAGATAAGTACATGGACAATGGATTTTTGACATTGGACATTTGACCAAATGATTGGTTGTCAGGGTCAAACGTCCAATGTTCAATGTCGATTTATTTTGTCCGCTTACTTAATCCATATTATCTTTGACTCAAATTTATCGCGCTTTGAAATATCCTCCTCTGTTCCTGCTGTTCTTGGTTTTTTTACTGGGTACAAGCGGCGCTCTCCCTGCCCAGCAACCGGAAGACGCCGCCACCATAGTCCGCAAAACCGACGAGCGGATGCGGGGCAAAACTTCCATCGCCGAAATGACCATCACCACCATCCGCCCCAAATGGACGCGCTCGATGGACCTCAAAGCCTGGACGAAAGGCAATGATCTGGCGCTGATCCTCGTAAAGTCGCCCGCCAAAGACAAAGGCACGGCCTTCCTCAAACGCAAAAAAGAAGTCTGGAACTGGCTGCCTTCCCTCGAACGCACCATCAAACTGCCGCCTTCGATGATGTCGCAGTCATGGATGGGCACCGATTTCACCAACGACGACCTGGTGAAGGAGTCTTCTATGGTGGACGACTACGAGCAAAAACTCCTCGGCTCGGAGCGACAAGGCGACCGCGAATGCCACAAGATCGAATTGATCCCAAAACCCGAAGCGGCGGTGGTGTGGGGAAAGATCATTATCTGGATTGACAAAAAAGACTACATCGAACTCCGCACTGAATTCTACGACGAAAACGGGGAACTCGCGCAGACCATGATCGGCTCCGATCTCAAAATACTGGGCGGCAAACTGCTGCCCTCGCGGATCGAAATGACGCCGGTGGGGAAAAAAGGCCATAAAACAGAGATACTCTACAAAACCCTCGAATACGACAAACCGCTGGCAGACAGTTTTTTTACTACGGAAAATATGACGAAGGTGAAATGATGCTTCTCCTGCTCGCATGGCGCAACCTTTGGCGCAACCCCAATCGCTCCCTCATCACGATGGCGTCGGTGTGGTGTGCGGTCGTTTTGGCCATTGCCATGAGCAGCCTGCAAAAAGGCGTGTTCGACCACCTGGTCGCCAATGTGGTTAGTTTTTACACCGGCTATGTGCAGGTACACCGGGTAGGCTACCACTCGGAACAAACGCTTGAAAACAGTTTTTTGCTGACCGACTCCATTCAAAACGCCGTCCTTTCCAGCCCTGGCGTCGCCTCGGTCACGCCACGGCTGGAAGCCTTCGCGCTGGCTTCGACGGGTGAAAAAACCAAAGGTTGCCTCGTGACGGGTATCGCGCCGGAAAGCGAAGACCGTGTCACCCGGCTGAGAAGCAAAGTGGTGGCAGGCGAATACTCAGGCGACAGTTCGCAACGAATTTTAATTGCCGAAGGACTGGCCGGGCGCCTGCAAACCGGCGTCGGCGACACTGTTATTTTACTTGGTCAGGGCTATTACGGCGCTACCGCCGCCGGCAAATACGCCGTAGGCGGCATCCTGCATTTCGGATCGCCCGACCTCAACGACCAATTGGTGTTCCTGCCGCTGGCCCTGGCGCAGCATTGGCTCGACGCGCCGGGGCTGGCCACGACGCTGGTCGTTTCTCCCGGCAGACCCGCCGATACCGAAGCAAACGCTGCCCTGTTGCGCGCGGCGCTGCCTGCAGATTTCGAGACACTGACCTGGCAGGAAATGATGCCCGATATCTATGAGCACATCCAGACGGACACTGCGAGCGGCGCCATCATCCTCGCCGTACTGTACCTTTTGATCTCGTTCGGCATATTCGCTACCCTGCTCATGATGCTGGCCGAGCGGCAGCGCGAATTCGGCATGCTGGTGGCGCTGGGTATGAAAAAATGGCAACTGGCCCGGATGGTCATGTTCGAATCGGTTTTTATCACCCTGACAGGTTGTTTGCTGGGTATCCTGGTCAGCATACCCCTTGTTTGGTGGCTGAACAGGCACCCTATCAGATTTGGCGGCGAAATCGCTGAGATATATGAAAGATTTGGCTTCGAGGCTGTTTTCCCGGCATCGCTCGCGCCATCCATTTTCTGGAATCAGGCCATAGCTGTGCTCGTTATCGGACTGCTGTTGTCATCGTACCCGGTCATCAAAGTCTTGTACCTGAAACCCGTGGAAGCAATGCAGGCTTGAACAGTCGTTTGAATGGTTTGAGTAGTTTGAAATCGTTTTATCACTCATCGTTCATCACTTAAAAAATGCTTTTCCTCATCGCCTGGCGGAATTTATGGCGTCACCCGGCGCGCAGTCTGGCCATCATCGCTTCGGTAGCGCTGGGGGTGTGGGCGGGCGCCTTCATCATATCGCTGTACTACGGCATGGGCAACGAGCGGGTGCGCATCGCCATCGAACAGGAAGTTTCGCACTTACAGGTGCACCATCCGAAATTCCGCGAAGATCACGATGTGGCATTCAATTTCGACCTCGACAGCATGGACGCCGTACTGCGGAACACGCCGGGACTGAAAGCCTTTTCATTGCGCACCATCTGCCATGGCATGCTGGCCAACGTTACCGGCAGCAATGGCGTACAGATCAATGGCGTGGAGCCGGAAGCGGAAAACGCCACGCGTGGCTTGAAATCATTTGTGATCAACGGCGCTTATTTCGAAGCCGGGAAGAAAAACCAGGTGCTGGTCGGGAAAAAACTGGCCGATAAAATGAAACTGGCGCCGGGTGGTAAGATCGTGCTGACCTTTCAGGACATAGAACAAAACATCACCTCCGGCGCCTTTCGCATCGCCGGTATCTACGAAACCGCTAATGCCCCGCTCGACGAACTCAACGTATACGTGCGCCGCGACGACTTCAACAACCTGCTTAATACGCCCGGGCGCGGCACGGAAGCGGCTGTATTGCTGAGCGGCGAAGCCGAATTGCCCGCCGCCCTCGCTGCACTGCGACAACGGTTGCCCGGCCTCGAAGTAGAAGACTGGCGCGCCGTTTCACCGGAAACAGCCCTCGTCATGACCTCCCTCGATATTACTTCCGTTATCATCATCGCCATCATCCTGCTGGCGCTGGCGTTCGGCATCATCAATACGATGCTGATGGCCGTGCTCGAACGCACCCGCGAGATCGGGATGTTGATGGCCGTCGGCATGACCAAAACGCGGCTGTTCGGCATGGTGGTGCTGGAAACGTTGTTGCTGACGCTGGTTGGATGCCCCGTCGGTTTCACGCTGGCATGGGCAGTGAATACCTGGCTGTCGAAAACGGGCATTGACGTTACTGCATTTGCCGGCAACGTGATGAAAGGCTTCGGCTATGGCGCCGTGATCTACCCCGATCTGCCGGACGACAAAGTATGGTTGATCCTGCGGATCGTATTCGTCACCGCGCTGGTGGCGTCGGTGTTTCCAGCGTGGAAAGCGCTGAAACTAAGGCCGGCGGAAGCGATCAGGCGATGAAGTTGTTTGAGGTAGTTCGAGATTGTTTGAGGTAGTTCGAAATCGTTATTGCCCCCTTTTGAATTTATTTCCTCGGAAGCCCGATTTGTTAACCGAATTTATGGTGTTGTGAATTTTAACGGATAGGGTTTTAGTTTTTGAGATAAAATGGTCGTGCTGTTCCTTTGTGATATAGTCACGGTCAAAAGCCCTATAGATTTGAGAGCGGCACTCTCCGCAAGAGCCTTTCGCTATGCTGAGAAAATTAACAAATTCATTGTCACCTTCTCTTTCAAAACCTTCTGCAATATTGTCGGGAACTGAACCGGAAGAGCTCCTTATCTGATTTCGAAATTCAAAATCTTCTTTCCAACAGTCAGATTTTGTTAATTGATAAATCTCTTTAGCCAATTCACGGCCAATTTGCCAAATGACAAGATCTTCAAATTTTTCAATGGTCATGGTATTACAAATATTGAGCGTGTTTTAACCTATAGTCGTTTGAAATTGTTGGTAACCAATCTTTTAAAAGTGACCGGCGCTCAAAACCACTTTGCGCTGGCGATAAATCCCAAAATCTTCAATTTTACTGCATTATCCTTATTCTTCTACATTTAGAATCACAAAAAGGCTTTGCAAAAATAGCAAATTTCAAACAATTTCAAACAATTTCAAACAATTTCAAACAATTTCAAACAATTTCAAACAATTTCAAACAATTTCAAACAATTTCAAATGCCAGTAATAGACGTCCACAACGTCAGCAAAATCTACAACCCGGAAACCATTCCGGTGTATGCCGTGAACAACGTCCACCTCCACCTGGAGCGGGGCGAATTCACGGCACTGGTCGGCCCTTCCGGTTCGGGCAAGACGACCCTGCTCAACATTATCGGTGGCCTCGATGCGCCGACGGAAGGACAGGTCGTCATCAACGGCACCGACATCACGCGCCTGACGCCCAACCAATTGATCCAATTCCGCCTGCACAACATCGGTTTTGTGTTCCAATCCTTCAACCTGATCCCGGTGCTGACCGCCCGCGAGAATGTGGAATTTATCATGCTGCTGCAGGGCGCCCCGAAAGCCGAACGCGAACGCCGCGTGAACGAATTGATGGCTGCCGTGGGTCTCAGCGATAAAATGGACGTGCGGCCGGCTCAATTGTCCGGTGGACAACAACAACGCGTCGCCGTGGCCCGGGCGTTGGCGTCCAAACCCCAATTCATCCTCGCCGACGAACCCACCGCCAATCTCGATTCCCATTCCGCGACCAACCTGCTCGACATGATGGCGCAACTCAACCGCGACGAAGGCATGACCTTCATTTTTTCCACCCACGACGCCCGCGTCATCGAGCGCGCCCGTCGTGTGATCACATTGGTGGACGGAAGTATCGCGTCGGATACGGCAAGTGTGGATGTGGCGGCGGGACACAAGTAATTAGATTGCGGATTGCGGATTGCGGAGCAAGCGCGGATGTGGCGTCTGGACACAAGTAAAAAGAGGTCATCTGAAATAGTAAAAACTTAGGCAGGAGCAGCGCCCCGAAAGATTTGTAGTGATTTATAAACAAAATCCACTGTGGAGAGGCAGCGCCCCGAAACATATTCCGGGGCGCTGCCCCTCCACGAAATAATATCGGTCTTTCTGCTACAAATTTTTCGGGGCGCTGCCCCTGCCTAAGTTTTTACCTGAAATAAAATATAGAAATCAAAACGCCGGTTGACGAAAGTCATCTTCAAACCCGTCGTATATCCGCATTTTTGCTTGCGTAAATTTAAATACTCACCTCTCATCTCCTTCTTATGGCACTCCATTTCAGCAAATACGTTCAGGACGGCGAACAATTCATCAAGGAAGTAGCGGTTGCAGCCGGCGACCCCGCCGATGTGGGCAAAGCAAGCCGGATGCTGCGCGCAGTGCTGCACGCTTTCCGAAACCGCCTGACCCCGTCCGAGTCCCTCCAGTTGATCTCCCAATTCCCCATGTTGATCAAAGCCATCTACGTGGACGGCTGGCGCATCAGCGACGAAGCCAAACGGCTGCGTACCTGGGGCGACTTCCTCGAAGCCGTGCGCGAAGAAGGCGGACGCGCCACCCTCAACGATTTTGTCACCGACCGCGAAGTGGAGCACGCCATTCATGCCGTATTCAAAGTGGTGAAATCCCACGTGTCGGCAGGGGAGATCCGGGACATCGCAGCCACATTGCCGGAGGAGTTGCGGCCACTGTTGCGAAGTGAATAAATAAACACATAGACTCATAGCACACATAGTATATTTTGACATTTAATTTCATCCCAATAAAAAACACTATGTTTTCTATGTGTCTATGTGTTTGATAAATTCAATACTATGTTTTTTTTCAAAAAAACGGCTACTAACGAAGAAATCGCGCGGGTGATGGACGACATCGCCGGCTTGCTCGAGATCCAGCACGCCAACCCGTTCAAGGTCAAGGCCTACCGGACGGGGGCGAAATATGTGCGCGGGCGGGTCGAACCGGTTGCCGACCTGGTGAAATCCGGCGACGGCGAGGCGTTGCAAGCCCTGCCCGGCATCGGCGAAAGCTTAGCAGCCGTGATAGAAGAATACGTTAAAACGGGCAAATCGAAGTTGCTGCACCGCCTGAAAGGCAAAACCGCCCCGGAGGACTTGTTCGAGCACGTGCCCGGTATCGGCCCCGAACTGGCTGAACGCATCGTCAGGGAATTGGACATCAAAACGCTCGAAGAACTCGAACAGGCCGCCCACGACGGACGGCTGGCAAAAGTAGAAGGATTCGGGCGGCGCCGGGTGGAAGCGATCCAAATGGGACTGGCGGGTATGTTGAGCGGTTTCGCCCGCCGCCGGATACAACGCCTGGCCCCGCCGAAGGAGGAAAAACACTCCGATGACTCAGAGCCGTCCATCGCCCAGGTACTCGAAGTAGACGCCGAATACCGCCGCAAAGCCGCTGCTGGCAAACTCAAAATGATCACACCCAAACGATTCAATCCCCGCAACGAAGCGTGGCTGCCCGTGCTGCACACCGAACACGGCGACTGGTCGTACACAGCCTTATTCTCCAATACAGCCCGCGCTCACGAACTGGGCAAAACGCACGACTGGGTGGTCATTTTTTTTGAAAACAAAGGACACGAAGGACAGTGCACCGTCGTCACCGAAACCAGCGGCTCGCTCGAAGGAAAACGGGTGGTGCGGGGTCGGGAACCGGAATGCGGGGATTATTACCGGGGACATTGACTATTGGACGTTGGACGTTGGACATTGGACATTGGACATTGGACGTTGGACGTTGGACGTTGGACGTTGGACGTTGGACATTGGACGTTGGACGTTGGACGTTGGACGTTGGACGTTGGACGTTTAAAATTAATATATTATAAATTATGAATTTTATAATTTTTAAAAATGTTCAATGTACACTGATCAATGTACAATGTACAATATCCTGCATCCTGTAATGATTAAACACTGGCACCATGACACCCACCAACAGGACACTCGCAAGGATTTTCAAAGAAATGGGCGCCATCTACACCTTTACCGATGGCATCAACCGTTTCCGCGCGCTGGCTTATGAACGCGCGGCGCGGGTGCTCGGCAGCCTGGAAGACGACATTTCCCGTTACATCGAAAGCGACCGCCTTGAAGAAGTGCCCGGTATCGGCGAAAGCATCGCCGAAAAGATCAGGGAATACGTGACGACAGGCAAGATCGCCAAATACGAAGTACTCAAAACATCCGTGCCGCACGAATTGCTCGAAATGCTGGAAATCAAAGGGTTCGGGCCGCAATCGCTCAAAAGGATCCACGAAGAACTGGGCATCGAAACCAAAGAAGGCATTATTCGGGCATTGCAGGATGGCAGCATCGGCCACATGAAAGGCTTCGGCCAGAAAAAAGTGGCCAACATGATGAAGGGGCTGAAACTGCACAAAACCATCGAAGAAAGAATGCTGTTGTGGGATGCTCTCAACCTGGGCGAAAACGTCGTGGAACAATTGCGGCATCTGCGGGAAGTGAAACGGATCGAACTGGCGGGCAGTCTCCGGCGGGGCAAAGAAACCATCGGCGATATTGACATCCTCATCGCTGCCGACAATGCCACCGCAAAAAGATCATGGATGCGTTCGCCGCACTGCCGGAAATCAAAGAAGTGCTTCTCCGCGGCGACACCAAAGTGAGCGCCCTGCTCAAGGACAAGCTGCGACAGGTGGACATCCGCATCGTCCACGAGGACGAATGGGGCGCCGCGCTGCAATATTTCACCGGCTCCAAAGAACACAACATCCATCTGCGCACCATCGCCAAAGACAAAGGACTGAAAATCAGCGAATACGGCTTGTTCCGCCTCGACAACGACAAGCGGATCGCGGGGGCCGAAGAAAAGGATCTGTACAAGGCACTGGGCTTCGCCTGGATACCGCGAAGACCGGGGCGAACTCGAACTGGCCGCCAAAAACAAACTGCCCCGCCTCGTCACCCCCGACGACATCCGCGGCGACCTCCAGATGCACACCAAATGGTCGGACGGCATGCACACCATCGAAGAGGTGGCCCGCTACGCGAAGAAAAACCTGCCTTACGACTATATCGCCCTTACCGAGCACTCCAGGTCGGTGCGCATCGCCAACGGCATGGATGAAAAACAATTCCTGCGCCAATTGCAGGAAATCCGCGAAGTGAATGAAAAGTTGGGCGAAAACTTCATCAAACAAGGCGCAGAAGTAGACATCCATACGGACGGAACAATGGATCTGTCGGATGAACTGCTCGGCCAATTAGACATCGTCGTGGCGTCCATCCACACCGCCTTCAACCGCGACAATACAGACCGGCTCATCAAAGCCTGCGAAAACCCGTACGTGGCCATCATCGGCCACCCGACCGGACGACTGATCGGTTCGAGGGAAGCGTACCAGGTGGATATGCGGCGGGTGATTGAAGCGGCGAAGGAAACGGGCACAGCGCTGGAGATCAACGCCCAACCCAACCGCATGGACCTTAACGACGAATGGGCCGCGCTCGCTCGCGAACAGGGAGTCAAACTCGTTATCAGCACCGATATGCATCAGTTGTCCAACTTCCATTACATGAAACTCGGCGTCCTGATCGCCCGGCGGGCGTGGTGCACGGCAGATGATATTTTGAATACAGGAAAATGGAAAGAGGTGGAGGAGTTTGCCGAAAAGAAGCGGAAAGGAGCTAAGACAACCTCCCGGTTTCACAGATGCAGGTCGCCAATAGGTCAAGTTACACCATTTCAAACAACAACTGATGGCTAAAACCGATTTCAAAAAAACGCAAAAAGCCTGGTATCAGCCCTCCGCTAAAAATGCCAGCCTCGTTACCCTGCCAAAGATGAATTTTCTGGTGGTGGACGGCGAAGGCGTTCCTCAAAATTCGGCTTCTTTTCAACAAGCCATTGAAGCTCTGTACGGCACAGCGTACACACTCAAATTCATGTTCAAAGACCAACCCAAACCCGGCGGCTGGTTCGATTACGTTGTGCCCCCGTTGGAAGGTTTGTGGTGGATGGAAGGCGACAAACCTTTCGATATGAAACACCCGGAGGATTGGCGCTGGACCCTGATGATCATGCTGCCGGATTTTTTCACACCGGCGATGGTGAACACCGCCATCGGGCAACTCCGGGAGAAAAAGAACCCGCCCGGACTTTCGCGGGTGCGCCTGGAAGCGTTTGAAGAAGGAAAGGCCGTGCAGATCATGCACATCGGCCCTTACGACCAGGAGGGGCCTTCCATCGCTAAAATGCACGCGTTTGCCGCGGAAAACGGTTTGGAAATTCACGGCAAACATCATGAAATTTATCTCAGCGACCCGAACCGTGCAGCGCCGGAAAAAATGAAAACGGTGCTGCGGCAAGCGGTTAAATAGAGTACCTATGACCGATATCATTGACTTCATTTCCCGGTTCCACCCGGCTACCCAGGCATTTTTTGCTACTTTGTTCACCTGGAGCGTGACGGCGCTGGGCGCAGCTCTGGTATTCTTTTTCAAAACGATCAACCAGCGGGTACTCGATGCCATGATGGGCTTCGCTGCAGGCGTGATGATCGCGGCCAGTTTCTGGTCGCTGCTGGCGCCCGCCATCGAAATGAGCGCGGAAACGAGCAGTCTGCCCGAATGGGGGCCCGCCCTGATCGGCTTTCTGGCAGGCGGCCTGTTCCTGTCGGCAGTGGACAAAATTTTGCCGCACCTCCACCCCGATCTGGCCATCGAACAGGCGGAAGGCATCTCGACCAAATGGCGCAGGAGCGTGTTGCTGGTGCTCGCCATCACCCTGCACAACATTCCGGAAGGACTGGCGGTTGGCGTCGCCTTCGGCGCGGTGGTGTACGGTTTACCCGCCGCCTCCATCGGCGCCGCTGTCGCGCTGGCCATCGGCATCGGTTTGCAGAATTTTCCCGAAGGCACCGCCGTATCGGTGCCGCTGCGCCGCGAAGGTATGTCGCGCCGCAAAGCGTTTTGGTACGGCCAGCTTTCCGGCGCCGTCGAACCGGTTTTCGGCGTACTGGGCGCTATTGCAGTACTGTCCATGAAACCTGTATTACCTTACGCGCTCTCTTTCGCCGCCGGCGCCATGATCTTCGTGGTGGTGGAAGAACTCATCCCCGAATCACAGCGGGCCGGCAATACCGACCTTGCCACACTCGCCACCCTGCTGGGTTTCAGCGTGATGATGGTGCTGGATGTGTCGCTGGGATGAGTTATGAGTTATGAGTTATGTATGATGAATGATGAAAAAAAACAAACTTGCACCAACCGAACACTATCATCGCATTCCCGTCTACCATCTACCTTCCGCCGTCTACCTTCTACCATCCACCGTCAACCGTCTACCGTCTACCATCTACCGTCTACCCTCCACCGTCTACCCTCCACCGTCTACCATCCACCGTCTACCATCCACCGTCCACCATCCACCGTCCACCGTCCACCGTCCATGCCAATCCTTCCCATCGCATTTCCGAAACGCCCTCCCCTGCCCGACGGCGCCCAACTGCTCGCCGCCGACGCGGGCGGCACCAAAACCCACCTGGCGCTGTTCGAACTGCGCAACGGGACGCCGGTCATTGTCAAAGAAGCGGTATATCCTTCCCGGCAATTCGGCTCGCTGGCGGAGATCATCCGTCAATTTCACAGCGCCGCTACCCTGCCCGCACGGCTGAGCATCGCTTTCGCCGGGCCGGTGCAACAGGGCAAAGCCAAAGCCACCAACCTTGAATGGAGCGTGGATGTCGAAGAACTGAGCGCAACGCTGGGTATTCCGGAGGTTTTTCTGATCAACGACCTCGAAGCGGCGGCTTACGGACTGGCGGCTTTGAAAAAAGAAGACTTGGTGACGATTTATGCCGGCAAAACGCCTTCGGAAGGCAACGCGGCCATCATCGCCCCCGGCACCGGTCTGGGCGAGGGCGGACTCTTCTGGGACGGCAGCGCCCTGCGTCCTTTCGCCACCGAAGGCGGACACTCGGACTTCGCCCCGCGCAATGATCTCGACTGCGAATTATTTCTGTATTTGCAGCAGCAATTCGGCCACGTGAGCTGGGAACGGGTGATAACGGGGCCCGGCATACACCATATCTACCGCTTTTTGCTGGACGTCAAAGAATGGCAGGAACCCGCCGGCATGCGCGAAAAACTCAAAGACCACGACCCCGCAGCGGCCATCAGCCTCGGCGCGCAGGAAGGTTGCCCGGTTTGCGTGGAAACACTTCGCCTGTTCGCAAAATACCTGGCGGTGGAAGCCGCCAACCTCGCCCTGAAACTGAAAGCCACCGGCGGCATTTTTATCGGCGGCGGCGTGCCGCCGAAGGTCTGGAACAGCGACCTGCAGGCGGTTTTTCTGGAACACTTTTTCGAGGTGGGCCGGCTGAGACCGCTGATCGAAGCGGTGCCGGTGCGGCTGGTGGTGAATGAGAAGCTGGCGTTGTTGGGGGCGGGGTGGTATGGGGTATAATGGTATTTTTCGGTGGTGGATATCATTCAGGTGTTGATTCAACAACCTGATTTTCAAGCAGCACGCAAATATTGGAACAAGATGAAAGAACGGCTTGGTAAAGAAGGAAGTGAAACGGTGACAAAATGTCACCAGTTGAAATTGCCAGCGGAGGACGGCAAAATGCGCCTCACCGATGTAGCCGACGTAGAGACGCTGCTACGGCTGGTTCAATCTGTCCCCAGCCCCAAAGCCGAGCCAATAAAACTTTGGTTGGCAAAAGTCGGCTATGAACGAATGCAGGAAATGGCAGATCCCGAGCGATCGTTGGACCGGGCGCGTGAAAACTGGAAGAAATACGGCCGCAGCGAAAAATGGATTCAGCAGCGCATGATGGGACAGGAGACCCGCAACATATTTTTCCCCTGATACGAAAACATTTAAGACCCCGAAGGGGTCGAATTTGAATAGCCCGGCGTTTCACGCCGGGTATTCGTGATGTCGGATCGTTTCACAACCGCAAAGCGGTTGAATTTGAGGAAGTTATTTGCCGGACATTCAACCGCTTCGCGGTTGCGTCACATGGTTTGGGACCCCGACCCGGCATTTCAGGCCGGGTTATTCAAATTTGACCCCTTCGGGGTCTCTGGTGTAGATACATGAAGAAAAAGCGATTCAATTTACAGATCATGGGGAAATGGGGTTGGCTTGAGGTTAAAATACTGATTTACAACAACCTGCGTTAAATAACCAAAACTTTATCGTTCCTTAAATCCGGGATAATGCATGTTTATTTTTCAGAAAACATTGATCCGGGCGGAACATTCGTTAAAGTGATTATACTTGCATGAAGAATCCTCCGCGTCTCCTCCTTATTCTTACCACTTCAAAACGTTTGGTTTTGGGAAGTGTCCTGAGCCCGCAAGGGCACCAACAATCAAAATTTGGGGTTTCCATATTGATTTTAAAATAATAAAATAAATGTTTAACAAAGGAGAAATTGTTCGTCGTTCAGAACTTCATGACAAGTTTGGTGGAAGTCGCCAAGGAGGAATTGCTAATTGTGCAAGATATCCTTATATTTTCATTTTCTCTTCTCATTCTGGAAAAGGGCATGGTTATGATGATGGTTGGGATGAAGATGGAAACTTTTGTTATACAGGAGAAGGACAATTAGGTGACATGAAATTTACAAAAGGGAATCTTGCGCTTCGAGACCATATTAAAAATCAAAAAAGAGTATTTTTATTTACGTTTTATAAAAAGGGGGCCTGGAAATATATTACTGAACTTGAACTATTTAAAGACCCATTTGAATTTAAAACTATAGATAAAAACAATGATTATAGAAAAGGAATAAAATTTGTCTTTAAATCGCTTACTCCAATATCTTATCTGAATCAAGAGAGTCAGATAAATATTTTAGAAGAATATACAACGAAGTATCAACCGATTCGGAACAAGCCTAATGAAACAGAAAGAAACGGATTGGTAAACTCGCGGGTTGGCCAAGGGTGGTATCGCCTAAATATACTATCCAGATGGGATAATAAATGTGCCGTAACGGGGTGTAATATTCCTAATATATTGATTGCATCCCATATTGTACCTTGGAACCAAGCAACTGACGAAGAGCGGCTTGATATTGAAAATGGAATATTGCTCGCTCCTCATATCGATGCATTATTTGACAAACACTTAATATCCTTTAACGATGATGGAAAAATTATTATCTCACATAGAATAATCCCCGAACTACATTCTATTCTCTGTATTAATTCAGAAATGAAAATTTATGACCTTTCTGAAAAAAACAAAGAGTACTTAAAAAGGCATAGGGAAGTTTTTCACTCAAATAATAGTATAGAAAATCGGCAGTAGTACTAATAATGGACGTGAGAAATCTAGTATGAGTTTGCGACATCACCAGAAGGCACACCAAATTTGACAACCGATTATCTTCTTAATGCCGGTTTCTATTGACATCCCCGCTATATATGGAATACACATCCTACATCAACCACTTCTTCACCCCCTTCATCTTGCTCAATCCCCAGATAAGCCCGACGGAAAGCAGCGCAGCCGTAGCCGCCTGCAGCAGCACCCCGAACAGCGGAAAAACCGGTTGGTTGAACCAGGTATCCGAAGTGATGTGCCATCCTGCTAGGTAGCCGTTTTTCAACACGTCGAGTATCAGCACGTGCACGAAATAGACGCCGAAACTCAGCCCGGCGAGCCGGTGCACCCAGGCGTCGAGGCGCGGCCAGCGGGCAGCGAAGGCGGACCAGTCGGATTCGCGCAGCCAGGTGAACAGGGCCGCCGTCATGATGATCACGTTGGGACTGAAATAGACGTACAACGTCTGGTCGTGCGCGCCGCTGCGCAGCGAAAGCCACCAGGTGCCGAGGGCGGTGACGAGGGGCATGGCCAACCCCAGGGCGTACAGGGCCCTTTTCAGCGGACGCGATAATGTGTAGGCGCTCAGGTAGTAACCCAGCACATAGAATCCGATATAGCCCAGCCAGCCGATGTATTTGACAATAAAAAGTCCCGGCACAAGGTGTTGCAGGGCGGTAATGGTGAAAGCGAGCGCCAGGAAATATTCGATGTCGCTGCGACGGGCGTGCTGAATAAATATCCTGAAAACGGGAGTGAGCAGGTACAATCCGATGATCATCGGAATGAACCAGAGATGGTAATACACGTCTTCGAAGAATACTAAGTGCAGGACGCTGGACAAGGTGGGCCAGTCGTCGCCGAGCAGGGTGCCGCGGTACTGGTAGGCGGTGTACACCAATCCCCAGAAAATAAAAGGCGGCACGACCCGCCTGACGCGCTTCAGCAAAAACTGTTGCGTCGCTTCGGGTCGCGACGGGCGCAAAAAGACGCTGCCGCTGAGCAGGATAAAAAAGGGCGTGGCCCAGCGCAGGAGACTGCAATAGATGTTGGCCGTCCACCAGTGGATATCGAGGGAATTGGCCGGGTCGAACTGCTGCAAATAAGCGCCGCTGGAGTGGATCGTGACGACCGCCAAAGCGGCCATACAGCGGACGTAGTCGGAGTACAGGCGAATCACCGGCGTTGCCGGGAGGGCGGGTTGTTGTCCTTGCGGTCCGCCGGGCGTTGAAACGGCAATGGCGGCGCTTCCGTTGACGGCGCCCGACGGCCGGACTTGCTCCGGTTTTTCCGCCGTCAGCCCTCCCCTCCAATCCGGGATAAGTTTATTCGGCATTGCGATGCGTGGATAAAAAATCAGCGTATATTGTTGTTTTGGAGAGGATTGTCTCGAAAGGAGCAGGGTGTTGGGTATCGGCCATTGGCGCCGCAAAAATATTGATTCTTTTCCGGTTGTGAAGGAAATTCAGGTTCAAATAATCCCTTACTTTCGCTCGCCGGGAATTACCTGGAGCACTGGATTTATTTTTCAATTTGATAAATTCAATATAGGTTTCCTGTTAGGCAAAGATTACGCAAGCGGTATTGGCGACCAGTGGATCTATCAGGATAAAATGTGGTATTCCTTTGCTATTGGCTATAGCTTCACAAAGCCGGACGAAAAGTGAACACTCGCAAAATAACAGATAGTCAAAGTTTACTTCACTTCTCTGCTCCCATTGAAAAACCTTCCGATAAAGCATTGATATTGTTGTACAAGCGCTTGCCGCGCCTTTCCAGGCCGGCCAGAATTTTTTTGTCCGAAAAGCCTTCTTTTTTCAATAGTTCGACGGCCAGCACCACATCGTGCCACTTTCCGATGGCATCCTGCAATTGATCCAGATTGTCGGTATCCAATTTCAATTTTTGCACGAGCCGCTCAGACAGGCAGGCGTGCAGATAAAGAAGGTTTTTTATTTTTTTCCGGGTTTGGTGCAGTCCCTCTACGGTGTGTTCAGTCCGGACAAAAACGCGGGCTATTTTTTGAAGGCGCTTTTGATAGAACCGGATGACGGTTCCATCCTCCGCGTCGCGGAATTGACCTGCCAGTACCGGCCGTATTTTTTCAAGGGTTCTGAGATATACCTTCCGCTTCGCAAACAAGCGCCGGGTTTCCCTGACCAGGATATTTTCCTGTGCCCTTTTGTGCGCGCCAGCGGTCAGTTGATACTGATCGAAAAAGCACAAATTGATCCATGCGCTGCGGATGTTACCAGCATGACGAAAAATGGACCGCAACGCTTTCAACTCTTTTGACCGCGCATTGTCCTGCCAAAAAAGCGACATTGCTTTGATCTTCTTTACCTGCACGCGGAATTGATGCAAGGCTTCTGGGTCCTGCGTTTCGTAAAAGGCCAGCAAGTGGGCGAGCATGGATTGCCATACTTCGTTAAAATGCGCTCGTTGCCGGCCTTTTTTCAGCATAGCGTAAGGACGTTGGATTGTTGGACGTCCAACAGTCAAACCTCAAATTCCTTCTCTTCCTTTTTACAGATCAACTGCGCCACATTCCGCCCCGACATCATGGCCGTCGGAATACCGCCGCCGACGGCGATCCAGTGGCCGCACATGTAAAAATGGTCGAGTCCGGGCAAGGTATGAGGGAGTTCTTTGAAGCCCGTTTCGGGTGTGACCAGCCAGCCTTCGAAACTGCCTTTCCAGTTGTTGGTGAACCCGATGAGGGTGGCCGGCGTGCTCACGTCGGTCATTTCCACAAAATCGCGCACGTCGCCGATTTTGTGGTCCAGGATACGGATCACTTCGTCGGCGATGCGTTGTTTCTCCGCTTCGTACAATTCGGGCGTATCGCGTTGCAAGTCTTGCCAATAGGAATAATTGCGGGTTTCGATCATCGTACTCAGCAGCGTTTTCCCGAAGGGCGCCAGCGTCGGGTCGAAGTGGTGCACCCGCAGGTGCAGGTCGTGGATTTCCGTTTCCGGGTCTATGTGCAGGGGTTCTTTCAAAGGGAACAGGTAACTGTGTGGCACGGCGTGGAAGGTGCGCCCCACGCCGAGGGCGACATATACCAGCGATGGGAACGTTTTGCCCGTGGAGAAGTAATGTTCGAATTCCGGCGCGGTGTACCGCCCCTCGAGCATTTCAAAAATCGTGGCGTGGCCGTCGGCGGCAGAGACGATGTAATCGCCCCGGTAGGAAGCGCCGTTGGCCAGCTGCACGCCGACAGCGCGGTCGTCTTCCACGAGGATCTTTTTCACCCGGCTGTCGTAGTGAAAGACGCCGCCGAGTTGCTCGTAGCGGTTGGCGATGCGGTTGGCGAATTGCAGCGACCCGCCGATGGGATAACCTGCGGCTTTTTTGTGCATCCAGGCGAGCGTCATCATACAAAACAAAATGGGAATTTCCGGCTCGAACAAGTGGCCTATGGCTCTGCGCAGCAAAGGGTTTTGAAAACCCTGCGCATAGTCGGCGGTGCTGACGTGGCTGTACTTGCCCAGCGCGCCGAGGTGCGGCAACATTTTCCACAGCGTTTTCATTTTGTGCCACAGGTTGGCGGTTGCCATGGGTTCCCCGTTGGGCATCTCCATTTGAGCAAACTCATGGCAGGCGCGGATGAATTCCCTGATCTTCTCCGCATCTTCCGGCGCTTTTTCCAGCATTTCGGCCTGCAGGCGGTCGAGGTTGGTGTAAATGCGCAATTGATTGCCCTGCAAATCCTCCACCCGCATGAACTCCTCGTGGTTCACCACTTCGACGTGCGACATATCGGTCAACTCGTTCCAGCGCTCGTACAAGCTGTCCGAAGGTCCGGAGCCGACCAACCAGTGGATGCACCAGTCAATGGTATAATCGCCGCGTTTCCAAGCGGTGCAGACGCCGCCGGGTGTGTGGTTAAGTTCGAAGATTTCGGTATCGAAACCGTTCATTTGCAGGTAAGCACCGGCGCTTAAACCGGCCATACCGCCGCCGATAAGGAGGACTTTTTTTCGCATGATGCTGTTTTCAGGTTTGTAATGCGGTGCAAAAATAGGCGTCGGACGGCGCATGCACTATGACGCCGGTCGGGGGGACGGGTTGATCATGGTCAATCAATTTTCACCGGCAGCGACGGAAACATCAGGTCTTTTGCCCAGAATTTTTTCCAGTTCGTCTTTCTCCACGACTTCTTTCTGCAGGAGCAATTCCGCGAGGTTTTCTAATTTGGAACGGTGCTCTTTCAGGATAGCGGTGGTTTTGTCGAAAGCCGTATCGAACAATTTGCGCACTTCTTCATCAATCAGCCGGGCCGTTTCTTCGCTGTACGGCTTTTGCAACATCGCGTCGTGCATGCCGGTAGAATCGTAAAAACTGAGGTTTTTCATGCGTTCGCTCATGCCGAGTTCGGCGATCATGACGTATGCCTGTTTGGTCGCTTTTTCCAGATCGTCGAGTGCGCCGGAGGAAACTTCGTTGAAAACGAGCGATTCGGCGGCGCGCCCGGCCAGCATGACGCACAGGCGCTCGAACAACTGGGATTTCGTCAGTATCTGGTGTTCTTCCGGCAGGTACCAGGCGCTACCGAGCGATTTGCCCCTCGGGATAATGGATACTTTCACTAAGGGATCTACGTGTTCGAGCATCCAGCCCACCAGCGCGTGGCCCGCCTCGTGGTAACTGATCACCTTCTTCTCTTTCGGCGTGATGATCTTGGTCTTTTTTTCCAGCCCGGCCACGATCCGGTCGACGGCGCCGTAGAAATCGGCCATTTCGATCTTGTCTTTTTTAGCCCTGGCGGCGATGAGCGCGGCCTCGTTGCAGACGTTCGCGATGTCGGCCCCGGAAAAGCCGGGCGTTTGGGCAGCGAGGAATCCGGCGTCAATATTTACATCCAGTGTCAGCGGTTGAAGGTGCACCCGGAAAATGGCCTCGCGTTCCGCTTTGTTGGGAAGTTCTAAGTAAATATGGCGGTCGAAGCGACCCGGGCGCAGCAGGGCGGGATCGAGGATATCCGCCCTGTTGGTGGCTGCCATCACGATCACGCCGGTGTTGGGCGCAAAGCCGTCCATTTCGGCCAGCAACTGGTTGAGCGTACTCTCACGTTCGTCGTTGACCTGGTACGAGGCCGCCTTGCCGCGCACCCTGCCGATGGTGTCAATTTCGTCAATAAAAATGATACAGGGCGTTTTTTCCATGGCGCGGTCGAACAGGTCGCGCACACGGGAAGCGCCCACGCCGACGAACATCTCGACGAATTCCGACCCGGACAAGGAGAAGAACGGCACGCCGGCTTCACCCGCCACCGCTTTGGCCATCAGGGTTTTGCCGGTGCCCGACGGCCCGACGAGCAGAATGCCTTTCGGTATCCTCGCGCCGAGCCGGGTGAAGAATTGAGGATTTTTCAAAAATGCGACGATCTCCATGATCTCCGTTTTCGCTTCTTCATAACCCGCCACGTCTTTAAAGGTGATGGGGCTGATGTCGCCTTTTTCGAACAACACCGCTTTGGATTTGCCAAAAGAATAAATGGAACTTCCCGTGCCTCCCATCGTATTGGCCATGCGCCCCATCACGAAGACCCAGAAGATCACCAACAGGATCAGGGGAAATATCCAGGCCAGGATCGTCGTCCACCAATTGTCGCGCTTGCTGTATTCGACCGCCACCTTGTCTTCCGGCGCGAATCCCGCCTGCGCGGCTTCTAATT
Organism: Saprospiraceae bacterium; assembly: GCA_019187225.1. GTDB lineage: Bacteria > Bacteroidota > Bacteroidia > Chitinophagales > Saprospiraceae > M3007. Next base: position 50,080 of record JABAQQ010000020.1, read on the forward strand.
GCTGCGTGAACACCTCCACCGACCCGATGCGGAAATGGTAGTGCGGCCCCGCATTCGCCGAGCCGAATACGCCTTTGGCGATGTCCTTGTACATCTCTTTGCTGAGGCTGGCCGGTTTGATATAGACCCACACTTCTTCGTTGTTGACAATATCCACCTTGAGCACATCGCGCTGCTGCAACATTTTTTCATTGAATTCGCTCCAGTTGGTTTCTTTTGTACTTTGCCGTGTGCCCCACCAGAACAATGCGAGGAGCAAAAACAAAATAAGGTAGAGCCAGCGCATCGAAACGAGCGGTTTTTCCTGTTGATCCGGCCTGATTTTTCTTTTTTCTTTTTTCATAATTGTATCACATTTGCCTTTTTGCACCCTTTCACCAGATTGACCCCAAAAGTACCTGCCGGTTCGTTATTTTGCCATTAAATCATGTGATAAGTATGTGGACAAATAAATTGACATGGGACGTTGGACATTTGACATGGGACGTTGGACATTTGACGTTGGACGTTTGGCCCTGACAACCAATCATTTAGTCAAATATCCAACATCCAATGTCCAATGTCCAAAATCCAATGTCCGCTTGCTTATATAAAAACGAATATCATGAAACTGAAACCCGAACAACTCCGCCGGACGTACGATACGCCTTCCCTGTCCGCACTCGAAAACAAGGGGCAAGTCCGCGCAAAATCCATCATCGGCCAGGAACGGGCGGTAAAAGCCCTGCAATTCGGCCTGGGTAACAAAGGCCACGGATTCAACATTTTTGTGTCCGGGGTGCCGGGTACGGGAAAACAAACGGCCATCCGGCATTTTCTGCACGACATCGCTCAAAAGGAGCCTTCCCCCGGCGATTGGTGCTACGTGAACAATTTTACGGACCCCTATCAACCCCGGCGCCTGAGCCTGCCCAAAGGCCAGGCCCGCATTTTCCGCAACGATGTGCATCAATATGTGAACAACGCCAGAACCGCGCTGCTCAAAGTATTTGAAAGCGATGAGTTTGCCCGGAAGCGGGAATCAGCCCTTCAGAAACTCCGGGATGAAGAGGCCACCATATTCGGGGAATTGGGCAACAAGGCCATCGAGGAAAATTTCGTCATCCAGCGGACGCCGCTGGAGATCATCGCCGTGCCGATGGTGGACGGACGGCCCATGACCGAGAAGGAATTTGTCGGATTGAGCCAGGAAAAGCAGGACGCCATCATTCAGAAACAGGAAGCGTTCAAAGAAGAACTGCGCCAGGCTGCCCGGAAAATAAAAGGGCTGGAACGCCAGACCGATCAATTGCTTTTCGACCTGGAAAACAAGGTAGCTGCCGCCACGCTCGACGATCTGCTCGAGGACATCGCAGTCAAATACGAGACCCTCGAAGACGTGACCCGCTTCCTGACCGACCTGAAATCGGATATCCTGGAATATCTGCACGAATTCATTCAGTTCAAAGCAGGTAATCAGGGGGAAGAAGCCCCCCTCCAGATAAAAAGAGACGGAAACATTCCGCGCCGGTACGAAGTCAACGTTTTTGTGGACAACTCGAAAACTGAAGGCGCGCCGATCGTACTCGAACTTAACCCTACCTACAACAACCTTTTCGGAAAGATTGAAAAAGAATCGGTGATGGGCAACTGGGTGACCGATTTCACCCTCATCCGCAGCGGCGCCCTGCATGCCAGCAACGGCGGCTATCTCATCCTGCCCGCCATCGAGGTGCTGCGCAATCTCTTTTCCTGGGACAGCCTCAAACGCGCGCTGCGCAACGGCGAGATCGTCATCGAGGAACCGGGCGAGCAATTGGGTTTCCTGACAACCAAAAGCCTGAAACCCGAACCCCTTCCACTTCAGGTTCAGATCATCCTGATCGGCAGCCCGCAGGTCTATTTTCTGTTGTACGAATACGATGAAGATTTTAAGGAGTTGTTCAAGGTAAAAGCCGATTTCGATACGACGATGGATTATTCGGAGGAAAACCTGGCAGATTTCTCCGCATTCATTCAAAATGTCTGCAAGGACGAAAACCTGCTGCCCCTCGACACCGGCGGAATGGGCAAACTCCTCGAATACAGCCACCGCAAAGCCGAAGACCAGGACAAACTCGCCATCCGTTTCGGCGACATCATTGACGTGGTGAAAGAAGCCCACCACTACGCCCGGAAAGACAACACACCGCAGATCGGCGCAACGCACATCCGCCTGGCCACAGCCGAACGCCTCTATCGCTCCAACCTCTGGCAGGAAAAGATACAGGAGATGATCGAAAAAAAGATGATCTTCATTGACGTGGCGGGTAAAGAAACCGGCCAGGTCAACGGCATCTCGGTCATCAACCTCGGCGACGCTTCGTTTGGCCGCCCCAACCGCATCACGGCCAGCGTCAGCGCCGGCGGAGCGGGCATCATTGACCTCGAACGGGAAGCCAAACTCGGCGGCCCCATTCACACCAAAGGCGTGCTCATCCTGTCCGGTTATATCGCCGAATTGTTCGGACAGGATAAGGTTATCAGCCTGTCGGCCCAATTGGTATTTGAACAGAGTTATTCGGAAATAGAAGGCGACAGCGCGTCGAGTGCCGAACTCTACGCCCTGCTTTCCGGGCTTTCGGGCCTGCCTGTCCGCCAGGACATCGCCGTCACCGGCTCGGTCAATCAAAAAGGAGAAATTCAGGCCGTTGGCGGCATCAACGAAAAGATCGAGGGCTTTTTCGATGTCTGCCAACTGATGGGCTTCAGCGGCGAACAGGGCGTGCTCATCCCGGCGAGCAACGAAAAGAACCTGATGCTGAAAGAAGAAGTCGTCGATGCCGTACGGGGAGGAAAATTCCACATCTGGTCGGTGCGCAGCATCGAAGAAGGCATCGAACTGCTCACGGGCGTGAAAGCCGGCAGGTTGTCCGATGCCGAAGGAAAGCGCTTTGAACCGGATTCCGTTTTCGACCGGGTGGACAAGCGACTGGAGGAGTTTTCTCAAATCCTGCGGCAGACGGCGCCGCCGCGGGTGGGCGGCAGGCCGCAAAGGCCGAGGGGCAGGAATATGTGAGAAAATTGGTCGGTAGCACGGCGTTCACGCCGTCGGGATGGGAGCTATTTATGGCGACTGCCGCGTATTTTCGGCCATAAATGGCCTCGACCGGGACGACGTTCACGCCGTGCTACCGATACTCCGCCCCCCACTTCATAAAGTAATCCCGGTGCAACGCCGGGGGGATGACCAGAATTATTCACGCGACTAAGCCTTGTCATTGAAATCCGTATAAAAGAGAAGCAGTTTTGTCGTGATTCTTAACACTTTAACTTTGAAATCATGGCAAACCCAAACATTTTACCTGTCTTCGCGATGCGAACGAGGTGGTACTCCCCTTATATCGCATCTTTTTTGCTTGTCGTCGCCTGCTTTACGGTGGCTGCGCCGGAAAGTCGCGCCATGCCATATGCCGGCGATCCAATATTCGTCGAGCCTGCGTTCCTGGCTTGCGCTGCCAACAACGACAGGGATGATGTGCTAAAGGAAACAACCGCAGCCATTCGTGGCGGAGAAAATCTGGCCATAGACGTCTGTGGTACCATTGCCGCACTGATCGAAACCATTCAGGGTCTGAACCTGAACGAGGGACTGGAAAATGCCCTGATCGTCAAGTTGAACAATGCTCTGGCAAGTTTCACCAATGGCAATTACAATGCAGCCATCAACCAACTCGAAGCGTTCATCAACCAGGTGGAGGCAAAACGCGGCAAGCCACTGACCAACGCAGAGGCCGATGACCTCATTGCCGGCGCCAATGCCATGATCACCGCCATTCAAAACGGCACGGCCGAATGCGGCGGCCCGGAAATACAATGCCCGCCGGACCTGACTGCCAGCACCAACCAGCTGGAATGTTGCGCCATTGTGGACCTTCCGGACATGTTGGTAGATGGTGGATGCCCGCCCTTTCACTCGCCCATAGCCCACATTGAGGTCCGCGATGCCGCCACCGGAGAATTGATCGAAACCATTGACATATCCGGCAACCTGACCAACTTTCCGGGCAATGATCCGGCTGATCCGGATACACTGGCTGTCTTCGGGCTCACACCCTGTCTGCCGCTTGGCACACATACAGTGGTTTACGAGGTTGGTGACAATTGCGGCAACATCTCGACTTGCTCGTTTCAACTGACAGTGCGCGACTACCCGATAGCCGTGTGTGACGAGTATACCGTCGTAGCCATCGGCACGGATGCCCCCAACGATTGTTATGAACCCAACGGCGCCTGCGACGGCGCAGGCGTGACCTGGGTAAAAGCTTCAACCTTCGACGACGGCTCTTACGACATTTGTAACAACAACTTAAAATGGACAATACAACGCGTGGCGCCATATTCGGACTGTATTGCGGGTCTGAATGAATGCGAGTACGAAGTCGCCACTGCTGAAAACGATTCCATCAAATTTTACTGCTGCGAATCAGGAACGACCCAAATGATCGTCATGCGGGTTTATCAGTTGGATGCTTCCGGCGAAATGGTCCTCGACGCCGACGGCCTGCCGATATTCAATTCGTGCCTGATCGAGGTGGAAGTACAGGACAAAATCAAGCCGGTGTGCATACCGCCGGAGCATGTGACGGTATCCTGCGAGGCATTTGATCCGAGCCTGGAGGCTTACGGTATACCTACGGTGAGCGACAACTGCTGCCTGAACACATCGTACGACTACCAGGGGCAATGTGGTTTGTCGCACACGGCGAACTATACCCTTTTCGACGAATTAAGCAATGTAGGCACTATTACGCGCTCCTTCCGGACGTACGACTGCCACGGCCAATCGGCGCAGTGCACGCAACGCATTGTTGTTACCGATGAACGATCTCCCACTTTAATATGCCTGAATGGCCTGGCCATAAACATCATGCCCGACGGCATGATCACGTTGTGGGCAACTGACTTTATCGCGTCTTATGGCGAAGACAACTGTACGCCATCGAACCTGTTGGTGTACGCCATCCGCAAAGGAGGCCAGGGTGAAGGCTTCCCGGTGGACGCCTTTGACAACCCCGTCACGAGCGTTACGTTCGACTGCAATGAACTGGGCCAGCAACTCATAGAATTGTGGGTAAGGGACCTGGCCGGCAACGCCGACTACTGCGTTACGTTCATAGACATACAGGACCCCAACGATTGGTGCAACCCCGGGAAAAAAATCACTGCGAACGGTGCATTGAACACTGCTGCCGGTAACAAACCAGTGTCGTTGCCGGAACAGCAAATGGATCGCATGGTCACCGGCATCGCCGGGCACACTACTATCGAACTCTTCCCCAACCCCGCAGGCACTGAAGTCAACATCCAACTGAAGGGCCTGAAAAACAATGGCACCGTCACCATCTTCGACCAACTGGGCAGCGCCGTGTGGCAGCAGCCGGTGGAAGAAGGGATGGCCGTGCTGACAGTAAATCTGGCAGACAACGCTTTTGTGCCGGGCGTTTATTTTGTAAGCCTGCGCCTTGATAATGAGGTGATTATCCGGCGATTGATCGTGTCGGAATAATGCGGAGCATTATTGCTTCACGATCATTCTCTGAGCCCTTTTACCGGACTGTGTTACCATGTCAATCATATAAACACCGTCCGGTAAAAGGGACACATCTATACGTCCCGTGCGGGCAAGAGACTGATCCAAAAGTATCCTTCCGAACACATCCACCAGCGCAACCCTGGTTACAGGATCGTTTTCAGTTGTCTTTATTTCTACATAATGCGATACGGGGTTGGGAAAAACCAGCAATTCCAACGCATCGGCCTGATCTTCTGCAATGATCACCGGGCTCAATTTTACGACCCAAAAATCCGATTCGCCGTGATTACCCGACACGTCGCCATCGTTGGAATCGGAGTGCCCGACGACAATATAACCGTCGTCGCCGGTAAGCTTCAGAGAAACCGCTCCGTCGTAACCGCTGCCGCCCAGCGACTTTTGCCATTGGATGGCTCCTGAAGGGTCGAGTTTTACCACCCAAAAGTCGGTGAATCCATGATTGACCGTTGCATCTCCATCGCTGGAAGTACTGTTGCCCACGAGGACATATCCCCCATCGCTCGTTGTTTGGATAAATATAGCGATATCTTCAGCGCTCCCCCCCAGTGATCTTTGCCATTGAATGACGCCGGTACTGTCCAATTTCACCATCCACGCGTCGAAACTCCCGTGATTGCCCGATACGTCGCCGTCGTTGGAAGAAGACCAGCCTGTTAAAATATACCCATTATCATTTGTTATCTGGATAGAAAAGGCAGCATCCTGAGCGCTTCCTCCCAATGATTTTTGCCATTGAATATTGCCTGCATTATCCAATTTTACCAACCAGCAATCAACCTCGCCGTGATTGCCTGATACATCGCCGTCGTTGGAAAAAGTCCAACCTGTCACTATATACCCGCTGCCGCTGGTTGGTTGAACAGACCAAACTTCATCCTCACTGCTACCCCCCAGCGATTTTTGCCATTCAATGGCGCCCACGCTGTCCAATTTCACCACCCAGCCATCTCTTCCCCCGTGATTACCCGACACATCGCCATCATTGGAATCAGACACTCCCGCTAGGATATACCCTCCATCACCCGTTTTTTGAATAGCATAGGCTCCTTCATTGCCACTGCCTCCCGACGATCGTTGCCATTGGATAACACCCGTACTGTCTGATTTTACTATCCAGTAATCGGTGTTTCCGTGATTACCCGACACATCGCCGTCGTTGGAAGAAGACCAACCTGCCAGGATATAACCGCCGTCGCTGGTTGCCTGCATAGCCCTGGCAAAGTCGTCAGCGCTTCCTCCCAGCGATTTCTGCCATTGAATGACGCCGGATGGATCGAGTTTTGCGACCCATGCATCACTACCGCCGTGATTGCCCGACACATCGCCATCATTGGAATAAGACGAGCCTCCTATGGCATAACCACCGTCATTCGTGATCTGGACAAATCGGGCCACATCGCTTCCACTCCCCCCCAGCGATCTCTGCCATTGGATGGTGGGTTGGGCATGGGCGATCATGCTTGCTGCGAAGCAGAAAAACGAAAGAACACACGAACGCTTCATAATGAAAATATTTAATTTCGGAGAAAAGAGCAATTGCCGTTTGTAAGGCATGCATTCAAACAGTGTTACAAAGATGAGGCGCCAAACGGCCACATGCCATGACGGTAGTCAGCAGCAAATATTGACAATGATCAATGGATGCGAAAAAATTGAGCAAACTCACTTCTTTTATTGCGCCGGATCATCTCCAGAAATCAAAGAAAGGCAAAACATTGTGCTCATTACCGCATCGTTATAAAAAACCAGATATGCACACCAGATTTCTTTTTATCACCGGTTTGTGGCTGGCTGCAAACGCAGCGTGGGGGCAGAGCACAGCCCCCGATTCGCTGGGCAGACCCCAGCCGCGCGATTACAAACGGCTCGACATCTTTCCGGCCATCAGTTATTCCCCCGAAACGAAACTCACACTGGGAGCGATCGGCTTCGCCTATTTCGATTTCCGCAAAGGCGACTCCGCCACGCCCATCTCTTATGTGGATTTTCTGGCGGTTTATACGCTGAACAAACAGATCCTGCTCGAAAGCCGTTGGGAAATATTCACCCATGAGCGAAAGTGGCGCACACGCGGCGAACTGCTGCTCCAGCGTTACCCCGACCGCAATTACGGCATTGGCAACGATGCTTCCGTTCTGCTGGAGGAAATAGACGACGACGGGAGCCGAGACACACTCAACTATCTGAATTTCAACTCCAACCGCATCAAATTCTCACCCGCGGTGCTGCGCAGGGTGAAGCGGAATTGGTACATCGGCCTGCAAAGCGATCTCGAATACCTGTTCAAATACGACGAACTACCCGATCAGTATCATTTTCTGAACGCGGACTCGTTCAGGATCACCGATGTGCCCGTGGCGGGCTTTCGTTCGGGCATCGGTTTCCAGGTGTTGTACGATACGCGCGACAACCTGATCAATCCGTTTCGGGGGACTTTTATCGAATTCAACGACCGCCATTATGTTGAATGGCTGGGCAGTGATTTTACTTTCAGTTACTTTTCTCTGGAAGCGCGGCAATACTTCAACACCTGGTCGAACCACACGCTCGCGCTGCGTGGCATGGCGAGCCTGGAATACACGAAGGATGCGATTCCGCTGCGGGCTTTGTCGCGGGTCGGTGGGCACAAGTTTATCCGGGGCTATTTCAGGGGCACTTATCAGGACTATCATATGCTGGCGTTCGAGACCGAATACCGTCTACCCCTGTGGCGGGAAGGTCAGCCGTCGAAACTCTGGCAGGTGTGGAAGCGGCTGGGAGTCGTCGGCTTTCTGGGCGGCGCCCAGGTATTCCGCGGCGGCGAACGGGTGGCCCCCGACCGCTTCAACCTGGCTGCCGGCGGCGGATTGCGCATTTTGCTCAACCCGAAATCGCGGTCTAATATCCGGATTGACTACGCCGTAGCTTTCCGGGACGATTCCGGCGGGCCGGGCAAGCGCCAGAGCGGGTTTTATTTCTTTCTGGGGGAGGCGTTTTGAGAAGGATGGTTTCCCGCAGATTTTTGCAGGTATTTCCCGCAGAATTTTGCAAGTTTTTCCCGCAGATTTCCGCAGATTGACCCCGCAGATTTCCGCAGATTTATATCGCAGATTTTCGCAGAAAAACGCGGAATATTACGTAGAATTAAATCAAAATCTGCGGAAATCTGCGGGAAAAACTTGCAAAATTCTGCAATATAAATCTGCGGAAATCTGCGGGAAAAACTTGCAAAATTCTGCGATATAAATCTGCGGAAATCTGCGGGGTCAATCTGCGGAAATCTGCGGGAAAAACTTGCAAAATTCTGCGATATAAATCTGCGGAAATCTGCGGGAAGAATCTGCGGAAATCTGCGGGAAAAACTTGCAAAATTCTGCGATATAAATCTGCGGAAATCTGCGGGGTCAATCTGCGGAAATCTGCGGGAAAAACTTGCAAAATTCTGCAATATAAATCTGCGGAAATCTGCGGGAAGAATCTGCGGAAATCTGCGGGAAAAACTTGCAAAATTCTGCGATATAAATCTGCGGAAATCTGCGGGGTCAATCTGCGGAAATCTGCGGGAAAAATTATACACATCTGCGGGAAGACACCACTACGCACCATGCACGAAAAATCAACGGACACCCCTATCCTCAAAAACGACCCCAAAACCATCCGCGCCTGGGCGATGTACGACTGGGCCAATTCGGTGTACGTCCTGGTGATCACCTCGGCCATTTTTCCGGCGTATTACAACCAGGTCACGCGGCTGAACGGCTCCGGTGTGGTGGACATTTTCGGCATCCCGATGGAAAACACGGCGGTTTACTCCATCAACATGGGACTGGCTTTCGGCATTGTAGCGCTGATCTCGCCTTTGTTGTCTTCTATTTCCGACTACATAGGCAACCAGAAGGGATTCATGCGCATGTTTTGCTACCTGGGGGCATTGGGCTGCATGTTGCTTTTTTGGTTCGAAGGGCGGGACCAATTGTTTCTGGGACTGCTTGGCGTGCTGATAGCGACGGTCGGTTATTCGGGGAGCATTGTTTTTTACAACTCCTATCTTCCGGCAATCGCGACGGAAGACCAGCAAGATAAAGTGAGTGCCAGGGGTTTTTCGTACGGATACATTGGCGCCACCGTTTTGTTGCTTCTCAACCTGGCCCTGATCATGAATCAAAAAGCCTTAGGTATCGCCGATGCCACCTTCATGCCGCGCCTGGCTTTTTTGCTGACCGGTTTGTGGTGGCTGGGGTTCGCCCAGATCACTTTTGCCCGGCTGCCCAACCGTATTGCCGGCAAAGTACCCAAAGGCAAATACCTGTTCAACGGCTACAAAGAACTCAGCAAAATATGGAACCGCCTGAAGCGCGAACGCTTCCTGCGCACCTTCCTGCTCAGTTTCTTTTTTTACATCATGGGGGTGCAGACGGTGTTGTTCATGGCTGGGTCTTTTGGCGAAAAGGAAGTGCACCTGCGCGTCACGCAACTCATCGTCACCATTCTGCTGCTGCAATTTGTTGGCATCGCCGGCGCCTATCTGTTTGCCTGGATGTCGAAAAAGGTTGGTAATTTGCGCAGCCTGACCGTTGCGGTGCTAATGTGGATCGCCATCTGCGCGGGTTGCTTTTTTATCGTCACGCCAATGCATTTCTATACGGCGGCTGCCTGCATCGGACTGGTCATGGGCGGCATTCAGGCGCTCTCCCGCTCCACCTACTCCAAACTCATTCCCAAAACGGGCAACAACGCCGGCTACTTCAGTTTTTACGACGTGTGCGAAAAAGTCGCCATGATGTGCGGCTTAGTCATTTGGGGCACCATGGACAACCTGACCGGCAGTATGCGCAATTCGATCGTGTCGCTGGTGTTGTGGTTTTCCATCAGCCTGGTGCTGCTGCTGTGGTTGCAGCGAAAGCAAACCCGCCATTCGTCGGACGATGCTGATTCGTCGGACGAGTAAGAGCATGTTGGGGATTTTCTGCCGGAGACAAAAACGGTCATAAATGGCCCTGAACTGAACGGCGTGGACGCCGTGCTGCCATGAACGCGCTTTGTCAGACACCCTCGACAGGGTGATAAAAATCAGTCCACCGGACGACTTAAATTGTCTACGCGGCGGTATGAGGCTGGTATTTTTGCAAATACATATTCGAAGCCATGTAACCAATCCACGCCATGATGCCCAACCTGCAGGACCATGATACTTTTTACCGCACTTTCAACTGGCAAAAAGAACGGGACAAATTAGCCGGTTTGCCTAATGGAAAAGGCCTGAACATTGCCTTCGAAGCAGTGGAGCGCCATGCCGGCGGCCCGTTGAATGATACGGTCGCCCTGCGATGGCTGCGCAAGGACAAAAGTGTGGAAGAAGTTACCTATTCTGATTTACAAAAGCGGACTTCGCAGTTTGCCAATGTGCTCGAACACCTCGGCGTGGCGAAAGGCAACACGGTTTTTTCTTTTGCCGGAAGGATTCCCGAACTCTATATCGTCGCCCTGGGCACTTTGAAAAAAACGGCTGTTTTTTGCCCCTTGTTTTCCGTATTCGGTCCCGAACCCGTGTGGCAGCGCCTGAGCCGGGGGAACGCGAAAGTGCTGGTAACCACCACCGCGTTATTCAACAAAACCGTGCAGCAAATCCTCGACCGGCTTCCCTCGCTGCAATATATTCTGCTCACCGACACAGAAACGAACTTGTCAGAACGCGTTTTGTCGCTGCCGGGTCTGATGAAAAACGCATCGGATCAATTCACCATTCCGCCTACCGACCCGGAAACGCCCGCCTTGCTGCACTTCACCAGCGGCACCACCGGCATGCCCAAAGGCGCCCTGCACGTGCACCAGGCCATTCTCACACATTACGCGACGGGCAAGTACGTGCTCGATTTCCATCCCGGCGACATCTTCTGGTGCACCGCCGACCCCGGCTGGGTAACGGGCACTTCCTACGGCATCATCGCGCCGTTGGTCAACGGCGTGACCAACATCGTGGACGAAGAAGAATTCGACGCTGCGCGCTGGTATTCTATTTTGGAAAAACAAAAGGTAAACGTCTGGTACACAGCGCCCACTGCCATCAGGCGCCTGATGCGCATGGACATCCGTCCGCGCGAACAATACGACCTTAAAAACCTGCGCCTCATGCTCAGCGTGGGCGAGCCGCTGCACGCCGACGCAGTCGTGTGGTGCCAGAAAACCTTCGAAGTGCCCGTGCTCGACAACTGGTGGCAAACGGAAACGGGCGGGATCATGATCGCCAATTTCGCCTCTTTACCCGTCAAACCCGGTTCGATGGGCAAACCTCTGCCGGGCGTGGAGGCGACCATCGCCGAAGTGAGCGAGACAGGCATCCAGATCATTACCGAAGCGGGCAAACAGGGCAACCTGGTGCTGAAAAAGGGGTTTCCTTCCATGTTCCGGGCTTACCTGAACGACGAGGAGCGCTACAACAAGTGCTTTCGTGGCGACTGGTACATCACCGGCGACCTGGCCAAAAAGGACGCCGACGGCTATTTCTGGTTTGTGGGTCGTGCCGACGACATTATCAAAACTTCGGGCCACATGGTCGGCCCTTTCGAGGTGGAAAGTACCCTGACGCAGCATCCCGCCGTAGCCGAAGCCGCCGTCATCGGCAAACCCGACCCCAACATCGGCGAATTGGTGAAAGCATTTGTGGTACTGAAAAACGGGAACGCTGCAAACGATGATTTGAAACTCGACATTATCGCGTTTGCCCGTAAAAAAATGGGCCCTGCCGTAGCGCCCAAAGAACTCAGTTTTGTGGAAAACCTGCCCAAAACCAAAAGCGGGAAAATCCTGCGGCGATTGTTGAAGGCGCGGGAGTTGGGGTTGCCGGAGGGGGATTTGTCCACGCTGGAGCAGGGATGAGCAGGTATAACAAACGGTTTTTTTGAAAATCACAGGCGTTGGCTTAGGAATAATTACCGGAGTTTCCGTCTGCACCGTGTCATTCTTCGCTGCGCTCAGAATGACACGGTGGGCAGGAAAGTGAAGAACTTATTTTTGATCCAAAAAAGGAATAATACCATGAAAACAACCATTTCAGGCTCAACCGGATTTTCAGGAAAAGCCGCATTGAGAAAAGCCTTGCTCGCCTGCGGCGTTCTTTCATCGCTGCTCTATGTGGCGATGAATATTTTTATACCCATGCAGTGGGAGGAATACAGCATGGTTTCCCAAACGGTCAGCGAGTTGTCGGCTATCGGCGCTCCGACGCGGCCGGTTTGGTTTGCCTGGGGCATCGTCTATGCCTTGCTTGCGGCCTTTTTCGGATGGGGTGTCTGGCAATCGGCGGGCCAAAACCGCCCGCTGCGCATCATGGGAGCTTTGCTTTTGGCCGACGGCATTGTGAGCCTGTTCTGGCCGCCGATGAACATGCGGGGAGCAGAGATGGCGATGACCGATATATTGCACATCGTTTTTTCATTCGTATGGCTTATTCTGGCGCTGCTGACATTGGGTTTCGGAATAGCAGCATTCAGAGATCGGTTTCGCCTCTATACCATCGCAAGCCTGGTGCTTTTTATCGTATTCGGCATTTTGACGGGAACGGAGGCGCCCAACGTTGCAAAAAACCTGCCGACGCCGCGGATAGGGATTTGGGAGCGCATCAACATCGCGGTTTTCATGCTCTGGGTTGCGGTGTTGGCTGTAGTGCTGATGCGAAAGGATTTTTCAAAAGTAAAAACGTAGCTACATGGAAACCCTCCAACTCGTCATTCAAATCCTTGCCATTGTCTCAGGCTGTTTGGCTGCGGTCATAAGCATTCTGTTGTTCGTGCGGCTGCGTTGGCCTTCACCCGTTTTGTGGTTTATTAAGTTATATGCCTCCGCATTATCGCCCTTGCTTGCCCTTATCGGTGTGTTCAGCACTATTGTGGGAACGGCAACCTACTCTTCTTTTATCAGTTTGGTTGGCAGTTATGTCGTGTTGGTTTATTTTATACACATCGTCAGGGTTACCCGTCCACCCGATGTTTCAGGCGATTTTGAACAGGCTTTCGGACCGGATTGGGAAAACCGTATAAAACCCGGACAGAAAAACTACTTTCTTCCCGGACGTACCGTATTAAGATTGCCTGTCGTCCCAAAACCACGCTGCGAACAAAATATCCCGTTTTCAACCATTCCCGGCACCAACAGGCAACTTTTATGTGATGTTTGGCAACCACCCGAAAATGTGAGTCCGTCAGGCATCGCTTTTATTTATCTGCATGGCAGCGCATGGTATTTCCTCGACAAGGATTTAGGTACCCGCCCGCTTTTTGGTCATTTAGCTGCACAGGGACATGTGATTATGGACGTGGCTTACCGGCTGGCACCCGAAACGGATATGATGGGAATGATCAACGATGTCAAGCAGGCCATCGTTTGGATAAAAGAAAATGCAGGGACTTACGGCGTAAATCCCAACCGGATTGTGGTGGGAGGCGGTTCTGCCGGCGGGCATCTTGCCCTGATGGCAGCCTTTACCGCCAACAATCCACAGTTTTTACCAAAAGAATTGGAAGGAAAGGATGTCAGCGTATGTGCAGTGATTTCATTGTATGGTCCAACCGATTTAGAGGCAATGTATTACCATACGAACCAGCATCTTACCACCCGCGAAACACCTGGCAGACCCAAAAAGGCAGTCCCAACTCAAATGCCCGAATGGATGAAACAAAGAATGGGGGCAGCCTATTATCGCCTGGGTTTTGACAAGGGTTTTGTAAATGCGGGGGCTTTTGCCCCGCTAATGGGCGGGCATCCGGATGAGTGTCCTGAAACCTACACGCTGTTTTCACCCGTCACACATGTACATTCGGACTGTCCTCCCACTTTGTTGATACATGGCGAACACGACATAATGTCCCCGGTAAAAACCACCCGTATTTTGTACACTCATTTGGTGGAGGCAAAAGTCCCAACGGTATTGCATATTTTGCCTCAGACAGACCATGCTTTTGACCTCCAACTACCCAACATATCTCCGTCGGCACATAACGCATTGTATGATGTGGAACGCTTTATAACACTAATAGCCGCATCGAACGGCGTAAACACAAGTTTACAAAATGGGAAACTCTGAAAAAAACACAGACCGAGGTAAAGCACTCGAACTGCTTTATCAAATGCTGCTCATCCGCCGCTTCGAGGAGAAATCCGCCGAGATGTACACCAAAACGAACATCCGGGGCTTCCTGCACCTCTACATCGGCGAAGAGGCGGTGGCCGTCGGCGTCATGCAGGCTTTGACCGACGACGACTATGTACTGGCGACTTACCGCGAGCATGGGCACGCGCTGGCGCGGGGCATGGATCCCGGCGCCATCATGGCCGAAATGTACGGCAAGCAGGAAGGTTGCAGCCGGGGACGCGGCGGTTCGATGCACCTGTTCGAGGGGAAAAAATTGTACGGCGGCAATGCGATTGTGGCCGGACATCTCTCCATGGCAGTCGGCATGGCGCTGGCGTCTAAAAAACAAAAAAAGAACAACCTCGCCTGCTGCTTTTTCGGCGAAGGCGCGGCAGCCGAGGGCGAATTCCACGAGGCGATGAACCTGGCGGCCCTGTGGCAGGCGCCCGTGTTGTTCGTGTGCGAAAACAATTTCTACGCCATGGGGACTGCCCTACAATACACCCATTCGGAGACGCACTTAGAAAAAAAAGGCGCCGCTTACGGCATCGAAACAATGGCAGTGGACGGCATGGACGTGCTGGCTGTCGGGCAGGCGGCCAAAGAAGCGGTAGAAAAGATCAGGACGACCGGCAAGCCTTTTTTCTTAGTCTGCAATACCTATCGTTTCCGCGCGCATTCGATGTTCGACGCCGAGTTGTACCGCGATAAAAGCGAAGTGGAAGAATGGAAAAAACGCGACCCCATTCCCAGGCTCCGCGATTTTTTGATGGAGAAAAAGTTGATCACGGAACAGGATGTGCAGGAACTCGAAAAGAAGGTGGAAGCGGAAGTGCAAAAAGCCGTTGACTTCGCTGAGGCGGGCACCTGGGAGCCGATAGAGGAACTCACGAAATTTGTTTATAGTGAATAAAAAAATACGCGCATCATGAACGCATTATCTGGAACCAGACAGCTGTGGACATGCCCCAACTGCGGACGACAATTTGAGCGGCAAAGGCAATCCCATTCGTGCCGTCCTTTTGCGCTCGAACAACATTTCATTGGAAAAGAAACCGGAAGGCTGCTGTACGAAGCATTAAGAGAGGCTTTGGAAAAACAAATCGGCTCTTTCAAAATAGAATCCCTGGAGTGTTGTATCCATTTTGTAAGAACTTCCACTTTCGCAGCCGTTAAAATATTAAAAGATAAAATACGGGTGGATTTCGCCTTAAACCGCGGTATTGAAAGCGAGCGATTCCATCAATCTGTTCAAATGTCGGCGCACCGTTATCTCTATGATATTGACATTATGAAGGAAACGGAAATTGATAAAGAGCTGATAGAATGGATACAGGAAGCATACAATAAGAAATAAAAGCAACATGGCAGACAATAAAACAATAAAAATCACTTACCGTGAAGCGCTCAAACAGGCCATCCGCGAAGCCTTGCTCGGCGACGAGCGCGTTTTCCTGATGGGCGAAGACGTCGGTCGCTACGGCGGCGCTTTTGCCGTGAGCAAGGGGCTGCTCCAGGAATTCGGCCCCGACCGCATCATGGACGTGCCCTTGTCCGAATCGGGCTTCACGGGCGCAGGCATCGGCGCGGCGCTGGCCGGTATGCGTCCGATCGTGGAAGTGATGACCGTTAATTTCAGCCTGCTGGCCATGGACCAGATCGTCAACAACGCCGCCACGCTGCTGCACATGTCGGGTGGGCAACTGAACGTGCCGGTGGTGATCCGGATGGGTTGCGGTATCGGGCGGCAGTTGGCAGCGCAGCATTCACACAGTTGGGAGCCCCTGTACGCGCATATTCCCGGATTGATCGTCCTGTCGGTCGGCACCCACGAAGACGCGCGCGGCATGTTGTTGTCGGCCTTGAAAAGCCCCGACCCGGTGGTCATTTTTGAATACACGTATATGCTCAACATGGAAGCCGAAATTCCCGCCGGCGCGGGCGCTGTAGATATTTCAAAAGCAAAAGTCAGGCGCGAGGGAAAAGATATTTCCATTATCACATACGGGGCAGGCGTCTATAAATCACTCGAAGCAGCGACAGAACTGGCGGCATCAGGCATCGAGGCCGAAGTGGTGGATCTGCGCGTGTTGCGGCCTTTGGACGAAACAACTTTTCTCGCTTCCGTAGGCAAAACCCACCGCGCCCTGGTCGTGGAAGAAGCCTGGCGCTCGGTCGGTTTAGCCGCCGAAGTCTCGGCCCGCATCACGGAAAAGGCGTTTTACGAACTCGACGCGCCGGTGCAGCGGCTGTGCGGTGTGGAGGTGCCGATCCCGTATCCGAAACACCTGGAAGACGCCTCCGTTCCGCAAAGAGGTGATATTGTGCGGGCGGTGAAAAAGATGATTAAACCATAGAGTGGAGTACATGAGTCACGCCGAATTTTGTAACAATATAAAAGCCCGGAAGAAATAGTAACTGTTCAGGTAGGGGCAGCGCCCCGTAATATTTGTAGCAAAATGAGAGATGATTTCGTGGAGGGGCAGCGCCTCGAAACATCTCCGGGGCGCTGCCCCTCCACGGATGATTTTGGGCGTAAAGGACTACAAATATCACGGGGCGCTGCCCCTACCTGAATAGTTACAAAAACTAAACGTATCTGTTTTGTTACAAAATTCGGGGTGACTCATGTGCGAACGCGCATTTCCAAATCACCTCATCACCAAATCAACATATAACCAAATCCACATCCCTATGATTGAATTCCGCATGCCCAGTCTGGGCGCCGACATGGAAGACGGCACACTCCGCGAATGGAAGGTGAAGCCGGGCGACATGGTGCACCGCGGCGACATCATCGCCGACGTGGAAACCATGAAAGGTATCATCGAGATCGAGGTGTTCGACGAGGGTATTGTCGAACAGTTATTGATCAAAGAAGATGAAAAAGTTCCGGTGGGCACGGTGATGGCCCTCATCGCGCCGTCGAAAGCCGAGGTGGGCGTGAAGACGCCGGCGCCGGAAGCGAAAGCGCCCGAACTGCACCCCATTGAGGAAAAAATGCCGGCGGCAGCGGTATCCGTACCCGCCCACGAAGGCATCCGCGCTTCCCCCCTGGCCAAAAGGATCGCCGCGGAAAACCACCTCGACCTTGCCACCGTGCACGGCACGGGCGAGGGCGGCGCTATCACGCGCGAAGACGTGGAAAAAGCGATTGCCGAGCGCGACATCAAATTGCCCCCCCGCGCCCCGGTGGCCGCGCCGCCCGCTGTCGCCACCGATAGCATCCGCATGGCCGTCGCCGCTGCCATGAGCAAATCGAACCGCGAAATTCCGCATTACTACCTCGACATCGCCATTGATATGAGCAAGGCGCTGGCCTGGCTGGCCGAAGCCAACCGCCAGCGGCCCGTACAAAAACGCCTGCTGCCGGTGGTGCTGCTCATCAAAGCCGTAGCCAGGTCGCTGCAGGAATTTCCCGACCTGAACGCCTTGTGGGACAACGGTTTGCAGCGAAAAAAAGACATCAACATCGGCTTCGTGGTTTCGCTGCGCACGGGCGGCCTGGTTGTGCCGGCCATCCACCACGCCGATAAAAAGACCCTCGACGAGATCATGGAAGCGCTGAACGATCTCATTCCCCGTGCGCGGGCTTTGAAACTGCGCAGCTCCGAACTGAGCGAGTCCACCATCACCCTGACCAATCTCGGCGACGGCGGCGCAGACAGCGTATTCGGCGTGATCTATCCGCCGCAGGTGGCCATCGTGGGCTTCGGTGGTATCACCGAACAGCCTTTCGCCGAAAACGGCATGTTGGGCGTCCGTCCTGTGCTGCGCGCCACGCTCGCCGGCGACCACCGCGCCACCGACGGACTCACGGGCAGCCGTTTTCTCGCCACATTGAAAAAACATTTACAACAACCGGAAACACTATGACAGAAGCAGAACTCAAAACCGTCATTTTTCAATTGCTCAAACAAATCGCTCCCGACACCGAACCCTCCACCCTGCAGTCGGGCGACAACATCCGCGATACGCTGGGCATTGATTCCTTCGATGCGCTGCAATTTCTCGTGGCGCTCGATGAAAAACTCGGCATAGAGATTCCCGAGCAGGATTATGGAAAGACAGGGACGCTGGAGCAGTTGGTGGCGTATGTCCAGTCGAAAATGTCATAGAGGTTGTTGACCAATATCAGTATTTACCCTCCATCAATATCATTTTTTTCTATCTGATTTCAGGCGTATTTGCATGGAAATTAACAGGGTATCATACTTCCCGGCAAAGCCGGAAGTGTTGATGCTTTGCTCTTCACCATTCAAATGCCTGGATCATGAGATATTTTTACTTTTTCGGTCTCTTCTTACTCTTTATCCCGAGGCTTCAAAGCCAGTCCGGTACGGATTATTGCTGGCAGTGGCAGAATCCGTTGCCGCAGGGGAATGCCATCCGCGACATATACTTTTTCAATGAAACCACGGGGTGGATAGTGGGCAACTTCGGCGCGATACTCAAAACGACGGATAGCGGGGCGAGCTGGCAACCACTATCCTCCGGTACTTTCAAAAATCTATATTCCGTCTGTTTTATTAACAATCAGACGGGTTGGGCGTCCGGAGCTGGCGGTACCATTCTCACAACCAACAACGGCGGATTGAGTTGGGAGGCGCAGACTTCGGGGACGGATTATAATCTGAATGTCATCCATTTTACCGACAGCCAGAACGGTTGGGCAACTGGAACGGAAGGAACGGTACTTCACACGTCTGACGGCGGTATCAATTGGCAGCCACAAACGACCGGGACAACCTGGGATCTTTACGGCCTTTATTTTATTGACAGTCAGACAGGTTGGATAGCCGGCAACGGCGGCAAGATTTTCAAAACAACGAACGGGGGAACCAACTGGTTGCCGCAAAATACGGGTACCGGGCAATGGCTCAGAGGTATTTTTTTTATTGACCCTTTGACGGGGTGGGTTGTCGGAAGTGAGGGCGAGATCAGAAAATCAACGGACGGAGGGGCAAACTGGCAGCTGCAAAACGGCGCGACATGGGTAAACCTTAAAGACGTTTATTTTATCGACAGCCAGGATGGGTGGATGGTCGGCGACATGGGTGTCGTACGCAAAACGACGAATGGCGGGGCGAGCTGGCTGCCGGTAATATCGGGGACTGAAAAACAACTGCTCAGTGTTCGTTTTACCGGCGACCAGGAGGGATGGGCTGTCGGTGAAGATGGCGCGATCATCCATACCCCTGATGGCGGTGCAAATTGGCAATCGTATTCTTCAGGGTCATTAATTGATCTCAGAGATGTCCACTTTATTAATAATCAGGCAGGCTGGGCGGTCGGCGACTACGGTACAATCCTGAAATATGAAGGCGTTCCATCCCCCACGGCCGCCTTCACGTGGTCCACCCAAGCCGCTACCGTCCAATTCACCAACACCTCCACCAACGCCACTTCTTTCTTCTGGGACTTCGGCGACGGCCAAACCAGCAACGCGGAAAACCCGCAACACACCTACGCTGCCAATGGCGATTATCTGGTTCAACTGACAGTTTCCAATGTCTGCGGCAGCACCTCCACTTACGAACAGACGATCAGTATCACCAGCGGCGTGTCCGACGCCGGATTTCTAAAGGAGTTTCAACTCTATCCCAATCCTGCCGGTGATTTCTTTACTCTCTCGCTCAAAGGCGACCCGCAAAAGACCGTGCTGGTGGATTTTTTCAGCAGCACCGGGCAGAAAATATTCAGCGAATCGCTTGATTTTCAGTCAGGAGTAGCACTTAAAAATTATTCCTGCCGCGACTGGCCGTCGGGGATGTATTGGGTGCGGGTGTCGGACGAAAAGAGCCGGGCATTTCAGAAAATCGTCATAGAATAAAAAACAAGGCTCGTGTTCCCTTTTACTGAAAGACAAGCGTAACCTGACTCATGTACAACCCGGTTGGGAACATGAGTCAAAAAACAATGCATAAACTGAAACATTTTTCACTTATCAAATACTGACGATATGCCTTCCACCTTCTTCGATGATTTCGCTACAGCATTAAAAGATTATACAACCGACCACGTGACGATAGAGATCGTGGACTACGAACTCCTGCCATCCTTCGGAGCCGTTCTCAATAAAGATGACCTTTTCAGGTTTAAGGTAAGGGTCACAAACAACAGTTATCTCATCATGGAAAACATAATTCTGGAGATGGCAGGTATGGACGCCGGGGCAGGCTCGACATACGCTGAAGTGGCCATTGCGGAGTCAGGGCCCTATGTCAAACAAATGCTTCACCCGGATAAAAGTTCAGGATTTTCAGGATTCACTTTAAATGCCAAGGGTTTGAAGGGGTCCGGTCATACAACGGATTGGTTTTATGGAAAGGCCACCACAGCGACGGGGTCAGGTATTTCAAAAGATATACTGGAAGTCGGGATTCGTTATTGGGGGGCCAATCTGGAGCACCTTCTGAAACACAGTACCGGTGGCGGCGCGGCAAAGGATGTTTTGAATAAAGAAATCGTACCGATATAAATCTGTATTATCGTCCCCGAAGCGGGAAAATCATTGCAGCGAAAGAAATTATATGAACCCGGATTCACATTTTTAAAACTGGCCGACATGAAAGCATTCACAAACTTTTACTTAACTCTGCCCCTTGCACTGTGGGCGCTTTTTTCATCCTGCGCCCAACAATCACCAGCTGAAAAGGTGCAATCACCCGATATAAAACCCGTAGAAAAATCTGTCGCTTCCCCGTCGCTGCAAGTCACCAGCACCGCCTTCACCGCCGGCGGCATGATCCCCTCCCAATACACCTGCGACGGCGCCAACATCAATCCGCCGCTGGACATCCAGGGCATTCCGAAAGGCGCCAAAAGCCTGGCTTTGATCGTGGACGATCCCGACGCGCCTGTCGGCACGTGGGTACATTGGGTAGTTTGGAATATCCCCGTTGCAGCGCATCTCGAAGAGAACACGGTGCCTGGAAAAGAAGGTCTCAATGACTTTAAAAAGCACCACTACGGCGGCCCCTGCCCGCCCTCCGGCACGCACCGCTATTTCTTCAAGGTATATGCATTGGATACCCTGCTGGATTTGCCGGACAATACGAAAAAAGCGGGCCTGGAGAAGGCGATGGAGGGGCATATCGTCGCTTCAGGCGAACTCATGGGGGTGTACAAAAGAAAGCATTGACCCGAAGCACATGCCGGCAAATTGCGAAGCAAAATGTTATGCGCCGCAGCTATGCTACCAGTTTGCGAAAGATAGCATAGCTGCGGCGCGCTTTTATTAATCAGCCTTCCTTACAATCAAAATCCTCCCCGTTTGAACCGCCGACTCGTTGTCGGGCGACCATATCCACTGGAGCAATCCCTCCGGCAAAACTGCCGTATTGACAGGAGTTTGTTCGAAGCCTTGCAGCCTCATCCTGACTGCGATGCGGCCATCCGGCTGTATCAGCGTCAGGGAGCCGTTCGCTGCGCTGCGGTTGAGGATGTGAAATTGTTCAACCGCAGGATTTGGGAAAAGCAACAGGTCGTAAGCCGTATTTTCCGCTTCGTCTACGGCCGTCAGGATGGTGGTTTTGGCATCCGCCTCCACTGGTTTGGCTTCGGCATTGCCCGCATGGTCGATGGCAATGGAGTAAAACGCATACATATTCACGGGCATTCCCGCAAACGTCGCGGAGGTGGAGGCGGTGCCGCCTATCCAAAGGCTATCCGGCCCGCCGTTGATACTGACGTAGATGTTATAGAATTGAATTCCCGATCCGTCGTCGCTGCCCGCCCATTGCACTTCAAACTGGCTGGTATTGGTCGTCGCGGGCAGCGGCGCCACAGCGCTTTCCGGCGCCACCAGATCGAAAGTCGTCCGGTGCTCGTTGGTGAAAATGGGGGCATTGGCATCGAAAGTGATGACGGCCTGGTTTGTCACCTGCTCTTCATGCTGCGGCGCATGTTTCAGCCGCACAAAAAATGAAACGCTTCCTTCCCCCTCCGGCGCGCTGACGTTGGGCGGCAAAAATCCGAGGTCGGGGTCCTCGATTTCAGCCAGGGTGACCGCGTCGAGGCTGCGGAAAGTCCAGGAAAGGAGCCCCGTGACGGTATCGAGCTGACCATGCACCCGGGCAGTGACGCCAAGGTTGTTCAGTTGCTTGTCGAGCACAAATTCCCGCAGACCCGGTTCCGGAAATATCAGGCTGTCGCCAAGGTACACCGGGCCGAAACTGAAGGTACTGAGGTCGAATTTCGTTTTGTCCAACTGGTCCGTGACATTCACCGTATGGGCAGGCGCCGTGGCCGATGCCACATTTTCAAAGTGTATCGTGTAGGGGAAATTTCGGGTAGCCGCGACATAATTCTCAGGCCCGAAGCCGGCAAGACCCGTTTTTTCATTCGGATCGAGCGAGGAGACGGCAGTCAGCGGTTTGGATTGCGGATTTTGCGGCTCGAATTCGAGCGGGCATTGTTCACCGCTGAAAGCATCGGCCGGAGAGCCTGCAAACGCAGGCGATTCGATGTCTCTGAGAAATTTGTTGAGAATAACTTTGGTGGCCCATTCGCTGATCTTTTTTCTGTCGGTGGAGTCCGTAACGCCGCAAACTTTGGTGGAAGCCCGGATGACGCGCAGAAAGAGGCTAATAAATTCAGGCTTGGGCTCGGTTTTTATGCCATAGCCCTGCGCCTTTTCATAGTATTCTTCTTCCGCCTCGAGAATTAGGGCGGCAAGTAATACTGTACATGTCACCTTGTCCCCCGTAAGGTTCAATTCAGGAGGCGCTTCGGCCAATGCGTCGCCGATGCATTCAATCTTGTTTTCGTTGATGGGTGACTGGTAATACGGTTTTTCCGTCCAGGCTTTTATTTTCAGATTGCCGCTCGTTTTAACCCGGATTTGGAAAGATTGGGTTGAGCCAGCCGGAATGACGGGCAGGAGCAGCGGGTAAACCCGTGCGTTGAAAGGCTGTCCGAATACCGAATCGGTCTCCATAAAAATCCCTTCCGACGCAGGTTCATCGCTGAGTGTGTCGGGACTGTGGAAATTGACATTGGGAAACTCGACCGCCAGGCCGGGGTCATTGGAAAATGCAAACCAGACCGGCACCAATCTCGCGTCCACGTTGCCGCTGTTGCCGTAATTCACCGTGTAGGTAGTCAGGGTGTTGAACAAAATGCGGTCGCGCCCGGAGATGCTGACCCAGGGATCGGCCGCAGTGCCTTGTACAATCCTGAAGCCACCGGGAACCATATACGAGGGCCCACCCGCCTTCTCAATCAGAAGGTCGTAAGTTCCCACCGGCTTGTTGCGCAAATCGAAGCGGACGGAAATGGAACTTTTCCCGGCAAAACCCGTAAAATTGGACACTGCCACCGGTGTACCGCCTTGCATGATTCTGGCCACGTAGGACGTGTCGAGCCCGCCGCCGAAGACTTGCAGGGTCACGTCGCCCGTGTTGCCGCCCTGACCGGGCAGCGCCCGCGCGACACCCGGCAGCACGATCAATTGGCAAACGGTGTCAGTGCCGGCAGCGTTGATCGCGATCATACATACATTGAAGTTGCCGGGCTCGCCGTACTCGTGGTAGGCATTGACCGTCGTCGCCGTAGCGCCGTCGTCGAAATTCCAGAAATAGGAATCTCCGTCCTGCGTATTGTTTTCAAACGCAACCGCCGTGCCTGTCAGCGTATAGGTAAAGTCTGCTTTGGGCAAAGGAATCAGGCTCGAAGTAACTTTATACTGAAAATCGCCGCCTAACTTCTCAAAGCCTAAGTAATAAACACCCGCGGGAACGGTCTGGCTCCAGGTGGCTGTCAGATCGCCGAAGCCGAAATATTGGCTGCCGATTTCGCCGCTTGCATTGCGCACCCGTACGTTGCCGTTGTTATAACCCTTTTTGGCAAAATCAAAAGTCAACAGTCCGTATTCGGGGAGGTTCAGCACAAACCAGTCCCAATTGTCCGCTCCGAATCCTGGTTTGTAATAACCTAAGGTGCCGCCAATGGAATCGTTGATCGGAAAAGTTTGGGCGGTCGTCAGCGTGTCGTTCGGTTCGGTGTCTTCTCCCCACGCCGGGGGTGTCAGCGCGGCTTCCAGGCGGTAATCCAGAATATTGCCGCCGCCTTCCACCTGAAAGTAATAGATGCCGGCGAGCACGGGATAACTCCATGCCCACCCTTCGGGCGGCGAATCGAAGAAACTCGTGTAAAAATTGGTGATTTCGGGCTCGCCCGGCAGTTCGCCGTCACGAAAACGAATCCAGGTATTGCCTGGGCCTTTTTTATGGATGGTCAGGTTAAGGATACCACCCTGCGGCACCACCATTTTGAACCAGTCCTGCTGATCCGTTCCTTCGCCGGCAGCGTAGTAGTGCATGGTGCCGCTGACTGTGCCGTTGGGCGGCATGTTCAATGCCTGGGCGACATCGTCGTTCGGCTCGGCGTCTTCTGTCCAGGTTGGTGAAGTAAGAGATGAAATCATCTGATAATCCACCACGCCACCGCCGCCTTCCACCTGAAAGTAATAGGTGCCGGCGAGCACGGGATAACTCCATGCCCAGCCTTCAGGCGGCGAATCGAAGTAACTCGTGTAATAATTGGTGATTTCAGGCTCGCCGGGCAGTTCGCCGTCGCGGAAACGAATCCAGGTGTTTCCGGCGCCTTTTTTATGGATGGTCAGGTTGAGGATACCGCCCTGCGGCACCACCATTTTGTACCAGTCCTGCTGATCGGTCCCCTCGCCTGCTCCGTAGTAGTGCACGTTGCCGCTGACCGTGCCGTTGGGCGGCATGTTCAATGCCTCGGAAACAGTATTGTTCGGCTCGGCGTCTTCCGTATAAGTAGGTACAGCCAATGAGGAATTGACCGTGTAATTGACCGGTTCGCTGCTCATATTTATTTGGATGTAATAATTCCCCGGCAGCAGGGGATACGTCAGCGTCCACCCTTCCGGGGGGGAATCGCCTAAGGCAATGTAGATAATGGAAAGTTCGGGAAAACCTGCCGTCTCCGCATCGCGGAGGTACAACGTCCCGTTGCCATTGCCCGTTTTGTGCAGTGTCAGGGTCAGGATGCCGCCCTGCGGCAGGCTCAACAAAAACCAGTCGTTCACATCGGCGCCGCTCAGGGTACCGCTTTGAGCTCCGTTCAGGGCCAGGATATTGGCCTGGGCAGGGCTATCGTTGGGTTCGGTTTCGCTTTTCAATGCCTGCGCAGTAAAAAATGAAACAATCAGTAAGAATACTATTTTTTTCATGGTTGAGTCATTTGCGATGATGATTGATTTGTCATAAGTAGGTGGACAAAATAAATTGACATTCGACATTGGACGTTTGACCTTGACAACCAATCGTTTGGCAAATGTCCAATGTCTAATATCCAATGTCCATGTACTTAATTGCGAAAGTTATTATAACCATCAACCCTCAGACAATGACATATCGTATGGTCTCACCATGATTGAAATCAGTAGTCTGATAAAGTGGGAAACATACCGGGAAACCTTTGGCTATACTGAATAGATAACTTAATATTGCAGAACCCAGCCGGCAAAAAAGCTTGGGAAACGCCAATGGCGGCTTGATTCGACCATCTTCTTATGAAAGCCCTCCTCCTCGACCGCATCACCGACCTCACTCAAAACAAATCCCCGCTGCGGCTGGCCGATATCCCTGTGCCCGTGCCTAAGGCCGGCGAAGTGCTCATCAAAGTCTCCGTTTGCGGCGTTTGCCATACTGAACTCGACGAGATAGAAGGGCGCACGCCGCCGGCGTTTTTTCCCATCGTGTTGGGCCATCAGGCGGTCGGCGAGGTCGTGCAACCCGGTGAAAACGTGCAACATCTGAAAACCGGCGACCGGGTGGGCGTGGCGTGGATCTTCTCGGCCTGCGGTACCTGCCGCTACTGCCGCGAAGGGCATGAAAACCTCTGCGAGTCTTTTCGCGCGACCGGCCGCGACGCCCACGGCGGCTATGCCGAATACATGACCGTACAAGAAGATTTCACCCATCGCATCCCGCCGGTTTTTAATGACGCGGAAGCGGCGCCCCTGCTCTGCGCGGGCGCCATCGGTTACCGCTCCCTGCGTCTGAGCAACCTGCGAAACGAAGACAACCTGGGATTGACCGGCTTCGGCGCTTCGGCACATTTGGTATTGAAAATGACGCGCCACAAGTTTCCCGATTCCAAAGTTTTTGTCTTCGCCCGCAGCGAAAAGGAACGGCATTTCGCCCTCGAACTGGGCGCCGTGTGGGCAGGCGACACGACCGATACGCCGCCGGAAAAATTAGACGCCATCATCGATACCACGCCTGTCTGGAAACCCGTCGTGGAGGCGCTGCGCTGCCTGCGCAGCGGCGGCAGGCTGGTGGTGAACGCCATCCGCAAGGAGGATTTTGACAAAGATTACCTCCTGCACCTCGACTACCCGACCCACCTTTGGCTCGAAAAAGAAATCAAAAGCGTGGCCAATGTGGAGCGCCGCGACGTACAGGAATTTCTCCTCCTCGCCGCTGAAATTCCCATCCTTCCCGAATATGAAGAATACCCGCTGGAAGAAGCCAACAGGGCCTTATTGGAGTTGAAAGCAGGGAAAATCCGGGGTGCGAAGGTGCTGCGGGTATCCGGCGCTTAAGCGTTCGGGGCCATCATTTTCCCCATAAAAAGAATACTGTTGGTCTTGTTGTCCCGAATGACGAACAGGAACGGGCGGTTCACGTTGACCGTCGGAACGAAGGGGACGGAGATTTCTATCATGCTAACGATGGTGACGGCAGCAGCCTCCGTGCCTTTTTCATTGACCTCTATAAAGGCCTTGTGGATCACGTCGTCAATCTTCACGCCGCCGCCATTTATCATGCTGGAAAAATCAGCGGCGTCCGAAAAGGCAATACCCATGCCCATGTCTGTCAGCGTGCGCTTCAGTTTTTTGTCGTATTCCAGTTTAAATTTCGGGAGGTACAATTGCACCGAGCGCGTCTGGAAAGCATCGAGCCATTGGCCCCAGGAACCGGCGTTCAGCGCGGCAACGATTTCGCCGACATCATGCCCTTCTTTTGGCAGAAAAACGCTCATGGAATAAATGGAGTCGCCGTAAGGCAGGTCGATTGCCTGGAAAAGGTCGTTGCTGAAATAGGGAAATTTACTCTCCTGAATGTGCATCATATCCACCTGCACCGGTCCACCGGCAGTAAAAAAATCGGCCTTTTGCGTGCTGTCGGGTTTGAATTCCGTCCGCCAGGTTCCTTTAAAATAAATGGCATTGATAAGCAGCATGACGGTATTGGGATCGAGTTCGGAAAGCGCATCCTTGATCAAACCGTCGGTGTTGTCTTCTATCCACATGTTTACCTTGCCAATGACCGCAGGATCTTTGAACTCTACCTCCTTTACGTCGCTGTTGAAATAAGTCGAATTGGCAGTCAGAAAACCCGGCAGCACAGAATAATTGAGTTGGTGCCAGATGGAATTGGCGAGTTTTATTTTTGTGTCGGGATCGAGGTTGGGCAGTGTTTGTAGCAGTGTTTTATAGGAGGCATTGACATCCTTCATCCCCAAAGAGGCAATTTTCAGCGTGTTTTGCATATCCGCCAGCGTTTGATTTGCCGCTCCGTTGACGGTCATGGTCAGAGCAGTGGAGATGCTGAACGGCGAGATGAAGATGTTTTTTTCGGCGGGTTCTTCGCTGTTGATTTGTTTGAACACCTCGATAGCAAAATTGCCGTTGGCAGCCGTCAGGTCGCAAACGAGCGGTTGTTCGGCACAGGTAAAATCAACGGCGGCGGGCAGGTTGTTTTCTTTTTTGCATTGGGAAATAGAAAAGCCGAACGTTAAAAAAAGGAGTAAAAGAGACGTGGTTTTCATGTCGAGCGGCATTTTTTAAAATGGTTCCGGCGATGGCTTGCCGATTTGATAGACGATAGCCGGAAAGAAATGGTTGGCCGTCAGCCGTTATTCCGGGACGGGGATTCCTCTTTTTTTCATCTCTTCCACCAGTTTTTTGGGAAATCCGCGGCGGCAGGAGCAGTTTTTGCGGTGCTCCAGGTGCCAGGCTTCTATGTAACGGCTAAAAAATAAGTACCGGATTTTCCCAACCCACCGTGTCATTCCGGGGCACGAGGAATCTGGTTAAGATATTGAACAGCAGTTGATTTTAACCGGATTCCTCGTGCCCCGGAATGACACGGTGGTTAAGAAAAGGAGAACTTGTTTTTTGACTGTTACATATACATATAAATTGAATCACTACCTCCCCGCCCGCTGCTCCAACTGCTCCCGGCTCAATGTGATGAGGTGGCCGATGGGTTTTCCGTTGCGATAAGTAACCACCCGCAGCGTGATCGGGCCTTCGGGCAATTCGACGGGCGCCGAATATTTCGCGGAATGGTCGTCGGGCATGGTTTCATCTGTAGAGTAATAAATATCGAGCCCGGGCACTTCGGCCTCCATTTCCAGCCATAGTTTGCCGTCTTTCATGCTTGTGCGGACAATCGCGTCGTAGATGGCGCGGCTGTAATTGATGCCCGCTGCGTCGGCGCGCGCGAAGTGCGTTTCCATGCGTTGCACAAAATCTTCCCAGTTTTTCTTCTCTTTCGGCGACCAGTACACTTCCGACAGAGCCCAGGCGCGCGGGTAAGTCATGTATTCGGCATAACGGAGCGTGGGCACCTGCTCCGTCCAGAGGTTGCCCTGACCGCCGAGGATGTATTTGGGATCCACGCCGTCGGGCACCGGCTCGAAACTGTAGGATTTTTTGCAGCGCAGGTGCGCATAAATCGGCGGGTCAACCGTCGGGTCGCCTTGCGTATAATCGAGGTAAGCAAATGTCGTGGGCGTCATCACCACATCGTGGCCCATTTGCGCGGCTTCGATGCCGCCTTTGGTGCCGCGCCAGCTCATCACCGTCGCTTCGGGCGAAATGCCGCCTTCTAGTATTTCGTCCCAGCCGAGCAGTTTTTTGCCTTTGGCTTTGAGGATACCCTCTACCCTGTTCATAAAATAGCCCTGTAAATCCTCCACATGCCGGATGTTCAGTTTTTTCATCAGCGCCTGACATCCGGGGTCTTCTTTCCAGTAGCCCTTGTAACATTCGTCGCCGCCGACGTGGATATAGGGATTGGGAAACAGCGCGGCGACTTCGGTAAACACCTTATCCAGAAACTCGTACACCTTTTCGTCCGACGGATTGAGCGTGTTCTCGATGTTCATCTTGAACGTGCCGTTGCCGTACCAGTCGGCAAAATGCGTCCCGGGGTTCACTTTGGTATCGGGATTTTTGGTGCAACTCAATTCCGGATAAGCCGCAAGCGCCGCCATGCTGTGGCCGGGCACGTCAATTTCGGGCACGATGGTCACGTTGCGCTCCTGGGCGTAGCGCACCACCTCGCGGATGTCGTCGTGGGTATAAAAACCGCCGTAGGTGGTGGGTTCGCCCGGTTTGGGGTCGGCGCGCTCGCCGAAACGCCCCGCGCGCGCTACCCGCCATGCGCCGACCGAGGTGAGTTTGGGCAGCGATTTGATCTCGATGCGCCAACCGTTGTCGTCGGTCAGGTGCCAGTGGAAAGTGTTGTATTTCAGGCGGGCGATCTCGTCTATATATTTCTTGACGTCTTCCTTGGAGAAAAAGTGCCGGCTTACGTCGAGCATGATGCCGCGCCAGCCGAAGCGCGGGTAATCCGTGATCTTCACCGCAGGAATGCTCCAGTTGGCCTGCACGGGTGTTTTGCTTTCGATCTCTTTGGGCAGGAGTTGCAGCAGGGTTTGCATGCCGTAAAACAAACCCGCCGGTTGGTTGGCCGTCAACACCACACCTTTCGGACCGGCATCGAGGGTATAACCTTCTTTGCCGAGCTTTTCATTGGGCGTGCTGTTCAGGTTCAGCTGAATGGACGACTTAAGGGCTCGTTGCGGTTTAAGGGCGAAGCCTGTCGGAGCATTCAGTTTTTGCGCCAGCATATCAGCCACAGTCTGTCCTGCAGGATTGTCGAAGCCGATGGTCGTTGCCTTCGTCAGGGCAAAAGATCCGGTGAGTTGTTGTATTTCAACGGGTTGCGGGATCAGGTGGATGGGGGTGTTTTGAGCGGTCGCAGCAGCGAGCGCCAAAACAAGCGGGAGGAAAAGTAATTTTTTCATCTTGCGAAACCGTTTTTGTCAGTTTTCGCGAAGGAAGAAAGGTTTTGGGACAGGGGCAAGCATATACACAAGATTTTCTCAAAACGCGCCTCGGTAACCGTCCTGGATCAATTTCCACATAAAAAGAGGAAATTGATTTATACTTGCCCGCACAAATACCGACCGGAAACGATGAAACTCGACACGCTCTCCATCGCCAAATCGCTCCAGCCCGCCTACCGCATCCGCAACGTGGAGCGCAGCCAACTCGAACGCTTCAAAACCGAACTGAGGCGGCTGTTCCAAAGCATCGAACACGCTTCCGGCGAATCCGAAGAGCATTTCAAAAACATCGTCGCCGATTTTCTCAAAAATGTCTGGTACCGTGACGAACATTACATCAACACCCGCGACCGGCAAGACCTTACCATCCGCACCGGCAAAACCGCCAAAGACCCCGTCGGCGTTATCATCGAAGCCAAGAAACCCGGCAACCGCGCCGAAATGATGAACGCCGAAAAACCCAACGCAAAAGCCCTCCACGAACTCCTCCGCTACTACCTCCATGAACGCCGGCAATCGGGCAACCGCGACATCAAACGCCTGATTATCACCAACGTGGAGGAGTGGTTCGTTTTCGATGCCGCCGACTTCGAGCGACACATTTACAGCAATGCGGCTTTGTTGAAACAATATACCGACTGGCACGAAAAACGCCTCGGCGCGGGCAATACCGACTGGTTTTACAAAGAGATCGCCGCGCCGTTTTTTGAAAAAGAACTGCCGACGCTGGCCTGTACGCATTTCCGGCTCGACACTTTCCGCACCGCCGCTGAAAACAACGACGACGAGCAATTGCTCGACCTCTATAAAATCCTCTCGCCCGAACACCTGCTCAAAAAACCTTTCGCCAACGACGCCAACACCCTCAACAAACAATTCTACGACGAACTGCTCTACATCCTCGGGCTGGAAGAAGTGAAAGAAGGCAGCAAAAAACTCATCGAACGCGCCGGAAAACGCCGGCAGGAAGGCAGTCTGCTCGAAAACACGCTCAACAAACTCGACGTGACGGGCAAGTGGCGCAAAGCCCCCGACCTCGCCGGTTTTGGAGAAAAAGAAGAAGAACAGCGGTTCAGCATCGCCCTCGAACTCTGCATCGCCTGGCTCAACCGCATCCTGTTTCTCAAACTCCTCGAAGGCCAACTCAAACGCTGGAAACCCGCCGAGCCACTCAGCACTTTCCTCCGCGCCGATTTCATCAAAGACTTCGACGATCTTTCGCAACTTTTCTTTGAAGTCCTCAATCGCCCTTACGACCAACGCCGCCCCGCCGTGCAGCAACGCTACGGCAATTTGCCTTACCTCAACAGCAGCCTCTTCGAACCTACCACGCTCGAAGACGCCATTTTCAGCGTGGAAAGCCTCGACGACCGCGCCGAAATGAGCCTCGCGCCCAACACCGTGCTGCGCGACGCTAACGGCCAGCGCCGCAGCGGACGCATGAACACGCTCCACTACCTGCTCGCTTTCCTCGATGCCTACGACTTCAGCAGCAGCGGCAAAGCCCGCGTACAGGCCGACAACCGCGACGTCATCAACGCCGCCGTGCTCGGCCTCATCTTCGAAAAAATAAACGGCTACCGCGACGGCTCTTTCTTCACGCCGGGTTTCATCACGATGTATATGTGCCGCGAAACGTTGCGCCGCGCCATTTTGCAAAAATTCAACGAACGCTACGGCTGGAACTGCGCCGATCTCGGCGAACTTTACAATCACCTCGAAACCAGTAAAATAGCCGAATACAACGAACTCGTCAACAGCCTGCGCATCTGCGACCCCGCCGTCGGCTCAGGCCATTTTCTCGTCAGCGCGCTCGACGAACTCATCGCCCTCAAGAGCGAACTCGACATCCTCTGCGACCGCAATGGTCGCCGCCTGCGCGATGTGCGCGCCAGCGTCGGCAACGACGAACTCATCGTGACCGACACCGAAACCGACCAGCCCGTCGAGTATCGCCCCGGCGTGGCTGTCTCCCAGCGCATCCAGGAAGCCTTGTTTCACGAAAAACAAAGCCTCATCGAAAACTGCCTCTTCGGCGTGGACATCAATCCCAAATCGGTCATGATTTGCCGCCTGCGGCTGTGGATCGAGTTGCTGAAACACGCTTATTTTAAAACGGCGGACGGTGGATGGCCTACGGTAGACGGCGGGCTGGAAACTTTGCCCAACATTGACATCAACATCAAGACAGGGAATTCATTGGTGAGCCGTTTCGCGCTCGGCGAAGATTTGAAAGGCGCATTAAAAAGCATCAAATACAGCATCAACGACTACCGGAATTTTGTCCGCGACTACAAAAATTCGAGAGATAAAGAGGTAAAAAGAGGGCTTTTGATGATTATTGATGAAATCAAGAATAATTTTCGTTCGGAAATCGGGCGCAATGACCCCAAAGTGACCCGCCTGCAAAAACTGACCAGCGAACTCTATCATCGCTTCACGGGCAATTTCCTTTTCGAACCGGAAGTGCCTTATGGCGGGAAAAAGCAGCCCGCTGATTCTCTGGAAGCGAAGCGGGAAAAGGCGAAAGCGGAACTCGAAAAGGAAATTGCCAAACTCAGCAGCGAAATAGAAGAAATCAAAAACAACAAGATTTTCAAAAACGCCTTCGAATGGCGTTTCGAATTCCCCGAAGTGCTCGACGACGACGGACGTTTTGTCGGTTTCGATGTCGTGGTGGGCAATCCGCCCTACATCCGGCAGGAAGAACTCGGCGCGCAAAAGCCTCATTTACAGCAACATTATCAAACCTTTGCCGGTACCGCCGACCTCTACGTTTATTTCGTGGAACGCGGACTGAACGTGCTGCGTCCCGGAGGACAGTTCAGTTACATCCTGCCCAACAAGTGGATGCGCGCGGGCTACGGCGACCGTTTGCGCCAATTCGTCAAGGGCCGCCGGCTGCTCGCCGTCAGCGATTTCGGCGACTTGCCCGTGTTCGAGGAAGCCACGACTTACCCCTGCATTTTGGAAATGCAAAACGCTCCGGCGGACGACGATTTTTCAGCCGCCAACATCCAGACGCTTGATTTTCAAAACGGACTGCCGGAATACCTGCACCAAAACGCCTTCCGCGTCGGCATCGCGGGTTTGCAGGATTCGGGCTGGACGCTCAGCGACCAAAGCGTACAAAACCTGCTCGAAAAACTCCGCCGCGCCGGAAAACCGCTCGGCGAATACGTGAACGGGAAAATTTACTACGGTATCAAAACCGGCCTGAACGAAGCCTTTGTCATTGACGCCGCCACCCGTGAGCGTTTGATTTCCGAAGACCCGAAGAGTGGGGAAGTGATAAAACCGTTTTTGGCGGGAAGGGATATAAAAAGGTATCAGACGCCTGTGAGTGATAAGTTCTTGATTTTCACAAGACGAGGGATAAAAATTGACGGTTACCCCGCGATAAAAAAACACTTGGAACAATTCAAAGAAAGACTAATGCCTAAGCCTAAAAATCATGTGGGCGATTGGCCGGGACGAAAAGAAGGCAGTTATCAATGGTTTGAAATTCAAGATTCTGTAGATTACTTCATTGAATTTGAAGAGCCTAAAATCATTTATCCCAATATTTGCAAACGACCTGAATTTACTTTTGATGAAAATGGTATTTATACTAATCAAAAATGCTTTATCATCTCGGTGGATGACGATTTTCTAGTTGGCTATCTGAATTCGTCTGTTGTATTTTTCCTTTTCAGACAAATTTTGCCAAAACTGCGAGGCGATTTCTACGAACCCTCTTTTGTCTATTTTTCAAAATTTCCAGTTCCTGAAATTTCCGAAACAGCCCAACAGCCCATCATCTCCCTCGTCACCCGCATCCTCGCCGCCAAACGCGCCGACCCGCAGGCCGACACTTCGGCGCTGGAGGCTGAGATAGACGGGCTGGTGTACCAGTTGTACGGCCTGACGGAGGAGGAAATCGGGATCGTGGAGGGCAAGGCCTGAGCGACGTTTACGAAACCTCGAAGGTTTCGTAAACGTGGGAACGAGAAGCCTGAGCGACGTTTACGAAACCTTCGAGGTTTCGTAAACGTGGGGAAACATGAAAACATAAAATCTTATACACCATGAAAACAAATTACTGGGAAAAACTCGAACCTGACGTCATCTATCACATCTACAACCGGACAGTCGGCAAAGACAACCTGTTCAACAACGACGGCAACTATCAATTTTTCCTCAATCAATGGAAAACCTACCTGCCTTATCTGGATGTGTATGCATACTGTCTGATGCCCAACCATTTTCATTTTCTTGCTAAAGTAAAACCAGTGGATGCCGAACTGGGAAAGCATCTTGACGAACAAAGAACCAAGAAGAGCCAACAATTCATCGAAGGAGAAATACCGTATTCAGAATACCTGGAAGACCAATTCAAGCGATTTTTCAGCAGTTATGCGCTGGCGTACAACAAACAACAAGACCGTCACGGGGCACTTTTCCAAAAGCGGTTCAAGCGTATTTCGGTGATAGACGAGTACAAACTGCATTATCTGTTGGCTTACATCCATCACAACCCTTTGCACCATCATTTTTGCCACGCATACACGGATTGGAAATACTCGTCTTGGTCGGCTTATCTAAACTTGCACCAGCCGTCCCTTTTGAACAGAGAAGAAGTATTGAGTTGGTTCGACGCGGATATGAAAAAGGCGCAAGAGCGATTTCTAAAATACCACGAGGATTTCAGGATAGATAAAAAGATGGAAAATGAGACGTTTGAGGATGATTAGGCGCTACGTTTCGCCACGTTTACGAAACCTTCAAGGTCTATCGATTAGCATGAAAACAAACCTGAAATTTTCCGCCAAAAATCCGTAGATTTGCCTCCCATGACAGCACGAGAAACATACATCCGCCATCGCCGCCCTTTGTTCTGGTCGGTGAGCGAGGACAAACTGTCCGGCATCAGCGACGAGTTGCTGGTGGAGACCGTGCTCAACTACGGCACGCTCGACGATGTGCGGGAATTGATAAAACTGCTGGGTTTGCAACAAACGGCCGCCATTTTTTACAAAACTTCGACCAACCGCCCCCGGCACAACTATTTCCCGGAAGTGGCCAATTTCTTTCGTCTTTACTTCAATCGCCATGCACCCGGAGATACTGTCTGAACAACAGCGCCTGTTGCTGCCTTTTGTACAAAGCCTGAAGCGGGAGTATTATCTTGTCGGCGGCACAGCGATAGCTCTTCACATCGGGCACCGACAATCCATTGACTTTGATTTGTTTAAAAAAGGAATTGTACGCCGCGAAAAATTGGCGCAAAATCTCCGGCAGCAAGGTTTTGAGTTTCAGTTGCTGTTCGCGAATACCGAAAGTTTCCATGTATCGGTTGAAGGCGTAAAACTCACTTTTTTTCAATTCCCATTCGACATTCCCGCAAAAACGACCTTTGAGGGTATTCGTATGCCCGATTTGTTGCACCTCGCGGCGATGAAATCTTATGCGTTGGGCAGACGGGCGAAATGGAAGGATTATCTGGATTTGTACTTCATATTGCGCGACTATTT
Source organism: Saprospiraceae bacterium (assembly GCA_019187225.1). Classification (GTDB taxonomy): domain Bacteria; phylum Bacteroidota; class Bacteroidia; order Chitinophagales; family Saprospiraceae; genus M3007. The sequence continues at coordinate 86,393 of JABAQQ010000020.1, forward strand.
TTCACTGACTGACGTGATTAAAAAAGCCGAGACCTTATTTCCCGCGCTATTTTCTCCGAAATTGTTTCGCCAGCAACTGTGTTATTTTGATGATGTGGACTACACTGAGGAAGTGATCTATATGCTGGGCCACGAAGTCGGAGAAGAAGAGGTGAAAGATTTCCTGATCAATATTGCCACTAAAACACTATGATAATTTTGTTCGTGCCGCACTTTGTTGATTTCCGTGTTATATGGCAATTTAAATCAACTGGAAGTAGAGGTTAGATTCAGATATTTGGCAACTCCACCGCCACCTTCCCCCAAAACGCATCGTCGAGCAAGCGGGCGCTGCCGATCAGGGCGGCTGTTTCGTACAGGCGGGAGGCCGATATTTTGGTAAGAACACCCGCCCGTTGCAGGTCGTCGCGAAAAGCGGCTTCGAAGAGCGGCAGCGCGTGCGCGATGTTGCCGCCGATGACGAGGATTTCCGCGCCGAATGTTTTGAGCCACGGAGCGAGGCATTCCGCCAGGTTGTGCCCGAATTGTTCAAAAAGACTTTTTACGCTGCCATCGGCGCCGGCTTTATCCATCAATACTTTCACGCCTTCCGCTTGCTCTCCTGTTCGTTTTTCATATTCCTGTAAGAACCATTTCGTGGAAAAATAGTCGTCGGCGATGCTGTCTTTGAACGGCAGGTGCCACAGGCAGCCCTCTTTCGGCACATCTTCCCGCGCTACCACCGGTACGCCGCCGTCTATAAAAGCGGAACCGAAACCCGTGCCTAAAGTGATCACGACTACTTTTTGAAAACCTTTGCCTTCTCCGAGCCATGCCTCCCCCACCGCAAAAGCGGTCGCATCGTTCAGGAAACGCATGGGCAGGTCGTCCTTCATCGCCAGCAGCGGATCCAACGCGGAAGGAATGTGCACCCCGTACAATTTCGGGAACTTGTGTTGCATCCTCGAAATGCCGTTGCGGTATTCGAAGGGACCGGGAATGGCGAAGCCGATGCCCGCCAGTTGCGTTGCGTCCACTTTCGCGATCGTTTCATTCAATGCCTTCGCCCAGTTGTGCAGGATGACGCCCAAGGCAGCATCGTGTCGGTACGATGCCCGCGAAAGGGTGCCTTCCAGCACCCTGCCTTCCCGGATGTGTACCGCCGCGCAGGTAATGTGCGTGCCGCCGATATCGACGCCGATGGAGATGTTTTTTTGTGTCATGATATAATTGTTTGAATGGGGTGCGTTCAGTGTTTAGGTTCATTTTTACCTGAATTATCGGACTGAGGCATCTGTCGGATCGCATTATTTCTGCACAATTGGGCATAACCCAGCGTAGGATTTATAGCCAATGCGCGATCCAACCATTCAATCCCCTCTTTAAACAGGCCCAATTGGACAAGCGCACAGCCCTTTCCAGCATACGATGACGGAAAACCTTTGTCCAGTTCAATGGCTTTGTCGAAATCGGCGATCGCCGGTTCGATTTGACCCAGTTTCAGGTATGCTTCTCCGCGATTATAATAAGGCGTCATATAAAACGGATTCAAAGCGATAGATTGGGTATAGTCTTGAATAGCCTCCTTCAATTTATCTGAATTTGCTTTTGCCAGGCCGCGATTATTGTATGGGGTGGCGTCTTCAGGTTCCAGCAGGATGGCCTTGGTGTAGTCGGCTATTCCTTCCCGGAACCTGCCCAAATCGCAATAGGCATTACCCCGGTTGTTGTAAGCATCGGCATAATCCGGCTGGGCTTGGATGGCCCTGGTAAAATAACGGATTTTGATTTCGGGCGTCGTTTCCATATTGCCTGCTATAAGAAAACGCAACGCGGTCGAATCAATTTTTTTGGCGTATCGCGGCGTGGGCGGGCCAACAAATTTTTTGTCTTCGCTGTTGCTTTTCCGCTGCAGATCAATTTTATAAGGACGCCTGACGATAGCGCCATCCTCGATGGAATAGATTGAGTCGCGCCGGCCAAAATCATAGGACCTTGATTTATAGTTGTACATCATCGAGTTCATCCGCTCTCTCGGCGCAGGATGAGAAGACGAAGGGCTGTATTGCGAATACCCCCTGAAGCCGGATAGCATCTGATCCATACTTGCGCCCATCTTGTAAAGGGTTTTACAGGCGAACTCGTCCGCTTTTTGTTCAAATTTCCGCAATATGAAGGAGTTGGTTTCCGAAAAATCGTCATCGTGAACGTGATGCGCAATCTCATGAGCAAAAACCAGCCAAACTGCCCATTTCGATTGAGCATCTATACTAAATTTTTTAATAAATTCAGGATTGTACAATATGAATCGCCGTTTTCCGACGCGTGTAGCCAGGGCGTTGCGGCATGGGGATTCCCGCAGGATAAAATTAGCCTCGATATCGTTGACTGCAAGAATGGCTGATACTATTTCCAGCGACTCCTCGGAGGCGTCCTGGATTACATATTTGCCCGATACCGGCTCCATTCCGTCAAAATTGCAATACGCTTCAACGGTTATGGTGTCCTGCCCCATAACAGGCGAGCAGAGATAAGACAATAATAGCAGTGAAAGGAATCTGAATGTTTTCATTTGAGGGTCGAAATTAATATTGTTTTGTTTCAATTCGCCGGACAAATCAAAATCGCCCGGCGAATATCCTTTACTTGGTCGCAATCAAAAAGGCCTCTTATCGCGATAATAAAACCCGATTTCCTTTTCACCGATCTCATACCGGCAATTGGAAGCTTGCTGTGCCTGTACCGTAGCTGCAACGAATTCGAGTATCTCTTGCCTTTGGCTGAGCGGCGTTTTTGTCTGCGCTTCCCATTGCGCCTCCGTAGGTATATCTATGTAAAACATACAATGGCCGCCGCCCATTTCGTGGCTGAACCCGATGCGTTTTTCGTTGTCCACATAAATGATCATTCCGGCCCGAAAAGTGCCCTCGTATTCGATGCGGCGGGAAAATTTTGTCGCTATTTCTTTTTGCAGTTTTTCGCGCAGGAGAAGGTCTTCATTGGGAATTTCATTTCCCAACCCGTCGCGGTAAACCATGGGTTCCGGTTGCCCGGCAGTCTCCGGGGCCGGCTTTTCGACGGGTGGTTCGACGTGCTCCGGATATTTCAAAATAGCGATCCGGTGTTTCCAACCCTCCGGATGGTCAATCTCGATGTCGTACTCACCGGGGGCGATGTCGAGCGTATCCCAAAGCAGTTGAATACTGCCGCTGAGCCTGTCCGAAGTGGGGCGCTCGTCCACCACTTGTTGGGTGCGCGTGTCAACCAACCGCATCGCGCCGTAATCGTATCCGCTTTGCGGCAGCCAGATGATGAGTTGCTGACAATCGGGGTAATGCACGAATTGCGTCTTTGCGATGGGAGGCGTCCCGTTCTGCGCGCCGGTGTTTTCGGTGGCGCCGATGACCATTTTGCCGAAGTATTGTTCCATGATGCGGGTGGTTGAAAGAAAAGTCCGTACCGGTGCAAAGGAACAGAAGCCCGGGCAATTCCATTCCAATCCTTGTAAAAACCGCCCGGCGACGAGGGTGTTGACAACGAGCAAGGCGAACTACCGCCGGTTTTCGCGAAAGAGCAATGGAACAGGTTTTGTCATAACTATCAGAACGTTAGTACTTTTTCGCTCTCCACGACCCATTGCGTAAGTTCGGCCATCGTGCTGAGTTCCGTGCCTTTTACGAGCGGAACGTTTTTCAACCCGCGCGCGTCGGCGCAACTGCCGCAGATTTTGACTTTGGCGCCTTTCTGCAAGGATAACGCCAGCATCCGCTCTATGTTATAATAACCGTTTGGAGTGCTTTGGCCTGCGATGGCACAGTTGACGCCATCGGCCAGAAGAAAAATGCGGACTTCCGATTCAGGGTGGTCTTTACCCAATTGGTTGGCTAAACGCAAGGCGTTGTAAGCCTTTTCGGTGCCGTAAGGTGCGTCGTTGATGATGATTAAGATGCTGCGCATGGTCTGTTATCTTTTGTCGTCAAATTCTATTTTGAACAATCCCCTGAGTTCGCCCATCGCAAAACCGGTGGCTTGGTCTTCCGGGTAAAGCGTTTTCAAGGCGTTCAACACTTCCGCATCGATATCGGTATCGGGTTTGCCGTGGCATTTCAGGCAAGTGGGCATCGCGATGACGACGGGAGCATAGTAGGTATATTTTCCCTTGCCGGTGGTAATGACAGGAGCGGTTGCGGCGCCCTTTTCGATCTGCGCGATATAATTTTTGATCAACGCCATTTCTTCCTCGTTCGCGGCATTCGCCGGGTTCCGGTTTTTGTGCGACACCCTGCTTATTTTCACTTTTTCCAGTTTTGCAATGCTGTCGGTGAGCGGGAGCGCATTGACCGAACAGTACTTGATCGCTTCGACAGTACCGTTTGCCTGTATTTCGGAAGACAGCTTGGTCAGGAGCGCCCCCGACAGACTTGCGCTGATTTGCTTTCCCTTTTCTATCAACGCTGTTCTTGTTTTATCGTCTAATTCTTTGTCTTGTTGGCAGGAAACAAAAAGAGAGGTGCACAGAATACTTGTCAGTGCAAGTCTGAACAGGATGGTCGTTTTTCGTGTATCCATGATTTGACCGGATGATTGCTGAATGCAAATATCCAATTGCTTTGCGCATCTTACCGGTGATTTTTGTCACCGTTCGTGATACTTTTTTAGTTGCCGGCCCACGCTTTTAGTGATGTTCCCAATGGCAGTCCGGCACGAGTTTTTTTATTTGCCATCTTTCTCTACACGCTTCCAGGTCTGAGTACGGTAAAAAATGCCCCAGTATCCCCTGACTTTCAGGGTGTTGGCATCTTCCAGCCAGACGGAACTGCTGTATGTTGTTCCATTGCCGGGGTCGAGAATGTAGCCATTTGCCCAGAGACCGTTTTCCTTTTTGAAACCCCACATGAAGGTCAATCCGACGATTTTGGCGTTCTTTTTTTCGCCGGGGCATCGCAGGCAGACAGGGTCTTCGCCTTCCCAGGGTTGCAGGAAAATCTTGATTACCTTCCCCTCGATGCTGCCGTTTTTCTCCGTGATTTTCACCAGGGACAAAGGCAGGCCGCTTTCCTCATGGAAGGTCTGCCAGATGCCTTCTGCCGACTGCGCCGATGAGGCAGAAACAAAGCTCAACATTAGAAGCATGGGCGCAACGTGCTTGCTTGGCGCAGAACTGATTTTGAACGGCTCGGTATCCTTGTCGGACTCGCTTTTTCTTGATGTCACCTCATCAAAAGCCTGTCGATAACCCGCTTGTTCGGTGCCGAGACATCGGTCCCACCAGGTAAAATAAAGGCCGTAATTGCCGTTAAAATGCTTGTGGTGCAGGTCGTGGTGTGTGGTCGTCGTATGCCAGTTGAGCCACTTGTTGCGAATAAACCACGCGGGCAAAAACTCGATGCCGAGGTGCCCCAGCACATTGCGGATTATCATGTAAATCAGAAAGATAAAAAGCGCCAGCGTATGCGCGGGAATGGTCAGGACGATAAGTACAAAAACACCCGCTTCCACGACCGCCTCCAGGGGGTGAAACGAATACGCCGCCCACGGAGAAGGATTGGTCGAGCGGTGATGCACAACATGAACGTGCCGGAAGATTTTGGGGTGGTGCATCAGCCGGTGTGTCCAGTAAAAATAAGCGTCGTGCAGCAAAATCATGAGGACAATGCTAACTGCGAACCACAACCCGCTATGCTCACCAAAATCGTCGTAGATGCGCGCGTAACCCGCCTTTTTAAGGCTGAAAATGCCAAACCCGACGAGCGCGAAAATGAACACCGTGCTCATGGAATAGCGGAATTCAAATCCTATTTTGTCAGACTCCAAAGGCTTCTGCTGAATAACGCGGTGTCGCCATTTTTTGAAAAAAATGATCCAGAAGACAAGATAAGCCGCTCCGGCCGCCAAAAAATAACGGAGGAAATCAGTCAGTAAAATGTGAAGGAAGATTTCGGGAAACGAAAGTTGTTGCATCGTATGGCAGTTTTTTTTGAAAAAATTCGGGGCAAAACTGCCGTCGTCATCATCGTCGAATCCACCTGAAAATGAAAAATACTGATGGATTTCAACATCGAGGAGCGTTTGTCAAGCCGATTTTGCCGGGAAATCCCGCAGTGGCCGCCAATCGGCCAGCAAATAGCCAACCACGCACAATCCGAACATCAAGCCTGTGTCTATGCCCTGCCAACTTCTCCTGTCGCGCCAAAAAAGACACAACACGAGTAGGATTTGGGCGATGGCCGCAAAACGAAGAATGTCAACGAGGTCGGTCATGAGACGGCTCTTTTCAAAAACTTTGTGTTCTAACACGAGTAGGCTGGCCTAATCTGTGATTTCACAAAAGTAGCAGCAAATACCCCAATGCAGCTCCGCCCAGCACCACGAACGCGCTGTTTACCTTTTTGAAAACGAAGGTCGCCGTCAGGCTGGCGAGCTTTCGGTGGAATTGAGGCCGGGTATCAGGTTGGTAGCGCCCACGAGGTCGAGAAAATGCTCGTGCGTCATCCTATTGCAGTTTGAAGGTTATGGGCCAGACAATAACGACAGGGACGCCGCTCCCGTTGCGCCTGGCCGGTTCCCAATCGGGAAGCGACGCGGCCAGTCGCAACGCTTCTTCATCGCAGCCGTAGCCGATGCCTTCGAGCACCGTCGCGGCAGTCACCTGCCCGCGCTCGTTCAGGCGCAGCCGGAGTGTTACCGTGCCTTCGATGCCGTATTCCTTAGCCATTTCCGGGTACCGGAGTTTCGATTGTATATATTGCTGCAAGGCCTTCGGGCCGCCGGGAAAGGCGGGTTTGGAGGCGTGGAGTGCCGGAAAACCGTTCGTTTTGGTTTGTATGCGTTCCTGGGCGCTCGCGGCAACCGGAAGCAATAAAAGGCAAAGCGCCGTCACCAGATTTTTCATACCATCAGTTTTGTTATGTGAAAGATTCGGGGACAAAACTGTGGGTGAAAGCGCGGCGCGATCCTCCTTTTTTCGAAAAATGCCGATGGATTTTGAAATCGAGGAGGATTTTTCAGCCCTGTCGCCTACGGGCGGTTGCGCCGGCGGTACTCTGTCGGCGTCATGCCGGTTATTTCCCGGAACGCCTTGTTGAACGGCGCCAGCGAATTGTAGCCGACTTCGTAGGCGATTTCCAGTACCGTCAGCTCCGGCCTGGCGGGGTCGGTGAGTAGGGAGCAGGCTTCGTCTATGCGATAGGAATTGAGAAAATCGTTGAAGTTTCGAAAGCCCAGGCGGCGGTTGATGGTTTGGCGCAGCCGGTATTCCTTTACCTCCATTTTTTCGGCAAGCGCGCGGATGGTCAGTCCTTCCGTGCGGTATATTTTTTCGACTTCGACCAAATGCATCAGTTGCGCGGCGAGGCGGGGATCAGGCTCCGGTTTCGGGGGCGGCGGAGGCGGCAATTCCGTTTCGTTATAAAAACCCGCTTTGAATTCCAGGCGGCGCGCTGCGAAAAAGAACGTCAGACCGGCGATGGTGAGTTTTTGAATAAATCCCAGTACTGCGGGCGCTTCGAGCGGAAAAGCAAGTTCCGACAACACCGTGCCTGCCATCGGCAGTGCCGTGAGCAGGATGAATACCCCGCGGAATTGCAAGCGGGCAACCAGCAAATCGGCCGCGCGGTTGCGGGCTGCTTCCATCAGCCCGAGGACGACAAAAAACAGCGACAGACCATGATGCAGCATCCGAAGGATTTTAGAAGCCGCAGTTTCCATGTCTAAGCATTGTCCGATATAAAAATTGGCCAACAGCAAGGCAAGCAACGCTGCCAGCGCCCAAAACATCCACCTTTCAAGCCTGAAGTGATCGTCGAACAGCGACTTGCTGAACAGCCAGAAAAAATACGGCAAGGCAAAGGTGGGCACGAGAAAAAGGTAGTGCAACACTGCCGGAAGTTGTCCCCAATCTACCAGCAGGTAACTGATGACCGAAAAACAAAAAAGCGATGTGGGCAGGATAAACTGCCTGCGACCGCCTTTACCCAGCAAAAGAAAGCCCAGCAACAAGAGCTGCGAGATCGCGGCAAAGCGAAGCATTTCGGTGAAAAATTGCATGCCGGGTGGTTTAAATCTTGGCCGTTAATTTAAGAACCAGCTGTAAAAATAGCGCGCCCGCGCAAGGGTTCAACCATTAAGTTGATTGCATAGCCCCGAAATCCAGGACTTTGTGGAGATCGGGATGAAATTGATCAAACATGAGTCTGAATTTTGCAACAATGTAAAAACGATGCACGAGCGTTTTGTTGCGCCTCTGTGGTTTAATTTTGTTTAAATACTTACTAACCCGATGTTGTGAAAAGGCTATCCGGCTTCATCCCTGCAATGACCGCAAAACTCCCGCTCCCCACTCCTTGCTCCGGCCTTTGCACTTCCGCCACATTCTCATCAAAAAGCGTTTGTGCAAATTTAAAATCGCGAAAACCTGCTGCCCGCATCCAGACAGCGATTTCTTCAGGGCTGTGAAAACGGGCATTCCGGTATGAGGAGGAGCCGCTTTGCCGGTATTTTTGAGCAATGGCGCCGTTTTTATCCAAAAAGGCGACAACAAAACTGCCGCCCGGCGATAAAACCCGGAACACTTCGGCAAAAGCCGCCGGCACGTCATCCAGAAAACAATCCACTGTTACCATCATTGCCAAATCGAAGTGCGCATCGGGGTAAGGCATCTTTTCGGCGACACCCTTTTCGACTTCGATCCCCCGCGCGCGGGCAAGGGCGACGTATTCCTCCAAAGGCTCCAGCCCGTATTGAACCCCCAACGCGGCGGCAAACCTGCCCGTACCCACGCCGATTTCCACGCCTTTATGAAAGGACGGCAGCACAGACCGGATAGCGGCCAGTTCCGACTGGAACAGCGCAGGGTGCTCGTCGAACCAGCGGTCGTAGGCGATGGCTTGTTTTTGAAATCCTGGCATGAGCATATTTACTATTTGCTAAACCACAATTCAAAAATGCGTTCAAATTCATGCTTTGCTTTTCGGACTTCCGGCGCCGGCGCTTCGAGTATTATCGAGGGTGCGGGATACGCATAAAAATCACCTGAACCTTCGGCGGCCATTCCATCTCCCACGTCCACGTAACAAACTCCTCTGCCGTCAAATAATTCTGTACGTTTTTCACCTTTAATTTGCGCGGCAATATTTCCGGCGACAATATGCGCCTGTGCTTCTGCAAAAACGCCTGCTTTGGGAAGCATCATGCCGTTCAAAAGGCGGACAGCAGTATTGTCGCCAATGGCATATACCTGCGGATAGCGGGTCGTCAGTTCATCCACATCCTCCAACAATTGCATGGCTTGGGGATGAACAGAAATGTAACCTGAGGAATCTGTTAACCCTGAATCCACTATCGCTTTGGGTGCGCCATGAGGTGGAACGCCAATCAGCAAATCGTAACCGGCCTCTTTGCCGTTTGAAAAGAAAATTTTATTGGATTTCCCGTCAATGCTCGTGACGCTGTGCTCAGGATAATAATTGATGTTATGCCCGGCCAATATCTGCGTAAATACTTCCCCGACTTGCGTACCGGCAACCGGCATGGGTTGTTTTTCAGGAGTATAAATCGAAATTTCAACATCCTGACGCACACCGCTTTGTCGCATGAACCATTCCGTTAGCATGGCTCCTTCGTATGGAGATGGAGGGCAGCGAAATGGCGTGCGCGCAATCAAAAATGCTATTCTACCCTTTTTGAAGTTGCTCAGTTTTTCGTGAATGGCAAATGCGTCTTTTGTATCAAAAAGATTGAGAGCAGCCGCCGAAAAACCGGGAATGGCGCCGGGATACAACTCGGAGCCCATGGCAATAATCAGATAATCTGCCTGCAGAGTTTGGGCGTTGGTGTAAACCGTTCGTGTTTCAGGTTCAATGCGGACTACCTCTTCATTTATGATCTCTATATCCTTCCTCAGAAGATTTTTCATCGGGCTTTCGACTGTATCCAAATCAGGTTTTTCTCCTATAATGACCCTCAGGAAAGAAGGATAGAAAACAAAAGACTTATTTTTTTCGATCACGGCTATCCGATAGTCGTTGGGGACCATACCCCGTAAGGCATGAGCAGCCGTTAAACCGCCCCACCCGCCTCCTAATATTAAAATTGTTTTAGCCATTGTGCAAAATTTAATAAGTTTAAAATCAAATTTTTTGAAAAAATTTGGTCTTTTGAAATGATGCAAATCATTCTTTGAGTGAATGCAAATTCCTGTTCCCGGTTGTCAATAAATAAGTTCAGTCAAACCAACCGAATGTCCCGCCACACAGCCAGGCGGATTGGAACCCGGCCTGCCGCAATGTTTCCGCACCTTTTGCCGACCTGCCCCCGCCCTTTCCGCAGGCTGTAACCAGCAAAACGTCCGAATCAAACTTCAATACCGATTTTTCCAACTCACCCAACGGAATATTCATCGCACCCGGGATGTGCTTTTCTTGAAATTCTTCCGGGTTTCTCACGTCGATGATCTGAATTCGATTACCGGCGCGGCGTTTTGCTTCCATTTCCTCCTTTGTGAGGCAGTTGTCATACATTGTTTCTTTTTCCATAATTTTTTTTCAACTAAACATTTTATTCAAGAACTTGTTTGAATATTTGAATTGAATTTACACCGTGAATAAACGCACCTTCAAAGACAACATTTTTGCCGCCATTGCCGGCATGACCAAGGCTTTTTCCAGCCCTAACCGCTTGGAGATCATAGACTTGCTGGCCAATGGCGAAAAAACGGTGGAGCAGGTTGCCGTCCAGACGGCGATCTCGGTCGCCAATGCCTCCCATCACCTTCAGATACTTAAAACCGCCCGCTTAGTGAAAAGCCGGCGGGAAGGCACCTTCATTTGGTATTCCCTGAATGGCCCGAAGGCTTACGCAGCCTGGAAAGCCCTGCGCGACCTGTCCCTGGAGCAGGAACCGGCGTTGCAGGTGACGCTCCGGGAATTCCGCCGGGCGATGGACAGCCCCGGCAGCGCCTCTTATAAAAACCTGGCGCCGAACGACCGGGTGTTCTTCCTCGACTTGCGCCCGGCCGATGAATTTGCCGCCGGCCACCTGCCGGAAGCGCACGGTATTCCGGTGAAAGAACTGCCGGATCGCCTGGACGAACTCCCCCGCGACAAAACCATCATCGCCTGTTGCCGGGGGCCTTTCTGCACCTATGCCGACGAAGCGGTGCAACTGCTGAACGCCAACGGCTTCCGGGCCATACGGCTGGAAGAGAGTTACTTAGATTTGACATTCGATCGCAACTGATGGCAACATCTGAAAAAACCGTCGAATTGGGACTGCGCCAGAACTGGCGGCAATTCGCCCTGCTTGTCCTGATCAACGCTTTTGTGGGCGGCATGGTAGGGCTCGAGCGCTCCATTTTTCCCCAATTGGCCGGCGAAGTATTCGGCATCGCGGCCAATACGGCCGTTTTATCGTTTATCGTGGCTTTCGGCCTGACCAAGGCGCTGGCCAATTATTACACGGGCGTGCTGGCCAATCGCTTCGGCCGCAAGCGGCTGTTGGTGGCCGGGTGGCTCGTCGCGTTGCCCGTCCCCTGGATGCTGATGCTGGCGCCTTCCTGGGCTTGGGTGGTGGCGGCCAACGTGTTATTGGGCATAAGCCAGGGCCTGACCTGGAGCAGTACCATCGTCATGAAAATTGACCTGGTTGGCGAAAAAAACCGCGGGCTGGCGATGGGCCTCAATGAGTTTGCCGGCTACTTTGCCGTGGCCCTGGTGGCCTTGCTTTCGGCATCGGTGGCTTCGGCGTACGGCATCCGGCCTTACCCCTTCTATATCGGCGTGGCACTGAGCGTGCTGGGGCTGCTGGGCAGTTGGTGGTTTGTGCGGGAAACGCATCACCATGCGAAAGCGGAGCAACAGACATCTACAATTCCCGCTTTGAAGCGCCCCTTTTGGGATACCACATGGTTGAATAAAAATCTGGGTTCCGTATCGCAGGCCGGTTTTGTCAACAACCTGAACGACGGCATGGTGTGGGGTATTCTGCCCGTGCTGTTGGCGCAACGGAATTTTTCCTTAGTGGAAATCGGGCAAATCGCGGCGATCTATCCGGCCGTCTGGGGCATCAGCCAGGTCTTTACCGGCAAATTAGCCGATCACCTCTGCAAAAAAACGATGTTGTTTTGGGGCATGTTCGGTCAGGGTATCGCGATTGCGCTCATGATCTGGGCCAGCCACTACTGGGAGTTTGCCGCGCTTGCGGCTATCCTCGGTTTCGGTACGGCCATGGTGTATCCTACTTTCTTAGCCACCATCGCCGAAAACACCAACCCTTCAGACCGCGCCCGCAGCATCGGCATTTTCCGGCTTTGGCGCGACCTGGGATACGCCGTTGGCGCCTTGCTCACCGGCATCATCGCCGACTGGATGGGCATATTCTGGTCGGTCGGTTTCATCGGTGTACTGACCGTGTTATCGGCGGCGATCATTGAAATACGCATGCGATGCCGGGACTGCCAACTTCACCCTGTGAAATAAACATTCAGCCCAATCATTATTTTTTGCTTCGGGTACTCATTGTAACCTCCTATTTGATGTTTTGGCCAGAATAGAGGAAAATTTCCCGGTTTTATTTTGCTGAAAATCCCGATAGATCATGTTGTCCAAACCAAAACCGCTCCGTGTTGTTTGGCCTTGCTAAAATACCGGCATGACCGACCACATCATTCAAATCCGGAATCTCCACAAATCCTTCGGTGATTTCAAAGCGCTCGACGGGCTGAACCTCGACGTGCGGCGCGGCGAAATTTTCGGTTTCCTGGGCTGCAACGGCGCGGGCAAATCCACTACCATCCGCTGCATGTTGTCGCTGATAAAACCCGACGCAGGGGAGATTTTGTTCAACGGAAAATCCACCCGCGAACACCGCAACACGTTCCTGCGCCAGGTGGGCTGCATCATCGAAAAGCCTGACTTCTACACCAACCTCTCTGCACTCGATAATCTGCGCATCAGCGCCCGCATGTACGGCATGCGGTCAAAAAAAGAGGAAATTCTATCCGTGATCGAGCTCGTGGGCCTTGCCGGCCGCGAGCGGGAGGCAGTTAAAACCTATTCGCAAGGCATGAAACAACGCCTCGGCATCGCGCAGGCACTGCTGCACCGGCCCGAACTCATCATCCTCGACGAACCCACCAACGGCCTCGACCCCAAGGGCATCATTGATCTGCGCCGCATCATCCAACGCCTGAAAACGGATTTTCAAAAAACCGTGATCGTGTCGTCTCATATCCTGTCGGAAATCGAACTGATCGCCGACAGTTTTTGCATCATAGATCGGGGCAAAACCGTCATACAGGGCCGCACGGCCGAGCTGCTTTCCGAAAACGAAATGCTGGTGAGCGTGGAGACTGACCAGCCGGAGCAGATGTTCCGTTTGCTGCAAAATGCAGGCCGCGAAGTATCAGCGCCGGCTTCGGACGATCAGACGCTGACCATCAAAACCGGCCGCGCGGACATTCCGGACATTCACCGCGAGATCGTACGAAGCGGCCTTCCTGTGTACGGCTTTCACGCCCGTAAAAAACTCGAAGACCTCTTCCTGAACCTCACCCAAAACACCGACGCCCATGCTGGACTTAATTAGAACGGAGATATTCAAAATCGCCACAAAACCACGGTCCTACATCGGTTTTGCCGCCATTTTCGCCATTGTCGTCATCATCCAACTCGCTCTGTACGCCGACGGGCAGGCTTACCTGGATTTCCTGATCCAGTCGCTCAACCAGTCGTTCGAGATCGAGGGCATGGATTTTAACGGCAATCTGGTGGGTTTCATCATCCTGCAAACGCTCATCATCCAGATGCCCCTGCTGGTGGCGCTGGTATCAGGCGATGCCATATCGGGCGAGATACAGGGCGGTACCATCCGCTCCTTGCTCACCAAGCCGGTGTCGAGAAGTCAGATTGTGTGGGCCAAATTCATCGCCGCCGAGTTGTATACCCTGCTGCTCATTCTCTGGCTGGGCATCCTGGCCTGGGTCGTGTCGCTGTTGTTTTTCGGCCCCGGCGACTTAGTGGTGCTCAAAAGCGATTCGCTGGTGATCGTGCGCAATGCCGACACGGTGTGGCGTTTCGGGTCGGCTTTCGCCGTGGCGTTCCTCAGTTTATCAGTGGTGGTGGCCCTGTCGTTTTTGCTGTCCGCCATCGCGGAAAATTCCATCGCGCCGATCATCATCACCATGAGCGTCATCCTGCTGTTCACCATTATCGGCACCTTCGATATACCGGTGTTTAACCAAATCAAACCTTTCCTGTTTACTACGCACATGATCGTATGGCGCAACTTTTTCGACAGGCCCCTGCCGGTGGATCAGATCGCGCAATCGGCTGGCATCATGGTCTTGCACATCGTCATGTTCTTAGGCGCGACGTTGATTTATTTCAACAAAAAAGACATTACACAATAATGAAAAATGCCCTTTTTATACTGCTTTTTCTGCCATTTTCCCCAATACTGGGGCAAACGCCCAACCAGATCCTGTACAAAGCGCACCAGCAGTTCGCACGTGTCAAGTCGTTTAAAAGCGAGGTCAACATCTACTTCGACCTGCCCTCGGTGAGCATCGAGAACATGTCGGGCAAGGCCTTTTACAAGGCGCCGTCCAAATTCCGCATCCGCCTGAAAGGCATCGCTTTTTTACCCAGGGACAACCCCTTCAACGTGTATACCCTGATCCGGGATTCCTCGCAGTACGCCTCGGTGCTGAACGGCAGCGAAAAGGTGGGCAATGAATTGTGCCGGATCGTCAGCGTGATTCCCAATGGCGAATCAGACATCGTGATGGCCAAACTATGGATGGGTACGACGTCTAACTGCCCGCTCAAAATGCAGATCACCTCGCGTGAGAGCGGCATAATCCTGATCGAAAACACCTATGGCCGCCAAGTGCAGAACGCGTTACCCGACAAGATGCGCTTCACGGTGGATATGAACAAATTCAAGGTGCCCAAGGCCCTGGCCGCCGACATCAACAATTCGCCGAAAAAAACGGCCGCAAGCGCGGCGAAATCGAAGGGAACCATCGAGTTTGCTTTTACCAATTATTCCCTCAACACGGCGATCGAGGACAGCGTTTTTAAGGAAGAAGGGAAATAAATACAGCGCCTCATCCTCCCCGCGTTTGGCGGCTGCTATCTTAAACTTTAGCGCCAGGGCGACTAAAATCAAAAGTTTTTCAAAAACCGCTCGGCAATTTTCAATGGTCGGAAAATATAGCGTTTTTTAGCGCGGTGTCCGCCGCTACGCTGCAAAATGTCCTGCAGGGTGGCCATTACGGTCAACATGTAATTCCCTTTGTTGAGCATCACACATTCGGCGTGAACGGCATAGGCGGCGTCGGTCACTTCGGAGCGGGTGGCAATACCTCTTTTGTTGAGGGTCTCCAGCACCTGCGTTGCCCAGATGACCGGTACGTGGGCGGCTTCGCACAGCCACAGGATCTCTCCCTGTATCTCGCTCAGGCGCTCGAAACCGATCTCTACAGCCAGGTCGCCGCGCGCGATCATGACGCCGAACACCGGCTCTTCCATGCCTTGCAACAACAACGCCGGCAGGTTTTGCACCGCTTCGTAGGTTTCGATCTTGAGTACGATGGGCAAATTTTTGCCATTGCCCTGGCGCAGTAATTCCTGCAATTCAGCCACATCAGCTGCCGAGCGCACGAAAGAAAAACCCACGAGGTCGGCATGTTCCTGCGCGAAAGGCAACACCGATTTGTCAAAATCCGTAAGGCAGCGCACGGTGAGTTCCGTATCGGGGAAATTGATGCCTTTTTCAGGCTTGAGCCGTGGCTTGGCCGCCGAAACCCGGCTCACGCGAAGCACGGCCATCAACGTTCCGGGGGTTTCCACCACCGCTTCGAACAAGCCGTCGTCGAACAGCACCCGGTCGCCGGGGCGCAGGTCTTTGACCACGCCGGGCAGGGTGCAGCCCACCACCTTCTCCTGTTTGCTGTAATCGGCGCCGGATTCGGCTAAGAAAAAACGCTCCTGTTCCAGCAGTTTCATCCGGCCCTTTTTCCTGCCTTTGCCGAGCAGTACCGTGCGGATCTTGGGCCCCGCCAGGTCCACGTATATTTTACAGGGTTGTCCAGTGGCACGCACCGCCTTGCGCACATTGGCGATCATCTTGCTCCACTGCCCGGGGTTGTCGTGGGCGCAGTTGATGCGCGCGATGTTCATGCCGGCTTTGACCAGCGATTTCACCCCGCCGTAATCGTCGGCCAATTTGCTGTCGAAGGTCACCATCAGGTGCGGAATATTCGGATGCAGTTTTGGGCCGAACAAGGTTGTAGCGCGTTGGTGAAGCAACCTGGTACCCGCTGTGAAATCGGCGGCCGACATCTCCTTTTTCGGAATGTCCACGCCCAGGCGTTGCAATACGGCCTGCACTTGCCGCAATACATGGCTTTCAGAACTGGCCAGCGAAGAGAGACCGGCGTTGTGCAGGTCGTCCTGCAAGTCGCGCAGGTCTTCGCTGCGCAGCGCCAGGTAATGCACAAGGTTGGAGGCGCTCCGGCGTTGTTGCGGGTGTACGCGGGTAACGGCCGCTGCCGCCCGTTTATGGGTAGTTTGCAGCTTGCGGTAGATGTGTCCGATGGCGGCACGCAGGTTATCGAGTGAATCCTTCATAGCTGCCGCAAAAATGCGAAAAGGATTGGCTCCTGCACATAGCTTTCATTAAGGCAGGAAGTGATCTTCGTTACCGGTTACAGATGATTTCAGACGTGGATTTAATCCCACAGATTTGGGCAGTTTTTTCCCGCAGATTTATTTTCCCGCAGATTTCCGCAGATTTTTTCCCGCAGATTTATTTTCCCGCAGATTCCCGCAGATTTTTTCCCGCAGATTCCCGCAGATTTCCGCAGATTTATTTTCCCGCGGATTTCCGCAGAAATCCTGTGTAAGAAAGAGCTTGCAAACTATTAAGTAATTGCACATCTGCGAAAGTCTGCGGGAAAAATCTGCGAAAATCTGCGGGAAAATAAATCTGCGGGAAAAAACCTAGAACTCCAGTTTGAACCGCGCCCGAATCCCCCACTTCGGCGCGTTCGGCAGGTCGAGGTAGTTGAGGCGGCGCACATAATCCACGCGCAGTACCTTGAAGATATTGCCCACACCGACACTGGCCTCCATGTAGGGTTCTTTTTCAAGCGTATAGGTCAGCGGCGTACCGTTGGCATCGGTCGGGAAATGGATCAGACCGTTTTCAGCAGTGGGCCGGTTTCGGTCGTCGAGACCGCCCCAGAGCCCTTTGAACGACACCATTTCGCGCCATTTGAGCTGGCGCAACAAGGGGATGCGGTTGAAAAAGAAGCCGCCGAATGAGTGCGTCACGTTGACCGAGGCGTATTTGTCGCTCACGAACTCCATGAAGTTCATCAGGTTGTACGCTTCCAACTGGTACGAGTAAGTCTGGTTGGCGCGGTGCACTTTCAGCAACAGGTACGGTACGGTGCCAAACGTACGTCCTCCTTCCACCACTACCTGCGACCATCCGAGCGGCGACACATAGAATACCTTTTCGATTTTGGCCTGCACGGAATGGTAGTTGTATTCGCCGCCGAGCACGTCCTTCGCCCCGAAGTTGTACCAGAGGCTGAATTTCGGGTATTTGTTCAGGATAGGTGTGCGATAGGTAGAACCCTGGTAGAAGCGCTCGTTGGGAGCATAACGCAGGTGAATACCGAAATCGGTGGTTTTGATCTCAGGATCGTACTCCGGCAGTTCGGGGTTGCCGTATTGGAACGCCAGCACACCTGCAGGCAGTTGGCGTTCGGTTTTAGCGGTAAACGAATAGGTGAAATGCGAAGCCGTTTCTTTCAGATATTCGACGCCCAATACGCGGTTGTAGACCATTTTGTCGTTGACGCCGCGCTTGAACGACAACAGGAAGTTATCCTCCTGGACAAACTGGAGTTCCTGACCCGGTATTTTCACGTCGTCCATAAACCAAACCTTAACCTGATCCACCGGGAAGCGTCGCACCTGCTTTTTATCGAAAGAATACGTCGCCGCCAGTGTACCTTTCCAGCGCTCGTCTTTGGTGCCGTAGGCCACATAGCCTTCGAATTGCACGTCGCGGGCAAACTTCAGGTTGGTGCGGCCACCGAGGCGACCGCGAAAACCTTCCACGTCGTTGAAACTGTAAAAGGTATTGACGGGGCCGACATCGAAGCCGCCGTCGGCGACCGAGTGGTAGCCCTCGAACAGGATGCGGGCCACGCTCATAAAGCGTTTGAACGGCCGGTAGTTGTTGAGCGTATCAATGGTCTGCTGGATGCCTTGTTCGCGTTCGTTGAGCGCCACATGGCGGTTGGAAGCCCAGAATTGCTCATTTTGCTCCGCAGCATGCTCGTCGTAGCGCGTGTTGCCGGCGAATTTGAATACCGCATTGGACAGGGGCTGACCGATCGAATAATCGCGGTAAGAGGTCGTTTTACGACCGATCAAACCGCGTTGGGTGGTGTCTTTGGTAACGCCGAAATTCATCACCACCACGTCTTTGCTCAGCATCAGGCCGCGCGCCGGGCCGGAGATGCCGTCGTTGGATTGTACCCAGTCGAATTCCTGCTCCACTGTCAGGTCGCTCACCCAGTTGAGGTTGATGCCTTTGGGGACGCCCAGTTCGATCTTGCGCACGGCATAGGAGCCGTCGAGCGCGATCCACATATTGCCCTCGAAGGCCAGGTCGCCTTTGTTGCGCGGAGCGAAATAAAGACGCACTGCCTTCGTGTCCTGCATTTTGATGGTGTCCTGGATATAAAAACGGTAGATGTTCGGCGAAATGGGCGCCAGGGGGCTGACGAATTCGACGGTCGCCAGGTTGATGCGGTTGTCGTAAATGTCCACCTCCTGGTACATGTTCTGGATGTAACTCGTGATGCCCTGCTCGTCGAAAAAGCCCGGAATGGTGGTATTTCTTTCTCCTTTTACAAAAGTTTTTTCGTCGCGCGGGTCTTTGCGGTAATACACGTCGGACAGGCGTTCGTAGAGGTAAAACGGCAGACTGACCACGCCGGCGGTACTGGTGTCGGCATTGTCGAACACAAATTGGATGTTGCGGAACAACAGGCCGTTGCGCAGTTTGTCGTCTACGCGGTTGAGGGCGAACTCGATCTTTTCGTACTGCTCGAAATTGTAAAAGTCCAGACCTTCCCGGCGGTTGAGGTCTTTGTGCTCGATGACTTTCTGGATGAGTTCGACAGCCGGGTTGCCTTTGTTGCGGTATTTTTCGTTGCGCACCACCACTTCCAGCAGCGTATTGTTGGCCTCTTCCAGGCGAATGTTCAGGCCTGTATTGGCTTGTCCGGGCTTCAGATCCACGTATGCAGTCTGATAACCCATATAAGTCACCGACAACTGTTTGGTCGCTTCGCCGGTTTCGATGTTGAATTTGCCTTCGACGTCCGAAATGGCGCCTACACCGGTGCCTTCAAACTTGACGGTAGCTAAGGGCAGCGCTTCGTTGGTCATGGCATCGTAGACGACACCGCTGGCACGTGTAATCCCCGTTTGGGCGAATGCCGGGGCGAAGCCTAAGGTGAGGATGCCGAATAAGACAAGGTTTAAAAGGGAATAAAAAAAGAATTTGCTCGGGTATTTCATTTTGCTAAACATAACGATAAGAAGATTGGATTGGGTTCGGTCTTTTTCGCTGCAAACTTGCCCCCTTTCGCTGCTACCGGGCAAATGATTTGCGATGAACGGTCGAAAGCGTCGGGTGAACTTTACAAATCAGGCAGTGAAATTTTTTCTGACGATGCAAAGTTCCGGTCGTTGCGTGTCCAGCATCCAGTCCAAAACCTGCTCAGGATTTGTTCAAAATGCGCGGACGGTGCTATCTACGACCAATCCCCGCCTTCCGGATGTCACCTTGACCGCCTGCCAAACAACTGAGGTGGCAATCCGGCATGGGTTTTAACAAATCTTTTAACACTGGAGGCGGCGTTGTTCCGCAGATCAGGTATACTTCGGAGCCTTCACAAAAGTTGGCGCAAAGATGGGGCCTCCCCGAGGTGCGGGGCATCGGAAAGGACGCGTAGGGCAAGTACGTGGATTTGCGTATTTTGGGAATTTACCTTTTCCCCGCCCGTTTCGCCTCATTCTCCTTCACCCTCAACAGCACAATTTTCCGGATCAGGTCGTCGGGAAGCGGATTTTCGGGTGAAAACTGCACCGTCGAGGGGGAGCATTTGAAGCCTTTCAGTTCTTCCCTGAATTTTTCGAGCGTGGTCGCATTGGCAGTCGTGAAACTGCAATGGTTGGTGTGGGCCGCAAAGCCGGCCAATGCCCCGTGGAATTTGAACATGGGGATCTGGTAACTGATGCCTTCTTCGGCCTGCGGAACGATGCTGCGGATGAGTTGCCGGAGGTGCTCCAGAGCAGCCCGCTTGTCTTCGGTTTGGGCGGCCAGGTACTCATCCACGGATTTGAAATCAGTCTTAGCCATGATCTTCAATTGGATTCGACGTATTTTTTAAAGTTGTCCAGGATGGCCTGCCAGCCGCCCCGTTGCATTTCGATCGAATGGGTATGCTCCGCTTCAAACGACTCGACTACATGCGTGGATTGTCCGTTCCCGGAAAAAAGCACTTCCACTTTCCGTCCGTCACCGATCGTATAGGCGATCTTTTCGTGTGTCCTGACTTTATCATAGACGCCTTCGAAGTCGAATGCAGCGCTGCCGTCGCGGGCGGCCATGCGGAAGCTGAACTTGCCGCCCGTCCGCAGGTCATTGGCAGCCGAAGGCGTGTACCAGTCGTCGGAGGCATTATTCCATTGGGTGATGTGTTCGGGAGCCGACCAGTGTGTCCATACTTTTTCTATGGGAGCATTGATGGTGGCTTCTATGGTGATGATGGTTTTGTCTGTTGAATTCATTGTTCAAAGTACTTATGATTTGATACTCGTTTTTATTTTTCTACCAATGAAAGCCAGGCGGCAATCACTTTTTTCAAGCCTTCTTTCTTTCGTTCAAAATCAGCCATATCCTTGATTTTCACCAAACGCCTGCCATCGGCGTAGTTTCCTTCCAGGATGTCCGACACGACCCCGACGGTTTCGCCGGTCGGGAAAACCAGCAGAGCGGAGCCTTTGTGCAGGTTCAGCACCACGATGTCCCGTTTGTATGTTTTCGGGTCGAATGGCTTCATCTGACCTTTGTAAAAGAAACTTGGCGAGTTCCATTTGATTTGCTCGCCAACCTCCGGGTCAACGCTCAAAATTGTCTGTCTTATCGCCTCGACCAGCGAGGCAAAACCGGGCGGCAATTTTTGGATGAGTGCGCTGACGCCGCCGGGGTCGTGGATGTCTCTGGATGGTGCCATGAGCCGGGAATTTTATTCTTGTTCGTATGCTTTTTGTAATGTGGCGATGTCAATCCTGCTCATTTTCATCATGGCCTGCATCACGTTGTTGGCTTTTACCGGGTTGGGATCATTCAGGTATTTCACCAAAACGGGTGGAATGACCTGCCACGACACGCCGAATTTGTCTTTCAGCCAGCCGCACTGGCTTTCCTGTCCGCCTCCGCCGGTCAGTTTGTTCCAGAAGTGGTCAATTTCTTCCTGGGTATCGCAGGAAATGACGAACGACAAAGCCTCGTTGAATTGAAAAGCATGCGGTAAGCCGCTGTCCATGACCATAAATTTTTGGCCTTCGAGGCTGAACTGGGCGTGTTTTACCGTGCCTTCTTTTTCAGGTTCGCCCGCTACATACCGCAAAATACCGTCGGTATGGGCATTTTTGAAAACGGACGAATAATAATGCAGCGCTTCTTCCGCCCTGCCGTGCTGCTCGCCCACAAACAGGAGGCTGGGCGTGATCTTTTGCCCGACATCCGATATTTTTCCGAGCGACAGTTGCCAGGAAAGGCCGTAACGGTCTTGCAGCCATCCGTATTTTTCGCTCCAGGGATATTTGTCGAGTGGCATCAGCACGCTGCCGCTTTCCGAGAGTTTTTGCCAGGCATTGTCAACTTCGGTTTCGGTTTCACAAACGACAAAAAAGGAGATCGAGGGGTTGAATTGAAACTGTGGTCCGCCGTTGAGCGCCGCAAATTTCTGACCGCCGAGGGAAAAATCAGCCGTAAATACGGTATCGCCGTTGCGCACGATGTTCCAGATCTTTGAATTGGGAAATACGGACGTGTACAGGTTAAGCGCCTCTTCGATCCGGTCGTCGAACCAGAGGAAAGGGGTAATTTTTTGGACTTCTGCCAGTTCTTTCACGACTCCTAACGCCTTCGGCCAGGTTTTCTGAAAATACGCTTCGAAGTCCCCCGTCGTGTCCAGTTCGACCAGCAGTTCGGTCGCGCCGTCGCGTTCGCTCACGGAATAGTTTTCCAGCGCCCCCGTCCACTTTTTGGTTTCTTCGCTGTCGAAGTCTTCGACGCCGTTTTTGACGATTCCTAAGTGCTGGATTGAAATGAATTCGTTGGGGACGTGCCGGAAGATCCTGCTGGACATGCCCGAACCGTCGGGGCCTAAAAACAGGATCTTGCTGCCTTCTTTCCAGTCGCCGACCGCATAAGAACCTTCATGGAAGACACTTGTCCAGCGGCGATATGAAGCATCGTCGAGCAGGATGCTCCATACTTTTTCTTTGGGAGCATTGATTTGGATAGAAAAATTGAGCTGTTTCATTGTTGAGAAGATTGTTTTTTAACGGCATGCCGTACTTGATCGTTTCTTCCGCATCCGGCGCCGTTTTTTGGATGGTCGCGCGGATTTGGTCCAAAACAGCCTGAACGTCATTCGGGAAAGTGGCGATGTATTCGTCTATGCTGCCGGGTTTCATCGTCGTCATGCTGAAAATGGTTTGCGTAAATATTTCGGAATGAAAACAGTTTCGGGGGAACGGGCGCTCATTTTCAATGATTTGACTGGGTTTGTTGTGGCGCGCCGTCCAGAAACGCAGGCACATTTTGAAGGAGCCAGGCGGTTTGCATCATCACGCTGACATGAGTTGTGCCGGGCAGGATGGCTAATTGCGACTTGGGGAGCTCTGCAACATCGCCGAACACATTGCCACCCAACAGCTGGTACATTTCCGCTTTGTGGGCTATGTCCACTCCGTCGTTGTCGCCCATGACCAATAACACAGGCGATTTAATGGCTTTAATTTTATCCTCGCCAAGGTTGAATTTTTCGAGATCGAACTGCACCATTTTCTTTACGAACTTTGACCAATGGCCGGGCACAGGCGCCAGGCTGTCGTACATACTTTTCAGCGGCGTTTGCTCGAACATTTCCGGTGTGATGGTCTGGAGTACCGTTCCTACCTCGGGAAGCCAGCCGTCGTGTTTGTAAGTGGTGGAGACGATGATCATTTTGTCCACCATTTCTGGGTTTTGGATGCCCAACTGGAGGGCCACCGTGCCTCCAAAGCTGTAACCGAGGACGTCGGCGCGGTCAATTTTCAGGTGCTTCAATACGCCTGCAACATCATCTGCCAATACCTGATAGGAATAGGGGCGGTCAATATCGGCAGTCCTGCCGTGTCCCTGCAACTCGACAGCGATCACTTTCCGGGTTTTGGAAAATTCGGGGATCAATTCTCCGAAATTCAGGGGGATGGTCATGTAAGCGCCGTGCAGCAGCAATAACGGCTTGCCTGTGCCGTGGACTTCATAGTACATCTTTAGCCCATTCACCGGCGCGTAGCCGGATTGGAAAGGTGTTTTTTCAATAGTCTGGGCATGGAGCATCGGAATGTATACCACGAGAAAAACGGCCGTTGCGAGCCAGATGTGGAAGATTGTTTTTTTCATTTTGACTCTATCTTTTGTTCGAAAACAGGTGTACGATTGGCAAGAGTTCGACAATCCTATAAGGTTTGGCAAACCTTATAGGATTTTGCGTCATTCTATACTAAATCAGGATTTCGGATAATCGTAACTGACCATCCACTGCACCCCGAAGCGGTCGGAGAACATGCCGAAGTAGGCGCCCCAGAACGTGTCGCCGATCGGCATGGACACGTTGCCGCCCGCCGAAAGTCCAAAGAACAGGTGGTCTGCCTCTTCCTTGCTGGAGGCAGTGATCGAGATATTGAAAAGGTTGCCCTGCACGCCGCTGGTAAAGTCGGGCGGGCAATCGCTGCCCATCAATACGCAATCCCGAACGGGGAGGGCGACGTGCAGGATTTTTTGGGATTCGCTTTCCGGCAGCGGCGTTTCGGAAGGTGGCATGTCGCCGAATCGGGAGAAGGCGGA
This sequence comes from Saprospiraceae bacterium, assembly GCA_019187225.1. Classification (GTDB taxonomy): domain Bacteria; phylum Bacteroidota; class Bacteroidia; order Chitinophagales; family Saprospiraceae; genus M3007. The sequence continues at coordinate 110,585 of JABAQQ010000020.1, forward strand.
GAACTCGCCGCCGAAAACGGATTTGTAAAAATTGAAGGCTGCTTCGCAGTTGCCGTTGAAATTGAGATAGATATTGAGAAATGCCATGACATGTGAATTTGAAATGAAAAAATGTGGTGGTGCATCAGGCGAATTGAGGGTTAAAACCCGGTTTCTGCGATTGCAGTTTGTGGTATTGAACGTAGGAAACCGCCAGAATACCCAGCAAAACCAAAGGGAATACCGTTTGTCCGCCGAATCCGTCCACTGCCCAAAGGCTGATGAAGGCGGAGATGAAATTGAAAGCGAAACCGGCGTAAGCCCACTCTTTGATACGGCCCGGAACGACAGGCAGCACTAATGCTAAAACGCCCAAAACCTTAAAAACGGTGAGCATCACCCGGAAATAATCGGGGTATCCGAGGTGCCGGATGCCTTCAATCGCGATCTGGGTGTTGGAAGTGAGTGCAGGCATCACGCCTTCAAACAGGAAAATGAAGCCCGTAGTGAGCCAGAAGAGGATTTTGTTCTTTTTCATTTTTAATCAATTGTTTTAAAATTTTGAGACTGCAAAGGTATTGCCAACAAAAAGATTCAAACGGGTGTAAAAGCGACAGAACAGGGTGGCATTTGCGACATATTTTGTTTTAAATAATCCTGAGGTCGGACAGATAGCAGGCAGGTGCCGGAAATTCCAATGCGATGATTTTTCCCATGTTAATTTAAACTTTATGCGCAAAGGACGCTGCAAAGGTATGGGTGGGGCAAGTCGTCGAAGGGGGTGTGATTGCGCCAAATCCGGCGGACAATTTCGACATCTTTTGTTTTGAAATTATTTTATACCTTTGTCGTTCCCGAAACCACCCCTCGCGCCCTCCCGCCCCTCACGCCGCTCACATTCTCAAGCCGCTCATACAGTGAAACACATCTCCATCCTCGTGCCCGAATCGTCGGTGCTCGACAGCATCACCGCCCCGCGTTACCTGTTCACGGCAGTCAATAATTTTCTGGCAGGCGCCGGCAAACCTCCCCTCTTCGATGTACACCTCGTCGGGTTGCAAAAGGAAATCCGGCTGCACGACGGGCTGTTTTCAGTACACGCCGATTCGCTGATCCGGGAGGTTGAAAAGACCGACCTGATCCTCGTGCCCGCCCTTTTCGGCGACTTGAGCGCCGCGCTCGATCTGAACCGCGAATTTTTGCCCTGGATAAAAGCGCAGCACGAAGCCGGCGCCGAAGTGGCCAGTCTGTGCATCGGAGCATTCCTGCTGGCTTCGACAGGTTTGCTGGAAGGAAAAAAATGTTCGACGCATTGGTTGTTCGCCCACGATTTCCGCCGGATGTTCCCCAACGTGACGCTCGTGGCCGACCGGATCGTGACCGAAGAGCAGCGCATCTACACAAGCGGCGGCGCCAATTCGTACTGGAATCTGCTGTTGTACCTCGTGGAAAAATACACCGACCGCGCCATGGCCATCCTCGCCGCCAAGTTCTTCGCCGTCGAGATTGATCGCGACAGCCAGTCGGCTTTTATGATGTTTAACGGGCAAAAAGGCCACGAGGACGAGCCGATCCGGCAGGCGCAACATTTCATCGAAGAAAACGTGACCGAAAAGATCTCGGTGGACGAACTGGCATCCAAATTCGCCATCGGGCGGCGCAACTTCGAGCGGCGTTTCAAAAAAGCCACGAACAACACACCCATCGAGTACATCCAGCGGGTGAAGATCGAAGCGGCCAAAAAATGGCTCGAAACCGGCCGAAAAAACGTGAACGAAGTGATGTACGACGTGGGCTATTCCGACGTCAAAGCCTTCCGCTCGGTGTTCAAAAAAGTGACGGGGCTGTCACCGATGGAGTATCGGAGTAAGTTTAGCCGGGGGGTGGCGAGGGTTTGAAACCATCAAGGGGGGGTGCACGAGGCATTGTCTCGCTCAAGCGGAGGACAGGCGTTTTCTTCCGTAGAGGCTTTCTTGCCAGTCAAAATTGAATTTTTATCTTTGTCCATTCACATAAATGAATGATATATGACCGAAAACATCTTGGGCCGAAAAATTGAGGACATTGATGCTGCCGACTTGGTCGAATATTTCACGACAGGAAGAAAGGAGAGCGATTTACTTGAGTTTAAATCCATTGTGGGGCCTTTGGACAAACAAAAAGTGATGCGAACGATTTGTGCTTTCCTGAATTCCAGTGGTGGTGTAATTGTGTGGGGAGCGCCTGTTGAAGTCACAGAGAACAAAGAGAAAGTTGTCAAAGGCGCTCTAACCCCAACAACCGAACACCTCAAAAAAGACAGTTTTATCACATCGCTCTCGGATAAAACTGTTCCTGTTCCAGCCAATGTAAGGTTTCAGCCGGTGGAAGTCGAGCCGGGAAAATTCGTTTATGTCATCGAGGTTTTAGCGAGTAATACCAAACCACACCAGTACGATCACAGATATTGGATGCGCCTCGATGGTCAGACAAGAGAAGCGCCACACCACTATATCGAAGCGTTGTTCAGGCAGGTGAAATATCCGAATCTGGAGGGGTATTTGAGGATTCATGACATACAAATTGAATACAAGCCATTTAACGATTTTCGGGGTAGAGAACCCCTTGATACCTACTATCAGTTGAAAGTTGAATTTATGATTTTCAATCTTTCTCCTTTTCAAAATGAAGAAGGTGTCTCGCTATTTGCATTTAGTAATTTGGGAAACATTAATGAATATCGTAACGATTTTCAAGAAATAGTGCGTCAAAGAGAGGTTAATTTCACTGCTTCTAAGGACGTTTTACATTATGGTGCTGCTTCAGTTTCTAAAGTACTCATAGTTGCTTTCTGGGGAAAGGAAATTTCAGCCACAAACAATATTATTAAATTGGTATTTGCATTCGGCGGTAAGTTTTCGCCTCAAAAGGTTTCTTCCTACACGCTTGATTTGTCTAAATATGATGAGGATGATTTTTTCAAAATAGTTGTAGAGAAAACTCAAAACAAAACCAATTTTGACCTCCGAACTGAAGCCGGAATAACAAATGAAGAATATCTAAGACGTGCTATTGGGCCGGATTACATCAAGTAATCTTCTCATTGTTATCACCATTTCCGCCCCACCCGATATTCAGTCATGCCGATGTCTTTCCGCCTCGCATGACCTTCCCCGCCGCGCCGGTGTCTTTTGACCCGGCGCAAGTCAACGTGAGTAGCCGAGCCTTTTACCGAATCCCCTCCCACCACCTCCCAAACACCTCCATTTCATTCAGATTGACCTTCTGACCTATCAAAGGATGCAGCAAAGGCATCCCCTTGCGTTCGCTTTCCGCCGCGACCCGGATGATGGGGTCGTCCCACGACAGAACGAACGGCCAAGCCCACACAAAATCTCCCGGACACAAAAAGACAGGCTAAAAACAACGTCAACCCCGAAATTTCTGTTTTCTTTGCAGAAATTTCGGGGTTGACATGACCTACATTGCGCGTACTGCCGAACAACATATTCTCAAGTTGGCATCCTACTTTCCTGCTGTGGCGGTGGTCGGGCCGCGTCAGGTGGGCAAAACCTCGCTGGTGCAGGCACTAAGAGCGCGGCTGCCCAAACCTTCGCTCTATCTGGATATGGAGAACCCGGACGACCGTATCAAACTGAGCAATCCCGCCCTGTTCCTCGATGCCCTGGCCGACCAGACCGTCATTCTGGATGAAATTCAGAAACTGCCGACGCTTTTTCCCGTCCTGCGCGGCATCATCGACCGGCGGCGGGAACCGGGGCGGTTTGTTCTACTCGGCTCGGCTTCACCCGACCTCATCCGCGACAGTTCGGAGTCACTGGCCGGGCGAATCGCCTATTTTGAGTTGAAGCCTTTTGCTTTTGGCGAAATTGAACACATCGCCGATTTTCGGCAGCACTGGCTTCGCGGCGGTTTTCCGCAGTCACTTTTGGCACCGGATGATGAACTGTCGAGATTGTGGCGGCAGAATTTTATCAACACCTACCTGGAACGCGACCTGCCCCTGCTGGGCTTGAGTGCCGACCCGATGGTGACGGGCAAACTCTGGCGTATGCTTGCCCACCTGAGCGGCCAACTGCTGAATATGGAGGCTTTAGCCGGTTCGCTCGGCCTCAACGGCACCACAGTGCGCCGCTATCTGGATTTTTTTGAGTCGGCTTACCTGATCCGGCGTTTGCCGCCTTTTCACGTGAATTTGAAAAAACGTTTGGTGAAAACCCCGAAAATCTATTTGCGCGACTCCGGCGTGTTGCACCAACTATTGGGTATCGGTTCTTTCTTCGACCTGAGTGGTCATCCCGCACTGGGAAACTCCTGGGAAACATACATTTTGGAACAAATTGCTGCGCTGTTGCCCGATTGGGCTGAAATGTATTTCTATCGTACCCACGATGGCACGGAAGCGGATATAGTCATCGCCAGAAGCGGTCGGCCCGAAATAATTGTGGAAATAAAATATTCCACTGTGCCGAGGGTCTCCAAAGGGCTTTATATCGCCGGTCAGGATTTAGGTATTCAAAAGCATTATGTCATTTGCCCGGTTGAGTCAGGGTTTCCTCTTTCTGAAAATACAACCGTACTGAGTTATCGGGAGATACCGAGGCTGTTTGCCTGATGTGAGAATTGGAAGATTTTCCACTGCACCTGGTCTTCCTCTCTGAGTTTTTACCACCCTGTTCGCACGCGTTTTTCAAAACGAACAAACAAACTGTCAGCGTCCTCAGCTGGACCCGTACTCACCTCACCCCCTCCCACCACCTCCCAAAAGCCCTCCTCTCCTCCAAACTCGCTTTCTCCCCGATCAGCGGATGCAGCAATGGCATTCCCCTGCGCTCGCTTTCTGCCGCGACCCGGATGATGGGGTCGTCCCAATCGTGGTTGGCCAGCGCGAATTTGCCCCAATGCACCGCCAGCAGCCTTTTCGCCCGTAAATCCTGTGCCGCCTGCACCACTTCTTCGGGCATCAGGTGGATGTATTTCCAGTTCCGGCTATACTGCCCGCATTCCAGGATGGCGAGGTCGAAAGGTCCGTGTTCTGCGCCGATGGCCGCAAAATGCGCGTCGTAACCGCTGTCGCCGCCGATGAAAATTTTCAGGCTTGGCGTGGTCAGAGCGAAAGAAACCCACAGGGCTTTGTTGCGGACAAAACCCCGGCCCGAAAAATGCCGCGCCGGACAGACATCCACTACAAAGCCCTCTCCCAGAATGACTTGCTCGTGCCAGTCTTTTTCGATGATGCGGGCGGGGTCGTAACCCCAACTTTCAAGGTGCGCGCCGGTGCCGAGTCCACAAATCACTTTGTTGACTTTGGGTCGCAGCCGCCGGAGTGTTTTATAATCCACATGATCCCAGTGGTCGTGCGAGATGAACAGGAAATCAACTTCCGGGATGTCGTGGGGCCTATAAACGTCGCTGCCTGTGAAACTTCTCGCGCTCGCTCCGATGGGCGAGGCCGTACCGCTCAAAACGGGGTCAACGAGGATCTTTTTCCCATCCGCCTGCATGAAATACGACGAATGCCCGAACCAGACCAGCGCGTTTTCCGCAGGGTCGAGGGCGAACAAATTCGTTTTCATGGAGGGTAGAGGGCCGGTGGGCTGGGTGCGTTTGTTCCGGCGAAAAAGCATTTCCCACAGGATACTGCCCACTGTCGCGCCGTCGGTGAGGTCGGGCGTGTGGCTGAGATTTTGGAATTTTCCGCCGCTGTACCGAGGTGAGTTTTTTATCTGAGCGAGGCGTTTGCCCGAGGGTATTTTGCCGAATTTGGGTTGCCGGACATAAAGTGTCACTGCCAGGGCCAACAGGGCGAGGAAGGAAAAAGCGATGAGCATTGTTGTACTTTTTGAAGGCGAGTCTTTGGGTGTTTTTCGTATCAAAGCACCAACCTGAACCCATAAACCGGCAATTCTCCCTGCATAAAATCCAGGTCTTCTGCCCGTTGGAAGCCTAAGTTTTCGTACATTTTCCAGGCGGTTTGCATCGCCGCCGTTGTGTGGATGACCATGTGGCGCACCTTTTTCGCCCGGGCTTTCCGGATGCACTCCAGGGTCAGGAGTTTGCCGACGCCCTGGCCCCGGGCGGAGGGGCTGACGGCCAGCAGGCGGAATCCGGCAGCATTTGGCTCGCGGGTCGCCGTGCCGCCCGAACCGTAGTATTGCATATCGCCAAAGAAAACGACCGCACCGGCGATGTCGCCACCGGCCGAAACGGCTACCAGAAGTTCGGTTTCCGGCTTGTTGACAAACTCGCCGATGTGGGTGAGCAGGTGGTAGTAAGCAGGTTGTTCCGTTTCTTTCGGAAAACCTTCCAATTGAGAATACACCTGAACCATGAGTTTTCCTATCTCCGGAAACTCGCCGGGTTCGGCGTTTCTGACGGCATATTTTTCCTGGTGTATCATCAATACATACAAACCTGTCCCTGCCCAACCGGCAAAACAGATGCAATCACTTCTTTGCCCGTGTTTTCATCGTACAACCGGCCGACCGCCCATTGGACAAGGTCAATAGCCGCCAGACATCCGGCTGCAGTGGCAACGTTTCCATGCACGACCAGATGCCGGTCTTCCAGCACTTCGATGCCCAATTCCCGCAGCGCCTCGAATGCCGTCGGGTAAATTGTCGCCGAAAGCCCGTCCAGATACCCCATCGCGGCGAGTAAAAGCGCTCCCGAACACATCGAACAGATCAATTGCCTGCCGGGATCGAGCCGGAAACGGTTGAGATACGCTGCGTCTTTGTACAAGGCCCTTGCGCCCGACCCACTCGCAAAAAATACGAGGTCGGCATCTGCGCATTCTTCAATTTGCCCCTGCATGGCCAGTTCGATGCCGCAGACGGATCTGTGGAAGTCAGAAGTGCCCACAATTTTGACCTGAAAATCCTTGTGCCGCAGGCGGACGCGGTTCAGCAAATCCCAGGGGAGAAATACGTCAATGTCCGTGAACCGGTCGAAGGCTACGATGACTGCTTTTTTCATGATAAAGTTGTTGTTTGAAAACGATGATCGCACCTACACTATTCTCATAGCGCCGGATTTTTCAGGAGACGCAAAATTAAACCATTGACAATTTCGACCGGTACTCAATAGTGAGTTTTAATCCCCTGATTCGCACGGCTCATACTGTGTTTCCGACTTACTGCCTTCCTGCAACGGCTCTCGGCGGCACTTCCCTGACTTCAACCGTCCCGCCGTGTTCGAGCACCGGGCAGGCTTTTGCCAATTCGATCGCTGCTTCCGGATCGGCAGCCCGCAGGACGATGGCACTCACTACTTTCAAATCGTCGGAAACAACGGCTTCTTTTCGGACCGTTCTTTCCGGACCGGTGAGTACGCAACTCTCCCCCGGAAAAACAAAACTGGTGACAAAAACGCTGTCCGCTTTCCACTTTTCTATCACTTTATTCCAAGCGGGGTTGACTGCTTTCGCCTTTTCGGCAGTGTAGGAAACGGCGTTCACCCGGATCAACAACATAAATTCTTTCATGGGACCTGATTTTTGAATGTGAGAGACAGTTTTTTGCGCAGGGCAAAGGCAACTGAGTATTGCCATGCACATCAGTGTGGCAAATAATTTTGATTTCATGTCAGTGCAATTTTGCCGCAAAGGTCCGGGAAGAAGACGCCCCGGAATTGTAAAAAATCATTGATCTACCAGGCAGGAGGAGATTTAAAAAACTCGGCAGGCGTTTGTCCCGTGAACAATCTGAATGCCTTGTTGAAATGCGCCTGGTCGAAAAAATCGGCATCGTATGCCATTTCAGTAAATGTCTTTTGTTGCCGCGCGCCGAGCATGACCGATTTCATCCGGACTATCGAAGAAAACTGTTTGGGCGAGGCTCCAACCACGTTTCTGAACCGTTTTTCAAAAGCATCCTGGCTGATGAAAAGACTCCCGGCCAAATCTTTTACCCGGACTTGTCCTTTGGTTTCCCGGATGTTTTGAATGGCAGCAAGTACCAAACCGTCGGGCTTGCGCCCGGTAAACCGGGACCATAAAAACCGTTCGACAACGGCAATCCTATCAACATTGTTTTTCGCTTCCGACAATTGATCCTCAACCAGTGATAATTCAGCGGGATGTACAAAATTATCGAGCGATACGCTTTCCTCGAATAATTCGTACAAGGGTTCCCTGAAAAACGAAGCAGCCCCGGTTTCTTTAAAAACAACGAGAATGGCGCCCGTTTCCTTCAAATAATGGACGAGCCGCACCGATTTTTTCAGACCGCTGATGACCATTGGCGGCAACTCGATGGTGTATCCATCCGACAAAAAACGAACCTGCCCCTGGAACCGGAACACCATGACGAGGGCTGTGTCGGGAACGACGCGGTTCACCATCTCTTCCCGATTTTCCATTATCAGAAAATGCCGGATGAAGGGTCTCAACGGCGCAGACGGTTGATGAAAAACCATGCGCTGAACGATTTTTAGTTATCCAATCAAACTTTTCCTGAAACAAACGCTGTTTTCCACACCTTCGTACTGTCCGTAATTCGGGATGCGCCGGTAGCCGTTTTTCTCGTAGAGTGCGATGGCCTCGGGTTGGCGCAGCCCCGTCTCGAGGCAGCAGTCATGAGCACCCAGTTCCGATGCCCAGCGTTCCAGTGCGGATAAAATTTTCGATGCGATGCCTTGTCCGCGCAGTTCGGGGAACACGAACATACGCTTCACTTCCATCACCCCCTCCGCCAAAGGTTTGATAGCGCCGCAGCCGACCGCGCGGCCATCCCGGTACGCCACGACGACGTTTTTGATGTTTGCTAATTTATTGAACTGGGAGTAAAAAGCGTACTCGTCACCGTCGCGGATGGCCAGTTCGGCGTCGAGATGCCGGACGAGCGCCGTGAAATCGGGATCGTCTGAGCCGGTGCGTTTCAGAAAAAGTGAGTTCATGAAGCCGGATATGATTGAAGCAGAAGGGCAATATAATGGTAAAATCCAATTCAAAAATGAATGGAAAGATGGATGACAAAGACTGTGGCTGGTCTGCAATGGGGGGCAAAGTCTATGCGGGTTGAGAAACCGGCCGGAATGGATTTATCGGATTTTTCTCCTTCTGATCACTTTCTCCACCTCCACCGCCCAGAACACCACCGACGACGCCGCCATAACGGCCAGGAGTTCATAAAATGTGAGCGGAGCGGTTTTGAAAATGGGATTGAATGACGGGATATAAATAGTGGCCAGCTGCAATACAAAGGTGAGCGCGACGGCCCCCAACAGAGGAAGGTTTGAAAAAAGCCCCTGCCGGAACAACGACTGCGACTCGGAACGGATGGCCAGCACATGCCCCATCTGGCTGAAACTCAATACACTGAACACCATGGTTTGCCAGTGCCGGTCGCCCATCTCAATGGCAAAAGCCTGAGTTGCAACGCACACGATACCCATCAGCAGCCCCACCCAGATGATGTGCCGGCCAAGTCCGCCGGCGAAAACGCTTTCGCCGGTAGCGCGCGGCGGGCGTTTCATGATGCCTTTTTCCGACGGCTCGGCAGCCAGTGCGATGCTGGGCAGACCGTCGGAGACCAGATTGATCCAGAGAATATGAATGGGCAGGAGCGGTATGGGCAGTCCGAACAGGGGGGCCAGCACGAGCGTCCATATCTCGCCCGAATTGCCGGTCATGATGTATTTGATGAACTTGCGGATGTTGTCGAAAATCCGCCGGCCCTGTTTGACGGCCTTGACGATGGTGGCGAAATTGTCGTCGAGCAGGATCATATCGGCGGCTTCCTTCGATACGTCGGTACCGGTGATGCCCATCGCCACGCCGATGTCGGCCCGCTTCAGCGAGGGCGCGTCGTTGACACCGTCGCCAGTCATGGCCACGAAATGCCCCTTGTCCTGCAATGCCTTGACAATATTGAGTTTTTGTTCGGGCGAAACGCGGGCGTACACGCGGATGTGCTCCACTTTTTGCCCGAATTCCTCTGCAGACATGGCTGCGAGTTTGCTGCCGGTGATGACAAGGTCATTTTCGGACTCGATGATGCCGAGCTTTTGCGCGATGTTTCGGGCTGTGAGCAGGTAATCGCCTGTGATCATTACCGGCCGGATGCCTGCCGTTTTGCATTCGTGCACCGCCTGTTTCACTTCTTCCCGTGGCGGGTCTATCAGGCCGGCTGCGCCGATGACGGTGAGGTCGCGCTCCATTGTGGCGTGCGTGATGTCGTCGGGCAATTCGGTTAGTCGCCGCATGGCGAATCCGAGCACCCGCAGCCCTTTATCGGCCATGGCATCGCCCTCCTCTGCCCAGCGTTCTTTTTCTTCCTTTGAAAGTCCCACCGCTTTGCCGAGCAGCACGTCCAGCGCGCCTTTGGAGAAGGCAACGAATCCGTCCCCGTCGCGGTGGATGGTGGTCATACACTTTCGCTCCGAATCGAATGGCAGTTCGGCGACGCGCGGGTAGGTCTTTTCCAGTTCTTGTTTCAAAAAGGCGTGGTTTTTCGCTGCGACCGAGAAAGCAATTTCCGTGGGGTCGCCGATGTCCTTGCCGTCGCCGGATTCCGCCACATCGTTGCACAAAGCCATAGCTTTGAGCAGCCATTGTATCTGTTCGTCCTTTTTGCGTTGCTTGAGTTGACGGACGGGAAAGACGGCATCGCCCGCAAAAATTTCCTCTACCGTCATTTTGTTGACGGTGAGGGTACCCGTCTTATCGGTACAGATAAAGGTAACTGAACCAAGCGTTTCCACGGCAGGCAGACGCCGGACAAGAGCATTTTGCCGGACCATGCGCCGGGCGCCCAACGCCAGGGCGATGGTAATGACAGCGGGCAAAGCTTCGGGAATGGCCGCCACGGCTAATGAAATGGCCGTAAGCATCATCAGCAGCGGTTCTTCACCGCGCAGGTAGCCGACGCCGAAATAAACGGCGCAGATCAGCAGGATGATGTACGAAAGATTCTTGCCGAAAGCGGCGAGGCGTTTTTGCAGGGGGGTGCCGGTATCTTCTTCCTGCAACATCCGCGCGATGTTGCCCAGTTCGGTGTTCATGCCGGTGGCCACGACGATGCCTTTGGCGCGCCCGTAAGTGACGTAAGTGCCTTTATAGGCCATGTTCCTGCGGTCGCCCAGCGGGATGTCGGCGCCTGAAAGTATCTCGTGGTGTTTCTCTACGGCATACGATTCGCCGGTCAGCGAAGCCTCTTCCACCCGCAGGTTGTGCACCTCGAACAAACGGGTGTCGGCGGGCACCACATTGCCAGCTTCGATCGCAACCACATCGCCGGGCACCAATTGGGACGCCGGGATATGCGCCGGCTGGCCGTCGCGGATGACCGTCGCATTGTGCGCAGCCATTTGCCGCAATGCGGCCATCGCTTTTTCGGCGCGGTATTCCTGGACAAAGCCGATAAGGGCGTTCACCACCACGATCACGAGGATAACGATGCTGTCGGTGATATCGCCCAGAATGCCTGAAACGATGGCCGCTGCGACCAGCACCAGGATCATAAAGTCGGCAAACTGCCGGAGCAGCAACTGCCACCACGGCTTTTTCTTCGCCTCTTCCAACTCGTTCAGGCCATATTGGGCAAGCCGGCCCCGGGCCGACAGGGAAGTAATGCCCAATGCCGAGGAATCGAGGAGTTCGTAGATTTTTTTGAGCGGGAGGACGTGCCAGTTCATGCAAAGCAAAGGTATGGCTCCGCCGTGTTTTTATGGTGCTTTTTTGCAGAGGGGTGAACTGCAATCGCCTCTCCAATCTATCTGCCTATATGATGCAGGGGGAAATCTCATCCATCATTTTCCCATACCCCCGAACGGACAACAGTCCACATGGGTGGAGCAGCGTCTGATATTTCCTTCTTCTATCGCGCCGGGGTACTATTTTCTGAACGTCCGGACGGAACGGGGAAACGTGGCGGTGAAAATTGTTAAGCTATAGATATTCAATAAACAATCGACGGTATACTCAAGCCTTGACCGGATTTGGCGCGTCGGCAAAATGCTTGTACTTGCCCAGCAGTTTTCCGATAAACACCACCACCGGGAAAACTACTTTTTTCACAAAACCCGGAATTTCGAGCATATCGAATTCGCTTTTGTAGCGGGTCAGCAAAAAAGCGGCGTCGAACATATCGGGTTGCGCTTTGCCGGCCTTTTTCTGGGCATTAAAAATCCCGGTGAGAAAATAGACGAAATTGTCCGCAGGTTGGACCCAGGCCCTGCAATGCAGCACCTCGTCGCCCGCATTCCAGAAGCGGTGCGGCACGCCGCGTTTGAAAATCGCGGTTTCGCCCGGGCCGGCAAACTGCTCCGGCCCGCCTAAAACCTGGTAACCGATTTTGCCACTGACGACGGTAAAACTTTCGTCCTGCAGAAAATGGGTGTGCATCGGCGGCCCGCTGCCCGGCTCGACCCAGTTTTCACCGACGACGCGGTCGCCATCGGGATCGTGTTCGATTCCGTGAAAAACGAGTATTTCACCGAGGCCGTTTTCGATGGTGTGCGGATATTGGATTGGCATTGTTTGTAAAAGTTTGAGTTTGACAGGCGCCTGAAGAAGCGGTTTGCGACAAATGTCTGCATTTTGATTTTTAAATCGGAGTAACGCTGGTGGATTTTTGCGCTCGATGGTTGGGGTTTTGTTGAAAACACGCTGATGCAGTGAGGTAAGACCGATCGGGGCGGAAAAAGGAATTGGTGAAGAAGGTGGCGTTGTGAGGTTTTTGTGCTTCACGCGAGTGCGCCGGGTGAAAACACACCGGCGCGGCGGGGGAAGACCAAGCGAGGCCGAATTCGATTTGACCAAGTTCGGCGCGTTGCATCAGCGTTTTGGCATCTTTGTCGAAAGGCGGGCGGGCGGCGAGATAGTCCAACATGACGTTGGTGTCCACGAAAACTTTATCCATTGGCCGCGTACTTTTTCAGGAGTTCGTCGGCCATGAAAGACTTGTAATCGAAGTCCGCCGGAAGCGACACGATGCCGTGCAGTTTGTCCGCAAGGCCGGCGGGAGATTTCGGTTTGCCATTTTCAGGCTTAATTTCCGAACTGACCTGAACTTTTACACCCGACTCCCGAATGAGCCGCAGCAACGGTTCCAGCAGTTTGAAGTCTTCGGCGGAGTCGAGTTGGATGGTAACGGTCATAACTGAAATTTGATGCGAAGTTGTTCGCAAAAATCGGCGATTTGGGGGAAACGGCAAAAGTGAAGGGAAGGTGGCGCTGTGAGTTTTTACATTTGACGCCTCACGCAAGTGCGCCGGGTGAAAACACCCCGGCGCGGCGAAATGGCCACGACCGCCGCAGTTAGGGAGATAGCCAAGTGAACATTCACTCGGAAACAGGCTTCTCAGCCTAAAGGTAAAGGAGAAGTAGCTTAAGCTACGGCCTTGGTCCTAGCAAGACTGAGGCCTTTTTCATCTCCGTTTGTGCAGGGCAATTAGATCTTGCCCAAACCTCACCCCACTTCCTCCCCCCACAGCATCTCCGCAACTCTTTGTGTCCCAGCCGACAAATACCGCCGGTAAGTGCTGAACGACATATTCAGGAAGTCCGCCGTTTTTTCCTGACTGCCTACGGGGTTGATGAACGTGCGGTACAGCACCCGGTGGTATTTGCCGTCGATCGGCGAGTCCTCTATTTCCTTGATGACCGCGAGGATTTTGTCTTTCAAAACGCCCACGCGCTCGCCGTCGGAAGCGTCCGAGCCGGAGCGATGCACAATGAATTTCGAGCGAATCAGCGGGTTTTGCAGCAACTGGTTGCCGTTGTGAAAATGCCGCAACGCCTCCGCCACGCTCTCGCTGAATTCCGCCTCGCTCAGCACAACTACTTGCAATTGTGGCGTTTCCGCCGCCAAATCGGCAGCGATGCCCACCTCGCGTTTGCCCATGAGTTCGAGCCAGGCCAACGGCGGGCGCATCCGCCAGTCGTGGACGTAAAAGCCGAAGGGAATGCCGTTCGTTTCGAAATCGAGTTCCGGCACGTGGGCGAGGTCGGCGTAAGTGAGCACGGCGCGCCAGAATTCGGGCTGCACCGTTTCGAGAAAACTCACCGCCAGCCCCGGCGTGAAGTAGTATTGCACGATGGTCAGAAAGATGCTGCTCTGTAGCGGCGACACCAACTGGTGCGTCTCATTCGCCATCCACATTCTGAAAATGGCCGACTGCTCTCCCTGCCGCAAATGGAGGTGTTTGTTTTGGTAATCGAGGACTTTCTGCGTGGGTTTATCGGGCAGGTTTTTCTCCGCGACGAGTTCGTGGCCATTGATTTTCAGGACAAAAGCGTTGGCTTGTTTCGCGCCGTCGCGCCAGACCCAGATTTGCGTTGCCGGGTTTTTTGCCCAAAAATCGAAAGCCGCGAGGCTTTCCGCGCCTTCGTGGCGGCGAATCATGTCGCGCAGCATAGGCAAGTCGTTGGCATTCGCCACATCCACCCAAAAACTGCCCGTTTCCTGCCATTCGAAAAAGGGCTTCACCACCGGGTTCATGCGGTGCAGGAAGATGAGGTCGAAGAGGACGCGGCGCTGTGTTTCGCCGGTCGCTTCTTTCAATTTCCGGTGGTAATAATGCCGCGCGCGGTTGTGGAGTTCGGCGTTCCAGTCGGGGTGCCGCCATTTCAAATCGGCGCACAGGGCCTCGCGGGCGATGTCGTGCGGATAAATCCCTTCGCGGCCAATCGAGATGAACGAGAGGGTACATAGCCAACTGAAAAGTTCGCTCGCATCTTCCACGCCCATGACTTCGGCCAGCAGCGATTCGGTGAGCAAATTGACGATAGAACAAACTTCCAACGCGGCGCGGTGCATGGGGCTGGGCACCTGGCGCACAAAGAGTTGCAACAAAGTCCGGACTACGTCGGGCGACTCGTCGGGGCTGAAATTTTTGTCGGGATACTGCTCGTAAATATCAGCCACGACCGAGAGCGCGAGCGGGTGGCCGTGCGTAAAATCGAGGATGGGGCGGATTTTTTCCTCCGGCAAATGGCGGCGGCGGAGGTAATCCTCGCTTTCGGCATCGCTGAAATTGCGCAACTGGATGCTTTTCATCAGGGCCTTCCAGCCGGGGTCGCTGAGCCAGGCGACGGAAGGAGCATTGCGTCCGCAGATGACCGTGAGGACGTTGGCGGGCAGGTTGGGTAGAAAATCGGTACGTACCCAGTCGTCTATGGGGCTGATTTTCTCGTAGGTATCTATGAAAAGTACCGCCCTTCCCGGTAATTCGCCAATGGCTTCATAAACGCTCTGACCGGCAGCAAGCGATTTTCCCAAACTGGCTTTCACTGCATCTAAGAAGCCGGAAGGATGCGCCTCCACTTCGCGGGCGTCTATGAGCAAATGGCTCATTTTACGCTCGTTGCACAGATCAGTGAAATGTTTGAGGAGTGTTGTTTTCCCTTGTCCGCCGGGGCCGTACACGGTGAGCAGCACGCATTCGGGCGAAGGAGCATCGAGCAGGCGCTCGAAAATCTCGATTTCCCGGTCGCGGCCCACGAAAGAGCGGCGACGGGCAGCAGAGAGTAATTCTGCAACAGAGGCCATTGTTCAAAAGTGGTTTCAAGGTTTTTTTACCCACCAGAGATTTATCGAAGGTAGGCAAGGTTAAATGGTTTCAGGGTTTTGAAAGTGGCTGTCCCGTAAGCCGGAGGGGCGATTTTCGTGCGAAAAGTACAATGTTTAAAAATAGTATTCATCGCAGAGACGCAGAGACGCAGCGTTTTTTTGTCATCCTGGAAGGATCTACTCTGCGCCTCTGCGGTGAATTGCCGCGATTCATGCGAATCAGGAGCAAAACACTCATGGCACGTTTACGAAACTTTCGAAGTTTCGTAAACGTAAACACCTGGAAATCAACGACGAATTTTTACCCCTGATTCGCAGGATTCGCCTTCCGGATCCCCCACCCTATCAGCCCGGTAAACACCGCCAGCCCGCCGAACAACGCAAGGTAATTGATCCCGCTTTTAAAAACCGCCAGAAAGACGATGGCGACAAGGAAAATTGTCGGCACTTCATTCAGCGCCCGGAAATAGATGTGATTGTACTTTGATGCCCCGTTTTCGAGGTCGCGAATGTGCTTTTTTAAAGAATGCGTATAACCGGTGAGTAAGATCAGAAAAAACAGTTTCAATTGCATCCAGTTTTGATGCAGCCAGGCGGGTTGGATGAACAACATCAAAACGCCGAAGGTCCAGGTGATGATAATAGCGGGTTGAAGGATGATCTTGTACGATTTCCACTCCATCACCGTGTAATGTCGCGCCAAAATGCCGCGTTCCGGCTCGTCTTTTTCCAACGCCATCGCGTGATAGACCATGATGCGCACGAGGTAGAACATGCCGGCCATCCAGGAGACCATGCCGATGAGGTGGAGGGATTTTGCTATGCTGTACCAGGTTGCCATTTTTGGTGATTGGTTGGATTGGTGATTGGTTGGATTGGGCAAAAATAGAGCGCAACTTTCCGAAAGTTTTCAATTTTTGGAAAGTTTGAATGGGCGCAAAAAGCGCGGCGGGGAAATCCCCGGCCGCGCTCTGTGCAGCGGAAGTCCGTTCCGCTGATGCCCGAAACGGACTTCCGGGTTATTTGATCAAAGCAATATTCACCCCGACCATCAGTCGCGCCGGTGTATTGCTGAAGTGGTATTTGTCGCCGAAGAAAGTGATGTGGTCGCCTTGTTTGGTAAAATTGCCTTCGTAGCGGATATCGGCGGAGATGCGCCCCGTGCCGATGGTCAGGCCGGCCTGCCACCCCCAGGTCATTTGTTTCCAGCGCGCGGCGTAACCGTCGAAATCGGTGAGTTCCGATTTGCTGCTCAGGTAATAGTGGCCTACCGGACCGCCGTGGAAGCGCAGCGGACCTGCGGTGAAGCCCAACAGAAGCGGAATATCGAGGTACTGGTATTTTTCATTTTTGATGACTTCGCTGACACTCGATTCGCCAACCTTATAGTCGGTTTTGTTGGAGTTGAAGATCAATTCGGGCTGGAAAAACACCTTGTTGCCGAAACGGGCGTATACGCCGAACTGAGTGCCGAACTTGAGTTTGTCCACCCCTAAATTGAACGATGTATCCCCGCTTCCGACAATGATGTCTTCGGGTTTGTTGACCTGGGTATTCATGCCGCCTTTGATCCCGATGGAGAATTGCGCCTGCGCAGCGAACGCGCAGCATAGAAAGCCGATTGCAAAAAACAGATTTTTCATACGAGAGTGTGTGTAGGTTGTGTGTTTACCCAAAAACGGCGACCGGTTCGGATTGGTACAGCGGAAAAGTTAAAAACCCGGAATTTAACCCTTCGCTAACCAGGAGCGTTATGCGGTCATTAAAGTAATTGGGGTAAATTAACGCGAGTTGTGACCTGCTCAACTTGCGTTGATTATTGGAACAAGAAGAATTCCCCAATTACCCCCAATTACCCCAATTACTTTAATGACGAACAACGAATTCCCTACCTTCGCCCTCCGAACCATGGAAGTCACCAGTGCCGAATTTGTAGCCAGTTACCCGAAAGCGAGTCAATGCCCGAAAGACGGCAGGCCGGAGTTCGCGTTTATCGGCCGCTCCAATGTGGGGAAGTCGTCGCTGATCAACATGCTGACGCGCAAGGGCCTGGCCAAAGTATCCGCTACGCCGGGCAAGACGCGGCTGCTCAATTATTTTCTCATCAACAAGACCTGGTACCTGGTGGATTTGCCCGGCTATGGCTACGCCCGCGTCTCGAAAGAGCAGCAAAAAACGCTGGCGAACATGATCAACGGCTATTTTCTGAACCGGAAAGAACTCATTTGCGCTTTCGTTTTGATAGATTCCAATATTCCTCCGACTAAAATTGATCTCGAATTTATCAACGGTTTGGGCGAAAACGGAATTCCTTTCGCCATCGCTTTTACCAAAACCGACCGCATCGGGAAAACGACTTTAGATAAAAATATTGCCCTGTTTATGGACGAGTTGAGTAAAACCTGGGAGACCTTGCCGCCCTGTTTCATCACATCTTCGGAGCGAAAAACAGGCAAAACCGAGATTTTGGATTTTATCGGGAAAGCACTGAAACAGCTTTAGGTGTAACCCCAACCCTCTACCCTCTACCATCTACCTTATTATCCGTGAAAAAAAACGTAACCATATACCCACGCGTCATCGAGCGCATGGAAGACTGGCCGATCTACCGGCTGAGCAAAGACCGTGCGGAGTTCATCCGCGAGATTGACGAATTCACGTTCAACCGC
The DNA here is from genome assembly GCA_019187225.1 of Saprospiraceae bacterium. Classification (GTDB taxonomy): domain Bacteria; phylum Bacteroidota; class Bacteroidia; order Chitinophagales; family Saprospiraceae; genus M3007. The sequence continues at coordinate 128,748 of JABAQQ010000020.1, forward strand.
ATTGCCAACCGCCACCGGAAAGACCTGGCCGATGTGTTGGTGAAAACCATCTACCAGGAACGCATCCGCATCAAGGAATCGCCCTGGAAAGTGGACCCTCCCAATGAACGGCAGTTCTGGAACAGGATCAGCAAAAGACTCATCAAAAAATCGCTCGACCGCAACGACGCAGAAGCCAAGGCCGCGGCGGAAGATATCCTGCAAAAGATCATTCATCGCTATTCGGAAGAAATTGTCGGTACCTTCCAGGTCGGTACCTTCAAGTTTGCACAGCGCTTCCTCACTGCCTTTTTCAACCGGCTGTTCAATGCGGCCGTCGGCAAGAGCATACGCTCCATTTTTCGCGGGCGGCGACATCTGTACGAACGCCTTAATGTGGTGGGCGATGTGGAAACGGTGCGCGCACTTTTCCAACACGGCACAGTCGTCGTAGTGCCCACTCACAGCAGCAACCTCGACTCTATCCTCGTAGGTTATGCCATGGACCAGATCATGGGTTTGCCATCGTTCAGTTATGGCGCGGGGCTGAATCTCTACAATTTCGGCCCGGCGGCCTATTTTATGAACCGTCTCGGCGCTTATCGTGTGGACCGCCGCAAAAAAAATTCCATCTACCTCGAAACGCTCAAGGCCATGAGCAATCTCAGCATCCAGCGCGGCGTCAACAGCCTGTTTTTTCCGGGCGGCACGCGCTCGCGTTCCGGCGCGCTGGAGGCCGACCTCAAAATGGGCTTGCTCGGTACGGCGGTAGAAGCGCAGCGGGCAATGTGCCAGGGATTGGGGATTGCATCGCCTGCGGCAAGCCTATGGCGACCGAAAGGAGATTTGGGATCAGAGAAGGACGCACTTTCGCCATCTACCGTCCACCGTCCACCGTCCACCGGGAAAAAAGTCTTCATCGTCCCGATGGTGCTTTGTTACAATTTTGTGCTCGAAGCGCCTTTTCTCATCGAGCAACATCTGCGCAGCACAGGCAAGGAGAACTACCTCCGCCTGAAAGACGAAGGCACGAGTGTACGCGCCTGGTTGCGCTTTATCTGGCGGTTTTTCAGCACCACGAGCGATATCACGCTCAGCGTAGGCCGGCCGATGGACGTTCTGGGCAATTTTGTGGACGCAGAAGGACGAAGTTTCGACCGCTTTGGCAATGGACTGGACGTCAGCGAATATTTCATGGGCCGGAAAAACGAGATCAATGAAGACCGGCAGCGCGAGGAAGAATACACCAAACTGCTCGCCGAACGCATCGTGGAGCGATATCATGTGGAAAATATCGTGTTGAGCAGCCACCTCGTGGCTTATGCCGTGTTTGAAATGTTGTTGCACGAAAATCCGAAACTCGACCTGTTCGGTATCCTGCGCCTGCCTCCCGACGACTATGTTTTCCCTTTCCGCGCCGTGGAAGAAGTGGTGGAACAAATGCAGGAAAAGCTCGTGGAATGGAAAGAACAGGGAAAGATCCGCCTGGCGCCCGAAATTCACCGCGCCGCCGCCGACGTGGTGCGCGACGGGGTGAAAAACCTCGGCGTTTTCCATACCGAAAAACCGCTGGGGTTTACCAGGGACGGCGACATTGTTTCGTCCAATTTCCGTGTGTTGTATTTTTACCACAACCGGCTGGAGAACTATCAATTGGATAAATATGTGCACTGGAAAGCGGAGGAGATCGAGGTGTTGAAGGTGGATTGAAAGGGGCGCTTGTGCGATCAGGCGCCCTTTTCATTTTTTTGTCTTTCCGTTTGCTTTTCTCTACTTTTGCCCGCCTTTTAAAGGATATTGGGATATTGGGATATTGGGATATTGGGATATTCGTAGATTGAACCGCCTCCGCGTATATCCAAATCCCCAAATAACCAAATCAACAAATAACCAGTTACAAACGATGGTTTACGAAAATCTGAACATCAGCCACGACAACGATATCGCTGTCGTCACCATCAGCCGCGAAAAAGCGCTGAACGCCCTGAACACCCAAACCATGCTCGAATTGAAGCATTTTTTTGGCGAAGCGGCGCATGAAACAGAAGGGCTGAAAGGCGTGGTCATTACCGGCGCCGGCGAAAAAGCCTTTGTGGCAGGGGCCGACATCACCGAATTCAGCAACCTGAGCGCTCCGGAAGGGATGCAGTTCGCCAAACGCGGACAGGAAGTGTTTTTCCTCGTCGAACGATTCCCCAAACCCGTTGTGGCAGCCGTCAACGGCTTCGCGCTCGGCGGCGGCTGCGAATTGGCCATGGCCTGCCACCTGCGCATAGCGGGTGAAAAAGCCCGGTTCGGTCAGCCGGAAGTAAACCTCGGCCTCATCCCCGGCTACGGCGGCACGCAACGGCTCGTTCAGTACATCGGCAAGACGAAGGCGATGGAACTCCTGATGACCGCCGACATGATCGGCGCGGAAGAGGCGCAACGACTGGGCCTGGTCAATTACGTCGTGCCGGCAGGCGAAGAAGTATCAAAAGCCAAAGAATTGATCGAAAAAATCGCCACCAAAGCCCCCTTCGCCATTGCCAAGATCATCGAAACGGTGAACTCTTACTACGAAGAAGGACTGGACGGCTTCTGGAAAGAGTTGGACGCCTTCGGCGAATGTTGCGGCACGGAAGATTTCGTGGAAGGCGCGGCGGCATTCGTGGAAAAAAGGAAAGCGAATTTTAAGGGAAAGTGAGATCAGTAGGCAGTAGGCAGTAGCAGTAGCAGTAGCAGTAGGCAGTACCCTCTCCAATGAAGGCAAGGCAGGATTCACGATAATCCAACAGCATCCATGAGCGAGTTATTTATCAAATTTATTAAATTCGGCATTGTCGGCGCATCGGGCGTGGGAGTTGATTTCGGTATCACCTGGTTGTGTAAGGAAAAGTTGCGCCTCAACAAATACGTCGCCAACAGCACCGGTTTCCTGTGCGCAGTGGTGAGCAATTACCTGCTGAACCGCGTGTGGACGTTCAACAGCCAGGATCCTGCCGTTGCCATGCAGTTTTCCAAATTTCTGCTGGCCTCTTTGATCGGATTGGGGATCAACAACGGCATCATTTATCTGCTCAACGAGCGGCTTGGCGTAAAATTCTATACTTCCAAACTTATAGCTACCGGCGTGGTGACGCTCTGGAATTTTTGGGCAAATTACACTTTTACCTTCCATGCATAGCGCGAGGTTTAGCAGGGTTTAGGAGGTTTAGAGTAAACTTTTCTAAATCCTGCTAAACCCTCCTAAACCCCTCTAAACAATTGCTCAGGCCAATTTGACCTCCACTGCGGTCATACCTTTTTTGCCGCGTTTGGTTTCGAACGTGACGGTATCGCCGTTACGTACTTTATCTATCAAACCGGTAACGTGGACAAAAACTTCCTGATTGGTGTCTTCTTCCACAATAAAGCCATAGCCTTTGGTTTCGTTGAAGAATTTGACGGTTCCTTTGTACATGAAAAAATATTTAAGAAATGAAAAATGTGATGGGGGCTCCTGGAATTGGTAATTGAAGCAATTAGCCATAATCACCCTTCCTGTTTTCCTCCCCGTACCCGTTTCAGACTTACTTCTTTTACCGGTTCCAGCACCAGCGGCGCCTTTTCCACATCCACCGAGTCGCTGTCGAGGCCGAACCAGTTTTTGGGTGAAGATACCCAACCTTTTACCGTAAGATAAATGGACATGATCAGTTGCTCGGGCCAGGGCAGTTCGTTCTCGTTGGACAAAAATTCCTGCATCAACACGAAACGGAAATCGCCGGTGGGGTATTTGCTGCTGGTGCTATGGTAACGCGAATAAACGTTCAATTCTTCGTTTTCCAAAAGGTCTTCGACCACCTTTTTCATGAACAGATTCATGCGTTGCTGCACCCGGAAGCCAAGGCGGAAATTCACCTTGTACAAGTCGTCGGGTGCGATGGTATTCACTTCGTATTCCATGGTATAGGGCTCGTCGGTCGTTTCGATGTGAACGAACCAATACACATCCGCCCTTTTGGGTTGGGTTTGAAGAATGGAATACAAGATGCGGTCCTCCACGTTTTTCGGGTTTTTGGCGCCGGTGAGGAAAACGAGATTGGTGGCATATTTGGGAATGTCGTCGTCGTTGCTCAGGGAAATGAGTTGATCCACGTACTCCCTGATCCTGACCTCGTCGGAGTAACGCTGGCGGATGCGTTTGGCATTTACCCACAGCACCATTGTTCCCGTCAGCAATCCCGCCATCAGCACCGTTGCGTAACCGCCTTCGTGAAATTTCGCACCGTTGGCAATCAGGAACAATCCTTCAAGCAAGATATAAAAAACCAGCATCAACCAGATCAACGCCGAATGGATGCGCTTCACCACCAGCCAGTTGGACAACAGGATCGTGGTGCACAACATGGCCAGCACGATGGCCAGCCCGTAGGCCGCTTCCATTGCTCCGCTGTGTTTGAACAACAAAACGACCCCAATACACCCCACCCAAAGGAAGGTGTTCACAGCGGGGATGTAAATCTGCCCTTTCATATTGGTGGGGAATTTCACCGTCAATTTCGGCAACAAACCCAGCCGCACGGCCTCGGAGACCAATGTGAAAGACCCGGAAATAAGCGCCTGGCTCGCGATGATGGCGGCCAGGGTAGCGATGATGATGCCCGGCCAGAGAAACCAGTGCGGCATCATACCGTAAAACGGATTTTCATCCAAATGCTGTCCTTCGTGGTGCAACAACCAGGCCGCCTGACCTAAGTAGTTGATTACCAGACACGTTTTTACAAAAATCCAGCTTACCTGAATATTCCGGCGACCGCAATGCCCCAGGTCGGCATAGAGCGCCTCCGCTCCTGTGGTGCACAGGAATACTGCCCCCAAAATGAAAATACCTTTAGGATTTGACAGCAACAATTGAATGCCGTAGTGGGGACTGAGCGCTGCCAGCACTTCCAGATCATGGCTGATATTGGCAAGTCCCAATACGGCCAGCATCGAAAACCATAGGAGCATGACAGGGCCAAAACCTTTCCCTACCGCCGCCGTTCCGAAACGCTGTACAAAAAACAGCACCGAAATAATGACAATGGTAATGGTCATCGTCGGTATACCCGGATACTTCAATTCCAATCCTTCGACCGCGGAAGAGACCGAAATCGGCGGGGTGATCATTCCGTCGGAGATCATGGCGGCGCCTCCGATGATGGCCGGATAAAGAAGCCAGCGTTTGCGCCTGCGGACAAGGGTATAGAGCGAAAAAATGCCCCCTTCACCGTTGTTGTCGGCCTGAAGTGTGAGCAGCACGTATTTGACGGTCGTCTGCAGCGTAAGGGTCCAAAACACAAGCGATACCCCTCCCAAGACGGTCATCCGGTCAATGATATTTCCTTCCCCCACAATGGCTTTCATTACATAAAGCGGCGAAGTGCCGATGTCGCCGTAAATGATGCCTAATGTAATGATCAGTCCCGCCCAGGTGAGGGGATGGTGTCCATGGTGGTTGCTTTGAGCTTTCACTGCAATTCTGTTTTGTAAAGGGCAAAAGTATGGAAGGGTTGCAAATAAGTCATTGAATGTCATTAAATTCATTAGGGGTCATTCGAGCCATTTTTTATTGACCCCTAATGACCCCTAATGAATTTAATCCCCCCCCTGATGACTTAATGATGATGCCCGCCTTCGCCGTGCACATGTCCATGCGCCAGTTCCGTCGGATCGGCATCGCGCACGCTTTCCACATGGCCGGTGAAGTAGAGATCAACGCCTGCCATTGGGTGGTTGAAATCAATTTTCACTTTGTCCAGTCCTACCCAGGCCACCATGCCCTGAAAATGGTTGCCGTTTTGGTCGGTCAGGGGGAGCATATTGCCGACTTCCAGCAGGCCGTCGGGGATTTTGCCATCCATTTCGAACATATTTTTGGGCACTTCCACGAGTGCCGAATCATCGTATTCGCCGTAAGCGCTGGCGGCGGGAATGCCGAAAGCGAACTTGTCACCGGCCTTCATTCCGGCCAGGTTTTTTTCAAAATCGGGGATCATCATGCCGATGCCATAGATAAAAACCAGCGGCTGGCCGCCGTTAGTGGTTTCTACCAGTTGTCCGTCGGCAGTTCCTTCGGTCAGGGTGTAGTGCACGGACACTACTTTGTTTGCTGCAATATTCATTGATAAAAAATTGGTGAGCCGCAAAGGTACGGCGATTGAAGGGGATTCAGGGCAAGTATTTAAGGGGAAGAGGCATTTTTTCCGATGTCCGGTCCATTCCGAACCGTCAGATGTTCTTGAATTCATCCATTTCCCGCCGCTCTTTCTTGGTAGGACGTCCGGCGCCCTTTTCGCGTTTCTCTACAACAGGTATTCCGCCCGAAAACCAGTCTTCATACTTTTTCTTTTCCGCTTCCGGCGTGATGTCTTCATAGCAGGTAAGAGCAATCGGGGCGCCCACCCGTTTTTCTATCAATTGCAGAGCGCGGTATTGAAAGTGAAAACCCTCTTTTTTGACCCATACAATCTCGCCTTCCGACAGCAGGTAAGAAGGTTTCACGGCTTCGCCGTTGATTTTTACTTTTCCAGCCTTGCAGGCGTCGGTGGCAATGGTGCGGCTTTTGAATATGCGCACGCTCCACAGCCATTTGTCAATCCGGACTTTGTTCATTGTCGGTGCATAAAAGTTGATGAGGGTTGATAAGGGTTGATGAGGGTTGATAAGGGTTGATGAGGGTTGATAAGGGTTGATGAGGGTTGATAAGGGTTGATGAGGGTTGATAAGGGTTGATGAGAGCGCCGAAAATCAACCTCCTCAACTTTTATCAACCCTTATCAACCCCAAAAAAACAGCGACCCGGCAAACGCAAAGTTCGCCAGGCCGCGGGAATTTTAAGCGGGATAAATCACAGGATTATCATTTCTCGCAATTGTTTCGGATTATTCATCTGCGCGTTCAAACGTGATCTCGATCTTGTCGCCGTCCTGTATGGTTTCGACGATCAGTTCGTCGCCCGAAAATTCCAGGACTTCGTAGGATTCCGATTCGTCTGTGTCGTCGTAAGTCAGTTCGATTTCTTCGCTGCCATCCGTTGACCATTCGCCTTTGGGATTGGTCGTCGTCATATTGCCGCTGAAGATATCGGTCGTTTTGAGCGTGGCTTTGAAATCTTTATCGGCTTGCAGTTCGAGGTCGAGCGAAAAATAACTGGTGACGTCGTTTCCGTTGAGTTTCACATTGACAGATTGCCATTCGCCGGTTATCTTTTCTTCGAAGGTAGCTTCTTTTTTGCAGGCGGTGAATGACAAGGCGGTGATGAGGAGTACCGGGAGGTTGAAAAATGACTTCTTCATGGAATGACTGATTGAAAATTGATGTGTAACGGGTTTTGAATGATTGCCTGTGCACCGGCAGTTTACGGCGCTATAAATGCAGCCGGAGCGGTTTTTATTGCTGCTACCACAGGTGGTTTAACTTTACCATAAAATTTGTAAGTTTTGCACATTTAACATTCGGAAGGCTTGATTTTTATCAAAAGTTGTAACTTCGCAGACCAATTTCGTCTGAAATCAGCATATTTTTTGAGGTATTTTAATCCGCATACCCACTTTGGTGAAACACCAAGTTGCCCAATCATTTCACCTTTATTTAACAACCGATAATGCTGAAGAAGAACTCTACACTGCTTCCCCTCTTTTTACTCCTTTTTACCTTTTCCGCGACCGCCCAAAACCTGAAAATAAATCTCGGCCTGAACATTGGGATGTCGCAACTCTTCCATGACACCCGCTTCGAGACGACGCCGCTGCACGATCTGTACTCGTTCACTGCCATCTCGCACCGCCCGGACGATTATTCCTGGGAGGAATTTGAAAAAGACTACGGCATCCGAACGTCGTTCATTCAACCGCGCTTCGGGGTTTCCGCCCACTTCACCTATAAAGACTGGCCGCTAATGGCCTCTGTGGAAGCGATGAGCTCGCCGTCTTCCTACCAGAAAATGGCGTATGGCTTCACCGTCGGCATCGGCAAGGAATTCTACTCCTACGACGACTATTATTTCTCTTTCCTCGGAGGCTATAAATTTGTGAAAGACAACGGCTTCGGTGCAACGACTGTGGTGAACAGCATTGGAAACGACGAAGCCCGCGAATACGCTTCCACATTTTTCAACCCGGAGAATCCGCTCGGTACCAAAACCGGCAACCTGTTCACGCTGCGGGGCGGATTGGGCCGCGAACTCGGCGAGGCAAAGATCATCCGGGTCGGTGTGGAAGCTTACGGCGAACTGGATCTGACCGCCAAAACGAAACGCCAGTCGCGTATGACCAACTACGGTGCGCAGTTTTTTCTGCGGTTTAAATTGTAATTGCAGGGTTTAGAAAGTTTGGAGGGGTTTAGAACGCGCGTTCTAAACCCCTCCAAACTTTCTAAACCTTCCAAACTTTCCAAACCTTCCAAACTCAACTTTTCTTCTTCGCCTTTATCTGCGTTTGCACGGGCTTGGGCAATTGCATGTCGAGTTTTTCCAACCCTTCCACCAGGGTTTTTGCGATAAAGTAGTCGCGGTACCAGCGTTTGTCCACCGGACAAATGTGCCAGGGCGTGGTACTGTTGTTGATGGCGTATTCGTAGGCTTCCATGTATTTGTCCCACAATTTGCGCTCTTCCCAGTCGGCTTCTTTGTGCTTCCAGAATTTAGCCGGGTCTTCCAGTCGCTGACGCAGTTGCTCCTCCTGCTCCTCCGACGAGATGTGCATGTAGAATTTGAAGATCAGCGTATTGTTGTCGTGCTTCAACAGATCTTCGAAAGCGTTGATGGCGGCCATACGCGTTTGCACCCGTTTCATATCAATCCAGCCGTGAACGCGCTGGATGAGGATATCCTCGTAATGGCTGCGGTTGAAAATAGTGAGCGTGCCCTTTTCCGGCACACATTTGTGCACCCGCCAGAGAAAATCATGGGCGAATTCCGCTTCCGTCGGCTTTTTGAACGACGCCAGGTCGAGACCGGCAATGGTGCATTCGGAAAACACCCGGCGCACGGCGCCGTCCTTGCCGCTCGCGTCCATGCCCTGAAGGACGATCAGCACGGAATGTTTGGCTTCCGCATACAGCAGGTGCTGGAGTTCGCCGAGGCGCTTGACGAGTTTTGCCGTCTTGTCTTTGAGCGCATCTTTTTTGAAGCCTTTCGGCGGCAGGGTGGAGATTTCGGAAAGTTTGATAAGATTGGATTTTGCCATTGATTGTCAAGTCATTAAGAGTCATTTTGGTTATTTAGGGTCATTAAAGGTCATTAATGACCCAATTTACCCCATTTTCGCCCGCTTCATCATCCAGGTCTGCAATATCTGGTGAAAACCCTTGTTGATATCGGCTTCCACGAAATCAATTTTATACTGGAGACAGCGGAGTTTGAGTTGTTCGGTGAAAGCCGCCACTTGTTTGACGTAGTATTCTTTCACCTGATTGGGCTGGAGTTTCACCTGTTCGCCACTTTCCATGTCGACGAACACATAGGGGCGGTTCTCGAATTCAAAATCGAGCTCCTTGCTTTTGTCGGTCACATGGAACAGGATCACTTCGTGTTTGGCATAGCGCAGGTGCTGCAATGCGGCAAAGATCTCTTCGGCCTGGTCGGGTTGTTCCATCACGTCGGTAAAAATGACCACCAGCGAGCGCCGGTGGATGGCTTCGGCAACCTGGTGAAGGATGGCGGCGAGGTTGGTGGGGCGGTTCAGTTCGGGATTTTCGATGCGCTGCGCCAATTGGGACAACAACATCCGGTAGTGCACCGTATTGGATTTCGCCTGCGTATTGAGCCGGATCTCGTCGTCGAAAAGGGTCAGGCCGAAAGCGTCGCGCTGGCGGCGCAGGGCGTTCATCAGCACCGCCGCCGATTGCGCGGCAAAGCAAAATTTGTTTTTGTACTTGAGTTTTTCCGGGTTTTTCTCATCCCAGGGGTAGTACATGGTGGAAGAAGCATCCAGCACGATCTGGCAGCGCAGGTTGGTCTCTTCCTCAAATTTTTTGGTGAACAACTTGTCCGTGCGGCCATACACCTTCCAGTCAATGTTGCGGGTGCTTTCGCCCACGTTGTAGAGGCGGTGTTCGGCGAATTCGACCGAAAAACCGTGGAACGGGCTGCGGTGCAGGCCGACGATAAAACCTTCCACGACCTGGTGCGCAAGCAATTCGAGGTTGCTGCCAAGGGCACGGATATCTTGTGATTCAAGAATTTGTGACATAACTGTTTTTGGAAAACCACTTCCGGACGGCAAAAGTAGGCATTGCGACAACAAACGCAGTCTACCTGGCCCGCATTTTACCGAAACGAAAAAAGGCGCCGCACATTTCGCGCGACGCCTTCCCCTTCTGTATGTCTCGAAAACACTGCCCGCTCAGGGGAGGTTGTTTTGCATTGTCGTCGGTGCTTTGGGCTGCGGTTCCCCGGCGATCTTTTCATAGGCCAGATACAACAAGCCGAGATGAAAAAGGAGGATGCAGATGGTGGCGATGGATTTATTTTTGGATTTCATAATCGGTTTTGCCGCGCATTGGTTTTGGTGCGGCAGAAATGTTAAGACAAAAGCCATACCATTTTTTTAACTAAAATGATATTACCTTGAAAAACAGGTTTTTATCTATTATGGTTCTGCCGGCGGGCAGCGTGAACACGAAACGGGCACTTATTTTTTCAAAACCGGCTCGTTTTTTCAGGGAAAAGTCAAATAAAAAAAGCCAACCACCTGAAAATCAGATGATTGGCTTAAGATTTTGTGGAGCTGGCGGGAAACCAACCCTAACGCACAAAGTTTTAATTATCAATAGTTTAGGAAATAGTTTTGAATTGGTGGTGCAAAAAGTGGTGCAAAAAAATGCTCAATCCCTTAAATTTTGACACCCAACTCTCTAAACATATCCATTGGAAGTACGCAACGTACACTAAAAGGTAAGCAAGCATCTGGAATTTTTACCGATTTTTTGCTGGCTGGATCACTTCGTTCGTTTGTAACAAGTGGATTGGAGTGTTTTTTTGCGAAAGCCGCAAGCCATGCATCTGCTTCTTCAGCATCCATAAAAATATCCACGGCCTGTTGACTATACGGGGCACCCTTTTTATTGAAGGCCCAATTTACTACTTGGCTATATTCATCAATCACTTCAGTAGTGTCTTTAAAAAAGCCTTCTGGCAAGTTTGCTTCACACCAAGCCTTCAAATCATCATCATTTCTGTAAATTTCATCTTTTACTTTGTCAATACTTATGACTTTCCCTTCGTCAGCAAGGGCTTTTAGTTTATCCCAAAAACTTGGGACAACGTCCATCGGAAAACCTTTCCTGTAAGCTTCGATGAAGAAATTGGTATCAAGTAGATATGGAGTCACGGATTAAAGATGAAATTTTTCAACAAATTTTTGATATGTATCTCCCTTTAGACCACTTAGCCGGTAAGCGTCCTTATAACTAATGTCACCCTGTTTTAAAGCAATATTCAGACGTGCGACAAAAGGCAATCCCAGCCTAACTTTAAGGTTGTTGTAGCCATCCCCCCCACCTTTTTGTTTGGCTTTTTTATTAAAATTTTCTCTTATGTAATTATTATAAAACTTGAAGTAGTCAGATTTATCAATGAATCCTAAATCCAACGCTCGTCTGGCTGTCACAATTTGGCTTACTTTGAAATGACGGGCTGCATACCAAATTCCTGGCTTTTCCGCCCAAAAGCTTTTAAATGCATCGGCGGGTACTAAAAATTCAGCGGCAACTTGATCACAAATTTTTTCTACCGGATCATCAGCAGGAAGTAACTGTCGAGCATCGAAGCCAGCACTTTTACCTAACCAGACGTGTGCTAACTCATGCGCTAAAGTGAACATTTGGGCAGATTTGCTATCCGCATTATTTACAAATAAAAATGGTACATATTTGTCTACTAATACAAATCCACGGCATTCTTCTACTGTTATTTTTCGCCTTGAATTGTTTTCTACAATGCTGTTGAAAACTACAACGACACCTATTTCTTCTATTTTTCTGGTAAAATTTGCTTTTGCTCCTTCCCATGTTGGGAAGTTGCTGGCCCAGGTTTTTTCCAAACCAAGAACTCGACGCATATCTTGAGCAATTTCTTCAGTTGCATTTTGAAGTGTGAACTTTCCTACAAAATCCAATGGGGCTTCTTCCTGATTTTTTAAATATTCGGCCAGCCAATCCTGTCGGTATTGCAGCAGACTAACAGTTTCACGAACGTTCAGGCTCACATCACGGGTAGCGGTTCGTCCGGTGCGGAAAAAAGGAATGGGGGTCTTCTCTATGGGTGGTTCAGGTAAAAAAAGATACCCGAATGGCAAGTAAACCTTCTTGGAAAAAGACTCCAGTTGTTTGACAGTCGGCTCTTTTTTATTAGTCACCCAATCTTGCACCTTTTCGTTTTTGCGGACAAATTCGTCAATATCAAAACCTGCTCGAGCGATGGCCCAAGTAAGCATATTAGGTTTGACATTGATTTTAGAAGTCATAAAAATAAAACCCTAAAAAATTAGAAGATGAACCAAATCTAACTTAAGCCACTTCTCCCAAACGCTCCTTCGTCTTTGCAATCATAAAAGTCCGAATGTCCGGAAATGTTCGTATTATGTCATAAAGTAGGCAGAAATAATTTGGTGTTTGCTTTTGGCGACGCCACCATTTAATGAAAGTGAACAGGTCTTTTTACATCAAAAAACCGTATTGCCCCTGCAAAAGAATAGTGACGGTAAACAGTCGGCAACACAGTTAGGACAAAGATAAGCCTTCGGTTGTTGCTTTCCTGCGTATATCCCGAAACGGAACTTACGCTCCCTGTACCTTGCGTGTACGTTTTCGCTTCGATCCGGTGGTCTCTTTCTTTTGAGTGACAAACCTCCCTGTGCTTTCCCCAATCGTAATGAACATTTTTTGCCCCATGCCCAACTCTACAATTTTATGCAACGTTCCTAACTGAATATCGGACTTGTCATTTTCAATTCGGGAAATATATTTCGGGGTGGTGCCGCTGTTAAAGGCCACTTTGGCTTGTGTTAGTCCAGCTTTTTTCCGTGCCTGCCTAATCATTGCACCGATGTGCAATTTCTCTACCTTCCCTACTAACTTACTTTGCCTGTATAACTCCTGTGCATCCAATTCCAACGGCTCCGAACGCTTTTTCCCTTTAAAGGTGAAAGGAACTAATACATTCGGCCAGCAAAGGGTGTGATTTTCTGAAATGGTCACTTTTTTAAAGGTCTTCCAATCCCGAAGAGCTGCTACGTTGGCATCTGCTTCGGCCTCCCATATCTCAAAAAGTGGGGCAAAGTCCAACACGCGAACCTCAAGCGTGCTCCAAATCATGGTGATTTTGAAAGGCTCCACCTTGATGATACGGGCAATATTTGGCAACTTTTTCATAGCTTACTGTCTTAGTTTCGGGTTCTTTTGATAAAAGGTCTCCAAAAGTTCGTCCCGGTTTTCGGCAAGGTATTCCAAGACCTCGCGCAATTTCCGGCGGGGCAATCCTCCTTCAATTACAGTTCCTATCCGAATGTCAATCAACGCTTGATACTCACCGTAAAAAGCATGAAAATGGGGTGGAAGGTGGTCGCGACTGAAAACGCAAATACGGATTCCCGAAATCCGGTCTAATTCTGGCATGGGTTAATTTTAGACAAAGGTATCGAATTCGGTAACATTTATCAAAGTTTTTATTTGCTTAACAAACGACGAACGCCGTCCAGAATTAACCCGGACGGCGTTCGTCGTTTTACGCCTGCCTGCGCTCACTCTTTTGGCTTACTGGATTTGGCATTTTCTTCCAACCAGACGGCGGCATATCCTTCAGGGTCTTCAGACGATGGATTATTAGGTTGAAAGTATTTTGGTAAATTCTCCCAAACGTCTTTTGCATTGGGAGCAAAATAGGTTTTTGTTTCAATCGGTAATGCCATTGTTGGAGAATAATAACCTTTATCGGCATCCCAACGTGAAAGGCGCAATTTATGTAACACTTCGGCTACCAATACCTTTTCGCCTTCCGTTGTATATCGGAATTGACCTTTACTAATGCCTTGCGGGAATCCCGCTTTTTCCAACTCTAAGGCAGTATCAAATGAAACTATTTCTTCATTCATCATCTCGAATTTTTAACGGTGGAATTTAGTTCAACAAAGTTAAAGGCTGTCCATACTCATCGAATTTTCTCAATGTAAACGGCGTACTCCTTTTGCCCCGTCTTAAACCGAATCGGGTTTTCGTCGGCTCGCCGGTGCGATAACGTCGAGTAACTCAAAAACTCGCCGTCCTGTTCTCTCATATCCTCGCACAATTTTTTCAGGTTGCCCCAAACGCCTATCAGTTCGCCGTCGCCAGTCAGGACACTAAATCGCTTTTCTGCCTTTTGCTCTCGATAGGTTTTGCCTTTCATGTTACAAATGTAGCGAGGCGAGTGTGCCTAAATTGCCGGTTTCAGCACACTTTTTCGAGAATGTTTGCAATTTGCAATTATTTTTGTTTATTCCGGAGTGTCTGACCCCCGTGTTCCGGAGCATTGACCCCTATGTGGATAAGTACGGCATGAGTTGGGCGTTAAGGTAATTGGTTTAGATTTTTTCGTCTGCTTTTTCCTTTCAATTCGA
>JABAQQ010000052.1 GCA_019187225.1 Saprospiraceae bacterium
CACCCCAATTGCAATTGCTCAACTGGCTATTAGCAACAACTGCCCCTGCGTTCTTATTTTCTTTTCCGAATTGTCAAAGAACTTCAATGACGTTTTCACCTGAAAAATGTGTACCCTTTCTAAAAAATTATTTTAGATCGTTGAGGTAGGCCAAACCTACCGGGTAAAAGTTTTGCCAGCCGCGCGGGAACGAGAGCATATCGTGCCCGGAATCGTCGTCGCGGAAAAGTTGTACATTGTTATAAGGGGCCGACACAGCTTTGGCGTGTTCCTCTCCGTAAGCCTTGTTGTTTTCGCTGTAAACGAAAAGAACCTTTGTGTCGAATTGGTGCAGGTTGGTAGTCCAGTCAAAGCCGTCTTCGCTGGCGATGGTAAACAAGGCATCGTTCACCACCGCGCCTGAGCGCCAGTGGGGCAATGGCCCCTCGTTGCCGAGGGGGCTGTCCTCCTTTTCATCAGCCGTGGCCCAGAGTCCGTACTTGTAATCCAGAACCTCGTGTTCATCCTCCCTGCCGGTTATGAACTGGTCGAGGTAAACGGCATCGTTCATGGTCTCACTGAAGGGGTCGAAATTGCGCGTGCGGCTCACGTATTCCTTCATTTGCGTGTAAGTGAAACCGCCGGGCTCGCACAGAATGGCGCCGTCAATTTCGGTCGGATGAGCGTTAACATAAGCCGTCGCCAACATAGCGCCCCAGGATTGGCCGAGCAGAAAAACCTTTTGATCGGGGGCAGTTTTATAATACCCTATGACCGCGCCCAGATCGTCGAGCATCAGATCCATGCTGTAAGAATCCTTGCTGTGCCTTTTGGATAATCCCGAACCCCGCTGGTCGTAGAAAACGACCCGGAAGCCTTCGCTGGTAAATTCCTTGCAGTTCAATAAATAGCGGTAGTCGCCGCCCGGCCCTCCGTGCAGTACGATGATCAGCGGATCGCCGGGGTTGCCGAAGGCTTCGGAGTGGAGGAGTGTGCCGTTCACCGCGATGGCCGGCAGCGAGGGATCCTGGTCAACGGTCAGGGGCACGAGATGGCCCGGTTGGGAAGGGTCTAATTCGCCTTTTTGGCAGGAACTGATCAGGCATCCCAATGCGAGGAGCAGCCCCAAAGAAATCATTTTTGCTTTCATGTGAAAAGTGAATTTTTTTGGCAAAGGTGGGGGGGCTGCGGGGCGTGGGTCGCTCTTCCTTGTAAGGTGGGACGTGGTTCTTGAGAAAAAAGTCTTGTTCGCCTGTGCAGGCATTTTCCTGCGGTGTTTTAATCGTATTGAACGGGGAATAGGACAGAAAATTTAAGAGTGCCCGGATGTGCATATCTTGTGCCTTCCAATTTTTACAACTTATGAAGCAATTCTCCGTCCTCCTCTTTTTCCTCGCATTTTGCCTTTTCAACTGCAAAGCCCCTCGGTCTGCCACCGGCGACAGAAGTCCCCAAGTCCCTTTCCTTTGGGAAAACGCCAACGTCTATTTCCTGCTTACCGACCGCTTCCACAACGGCGACCCGCGAAATGACGTGAACTTCGGACGCACCGGCAAAACCGCCACCCTGCGCGGATTCATGGGCGGCGACATCAAAGGCATCACAAAAAAGATTGAGGAAGGTTACTTTGGTCAATTGGGCATTACGGCAATTTGGTTCACACCGGTGGTGGAGCAAATTCACGGCGGCGTAGATGAAGGCACGGGGCTGACTTATGGCTTTCACGGCTACTGGACCAGGGACTGGACGCGGCTCGATCCCAATTTTGGTACGGAACAAGACCTTGCCGAATTGGTGAAAAAAGCGCATCAACGCGGCATCCGCATCATCCTCGACGTGGTCATCAACCACACGGGGCCCGTGACGGAACAAGACCCCTTGTGGCAGGGCTGGGCGCGTACCGGCCCCCAATGCGAATATAAATCCTACGAATCCACCGTCACCTGTACGCTGGTGAAAAACCTGCCCGATATCAAAACGGAAAGCAACGAGCCCGTGGATCTGCCGCCGTTCCTGGTGGACAAATGGAAAAAAGAAGGCCGCTACGAAAAAGAAATAGCCGAACTCGAGGCCTTTTTCAAGCGCACCGGCTACCCCCGCGCGCCGCGTTACTACATCATCAAATGGCTTACCGACTACATTCGCAAATACGGCGTGGACGGCTACCGCTGCGATACGGCCAAACATACCGAGGAAAGTGTGTGGGCCGACTTGCGCAAAGAAGCCGATCTCGCTTTCGCCGAATGGAAAAAAGCCAATCCCGCCGAAGTGCTGGACAACAACGACTTCTACATGGTCGGGGAAGTGTACAACTACTACATATCGAGCGGCAGGATGTACGACTTCGGTGACCGCAAGGTGGATTTTTTCAACTACGGCTACAACAGCCTGATCAATTTCGACCTGAAAACGGATGCGCAAAATCCCTCTTACGAAGCCATTTTTTCCAAATACTCAACTTTGCTCCAAACCCAGCTTCGCAACAAAAGCGTATTGAATTATCTGACTTCGCATGACGACGGTGGCCCTTACGACAAAGAGCGGAAGAAAGCCATAGAAGCGGGCACGAAATTGTTGTTATGCCCCGGCGCATCGCAGGTATATTACGGCGACGAAACGGCGCGGTCGCTGGTCATTCCCGGCGCTCAAGGCGACGCCACGTTGCGTTCGTTCATGAACTGGGATGAACTCGCTGCCAATACCGAGCGCAACGGACAAAAAGTGCGGGACATATTGGACCATTGGCAGAAACTCGGCCGCTTCCGCCGCGCGCACCCCGCCGTGGGCGCCGGCATCCATAAAATGCTCTCAGAAAAACCTTACCTCTTCCAGCGGAAATACGTTTCCGATACCTTTTCGGATATTGCGGTAGTAGGCCTCGATTGGCCCAAAGGGAAAAAAGAAGTGATGGTACAAGGCATTTTTTCAGACGGCACGGAGTTGACCGATTATTATTCCGGCCAGAAGATCGCAGTGCGCGCCGGAAAAGTTGTGCTGGACACGCCACATACAATCGTGTTGCTGGGGAAATAAGAACGCCTTTTTATTTTTTCCCCGGCTCCACGCCAAATTCTGCCATCAACTCAAGCCCGTAATTGCGGATCACTTCCACCACCGGGATTGCCCGGAGGCCTCTCTCGGTGAGGGAATATTCGACTTTGGGTGGCACTACCGGATAAACGGTTCTATTGATGAAGCCTTCTTCTTCCAATTGACGCAACTGGGTCGTCAGCATTTTGTGCGTGACGTGCGGGATATCTTTTTTCAATTCGTTGTAGCGCATGACCCGGTCTTTCAGGCGCCACAGAATGGGCATTTTCCATGCGCCGCCAATGCGGTCGAGCGCGAATTCGACGGGATTGTAGTAGACCTTGCTTTTATGGATGAAATCGGGCATGCCTTGATTTTCAATTTGCTTTCCTAAAAGTGTGTATCATCCAAATCAGTAAGTATATTGGCAAAAGTACTATATACCTGAAACTTTGCGGCATCATTCAAAAAAAATGATGTCGCACATGAAAAAGACAGTTTCTCTCGCAGTATTTTTTCTCTTCCTCAGTGTCGCAGTACTTGCCCAGCACAATGCCGGCCACAACGGCAAAATCCTGATGATCGCTTCTAATCCCTCCGTCAGTAAACAAACCGGCTGGCCCATTGGCGCCTGGTATGCCGAAGTAACGCACCCTTACTGGGCTTTCACGGAAGCGGGGTATGCCGTGGACATTGCCAGTCCCGAAGGCGGCGAGGTCAGGTTCGACGGATTCAGCGACCCCGAAGACCCGAGCCGCTATGCTGCATTCGACTACGTTTCGCTGGGTTTTAAAAAAGATTCTGCCAAGATGGCATTGATGAAAAACACCCTGAAACTCAGCACTGTCAATCCCGACGATTACAAGGCTGTTTTCGTTTGCGGCGGGCAGGGGCCGATGTACACATTTTATGAAAACGCCGAACTGCACAAGTTCTTTACAGATTTCTATCTCACGGGAAAACCCACGGCGGCCATCTGCCATGGCACCTGCATCCTGTTGAAAACCAAATTGCCCAACGGAAAATACCTGGTGGAAGGCAAACGCTGGACAGGTTTTGCCTCTGCCGAAGAGCAATACGCCGACAACTATGTGGGCATGAAAATCCAGCCTTTCCGCATCGAAGACGAGGCCCGGAAAATGCCGAACAGCAAATTCGTCGCAGGTGCGCCGTTTTCGGCTTTCGCGGTGGAAGACGGCAACCTGATCACCGGCCAACAGCAAAATTCAGGCGCGGCGGCAGCCGAACTCGTACTCAAGCAACTCGAAAAAGACCGCAAGCGCTACCCGACTTACGTTCTCGTGCACGGAGCCTGGGCCGACGAAAGCGCGTGGGGTTTTGTACGCAATCAATTGGCTGTCAGGGCAAACGTCGAGGTCGTCAACCTGCCTGCGCATGGTATTGACCTTACGCCCGCCAACAAAGCCACCCTCGCCGATTATGTGAGAACAGTGAGCGATGTTGTCAACCAATCTGCCGGGAAAGTCATCCTGGTGGGCCATAGCATGGCAGGTATCGTCATTTCACAAGTAGCTGAAAATATTCCGCAAAAGATCGAGAAACTCATCTATGTCTCGGCCTATCTGCCTCGCAATGGCGAGGATTTGCTCTCGCTTTCGAAACAGGACATGCAGAGCAAAGTGGGTGGCGCGCTCGAATTCACCGCCGACAACAGCGCGGCCAAAATCAGGAAGGAGGTGATTGTTCCGGCCGTCTGTGCCGATTGCCCGCCGTTCATGCAGGAAATTCTGGTAAAATACCACAAGGAAGAACCCGCAGGGCCGCTCGGCGAAAAGGTCATTTTGACAAAAGAAAAATTCGGTTCGGTACCAAAATTCTATATCCACACCACACAGGATGCTGCCGTCGGGTACGAGCTGCAAAAGCAAATGGTAAAGGCCAACGGCGGTGTCAAAAAGACTTTGGAAATGGCAACCTCGCACTTGCCCTTCGTGGTGCAGCCGCAGCGGTTTCTGGAGACTTTGGCAAAATGTGATTAAACACATCATAGGCACATAGGACACATAGTTGCGTGTTTTATTCTAAGTACATGGACACTGGATTTTTGACATTGGACATTTGACTAAATAATTGGTTGTCAGGATCAAGTGTCCAATGTCAAAAACCCAGTATCCGCATGTTTAAGTGTCCTATGTGTAAAAAAAGTGAAGCAATCGAAAATGCGAATCATCTGCTGCATCATCCTTTTTTGTGGAGCCCTGAACAATCGCCTTGCTGCCCAGATCAATGAAAGCGACACCCTGTTGTTCCAGTACAATACCTCGCTTGGGGGCAACCTGCAGTCGGGCAATCTGAAAGCGGCCGCCGTGCGGCTGAAAGCGGATCTCAGCCTGGCTCCTTCGCCGCAATGGGCATTCAAAACCCAGAATTCGTATCGTTATCAGGAGTTCTTCGAACGCAAGGCCGACAACGATTTTTACAGTCGCAATTTCTTTTATTTGTGGCAACATCGGCGGGTATATCCGTTCGCTATGACCTTCGTTTCGACGAATTTCCGGCGCAAAATTGATTTCCGCTACTTCGCCGGCATCGGGGCTACCTGGCAAATCGTTCGGCGCCCTCGTCACACGGTAAAAGCGGCTTTATCCGGCGTGCACGAGTCCACCCGCTTTGCCGGAAGCGTTTACAACTATCCGGAATACGATGGCTCGGACAACGTTGATACCTGGCGTGCCACCTGGTGGCTCTTTGGTAAACATCTGCTGACAGGCAGACACTTGCGCCTTTATTACGAGACTTTTGTGCAACCTTCTGTGCAGCGCGGGAACAATTTTCGCTGGCAAATCGAAACAGGCCTCGAATGGCCGGTCTGGAAGGGCTTGAGTTTTACGGTCAGCTATATTTTCACCCATGAAAACGTCGTGATCAGAAATATTACACCAGATGACGGGCTGCTGACATTCGGAATCGCTTTCAACAGAAAAGTAAAGGCAAACTAAGTAGGTTTGCACCCGTTAAATTCCATCGGGGAGCATAACTTTAAAAAAACAACAACCAACAACCAACAACTAATAACCAACAACTAATAACCAACAACCACCATGCACATTGCTATTATTGGAACCGGCAACGTCGGCGGCGCGTTGGCCGAGCGCTGGGCAAAAGCCGGCCATACCATTCACCTCGGCGTCCGCCTCCTCGACAATTTTAAGGGCATTGAATTGCTGCAATATCCCAATGTGACGGCGCACCCCATCTTTGAAGCTGTCGCTTTGTCGGAAGTTGTGCTCATCGCCGCTACGCCCCCGGCCGTATTCTCCATCGTCGAACAAATGGGACATGTGGAAGGGAAAATTATCATAGATGCTATGAATTCCGTGCGGGTGGGGCCGGATCCCTATCCCAATACTTTCGAAGCGTTGAAAGCCCTGGCCAAAGGGGCAGAAATTGTAAAGTGCTTCAATACCACCGGCTTTGAAAATATGCGCAACCCGGTTTTTGGCGACATGGCCATTGATATGTTTATGGCCGGAAGCCCGGAAAAAAGCAAAGCATTGACGCGCAGGTTGGCCCTGGATGCGGGCTTTGCCGAATGCTACGACTTCGGCGGTGACGACAAAGCGGCGCTGCTCGAACAATTTGCCCTGTGCTGGATCAACCTGGCCATCATGCAGGGGTATGGGCGCGGGATAGCGTTCAAGGTGCTGCGCAGAGAGGGATAATTGTTTGAAAGCGGTTCGAATTGTTTGAGTTGTTTGAAGTCGTTCAAGTTCAGTAAGGAGTAGTGAATTGGTCATTCGGGGGTAAAGATTTGTTATTCAACCCTTTATTTTTCCCGCAATTGTAAAAAACAGGCATTTGACAAAAAACCCTCCGGCGAAGCCTGTCGGAACGAATTCTTTTTTGGACTTTTGGCAGCTCGAATTTTCATGCTAAACTGTTAACCAAAAGGATTTCTTCCTATGACAAGAACTTGCACCACCAGAAGCGTGCTCGCAGCGCTTCTTCTTACCTTCAGCCTCCAATCAGCTTTTGCCCAGGTTTTCTGGACCGAGACATTTTCGGATCAGACGACTGCCAATGCCAATTGGGCCAGCGGCGGTACCAATGGCGGCACCGAAGTCTGGACCTGGCTGAACGACCCGTCGGTAGCTACCTTCGGCACCCCCAATTTTGCAGCGCCAACTGCTACTGACGGCTTCTTCATGTTCAACTCCGACGCCAACGGCGAGTTCGACCATGATGTGACGCTGACCGGGCCGGTTATTGACTGCTCATCTTCTACCAATACCAAGATCACTTTCTGGGCCCAGTACGCCCACTTCACAGCGGGCGCCGTGGCTGAACTGAACGTCAGCACAGACGGAGGAGCCACCTGGACGTCTCATACTTTGCTGGCCGGTTTTCCTGTTAACCAAATGTATAACGATGCCATCAGCGTCGATATCCCCGAAGCGAATGGCCAGAGCAATGTGCGTCTTCAGTTCCGCTGGGTCGGCAACTACGAATATTCGTGGAAAGTGGACGACATCGAACTGGAAAGCGTAGCAGGCCCGGTTCCGTGCGACCAGAATCCGATGGCCATCATTTGCGACAATTTCGATTCTTACACTCTGGGCAACGTGAGCCCGCAGGCAACGTGGTGGACCCCCTGGAACCTCCAGGAAAACTCCAGCGTCGGCTCCGAAGTGTCCGCCGATTTCGCTTCTTCCGGAACCCAATCCATGAAAGTCAAGCCGGACGGCGCGCCCGCCGGCGACGACCAACTCCTGCTTTTAGGCAACAAATCCACGGGCCGCTACAGCCTGAAATGGAAGCAATACGTGCAAACGGGCAAAAATGCGTATTTCAATTTTCAACAATCTGAAACGCCCGGCACGTACAACGGCGAATACTATTTTGATCTGGACGGAACCGGTCGCATCGTAGAGGTGATCGGCGGTTCGGCCGTTGTGGTCGGCACATTCGACTATCCGCATGACGTATGGTACACGGTTGAAACCATTTTCGACCTGGACAATAATCTGACGAAGGTGTTTGTTGACGGCAAACTGATCCGTGCTTACGGTTATGCGGGCAACATTGGAGGCGTTGACTTCTACGCTGCCGATGCCAACACGACTTATTATGTGGACGACGTAGAATATGTCGGCTTGCCCCCTGTTGTTTACAACGTGGATGAATGCGAAGGCGCCATTGACCTGACCACTTATTTGGGTCAGGGACCGGATGTGCCGCAAACTACCGGATTGTACGACAATACGAACGCCACCGTGGGCGCAGGTGATCCTACGGCACCCGCGTGCTGGGCTGACGGCTTAACATCGGGCGGCGCTACGACTCCGAAAATTGACGGTTCCATGTGGTATACCTTCACCGGCGACGGCGAAAAATACCACATCGAAACTGTTCCCTGCAATGCCACCACTTACAACGATGACACGCAGATGGCCATTTATACCGGCGAATGCGGCGATTTTGATCTCTTGCTCTGCAATGAAGACTTGTATCCGACCGGCGATCCGGATTACCGCGCCGGTCTCGACATCGAGACCGAATCGGGCGTTACCTACTACATGCTCATTGACGGTTGGAGCAGTGAAGGCGGAGTCGTAACGGTAGGTGAATATTGCATCGAAATCACACAAGTGCCCAGTATCACCTGCGCTAATGGCGCTGTCGGCACTTATGAGATCGGCAATAATAGCTACCTGTGCTGGGGATCTAATTTGAATGAAATCCTGGTACCGGATGTGCCCTCGTTCTCCATCCCGACTGTCGGCCCGGTCTTCGGCATGGTTTGGTGCATCACCTCGCAACCGGTACCGAACAATGCATGGCCCGGAACCATCTCCGGTATTGCCAGCACGATATTCAGCCCGGTTGTGAACGTTGTCAACCTGCCCAACGATGGTACCACCGGTTTTGCTGCCGGGGATTATTACCTCACGCCCGTAGTGCTGGGTGGAGGTACTATCATCAATGCTGCCAACCCTGCCCGCATCTTCAACGTAGATCCCACTGGAGGTTGCTATTTCGTGGGCGAGTCAGTCAAGTTTACGCTCATGCCCGAACTGAACCCATTGGATGCTACGGTTGATGTTACCCAACCCACCAATCCTCCGGGCAACAACGGTTCCATTGACCTGACCATTGCAGGCGGATTTTTCGATATCATCCAGGATCCGTCGGCTTATACCGTCGAATGGACCGGCCCGAATAGCTTCACGTCCACCGATGAAGATATTACCGGTATCGTAGCAGGTGATTACACCGCCATTATCACGGATATCACCGGTTGCACCGATCCTTTGGAGGTCAATATTTCTCTTACTACATCGGTGAAAGACCCGGCTTCGGTGAAATCGCTCACGCTGAGCCCGAATCCGACGTCGAACCTGACCACGCTCAACCTCACGCTGGCCAATACCGCCGACGTGCGTGTGGAAGTGTTGAACACCCTCGGACAAACGCTGTACACGACCGATGCAGGTAAAGTGAATACGCTCAGCCAACAAATAGACCTGTCGCGTTTCACCGACGGCACCTATTTCCTGCGCGTCACTGTGGATGGAGAAGCTGCCATCCGCCGCGTCGTGTTGAACCGCTAAACGACGACGCCCTCTTGACAGAGGAGTAATTTTGATTGATACATGAGTCTCCTGTGATGATTTGCAGGGGACTCATGTCGTTTATGGCCGTTTGAAAATGGTTTGAGTTGTTTGAGGCGTTTGAAATTGCTGGCTATTCATAACACGTTACGCTGACTATCAGATATTCGCAAAAATCTTTTCAAACTCACCAACCTTCAAACAACTCAAACAACTATTAAAATTTATGCCCGAACCGTTAAAAAATATGTTTTCCCGGCGGCTCATCGAGTCTTTCGCCGCCGAAGTGCAGGCCGCCTGGAAAAATTTCCCCTTGCAACAATTCCTGGATCAGGTCTTTTATCCCGAATGGGAGGGCCTCGAACTCAAACAAAGGGTGCGCCGCATCAGCCATGCGCTCCGGCAAAACCTCCCTCCGGAATACCCTGACGCACTCGATATTGTGATGAAAACGACCCGACGCTATCTTGACCGGCATGGCGACAAACTTACTTTCGAATACACTTTCCTGCCCGATTTTGTGGAAGCGCACGGCGTCAAATATCCCGACGCATCTATCCCCGCACTCGAGACCCTTACCCGGTGGAGCAGCGCCGAATTTGCTGTGCGCCCCTTCCTGTTGCGCTATCCCGATCGTATGCACGCTCAAATGCTCGCCTGGTCGTTCCATAAAAGCGCGATGGTGCGCCGACTCAGCAGCGAAGGCATCCGTCCCCGCCTTCCGTGGGGCATGGGCGTACCTTCCCTCAAACGCGATCCTTCACCCATCCTGCCCATTCTCGAAAACCTGAAAACCGATCCTGCAGAGACCGTCCGCCGTTCAGTAGCCAACAATCTCAACGACATCGCCAAGGATCATCCGGATCTCGTTCTCGATATCGCGGCGCGCTGGCTGGGACACACAGCGGAGACCGACTGGATTGTGCGGCACGCGTGCCGGGGATTGTTGAAAAAAGGCAACGCCGCTGCGCTGGCACACTTCGGCTTCCGGCAGGGAGTAGAAGGTATCGATCTTGCCGGTCTCAGATTTTCAACCGAAGTGCCCGTGGGCGGAAGGCTGGAATTTTCATTTTCCGTGAAAAATACTTCCGGCGCCGAGGCACCCGTCCGCCTGGAATACGGTATTGACTATCAGACCCTTTCGGGGAAAATATCTTCCAAAGTTTTTAAGATCAGGGAATTCGGCCTGACGCCCGGACGATCGGAGTACATCGTCCGCTCTCAAAGTTTTCAGGATTTCACTACGCGCAAACACTATCCCGGCCCACACCGCTTGCGGATTCTGGTGAATGGCAAAGCGGTGGCGGAAGGGGAATTTGAGGTAACGAAGTAATCGGGGACTGAGAACTTTGTCCCCAGGCATTGTATGATCGTACATTATAAGGGGGATGCCTTTACTCCTTTTTCATTTTCCCTTCGAGGATCATATCGCACGGCACCTGGCCCCAGTTCGGGTGCAAAGCTGATGCGGGCTTGAAAGTGGCGAACAGCGCCTTCGCTTTTTCTAAGTGCGGGCGCGCTTTTTCCATTCCGCCGCCCCACATCTCGGGGGTGAAGTAGATATTTTGCCCCAACAGGTAAGGCGGGCGGGGATTGGAAGGATTGAGCAAGGCGGCACGCTGGAGCGTCATGCCGCTTTTCGGGCCGTAAACGGCGCCGTTCGCCATGGGATTGATCATGATCATGGCCTGGTAGAGATAGCCTTCGAGGGCGATCATCTCACTGCTGTCAGGGGTAAGTGCCATACCGGTCTGGATGGAAGTTTCGGCAGATTTCAGGATGGTCTCGCGTTCTTTAGCGTCAGCCGACCAGCTGTACTGGATCAGACAGAGCGCATGGTAATAGCGCGGCAACCATTCCGTTTTTTTGTAGTTGGCGAGGCGCTCGAATTGGTTGGCTGTCTCGCGCATCCGGGGTGGATTAGCCCAGGATGAGTCGAGGTTGAGCAGTGCTTTTTTAAAGGCGGCGGTGTATTTTTCATCGGCAGCGGCCGGTGTTTGAGCGTTGGTAGCGTAAATCGCGCCGGAGAGGGCAAGACAGAGCAAAATCAGTTTTTTCATATAGAATATATTGAAGATGTTGTTTCTTAACATTTAGTTGATTGGTTCGGTCGGAGGGCGCGCGCCTTGACCGGAGAACCGATTTACTCCAGCGCTTCTTCCTTCGTCACCCGCGTCCGCTTGTCGCCGATGCTCACGAAGCAGCCGAGAAAAATAAAACCCCGTGCGGGCGGGATGATCTCCTGACGGTAATAGTCCGCCGGATTGGTTCCCGGTATTTCCGTAAAGCGGTAGGTGTACACCTGTTTGAGCCATAGCACGTTGGAAACGGAAGCCACCAACACGGTGAAATTGCCGAAAATATTGGTCAGTTTGGCGACCTGTACGCTCAGGTTATGGTACGTCGGTGTGCGGTCGGCGAGAAACACCGGATTTTCGGGGTTGTAATACGGTCGGCCCGCCTGTACCGTGTAAGACAGGTTGGCGCTGATCTGTTTTTTGGAGAAAAAATATTTAAAAACGAAAGAAGCGTTGTGGCGTGCCGCAAACTCGGGCATGGCTTTTTCGGGGTATGTGCGGTGCAGGCGGCGCGTGTCGAGGTACGAATACGAAATCCAGTAGTCGCCCCACGAAAGCGTTTTGCGGTCGCGGAAAAACAGCTCGATGCCCTGGGCGTAGCCGTTGCCCGAATTGTCGTACACATCCGACGTGCGCACCAGGCCGTCGTATTTTTTGTAAAACGTCTCGATGCGGAAGATACGGCTATCGCGCATAAACTGGTAGTTCAGGATGTAGTGCTCCGCTTTTTCAAAATCAAGGCTGGCAGTACGGAACAGAATGGAATCTTCTGGCGATTGATAGAAAATCCCCCACGAAGCGGAAATCTGTGATTCTTTTCCCGTTTTATACGCGGCACTCAGGCGGGGCGCAGTGTTTGATCTTTCCAGTAAAAAGTCCCGCTCGGTGCGCAGACCCGCGCGCGCCACCACGCGATTGCCGATGTAGGTTTCCACTTCCGAAAAAAGCGCCGCCACGGAGTGGTTTAGTGGGTCGGAGTAGTAGGAAGGGCTGGTTTTTATCCAATTAAATTCCCCGCCGTTGCGCCAGCGCAGGCGGGCGCCCGGCGCGTAGGAGGCGTTGAAGCGTCCGCTGACGGCTGTATTTTCAACCTTGAATTTGTCGAAGGTATTGGGCGTATATTCGTCGCGGTTGGCCTCCGCCTGCACTGCCGAATAGAGCGTCCAGCGTTCGCCGGCAGGTTGCCGCCAGGCGGCATATGCGCGGGCGTTTTTGTTAACGATGCCCATCGAAAATGCCTCGGTCTCGAAGGGCGCGCGCGGGTAGCCGATGCGTACGCGGTTGAACGAACCCTGAGCGCCATATTTGACAATGCCCTGGCCGGCCGTTTTCACCCGGCCTTCGATGTTGGCGTTGCCGCCTTCCGGCGCTTCGAAGAAGTCGAGGTCCTGCGGTATCAGATTCATATATGGGCGCAGGTTGACGTAGCCGGCAGCGATGGAGAGCGCCGATTGGGGTTTTATGATCGTATGGCCGAGGTTAAGGCCGACGCTTGAAATGCCGACATTGCTCCCGCCCTGCGCCGGCATATCGGGCGTATTCAGGATAAGCGTTGAAGACAGCGCCTGGCCATATTCTGCCGAATAGCCGCCGGAAGCGAAGGTGGTACCCTTGAACTGGAAGGGACTAAAACGGCTGCGGGCGGGCACGTCGGGCAAGGCGGAGGTGTAGTAATTGCGCACTGCCAGGCCATCAATATACACGCGCGTTTCACTGGCTGCGCCGCCGCGCACGATGAGTTGGCCTGTTTCGCCGTTGACAGTCGTGCCGGGCAGGGTATTGATGGCGCCGGTGATGTCGCCGTTGGCGCCAGGGATGGTCACAATGTCGAGGGGGAGCAGCACAACGCCTTTCTTTTCATCGCTGGCCTCGAAGGCACCGGCGCTGATGACCACCTCGCGGATGTCGGTCGGTATTTCTTCCAGAATGATCTTCAGGCCGGTGGCCGCTTTGGTCAGGTCGAGCGGGACCTCGAGCGTTTTATAACCGAGGTATGAAGCGGTGAGGAGGTGTGCGCCGGTTTCGTCGGTCTCAAACCGGAAACGCCCCAGGGTGTCGGTACTTGCGCCGTCAATGCCGTCCTTGATGCCCACACTCGCACCGATAAGCGGTTGGCGGGAGTGTTTGTCGAGCACTACGCCGGAGACGATGGTTTGGCCGAATAAGCCGGACGTGGGCACGCATAAGATCAGAAAAAGGAACAGGGAAAAAAGCCGGGTTTTCATCGCTTGCATTTGTGCAAAGAAAGCGATCGTTCATTTTTCGACACAAAACCATCCGCCGAAGATGCAGGAGGATTCGACAGAAGAGGCGAAAAGGCGGTAACACTGCGCCGAGGTAAGCATTATTTCATATCACTCCTGCCATCACCTCCAGCGGCACATACCCTGCCGACAAAAAGCGCGTGTGGAATTTTTTCAGATCGAATTGCACACCTTCCCGCCGCTCCACCTCATCGCGCAGATCGAATATCTTTTTCGCACCGATTTTATACGTCAGCACTTGCGCAGGCCAGTTGGTGCAGCGGGATATTTCGCGTTCGGCGATGTCGTCCTGATTGGGCACATTGGCTTTCCAGAAAGCCAGGGCTTCGGCTTTGGTCCAGCCCCGGTCGTGGATGCCGACGCTCAGTACGATGCGCACAGAACGCACCAAATCCCATTCCCATTTGCCGAGCCATGCCATGTCGTCGCGGTAAAGCCCCATTGCTTCGCCGAAATACTCCACGTAGGTCGCCCAGCCTTCCACCGTGCCGCCGGCAAACCAAAGACCGTTGAGGGCACTCTGCGGAGCGCCTTCGCGGACGGAGCGATGAAAGTGATGCCCCGGTATTGCCTCGTGCAGGAACAGCCAGTCCATCGCCCGGCGGTTGTGGCGATCGCCGTAGAAATTGAACTGAAACACCGCCTTCCCATAGGCGTTGTCGTCCTCCGATAGATAAATGCCCGGTGGCGTATAAGGGCCTGCATCCGGCCAGGTCATAAACTCAATATCGGGCACTTCGGCAGGCGTTTGGCCGAACATCGTTCCAAGATGGGCAAGTACGCGGTTTTTTATTTTTTCGTAGCCTGCCACCACACTATCGCGCTCGGTCAGAAAAAAATCGCTGTTGTTCAGGTAGTTAATCCAACCCGCGCTGTCATTTTGAAAACCTGTCCGGATTCGGATGGCATTGATCTCGCGGTGAATTTTTCTGATTTCCGTCATGCCGAAGTCGAAAATTTCGTCCGGTGCAATATCTACGCCGGTTGCATACCGGATAAAAAAACCGTAGAGTGACTTGCCGTGCGGCGCCTTGTTCAGACCTTCGTTGGGGATAACGAACTGGCCTTCGGATCGGATCTGTTTTTCCAATGCGCAGCGTTCGAGGTGGAGGTCGAGTTGATATCGGAGGTGTGCAAGCGTCGCTTGTTCCTCTTCCGCCAGTTGTTTGTTGTCCATATTGTGAAGCGCCTGCCGGTATTTCCCAAAAAACGCCTCCCTTTTTTCAATTTCTGTCACGGAAGGAATTTCCCTGAGGTAATTCCGATAGTCGAAATCCACCCGGGGAATATCGAGCGCCCGGTATTCGGCAGCGAAGTTTTGAACGAGATCGCTGAATGACGCAGCCTGGTTTTGACAGTACAATGTATTGGCAACCAGAGTAAAAAAAAGAAAAGGGCCTTTGTAAAACAGCGAGCGGATATTTGAAAATTTCATACAATATATTGATTGGATGCGGAAGATCGCGAGGTGGGTTATGCGCACAAAATAATTCGGGCGCACTGGGAGAAAGTGCGCCCGAATGACCGATTGAAAAGGATGGAAGCAGGGATTTACCGATTGAATTGTTGTTGCCGTTTGGTGATTTTCCCCCTCAGATCTTCATATTTGGAACGCAGGTCTATGTCGTCAGGTCCGAGAAGGTTCAGGGCTCTGTTGATGGCATCCAAAGCCATATTGAGTTTGAACAGAATATTGCCTTCCGGGACAAAGGATTCGTGATATTCCAGGTAACTTTCCGTATGGAGGTATTCAGGGAATCTTTTATAATTATCGGGGTCGGGTTCTCTGAGTTTGAGCAGGAAATCCCGTGCTGATGCCAGATGTTCTGGTTTATTTTCTTCCACGAATAATTCGGTATACAAAAAGCACAAGCTGTTGAGGAGGGTATATTGCAGCTTATCCCTGATCTCAAGCATAGTGGAATTCAATTGTTCATAGAGTTTTTTGGCCGATTTACAATCTTCTATGGAAGTCGTTAAAAGCGATTTTCGATATGCGGGTTCCATGCCTTCTTTTTGGGTATCATAGAGGCAATAGTTGGCCAGGAACCGCCCGTGATAAAAACGACCGAGTTTTGCATCCCGATTGTTTTCTTTTTCCAGGCGATCAATCTCCTGTTGGGCGAACAATAGAGAATCATCATATCGTTTGGCCCGGCGCGCTGCCCAAACAGCGAGGTATTTGAATTCCCCCCGGAGATCGGGATTCAAGCTGTCTCTTTCCCTTTGCAATATGCTGTTGACCCAATCGAGGGAAACTTTATTATTGTCGTCGTTCGGGCTTGTCCGGGGAAGTATCAGGTAAATGTAAGCCTTGATGAGCTTTTCTTCGTGGGTGTATGCCCGTTCTTTGTTGAGCGTGCTGATGGTTGTTTTTAGTGTTTCGGACAATTCATTTTCTGTATTTCGACCGAGAACAAAATCGGCGATGGATTTGATTTGATGTTGGTGATTGTTGCTTAACCAAAACACTGTTGGCAGGTGGTGGTAGCTCCCCTCCACCGGGTCATTTCCTTTTGCCAGGTTGAATTTGCCGTGCCTTTTTTCCAGATCGCTGACTCCCCGCGTAAATGCTACATTGAACCGGTGTTCTTCGGCCAGATATCGCATTTGTTCTTCAAACCCGCTGAGCCGTTTAATGATCTCAGGCAAGTCGTTCTGTATCCGTTCTATGAGCGCTCTTGCTTCGTCTGCATTTTTTTGTTCAGCGATGGCGCGCGCTTCGTTCAGCGTTTTTTCATAATGCCGCACCAGGTTTTCATTTTCAAACTGGTTGCGGAGTTTGGTATACCGCTCCAGAATGCCGCGGGCAGCCGTGCTGAAAAATATCTTTTCGCTGTACCCGCTTTTATCGAGTTCCGCCCGAAATTCCTTTGTCGTATGTTGAAGCGTTTTCAGGTTTTTCAATACGCCTTCGGAAGTCTCGGAAGCGCCTTTACACAACAGTTGGGCAAAGAGATGGCGCCGCTTGCGAAAGAATGGAAATGCCTGAACATTACCAAAAGTCGGATAGTCGGGCAGATCTTTCTTGTCGAACAGATCGCGCAGCAACGCTACTGAAATTTCTGCATCCGTAAAGCAAAAAAACAAACGCCTTTGGTTGGTCTTAACGAAGTACTGATTGGCAGTGATGAGGCGTCCGATCACGCGCACATCGCGCCGTTTGCTGAACTTTTTCTGTAGTTTTTTATTTTGGGCGAGGTTGTCGAGCCGGATGAGCAGCTCGTTTTCTTCGAGTCGCGGGTCTTCTATATCGGCCGCGAGGGCATCGAGCAGGTCTTCATCACCTTCGATGTTGTTTTCACTGATGATCAGGCCTTTTTGCAATAGTTTCGCCAGTTCTTCCGTACCGTTCCTGAGCATCAGGGCGCTGGCCAGCACTTCCGAAAAATGGCTCTGTACAAATTCGGTGCCTTGTTGTTCGGGGTTTTCATTGTATTCACCCAAGTCTCTGCCTCCGTCTGAGTTTATATTGAAAAAGAAGTCCTGAAATACTTTTTCGCCCTGCATGGGCAGGTCGTTGGCTTGTTGTATGCTATATCGGATCAATCCGTTGACCTCTTCAAAATAATCTTTTAATAGAACGACATGCCGTGTCCGGTCCCGGTCCGGGCGGCCCAGAAGGTCTAAGAGCAACAGATGTTCGTCGGCGATAAAAGATTTTGACTTTCTCTCTGTGATTGCCCTGAATTCTTCCCGGTCGAATCCGAAGGGGAAGCAATAATCCCGTATTTCGGCAGGATCTATGGCATAATAAACCTCCCACCCCTGAGCGCGGAGTTCTTCTTCCCAAATGAGATACTCTATCTCTTCCGGTTTGAGATCGAACAAGAGCGATTCATATTGCATAATACAATCAGGCTGCACGTGCGCCGGCACGGACGTTCCATTGATCCTTTTTCATCAGGGTTTCCTGCGGGCTGGTATTGGCTTCCAGGTCACAGAAAAATTCTCCAAGCGTTTCGTCGTATATTTTAACGCTCTGTTTCCCATTACCGATAAAAATAAAATCGTCGGTTATGGATGACGTATACCAAAAGATATCATATTCACTTGTCTGCGTGGAATAGAGGCCTTCCTGCCAGCCAATTCTGTTTTTTTTCATTTGGTTGCTCTGGATCAGGAATTCCATTACCTCGGCAGGCGCCTGCACGATGATATTTTCCCCTTCTCCGTACGATTTTTTCCGGGGCAACAGCGATTTGGCTAAGAGCAGGAACAGCAATGCATTCGTGTATTCATTAGCTTGCCAGCGTTCCGGTTTTTCTTCCAGCCATTGGCACAGTCCCGATAAAACGTACAAATAGGCGATGTTGCGGCTCAACATTTCGTCATTTGCCTTAAACCAATGATAAAACGCGGGGAAAAAGTCCCCCTTCCGGCTTACTGCTGCGCTGAGCACTTCCATACGAATGGCTTTGGGACACAGATGAGCAGGATCTGCGCCGGGATTTTTTTCGAGTACCTGAAACATCAGGGTCATCCAATCGAAAAAACCGGCAAGCGGATGATTGAGGTCGTCCTGATTGCGGGCGAAATACAAACTTTGTGCATAGATATCTGCACGCGGTTGCATTTCAAGCAACAACGCCCGGGTTGAAGCCAGCACTTTGCTGCGCTCGGCATCGGTCAGGTTCATTTTTGTCAGGGCCTGCAAGGTCAGGGCGTGCAGGGAAAACCCTTTATTCTCCAAAGGAGCAAGCAGCCTGCTGTCAAACAAACGGAGCACGTACGTCTTACAAATGAACGACCCGGAGGACATGACGGCTGATAGCAGCGCATGCAGTTTGGGCGCATTGAACTGTTCCTTGTGGTATTTATGGAGCAGTTCATTGATCGCCTCTTCATAAGGACGGGTGCTGATGTCGTTTTCCTGCAAATGGGCGATCATTTTCGACAGCACATCGGCGGGTTCGTCGTCCGGCGAAAAATAACTGATGGGATATGCCGTGTTTAAATGGAGGATGTCCTCCGTCCAATGCTGCCATTGGGCTGTCGAGAATTCGCGCAAAACCGGTGTTGTTGAAGTATTTTCCATTTGCCGCGGTAATTTACGGGTTTTTCAGCAAGATAAAAAGCGCCCGTAACCCTCCTTCCGGATCGGGTCGGAAGATACTTCGGGTATAGGGTTTTGTATGGGTTCGAGCAATTCCGCTTGCATGAGATAACCTTTGTCAAGCCCTGCAAAAGACCGGTGTACCCTTTCGCGCATGGGCATAATCGCGCTGCTGATGCTAAAAGTACGGCCATACTCGTCGAGCTTGTAATATGACAGGTAACATGGATTGCACATGTTTTCGCGGAGGGCATCGCCTTCCACCATCACATTCCCCCAATAGGCGTTCAGGCAACAAGGTTGGTAGCAATCCCGGTCAAAATCTCCGGGGTAATGCACCACCACCAATTCTGTGCCCGGTTTGACATCCCAGGGTGATAAGCCCAAACCGTCGGCAAGGTGGGCCGCCCGGTCTTTCAGACCTGCCGTTGCGGCCAGCGATTCCTCATGGGTGACGTATACCAGCCCATTGGGAGGGCCCAAACTGGCTACTGCCAACTCGGCAAATTCTACCGAAAAAATTTCACGGATTTCCATCTTCCTTGCTTCATCGTATTCACCAAAGTCTTTGTGCGGGGTAAGATATTTCATAAATGCCCGCAAAGCACAGATATGAATGTAGGGATCGGGAGTAGTTGCCTGGAAAACGGAGGTCTCGGCGGGATCTCTTTCCAGCATCTCTCTCAATACCCGTCCGAATGCTGCGAGTGTGGGAATTTTGGCGCCTACAGGCAAAGAACGCAACTGCTTGCGCAAAAATTCCTTTTTTACCGGTACCTGCAGGATAGCTTCCCGGATAACCGGCGGTTGAAGCGCGCCGCTTTTCAGGTCAATGGCCATGCTGTATAAAAGCCGATGGCCATGAAAGTGGCCTTCCGCGCCCATTTCATGGATAAAATCCTGCAGGATCACTTTATTGTCCGGAGAAGCGACACCGGTCGTGAGCTGCCGGATTAAATAGGCTGTTACATCCGGTTCGATCGAGTTCATTCGAAGACGTTTATGCTTACTGGCTTTAAAAAGCGGATTAAAATGCATTTTGCCAGCAAAAATAATGTTATTTTATCGAAATAAAAAACATTTTTTTATCATATTTGTCTTCGGTGAAACCCCTTGCCTCACCGGGTGCAATGGCATCGTCAACGGGACGGAGCGAGGTCGCTCGCTGTGCAATGGATATATACCGCTGAGAATGGTAATTCCGTCACTCCGACCGCAACGACTCCACCGGGTTCGCCAACGCCGCCCTTACCGCCTGAAATCCGATCGCTGCCAATGCCACCACAATTGCCAGCGCCCCTGTGATGGCAAACAGATACCAACCGATATTGACCCGGTAGACAAAGTCCTCCAGCCAACGGTTCATACCCCACCAGGCCAAAGGCGCGGCCAGGGCGAAAGCGATCAGGACGAGTATCAGAAAATCGCGGCTCAGCAGCCCGACCACTGAGCCGACGGAAGCGCCCAGCACCTTGCGAATGCCGATTTCCTTCGTTTTCTGGACGGCGATCAGCGATGCCAGCCCGAACAGGCCGAGGCAGGAAATAAAAATGGCCAATACAGCGAAGCCTTTGCAAGTGAGAGAGAAGCGGTTTTCGTCGCGGTAAAATTCGGCGATGGACTCGTCGAAGTACTGACCGTCGAATACCTGTTCGGGGAAAGTCCGGTCGAATAATTTCTGAATGGAGGTCGTCGTGGCATTCATGTTTTCGGGGTGGATTTTGATGCCTGCCACGTAGTAAAGTTCTTTCCGGGTGGTCATGGTGATGGGCTCCAGTTCCTGGTGCAGCGAGTGCGAATTAAAATCTTCCACCACACCCACGATGGTCATCCACCGTCGGCCGCCGAGGCGCAGTTCTTTGCCCAATACTTCGTTCAAGTCTTGTATACCCAGTTTGCGCAACAGGGTCCGGTTGACCACCGCTTCGCGCATGGTGTCGCTGGGTGCGGGGATGCGTCCGGCAGCCATTTTCAACCCGTAGGTTTTGAAATAATCCGGTTCGCAATATTTGATCGAGGTGTTGAACAAGGCATCCTGCGCACCCCGACCCAATGCAAAATTGCTCGACCAGGTGTTGCCGGACGAAGGCACATCGCTGCCATAGCCGACCGATTCCACACCTGCGAGTTGCAACAGTTGTTGTTTGAACGTCTCGAAACGTGGGGCGCTGCTGCTGTCGTAACTGACATTCACCGTATACACCAGATCCGGCTGAAAACCCAGGTCCATTTTGCGGATGAAATCCAGTTGACTGACAGTGATCAGTGTGCCGACGATCAAACCCTGCGCTATCACAAACTGCAACACCACCAAAGATTTGCGCAGTGTGCCGCCACCGGCACTATTGGGTGAAGTATTGCTTTTTAATGCTTTGATGGGGTTGAAGCCCGCCAATACCATTGCCGGATAAAAGCCCGACAAAAGGCTTACCACCAGTGTCAATGCCAACAAAAATGCCCAGATCGCCGGATTGGAAAAGAAAGGAAGCGCATCCGGCACTTCGGATATGTGTTTCAGGAGTGGCGCCAGCGCAGCGGCCAGCGCGGCAGCCAATGCAACGGAGAACAATACGAGCAATGTCGTTTCCCCCATGAACTGGCGCATCAATTGGCCGCGGCTGCCTCCCAGGCTTTTGCGCACACCCACTTCCTTTGAGCGCCGGGCTGCCAGCGCGGTGGCCAGATTGATAAAATTGAAACAGGCCATGACGACGATCAAAACGCCCACCAGCGACAACACCCACAAACGGCTCTTACTGACAGTGTGGCTCCCATTGTTGCCAAAACGGTCGTCATAATGTTTATCGGCCAGCGGCTGCAATTCGTGTTTTTTGCTGAAGTGCGGGCTTTCGCTTTTGTATTCCTTCTGGCCGACGGTAGCGAGCGTAGTATTGGCGGCAGCCAATTGTCCTGCGTCGCGAAGCAGGCCGAAAACCTGATCGTTGCTGCTCGTGCTACCCCAGTCTTCATGGTATGAATACAATTCCTTGTTTTTTTTCAGGGTTTCGTACGATACCATCAGGTGGAAAGGAAAATCGCTATTGTCCGGCGCATCGGCCACTACGCCGCGCACCGCCAGAAGCAGGGCATTGTCCATCAACACCGTTTTGCCCAGGGCCTCCTGCCAGGAGTCAAAGCATTTTTCGGCCATTTTTTGGGTCAGGACGATCGAATTGGGCTCTTTCAATGCCGTTTCAGGGTCGCCCGCCAGCCATTGCCAGTCGAATATTTTGAAAAATGAAGGCTCCGTAAAAATGCCGAGTTCGTGCTCATTATCGGTATTGAATTTCCGGCTTGCCCCGCCGCCTGTGGCGTCGGGGACGGAAATTGTAGGCCAGGTCTCTTTGATGCGCGCGTATTGCTCGAATTGGGTAACCGTATTTTGGATGGCATCCATCGCCGGGATGGGGATACCTGGTGTATGCCCTTCTCCTTCTTCCGGACTTTTTGTCACCGTGACGACGCGCACGATGCGGTCGTAGTTCTTGAAATGTTTGTTGAAGCTCAGTTCATAATGAACCAGGCGGAAAATCAGCAGGCTGGCGGCTATGCCGACAGCCAAACCGAGGATATTGATAGTGGAATAAAGCCGGTTGTTCGAGAGATTGCGAAGGGCGAGTTTGAGATAGGTAGCGAGCATGGACGAGTTGTTAGCGTAAGATGGCTGAGGGTATATTGGTCATTGAAGTCATTGAAGGGTAGTCAGGGAATGCGGTTGGCGTTAAAAATTCAATCGGCATGCCGCTATTGTAAAATATTGATAATCAGTTAGTAAATTGATTATTATTTAAAATAAAAATGCCCGAAACCGAACGAAAATGTTCGATTTCGGACACTTGTGCCAACATGAATCATGCGAATCAGGAGCAAAACACTCATGCGCATTGGACTTCAATTACTCAGATAGCACGTTTACGAAACTTTCAAAGTTTCGTAAATGTAAACACCTGGAAATCAGCGACGAATTTTTAACCCTGATTCGCATGAGCCGCCCCTGATTTTGCAACATGACAAATACAATCCGTTTTTCACAATGTTCCTTGAAAAGGGTATTCTGTGCCGTCGTTGTGCGTCCGCGCCAACGACAATTCATCACATCAGCCAGGCGTTTTTGTTCTCTTTTCCTCCTGGCTATGGTGAAAATCTGCTGTTGGCGTGGACGCACAACAGCGGCACAAGGCTCTCGTGCATTGTTTTTACATTGTTATAAATTTCAGGGTGGCGTTTTATTCTCGCGTAAACCGCACCTCTACCCGCCTCCGGAGTTGTTGGTTGAGCAGCGGGTCGTCCGACAACAATTTTTCACTGACCGGCTGGCTGGAACCTTTTCCGGTGAATTGCAGGCGTGATGGCGGGATGCCCTGCGATACCAGAAAATCGTATACTTTTTTGGCGCGGTTACCGGAAAGGTTGGCCGTGGCGGTTTCGGCAGCGTCGTCGGTATGACCGGAGATAATGGCTTTCAGGCTGTTGTCGTTTTTAAGAATTCCCACTACCTCGTCGAGCGTTTCATCGGAGGTTCTGTACCAGTTGTCCTGCGCAGCCCTGAAATAGATGGCTTTATCGGGCGGCGGCAGGGCAGGGCAGCCTTTTTGATCGGCGATTCCGGCTACATCGGGGCATTTGTCGTCCTTATCGGCAATGCCGTCGCCATCGGAGTCGGGGCAGCCGTTCAACTCAACCGGCCCCGCCGCATCGGGGCAAAGGTCGTCTTTATCGGCGATCCCGTCTTCGTCCTGGTCAGAAGGCATACACCCGCGATATGCAGCTTGTCCGGGTACGTCGGGGCATTTGTCGTCCTTGTCGGCGATGCCGTCGTCGTCGGAGTCGGGGCAGCCGTTCAACTCAACCGGGCCGGGCTGTTCGGAGCACAGATCGTACTTGTCCGCAACGCCGTCGCCGTCTTTGTCGGGGCAACCTTTCAGGCTTTTCAGCCCGGGTGTAATGGGGCAATCATCATCGAAATCGGCGATGCCATCTTTGTCTGTGTCGACAAACAGGTCTTTCTGCCGGGGTTTTTCTTTCGTTTTTTCTTTGAGTTCTTCCGTTTTGGCGATGGGTTTATTGCGTTTATTTTTACCGAAGGGGTAACTGAATCCAATCTGTGCGGTAAAATACCAGTCGTTTTCATTGGGGTTCCCGGCCTGACTCACCCCGTCGAGGTAGTCCGAGTAGGTAGGGCGCAACGCGGCCTCCAGACCGAATGTACTGTGGTCTTTCAACAAAAAGCGGAGACCGAGGCCGAGCGGTGTGACGATGTTGACTTTATTTGTTTTGGCCTCCTTGTCGCGCTGAGCGGCTTCAGGGTCAATGTATTCGTTTCCGTTGGTATCGTTCCAGAATACAGTGGGATTGGAATAAGCTCCACCCACGCCTATAAAAAGATAGGGCGCCACGGCGCGGCGTGCTTTGATTGACTTGCCGCGCTTTGGATACATTCCGAGCGGGTAGTATTCGGCAATTGCCGTCACTTCTGCAAACGGACTTTCAAAGTAAATGCCCCGGAGCACGCGCCATTCCGGTTCGGCAAAATTGGCGTCATCGCCCGCTAATTTGCCCGCTACCAGGCCGATCCTGGTAGCAAAATTGTTGCTCAGGTTGCGGCGCAAATAAGCTGCAACCGAAAAATGTATTTCCCTGAATCCGGTGTTGACTTTGAGTGCGTCGAGGTCGCCCTGATAGGAGGTGATGCCGAGCCCGCCGCCAAAATCCCATTTGAAGGGAGTTTGTCCAAACGATATAAACGGCAAAAAGAGGAAGATCAGAGGTAAAAGTTTTTTCATGGCAGCTCTGTATTAAAAAATACGCCGAACTTCTGCGGGTGACAAAGTTGCGGGAAGTGAAGCGGTTTTTACAAAAAGCTACAGAGTCAAAAATTTTGCCATGTTGCGTAAAAACAAAGCGGCCATTCGAGTTTTTAGGCCACTGCTTTCCGCTTTTGCCGAAAAGAAGTAATTCTAATACCCGAATGGCTGCTTGCGTTTGTCCAAATATTCTGAAAATCAGGCTCTTTTTACCAATTCTTCGCTTTCCACCCTTCCGTCCATCAAATGCAGTATCCGCTTGCCGTATTGCGCATTCGTTTCAGAATGCGTTACCTGAATGATGGTGACTCCGTCTTCTTCGTTGAGTTTTTTGAAAATCTCCATGATCTCTTTGGCCTGCTGGCTTTGCAGGTTGCCCGTAGGTTCGTCGGCCAGAATGAGTTTGGGATTGCCGATCAGCGCGCGCGCGACGCCGACCAGTTGCTGCTGACCGCCGGATAACTGATTGGGAAACAAGTCTTTTTTCGCCACGATATTGAACCGGTCGAGCACGTCGGCGATGCGGCTTTTCCGTTCGGACGAAGGGACTTTCTTGTAGAGCAGCGGCGTTTCTAAGTTTTCATATACCGTCAGGTCGTCAATCAGGTGATAGGCCTGGAATACGAACCCGATGTATTGCTGGTAGAGTTCGGTGCGGCGGCGCTCATTGAATTTGTGCACGGCTTCGCCCAAAAACCAGTATTCTCCCGCTGTGGGTTCGTCCAGCATGCCCAATATATGGAGCAGGGTGCTTTTACCCGAACCGCTGGGGCCCATAATGCTGACAAATTCACCTTCGGCAACGTGGGCGTTCACATAGCGCAGGATGTATGATTTGAGCGCACCGTTTTGATAATAACGTTCAATGTCTTTTAGTTCGAGCATCATCTTGTGTTGGCTCCCACCGATAGGCCGGTGGGTTGAGTTGAAAAAGTCCTGCGGACCTGGCATTCAGCCCACCGATTTATCGGTGGGGTTACCGATTCATCGGTGGGGCAATTCAGCAATAAATGACGTCAAAACGCAGCCGTCGCGATCCGCCGGCTTTTGTTTGGATAAAGACGGCTGACTAACTAACAGGTGGTTAGACAGTGCGACCAGCGAACCGGCCGGCTGCGTTTTGCGCTTTCAGTAGTTTTTGTTTTTAGTTGTTGCACCGTTTACCGGAACGCTGTTCCGATAGAGAAAAGCCGGAACTCCGTTCCGGTATATAGCCTCACACGTGAAAATTCTCCGTCACCACCTTCCCGTCAAACAAGTTGACAATCCGGTGTGCAAAACCCGCGTCGTGCGGCGAGTGCGTCACCATGATGATGGTCGTGCCGCCCTGATTGAGTTGGGTGAGGAGGTTCATGACTTCGAGGCCGTTGGTGGAGTCGAGGTTACCCGTCGGTTCGTCGGCGAGGATCACTTTAGGGTTGGCGACCACTGCACGGGCAATAGCGACGCGTTGTTGCTGACCACCGGAGAGTTGTTGCGGGAAGTGATTGCGGCGGTGCATGATGTTCATGCGTTCGAGCTGGGCTTCCACTTTCTTTTTGCGCTCGCTGGCAGGGGTTTTCAGGTAAAGTAAGGGCAATTCGACGTTTTCGTATACCGTCAGTTCGTCAATCAGGTTGAACGACTGGAACACGAAGCCGATGTTGCCTTTGCGCAGGTTGGCGCGGTTGCGCTCGCTCATTTTGGCAACTTCGGTGCCGAAGAAGTGATATTCGCCTTCCGAGGGATTGTCGAGCAGACCAAGGATGTTGAGCAGGGTGGATTTACCGCAGCCGGAGGGGCCCATCATGGCCACAAATTCGCCGGGCTGGATTTCGATGCTGACACCGTTGAGCGCGGTGGTTTCCACCTCGTCGGTCGTGAAAATCTTTTGCAGATTGGTCGTCTTTATCATTGTTGAATCGTTGAATTGTTGATTTGTTTATTTGGTGATTTGAAAGTTTTGCTTGAGGGATAGGGTGAAATGAGATTCGACTGACCATATCCCCGAATAACCAAATTCTCATTGAAGGTTCAAGATGTCTTTATCCCCGAAGTTCTCATAACTACTTGTGATCACTTGTTCTCCGGGCTCCAGGCCGCTCAGTACTTCGAAGTATTGAGGGTTTTTCCGGCCTAAGGAGATGTTGCGTTTTTCGGCTTTAGAGCCGCTTTCATTGAGCACGTAGACCCAGTTGCCGCCCGTGTCGCTGAAAAAGCCGCCGGTCGGGAGCAAGGTGGCTTCGGCAGGTTTGCCGAGTTGCAGCCGTACGGGCACCGACTGGCCACGCCGTATGCCTTCGGGGATTTTCTTTTCAAAGGTCATGTCCACTTCGAAGCGTCCATTGCGCACTTCGGGGTATACTTTCGCGACGACCAGTTTGGTGGTTGCGCCGCTGAACTCGAAAGACCCTTCGAGTCCCGGAAAGATGCGCGAAATATAGTGTTCGTCTACTTCCACGCGCATTTTGAAGCCGTTGAGATCGTCAATCTGGCCGATGTTCTGTCCGGCGGTGATGCCCGCGCCGATTTCCACGTCTACCCGCGACAAGAGGCCGGAAACAGGAGCTTTGAC
The DNA here is from genome assembly GCA_019187225.1 of Saprospiraceae bacterium. Taxonomy (GTDB): domain Bacteria; phylum Bacteroidota; class Bacteroidia; order Chitinophagales; family Saprospiraceae; genus M3007. Next base: position 27,338 of record JABAQQ010000052.1, read on the forward strand.
CGAGAGGTTTTCGAGGTTCTGTTTCATCATACTCAGGTTGGTACGGGTACGATCCAGCGTGCCCTCCAACTGCTTGATTTGCACAAGGCTGTTCTCTTCCTGAAATTTTTGGTTCTCGATCTCGATCTCGCGCTGCTGTGTGAGGCGCTCGAAGGCTATTTTGGTGCGGGTGAATTCCTGCGAGCTGATGACTCCATCGGCGAACAGTTTGATGTTGCGCTCGTGGTCGTCCTTGGCTTGTTGTATTTGGTAGTCCAATTCCGAGAGGGTGCGGCGCAGCGCGAACTTGTCCTGTTTGAGGCTGAGTTTGGTGTTTTCCAACTCGTTGATCAGGCGGTACATTTCCGTTTCCCGGTTGACAAAATCCATGGTGAGGCGCTGGTTCTCCAGTTTCAGGATCAGGTCGCCCTGTTTCACCGTTGCGCCGCCGTCCAATAGTTTTTGCGACACATAGCCGCCTTCGATGGCATCGAGTTGGTAGGTTTTTAAGGGCTGTACTACGCCCGTGACCACGATAAATTCGTCAAATACGCCGCGTTCCACTTTCGACACCGTGATCTTTTCGCGGTTGACATTGAGGCTGCTGTGCCGCCCTGCAAGCGCGATGCTGTAAACGGAAAATGCCACGAACGCCAGCGCCGCAATACCGAGACCTATGCGCTGGGGCGTCCATTTTTTCTTTTTGATTGCTCTGTCCACGTTCTGTTGATAAAAGGTTGATCCCGCACAGGGGTGGGAAATGCGTTTGAAAAAAGAGAATGAAGCAATTTGCGTCAACCTTACTCCCGATCCCTCTCTCCATAGGGAGGAATCGGGGCTCAGGTTGTACAGCAAACCAAATCAAACTTTCACAGTATGCAAATTCAACCCTGTGCCAAAATCTTAAACATCTGAAAATCAAACTTTTTATCATTCCTGTCGCCCCATGTATCCGTTCGCTGGCGAACGCCGGTGTCCGAAAACGAACACTATTTCAAAAAATTTCCGTTGATTTGCACACCCTTAGCGGCGGGCATTGTCTTTGCGGCTTGTACGTACGCCGGAAGTCCGTTCCGGCGTGAAAGGGCCGGAACGGACTTCCGGCGCACAAACCGGCGTACACCATGGAAATGAACGAAGCCAATATCCTCATTGTAGACGACAACCCGGGTGTGTTGAGCGCGGGCAAATTGTTCCTCAAGCGCCATTTCGCAGAAGTGGATACCACACGGGAGCCGGAGGAAATACCCGGCTTTATGAAGGAAAAACGGTACGACATCATTCTGCTCGACATGAATTTTGGCCGCAGTGCCAAAAATACCGGGCAGGAAGGTTTCCAATGGCTGGGAAAGATCCTCGAACTCGATCCTTCGGCGGTGGTTGTACTCATCACCGCTTATGGTGACGTGGAACTGGCCGTGCGCGCCATCAAGAACGGCGCAACCGATTTTGTGCTCAAGCCCTGGGACAACGACAAACTGCTCGCTACCCTGCACTCCGCACTGAAGCTAAAATCCAGCCAGGACGAAAATACCCAACTGAAATCCAAACAGGCAGGTCGCAACCTCGCCGAAGCCCGCGACCTGCCGGAAATGATCTTCCAGAGCCGTGCGATGCAGCAAATCTATGAAACGGTGCAACGTATAGCGGAGACGGACGCCAACGTCCTTTTACTCGGCGAAAACGGCACCGGCAAGGATTTGATCGCACAGGCGATCCACTCACACAGCCGACGCGCACAGGAGAATTTTGTGAAAGTGGACCTCGGCGCCATTACAGAAACGCTTTTTGAAAGTGAACTTTTCGGCCACGTCAAAGGTGCTTTCACCGACGCCCGCGAAGACCGCCCGGGCCGGTTCGAAGCGGCTGACGGTGGCACCATATTTTTGGACGAGATCGGCAATTTGACACTGGGGCTCCAGGCCAAACTACTCACTGTACTGCAAAACCGTACCGTTACCCGCGTCGGCTCCAACCGGGTGCGCCCGGTCAACGTGCGGGTCATCGCCGCCACCAATCAAAACCTGTATGAAGCGGTGAAAAACCGCACCTTCCGCCAGGACTTGTTGTACAGGATCAATACGATAGAAATTCAACTTCCGCCGCTGCGCGAGCGTACGGACGATATCGAACCGCTGGCACAGCATTTCCTGAAAGAATTCGCGCGCAAATACAACCGCCCCGTCACGGGCCTCAGTGCAGCCTTGCTGAAAGAAATGCTCCGTTATCCCTGGCCCGGTAACGTCCGCGAACTTCAGCACGCCGTAGAACGCGCCGTTATCATGGCGCAGGGTGAAAAACTCCAGCCGGAAGACTTCTTTTTCCGCCAGAACGGCGTCGAAGAACACGGCGCTGAATTGCCTACCATGAACCTCGACGACATGGAAAAACAACTGATCATGAAGGCCCTGCAGAAATACCACGGCAACATCACGGAAGCGGCTGCGGAATTGGGTCTGACGCGGGCATCCCTGTACCGGCGCTTGGAAAAGTATCATTTGTAAACTCAAAAACCAAGCGCTCCCCTTCTCTTCCCAAAGGTTTTCTCAGTAAAATTCCGGTATTTACTTGCTCATTCGGGCGGGAGTTGCTACTTTTGCAGCCGTTTTTTAAAAAAATCATTAATTTTTTCACAACTGACTCATAATGAGACATTACGAAGTCACCTTCATCGTAGATCCGGTGCTGTCGGGCGATGAAGTCAAAGCGACAGCAGAACACGTCCAGAAGGAACTGAAAGGTTTCGGCGCCACCATCGTGGCAGTGGACGAAATGGGCCTCCGCCAGTTGGCCTACCCCATCAACAAGCGCTCTTCGGGCGTTTATTATTGCATCGAGTTTGGTTGCGACGTGGCCGACTGGTTGGCAAAATTCGAGTTGAACATGAAGCGCAATGAGCGCCTGCTCCGCTTCCTGACCGTCAAACTCGACAAATACGGCATCAAATACAACGACGACAAACGCAACGGTCGCATCGGCTCCAAAAAGAAAAAAGAGTCCGCTCCTGCTCCCGCCGAAGTTGCGGAGGAAGTGGTGGCCGCACCGGAAGTCGTTGACCTCGACGCCGATTAAACCAACTCATTCACTTTCAAATCATTTACTCGATATATGGCTGCTTCAAGAGAAGACGTAAAATTTCTCAGCAATCCGAAAATTGGACTGCGCCGCAAAAAATACTGCCGTTTCCGCAAGTTCGGCATCAAACACATTGACTACAAAGACAGCGACTTTTTGCTGCAATTCATCAACGAACAGGGCAAACTGCTCCCGCGCCGTATCACCGGCAACAGCCTGAAATACCAGCGCCGCGTGTCCACCGCCGTCAAACGCGCCCGTCACCTGGCAATGCTGCCGTTCGTGGCCGACCTGATGAAATAACGAGGTTGTCGGGTTAGCAGGTTTGCGGGTCAACGGGTTACATTAGTCTTCCCGTTAACCCGTTAACCCGCAAACCGGTAAACCAGTAAACCTTTTTAACATTCAAATTCAACAGCAATGAATATCATTCTGCTCGAACATATCGAAAAGGTGGGCGCCAAACACGATGTCGTCAAAGTGAAAGACGGCTACGGACGCAACTACCTGCTGCCGAAGGGCCTGGCCATCGTCGCCAACAAGGTAAACCTGGCCAAATTGGAAGGCATGAAAAAACAAGCCTCTAAAAAAGAGGCAGTTGTCATAGCGGCCTTCAAAGAAACGGCCGCCAAATTGGCCGGCACCAGACTGAAGATCACCGCCAAAGCCGGTGAATCGGGTCGTCTGTTCGGTTCGGTGACCGCGCAACACATTTCCAACGCTCTGAAAGATATGGGCATAGAAGCCGACAAGCGCATCATCGAAATGCCCGACGAAGTGAAAGAACTCGGCACCTACACTGCAACTGTGAAATTCCACCCGGAAGTTGAGCAGGAAGTGAAATTCGAGGTCGTATCCGAAAAAGAAGAAGTGGACGAAATGGCCGATTAAGGCCGATTTGGTCTCCAAAAGCGGGGGCAAAGCCGGGATGACCGGCTTTGCCCCTTTTTGTTTTTCTGAAAAAAATGAAATTTTGATAAAAATTGTTTTAAAAGATGGACTTTTGGTGTTGAAAAAACATTTCCTTGAAATGGCAAAACCGCGCACCATCTACTGCTCCAACTGCAGAGTCTTTTGAAACATTCAATATTTCAAACCCAAACCATGAAAATCATGTCAATCGAATTTGAACAACTGTATGCCCGCATCCGTTCGGCTTTGCTTGAAGGCCGCCGGCAAGCTTATCAAGCGGTCAACTTTGCTCTCGTCGAAACCTATTGGAACATTGGCAGAATGATCGTCGAAGAAGAACAGGGCGGGAAATCCCGTGCCGATTATGGCAAGCAGATACTTGCGTTTTTGTCCACTCGGCTTACGGAAGAGTTTGGGGTAGGGTTCGACGCAAGCAACCTGCGTTATATGCGGCTCTTCTACGCTGCTTTTCCAATTCGTGACGCGCTGCGTCACGAATTAACTTGGACGCAATACCGTTTGCTTTCAAAAGTCGAAAATGAACGCGGGCGCCTGTTTTACCGCGATGAAGCCATCGCCAGCCAATGGAGCATCCGGCAGTTGGAGCGTCAAATCCATTCATTTTTCTATGAGCGATTGTTGAGCAGCCAACAAAAGAAAGAAATGATGACTGAATCCAACGCTTCGGCTGCCCCTTTCCGACCAGAGGATTTTATCAAAGACCCTTATGTGCCAGAATTTCTTGACATTCCTCATTCTGCCAAAATTTCAGAGAAAGAACTTGAAACTGTGCTGATTGATCGTTTGCAAGCCTTTTTGCTCGAACTGGGAAAAGGATTTGCTTTTGTCGCCCGCCAAAAACGTATTCCGACTGAGAACAAAAACTTCTACGTTGACCTCGTTTTTTACAACATTCTGCTGAAATGCTATGTGCTGATTGACCTCAAAATCGGCGAACTCGAACACGCGGATATTGGGCAAATGGATATGTACGTCCGCTACTACGAAGACAGAATCCGGGTTAACGACGACAATCCGACAATCGGCATCGTTTTGTGCAGCGAAAAAGACGCGGCAGTTGTCAGATATTCCATTTTGGAGGAAAGCCGCCAACTTTTCGCTTCCAAGTACAAACTTTACCTGCCGACTGAGGAAGAACTTGCCCGTGAACTGAAACGTGAAATGGACGAAATTTGGGTAGAAAAAAAGTTGTTTGAAAATCAAGTTTGACCTCTATCATGGCAAAACCACGCACCATCTTCTTCTGCTCCAACTGCGGCGCATCCTCCCCCAAGTGGCTGGGCAAATGCCCCCATTGCGGTGAATGGAACACGTACCAGGAAGAGGTCATCCAAAAAGAAACGACGGCCGAAGAAAAGCGGCGCTCGTGGTTCCCCGCCGAAGCCGGAGGCGAAGGAGGGGGCAGAACTTCTTCCTCTAAAGCCGTCGCCCTCCGCCAAATCCAGACCGGCCGCACCGTCCGTCTCGCCACCCCCGATCAGGAACTCAACCGGGTGCTCGGCGGCGGCATCGTGCCGGGCTCACTGGTGCTCATGGGCGGCCAGCCCGGCATCGGCAAAAGCACACTGTTGCTGCAAGTGGCGATGCACCTGCCCGCTAAAATCCTGTACGTCAGTGGGGAAGAAAGCGAGGAGCAGATCAAGATGCGCGCCGACCGCATCGGCATTCCCAAATCCGACTGTTTCATTCTGACCGAAACGAACACCACCAAAATCCTCCAGCAGGCGCAGGAACTCCAGCCCCAACTCATGGTCGTGGACTCCATCCAGACCATGAGCACGCCGCACCTCGATTCGGCACCGGGCGGCATCGCGCAGGTGCGTGAATGCGCGGGCGAACTGCTCCGCTTCGCCAAAGAGACCAACATCCCCGTTTTCCTCATCGGCCACATCAACAAGGAGGGCGACATCGCCGGGCCGAAACTGCTGGAACACATCGTGGACTGCGTGCTGCAATTCGAAGGCGACCGCCACAACACCTACCGCATTTTGCGCACGCTGAAAAATCGCTTCGGCAGCACCGACGAAATGGGCATTTACGAGATGCAGGCCGCCGGTTTGCGGGAGGTAAGCAATCCCTCGGAACTGCTGCTGAGCCAGAAAGATGAAGAACTTAGTGGCTGCGCTGTTGCCGCTACGATGGAAGGAATGCGCCCGATGTTGATTGAAACTCAGGCCCTTGTCTCGAAAGCCGTATTCGGCACGCCCCAGCGTTCGGCCACAGGTTTCGATATGCGCCGCCTTTCGATGCTGCTGGCAGTGCTTGAAAAACGCTGCGGCTATTTTTTCAGCATCAACGACGTGTTCCTCAACCTCGCCGGCGGCATTCGTGTGGAAGACCCCGGTATTGACCTTGCGATTGTTGCCTCGCTGATCTCTTCCCTGCAGGATGTGAGCATTCCGTCCAACATCTGTTTCGCGGGAGAGGTCGGCCTTTCGGGCGAAATACGGGCCGTGCAGCGTGTCGAACAGCGCATCGCCGAAGCAGACCGGCTGGGTTTCAAGGAAATTTATGTCTCGAAATATGGCATGAAGGGGATTGACCCGAAGCGGTATGGGATACGGATCCAGACATTGGGGAAAGTGGAGGAGTTGAAAGGGGCGTTGTTCATTTGATAAAATGTTAAATTTTGTGTAAAATTAAAACCTGACTTATTTTTTTGCACAAAAATTAATCAGTCTGATTTTTATTTCTGGAAGGACAGCCATCATGTTGAAGTAGATTTGGTATCTCTGGAAGGAATAGAGGTGTATTTGTTTGAGATGAAATACAATTTTACGCCAAAGGCAGAATTTTTCAAAGGTATTGATTCATCCAGAAAAAACGCTCCCGGGCATCGTCGGGCAGGCGCCAATTTCATTTTATATGCAGGCGACGAAAGCCAGAAACGCAGCTTCGCAAGTATTGAATCCTGGCGCAACCTGGGTAAGCTCTGACCCGATCCGGCATTTTTTCACAACCATGCAGGCGCTGGAAGTGACAGAAAAATTGAAATGATAGATGGGTGCCCGCTGTTTTTTCATCGCACCACCGTCACATCCCCCCTCACCACCGCCACCTGTCCCGGCAAAATTTCCACTTCCGCTACAAAGGCATATACTCCCGGCAGGGCTTGTCTGCCTCCTATGCTGCCGTCCCAACCTTCCGATGCCTCGTTGGTAAAAATACCGCGCCGCTCAAAAACCATCTCGCCCCAGCGGTCGAAAATCGCCAGGCGGAGGATCGGTATCTGTTCCCGTGTGAAAAGGGTAAAGCGGTCGTTGGTTTCCAGGGATGCGGGGCGGATCACGTTGGGCGCGTACACGTTGGGCACCACCTGGATCAGCAGACTGTCAAAAGCCGGACAACCCTCTCCGTCGTACACCGTGACCGTGACCCAGGTGTTGGCTTCCGGGTGAAAGGTGTAGGTCAGGCAGTCGGTGCAGCCGGTACTGTCAACCGGAGACCATTCAACGCCCACGACCGGGCGGCCGGGCACGGCTTCCAGTTCCACCCGGCCGCCGGGTTTGAGCGATTGGGGCAACAACCTTGGCACCAGATCCACCAAAAAACTGTCGGGCTGACCCATGTTTGCTGCAAGCGGACGGTTGTAACAACCCGTGACGTCGCGTGCCACGAGCCGGTAATGGCCCGCGGCAAGGTCGTCGAAAGTGTTTTCCGGAAAAAACGTTTGTCCGTTGTCAATGGAAAACTGATAAGGCGGAAGCCCGCCGGAGGGCATGCCGAACCCGATGTAGCCATCGGAAAAACCAAAGCAGGAGGGTTCGGCCAAGGTGTATTCGAATGCGGGAGAATTGAAAGCGGCATCTATCGTGTCTGCGGCAAAATCGGTCCGGCGGCATACGCCTAAGTAGCCGGTAGCGATGTATCGCCCTGGCGTATAGGCGACGAAAAAAGTATCCGGCCCGTATTGCAGTACCGAATCTTCGAGCATCCATTGTACGCCGTCAAATCTGCCGTCGGCGACGAGCGTATCGGGACAAACGCCGTCGCCCGTCATGCTGAGTTTCAGGCTGGGCTTGATCGTTTTGCTGAACCCCGAATAGAATGCGGCAAAACTCGCGGGATCGTTCCGCCCGAACATAGCCACTTGCACAGCTCCTTCCGCCACCACGCTCAATACGTTTGGCGAACTGCTTTCGGTGAAGAGATTGAGCCGCCGGTAGGTCACGAATTCGGGATATCCCTGCACGGAAGCGGGTGCGCCCATCGTCACCTGGTTGCCGTCAATCTTCACTGTGAGCGCGGAGTCCTTCATAGCGACGATCATCAGTCCGCCCTCGAATTTCATGGTGCCGACGCGGTTGGGTTGGTAGATGTTGTCCACTGTGTTGGGAATACCGCAACTGATGGGTGGCACAAAGATCAGCCCCGCCGTGCGCATTTCATCGTCGCCTTCGGCGGTGCCGCCGATCATTTGATACACAAAAACGGGATCGGAACTGCGGATGTAGAGATTTCCCGCCGTGGTATAAGTGGCAGTAGGTACGATGTAATATTCACCCGCGTCGAGGGTGGCGGCGGGTGCCGGGTTACCATTCAGCCAGACCCGGGTATTGTTCCAGTGCGCTATCACGATCGGATGTTCGAGCACCGAAGAGCCGTTGCCTTTGCATAAAATATACTCTTCGCCTACTTGCTCCAACGGCGCGATCTGGTCAATACCGATGTCGTGCGCCATAAAATTGACCGGCGCGCCGACCCAGGAGCCACAATTGACCGCTACCGGTTTGGTGGCGGTCAGCAAGGCGCCCATGAGGCCATTGGGCGGTTGTACGGATGCATTGGCGGTGATGTATTCGGAAAAAACCACCGATTCGCCTTTTTGGAGCAGCACAAGGGCGGGTCCGCTCGAAGGCGTATTGACGCCTGCTATCACAAAATCCGTCGCCGGATCAAACTCAGCAAGTGTGACCAGGGTTGAATCTTCGGTAGCCATCACCCCGACAAAGTTGGAGCGCCGGTTCTGATCGTCTACCTGTTGTATCAGGTGGCCGATACGGAAAGTGGTGCCCAATGCCGCCCGTCCCTTGCAGGTCAGGTCTCCCGCGTGAAAACCCGAAGAAGCGTGCACCCGGAAATAAGCATAAAACTTTTTCGGGCCATCCATGACCAATCCTTTGCCTTGCAACGCCTGTTGCAACTGGCTTTGCGTTACCAGTACGGGAGTGCCCGACGTCGAGCCCAGATCGTGGCGGTACGGCTGGGTATTGCTGATGGTCACCGCAGCGATCAGGCTGCCGGCGCCGTCGCGGATGTTCACCTGGAATGAATCCGTTTCCGGCGTGGACAAATAGAGGTACTGCGGCCCCCATTCGTTGCGGGCGTGCATGGGCGGCAACCAATGGATGGTATCCAGTTGCCCCGAAAGCGATGTAGCGGAGGCCAGCAGCAATACCGGGAAAATAAATCGGGCTGTATTCATCTCCGGAAGATTTTTGCGGCTTAAATCTACCGCCCGTCTATTGGTTTTCCGGGTTTTATAAAGAAAAAACAGGTTTTTGCCCGAAATGGCTTTTCATATTTGCCGTCGTCAGGTGATTGATATTCCTCCCATTGTCCCAATGCCGCCTACGGCAGATGGATCGTTACGGAGAAATAAAATCAAATTCTTCCCGGTCAATTCGTCTGACGATTTTTTCATTCGTCCGGCAAATGCATAAGTTTTAAGCCCAAATCCACGAGGCCGCAAACAAGTTTTAATTCTTTTCCACACCGGCAGCCCGGGCTATTGCGGTCACGGTGGTGCCTTGTATCAGCATGGATACCACGACAATGATGAAAGCGATATTGAATATTTTGTGCGAATCCGGTACATTGCTGACTACCGGGATCAAGGCGAATACGAGCGGTGTTGCTCCCCGCAGCCCTACCCAGGAGAAAAATACCCTGGCCCGTAACCCGACGTTCCTGAAAAACATCAGAGATGCGAAGGTGCCGATTGGCCGCGCCAGAAAGATCAGGATTGCCGACAGCAGCAAGCCCTCCCAAAGCACGCCGGGCAACTCGCGCGGGTACACCTGCAAACCCAGCATCAGGAAAAGAGCCGTTTCCATCAGCCAGGACATGCTTTCAAAAAAATGTAAATTGATGTCGCGTTGGACCCAGGGAGAGTTGCCCAGAATAATCCCTGTCACATAGACGGATAGAAATGCACTGCCGCCCAAAATGGAGTTGACGGCGTACAGGATCAGCACCCACCCCAGCAATACGATCGGGAATTGCCCTCCCTTCAATGGGACGCGCCGTACGATGATGTGAATAAACTTACCCGCAAGCAGGCCGGTACCCAGACCGACCATCATGGTTCGTAAAAAGTCGCCGGTGAGTGAAAAAAAGTTGGCATCCGGGGCGTTGGGAAGCAACATTGCCGTCAGGCTCAGGCTCAGAAAAAAAGCCATCGGGTCGTTGGCCCCCGATTCCAGTTCGAGCACTTCCCGCACGCCTGTTTTGAGTTTGAGATTGCTGTTTTGCAAAATTGAAAAAACCGCCGCCGCATCCGTTGCCGACACCACCGCCCCCAGCAACAGGCTTTGCAACCAGGGCCAGCCGAAAACCCAGTGCGCCAATGCTCCCGTTACGAACATCGTGACGACCACGCCCAGCGTTGCCAGCGATACGCCTTGCCCCAGTATCGGGCGAAATTTTTTCCAGTTGGATTCGAAGCCGCCCGCAAAAATGATGACGCACAAGGCTATCTCGCTGAGGTGCAGGGTGGGCCCAGGGTAGTTGTAGTCGAAATCGTGAATTCCGCCGTTGCCGAATGCCATCCCGATGGCCAGCGTCGCCAGCAAGGAGGGCGCTCCGAAGCGGGTGGCAAAACGGCCTGCTATCAGGTTTGCAATAATAAGAATGCCCGCTGCGAGCAGGATGTAAGGGTAGGTAAATTGCATAGTTTGCGCAAATTTAGAAAAAAGAAAGGAAGGTCTTCCAACACAGGATGCCCGGAGCAGGTTGACATCCATCATCCGTCCGGTTGTCCGGAGTCATTCGCAGGAAACACGGCATACCGTTTTTTTGCAGCCAGAACAAAAACTGCCGTTATGAACGCCGACCTTTATGCAAAATACGACATCGCTGCTCCGCGTTACACCAGTTATCCGACCGTTCCCTACTGGTCGGATGCCGAATTTCCGGCTAAAAAATGGTTGACACATGTGAAACGCGCCTTCACAGCCGATCCTTATATCAGTCTTTACATCCATCTGCCGTTTTGCGAAAGCCTGTGCACTTACTGTGGTTGCAACAAACACATCACGAAAAACCACGCGGTAGAGCACCCTTATATCGAAGCCGTTTTGAAAGAATGGAAAATGTATGCCGCGGCACTGCCAGGTAAACCCATTTTAAGAGAATTGCACCTCGGCGGCGGCACTCCCACCTTTTTTCATCCGGAAAACCTCCGTTTTTTGCTGGAAAATATCCTGCAGGATGTGGACGTGCCGGAGCACCGCGATTTCGGCTTCGAAGCGCACCCCTGGAGCACGACGGAAGCGCACCTGCAAACGCTGTACGACCTCGGCTTCCGGCGCATCAGCATCGGGGTGCAGGATTTCGATGAAGATTTGATGAAACTTGTCAATCGCAGCCAGACGATAGAATCGGTGGAGCAGTGCACCCGGCAGGCGCGCGCCACCGGCTTTGAATCCGTCAATTACGACCTGATCTTCGGCCTTCCCAAACAAACGCTGGCGCACATCCGCACTGATGCACACTACATTTCCCAATTGCGCCCCGACCGCATCGCTTTTTACAGTTACGCACATGTGCCCTGGCTCAAACGCAGCCAATGCGCTTATTCGGAGGCCGATTTGCCAACTGGGGCGGCCAAACGCCAACTTTACGAAGCCGGGCGTTCGTGGTTTGAAGCCGACGGGTACGCGGAAATCGGCATGGACCATTTCGCGCTGCCGCACGATGCGCTGTTCAAAGCCATGCGGGATGGCACCCTGCACCGCAATTTTATGGGATATACGCCCTACAAAACGCGCCTGATGATCGGTTTGGGCGCTTCCGCCATCGGCGATACCTGGGATGCATTCGCTCAAAATGAAAAAACGATCGCTGATTACCAGCGCATCGTCAACGAAGGCAGGCTGCCCATCTTCCGGGGGCACTGCCTCGACGCAGAAGACCAGCGGGTGCGCTTGCATATTCTGCACCTGATGACGCGCTACGAAACAGGTTGGACGGCGGAAGAAAGAGAAGATGAAACACTGACCGCCGCGCTCGCACGGTTAGAGCCGTTAATGGCAGACGGATTGGTTCAAATCGAGCCTTTCAGAGTGCGCGTGACACCTGAGGGACGCAATTTTCTGCGCAACATTTGTATGGCATTCGATGCGCATTACTGGCGGAAACAGCCGGAAGGAAAATTGTTCAGCCAGGCGGTTTAAGCATTTACTGCGCGCGTCACCGGTCTTTTTTTCACCTTTGCGCGAAAAAATCCATTTTCAGTGCACTACGAAAACACCCTCGACTTCGCCCGCCAACAGGATGCGCAGGATATGCTCCGTTCTTTTCGCGGGCAGTTTATCTTTCCAAAACACAACGCCCACGACGTCCTCTATTTTTGCGGGAATTCGCTCGGCCTCCAGCCCAAAACCGTCCGCCAGGCGCTGCTGAACGAACTTGATCATTGGGCAACGCACGGTGTGGAAGGTCACTTCCGCGGTGAGTTGCCGTGGATGTATTATCACAAGTTCCTGACGCCCCAAACCGCCCGGCTCGTCGGCGCGCTGCCCCACGAGGTGGTGGTGATGAATACCCTGACCGTGAACCTGCACCTGGCGATGGTTTCCTTTTACCGACCCACGCCGCAGCGTTTCAAGATCATCATGGAAGCCGGCGCCTTTCCCAGCGACCAATACGCCGTGGAAAGCCAGGTGCGCTGGCACGGCTTCGATCCGGAACAAGCAATTGTCGAAATCGCTCCTGCTCCCGGCAGCGACACCCTGCGCACAGAAGATATTGTGCAAATAATTGAAAACGAGGGCTCCACAACCGCTCTAGTAATGTTTGGCGGCGTGAACTATTACACCGGCCAGTTTTACGACCTGGAAAAAATAGCGGCTGCGGCGCACCGCGTTGGCGCGCATGTGGGTTTCGATCTGGCGCACGCCGCCGGCAATGTCCCCCTGCGGCTCCATGACTGGAACGCCGACTTTGCCGTGTGGTGCAGCTACAAATACCTGAATTCCGGCCCGGGAGGCCCGGCAGGTTTGTTCGTCCACGAAAAACACGGCAACAATCCCGCGCTCCCGCGTTTCGCCGGCTGGTGGGGGCACGACGAGGACGAGCGTTTTAAGATGCAAAAGGGCTTCAAGCCCATGCGCGGCGCCGAAGGCTGGCAACTCAGCAACGCGCAGATTTTTTCTTTTGCAGCCCACAAAGCTAGTCTTGATCTTTTCGACGCGGCAGGCATGGACAATTTAAGGGAAAAAAGCCTGCGCCTGACGGGTTTCCTCGAATGGGTACTGTGCGAAGCCAACCGCGATAAAAATCTGTTCCGCATCATCACGCCCACCTCGCCCGACGATCGCGGATGCCAACTCTCCCTGCTTACCGACGGACGCGGCAAAGCGCTGTTCAACTACCTGAGCGACAATGGTGCGGTGGCCGACTGGCGCGAGCCGAACGTCATCCGCTTCGCCCCGGCGCCGTTGTACAATTCGTTCGAGGACGTGTGGAGACTGGGGAGGCTGATCGGTGGATTTAAGGGTTGAGCATACAGTTTTATTTCCAGATGATTTTGCCTGACTGTATTTGTCCGTTTTCGCCTCGCAGGGTTACAAAATACACGCCGGAAGGCAATCCGTTGCGTTGAATTTCTGTAACCGGATCAATGGGCGATATTTCACGAATCGCTCGTCCATCAGAATCATGGAGCCTTAACAATCCCTTGCGCCAGTGTTTGCTTTCCAGCAATACCCATACGGACGTTTCGGCGGGATTCGGAGTAATGGCCAATGCTTTAGCAAGTTGTGGATTGGAAAGACTAACCGTGGGCACGAAATTACGCATGACTGTATGAAAAACGGTGTTGGTAATAACCGGCTCGTTGAAGTCGAAATAAATCCCCGCCCTGTTTTCAATCATCGTCCCATCGGGCAAATCGGGTTTTTGCTGCACCTTAAATTGCACGAATCCCCGTGATGAAGGTTCATTCACGTTGCTGTCGGGCAACTGGATGTTTTGGAATATGAAAGTGAGAATGCCAGCGCCGGAAAGATTCCAGGTGTAAGGATGCGAAGATGCACCGGGCTTTACGGTAGCCGGGTCGAGTTGGGGCGACAGGCTATCGCGCAGGATGACGGTGAAAGCCGTATCCGTACCCGTGTTTTGAAACTGGATCAGGTAATCAACAGGTGCATTCGGATAAATAAAGTGCTCGTCGTCAACGCCTTGCGGAGCGGCCTGTTTGTCGTTGGGATCGAAGGCGCCTACCAGTTCGTGGCATTCACGGTCGGTAAAAGGCGAGCCGTTCTCGTTGGGCCATTGTACGACAAACCCGGAAGTAAAGGGTGTACCGGGACCCGGGACGCAGCCTTCGACGGCAACGGAGGGATTCGCTGTGCCGGGAGCGTTCGGTTCCTGGTCGGCGAGCAACCGGTAGGTGCTGCCATCAGCCGGAAGTGTTTCTTCCCATTGGCCACCCGGGCCGAGGTTGAAATTGCCTTCCCTCGTCATCACGTGATCGTCGATGATGATGAAATCGAGTGCTTCGTTCATAGGTGCCGCACCCGTGTTTTGGATGAGAAATCGTACACTGTCGCCGTTGCAGGCGGCAGATACCTCCACCAGGGCTCCTGACCATCCGGGCGGTGTTGCGCATATTGTGTCCGGATAAATACGGGCGCTCAGACACATCGCCTGCCCTAACTCGGTGGAGTCGCAATGAGGTCTTACAATCAACTGAATATCAGCGCATTCAAATGGCTCCATATCTCCCAATTGGAAAGTGAGTTTGTTGCCGCTTTGTGTAAAAGGGTGTGAAGCGCCTTGCAACAACAGGTATTGCGGCAGAAAAACTTGCACAAAAGCGCCTGTAGCGGTTTGGTTGCCTTCGTTGCAGCATTGCAACGCATAAGTGTTGTCGAAGCAGCGTCGGAGGAAAGGCACGGCAAGGTCTACCGTCATCACCGGACAATCGGCGACGGCGCGCACCGGCATATCGAGCAAAAGAGTGAAATCGGAGGAGTCAGGTGGAATAACGGCATTTATCGCCGGAAGGCAGCCTTCCCAGAGGTAGTTATAATGGTAAAGGAAAAGTTCCTGTGTGCCGGTATCCACGTCGGCGAAGTAAAAATTTCCTTCGGCATCGGTCGAACCGTACTGGGTAAAACCGCTGCTTTTCAGTTTAAGCAACCAACCCGGCAAACCTGCTTCGTTGGCCTGCACGACACAATCGTTCGACGCGTCGTATGCGACTCTTCCGGCGAGGTGATTGGTAAAAATGACGCCGGTGGAATCCATGCGGATAAGCAGGGGTTTTGTGACACCGATTTCCCGGAATGCTCCGGCCCAAAGCAGATCACCGTCGGGCAATTGCATCCCTTCCTTGAAAAATACATCCCTGTCCGATTCATCGAGGTGTAACAGTGTGTTGTATAATTTCGACCAGACCAAGGTCCCGTCTGCACTGATTTTCACGGAAAACACCCGCCATCCAACGGGCAGGTCAACGCCTTGAACCTTTCGTTGTTTCCCCAAAATGAACATACTTCCGTCGGCGGCCGGGACAACCGCTTCACATACAACATACGTATATGGGTAATCATACAACCAGTTTTCCAGATCCGCCGACCACAGGATATCTCCATTTGAATCTATCTTCAAAACCTGCTGATTGCGCCCCAACACGATAAAACTGCTGTCATTCGTTGTGCGAAAATCATTGATGTTTTGGATTTGGGTGTCCATTGACCAGAGGAGAGAGCCGTTAGCATCGAGTTTTACCAAAAGGCTCTTGTGAATGCCGCGGTGCAACACCATGAGGCAACCGCCATCATCTGCGTGCTGAATTTTGGTGGTAACATCGGTAACATATAATCCGATGGGGGTGGGCTGGTGTTCCACCTGCCAGACCACTTCACCGGTCGGGGAGAATTTGACGATTATGATGCGGGTTTCAATATCAGTCGGCAAGTTGGTGATCCAGATACACAGCGCAAAAATTTCCCCGTCCTCATTGACATCGGCCGACGCCCATTCGACATATTCGAAGCCGGGTGGCACGGTCACATTTTGCGACCACAAAGTGTCGTTTTGGGCGTCGCTCCTTACAAAGGTAAATACACTGTCGCCGGCACTCCAATCTTCCTGTACCCGCAGAAAAGTGTTGTCGTTCAGCCACCAGGCAAAAGCGGGGATAAAAGAATATTCGGTCTCTTGTTCGGATTCTCCCGAAGGCGTTATCTCTGACAAATAATGCCGTGTAGCACGGTTCGACAATAAATAGGCCGTGTTGTAACTGGAAGCGAAGCGGTAATTGCCCGAAGGCGTCAAGGCTATATCGCTGCCAAAATAGTGACTGGGCGCGTCGTCAAGTATCTTTACCAAGCCTTGTGACCAACCGCCAGTGACAACAGAAACAGACACCCATACAGTAGCAAGCAGATGGAGCAAAATGTTCCGGGAAATCAGATTACTTTTCATGTATTGGATTTTTCCACAAAATTAGGGTGACTTGCCGTCGCTTTTCAGGTACAAAAAACAGCGATTACCGGAATTTTAAAAATCCACTATTTCGAACAACTTACCGACACCATTTCGAATAAATCGAAGAATTGGAAATTTTTAATGAAAAATTAATTCTTCAGGGTGGCTTTCTGAGAAATTCCAATGCTCTGAGTTGCGTAATTTTGAAGTCTGAAATTCAAAATTACCGTCAAAATGCAATCTTCCTTCCTGCTTCAACTGTTGCGTACACTCGCTTCCAATGAGTTGCCCCGGCTGCGAAAATTCCTGCAATCGCCTTATTTCAACCGCCGCCCGGAGGTGTTGCGACTTTACGAGAGCCTGTTGAAATACCGCAGGAATGATTTCGCCGGCTTAGAAAAACAGGCGCTTTTTGCCCAATTATTTCCCGGCGAACGCTACGACAACCGCCGCCTCAACCACCTCTTGTCCGATCTGACAGCGCTGACCGAGCGTTTTTTCGCGCTCGAAGAAATCCTCTCCGAAGAAGCGTTTGTGCGGCTGCGTCAGTGTCGTGCGTTGCGCAAACGCGGCGCGGGACAACTCTTCGAGCGCGATCTCAGTCTGCAAGAACGCCGTCACCGGGAAAGCCCTTACCGTAATGCAGCATTTTTCCTATACGAATACGAACTGCTTGGCGAACGATATGCCTGGGAGGCATTTCAAACACGCGAAGCGCACATGCTGGCGCCTGCGGCAGCTACCGCTTTGGCCAATTTTTTTATGCTGGAAAACCTGCGTTGGGCATGCACCGCTCAATCGGCCAAGGCGGTTGGCGCGGCAGGGCTCGAATACGCCGTGCCGCTGGCCGAAATGGTGCTGGCCGAAAGCGCCAACATAGCGGAACCCGAAAATCCGGCACTGGCCTTGCATCGCCAGGCGTTGCTAACGTTGAGCGACAACGAAAATGAGTCGCATTTCGAGCAATTAAAGGCGTTGCTTTACCGCCACATCCATCTGCTGCCGCCACCCGAAGCCCGCGATGTTTTTATAGCCGCCATCAATTTTGCCATCCGCCGGCACAACCGGGGCGAAGCCACTTATACCCGTGCCGCCCTCGACCTTTATCGCGAAGCGCTCGAACGCAACATCCTGACAGAGAATGGCTTGTTGCCCAAATATACTTTTATCAACATTTTCAACCTTGCCCAACTTGCCGGGGAACGCGAATGGGCCCGGACTTTCCCTGACCGTTACCTTCACCTGCTACCTACCGCCGACCGCGACAACATTCATCGCTACTGCCTCGCAGGTTTTCATTTCCGGCAGGGCGATTACCCGCAGGTGCTCGAACTGTTGAAATCGGTGGAATTTACGGAGGTTTTCATCAACCTCGATGTTCGCAAGATGTTGTTGCGCAGCTACTTCGAGTTGGGCGAATGGCCGGCATTGGCTTCGCTGCTCGATAGCTTTAGCGCCTATCTGCGGCGACAAAAAAACATCGGCTACCACCGCGAGGGTTACCTGAACCTGATCCGTTTCACAAAAAAGTTAGCGCGGGCAGGGAATTTGTCACAAACCCGCGCTAAAGCGATGGCCGCCCGAATCCGGCAAACGAAATTCGTAACGGAAAGAGAATGGTTGTTGGAAAAAACCACGAGAAAAGAACGGTAAATCCACAATCCGCAATCCGCAATCCGCAATCCACAATCCACAATCCACAATCCGCAATCCTCAGATCCCCAGCGCCTTCCCCACCAATCCCGTTAATCCGCCGGCAATTTTACTCGTCAGTTTGACGATGAAAGCGTATTGGTTGTACTTCTTTTTGAATTTGGGAGCGAGGTCAACAAAGTCTTTCAGGTAAGGTTTTTGGGTGGTGCGCAGGCCCACCTCGACTTTTTCAGCGACATTCAGTTTGCCCTGCCACTTTTGCGTGTCGCTGAGTATCTTGTCAATGTATCGGTCGTTCTGGTCGTGGTATTTTTTCACGAACTTGTAGCTGTTGGCGGGGTTGATGAAGTTCAGGCCCTGATCCATGAATTTGACATAATCCTGCACCAGTCCGTCGAGTTTTTGCTCGGCGGGAATGTTGCTTTCGGCCAGGCGTTTCAGCGTTTTGTTGTGCTCGGCCAGCCAGCGGTTTTGTTTCCACACGGCGCAGCCGGTATGGGAGAAGGTCAGTCCGGCGAGAAGAAGGAAAAAAGCGATTTTTTGCATAAATTGAAAAGTGGTTGTTCGACAGGATAGACAAGATTTACAGGATGTACACGATTGACCTTTGTTTTAAGTAACGGCCAATCTTGTGAGACCTCTTCTTTTATACCTCGCGCCGCCAAGTTTTCAGCATGGCAAGAAGCGGGAAAATACGTTTACTAAACTTTCAGAAGTTTGGTTAACGTCGTACGAGATAATGCTGAAAACTTGGCGGCGCGAGGTATAACTGTCTTCAATCCAAAAATATTTTCCCGAAACTTGCCCGCATGGAACCGCAATACCCGGACGTACACACCTATTATAATCATACCCGTTTCGACTACCGCACCATGTGGAATCGCCGGCGCCGGGATGTGGCGGTGCATTTCGGTTATTACGACGAGCAGGCCGGCCGCCACGCGGAGGCGCTCGACAACATGAACCGAGTAATGGCCGACCTGGCCGGTATTCAGCCCGGCGAGCGGGTACTCGATGCGGGCTGCGGACTGGGCAACGCTTCTTTCTGGCTGGCCGAACATCGCCGGGCGCAGGTGACAGGCATCAATATTGTGGCAAGCCAGATCACCGATTGCTTGAAAAAATCTGCAAAAGTCACCGTCCACCGTCCACCCGCCTTCGCCAAGGCTTTGCCGGGTAAACCGTCTACCGTCAACCGTCCTCCGTCTACCGTCAACCGCCCCGAGTTCCTGCAGGCTGATTTTTGCCATATGCCTTTTCCCGACAACACCTTCGACGTGGTATGGGCTTGCGAAAGCGTGTGTCATGCGGCTGAAAAAGCGGCGTTTTACCGGGAGGCATTCCGGGTACTGAAACCCGGCGGCAGGCTGGTGATGGCCGAGTATATGCGCGAGAACCGGCACTTGTCGCCGGAAGCGGAACGATTGCTGGCAGCCTGGCTTCGCCCTTGGGCCATTCCGGACATCGAAACGGCGGACGAGCACCGGTCGCATGCTTCGGCTGCCGGATTCCGGCAGGTGGATATCCGCGATGTGACGCCCCATGTGCGCGTTTCGTTGCGCAACCTGCACGAGGTGTCCGTGCGCTGGTTACCGTTCGGAAAACTCCTGAATCTGTTGGGGATGGTCAGCAACGTCCGTCTCGGCAATGCGGTGGCTTCCGTGCGGCAGTACGAAGCATTGCAGGCGGGAGCGTGGGGGTATGGGATGCTGCGGGCGGAGAAGTCGGGATGAAATTTTTGATTTACGTATGACGATTACATGCTTGCCGATTTATAATGCATTGCGCGACATCGTAAATCAACATATCTTTACGCTTCATCCTTTTTGCCTTCGGCAGGCTGGTCTGCGACCACATCGCTGCTACCGTTGTCGCGACGCTGCTCATCGGCTTCCGGCTCCGTGAAATCAGCGTCTTCATCCACCTTATTCACCGGATTTTCTACCACCTCTTCGGGCTGCTGCGCTTCCGTTGTAGTTTCATGCCCCATAGCAGCAGGCGCCGTCTTTTGTTCTTCCACAAAGCCGTCGCGGAAAAAACGGCGCTGGAACAGCAGAATTGAGAGTACACCTGTCGTGATGGCCGCGTCCGCCACGTTGAAGATCGGGCTGAAAAACAGGAAACTGCCGCCGCCCAGCCATTCGGGCAGGTTGATGGTGGTGATGGGGAAATAAAACATATCCACTACGCGCCCGTGCAGAAAACCGTTCATGGGCAGGCCTTCCGTGAGGCCGTAGCCTTGACCGAAAGGAGTCAGCCGCGCTACGTCGTGGTATTCTCCGCTGAAAATCAGCGCATAAAACATACTGTCAATGATATTGCCTAAGGCGCCGGCGGTGATAAGACCGACACAGTACACAAAACCCATCGGTACTTTGGCGCGCAGCAGCACCCGCATGTACCAGATAAGCCCGGTGACCATGAGGATGCGGAACAGGCTCAGGAGCAGTTTGCCGTAGTCGAAGCCGCCGTGATCCACGTTGAATTTGATGCCGAAGGCCATGCCTTCGTTCTCGACGAACAGGAGCCGCGCCCACTCGAGGCCGAAAATATGTACCTGCTCGTTCATTTGAAAATTCGTCTTGATGTAAAACTTGGAAGCCTGGTCAATCAACAGTACCAGCAGCACCAGCAACACGACTTTATATCCCTGTTTCAAATCAGTAGGTTTTTGTGAAAACGTGCGCAAAGAAACGACGAATTTATTTTCCATCCACCTGTTTCAACAGCCACTCCCGTTCTGCCAGCGGATTGGTTTGCAGCACCAGTTCGCGGTATTTTTCCTTTTGCGCTTTTGAGTAGATGTTCAGGTGCAGCAGCTTTTTCATCAGACTGATCATGTTCTTATACGCGGTTTTGCGGGTGGGATCGAGGGCTTCCTTGCGCTGAAGGTAGATGCGCAGGCTTTCGAGCAGGGATTCGAAGGCGTCGTATTCGTCCTGTTCGTAGTAAATCCTCAAAAGCATATTTTTGGCAACGATGTTTTGCAACATATCATCGTACTCGAATTCCACCAGATAACGTTGGGCCTTGTCATAATCACCTTTTTCAAAGTATAGCCTAGAAAGGCTAAAGTTGACTGTCCCTTTTCGTTGTTTTTCTTCCAGCAAAGGTTGATAGCGCTCGATAAAATGCTCTGCCCAGTCAAATTCTCCAACTTTTAATGCACTGCTGACGGTATTTAAAAATGTATATCGGGAGAGCGTTTCGTTTTCCATCAATATATTGGTTTCTACTCCTCGTTTATAGAGTTTAAAAGCACGACGGGCAAAATCTAAACTACCCTGATTGATTTTCGGTACACAATAATTCAACGCTGCAAGGTACAATGTACGCACTTCCAAACGGTTGAAGTATTCCATTTGAGTATGGATCCGGTGTTCCAATTCATCAAAATAACTTTCCTCGTTTGGGTTGGTAAAGGCCATGTAAGCATAATAATACACTGCAATTGCGGGTTCTTGAAGCATATCTTTTTTATCTACATATGACAATACTGTATCCAGCAAACCGTGATTGTAGTGTATTTTTTGGTAAATACTTTGATGTGCCAACATGTCCTTACTGATGCGCAATCGCTCTTCCAGAAACCACTTTTCAAGCGCATCGGCCGTTTCCTGCAGATTGACCGGTCCGTTTTGGGAAATATTCATTTGGTGCTCATATTCGATCTGCTCCAGGAAAAACTTATTCAGCAGGTAAAAGTCATTGCGCAATGGCTGCTGGTGCAGTTTGTCCATTCCCAACCGATGAGCTTGTTTATAGGCCTTGTCTAATTTCCTGCGCCGGTAGATGCGTGAAAGCGCCAACTGGTACCGGATACCGTCGCTGGTATAATAAGTGAACACGAGGTACTCTTCGATGGCTTTCAACAAAAAATACATCACCTGCCGCATAAAGGCGTCGTCGTAGGCTTGTCCCGAAAAAATGGCCTTCCATGCCTGTTCCTTTTCAAGGCTTTCCTCTCCGTCGGACAAATGTTTGCCGAGGTAATCAAACAATCGGATTACGTCCTGGCGCTGGTTGTGGGCGGGCGATTGCAGCCATTTGTGGATTCCGCGCATCTCTTTCCGGTCGAGCGAGCGGAGTATCTCCACCAACACACTTTTTTGCATGATACTTTTAAAATATTTATTCAACAAAATTCAGGAAGGCACTTACCTGCGATAACAAATTTTCGGCAATAATTTTGCGATTTCTGGACAAAATTTGAGCCGAAGTGAAATTTGTGCCCCAATTTTCAAAAAAAACATCCATTAAAAACGTCTCAACAAATGCAATTTTTTGTCTTTTACACGTCGAAACAGCGCCCGCACTTTTGTACTGTCAAACAAAGGCTCTTGCAAAGCCTAATCCGCAATCTCATGATGAAGCATTTTCTGACCATCCTTTTTCTGACGTTCGCAACGCTCGTTGCCGGGCAGGGATGGGAACGTGTATATGGCGGCGGCGGATTGGACCAACTGAACGCTGTCGCGCAAACTCCCGACGGGGGTTTCGTGATGACCGGCTTTTACAGCCTCGGTCAGGTTTACCTGATTAAGACGGACGCCGACGGCGATTTGCAATGGAGCAAAAACTTTACCGCAGGAACTTTTGCCGAAGGTAAGGCAATTGTGGCTACACGCGACAGCGGCTATGCAGTAGCTGGTAATATAGAGGGCATGGGCGCCGGCGGTCGCGATATTTATCTTTTCAAAACCGATGCTTACGGCAATGTATTGTGGTCCAAAACATTTGGCGGCGGACAAAACGACGAAGCCAAAGGATTGGTCGAGATGCCCGACGGCAGCCTGGTGATAGCCGGGTTCACCACCAACCATCTGATCCAGGTAACAGGAGAATGGACGGAAGACGTTTTTGTGATAAAAACGGATGAAGACGGCGCGGTTTTGTGGCAAAAAACGGTCGGAGAACCGACTTTTAAAGAGCAGGGAAGCGCTATCACGCTGGCTTCCAATGGCGATCTGCTGGTAGCAGGCAGTTTCCGCGAACAGCAGGCAGCCCCCGGCGATTACGAATTCTACGCCGTCCGGCTCGACAGCGAAGGCAATGAAATCTGGAGCAACACTTATGGCTTTTCCGGTTTGGACGACAATGCCAATGCAGTAGCACCTTCTGCAGACGGACACTTTGTCCTGGCCGGTCGTACCACCCTGGGACAAGGCGCTGCCGGATTGCTGATAAAAATTGACGGCAACGGAAGTCCTTTCTTCCTGTGGTCCAAGACATATCCTAAAACCGATTTCTTTGGCATTGCCGCCGATACGCACGAAGGGTTTTTCGTCTCGGGTGGCAAAGACGTCACCGATGCGCAAGGCGACGTGTACCTGGCGAGAGTGGATGCCGAAGGCGAAAAACTGTGCGATGCCACGGTAGGCAAAGCGGGGCCCGACAAAGGTTTGGGCGTGGTCGCTACTCCGGATGGCGGAGCGGCAACCGTAGGATTCAGTTATCCTTTCCTCAACGGCTCCGAATCGAATGCCTACATGGTGAAAGCCGATCTCAACTGTTTGGTTTTCACAAGTTATATCAAAGGCAATATTTTCCGCGACCTGAATGCCAACTGCGTGAAAGACGGCGGCGAAGCAGGAATGGAAGACTGGATCGTCAGCATCGTCAGCCCGAACTTCTCGCGGTATGCGGTGGCAGGGCAGGACGGCAATTTCCGCCTTGCGGTGGATACCGGTCACTACGACGTGAAATTGTTCGCGCCGAACGACAACTGGAAATCCTGCAATGATGTGACGAAAGTTGTGGTGCCGAATTTCTATGACACGGTGGAAGCGGAAGTGCCTGTGCGCGCTCAGTTCACCTGTCCGCGCAATGAAGTGGACATTGCAACGCCGGTTTTGCGCCGCTGCGCCGACAACGTGTACACGGTCCGGTACTGCAACAACGGCTCTTCGCCTTCGACGGATACGCGTGTGGAAGTAGCATTGGACCCGGCACTGTCTTATACGACCAGTTCGATCCCAGGCATCGAGACGCCTCCCGGCAGCAATAACTACGTGTTCAATGTGGGTACTTTGCCGGAAGGAGAGTGTGGCAGTTTCACCATCACCGCTTTTCTCGATTGTGAGACTATTACAGGTCAAACACACTGTGCGACGGCGCACATTTACCCCGATACCTTTTGCGTGCCGGGAACCAACTGGGACGGTTCCGTTGTAGGCGCCAGGGCAAAATGCGACGGCGATACCGTGCGGATGTCCCTTTACAACAAGGCAAGCCTCCCCGTTA
Organism: Saprospiraceae bacterium; assembly: GCA_019187225.1. Lineage (GTDB taxonomy): Bacteria > Bacteroidota > Bacteroidia > Chitinophagales > Saprospiraceae > M3007. Next base: position 51,881 of record JABAQQ010000052.1, read on the forward strand.
ATACCACGATAGAATACGTGATCGCGGAAGATTTGATCATGCTTACCGCTCCCGGCGACCCTGATTATTCACTCCCCGCCGGCACTTTAGGCCCATCGGGGAGCGCCTCCGAAGAAGTTGAAGTGTGGAACCACGAAGCCAACAACAAAACCTACCGCATCATCGCGACCCAAAGCCCCGGCTATCCGGGCGCGGGTTATCCGACGGCGGCGGTAGAAGGATGCAAAACCGATACTACCTCGAATCCGCTTTCGCTCGGATTCTATACGATGTTCCCGGAGGACGACGCCGACACTTTCGTCGAGACGGACTGCCAGGAAAGCAACGAGACCGATTACAATCCGACATATCTCAAAAGAGGTCATCCCAAAGGTTACGACGCAGCCCATTACGTCAGTCCGGAAACCGATTTGGACTTTTTAATCCAGTTCCGCAACACCGGAACATCCACCGTGCAGCAGGTCATCATCCGCGACACTTTGTCGCCGGCACTCGACCCGACGACGGTTTATCCAGGCGCTGCCAGCCACGCATATGACTTTGAAGTCTATGGCAACGGCATCGTGCAGTTCACACTCCCCAACGTTAATCTTGCGCCGGGTAGCAGCGCGAGCGAAGGCTTTGTCAAGTTCCGCGTATCCCAAAAACCGAATTTGGAAGACTGCGGAACCGTGATCTTCAACAGCGCTGCTATCTATTTTGATTTTAATGCCCCCGTAATCACGAACGAGACGTTCCACACGGTCTGCAAAGACTACCTGATCGTCAAGACGAAAGAGATCCACTTCCCAGGAGCCGATCTCAAAATTTATCCCAACCCGATGGACGAAGTCACCACTTTCGAGGTGACGGGCGTACAGGCGGATGTCTTCGGACTCCAGTTGTACGATGCTCAAGGCCGATTACTCAATTCATCTTTCTTTAATCTTCCCACATTCCGATTGTTCCGACATCAACCAATCCCGGCTGGAGTAATCTTCTACCGGCTTACTGCAGATGGTAAGCCGGTAGCCTCCGGGAAACTGATGGTGCGATGATGAAGGTGATTTAGTAAGAGGCCATCCCGACCAGGATTACATTCATGAAACATACCGAAGCCCGCGCTGCGAATGAGCAGTGCGGGCTTTTTTTCAACCCTCAAGAACCATCAACAGGCTTGCGCGAAACTCTCCTCTCCTTCAGGCAACCCGCCCGCACTTTTCCGCGTCAACTTCTCGCTTTTTTTATCCAAAAGGCGACATGAGTGAGCACTAATGACAAACGATTGATTTTCATAGGAAAACCTATTGTTCGTTTTAAAGCGTTCATTCTGCGCTCACCAACAAATCCACCTGCTTTTTTGAACATGACGAAGAAGAACGCCCTTCTCGCGCTGACCGGACTGCTTTGCCTTGCCACTTTGTACGCTTTTTCCCACCCCGACAGCGTGCGCGAAAGTGTGCTCACTATATTTTTTCCCGACAGAACGCCTTCGGTCGCAATAGAACACCCGGAGACAGGAGCGAGCAACAACAGCGGGGACGGTTCGCTTATCGCTCATAGCCCATCGTTCATCGCACCCCAGGACACCAATCCTCCCCTGCAGGAGCGTTTCGACGATTTTCTCAACAGCGGCAATCCGAACCTGATTGACCTGAAAGATCCGAAAGCCATCGAGCAGCAGGTGGACTACGACCCCGAAACGAATATGTACATCGTCACGGAAAAGATCGGCGACGAATTCTACCGGGCCCCCACGTACATGACTTTCGAGGAATACGTGGAATGGCGCGACCGCAAACAACAACAGGAATATTTCGACCGCCTGCAGGGGGTGGCTTCCACGGGCGACCGCAGCCGCAGCGGTATCACCGATCCGATCGCCAAATTTGACGTCAAGACCTCGCTCGTGGATCGCCTCTTCGGCGGTACCGAAGTGGATATCCGCCCGCAAGGGAACATCAACCTGACCTTCGGATTCGATTATCAGAAAATTCAGAATCCCATCCTGACACTCCGCCAACAACGCACCGGCAACTTCGACTTCGACATGGACATCAACATGAGCGCGTCGGGCAAGATAGGCGAGAAACTTGACCTCAATTTCAATTACAATACGCAGGCGACGTTCGACTTCGACAACCAGATGAAGTTGAAATACGACACCAAAACGTTCGGCGAGGATGAAATTTTGCAAAACATCGAAGCCGGCAACGTCTCCATGCCCCTGCGCTCCAACCTCATCAAAGGTGCGCAAAACCTCTTCGGCATCAAGACGGAAATGAAATTCGGGCACCTGCGCTGGACCTTTTTGCTGGCGCAGCAGCGCTCCCGGCAGCAAAGCCTCAACCTCCAGGGCGGCTCGCAGGTGCAGACTTTTGAAAAACCCATTGACGAATACGACGAAAACCGCCACTTTTTCCTCAGCCACTGGAACAGGAACGAATTCGAACCGGCCATGAGATGCCTGCCGGTGCCGATGTCGCTGTTCAACATCACCCGGATGGAAGTGTGGATCACCAACGACAAGTTGGTGACAGAGAACGTGCGCGACGTGGTGGCGCTCATGGATTTGGGCGAACCCAAACCTTACTTAGATGGAAAACTTGACCCCCTCGGCAATCCCCTTCCCGATTATTCACTCCTCGTGCCGCCGGCGCAGGACATTAAAGGGCAAGGTCTGCCCGACAACAGAAACAACAGACTTTATCCGCAGATCGCGACAGACATCATGACGGACGACGGCTTCCGCTTTTCGGACAAGATCGTCGGACGCCTCAGTGGTAGCGATTACAACCTGAAGCAAATCCGCGACTTTGAAAAAGTGCGCGCCCGCCTGCTGTCCACCTCGGAGTACACTTACAACGAGCAACTCGGATTCATCAGTGTCAATCTCAACGTGCAGCCCGACCAGGTAGTGGCCGTCGCTATGGAATACACCTACAACGGCATTCCGTACAAAATCGGCGAATTCACAAGCGACGTGCCCAATGGCGACTCCCTGAACCAGAACGTGCTGTTCCTCAAGATGTTGAAAAGTACGACGCCCAACGTGAAATTCCCGATTTGGGACCTCATGATGAAAAACGTGTACGCCATCGGCTCGGCCAATGTAGACCCCAACGAATTCCGTTTCGATATTTTCTATGAAGACCCGGGCAAAGGGCAAAAACGTTTTCTTACGGATCCGGCCCTCGTACCGGCTGAACTGCGCAGCAAACCCCTGCTCCAGGTTTTTCGCCTCGATACCCTTAATCTTCAGGGCGACCCCGGCCCCGACGGTATCTTCGACTTCGTCCCGGGCCTGACCATCAATCTGCGGAGCGGGCGCGTCATGTTCCCCGTGCTGGAACCCTTCGGCAGTTACCTCTACAACAAGATCAAAGAAGCCGACCCCTCCGCTGACTCGGTAGTACTGGCGCAAAAGCTGATCTATACGCAACTCTACGACTCCACGCTTTTCCGGGCGCGCGAATTCCAGCAACTCAACCGCTTCACCCTCAGGGGTTCATACAAGTCCAGTACCTCCTCGGAAATTTCGCTTGGCACGTTCAACCTGCCGCAGGGCTCGGTGCGCGTGAGCGCGGGAGGGCGGACACTCATCGAGGGCCAGGACTATACGGTGGATTACAACATCGGTAAAGTTAAAATATTGAACGATGCCATTTTGCAATCGGGACAAAACGTCAGCGTGAGTTTCGAGGACAACACATTATTCGGTTTCCAGAGCCGGACGATGATCGGCTCGCGCTTCGATTACGAGCTGAGCAAAGACATCAACATTGGGGGGACGTTCATGAACCTGTTCGAACGGCCGCTGACGCAAAAAGTGAACATCGGCGACGATCCCATCAACAACAAGATGTACGGGTTGGACTTCAATATCTCGAAAGAAGCGCCCTGGCTCACCAAATTTGTGGACAAGCTGCCGTTTATCTCTACCAAAGAACCTTCGACTATCACCGCCCAGGCCGAATTTGCCGCCCTTCAACCGGGTCACAACCGCGCCATCAACCAGGGCGGCGACAAAGGCGGCATCGTTTACATAGACGACTTCGAAGGCTCCACCGCCAACCTGCCACTGGCCAACCCTGCCAATGCCTGGGTGATCGCTTCCACACCGCAGGGCGATGACGATCTGTTCCCCGAAGCCAGCGCCACACTCGACAGCGCCCTGTCCCTGGCGCGCGGCGCCAACCGCGCCGGCATCACCTGGTATGTCCCTGACCCCAGCGCCCGCGACGCCGTTGACGCTACCAATCCCTATTCCCGCGTCATGGAATACCAGGACATTTTCCCCAACCGCCAACTGACACCGCTCGAACAGTCCAACCTGCGCTCGTTCGATGTGACCATCTATCCCCGTGAACGCGGCCCCTACAATTTCGACCTGCCCGAACCCGGCTATGAAAACGGATTGCTTTCGCACGGTATTCTCAGCAACGGCAAACTGAACAAGCCCGAAACCCGCTGGGCAGGGATCATGCGCGGCCTGAATACCAACGACTTCGAGGCCGCCAACATCGAGTTTGTGGAGTTCTGGATGCTGAATCCATATATGGAAAAACTCGATCCCGACGGTGGCGATGTCTCCGATGGCGGCGACATGTACATTGACCTCGGCACTCTTTCGGAGGACATCATGCGCGACTCGCGGCAATTCTTTGAAAACGCGCTTCCGACCGGTCAGGGCACCGGTACTACCGTGAACACTCCCTGGGGGCGTGTGCCCGTGTTGCCGCCTGTGGTGAACGCCTTCGACAACGACCCGGATAAACGCGGACTCCAGGATCTCGGTCTCGACGGGTTAAACGATGAAGGCGAACGCTCCGGTTTTGCCGACTGGTACAATATTATCACTGCCGCTTTCCCCGAAAGCACCAACTTCGGCAAGGAGGTACGGGAAGACCCTGCGAACGACAACTTCACCTATTATCTCGATACAAAATTTGAAGGCACCAACCCCGGCTTGCTGGCGCGTTACCGCAAATTCAACAACCAACAGGGGAACTCGCCGGTGAATGCCACCCAAAACCTCAACCCTTCCGCAACCACCCTGCCCGATGCCGAAGACCTCAACCGCGACAACTCGCTTAACGAGAGCGAAGCTTACTTCCGCTACAGGATCCCGCTGAAGAAAGGCAACATCCAGGTTCGGGAACCCAACGGCAACATCCTGACCATAGACGGTATCAACGCCGACGATCCTGATCTCAACGCCATCATTACCGATACGGTCGTGTTCCAGAAAGAGGCGAACGGCCCCTACTACGTTTGGTACCGCTTCAAGGTGCCGCTCGATCTGCAATCGCGCGATGAAATCGGCGGTATCCAGGATTTCCGTTCCATCCGCTTTATCCGGATGTTCTGGAAAGGATTCACCGAACGTACCACCTTCCGCTTCGCCACTCTCGAACTCGGACGCAACCAATGGCGGCGCTTCACGCAGGATATTCTTTCTTGCAAACCCACCGACCAGCTCTGGAATGCCACCGCATTCGACGTGAACGCGGTCAGTATCGAGGAAAACTCCGCGCGTACGCCGTTCAACTACACCATTCCCTACGGCATTTCGAGGGAACAATCGGTGGGTGCGTTCCCCGATGTCCTGCAAAACGAGCAATCGCTTTCCATGACCATCTGCAGCCTTCAATACTGCGATGCCCGCGCTGTATTCAAAAGCCTCAACATGGACCTGCGGCAGTTCAAACGCCTCAAAATGTTTGTCCACGCCGAAGAACTCGACCCCATCAACGACCCGCTGGACTCTACCGACCTGACGGTGTTCATCCGCCTCGGATCCGACTATGTGCGCAACTATTACGAATACGAACTTCCCCTCACGCCATCCGTTGTGGACAACCTGAACGGAAACCCGGATAGCAGGGCTTACAAAGACGAAGTGTGGAGACCGGAAAACAGTTTCGATTTCCCGCTCGACCTGCTGACCGAAGTGAAAAAACTGCGCAATGCTGCCAATGGTGGCAACTGGCCGTTGGACACCGCTTTTGAAAGCACCGACCCCGGCAACCCCCGCGCGAAGGTGCGCATCGTGGGTAACCCCAACCTCGGTTACGTGAAAGGCGCTATGGTTGGTGTGCGCAATGTGGATGCAGGCAACAACTTCACCAACCGCCACTGCGTGGAGGTATGGCTCAACGAAATGCGGCTCAACGGCTTCAACGAACAGGCGGGTTGGGCTGGTCAGGCACGGGTGGACATGAAGCTCGCCGATTTCGGAAACATCTCTCTTGCCGGCATTTATACCAGCATCGGCTGGGGTAGTATCGAACAGAAACTCATCCAGCGCCAACGCGAGGAGGTGATCCAGTACGATCTATCCACCAACCTCGAACTGGGAAAATTTTTGCCGGAAAAAACAGGCATCAAAATCCCGTTTTACGCGCAATACTCCAACATCACGCGCAACCCGGAATACGATCCCTATGACCTCGACATCAAACTCAAGGACAAACTGCGCGAGGAAACAGATCCGGTGAAGCGCGACAGCATCAGGACCGTAGCCCAGGATGTGACCACTATCAGCGGTTTCAACTTCACCAACGTGCGCAAAGAACGCCGCGGCAACAAAAAGCCCTGGCCCTGGGACATCTCTAATTTCAGTTTCACTTATGCTTTCAACCAGATCCAGCGCCGCACGCCGTTTATCATCAGCGACCATTACAAGCAATACAAAGGGGGATTCGATTACCAGTATGCCACCGGCCTGAAACCCATCGAGCCGTTCAAAAAGATCGTTAAAAGCGACAAGTGGCTGAAATTCATCAAAGAATTCAACTTCAACCCCATCCCGAATACTTACGGCTTCGGCACCAATCTGGAACGCATCACGCAGTCTACTACCTGGCGTTTTGCCGGTGAGGACCCGGCGTTGAACACCTACTACAACCGCCGTTTTACCTGGGATCGCGACTACGACCTTGGGTGGGATATCTCGCGTTCGCTGCGCTTCAATTTCGATGCCGTCGCGCGCAGCATCATTGACGAGCCGCTCCAATACAAGCCCGACGGCGTCGAATATTCCACCAAAGAGCGCCGCGACTCCATCTGGACGAATATCAAAAACTTTGGCCGTCCGAAAAATTACATGCACAATGCCAGCCTTACCTGGAACGTGCCGCTCCGGTTTTTCCCCTATATGGATTGGGTATCGGTCAAAGCGTCCTATACCGCCGGGTTCAACTGGACGGCACAATCGCTCAAGCTGCAAAATCTGGATGCAGGCTCTTATCAGGGTATCGTCAATTCGCGCAGCCTCGGCAACGTCATCCAGAACAACAACGTCCGGCAGATCAACGGCGACTTCGACCTGACGAAACTTTACGACAAGAGCAAATACCTGTCAAAGATCAATAAACCAGGCAAACCGGGTGGAAGCAAAAGCAGGAACAGCGATAAAAACGCACCCGGTAGCGACGACGCACCCGGTAGCGGCGGCCCTGGCGGGAAAGACAAATCGGCCAATCCCCGCGACGCCCGGCGTAACTCCGATAACCGCCCCGGTGGAGCTCCTGGAGCGCCCGGCGCGGCCGATCCATCCGGCAAAGACGACGACGCGAAAGGCAAAGGCAAGAAAGACAAAAAGGACAAAAAGGACAAGAACAAAGACCGTCAACCCTCCATGGCAGAGTGCGCTGCCTTGCGTCCGCTTATGCTCGTCCGGAAAGTGCGCTTTTCTTACAGCGAAACGTACGGAACCATTATTCCCGGTTTTACACCCGAGCCGGAATTCATGGGGCTGAGCAAAGGTTTTGTCGCACCGGGTTGGGAATTTGTGGCTGGCATTCAACCCTCCAGCCAATGGCTCGACGAAGCCGGCGCCAACGGTTGGATCACCCATCGCCCCGAACTCAACCAGCAGGTAATGCGCAACTATACCGAAAACATAGACGGCGGCGTTACGCTGGAGCCTTTTCAGGATTTCCGCATTGAACTGACCGCCAACCGGCAGTACGTGCGCAACAATACCGAATTGTACAAGGATCAGAATTTCAACCTCAGCCCCGATTCGGTGAATTTCCAACACCGCGCCCAACGCGACCTTGGAAGCTTCACAGTGTCGTATTTTTCCATTAAAACGCTGTTCAACAACGACATCAACGGTCTTTTCGCGCGCTATCAGTCGTACCGGCCCATCATTTCCAGTCGCCTGGCCGCCATAGCGGGCGATAATAACCCGCACGACAACCCGGATGACGCCAACTACTTTAAAAAAGGTTATGGACGCACCCAGCAGGAAGTGCTGTTGCCAGCCTTCATTGCGGCCTATACCGAAGCCGATCCGAATACTGTCAGCCTGAATGTGTTTAAAACGCGACCTGCGCCCAACTGGAGGCTGACGTACAACGGACTTTCTAAAATAGGCAACCTGAACAAATATTTTTCCAGCGTCCAGATCTCGCATGGTTATAAGAGTACGCTCACGGTGAACTCCTACAACACCGATATCTTTTACGAGCCTGCGAACCCTTATAACCTGGATTCTTTGAATTTTAACTACATCGCCCGGTATGAAATACCACAGGTGCTCATCAATGAACAAATGGCGCCCCTGTTCGGGATGGACGTGAAGTTGAAAAACGACATGACTTTCAAGTTCGACTTCAAAAAAAGCCGCACACTGGCTATGTCGTTCATTGACTACCAGTTAGCGGAAACCCGCTCCTCCGGATATGCGGCAGGTTTCGGTTATCGCATGAAAAACGTCAACATCGGCTTCCTGACCGGCAAAAAATCCAAAAAAAGCAAGTCGAAGAAAAATGCGCCCAAACCGGGTTCTCCCAAACCGCCCGCTCCCGGCGGCTCGGGTCAACAGGCCAACGACATGAATTTCAAATTTGATTTTGAAATTCGCGACGACATCACTGTGAACCACCGCCTCGACCAACTTGAAGAAGCGGTACCCACCCGCGGCGCGCGCACCATCAGCATCAACCCCTCGGTGGAGTATGCGCTCAACCGGCGCCTGTCGTTGCGTGTGTTCACCGATTACCGCAAAACCGTTCCCAAAACCTCCCAGTCGTTCCCGATCACCACGGTAAACGCAGGGGTGACGGTACAGTTTAAGTTGAACTAAGCTGGGGTTTCGATCAGAGATTCGACATATTCGCAGTTACCATAAGAGATAGGGTCGCCATTCGCACGACTCTATCTCTTTGATTTTAAGAAAGTTAGAATTTATAACGTAAAAATACGTCAAAAAACTTAAAAAATAGTTGCTTAAATAAAAAAACCGTTGCACCTTTGTCGCATCCTAATGATGAATATGCAAAAACTGACCAAAGCGGAAGAAGAGGTGATGCACCTCATTTGGGAGATCGGACGCGGCACGGTGAGCGATCTGCTTGAAAAATTTGAAGGCGAGAAGCCTCCCCACAGCACTGTTTCGAGCGTAGTGCGCATTTTAGAGAAAAAAGGTTTCGTTGGCCACAAGGCTTATGGCAAGACCCACGAATATTTTCCGCTCATCGCCAAAGAGGACTACGGCCGCCGTTCATTAGGCGATGTTTTGCGGAACTATTTTGATGGATCGGTGTCGCGCCTGGTATCGCACCTGGCAGAAGATGAAAAACTGAGCAGGGAAGAACTGGACGAACTGTTGCGATTGCTTGAAAAATGAATCGTTAAGTAGCCGGACATTGGATTTTAGACATTGGACATCAGGCTAAATGATTGTTTTCCACGGCCTAATAGTCCAACGTCCAATATCAATTTATTTTGTCCACATTCTTAGTTTATGAAAATCAAAAACACATTGCCGCTTATCGTTCTGCTGGCGTTGGGAAGGGTGGTTTTCGGGCAACAAGCACCTGACACGGCTTATAATTTTGCCATCGCGCAACCTCGTTATCCGTTGGGTAAGGGCAGTGCCGTGACGGTAGACGCAGCCCATAACAATTTCCATACGCTCGACAACCGCTATGCACCTTTTGGCAAGGTGTTGGCCAACGACGGCTATCGCCTCGTTTCCAATAATAAGACAATTACGCCGGAAGTATTGCGCGAATGCCGGATCTACGTGATCTCCAATCCGCTGGACAGTTCCAATACCGGAAGTTGGCAATTGCCGACCCCATCGGCTTTCAGTGCAGCAGAGATCACGGCGATCCATGACTGGGTGAAAAACGGGGGAAGTTTGTTGCTGATCGCCGACCATATGCCTTTTGCCGGAGCGGCGCAGGCTCTGGCGCAGTCCTTTGGCTTCAAGTTCCTGAATTGTTTTGCGATGGACAACCGAAGGCGCAGCCTCGAGCGGTTCTACCGCGACAACCAGTCACTGGCCGATAGCGAGATCACGCGCGGTGTGGACACCGTTGTCACTTTCACCGGCAGCGCGTTCAAAATACCGAAGGGCGCTCAACCGATACTTGCCCTGAAAAATTATACGCTTTCCCTGCCCGTTGTAGCGTGGCAATTTGAAGAAAATACGCCGACGTTGCCCGGCGAAGGATTTCATCAGGGAGCATACCTGGTCTATGGAAAGGGTAGGATTGTTGTGATGGGCGAAGCAGCCATGTTCTCGGCGCAGCTGGCAGGACCGAACCGGAATCCCGTCGGGTTGAACCGCCCGGAGGCGAAGGCCAACAACCAATTGTTGATCAATATCATACACTGGCTCGACCAATAGATATGCTTCCTTTTCTGCTTAAACTGACCATTTGCTGGGGCTTTTTTGCACTGTTGTATGGGCTGGTACTTCGGAGGGAAACCTTTTTCCGGGCCAATCGCGCCTATCTAATCGGTACAGTGGCTCTGGGTATTTTGCTGGCATTACCTGTTGACTGGCCGGCGGTTTGGCGGGTAGAGTATGTATTACCGGCAAGCGTATTGCCGGCAGTGACGATCGGTATGGAACAGGCGGCAAATTCGGCGGAACACCGGGGATGGCTGATTTGCTTTTGGATGGTATACGGGATCGGCACGGGATTGGCCTTGTTGCGCATGATGTGGGGGCTTTTCAGGATCATACGCATGGTTTCTAAAGGCAAGGTGGAGCGATTGGCCGACGGCTGTATTCTGATAGAAACGGATGAAGCACAAGTGCCGTTTTCGTTTTTTAAATGGCTTTTCGTTCCACAGAAGTACATCGCATCGGACGAAGAGCACGTCCTTCACGCTATGCTCGCACACGAACGTGCCCATGCGCACGATTGGCACAGCATAGATGTGTTATTGGTTGAAATGATGTGCGTCGTATTCTGGTTTCATCCCCTGGCGCATTGGTACCGCAGGGCAATAAGGACAGTACACGAATACCTGGCGGATGCCGAAGCGTCGCGCCTGACCGACAAAAAACAATATGGCCTGTTGTTGATAAGGCAAGCGCAATCCGGAGTGTCGCTTGCTTTTGTGAACCATTTTTTCCAATCACCACTCAAACAGCGACTTATCATGTTGACACGCAATGCGTCGCCTGCGCTCCGGGCCTGGAAATATGGATTGTTTTTGCCCGTTTTTGTTTTTCTTTTCCTGCTTGCATGTCAAAAAACAGATCAGGAACTGGCAGACAATAAAATCACTGATCAGGCAGTACCCTCCCGACCGGAAACGGGCACAGATGTGCATGATTTGTTCGATTTGGAGCAGGCGCCGCAATTTCCGGGGGGGAAGGACGCACTGGTACATTTTTTATCCGAAAACATCAGGTACCCGGAAACCGCCCGGCGGGATTCGGCACAGGGAACTATAATTGTTGGCTTCGTCATTGATGAGAATGGCAAAATTACGGATGTGGGAAAAACGGAAGGCGCACACCCGGCATGGCGGCAGGATTTTATGAACGAAGCCATTCGTGCGATAGAGCGAATGCCCGATTGGACGCCTGGCCGGAAGAATGGCAAACCGGTGAAAGTGACATTTTCCCTGCCCATCCATTTTAAACTCAGGTAGCTTCCGCTCTACAGGTTTTGTTCCCCAAAATTCTCATTGTTCCGGCGGCTTTTGCCGGGGAGCCTCTCTTTTGCCTGTTCATTTGATTTTTTCACATTCAAACATTTACGCTATGAAAATCAATCTGTTCTCCTGGCTGCTTGGTACGGCCTTCACTTTAATGACAGTTTTGCCGCTTACCGCTCAAAAGGTGGTTGCAAAGCCGGAACAAATGCCGCAATATCCCGGCGGGTTCGAGGCACTTAGCAGGTACATGGTAGCCAATATACAATACCCGGAAGCAGCCCGCAAAGAAAAAGCCGAAGGAACCGTCATTGTCAAATTCACGATCGGGACCGATGGTTCAATTTCAGGTATCAGCACGGCAAACGAAGGCGCGCCGCAGCGCCCCGACTTTGTGTTGGAGGCCGTCCGGGTCGTGAAAGGAATGCAGCAATGGGTGCCGGGACAGAAAGACGGCAAAGCCGTGAAATGTGAAATGGCTTTGCCGGTACAATTCAAGTTAGATAAGCCGTAAAGCCATTTCCCGCAGATTTTCGCAGAAAACTTTGCGCAGATAACCGCTGATTTTGATCTCAATCTGCGAAAATCTGCGGGAAACACTATAAAAGGTCACATACTTATTAACCCCCGATTCGCATGACCACTTTATTCGTCGCAGCGACGGCAAAAACCCACGCGCGGATGCCACTGCCCTTCCTGGTAATAGAACTTGTAGCGCGGCGCCACCGCTATCAGGCGCGTATAAAGCAGTCCATCCTCGTCCTGCCAGTAAAATTCTTCGATCAATTGAAGATCAATGATCTGGTCTGGCATCAGTTCGGTGTGGAATACCTCGACGTGCTCCAAATTGGTTTCGGGGTCGAAGGTGCTGACCGAGTCGGTACACGAGAACAGGCAGGCGCGTTGATCGGATGAAAGCGGCGCTTCGTCCAGAAGGGTTCCATAAAGCAGAACCGCTGTGTCCGCCATGATGCGATCAAAAAAACGGTCCATGACAGGGCCCGTTTCATCCTTAACAACCTGGAAATCGCTCACGCGCGGGCTGGCGTCGTTGGTTATATACCGCACCGCCCAGGTAACATCCGGTCGGTTGATGAGCGTATCGGGTTGGAATACCTCGGTCTGAGGCACTTTCAGCCAAAAGCGCGGTGCTTCGCTCCGGGTGAATGGCGCTATAGCCAGTGTGTACACTTTAAACTGCGCTTTTTCATCGTTGTAGGTCAACAATTGCCGAACCCTTACGAACCGTGCTTCGTGCGGGAACGGTCGCATATTCCATGCGATCTGCACTTTTTCCTCATAGGTCGTCTGGTCGAACGTAACAATGGTATCCGGGCCGCTGATGATCTGCAGCAGTTCTTCGGTGTCCAGCGGACGGGTCAGCTCTGCATTGGAATAGGCCTCCCAATCGCCGTTTTCAGCGATATCCCAGAGTTTGGCGTTGAGCGAATGGTTGATGTAACTGTGAAGAGCAGGTTCGTATTCGGCGGTCAGCTTCAGCGCGGCAAGCGCTGCAGAGCGGTCTTCATTGGCTGAAAATTCGAGCGGGTCGGCAGGTAGGGTCAGTTCGATCTCTGCCGCCCAGTTGACCGAAGGGTCTTCCAGGATTTTTTCAGTTTGGGCGAAAAGGTTCAGGGTCAGCAAGAGCGAAGCGGGTAGTAAAAAACTTTTCATGGCTCAAAAAACGGTTTTTGGCCAAAACCATTTTGAGACAGCCGAATGAAATTTTTAACGAAGCACCCTCACAACAATAAATATCGCCTGCGTAAAAAATTCATTTTCATAGTATTGGGTTGCAAAAACGCCTATCTTCCCTTATTGCAATTGCGTATGATTTCCCGTTTCGATCGCGAAGGGTCTTTCAAGGCATCAAAAAATTGCCCGAAGTACCGGTTCATTTGTTTCCGGGCATTCTCGGGCAGGTAGGCGGCACGCTCGCAATGGTCGGTCAATGCTTTTTCTTTTGAGAGATAAAAATCGAATATCTGCTGATAATGCGCTTCTGTACGGCATAAACCGAGGTAATAGCGCTCCTGGACCGTCTGGATGGGGTAATCGCCATTGGGAGCGGCATAATCGGTACCTACCGCTCCGGAATAATCGAAATCGTAGGGCACGGCAATAATGGTTTTGGGGGAGTTGAGAAAGATCAGCTTTATGTTGTGGCGGGCGCGTACACTCCAATCGGTATTGCCTATCATGTATTCAAATACGCACATCCGGTCGTAGGAGACAGAATCGAGCACCCGGGTGCTGCCGACGCGGGGTTTCATGGGCCTGCCACCGAGCCGGGCAGCCAATTCTTCTTCGCTTTCGATAAAAAAGGAAAAACTCTCCATGGTGCGGTTCCTTTTCCCCGGTTCTTCAAATCGAACAGCAGCCGATTTAACGCGGAAACTTTGTTCCGTGATCAGATTATAGAGTTCATAAACCAGGTATTCGCGCTGCACCCATTCTTCATTTTTTGGCAGGCTGTAGCAACTGGTCACCAATTTTATTTCATTGATGTCGGCGATGCTGTCGTTTTCGGGTTTTTGTTCGTAGAAACGTATTTTGACCGGAGGGAAATCACAGGTTTTCCTGCGCATTTTACCGCGCGGCGCGATTTGCACATCGAGTTGCAGCGCCACGCTGTCGCCCATCATGACTTTGAAAACAGCTGGTTGCCACGGTTCCGCTTCGGTGCCTTTTTTAAGTTCCTTCAGATTCGTTTCAATATTGACAACGAGCGGGTTGTATTGTTGTAAAACGCCGAAAATACTCTTATCGCCCGTTTGCAGCGATTGGGAAGAAACAACAAAGGGAGCAGTGATACTTGCCAGAAAGGCAAGAAGGTACAGATGTATTGTTTTCATGTTGACCGGCCTAAAATGATAAGTATCGGTTGATAGTTGTTGGTTCCTGGTTGTTGGTTATTCATTCATGGTTGCCATAGAAATGGACTACCAAGCAAGTGCCAGGAACCGGGAACAAAACTCAATTCACCGAAAAAGCGGGTGCGAAGGGATGAGCCGCGTTGTAGAAAGTCAGTTCGTTGATGCGAACTTTCATAAAACGGGTCAGGGGCAGGGTCTGGATGATCTGCATCAATTCGGATTCGGAGCGCACGGAAAATACTGCCCAGAGTTTCGAATTTTCGAGGGAAAGTGCGTAATTGAGGATTTTTCCTTCGTTGAGGAGCCGGTTGACGGCGGCGCGCTGGTGCGGAATACGGCTGACGAATTCTTCCGGTAATTCCTGAGGCATGGTGAAATCAACCATGTATTGCGTTAGACTGCCTTCCATGTATGTTGCCTTTGTTGTGAAAATGCGCCGGACAAATGTAAATAAAAATCTATATCTGGTGCAAATTCTTTTTGAATGCTTAAACGATGGGTCAAAAACCGTGCAAATTTTCCGCGAATGAAGCAAATCTGCCATTCCGTCAGCAGTCTTAACAAAAAGACAACCTAAAAAAAGCGGCGGAGCGATCCTGTGTCGCTCCGCCGCTAATAAATTTCCGTTAGGAAACGGGTATTAGTAATTGATACCCAATGCCTTCAGAGTCTCGAAATCGAGGTTGCCAACAGGCAGATTTTTGTCCTTCTGGAATTTGGTGAGTGCGGCTTTGGTGCGCGTACCCATCACATTGTCAATCGGGCCGGGATCGTATCCGGCTTTCAGGAGCGCGTCCTGGATTTGGCGGATGGTATAGCCGGTCACTTTTTCGCCGCAGAGCACTTCGCGCCATTCGGTGAAGCCGCCGGGCTTTACAAGACGGCGTTTGGTGACGGTAGCATACTCGGCCGGGATTTGTTCGCTGCGGGTGGTAGCCGCTGCTTTCACGCCTTTCACCGTGACGGTTTTATATTCGGCCGGGATCACTTCTTCGCGGAAAGTTGCCGGCGCCTTCAGCACCTGCTTGGTCACAGTAGCATATTCCGCCGGGATTTCCTCTTCACGCACGGTTGCCGGCGTTTTGAGTACCTGCTTTTTCACAGTGGCATATTCTGCGGGGATGACCTCTTCGCGGCTCGTAGCGGGCGTTTTCACTTTCCGCACCGTCATCGTTTTGTATTCAGCCGGGATCACCTCTTCACGGGTGGTGGCAGGCGTTTTCACTTTGCGTACAACGCGCGTACCCATTTTGGCTGGGATCTGGATGGTTTTCGTGCATCCGGCATCGGCTACGCCCGATCCGTCGCAACCTTTGTTGACGCGCTTCGTGATGGTTTGGTATTCGGCAGGCACTTCCACCAAGCACCATACGAGGCAGTCGTCGGGATTGGCGCTCAGGCAGCTGGCATCGGCTTTTTTCTTCACCCATTTGGTAGAAGCGGGTTTTACTTCGACGCGTTCGGTGACGGTTTCGTATTTCGGTTGCGACACCTCTATTTTCGTGGACGCAGCTTCGATTTCATACTGTTCAGTCACATTTTCGTACACAGCAGGCACCTCGACGATGCGTTTGCTTTCAGGCTTCACCAATACCTGTTCCGTAACCGTTTCGTATTCGGCGGGCACAGTAATGAGGCGTTTGCTTTCCGGCTTCACCACCACGCGCTCTTCCACCGTTTCGTACTGAGCGGGCACGGGCACGAGGCGTTTGGAAGCGGCTTTGATGACCACGCGTTCCGTAACGGTCTCGTATTGGGCAGGCACAGTGATGATGCGCTTGCTTTCGGCTTTTACCAGTTGCTGTTCGGTTTTGTTTTCGTACTCAGCCGGGACGGGGATAGTTCGGGTAGAAGCGGGTTTTACCATCACCTGTTCAGTGACAGTTTCGTACTGGTCTGGAATGAGGCATTTGGCGTAGCATTTACCGGGTTGGGCATTGGGCGGTGCATCGCCTGGTTGAGCGTTGGCGGCGAAGGCGATACCCAAAAAAAGAGGAAGAATGAATTTCAATTTTCCCATGACGTGAATCGGATTTATGAACATAATTGTTTGATTTTGGTATTAAAGCCACATTGCTGTTGGAGGGCAAATGTAAGTGAACCCTGCCGAAACAGGTAGCATAACAGTTAAAATTTCAAGCGATTTTAATACCCTTGTGTGAGTTGTTTCGGGTAGCAAATGAAATGTTTGGTTACTAATTGAGTATAAAGCGGAACATCGGAACATTCGGTAATCGGCCGCACGTCGCCGTTTTTAAAAAGGATTTTGATCTGATCCTTTGCGTCGTCGTAGGCGCGGTTGCTTTCCGAACCCGTGAACACGAAATGCTCTGCTACTGCCTGTTCTCCAAATTCCCGGGCTACACGCTCGTGCATTTCGTCGAGCCGGGCTGCGGAAACGGGTTCGCTGAGCCACTCGAGGCGAAAAAGCCGGCGGTCGAGCAGACCTTTTGAGAGAAAGGAAAGGGTGAAATCGGAGGCTTCCGACCAGTATTTGATGGCTGCCGTTACGTCGTTGTCATCGAGGAGGGCGAAGTGGGAGGAGAGGTCTTCGGGCGCGAAAACACGACCTTCCTGCCGGTACAGAAACCATGCCAAGTGGCGGGGGGCCTCCAGTTGAACGCCTGCCAGCGCCAATTCCCTGGCGCGGCGCAGTGTATGGATCAACATTTGTTCCGCCGATACGCCCGTTTTGTGCAGATACACCTGCCAGTACATCAGGCGGCGGGCAATGAGGAATTTTTCGATGCTGTAAATACCCTTTTCTTCGACAACCAATTCGCCGTCGTGTACGGCCAGCATCTTGATGATCCGATCGTAACTGATCACGCCCTCGCTCACACCGGTGAAAAAACTGTCGCGGTTCAGATAATCCATGCGGTCCATATCCAATTGGCCGGATATGAGTTGGTGCAGGAATTTCTTAGGGTATTTGTTTTGAAAAATGTCTATTGCCAGCGCCAGTTTCCCCTCGAACCGGTGGTTCAATTCTTCCATGAAAAGTGCCGAGATATCCTCGTGGTGCATATCCACCAGCGTGTGCTCGAGGGCGTGCGAAAACGGGCCATGCCCGATGTCGTGCAATAATATGGCTGCGCTTACAGCCTCCCCTTCCTCGTCGGAAATATCGGCACCTTTGGAGCGCAGCACTTCGATGGCTTGCTGCATGAGGTGCAAAGCGCCCAAAGCATGGTGAAAGCGTGTGTGCAAAGCACCGGGATAAACATAAGGCGCAAGACCCAGTTGCCGGATGCGGCGGAGTCGTTGAAAAAAAGGATGGTCAATCAAATCCAACAGCAAGCCGTGGGGGACGGAAACAAAGCCATAGACGGGGTCGTTGAAGATTTTTTTACGGTTGTTCATTGTTGCGGCATGGCAGTGCAAAGGTGGCAATTCATCCGGCAGCTGACAAAATACTTTTTGCAGCGTAAAAATAACATGTTACAGCCAGCGTTTTCCGAATTGCAAGCCAGCTTCCAAAGTCAGGGAAACCAGCGACTTTGGAAGTTTTTATTTGTTAAAATCACCACCTTTGCGACACAACAAAAATGATTGAATTCGTCCCCGAACCTTCAACCAATCCGACCAATCCAACTAATTCAACAATAAGCATGGACAAAATCAAAATCCTCTGGGCCGACGACGAGATAGATATGCTCAAGCCCCACCTGATGTTTCTTCAAACCAAAGGCTACGATGTGGTGACGGCTTCTAACGGCCACGACGCCGTGGAGACTTATCTGGAACAAAGCAACGACATTGACGTGGTGTTCCTCGACGAAAGCATGCCCGGCCTCACCGGGCTTGAAACGCTGCCTAAAATCAAGGAAATCAACCCCGTAGTGCCTGTGGTGATGATCACGAAAAACGAGGCCGAACACGTGATGGAAGAGGCCATCGGCTCCCAGATTTCAGATTACCTCATAAAACCGGTGAACCCCAACCAGATCCTCCTGACCCTTAAAAAGATCATTGACAACAAGCGGCTTGTGCGCGAAAAAACGGCGATGGACTACCAGCAGGAGTTCCGCCAGATATTCATGCAGATTACAGGCGGCCTCGACCATGTGGAGTGGGTGGACGCCTATAAAAAGATCGTCAGCTGGGAGCTTCGTCTCGACGCCAACCAGGCCGAAGTAGGCGATATTCTTGCCCAGCAAAAGGAGCAGGCAAACGTCGAGTTCTCCAAATACGTGGTAAAAAACTACTTCGACTGGGTGGACAAAAACAAGGAAGTCGGGCCCGTGATGTCGCACTCCATGATGCGCAAACACATCCTGCCGCACGTCGGCAAAGGGGCGCCGACCATCGTCGTACTGCTCGACAACCTGCGCTACGATCAGTGGAAAGTCATCGAACCATTCATCAACGAACAGTTCCGAACGGAAAACGAAGGCTATTTTTTCAGCATTCTGCCCACCGCCACTCAGTACAGCCGCAATGCCATTTTTGCCGGTATGATGCCGGTTGACATCGAACAGGCTTTCCCCGACAAATGGAAAAACGATACGGACGAAGGAGGCAAAAACCTGTTCGAGGACTTTTTCCTGGGCAAACAATTAGAGCGCGTGTTCCGCAAAGGCGTCAAGTGGGAGTACATCAAAGTCACCAACGTCCAGCACGGCAAAGATCTGGTGGACGATATCCTCCACTGCCTCAACAACGACCTCACGGTCATCGTCTATAACTTCATTGACATGCTCTCGCACGCCCGCACCGAAATGGAAGTGCTGAAAGAACTCGCCGGCGACGAGCGCGCTTACCGCTCGCTCACCCGTTCGTGGTTCCTGCACAGCCCGCTTTGGGCGGCATTGCAAAGGCTGCAGGGCCGCGATGTGCAACTTTTCGTCACCACCGACCACGGAACCATCCGCGTACAAACACCTTCGAAAGTCGTCGGCGACCGCGAGACCACCACCAACCTGCGCTACAAAGTGGGTCGAAACCTCCAGTACGAACCCAAAGACGTGCTCGCTATCAAAGACCCGAAACAAGCCGGCTTGCCGCGCCCCAACATCAGCAGTACGTTCATTTTTGCCAAAGAGGATTTCTTTTTTCTCTATCCGAACAACTACAACCAGTACTTCAATTATTACAAAAACACTTTCCAGCACGGAGGGATCAGCCTGGAGGAGATGATCTGTCCGGTGGTGCGGTTGCGGAGCAAGTGACGAAAAATGCCAACCATGCCTGCATCCCGGCTTTTGCCTTACCTTATATTGTCCGCACTGGTTCTCAGTTCCTCCCGCTGCCAGACTCAGCCGCCCCCCGTTCTCTCGGGCCGGATTGCCCTGCATCCGGGTTGGCGCCCGGTATTATATCTCTTGCAGCCGCGTAACTTCGGCGACATTGCAACGAACTATGCAGGAGCGGTAGTGGATTCGGCGGTAATAAAGCCGGATGGCAGTTTTTCTTTCGACCGGTTTCATGCGCCGGAGTTACCGGCTTTGTACGAACTTGTCATCCAGCCCGAAGGCAGCCGATTTGCCAACAAATTGAATGACGAAGACCCGGAAACGGCCAATTATTTATCCGTAGTTCTGAAAAAAGGTGAGGAAGTTCGCTTGCAGGCGGAAGCAGGGCACTTTTCAGCGACGGCGACCATCGAGCCATATTCCGCCGATAATCATGCGCTTATACAATTGCGCGACATCCGTAGGCTGGCTTTCGACCGCTTCATGCGTACACCTGAAGGTGGGGCACACGCAGACGATACTGCCCTTCTGGAGCAGGCAGAACGCATCGGACAATACCGCGCGCCGCTCCTCGCTTTTGCCGATACGACGAAATCGTACCGGGCGGCGCTGCTGGCTATCCGTTGGGTAAGCCCGGAAAGTGACTACGAACGGGTGCCGGAGTTTTTACACCGGCAGTGTGAACGCTGGCAGGCGATACACCCCGATCATCCCTTCGTACAGCAGCTTTGTCAGCTCAGCGCTCCCGGCAGACTGCCGTTAATGGTGGGCAACACCATTCCTGATTTTCCCCTGCCCCTGTCGGGCGGAGATACCCTGAACCTGTATACCCTGCTTGGAAAACGATTGACGCTGCTCGACCTTTGGGCCTCGTGGTGCGCTCCTTGTCGCCGTGAAAACCGCGAGGTGCTCGCGCCGTTGTGGGCGAAATACCGCGAGCAGGGCTTTGCCATTGCCGGATACGCGCTCGACAGCAGCCCGGAAGCCTGGAAAGCAGCCATTCAAAAAGACCATGCCTTATGGCCGCAGGCGTCGCATCTCAGCGGCGATTCCTCTCCTTTCCTCGATACTTTGCACGTGACTACCATTCCTGCCAATTTTTTACTCGATGAGCAAGGAAAAATAGTGGCGAAAAACCTGCACGGTGAAAAATTAATGAAGTTCGTGGAAGTGTATCTGAGCAAACAGGGGAATTGACCTTCCGGGAAAGAGATGAAGCAGATGGTATGCACACATTAAAGACGGGTATTGCAGTGTGGCATGGATTCAACCCACTTTTTCCAGCGGGCTGAATCCATCTGCGCTGCTTCAGAAACCCGCATCATCCGCACTCGGCCCGTAACTGCCGGGAATAGGCACGTCGAGTAGACGCAAAAAGACGCCCAGTTGGGCACGGTGGTGGACGATTTGGTTGAGCGTCATGCGGATGACGTCCATTTTGGGCGAAACACTGTAAATCGCATCCCCTTCGCGGAGCGTCCAGTTTTCGTTCAGATGTTTTTCATTTTCATCCACGAGTTGCGTTCTGCCGTCGGCTAAGCATTTTTCAAAATATGCCATTAGTTCGGTGGTGTTGTTGATTTCCAACGGTTTATAGGGATTACTGGCGAAGTCGAGCTCATCGGTGGTGAGCGTCATGGTGATCCAGGTAGGTAGTTCGGCAATGTGCGTCGCCAGCGAGCGTATGTTCATACTTTTAGGGTGGGGACGCCAGTCGTATTTGTCGTCGGGGATGCGCGAAAGCATTTTGCGGCTGATGAGGGCTTCCTGTTCCAATTCCTTGAGGAACATTTGAATCATTGTCATAACTTCTTTAATTTTTTATGATGAATGAAGCAAAGGAAATACCCTCCACTGACAGCCTTATGTCAGCGGCTTTTGAGAAAATTTTTCAAAAAGAAATAAAACTTCAGGCAGGTTCCTGGAGCATCGTTGCCTCCATGATCTTCAGGTATTCGTTCAACCCGATGTGGTCGTTTTTACGGAACGGCATCATTGTGGCCGTCATTTTTTGAATGCGGGATGTCCGGAAATCGCGATAGTCTTTTCGCAGGTGGCACCAGGCGATGAGGTGCCAGTTGAGAGAGTAGAAAGTGAGGCCGATGGGCTCCACTTCACGGATGCTGCGCCCACCGTTCAGGTTTTCGTATTCGATGCGGAGGATGTTTTTATGCACGATGGCGTTTTGAATGGTTGTCAGGTATGCCGTATCCGGCAGGAGGTGCGCATACATTTCCGGAATGAAATGCGCCGTATGTGCCTGTACCTGCTCGAAGGTCTTTCGCTGCGTTTTGCCCAACACCATTTTGATCTTCGACAATGCCGATGCGAAATGTTGCCGGGCCGATTTATCGGCAAAACGCACGACAAGCGGTTCGAGCAGCGCCAGGGTATTTGCTTCTTCCACCGTGAGCGACACAGGTGGCAGAAAATAGCCGTCGGCGATAAAATATCCTTTCCCCGCTTCGAATCCTATGGGTACGCCGATCTCTCCCATTGCCCGGAGGTCGCGGAATACCGTGCGCACGCTGATGCCGAAATGCTCCGCGATTTGCTCAGCAAACATGTATGTTTTTGATTGTAAGGCAGTTACAATGCCCATCAGGCGGTCAACCCGGTTCATAATTCGTCAAAGAAGGAATAGCTCGTTTTTAAGGCAAAGATAACTCCATTCGTACTGCGGGTTTCAAAAATGAGGATGTCCGCCGTTGTGAAAAATTACAGCCGCCATATTCACTTGCTTTGCGGAGGCGAATGAAGTCATCCCTGTAGTTGAATTTTATCATTGTCGCCTTCCCTTCTGTTCGCATACATTACCACCCTCTTATTAATGTTCTAAAATGGCAAGCGATGAAGCCAACAATTGCCGATCTTACCCTTGCTCCTGATTTGCAGGAACACGCTGAAGGCACAGGCCCTGAAAGAAGCCGGCGTCCCGTGTATGTGGATATGCTGCCACCCTGCAACAATGCCTGTCCTGCCGGTGAGAACATCCAGGCATGGTTGGCACATGCGCAGGCCGGCCGCTATCACGAGGCATGGGAAACGCTGACGGCCGACAACCCCCTGCCGGCCGTGCATGGCCGGGTATGTTACCATCCCTGCGAAGACAGCTGCAACCGCAGCCATGTGGACAGTCCCGTGAGCATTCACGCGGTAGAGCGTTTTCTCGGCGACGAGGCCATCCGGCAGGGATGGCAGTTCGGCATGACTGCCCAACCGACGGGGAAACGTGTCCTCATTGTCGGCGGAGGGCCCAGTGGTCTTTCTGCCGCTTATCATTTGGCCCGGCTGGGGCACGGTGTCGAAATATTTGAAGCAGGGCCGGTCGCCGGCGGTATGATGCATTTCGGCATTCCGGCTTACAGGCTTCCGCGCAACATCCTGGAGGCCGAAATCCGGCGAATCGAAGAAATGGGAGTGAAAATCCGCCTCAACCATAAGGTCACGGATGTTTTGGCCGAAAAAGAAGCGGGGCGTTTCGATGCCGTTTTTATCGCTATTGGGGCACATATCGGCAAAAAAACAGATATCCCGGCCCGCGACGCAGGCCAGATACTCGACGCCGTGCGCTTTCTGCGGGAAGTGGAACTGGGCAACCCACCCAGGATCGGACGCCGTGTGGCCATCTACGGTGGCGGCAACACAGCAATGGATGCCGCCCGCACTGCCAAACGGCTCGGCGCCGGCGAAGCGCTGGTCATTTACCGGCGCGACCGCGAGCACATGCCGGCGCACGATTTCGAGGCGGACGAAGCCCTCAGCGAGGGCGTGAAAATCCACTGGTTGCGCACCATTAAAGAGATTACAGACACCTCTATCACAGTGGAAGTGATGCGTCTCGAAAACGGCAAGCCTGTGCCCACCGGCGAATACGAAACACTGGAAGCCGATGCACTCATTTTGGCTCTTGGCCAGGATACCGATACGGCTTTTTTGCAAAAAATACCGGGCATCGAAATAAAGCAGGACGGGACTGTCGCAGTTGGAAAAGACATGATGACGGGATACCGGGGTGTTTTCGCCGGAGGCGATATGGTACCAAGTGAGCGCACCGTCACCGTAGCGGTAGGGCATGGAAAAAAAGCGGCCCGCTATATTGACGCTTTTTTGCGAAATGAGGCATACGAAAAGCAGCCCAAGCCTCCCGTTGTGGGATTTGAACGCCTTCATATATGGTATCAAACCCTGGCGCCAAAAACGCTGCAGCCGCACAAAAGCGCCGAAGAAGCCGCAGGCAGTTTTACTGAAATCGTCGGCGGTTTGTCTGAAGAAGAAGCGCGTTATGAGGCCCAGCGTTGCTATTCTTGTGGAAATTGCTTCGAATGCGACGGTTGTTACGGCTCGTGCCCCGAAGATGCGATCATCAAACTCGGGCCGGGATTGCGGTACCATTTCAACTACAATTTGTGTACAGGTTGCGCCGTCTGCTACGAGCAATGCCCGTGTCACGCGATTGAAATGGTAAATGAAAAAGAATAACATTCCTCTGTCTGCACAACATCAAAACGGACATTCAAGCCATGGCTGAAAAAAATACTTCCGCAATCACTCTGGACGGCAATGAAGCCGCTGCCTACGTGGCCTACCGGGTCAATGAAGTATGCGCCATATACCCCATCACACCCTCGTCAACAATGGCGGAACTTGCCGATGAATGGTCGGCCAAAGGCGTAAAAAACATCTGGGGAAATGTGCCCGAAGTCATTGAAATGCAGAGCGAAGGCGGCGCAGCGGGTACAGTACACGGCGCGCTGCAAACCGGCGCGCTCACTACCACATTTACTGCTTCGCAGGGGCTCATGCTCATGTTGCCCAATATGTTCAAGATCGCAGGCGAACTGACACCGGCCGTCTTTCACGTCGCAGCGCGCTCGCTGGCGGCTCAGGCACTGTCCATATTCGGCGACCACCAGGATGTAATGGCGGCGCGCACTACCGGATTTGCCATGCTATCGTCGGCCAGCGTACAGGAAGCGCATGACATGGCCCTTATTGCCCAGGCCGCCACGCTGGAGTCGCGGATACCATTCATCCATTTTTTCGATGGTTTCCGCACCTCGCACGAAGTCAACAAGATCACTTTGCTGAGCGATGCGCAAATCCGGGCCATGATTGACGATAATCTGGTCATTGCGCACCGCGGCAGGGGCCTCAACCCCGACAACCCTTTCATCAGGGGAACGGCACAAAACCCGGACGTATATTTTCAGGGAAGGGAAACGGCCAATCCTTATTACACCCACACACCGGAAGTGGTGAGCCGGGTAATGGAAAAATTCGCAGGGCTGACCGGCCGCACGTATCGTATATTCGAGTACAGCGGCGCGCCCGATGCCGATCGGGTGATCGTGGTCATGGGCTCCGGCGGCGAAACAGCTGCCGAAACATGCCGTACGCTCGAGGCCTGCGGCGAGAAAACCGGAGTGTTGCGCGTCCGGTTGTACCGGCCCTTTTTTGGGGCGGCATTTCTCGCCGCGCTTCCGCCAACGGCGAAAAAAATAGCCGTTTTGGATCGTACCAAAGAACCTGGCGCTGCGGGCGAGCCGCTTTATCAGGATGTGGTGACGGTCGTAGCGGAAAGCTTCAGCAGTGGCCAATTGTCCCATATGCCGACGATCACCGGCGGGCGATACGGCTTGTCGTCCAAAGAGTTTACCCCTGCAATGGTCAAGGCCGTTTTTGACGAATTGAAAAAAGAAAGGCCTAAAAACCATTTCACCGTCGGAATTATTGACGATGTAAGTTTTACCAACCTGGAGATTGATCCCTTTTTTAACCTCGACGAGTCCAACTGGAAACAAGCATTGTTTTTCGGGCTGGGCGCCGACGGCACGGTCGGGGCCAACAAAAACAGCATCAAGATCATTGGAGAAAATACCGACCTTCATGCACAGGGGTATTTCGTATACGACTCTAAAAAATCCGGCGCCCAGACGGTTTCGCACCTGCGATTCGGGCCGGAGCCTGTCCGGGCGCCTTATTTGATCCGGCAAGCCGATTTTATCGCCTGCCACCAGTTCAATTTTTTGGAAAAAGTGGAAATGTTGGCGTTCGCCAAACCCGGCGCCACTTTTCTGCTCAACAGCCCTTTCGGGCGGGAGGAGGTTTGGGATCACCTGCCATACCCGGTACAACAAAAGATCATCGAAAAAAGCCTCCGTTTTTACGTTATAGACGCTTCCAGTGTGGCCCGTGAAACCGGAATGGCGGGCCGCATCAACACCATCATGCAAACCTGCTTTTTTGCGCTGGCGGAAGTGTTGCCACGGGAAGACGCCATCAAACAGATCAAGAAAGCAATAGAAAAGACGTACTTCAAGCGGGGAAAGGCCGTTATCGAGCAAAATTTCAAAGCGGTGGATCAAACACTCGACCGGCTCTTTGCCGTAAAAGTGCCGGCGCAAGCAACCGGCCACAGCGACACAACATCCGGCGTCCCCGCAGCGGCGCCCGATTTCGTCCGCCAGGTAACGGCGCAAATGATGAGCGGACACGGCGACGGGTTGCCGGTGAGCGCGTTACCCGCCGACGGTACTTATCCGAGCGGCACCACTAAATGGGAAAAACGCAACATCTCCGATTCCATCGCCTCCTGGGAACCCGATCTGTGTATCCAATGCGGCAACTGTAGTTTCGTATGTCCTCACAGCGTCATTCGCGCCAAATTTTATCACAAGGATTATTTGTCCGAAGCGCCAACCGGATTCAAAAATGCTCCCATCAATGCCCGGGGCTTTCCGGATACCCGCTATACGTTGCAGGTTTATCTCGAGGACTGCACGGGCTGCAATCTGTGCGTGGAAGCATGTCCGGCCACCGATCCGCTCGACCGGAGCCGCAAAGCCATCAATCTGGCCGGAAAAGCGCCGGTATTGGAAAACGAGCGTTCCAACATCCGTTTTTTTGAAAAAATCCCGTTCAATGAACGCGCATCCGTGAATTTTTCGACCGTGCACGGTGCGCAATTTCTCGAACCGTTGTTCGAATTCTCGGGCGCCTGCGCCGGATGCGGCGAAACGCCCTATGTGCGCCTGCTCACACAACTGTTCGGCGACCGCCTGATCGTAGCCAACGCAACGGGGTGTTCCTCTATCTACGGCGGCAATCTGCCCACCACGCCCTGGACGGTCAACAGCGAAGGCAAAGGACCTGCCTGGTCCAATTCGCTGTTCGAAGACAACGCCGAGTTCGGCCTGGGCATGCGTCTGACTGCCGATAAACATCTGGAGATGGCCAAAGATCTCCTGCAACAATTGACGCCTTCCCTCGATGCCGATCTTGTAAAAGAGTTGGTGGAAGCGCCCCAGTTGCTCGAGTCTGAAATCGCTGCGCAGCGCCGCCGGGTAGCAGTACTGAAAAAACGCCTTCAAAGCATGGACAACCCACTTGCCAAACATTTGCTTTCGGTCGCCGACCAGCTGGTGCGGCGGAGTGTCTGGCTGGTAGGTGGCGACGGTTGGGCATATGACATCGGCGCGGGTGGACTCGACCATGCGCTGGCCAGCGGCCGCAACATCAACGTGCTGGTGCTCGACACGGAAGTGTATTCCAATACCGGCGGTCAGTCGTCGAAGGCAACCCCTACTGCAGCCACGGCAAAATTCGCCGCCGCCGGCAAACGGGTCGGCAAAAAAGACCTCGCGTTACAAGCGATTTCATATGGAAATGTCTATGTAGCGCAGGTAGCAATGGGGGCCAATCCCCAACAGACCCTGTTGGCCTTGCGCGAAGCGGAAGCTTACGAAGGGCCGTCGCTGATATTGGCCTATAGTCATTGCATTGCCCACGGCATAGATATGCAAAAAGGGATGAATCAACAGAACATGGCCGTTGCCAGCGGCTATTGGCCGTTGATACGCTACAATCCGGTGTTGCGAAAAAACAACAGGAATCCGTTCGTGCTGGATTCGATGCGACCTACCTTACCGTTCCGCGATTATGCCTACAACGAACTGCGCTATAAAGTGCTGACGCAAACCAACCCCGCTGAAGCAGCGCGACTGATGGAGCTTGCCCAGGAGATCGTGGATTTGCGCTGGAAAACGTATGAAGACATGGCTGGTTTTGGCGCGGGACGGTTCCAACCGGTTGTTTAACATACGACATACGACATACGACATACGACATGCGACATGCGACTTGGCCCGGATTGTTTTATCACTTTAAATCTGTCAACACATGAATCTGAAAACGAACTATATGGGTTTACCCCTTGAATCGCCGGTCGTGGTGTCGGCCTGTACTTTATCCGAAGAAGTGGATAATATAGAGCGGATGGAAGACGCAGGGGCGGGTGCGGTTGTGTTGTTCTCGCTTTTTGAAGAACAAATCCGCGAGGAACAGGCGCGATTCGAATCAGTGTTGCATGCCACCAGCAACGTTTTTGCTGAAGCATCGGAGTATTTTCCGGCACTCGGCGATTACAATGTCGGCACCTCCCAATACCTCGAGATCATTCGCAAAGCAAAAGAGCGGGTGCAAATCCCTATCATTGGAAGTTTGAACGGAATTACTCACGAAGGGTGGATCGAATATGCCCGGGATATGGAGCAGGCAGGAGCCGATGGTATCGAGATCAATGTATTCTATATTCCCGCCGATATCCGGCTGAGCGGAACGGAAGTGGAAAACCGTTATCTCGACATCATCCGGGCTGTCCGGCAAACCGTCGAAATACCGTTGGCCGTAAAACTAAATCCCTATTTTAGTGCCACGGGCAACATGGCGCTCCGGATGAAAGAAGCAGGCGCCGACGCGTTGGTATTGTTCAATCGCTTTTATCAGCCGGATTTCGACATCAACGAACTAAAATTGCTGTCCAACCTGCAATACAGCGATGCCGCTGAGATCAGGTTGCCGCTGTTGTGGATAGCGATTTTATACGGCCAGGTACCCCTCTCGCTGGCAGCTACCACGGGTGTGCAAAGCGCACGGGAAGTGATCAAATATCTACTCGCAGGCGCCGATGTCGCTATGACGGCTTCTGCCTTGTACAAGAAAGGCATAGACCACCTCCGGCACATGAACAAAGAAATCGGCGAGTGGATGCACCGGATGGATTTTGACTCGATTGATGCTTTTAAAGGTGTGATGAGCCAACGCAATATAGCTAATCCGGATGCCTACGAACGGGCCAATTACATCAAAATACTTTCAGGCGCCAGGGGAGGTATTTGGTGAAGCCCTATCTTTAACCCCAAAATTTACCGCTATGAAATACAATGTCGCTCAGATCCCGCCCTTCGAAATCTCCAAAGGCTTCAACGCCCGCCTGATCCACACCGACAACCTCACACTCGCTTACGTGGACATAGACGACGGAGCGGCTTTAGCGGAACATGCGCACGTCCATGAACAGGTCGTAAACATGCTGGAAGGCCGCTTCGAGTTGACGGTCGCCGGGCAGCCGCACATTCTCGAAGCAGGCGACGCATTTGCCATTCCTTCCAATGTGCCGCATTCGGGTCGCGCATTGACAAAATGCCGGATTCTGGACGTATTCAACCCTGTCCGGGAGGATTTTCGGAGCGGGAATGTGGCGTATGCGCGGCAGTGATCGTACTTTTGTCAGCACAAAATTCAGACAGCCATGCCAATCGCTAGACCATTCAACCTCCAAAAA
Source organism: Saprospiraceae bacterium (assembly GCA_019187225.1). GTDB lineage: Bacteria > Bacteroidota > Bacteroidia > Chitinophagales > Saprospiraceae > M3007. The sequence goes on from JABAQQ010000052.1 coordinate 81,469, forward strand.
TGGATTGAAGAGAACCGTCACCTGCTCAAACCTCCGGTGGGGAACAAGCAGATCTATATTGACAATGAAGACTTTATCGTGATGATCGTCGGCGGACCCAATGGCCGCAAGGACTATCACTGGGAAGAAGGCGAAGAACTTTTTTACCAGTTGGAAGGCGATATCCAGGTAAAGATCATCAACGAAGACGGCAAACCGGAGACCATCGACATCCGCGAAGGGGAAATGTTCCTGCTGCCGCCGCGCATTCCGCATTCGCCGCAACGCCCGGCCAACACCGTCGGCCTCGTGCTGGAACGCCGTCGCCACGAGGGCGAAATTGACAAATTGCTGTGGTTCTGCGAAAAATGCGGCGCGCCGCTCCACGAAGCGGGTTTTCCGCTCAAAGATATCGGGACACAGATCAAAGAAGCCATCGGCGAATACAAGGAAAATCTTGAAGCCCGTACCTGCAAAAAATGCGGCGCGGTGATGGAGATGTGAGAGACGTGAGAGGGTGTGAGAGGGGAGAGAATGATGGCCCGAATCCGGTGTCGAATGGTCGAAGCCTTTCATGCTGTGAACAATTTTTTCAATCGCTTTTTCATTGTATTCCTCCAGGGAGGCGAGGGTCTCTTTTGTACGTTTGCCGCCCCTGAATTTAAAATATTACCGACTACAACATGCGACTTTTCATAATCGCCTTTTTCTTTCTGGCTACTGCTTTCAAATCCGCAATCCCCAATCCGCAATCCGCAATCCATCCCCCCACCCTCAAACTCGCCCTGCTCAAATACGCGGGCGGCGGCGACTGGTACAACGACGTGAATTCGCTGAAAAACCTCGCCAAATTCTGCAACGACAACCTGAGAACTAATTTCGACGTTACGGACTACGCCACCGTCGAACCCGGCAGCGCCGACATTTTCAATTACCCCATCGTGTACGCTACGGGTCACGGCAACATGCTTTTTACCGACCTCGAAGCCCGCAATATGCGCGCTTACCTCGAAGGCGGCGGCTTCCTGATCCTCAATGACGATTATGGCCTCGATCCCTTCGTGCGCCCGGCCATGAAAAAAGTTTTTCCCGAACTCGACTTTGTGGAACTGCCGTTCAGCCACCCCATTTATCACCAGAAATACGAATTCCGGAACGGTATGCCCAAAATCCACGAGCACGACGGCAAACCTGCCCAGGGCTTTGGCCTGCTCTGGCAAGGCCGCCTCGTCTGCTTTTACAACTTCGAAACCGACCTCGGCGACGGCTGGGACGACGTGCACAACGACCCCCAGGAACTTCGCCAGAAAGCCCTGCAAATGGGGGCGAATATTGTGCAATATGTGTTCGGACAATAATTTTCTTTGCCCACATTGACCACATTCATCCCATTGCCCACATTCCCCACATTATGAACATTCTTTTACTCGGCTCCGGCGGACGCGAACACGCCTTCGCGTGGAAACTCTCGAAAAGTAAACGCTGTTCCCGGCTCTTCATCACCCCCGGCAACGCCGGCACGTCCACCTGCGGCCAAAACGTCGCCCTCAATCCCCTCGACTTCGATGCCATTGGAAAATTTTGCCTTGACAATCAGATCAATATGGTTGTAGTCGGCCCCGAGGAGCCGCTCGTGCGGGGTATTTGGGACTTTTTCCAGGAAAATGAAAATCTGAAAAGTATCCCTGTCATCGGCCCTTCCAAAGCCGGAGCGGTATTGGAAGGCAGCAAAGCCTGGAGCAAACAGTTCATGCAGCGCCACAAGATACCGACCGCGGCGTACCGGGAATTTACGGGGGAGAACATTGGAGATGGCTTGCAATATTTGAAAAAACACAGCCTGCCCATCGTACTGAAAGCCGACGGCTTGGCAGCGGGTAAAGGCGTGGTGATTTGCCAGACGCACACAGAAGCGGAGCAGGAATTTCAGGAAATGCTGGGCGGTAAATTCGGCAGTGCCGGTCATCGCGTGGTCGTGGAGGAGTTTCTATCGGGCATCGAATTCAGCGTGTTCGTCCTGACCGACGGCAAAAATTACAAAATCCTGCCGGAAGCCAAGGACTACAAGCGCATCGGCGAGGGCGATACCGGGCCGAACACGGGTGGCATGGGCGCCGTCAGCCCGGTGCCTTTTGTGGACGAAACGATGTGGCAAAAAGTGGAAGAACGCATCATCCGCCCCACCGTGAAAGGTCTGCGCAAAGAAAAAATCCCTTACAAAGGCTTCATTTTCCTCGGTTTGATAAAAGTCAACGGCGAACCTTTCGTCATCGAATACAACTGCCGCATGGGCGACCCCGAGACTGAAGTCGTGTTTCCCCGCCTGAAAAACGACCTCGTGACGCTCTTCGACAACTGCGCCAAAGGCACGCTGGGCCGCGTGAAGATCCGCGCCGACCAACGTACGGCAGCAACACTTTTCCTCGTGAGTGGAGGCTATCCCGGAGATTATCAAAAAGGGAAAGTCATCACGGGCTTGGAAAAAGTGAAGGGAAGTACGGCGTTCCACGCCGGGACAACGGAAAAAGGAGGAGAAATCGTCACGAGCGGCGGACGTGTCATCGCTTTGACGAGTTTTGGAAAAGACATTGTATCGGCAGTTCGCAAATCGAAGCGGAATGCCAAAGTGGTTGATTTTGACGGTAAATATTACCGGCGGGATATCGGGAAAGATTTGATCGGATAAGGTACTCCGGAACGGACTTCCGGCGTACTTAAATTACCTTCCTTTCCCGCACCGACACCTCCGACCCTTCCGCCAGAAAAACGGAAAGCGGCGCAGCGTCGGTCAAAGGAGCGAATGCCGGACCGTACACAGCCCCGAAATCCACTTCGCAAAACCAGGAGCCGATGGGATACACCTGCCAGCGCGGATGCTCCACCTGGTATTCTACCGTGCGTTCGGCGTCGCGGCGGGAATAGCCCCAGTAGTGCTCGGTGATGAATTCCACTTCACTGCCTTCTTTCATATCCATCGCCGGGCCGTTTGTCTGCACACCGAAGCCCTGCCAACGGCGCGCATGGCGCCAGAAATATTCCACCCGCAAGTTGTCTCCGGCTGCTTCCCATACGTGGCGCATCGGGCGGGCAGCGTAATGTTCTTTATAAATTGTGTTAGCTACCCATGCAATGGCGGGTTTCGGCACAATTTCGCTGATGAACACCACGCCGCGCTTCCAACCCACTGCGGGATCGTGCCGTCGCACATAAAATCGCAGGTTGATCTCTTCGAAATCGCTGTGCCACGGGAACTTAACACCTTTGATCCGGGTGTCGAGAAACATAAAACCGACCAGACTGACGTAGCAGACGCCGTTCCAGATGTCGGGTTCCGTCTGGGCGGGGAGATAGGGTTTTAATATCTCCGGCTCGACGCGGTAATTGAAGAGGGCAAGCCGGCGCCATTCGGCAGTGAGAAAGGTGGGGGACATGGTGCGAGGTTGGTTGTTGATTTGTGTTTGTTCGAAGTACTTTTGCAGAGGTTTCTGAAAAACCTTCTCAACAAAATAAACGGCAAAAAGATATATGTCCGTCCTCACCACTTTCCAAACCGCCATCCGTACCGGCATCCCCGCTACTTTGCCTGCCCCCAAGCCCCTCGACCCCAACGTCAGTCATGCCCCGCGCCGCGTGGTGGAAGGCGTATTGTCTGAGGCGGAAAAAGTGCTCGCCGTGCAAAACGCCCTGCGCTATTTCCCCCCGGCCTCGCACCGCGAACTGGCCGCCGAATTTGCACAGGAGTTGGCGGAATACGGTCGCATCTACATGTACCGCTTTCGCCCGGATTATGCGATGCACGCCCGGCCCATCGAAGATTACCCCTACAAATCGCGGCAGGCAGCAGCCATCATGCTGATGATCCAGAACAACCTCGACCCCAAAGTTGCCAAACACCCGCACGAACTCATCACCTACGGCGGCAACGGCGCGGTGTTCCAGAACTGGGCGCAATACCTGCTGACCATGCAATACCTGTCGGAAATGACGGACCATCATACGCTGGTGATGTATTCCGGCCACCCGATGGGGCTTTTTCCCAGCCACCCCGACGCGCCGCGCGTGGTGGTGACCAACGGTATGATGATCCCCAACTATTCCAAAAAAGAAGACTGGAACCGCTACAACGCCCTCGGCGTGACCCAATACGGCCAGATGACCGCCGGTTCGTATATGTACATCGGACCGCAGGGCATCGTGCATGGCACCACGATCACCCTCCTCAACGCCGGGCGCAAAATGGGCCTCGGCGACGACGATCTGCGCGGCAAAGTGTTCGTTACCAGTGGTTTGGGCGGTATGTCGGGCGCGCAGGCGCTCGCGGGCATCATCACCGCGTCGGTCACGGTTATCGCCGAAGTGGACGCCGACGCCATCCGGCAACGCCTCACCGACGGCTACATCCGGCAGGAAAATGTCTTTAATGACTTAAATGACCTGATAATTGCCCTCGAAAAATGCCGCCGCGACAAAACACCCGTCGCCCTCGTGTACCACGGCAACATCGTTGACCTCTGGGAACGCTTTGTGCGCGACAACATCCGGGTCGAACTGGGTAGCGACCAGACGAGTTGCCACAACATCCACGACATGGGCTACTGCCCGGTGGGCTATACTTTTGAGGAGGCCAAACAACTGCTCATCCGGGACAAAACGCAATTCCTGGAAGCCGTCCGAACCTCGTTGCGCCGCCACGTCGCCGCCATCAATGTCATGGCGGATCGCGGCATGTATTTCTGGGATTACGGCAATGCGTTCCTCAAAGAAGCGGGCGATGCCGGCGCGGATGTCTGGAAATCAGACATCCCGGATTCGCAAGCAGGTAACTCCGTCCAATCCGCAATCCGCAATCCGCAATCCCCAATCCCCAATCCCCAATCCCAGATCACTTCTCCCTATCGCTATCCTTCCTACGTCGAAGACATCATGGGCCCGCTTTGTTTCAATTACGGTTTCGGCCCTTTCCGCTGGGTGTGCTGCTCGGGTTCGCAGGAAGACCTCGACAAAACTGACCGCATCGCGGCAGATATTTTGGAGAAGATGCTCACCGATTCACCTGCAGAAATACACGGCCAACTCAAGGACAACCTCATCTGGATACAAAAAGCGAAGCAGCAGATACCAGTGGTGGGTTCAAAGTCGAGAATCTTGTATGCTGATTCGGAAGGCCGCATCCGGATCGCCCGGTCCTTCAACGACGCCATTGCGAGCGGCGAATTGTCAGGCCCGATCGTGCTGGGCCGCGACCACCACGACGTGAGCGGCACCGATTCGCCCTTCCGCGAAACGGCCAACATCTACGACGGCTCCCGCTTCACAGCAGATATGGCGGTGCAAAACGTCATAGGCGATGCGTTCCGGGGCGCTACCTGGGTGAGCCTGCACAACGGCGGCGGCGTGGGCTGGGGCGAAGTCATCAACGGTGGTTTCGGCATGGTGCTCGACGGCTCGGCAGATGCCGAACGCCGCCTGCAATCCATGCTCTTCTGGGACGTGAACAACGGCATCAGCAGGCGCGCCTGGGCGCGCAACCCGCACGCTCTCAGCACCTTGCAGCGCACGATGGAGCAGTATCCCGACCTGAAAGTGACGGTGCCGTATCTGGCGGATGAGGCGGTGGTGCGGGAGGCAATGAATAAAGTAAAAGTTTGAAAAAATATCATTCAATCGTCAGCGCTTATCTCTCACCCTCAGAAAAGCCCCATTCACACATTTATCGCCCTTTCCCCTTGTCCGGTTGTTAGTTTTGTCGAAAACAACAGCGAAATGAAATGGCTCCTTTTTTTTGTCTTTGCGTTCGGTTTTACACCCGAAAATTTTGCTCAGCAACAAGCGACCTTGCCACAAGCAAAATCCTCTTTGCATACCAACCGCTTGCGCATTAGTGAACTTCAGCCGGGAGGAATTAACTGGCGACGGCTTCCCAATGGGATAGTAGATTTTAATCAAATTCCTATCTCTGTAGATTTCGACGGAACACCCAAAGCATCTGCAGGAATAGAATTTTCAGGGCTTTGGCTTGGAGGAATAGATACTGCGGGGCAATTGCGCGTTTCCTGTTCGGATGCATACAATTCGCATGAATTTCCTTTTGTGGCCGGCCCATTGAGTGGAGATTGGTCTACTGACAGCATCAATGCAATTCAATGGGACCGCTTTTTTCAGGTGGACAGAATTTCGCTTGAAAAACACAGGGCAGACTGGGCTGATAATGGAATATTGGATAATCCTTTGCCATCAATCGTTGGTTGGCCGGGGCGTGGCAATCCGAATTTTGAACTTCAATATGGATTTACTTTGCCCGACGGCGAACTCGCTCCTTTTGTGGATATGAACGGCGACGGTATATACAATGCCTTTGATGGCGATTACCCGCACCCTCCTTCGCTCGATCCGGATATTCTCCCCGGTGAAATCATTTGGAACATTTTTAATGACGCCTATGGTAGGTTTACCGACAAACCCCTCGGCGTGGAAGTACAGTCTACCGCCTGGGCTTTGACCTGTGAGAACAATGACCTGTTGAATGAAACGGTTTTCTTCTCCTACCGGGTCGTCAACCGTTCAGGGTTTTATCTGGACTCCGTAGTTGCCGGGATTTGGCTAAATCCTAATCTGGGTGCGTCACAAAACGACCATTGGGGGACGCACGCTTCCTCCAATTCCATTTTTATCTACAACGAAGACAATATTGATGAACTCCAGTATCTCTACCTGAATTCCTTTGGTGAGAATCCTCCTGTCGTTACGTTTACAAGTTTGAATCAACCGCTTTACAAAACTATGTACCACGTCACGGGTGTAGCATGCGACGCTTTTCATTTGTATGGACCAGTTACGAAACCCGATTATTATCGCTTTTTGAATGGCGTTTGGAATAACGGTGTTCCCCTGAGTTATGGAGGCTCGGGGCCTGGAATGGGTTTGCCTACAGATTTCGCTTTTCCCGGCGACCCGAACGATCCCGGCAGTTGGTCTATGCTTAACATTTATTGGACTTGCATTACGAAATTTGCCTTAAGTAGTTTTTATATAGGCACACTGTCGAATGATTCTTCGTTTACCTTAGAGTTCGCCTTTTCCTATCATCGCGGAGCAGATTTGAACCATCTTCAAAATGTCACCTATTGTTTCAACCGTTTAGACCAATTGCATCAGCTCTATGATGTTAAATTCTCAAGCTCCTGCATTCTTCCGGAGCTCTGTACCGATGATTGCGTATGGCCGGGCGACTTCGACCGCAATGGTATTGTTCGTTTGTGTGACCTGCTTCCGCTGGGTGTGGGCTGGGGAACCGTTGGGCCGGAGCGCCCCGGATTGGTCACATGGTCGCCTCATACAGCGACCAACTGGAATATTTTATACAACAACACATATGATCTCAAACACCTGGACGCCAATGGCGACGGGACTTTAAATCTATCCGATGTCAATGTCAATCAGACGTTTTATGGATTGACAGTGCCGGATTACTCACCTGCTCCCGATACCTATAAGGTTGGCGACGGGTTGTGGATGAAGCATTCTTATAGTCCGACAAATCCGGATAATGTATATGCCAATGACCTGATAGTAATCAAAACCTATGTTGGAAGCGTCGCATCACTTTATGGTGTAGCATTTGAAATGGAGTACGACACCAATTACTGGAAGTTTGTTTCTTTGGTCAATGCTTCCTCAGCACCTTTGAAAGTTGCCAAACAAAATGGAGGCGCAATCGAATGTGCGCGGGTTTTCACTGACCAATCGAGTGAATTTGCTCCCAACCAAATTCTGCTCCATACAAATCTCCGCGCCAAAGCCATCCCCGATTCTCTTTCCGACACAACGCTCATCCGCATTAAGAATATTCGCGGCATCCGGGCCGACGGCTCAGAAATTCCCATGAGCGCCAACTTCCTGCGTTATTGTTTTGGCGGCGGTTGCCCGGCTTATATAGGAACCTATGAAGTGCAAAGCGAAAGTGTTCATGTTTATCCCAATCCTTCTTCCGGGCGACTCACGCTCGTCGCACCTGACATGACATGGGAATATATCGAAGCATTTGACATGGCTGGTCGCCTGCTGCGGCGTTGGGAGGGGCCGGGCACCGAGCAAACTGAACTCGATTTAAGCGGAATGGCGCCGGGTTGGATTTTGTTGCGCCTCGGAAGCGGAGAGTGGATTGGGCAGCAACGTGTGTTGTTGATGCGCTGAATTTCCCCTTCTTTATCAAGGGATTGCACCGCGATTTGTCCTGCGACTGCCTGCGGGGCCCTCCCCTGCTCATATCGTGAAACCGAAGTCGTTGTTGTAAAGGCAAGTAAAAAATCCACTAAATAGAATTTTATATCCACAAAAAAGATTTTTTTCTTATTTTTACCGATAAAAACCTCCCGCACCATGTCCGACAGCGAAATCATCTTGTACCAGTCCGAAGACGGCCAGACCAAAGTCGAAGTCCGTATGGAGGGAGAGACGGTTTGGCTGACGCTGAACCAGTTGGTCGAGCTTTTCCAAAAGGCAAAGTCCACCATCAGCGAGCACATCCGCAACATATTTTGAGGAGGGCGAACTTCCCGAAAACGAGGCAACTGTTCGGAAATTCCGAACAGTTCAAAGCGAAGGCGGACGCGAAGTGGAAAGAGATTTGGAATTTTACAACCTCGATGTCATTATCTCGGTGGGGTACCGAGTAAAATCGCATCGCGGCACACAATTCCGCATCTGGGCGACGCAGCGGCTGCGCGAGTACATCATCAAAGGTTTCGCGCTCGACGACGAACGGCTGAAACGCGGTGGAGCGATGAACTATTTTGACGAACTCCAGCCCCAATTTTTTGAATGCCGAAAGGCGATTACATGATTGACGATTGACGATGTTTCCTTACTTACCCATCAAATCTCAGGCGCTACCACCCACATCGTATTTCGTATTTCATGTAATCGCCTTTCGGCATTCAAACTTCACTGCTTCACCATCTTCCCCGTCACCCATCTACCGCCTTTCTTCTTTACCTTGATGACATAGAAGCCCGCAGGCAGGTCGCCCGTCCACACGGGCTCGCCGCCGGCGACGGTGGTGTCGCTCCACATGTTACCGTCGGCGCCCAATATTTGTACCTGGACGCGTTCGCCGGTGGCGATGCCCGAAAAACGCACCCAGGAACTGGTCGGGTTGGGGAAAATTTCCAATTGTTCCCTCCGGTTTTTTGGCCAGGTGACGGACGTGACCGCGCCCTGGAACAGCCATTCATAGGCATCGGGAAATTCGCGTGCCCAGAACCATTCGGAATGTTGCCCGTCGGACGGGACGTAGATGTATTTTTCGGAAGCGGAAAATCCGGCAGTGCTCATCGCGTTGGCTACTGCCAGCATATTTTGCTCCACCGAAGCCGGTTCGTCGCCGCCCGCGAGGAAATAGACCCGCGCTTCGCCTTGTTTGGGATGCGAGGCGACGTGATTGGCCGGTTCATTTCCGCCAAACCAGAAAGCCGGCGAAAAAATGCCCGCTTTGGAGAACACATCCTGGCGTTCGGAAAAGGCGTACATCGAGATCAGGCCGCCCATGCTGCTGCCCATGATGCCGGTGGCGAGGCGACCCGGAAGGGTGCGGTACAGGGAATCAATATGCGGTTTGAGGGTATTGACGATAAATTCCACGTACAATGCTCCCTCACCGCCATCCTGGTATTCGGTGTTGTACCATGGAGAATATTCGTCGAGGCGGTTGGGGCCGTTGTCTATACCCACCACGATGCAGCCGTAGTCGCCTTCGGAATGTAATTGGTTAAGCGATTCGTCCACTTCCCATTCGGTGCCGAAAGCGGCGGTGTACTTATCGAACAGGTTTTGTGCGTCGTGCATATACAGCACGGGGTATTTTTTCGTAGTCGTCTGATAATCAGGGGGTACATAGACCCAAATGCGACGGTAACGGTTGAGTTGGGGCATATAGAAATCGTCGTCGAGTACCGCCACGTTGGGCGTCGCGGTTGAGTTGCTACCGCCGCTGAGGTCTTCCCAGGTCAGGATGTTGAGTTCGACTGTGGTGGGTTGGCCGTTGTAGTTGAGCACGCGGTCGGGCAGGAAGCCGCCGTCGGCGTTGCCTTCCACGGTGGCCCAGCTGCCGCGCGTGAATTTGTACTTCACCTCACCCGCCGGCGGGTTGAGCGTGATGCTGTACTGGCCATTGCCAATCGGCGAAAGAATGGTCGCCGGGTCTCCGGCGTTCCAGCCGTTGAACGTGCCGACGGCGTGGATATTGGCACCGGGCGGGGTATTCAGGGGGATGGACAATACTTTTAAGGTAAGTTGGCCGAAGGCCGTCGGCAGGATGCAATGGACAACAAATACTAAAAAAAGGGCAACGCGAAGTAGTTTTTGCATTTGAAAATCGGATTGGATGAGAGATATTGGACTTTTTGACGTTGGACATTGGACTTTTGGCCGTCGCTAAAAAATCTGCGGCTTGTAAACCAGAGTGCAATTCGCCGCAAAGTTCCGAAAAGTCCGGTGTCAAAAGTCCAAAGTCCAACGCCAATTAGTCCAACGTCCATGTTTTTTATTCTTTCCAAACTGCTCGCTTTTTTGTTGAAACCCCTGAATTGGATGGCCTTGCTGGCGGTATTCAGCTGGTTGACAAAAAATAAAAACCACCGGAAGCGGAGCGTTACAGCCCTGATCGCCATCCTGTTGGTGTTTTCCAATCCCTGGCTGGTAAACCAACTCACCAGCATCTGGGAATCGGGGAAACGAAGTCCCGACACCATTCTCCGGCCATACGACGTGGGTATTTTGCTCGGCGGCTACATCAATTTCAATGCCCAATCGCCACCGGGCGTCCTGACGTTGCACCAAGCCGGAAACCGCCTCACGACGACCCTCATGTTGTATCAAACCGGTAGGATCCGCCATATCCTGCTTTCCGGAGGGGCGGGGCGGCTCATCGGCGACGTTCCGGCCGAAGCAGACGCGGCCCGCGTTTTTCTTTCTCAATGCGGCGTACCGGACAGCGCGATCTGGGTGGAAAACCGTTCGCGCAACACCCGGGAAAATGCGTTGTTTTCCAAAGATTTGCTCGACAGCATTGCGCCCGGAAACCGCTGCCTGCTCATTACTTCAGCCTGGCACATGCGGCGTGCGGAGGCTTGTTTTGAAAAAGCCGGGTTAACTTGCGACCCATTCGGTACCGACTTTATGAGTGAAACCAGCAACGGCAACTGGTTCAAATGGCTCGAACCCGACTGGAAAGCTTTATTAAAATGGGAATTTCTCATCAAGGAATGGATCGGCTGGCTGGCATATAAGGCGAAAGGATATGTTTGATTTGCGGCACCCGACTTGCGCATGATTGAAAATGACGAAACGGTAACGGTACTCACCATACACCATGAAAAACGACCAGCAACAGTCATGACAATGACATCCAATCTGGTTGATCTGCACCAAAAACGGATCTATCCTGCCCGGGTCAGCATCGAAGGCGGACGCATTACACGCATCGAAGAAACCGGGCGGCTTGGCTCAACCCGGTAGAGCATTACGGTCTTCCCGTTGGATTGCTGCGCGGTGGTCATTGTTCAGGACTATTCTTTCACCAGTTCATAAACACCGTTTTTGAAAACGTATTTCCGTTCGCCGACTACCAGGGGCTCTTCGCTTTTCAGCGCGTTTTTCAAGTCGAGGTCGAGCACGGAAGTGTGCACCGATCCGCCTGTCAGAGCCGCTATGGTCAGGTAGTGGGAATGCACTACTTCGCCGTTGCCGCCGCAGACGATGATATGGACGGGCTTTTTCACCTTACCGGCCAGTTTGATATCGCGAACGGGCGCGTAGTTGTCGGCGATCATCACGATTTGGGTACAATCGCTGCATTTGTCCTGCGCCTGAAGCAGGGCTTCCACGTTGTTCTCCGGTGTATCGCCGCCGTAGCCGGCGTCGGAACAGCGGTAGGCCATATCCTGTATCTCGCTTATTTTTTTGGAACTGACGTGGTAAATTCCACCGGTTTTGCCGATTTCTTTTTGGCTGTCGGGCTTGCGGTCGCCATCGTTGAAAAACACAAAATCTTCCACACCTTTGGCGGTGTATTGTTCGCGCCAAAGCACGATCTGCGACAAATAGCTCGTCATGCTGCCGGTCATATCCTGTACAACCACTAATTTTTCTTGTTTCCAAGCATTCCAATTGCGCTCCATAGCGCCCACAACGACGGTATCATTGCGGCGGTCAACGAAGAACGAACGATCCATCAATTTGCCTGTCAGAGCATTCACCTTGTATGTTCGTTTGACGTAGGAAGTGTCATAGCGGTAGCCCAAATCGGTCGTGGAGCAAATTTTTTCCGGTTTTCTTTTCCAGAAAATTGCGGCGCGTTCGTTGTCGTAGCGAACTCCGCGTCTGGCTTTGTCTTTGTTGCGCGGCAGGTATTTGCCAGTCTCCTCACAATTGCGGTCGGTCAATTTTACAATTCTGATCTGCCGTTCGGTGATGACGGTGTCGCGGGTGGCCGGTCCGGTCTTTTTCTTCGGCTTGACGGTTTCTCCCTTGGGCGTGGCCGGTACGAGCTTGCCGGATTTGTCGCGGGAAGCGCTGCCCGGCGCGAGATGTACGGCGAATCCGTGAAACAAGCGCTCGCTTTCTTCCAGCGAGTTGCAGGCTGTTTGACGGATGAGATTCCAGTCAATCAATTCATTTTCAAACAACTGCGGCGCTACCTTTTGCAGATTTTCCAGGCGTTCGCGGTTGAGCGCGGTTTGGTCGAATCCTTTGGTGCGGGCATACGAAGTGTAGGCCATATCTACCTGCGTGATCACTTCGCCGGAAAACCGGGTCAACACATCAAGGTTCAGAAAGTCGGATGTGCCGTATTCCACGTGCAGGAAAATGCAGTCTTTACAGGTGGTGGTATCGTAAGCGGGAATATCCGCTACCGGTGCATCGAGAATGGTAGCAATGGTGTGTTGTGAGAAAAGGCTGAACTGCTGGCAAAAAAAAGCAAGGGAAAGTCGGATGAAAAAGGGGAGGCTGTTTTTCATGGAAGGGGTGGTTTGGTGAGCAATTTATCGGAGAAAATAACGGACGGGAAACAAATAGATTCCTGACTGCCAAAGATAAATACTTGCCAACCAAACAAAGATTATTTTTTTAACGAAACTGATGCAGTGTGCCGGGCCAATACCGGTGTAGAGCATCGGGGGTTGCCACTGCATCAGTTTGGCAATGACTAATAAAAACAACCTTATGAAAAGCGACTCCGTAAAACACGGTGCAACGCGTTGAAGATTATTCCTATACCACGTAATTCCAGCCATGTATATCCGGCTGACTGCCAGTGCGGATGGCGTGCAACTCCCGCTTGAACGAATACATGACAGCGTCGTCGTTGGTATAGCAGCCGAAACCTTCGGAACCGATCTGTATCCACTCGATGGGCGCCACCACCGCAGCAGTGCCCGCGCCGAATGCTTCCACGCGCTTGCCGCCGCGCAATGCCGCCTGCAACTCTTTCCAACTGATGCTGCGTTCCTCGGTGGCCATCCCGCGTTGTCGTGCCAGGGTCAGGATCGAATCGCGCGTGACCCCGTCCAGAAGGGTCGGGGTGAGTAGTGGCGTTATGAGCGTATCATCTATAATAAACATCGCGTTCATCGTCCCCGATTCTTCGATGAATTCGTGATGGCGGCTATCCGTCCAAAGTACCTGGTCGAATCCTTCCGCCCGGGCTTGTTGGGTGGGGTAAAACGCGGCGCCGTAGTTGCCGCCGCACTTGGCATAGCCGGTGCCGCCTTCTGCGGCGCGCACGTATTCCAGTTCGACTTTGACGCGCAAGGGGTTGGCGTAGTATTGGGCCACCGGCGTCGCCACGATCATAAAAATATATTCATCGGCAACTTTCACCCCCAGCCTGGCTTCCGAAGCGAACATGAACGGACGCAGATACAAGGCCCCCTCGGGTTGGGTCGGCGCCCAGTCGCGGTCGAGGTCCACCAGTTCGTGCAGCGCCTGCAGGAATATTTCACTGGGCACTGCCGGCATACACATGCGTTCGAGAGAGCGGTTGAAACGTTCATGGTGCTTATCGGGCCTGAAAATGGAGATACGACCGTCTTCCATGCGGAAGGCTTTCATGCCTTCGAAAACCGTTTGGCCGTAGTGCAGCGCCAGTGCGAAGGGGCTCAATCGCAGATCGTGAAAAGGTTCGATGCGGGGATCTCGCCATTCGTTGCCGGCGAACTCGCTGATGAACAGGTGGTCGGTGGGTTCTTTACCGAATGCCAGCCGGTCGAAGCGGGTTTGATCGAGGCGGCTTTTGGTTGTCCGGCGGATGGGAATTGCAAAGGCGGTTTCCATATTTGTGTAGTGCAGTGGTGTTGAAAAAACCGGGCAGGAGCGAACACTCCGTGCCCGGCCAATCTGTAAAATCAGTTATGACCCCCGCCGGCCTTTGCCGGCGGGAAAATTTTCATGGCTTAATTTATTTGTTGGTGCAAAGTTCCGGCGCATCTTTGTGCCAGTACAGATGCAGTTTTTAAAAAATGGAGCATAACAGTTGGGCTGCTACCCGCGAAGAACACCTTTACCTGCGCATTGCCGGCGTGATCGAGCATCAAATTGCCCATGCAGTGCTGAAAATCGGCGAACGCCTGCCTTCGGTACGGGTGTTGAGCAAAGAACAAGGGGTCAGCATTAGCACCGCTTCGCAAGCCTATTTTCACCTGGAGGCCAAGGGGCTCATCGAAGCGCGGCCGCAATCGGGTTATTACGTGCGCTTCTCGCCACGGCAATTTCCGGCTATGCCGGCTAAAAGCCAGCCCCTGCGCCAGCCGGTGGAGGCCAACGCGGCGGATATTATTGATGATGTGTATGCCGATCTTTCGGATACTTCATTGATCCGTTTTTCGGTAGGCGTGCCCGCCCCGGAGCTCCTGCCCATTGCCAAACTCAACAAAACCATGCAGGAAGCCCTGCGCGAGCTTCCCGGCAGCGGTACGGAATACGATTCATTGGCAGGCAACCAGCGTTTGCGCCGGCAAATTGCAAAACGGGCGTTGTTGTGGGGTGGCCATCTTACTGACGACGAGGTAGTGACGACCACTGGCTGCATGAACGCGCTGGCTTTCGCGCTGATGGCCCTTACCGAACGTGGCGATACCATCGCTACAGAAAGTCCGGCCTATTTCGGGGTGTTGCAACTGGCCGGCAGCCTGGGACTTCGCGTGCTGGAATTGCCCACCGACTGCCTCACCGGCGTTGACCTGGAAGCTTTAAAAAAAGCATTGGAAAGGCAAAAAATCAAAGCATGCCTGTTTGTCAGCAATTTTAGCAACCCATTGGGCGCCTGCATGCCGGACGAGCATAAAAAAGCCCTGGTTCGGTTGCTCGAACACCACAATGTTCCTCTGATCGAGGACGATCTGTACGGCGATGTGTACTTCGGCAAAAGCCGCCCGCGCTCCTGTAAAAGTTACGACGAAAGCGGCCTGGTGCTTTGGTGCGGTTCGGTATCGAAAACCCTGGCGCCTGGTTACCGGGTGGGCTGGATCGCACCCGGACGCTACCTTGAAAAGATAAAAAGGCTGAAATTGTACCATTCGGTCGCAGCTCCTACCCTTTCGCAGGAAGTCATCGGGCGTTTTTTGGAAAATGGCCGCTACGAGCATCATCTGCGCCGGATGCGACAAATGTTGCACGCCAATATGTTGCAGTTCCTGCGCTCGGTTTGTGCGTATTTTCCCAATGAAACGCGGGTATGCCGTCCGGGAGGCGGGTTCATGTTATGGCTGGAATTGCCTTCTCACATAGATGCCTTCGATCTGTATGGAAAAGCCCTGCGCCACGGTATCAGTATCGCACCTGGCCATATCTATTCGCTCCAGGGGCAATACCGGAACTGTATGCGCCTGTGTTACGGCCTTGTCTGGGAGCCGCGCATCGAGCAGGCGTTGAAAACATTGGGAAGGTTGTGCCGCGAGGTTTGAGTTAGCTCCAATTATCAGAGGTTCCGCCAACAGGTCTTCAATACGAATAATCTGTATTTACGATCATTACTTCCTCCATTTTTCAGCAAAAAATGCATTTTCAATTCAAAGGCAGCCACGCCGACCAAAGCCCCAATCCCTGGAAAACACTTTCCGTCCGCAATGCCTATGAGAATCCCTGGATACGGGTGGAACACCGCGATGTGCTCAATCCTGCCGGCGGTCCGGGGATTTACGGCGTCGTTCATTTTAAAAACACGGCCATCGGCATCGTCCCCCTCGACGAAGAGGGCTACACCTGGATCGTGGGGCAGTACCGCTACACCCTGGAGCGTTATTCCTGGGAAATCCCGGAAGGCGGCGGGCTGGTGGGAAGTGACCTGCTGGAGGCAGCCAGGCGGGAATTACTTGAAGAAACCGGCATCACTGCGCGCATCTGGACACCCCTGCTCGAGATGCATACGTCCAATTCGGTAACAAATGAATACGGCATTGCATATGTGGCACAGGATTTGGAACTGGGGAAAGCGCAACCGGAAGAGACCGAGCAACTGCAAGTACGGAGGTTGCCATTCAGCGAAGTGGTCGACATGGTGATGCGAGGTGAGATTACCGACGCGCTGTCCATGATTGCGATTTTGAAAGCGAATGAGTGGTTGCGGCAGGGTTTGTTGTAGTCATTTTTGCCGCTTTTTTTCCTGGTCTTGAGTTGGCCGTGACGGCGCGTTGGGATATTAATAACAGTTTTTCACATGTTACCAAGCGCCGGTTTCGTCGTTTCATAGTACATTTGTATTATCAAAACTACGATTTGCGCTTCTTCCCCCGACGCGTATGCTGACTTTAAAACGATTCTTCATTGCAGACTTAACCCTTCTAATTGCCTGTCTTGCAACTATTTGGCTAAGCATCGAGCAGCCGACTATTTTGTCGGCTCATGCCAGTGTTTTAGGCCCGTATTTGCCGCTGACGGAAACCAAATCTGTACCGGCAACACCTGCGGAGCCGGAAGCTTCTTCTGAAAAATCCATTTCTGCCAAAGTGGAAGCGCCCAAAAAAGAAGTTGCCAAAATGCGCGCCACCAAACGTCGCCTTTCTTCCCGCGTGCTCATTCCCGGCGGTCCCGATACGATACCTTACCTGGCTTTCGATCCGATGATGCTCAAAGCTATGTATGAGCAGGCCAACTACCTTCGCCGCTCAGATGTGCCCGAGAAAGCAGCATCCGGCATCACCAGGGATGAAATGCTCCAGACGGTCGAACTCCTGCAAAACGTCCAGTTGCTCGACCCGAATGTGCTCCATACTACTTTCGATTTTTATGGCATCAACACCGAATTGCACAACGACCGGGTGCGCATGACGGGTTATTACACTCCTGTCATCAAGGCAAGCCGTGTCCGCACCAGCGAATATTCGGTGCCTATGTTGCGCCGACCTGAATCGAATGTGCCGCCTGCTGAATTCATCGAAGGCGGTGCCCTGAATGGCCGTGGGCTCGAACTGGCATGGTTGCGCAGCAAAAAAGAACTCGCCAATGCCCAACTTCAGGGCAATTGCCTGGTGGAATTCCCCGACGGATCGCGCCAGCATTTTGGTTTCGGAGGCTCCGTCAAAAGATCGAAAGGCAAAGGTAAATATGTCTTTTTCACGCCGGTAGACAACGAAGTGCTCGGCTGCGGCTACTTTCCGCTGACGCCCGGCTATTCCGTAGCGGTAGATCCGCGCTTTATTCCCATCGGCAGCACCTTGCTGGCCGAATTGCCCAATATTGACGCAAAAGGCAAACAGCATGGCTACACCTACCGCATCATTTTCGCTCAGGACAGGGGCGGCGCCATTCTGACCACCAAACGCATGGACTTATACAGTGGAATAGGCCAGAAAGGTTTGCAGGAAGCCCGCAAGATCAACCGCTACGGGCGGCTTTGGCTGATGTTGCCGAAAGAACGCTGAGGATTTACGACATACGACACGCGACTCTACGCTTCATGGTTGGTTACTTTTTCCTGCGAATTTTTATCGAGATTTTCCGGCTAACGCCTTTCGGGGTCTTGTACGTAATTTCCGATGGCCTGGCATTTTTCCTGTTCAGGGTAATCGGCTACCGGAAAAAAGTGGTGCTGGACAATTTGCGGCGCTCGTTCCCCGAAAAAAAAGAAGATGAAATACGACGGCTGGCGCAGCTTTCTTACCGCAATCTGGCGGATACCACCCTCGAAACATTCAAGTATTTCACCGCTCCCATTGCCGAGATCAGGCGGCGTTGCCCGGTGCTCAATCCCGAAGTGGTGAACCACTACCTCGACCGGGGGCAGCCCGTCATCCTCGCTGGCAGCCATTACAACAACTGGGAGATCACGGGCATCACCATGCCACCCACCTTTCACGGCGCTACCATCACTGCTTTCAAACCCCTGACAAATAAGATCATAGACCGTTACCTCAACAGCTCGCGATCGCGCACGGGCATGGAAATGGTGAGCATGGAGGATATGTTCAAAACGATGCGCAGGCGGGCAGAAGAACCGGTTGTCTGGATACTCCTGGCCGACCAATCGCCCAGCAACCGGAGAAGCGCGCATTGGGTGGAATTTCTCGGACAGGACACCGCATCGCTGCCGGGTGCGGACGTGCTGGCGCGCAAATTCAATTTTCCGGTACTTTATTACCACACCAGAAGGGTAAAGCGCGGCTACTACGAAGTCGTTTTTTCTGAAATCTGGAAAAAATCAGCAGAAGCGGCCGAAATGGATATTACGCGCGCTTATGCGCGCCATGTGGAAAATATCATCCGGGAACAACCGGAAAACTGGTTGTGGAGCCACAAACGCTGGAAGCTCCGGAGAGATAAGGCGCCGACGGAATAGGGAGGCTTTAGTCCTTTCGCTGCATATCGAGCGCAAAACCCTGCATCACTTCCAGCAAACGAAGCGGCGCAAGGAGATTTTTCCCGCTTTTGGAAGATTGTTCCGGTTCGAGGTACCCACTCAGATCCTTTACCCGTTCGGCATTCAACGGTTGAAATGCCATGGACCAATCCTTGAACAGGCGTTTGGGTACGTAATGTTGGTGCAGGATCACAGGATCGCGGTGACGCGGATCGGGCGCGATCCTGTGCAGGTACAAGTCGCGAACAACCTTTTCTTCCCCTTCCAGGAGTTGGATAAAACTACCGTAGCCGTAAAGAAGCAGCCCGGTCACTTTTTTTTCGATGTTTTTTGTGCGGCATTGCCGCAGCAATTGGATCAGATCATCGTCGGAGAAATAGGCATTCGCTTTACTCCGGTAAATGAGTTGGAAAACGGACATCGGTCTTGTTCGTTTGGAGTACACAAAGTGTATCCTCTTTTGTTTGCAGAGCAAAAATACGCCCTGTTTGAAAAAACAGTTCCAAACATCACCAGATAATGATACAGGTATCGGGTAAGAGCGTCCGGATCCTTATTTTTTCTATCGCTTGCGGCGCCTTATTTTTGCATGGTACTTTTTGATACAAATTTCTGGATATGGAAGCATACGGAGCCATTTTAAACCTCGTCGTCCCCATTTTTTTTCTCTTGTATTTCATCGAAAAATTTGTCGCCTGGCAACGTGGAGAAAAGGTCATCCGCGGGCTGGATAGTGTTTCGAGTTTCAGTTCGGGCATTACCAACGTCGTGAAAGACGTGCTGGGCCTGAGCGTGGGTATTCTGAGTTATTCCTGGTTGGAAGGCCGTGTGGCGTTGGTACACATCGAAGCGACCTGGCTGGTGTATGCCATCGCATTTATAGCCGTTGACTTTCAGGGATATTGGGTACACCGCTGGAGCCACGAGATCAATTTTCTGTGGAACCGCCACATCATCCACCACAGCAGCGAAGAATTCAACCTGTCGTGCGCCCTGCGGCAATCCATTTCCACATTTATCAATTACTTTACTTTTTTGTTGTTGCCCGCCGCTTTGCTTGGAGTGCCGGGCAAGGTCATCGCAGTCATCGGGCCGATCCATCTTTTCCTGCAATATTGGTATCACACCCGGCTGATTGGAAAAATGGGTTGGCTGGAAAGTGTCATCGTCACGCCGTCGCACCACCGCGTACACCACGCCATCAACCCCGAGTACATGGATAAAAACTACGGACAGGTCTTTATTTTTTGGGACAAGTGGTTCGGTACTTTCCAACCGGAACTGGACGATGTGCCGCCCGTTTACGGCGTCAAACGACCCGTGCATACCTGGAACCCTTTCAAGATCAATTTCCAGCATTTCTGGCTATTGCTCACCGATGCCTGGCGCACGCGCAACTGGTGGGACAAACTGCGTCTGTGGTTCATGCCCACCGGCTGGCGGCCCGAAGATATGAAAGCGCGGTACCCGGTGCCCGCCATCACCGACGTGTATCATTTTGAAAAATACGATACCAAAGCCTCGCGCGCATTGGTGGCGTGGTCGTGGGTGCAGATGTTCTTCAACTACTTTTTGTTGATTTACTTTTTCGCCTTCCTCGGAAAGATCGGCTCGCCGGGTATTTTCCTGTATGGCGCTTTCATTTTCGCTTCCATTTATGCCTACACAGAATTGATGGACAGAAACCGGTACGCTCATTTTTTCGAGATCATCAAGTCGGCTTTCGGTTTGTACCTGATATGGCAGGCGGGCGGCGACTGGTTCGGCGCCCGCGCGAACGTGGGAGCGTGGTACGTGTATATCGTAACGGCGTATTGCATCTCGTCGGCAGCGGTGGCGACGCTGTTTGCAGAGTTTGAAATCAAACGGGGTAAGGCAGTGGCGATTACGGTTTTTTAAGTAGCCGGACATTGGATTTTAGACATTGGACATCAGACTAAATGATTGGTTTCCAAGGTCTGATAGCCCAACGTCCAATGTCAATCTATTTTGCCCACATGCTTAGAAAACAAAAGTAAACATTTTCCCGCAAAAAAACGCCGCCGCTCCGGATAAGTCCGAAACGGCGGCGCACATTATCAAATCTCAAGTCGTAAGTCTCAAACCTCGTCTTCCACCAGCACTTCCTCCTGCTGGTCGCGGAACGGACGACCCGCGCCGGTAACCTGCAGACGGTCATATTTGCGCATGCCCGTACCTGCCGGGATTTTTTTGCCTACGATCACGTTCTCTTTCAAGCCCATGAGGTAGTCTTTCTTTGCAGCAATAGCGGCAGTGCTGAGCACTTTGGTCGTCTCCTGGAACGAAGCGGCAGAAATCCACGATTCTGTACCGAGCGACGCTTTGGTGATACCGAGCAGCATCGAAACGGCAGTGGCGGGAAGTGCGTCGCGGTATTCCACGAGTTTTTTATCGTTGCGCTTGAGGAATGAATTTTCCTCACGGATCTGGCGCAGCGTCACCAGCGCCCCGGCTTTCATCTTCTGGCTGTCGCCCGGATCAACGACGAATTTTTTGTCGAAGATCCAGTCGTTGTAGTCAATGAACTCGTTGCGTTCGACGGGCTCGCCTTCGAGGAAGTGTGTGTCGCCCGGGTCAACGATTTCGAGTCGGCGCAACATCTGGCGCACGATGACCTCGATGTGTTTGTCGTTGATATTGATACCCTGCGAACGGTACACCTCCTGGACGCCGTTGACGAGGTACGACGATGCGGCGAACGGCCCGGCAATTGCCAGAATGTCTTTTACAGCGATCGTGCCCTCCGTGAGTGCCGTACCCGCCCGCACAAAGTCGCCGTCCTGTACGAGGACGTGCTTGGTAAGCGGGATGAGGTATTTGCGCTTCTGGCCGTCTTTGGCCTCGATCATGGCTTCGCGGTTACCGCGTTTGAGTGCGCCGAAGGTGATCACACCGTCAATCTCGGCCACTACCGCCGGGTTCGACGGGTTGCGGGCCTCGAAGAGTTCGGTCACGCGCGGCAGGCCGCCCGTGATGTCGGCAATTTTACCCAGTTTGCGCGGGATTTTCACGATCTGCTGACCCGATTTCACGGCCTCCTCGTCGTCAACCGAGATATAGGCGCCTACCGGAAGCGAATAGTTTTTCAATTCCTCGCCGGATTTGGCGTCCACGATGGTGATGGACGGGATCTTGCGCTTGTTTTTACTTTCAATCACAACCTTTTCAGCGAAACCGGTCTGGTCGTCGCGTTCCATGCGGAAGTTGACGCCCTCTTCCAGGTTGTTGTAACGCACGATACCATTGAACTCGCTGACAATCACGGCGTTGAACGGATCCCATTCGCAGATCTTGTCGCCACGTTGCACCTCCTGGCCATCGCTGACAAAGAGGGTGGAGCCATAGGGAATGTAGTTGTTTGCAAGCGTCCGGCCGTTTTTCGGATCTATCATACGGATCTCGCCAGTACGCGACACAACCACTTTAATGGTTCTGCCCTCGGCGTCAACGCCGTCAACAGTGCGAATGGAGTCGAATTCCAGTTTACCGTTGTTTCGGGCAGTGATGTTGTTTTCTGTCTGACCGATCATGGCCGTACCACCCGTGTGGAAGGTGCGGAGAGTGAGCTGTGTGCCCGGTTCGCCGATGGACTGCGCGGCAATGATTCCCGTCGCATCGCCCATTTCGGCGATACGTCCGGTCGCCAGGTTTTTGCCGTAACATTTGGCACAAATGCCGTGGCGGCTTTCACAAGTCAACACCGAACGGATGGTAACCGTTTCTATATCAGCCGTTTCTATATCACCGGCAATTTTGTCGGTAATGTACTCACCGGCAGCTACGATCAGTTCTTCCGTTTCCGGATGGTAAATATCGTAAAGACTGTAACGGCCTTTGATACGGTCTTTCAAATTCTGAATGACTTTGTCACCTTCTTTCAAGGCCGAGGTATCAATGCCGCGCAGCGTATTGCAGTCCACTTCGCGGATGACCACGTCTTGTGCCACATCCACCAGACGGCGGGTAAGGTAACCGGCATCGGCCGTTTTCAAAGCGGTGTCAGCAAGACCCTTGCGGGCGCCGTGCGTGGAGATGAAGAATTCCTGCACGGAGAGTCCTTCGAGGAAGTTCGACAGGATCGGGTTCTCGATGATGGCGCCGCCGGTATCGCCGGATTTACGCGGTTTGGCCATAAGGCCCCGCAAGCCGCACAGCTGCTTGATCTGCTGCTTGGAACCGCGCGCACCGGAATCGAGCATCATGAATACCGAGTTGAAGCCCTGCTTGTGGGCGCTCAGTTCTTTCATCAGCTGGTCGGTGATGCGGTTGTCCGCGAACGTCCATTTGTCAATGATCTGGTTGTAGCGCTCGTTGTAGGTAATGAGACCCATGTTGTAGTTGTCCCACACCTCGTCCACTTCGGACTGAGCAGCCTCGAGTGCTTTGCGTTTCAGATCGGGGATCACCAGGTCACCCAGGTTGAACGACAAGCCGGCTTTGAATGCCCAGCCGAAGCCCATTTCCTTGATACCATCGAGAAAGTCCGCTGTTGTTTTGAAACTGGTGCGGCCCAGGATTTCGCTGATGATGCCTTTCAGGTTGCGTTTGGTAAGCAATTCGTTGATATACGGCACACTTGACGGGACTGCCTGGTTGAACAACACGCGGCCCACCGTAGTCTTGATGCGTTTGTGGACGATCTCGCCGTTTTCTTCCTGCGGTACACGGCATTCGATGCCGGCGTGGAGGTCGAGTTGACCTTCGTTGTAGGCAATAACGACCTCTTCTGTCGAATAGAAACGGCGGCCTTCGCCCTTTACCGGGTTGTCCGGGATGCTCTTTCTTTCTTTTGTCAGATAGTACAGACCCAACACCATGTCCTGCGAAGGCAGGGTGATCGGCGAACCGTCCTGCGGGTTGAGCATGTTGTGGCTCGACAACATCAGCACCTGCGCTTCCAGTATGGCAGCATGGCTCAGCGGCACGTGCACGGCCATCTGGTCGCCGTCGAAGTCGGCGTTGAATGCCGTACAAACGAGCGGATGCAACTGGATGGCTTTGCCTTCGATGAGACGCGGCTGGAAAGCCTGGATGGAAAGTCGGTGCAGCGTCGGAGCGCGGTTGAGCATCACCGGGTGACCGCGGAGGATATTTTCCAGGATTTCCCAGATCACCTGGTCCTTGCGGTCCACGAGTTTTTTCGCGGATTTCACCGTTTTGACGATGCCGCGCTCGATCAGTTTGCGGATAATGAACGGCTTGAATAACTCAGCGGCCATGGCTTTCGGAATACCGCACTCGTGCAGTTTGAGCGTCGGGCCTACCACAATGACCGAACGGCCGGAGTAGTCCACGCGTTTACCGAGCAGGTTCTGACGGAAACGGCCCTGTTTGCCTTTCAGAATGTCAGACAAGGATTTGAGGGCACGACCGCCTTCGGCCTTCACGGCGTTGGACTTACGCGAGTTATCGAACAGTGAGTCTACAGCTTCCTGCAACATCCGCTTTTCGTTGCGCAAGATCACCTCCGGCGCTTTGATCTCCAGCAAACGCTTGAGGCGGTTGTTGCGGATGATCACACGGCGATAGAGGTCGTTCAGGTCGGACGACGCGAAACGGCCACCATCGAGTGGCACCAGCGGGCGCAGTTCGGGCGGCACGACGGGCAGGTACTGAATGATCGCCCATTCGGGACGCTGGCCGGCATCTTCCAGGCCGGAGCGGAACGCTTCCACCACGCGAAGGCGTTTGTTGGCATCCGTTTTTTTGGCCTGGCTGGTCTCAGTGTGCGCGTCGTGGCGCAACTGAGCTGACAGGTCGTCGAGGTTGAGGATGCTCAACAACGAGAACACCGCTTCGGCGCCCATTTTGGCCACGAATTTGTCGGGATGTGAATCGTCGAGCAATTGGTTGTCTTTCGGAAGATTGTCCACGATCTCGAGGTATTCTTCTTCCGTCAGCAGATCCATTTTGCTGATGCCCTCCTCACCCTTGATGCCGGGCTGAATGACTACATAACGCTCGTAATAGATGATGGCTTCCAATTTTTTGGAAGACAGTCCGAGGATGTAGCCGATTTTGTTCGGAAGGCTTTTGAAAAACCAGATGTGCACCACCGGCACCACGAGGCGGATGTGCCCCATGCGTTCGCGGCGCACCTTTTTCTCGGTCACTTCCACACCACAGCGGTCGCACACGATACCCTTATAGCGGATACGCTTGTACTTGCCGCAATAGCATTCATAGTCTTTGACCGGACCAAAAATACGCTCGCAGAACAAGCCGTCGCGTTCGGGCTTATAGGAGCGGTAGTTGATGGTCTCCGGTTTGAGCACTTCGCCGTAGCTGCGCTCGAGGATTTCATCGGGGCTTGCCAGCGATATGGTGATGCTGTCGAAGCCCTGATCGGTTTTATTGCTTTTCTTTTTGAAAGGCATATGCAGATTTGTTCAAAAGTTCAAAAACCAGATTGTTTCAAAGGATTATTGTTGAAAAGATAAGAATCACTGTTTAAGCCATTTGTAAACGGGAGAATATTTTAGCCGGTGCCGCCAATTCAAATATTTTTTTCTCTTCGGCACCCCCAAATACCCGCCCAATTCGTCCACCGTCCATCCGCCTCCGTTGAGACTACGGTGGATAAACCGTCCACCATCAGTCGTCAGCCGTTTAAAAATCAGCGCGATCCCGCCCGTTTTTTCCGAAGGCAAATGCCAGATCGGCAAATTAGCGTCTTCGGGTTGCACGTTGGAATAGTGCGGTGACGTCCAGATGCGCTTGATGAAGCTTTCCATTGCGCCAAAGCGACCGATCTTGTGGTAGCAGTAGCTGAGGAAATGAGCCTCTTCGTTCAGTTTCGGTTGTCCGTTGCGGTGGCGTTCGAGCATATTCTGCCAAACTCCCGGTGCGATGGCGTTGATCTGCCGGATGACCGGGAGTGTTGCTGCAAAGATCTCTCCGCCGTAGTACGCCGGGTTTCCGCCGGGATCTTTGCCGTCGAGTTCCGCAAATATCCGTCGCATTTGTTCCCGCGTCACGCCGTTGATATCGTGTGTATCGCTGTAAGGCATCGGCAAGGCAAGCAGGCCATGCCGGCGAACCTCAGCGAACAGCGCATCCAGCGGACGGTTGATGATGCAGTCGGAGTCGAGGATAACGAAACCGGGTTCATAGTCGTCCGGCGACACGATGTCGTCGGACGGCTGCGAACTGTATTTCTTTTCAATGAACTGAAGTATGTCAAAAATGTAGAATTGATTGCGCCATTTTCCAAAATACCCTTCCGGCGTTTGCCAGGTAAGCGGGAGCACGACGACTTCCACATTTTTTTCTTTCAAAAAACCCTGCAGGTCAAATCCATCAATCCGCGGGAATTCTTCCCGTCGTTTATTGGAAAAAAGCAGGTGGCGGCGCTGCGGATTGAACTGGGTACTCAAAGCGAAAAACACGGCCACACATTTCCAATAAACCTTCTGAAATTCAGCCAGGTGCGATCGTTTACCCACCTGCGGATATTCCGAACTTTCTTCCAGCGTATCCAGATATATCCAGGTACAGATGTGGTCAGGGTTACCGGTCATGACCTTTTCTTATAAACCCAAAAATTGTTTTCGTCCACTACTTTTTCAAGTCCCGATCGTTCCAATATCGTCCGGCATTCGGCCACTTCGTCGTTTGAAAGGATATCCCTATGGGGGTGAACTTCCATAAAAATCACGTTCAGTTCTTTTAACTTTTCAGCGTTTTCACGCAGAAAATCCAGTTCGCCGCCTTCAATATCCATGACCAACGCATCGAATTTCATCCCGTACTCTTTCTCCAATGTGGCGATGGTTTTTCCGGCAACATTGATCCTGGTCGCACTTTTGCGCCGGTTACTACCCATCAGGATGGTTTTTCCGATAAAAAATTCGTTTACCGGGCGGCTCGACACCATGCAATGTTCAATATGAAACTTGCAGTTGTTTCGCCGTTTGTTCTCCCCGATGACCGGGATCAGGTTGGGGTTCGCTTCCACCACTACATGACGCTCAGGATGATCGAGCAACCGGTTGGTCAGGCAGGAAACGATGCCGAGACAAGCGCCTAATTCCAGTACCGTAGCGTTTTTGGGCAAAAATTGCTTCAAATATCGCCGTTCCTGTTTTTCGTAAAAATCAATCGGAAACTGTCCCCTGAGTTTGATGTCTGTTTTGTCGAACGGCACCACCAGGTCCAGCCCTTCCACCTTGTACGTTTTTTCAAAAAGCGTGAAATACGTCCCTGCCAGGTAGAGTTTTGTATTGAATTTAAACAGGTTGAATTCTTTGCGAAGGTTTTGAAACATCGGTCACTTCGGTAACCCGCGGCTGTCTCATAATTCTGTTTATTTGTTTATCTGTGGATTTGGTTATTTCGTTGCACCTCCATGATCAGCGCTGCTTTCAAATAAACAAATCATCATATTAACAAATAACCGACTTCTGAGACAGCCGCGGGTAGTGGAATTTTTTATTCAAATTTCACATCCAGCGCCAGGCCGCGCAATTCGTGCACGAGAACGTTGAATGATTCGGGTATATTGGCATCCGGCAGGTTGTCGCCTTTGACGATGGCCTCGTAAGCTTTGGCGCGCCCCTGAATGTCGTCCGACTTGAAGGTCAGGAGTTCCTGCAGGATATTGGATGCACCGTAGGCTTCGAGTGCCCACACCTCCATCTCACCAAAGCGCTGACCGCCGAACTGGGCTTTACCACCGAGCGGCTGCTGCGTGATGAGCGAGTACGGGCCGATGGAGCGGGCGTGCATTTTGTCGTCCACCATATGGCTGAGTTTGAGCATGTAGATAATGCCTACCGTCGCTTTTTGGTGGAAGCGGTCGCCGGTTTCGCCATCGTGGAGATAGGTCTGACCCAATTCCGGCAGCCCTGCCTTTTCGATCCACGCTTCGATCTCGTCGGTTTTGGCGCCGTCGAAAATAGGTGTGGCGAATTTGACGCCGAGTTTTTCACCGGCCCAGCCCAATACCGTTTCGAATATCTGCCCCAGGTTCATACGCGAAGGCACACCCAGCGGGTTGAGCACCACGTCCACCGGAGTACCGTCTTCGAGGAAAGGCATGTCTTCCATACGCACGATGCGGCTCACGATACCTTTGTTGCCGTGACGGCCGGCGAGTTTGTCGCCCACTTTCAGTTTGCGCTTTTTCGCCAGGTAGACTTTCGCCAGTTTCAACACGCCTGCGGGCAATTCGTCGCCGATGCTGATGTTGAATTTCTCGCGTTTGTAGCGGCCCACTTCTTCATTGACCTTGATGCTGTAGTTGTGCAGCAAGCGGGCAATGAGCACGTTGGTATTTTTCTCGCTTGTCCAGTTGGTATAGTCCACTTCGGCGTAGTTGATCTGTTCGCGCAGCGCCTGCACGGTGAGTTTGCTGCCTTTGGGCAACATTTCTTCTCCGTAGATGCTGCGGATGCCGTTGGTGGTTTTGTCCTTCACCAACACCTGGAGTTTGTCAATCAGGATGGTCTTCAGCTTGTTGAGTGCCACTGCGTGCTCGTCGTCGAGTTTGTCGAGCAGTGCTTTTTCCGACTCCTTGATCTGTTTGTCCTTTTTGGCGCGTGCGAACAATTGTTTGTCAATTACCACGCCATTGATGCTCGGCGGTACTTTGAGCGAGGCGTCTTTCACATCGCCTGCTTTATCGCCGAAGATGGCGCGAAGCAGTTTTTCTTCCGGTGTCGGGTCCGTTTCGCCCTTAGGTGTGATCTTCCCGATGAGGATGTCTCCTTCTTTCGCCCAGGCGCCGATGCGGATGATACCGTTTTCGTCCAGATCCTTCGTCGCATCTTCGCTTACGTTCGGAATGTCGGCGGTGAGTTCTTCTTCACCGAGTTTCGTATCGCGCACGTCAAGTTCGAAGTGCTCGATGTGGATGGAAGTGAAAACGTCTTCCTGTACCACACGCTCCGAGAGCACAATGGCGTCTTCGAAGTTGTAACCCTTCCAGGGCATGAACGCCACCTTGAGATTTTGTCCGAGGGCGAGTTCGCCGTTTTCGGTGGCGTAACCCTCACAAAGAATATCGCCTTCTTCCACACGCTGGCCGCGGCGCACGATGGGCTTCAGGTTGATGCAGGTGCCCTGGTTGGTACGCATGAACTTGGTGAGCGTATACGTTTTGCGCGCGTCCTCGAAGGAAACCAGTTGGTCTTCTTCGGTGCGGTCGTAGTTGATGACAATCTCATTGGCGTCCACGTATTCGACCACGCCGCTGCCTTCGGCATTGATGAGCATGCGGGAGTCGCGGGCAACTTTGGCTTCCAGACCCGTGCCCACCATCGGTGAGTGCGGGCGGATAAGCGGCACCGCCTGGCGTTGCATGTTCGAGCCCATGAGCGCGCGGTTGGCGTCGTCGTTTTCGAGGAAGGGGATCAGCGAGGCCGAAACGCCCACGATCTGGTTGGGCGCCACGTCAATGTATTCTACTTCGTCGGGCGTCAGAATCGGGAAGTCGCCGTGTTCGCGGGCTTTTACGCGATCGTTGAGGAAAGCGCCGCCTTCGCCCACCGGCGAGTTGGCCTGCGCGATCTTCATATAGTCTTCCGCCTCGGCAGAGAGGTATTGCACATCGCCTTCCAGCACCACTTTGCCGTCTTTCACGCGGCGATAAGGCGTTTCGAGGAAGCCCATCTTGTTGATCTTCGCGTGGGTGCAAAGCGTCGAGATAAGACCGATGTTCGGTCCTTCGGGCGTTTCGATGGTGCAAAGGCGGCCGTAGTGCGAGTAGTGCACGTCGCGCACCTCGAAGCCGGCGCGTTCGCGGGAAAGACCGCCGGGGCCGAGCGCAGAGATACGCCGTTTGTGCGTGATCTCGGAAAGCGGGTTGGTCTGGTCGAGGAATTGCGACAACTGGCTGGTGCCGAAGAAGGAGTTGATGACCGACGACAGGGTACGCGCATTGATCAGGTCAACCGGTGTGAACACCTCGTTGTCGCGCACGTTCATCCGTTCGCGGATGGTGCGCGCCATGCGGGCCAGGCCGACGCCGAACTGGGCGTACAGTTGCTCACCCACCGTGCGCACACGGCGGTTGGAGAGGTGGTCAATGTCGTCAATCTCAGCCCGGTTGTTGATCAGGGAGACGATGTAGCGCACGATGGCGATGATGTCTTCCTTGGTCAGTACCAGGTTGTTTTCGTCAATATTCGTCTGAAGTTTGCGGTTGATCTTAAAACGGCCTACTTCACCGAGGTTGTAGCGTTTGTCGGAGAAGAAGAGTTTCTCGATGATACCGCGCGCCGTCTCATCGTCCGGGGGATCGCTGCCGCGCAACTGACGGTATATGTAGGTCACGGCCTCGACTTCACTCGAGGTCGGGTCTTTTTGCAATGTATTGTAAATGATGGAGAAGTCTTCCTCCACATCGGTACGCTGGAGGATGATGGTCGTCGTACCGGCATCGAGGATATTCTCGATGTTTTCCTCGTCGAGCACCGTATCGCGTTCAAGAATGATCTCGTTCCGCTCGATGGTGACCACCTCGCCGGTGTCTTCGTCCACGAAGTCTTCCGTCCATGATTTCAGGACGCGGGCGGCCAGTTTGCGACCGACCGATGCTTCCAGATTTTCACGGGTACAGGCGATTTCGTCGGCCAGGTTGAACAGGTCGAGGATGGCCTTGTCGGTGTCGAAACCGATGGCGCGCAGCAGCGTAGTGACGGGAAACTTTTTTTTCCGGTCAATGTAGGCGTACATCACCAGGTTGATGTCCGTAGCAAATTCCATCCAGGCGCCTTTAAAGGGGATTACGCGCGCCGAGTAGATCTTCGTGCCGTTGGGGTGGTAGCTCTGTCCGAAGAATACACCCGGCGACCGGTGGAGTTGCGACACAATGACGCGCTCTGCCCCGTTGATGACAAAAGTGCCTTTCGGCGTCATGTAGGGGATGTTGCCGAGAAATACATCCTGAACGATCGTCTGGAAGTCAATGTGTTCCGGGTCGTTGCACGACAAGCGCAGTTTGGCTTTCAACGGCACGGAATACGTGAGGCCGCGCTGCATACACTCGTCAATGGTGTAGCGCGGGGGGTCAATGAAATAGTCGAGGAATTCCAGGTTAAAAATATTCCGCGCATCCGTGATGGGGAAATTTTCCTGGAATACGCGATAGAGGCCTTCGTTGATGCGGTTCTCCGGCGTGGTTTCCAGTTGGAAATATTCCTGGAACGATTTGAGTTGAATTTCTAGGAGGTCAGGGTAGTGACCGGCGAGGCGAATTTTCCCAAAGTTGACGCGTTCCTGTACGCCTGTCTTGTGGTTTGCCCCGTGAGAGATGCCGTTATTGGTCATTTTTGCAAAGTATGCTTGAATGCTGCTGTTTGGCAATGTGCCGCGCCTTTGCGCGGCGTTGGTTGGCACTTAGATTTTGTGCAAGCCTGATAAAACGGATTATTGAGATAAAAGTTCAGATTTTTTGGACGTTGGACTGTTGGACTGTTGGACGTTGGACGTTGGACGTTGGACGTTGGACGTTGGACGTTGGACGTTGGACAGAGCGATGTTGGACGTTTGATCAAAAAAATGTCCAAAGTCCAACAGTCTAAAAGTCTAATGTCCTATGTCAGGCAGTCCTATGTCCACAGACAACGATAGGCTTAACGCGCACCCGCAGAAGGGAAACGCATTAAGCCCAATCGTTTTTATCTGATATTAGGTTGAATACCTGTCATTTGTCGAATCGAGTAAGAAAGTTAGCGTCAGTAATATGGCACCGAAGGCTCGGGCCCAACCGATACGAAACTTCTTACTTCACTTCGACTACAGCGCCGGCGCCTTCGAGCGCAGCTTTGATGGATTCGGCTTCCGCTTTGTTCACGCCGGATTTCAGCGGGCTGGGGGCGCCGTCCACGAGGTCTTTGGCTTCTTTCAGACCCAGGCCGAGGAGGTTCTTCACCTCTTTCACGACGTTGAGTTTGTTAGCGCCTGCATCTTTCAGGATGACGTCGAACTCGGTTTTTTCAGCCGGAGCCGCTTCGCCGCCGCCGGCAGCGCCGCCGCCAACAGGGCCAGCCATAGCAACTGCTGCTGCAGCCGGTTCGATACCGTAGTCATCTTTCAGGATATTGGCCAGTTCGTTGGCTTCTTTAATCGTGAGGCTCACGAGCGATTCAGCCAGAGCTTTCAAATCTGCCATTGTTGTAGAATTTTAAAAAGTGGTTTGCGAATGAGTGTGAATAAAGGTATCAGGGTTGGATGGTTACAAGGTTTCGAGGGTATATAGTGCGAACTTGGAAGCCAAGATTGGAAATTGGAAATTGGAAATTGGAAATTGGAAATTACAGCGTGCGGCGGAAATTTCTAATTTCTTAATTTCCAATTTTACTGCGCTCGTTCTTCCAGCGTTTTAACGATACCGGCGATTTTCGAGCCGGTAGCCGTGATCTGGCTGGCGAGGCGTTTTGCAGGAGACTGGAGCAGGCCGATGATCTCTCCGATCATCTCCTCCTTGCTCTTCAGTTTCACAAGGGCCGCGATCTGGTCGTCGCCGATAAAAACCGACGAATCAATATAAGCCGCTTTGAGCAGAGGACGTTCCTCCGTTTTGCGGAATTCTTCGAGCAGTTTGGCCGGTGCTTTCGGATTCGACGAGATCAGGATCGTAGTGGGGCCATGCAGCGCTTCGAACAGTGGCGCATAGCCTTTCGATTCGGGTTCGCCTTCGAGTGCTTTCTGGATCAAAGTATTTTTAGCCACTTTTACCTTGATGCCTTTTTCAAAGCACATCCGGCGAAATTTGTTGATTTTGGCGACCGGAAGCGTGGATGAATCGGCGAGGTAGAAGAACGGCGTGCCGCCCAGTTCCTCTTTCAATTCCGCTATCGCTGCGCTTTTATCTTCTCTGGTCATTTCTTTTATATGTTGAAATGGTGAGTGTTGTGTGAGATTCCGGTTATTCGGTTATTTGTTTATTTGATTATGCTCGATCCCGATGATTGGGGGCTACCAGATAACCAAATCCACAATTCCACAAATAACCAAACAATTAAACCTTGATGGACTTGGGGTCCACCGCGATGCCGGGGCTCATGGTGCTGGCCACCGAAACCGTCTTCATATAAATGCCTTTAGCACTTGAAGGCTTCATTTTGACCAGTGTAGCAATGAGTTCGTGGGCATTGTCGGCGAGTTGTTCCGGTGTGAAGGACACGCGTCCGATGGAGGCGTGTACGATACCGAATTTGTCCACGCGGAATGCGATTTTACCTTTTTTCACTTCCGATACGGCGGAAGCGATGTCGTTGGTCACCGTGCCGGTTTTGGGGTTAGGCATCAGGCCGCGTGGGCCGAGGATGCGGGCTACCTTACCGAGTTGGGCCATGACGTTGGGCGTGGCGATGATTACGTCCACGTCCATCCAGCCTTCGGTGACTTTCTGGATATAATCGTCGAGACCGACGTAATCGGCGCCTGCTGCCTGCGCTTCGGCTTGTTTTTCCGGTGTGCAAAATACGAGGACGCGCTTGGTTTTACCCGTGCCGTGCGGAAGCGATACCGTACCGCGGATGGCCTGGTCGGCTTTGCGCGGGTCTACCCCGAGACGGACGTGTACGTCCACCGATGCGTTGAATTTGGTAGTGTTGACCTCTTTCACGAGCGACATGGCATCGCCCAATGAGTAAAGTTTGTCCGGATCAACCTTTCCTTCAACGGCTTTGCGCTTTTTTGTCAATTGTGCCATTGAAATTGTGTGTTTAAGGTGAAAACGTTCCGTTGGGCGGAACTCCCTTTGTAATGGCTATTGGTTGTGAGTTATTGGTTATTGGTATCGCAGGCAATTCGCATTATTCAACCACAAACCAATTACCGACAACTAATAACCAATTTAATTTTCCCAGGGCGCTTTGCCGGTCACTGTCAGACCCATGCTGCGCGCCGTACCGGCGACCATTTTCATGGCCGATTCGACGGTGAAGCAGTTGAGATCAGGCATTTTATTTTCGGCGATGGCGCGGACTTGTTCCCAGGTGACGGAGCCGACTTTTTTGCGGTTGGGTTCAGGCGAACCTTTACCCGGCGCAAGTTTGGAGGCTTCGAAGAGCTGAATGGCTGCCGGCGGTGTTTTGATGACAAAGTCAAACGTTTTGTCTTTATACACCTGGATGATCACCGGAAGCACTTTGCCTTGTTGTTCCTGGGTTTGCGCGTTGAAACGCTTGCAGAACTCCATGATGTTGACGCCTTTCGAGCCGAGTGCCGGACCGATGGGCGGAGCGGGATTGGCCTGGCCACCCTTCACCTGGAGTTTGATATAAACATCTACTTCTTTTGCCATTGGATCTGAATTTTCAGAATTTGAAAATTGTCAGAATTGATTTTGAATGATCTATGAAATTATTGAGACCTGCCGGTTTGTGGAAGCGAGCCTGGGAGAACAGGCATCAATGGCGGGTATCAACCAATTTTTTCTACTTGCATAAAGTTCAGTTCCACTTCGGTACCGCGGCCGAAGATCTTGACAATAACCTTCAGTTTTTTCTTTTCGTCGTTGACTTCCTGAATGTCGCCCACAAATTCGGCGAATGGGCCGTCAATGATCTTCACCGTTTCACCGATGAGGAAAGGTTCGCTGAGGGTTTCGCCGGTTTCGGTGCTTTCATCCACTTTGCCCAACAGGCGGTTCGCTTCGGGCTGGGTCATTGGAATGGGTTGTTCCTTGCCCAGGAAGTGGATCACATTGGGGATGTCCGCAATGATCTTTGCCACGTCGCCATTCAGTTTCGAGCCAATCGCTTCTATCAGAATGTATCCGGGCAACAGGTTGCGTTCCTGCATCACTTTTTTGCCGTTCCGGATCTTATACACTTTCTCAGTGGGCACTACGACGGAAAAAACAAAATCCTTCCAGCCGGAGCGCTCGACTTCGAGCAGAATCCGTTCCTGGATTTTTTTCTCTTTACCGCTGATAACGCGCAGAGAATACCACCGTTTTTCTTCGGCAACCGTGGGGGCTGCCGTTTCTTTTTCCTGATTCATATTGCTTACCCGGAAGGAAGACGTGTAAAAGCGCTGTTTGGCTTATGCGCCCCAAACTCCGTAGAGATTTTTGAAAAAAACGCTGCACAGCACGTCCATCAAAAAGATAATCAGTGCGAGGATGCCGGAAGTGATCAAGACCACCATCGTGCTTTCCTGCAACTGTGCGGCTGTGGGCCAGGAGACGTTTTTCACGAGTTCGTGATAACTCTCTTTCAAATAAAGCGTCAATTTTTCCATTATCGCTGTAAAGACTTGTCCCGCACGCGCGGAAATTTCAGTTGTTCGTTGATCGTTGTTCGTTATTTACCCGCCTTTATCTGCGAAAAAAGTCCGTTGTCGCGCATGACCGACCAACGAACAACTGATAACGAATCACTTTTTTGCAGGGGCAGCAGGGCTCGAACCCGCAGCCTGCGGTTTTGGAGACCGCCACTCTACCAATTGAGCTATGCCCCTAAAATGGTTTTCGGTTATCAGTTATTGGTTATTAGTAACCAGATAGATTGTTCTGCACTAATAACCAATAACCATTAACCAATAACCAATATTGTTTAATCAAGAATCTCAGTCACCTGCCCGGCGCCCACCGTACGGCCACCTTCGCGGATAGCGAAACGGAGACCTTTTTCCATAGCGATGGTGTTGAGCAGTTGTACTTCGAGTTCGATGTTGTCGCCCGGCATCACCATTTCCACGTTGGTGGGGAGTTTCACGTCGCCCGTCACGTCGGTGGTGCGGAAGTAAAATTGCGGACGGTAGCCATTGAAGAAGGGAGTGTGGCGACCGCCTTCTTCTTTCGAGAGGACGTACACCGAGCACTTGAACTTCTTGTGTGGTTTCACGCTACCGGGTTTGCAAATTACCATACCGCGGCGGATTTGTTCTTTGTCAATACCGCGCAGGAGGAGGCCGGCGTTGTCGCCTGCTTCACCGCGGTCGAGCAGTTTGCGGAACATTTCCACACCGGTGATGGTGGATGTCAGCGGTTTTTCGCCGTCTTTCATCATACCGATGATCTCTACTGCGTCGCCAACGTTGATCACGCCCCGTTCGATACGACCGGTAGCTACCGTGCCACGACCCGTGATGGTGAACACGTCTTCCACCGGCATCAGGAACGGCTTGTCAACTTCGCGCACCGGCTCGGGAATATCGTTGTCGCAGGCATCCATGAGTTCCATGATCTTAGCGGTATAGCCGGCGTCGCCTTCGAGGGCTTTCAGAGCGGAGCCTTGAATGATCGAAGCGTTGTCGCCGTCGAAGCCATAGGAGCTCAGGAGTTCGCGGAGTTCCATGTCCACGAGTTCGAGCATTTCTGGGTCGTCCACGAGGTCCACTTTGTTCATGAACACAACGATTTTGGGCACACCCACCTGGCGGGCGAGCAGGATGTGCTCGCGCGTTTGAGGCATGGGGCCGTCGGTAGCGGCGCAGACGAGAATGGCGCCGTCCATTTGAGCGGCACCCGTGATCATGTTTTTAACGTAGTCGGCGTGACCCGGGCAGTCCACGTGCGCGTAGTGACGCTTTTCCGTTTCGTATTCTACGTGCGCAGTATTGATGGTGATACCGCGCTCTTTTTCTTCCGGAGCAGCATCAATGGCATCGTAGTCCGTCTTTTTAGCCAGACCTTTTGCGGAAAGTACGTAAGTAATGGCAGCCGTCAGCGTCGTTTTGCCGTGGTCAACGTGACCAATCGTGCCAATATTTACGTGCGGCTTGCTGCGAACAAATGTCTCTTTTGCCATTGGTTTAGAACTGTTTGTGTCAAAACAAATTTAGTGAAAAAATATCGAGCTGTTGATGAGATTTGAACTCACGACCTCTTCCTTACCAAGGAAGTGCTCTACCCCTGAGCTACAACAGCAAAATCATAAAAAGTCATTATTGACATTAAAGTAATTAAAATGACGCTTAATGACTTCAATGACCTTAATAACTTCAGGGAGCGGCGGACGAGATTCGAACTCGCGACATTCAGCTTGGAAGGCTGACACTCTACCAACTGAGTTACCACCGCTTTAACCGCCGTAGCTTCAGCGAAGGCGGCGTTTTTTTCTCATCACCATTTCGCGATTGGAAAAGGAAGAAGAGAATTACCCGCCTTGGCCCTGAAGGGTTGCGGCGGGTAAAGTGGGGGTGGTGGGATTCGAACCTACTCAGCGGTCAAGCACCAGATTTACAGTCTGGCCCGGCTCTCCAACTCCGGGGCACCCCCTTTTTGATTGCGGATTTCGGATTGACGATTGCGGATGCGGGTTGCTCGTTTTTTAAATCTGCAATCCGAAATCCGAAATCAAAAATCAGAATGAGCCACTGGAGGGACTCGAACCCCCGACCAGCTGATTACAAATCAGCTGCTCTACCAACTGAGCTACAGTGGCCTGTTCGCGGCCTCCAAGGCTTAATTCGCTATTTCAAACAACTTTTTTCAGGAGAAAAACACCCCCTCCCGAAAAGCGTGTGCAAAGGTACAGCTACAATTTTGAACAGAAAAACAATTTTTTAAAAAAACCGGATTTTTTCCAAAGACCTTTGCACGCGCCCTTAAAACCGCCACTGAAAACGGGAAAATTCCATTTTATCGCTCGAATCTGACCGGAACAAATGAGCCTGTACGACAAAACGCTTGAATATTGCTTCCAGCATACAACGGATATCAGTCCCGTTCTGAAAGAACTGGAACGCGAAACGCACCTGCGCACGCTGAGTCCCCAAATGCTTTCTGGCCCGTACCAGGGAATGCTGCTGCGCTTTGTCAGTATGATGATCCGCCCTCAAAGGGCATTGGAGGTCGGGACTTTTACAGGATACTCCGCTATTTGTATAGCGGAAGGGTTGACAGCAGACGGCGTGTTGCACACCATTGAAATCAATGACGAACTCGGCCCGCTGATCCGGAAATATATACAAAAGGCAGGCCAGGAAGAAAAAATCCGCCTTCATTTTGGCAATGCAGCGGACATCATCCCCGCATTGGACGAAGATTTCGACCTGGTTTTTCTCGATGCAGGCAAATTGGACTACCCGTTGCACTACGAACTGGCTCTGAACAAAACCCGGCACGGCGGCTTCATCCTGGCCGATAATGTGTTATGGGACGGCAAAGTAGTAGCAAGTGACGAAAAAGACGAAACGGCGCGTGCGCTGTGCGCCTTTAATAATATGGTTCAGAACGACCCGCGGGTAGAGAATATCCTTTTGCCGCTCCGGGATGGTTTGATGGTGATGCGGAAAGTGTAAAGATGCGTCTTTCCGGGCTTGCCGAATTTACCCCCATTTTCGCGGCATCATTCTGTTTTCCTTTTTAGTTTTGCCCCAATCACATAATTCCCCGCCAATCGGATGTAATAACAGGAACGGCGACCGCTGTGTGGTGCGTCCAAACAATTCTGAAAATTCCAAAACATGACTTACAGCGACGAGCATCTGACGGGGGAAATCCGCACCGGCGGCGTCCGGCAGGAAAGGGCTGTGAAACATCTCTATGAGCAATGTTTCCACATCGTCCGCTACGGCAAAACAAAATACCGCCAACTCGACGACGACGACCTTGTGAGCGCCTACAACTCAGCCATCCTCGCCGTACGCAACCAGATACTGAACGGCGCTTTTCGCGGCGACAGCGCGATACAAACTTACCTCAACCGGATTTTTATGAACCGGTGCATTGATTTCCTGCGCGCCAAATCGTCTAACCCCATAGAATTCGTGGAACGGCTTCCCGACAACGCCGATGAAAGCCAGGATTTGCTGAACCGCTGGGTTACGGAAGAACAAATAGAAAAGGTCAGGCAAAAGCTCCTGCAACTCGGAGGCGTGTGTCAACAGATCCTGATGTACTCGGAGTACTTAGGGTACAACTCTGCAGAGATAGCCGAAGCCATCGGGTTCAAAAACGCGAACAGTGTAAACAGTAAAAAATACGCCTGCCTTCAAAAACTCCGCGAACTGATGGGCGTGAAATAATCAGGAAAATGGAACACCAAACGTACGAACTGCTCAAACGCTACGCTCAGGGGCGGATGTCGGAAACGGAACGCGCCGATTTTGAGCACCGGTTGGCAACCGATGCGGCATTCGCGGAGGAAGCGGCTATGTGGGCGGCTATATATAAAGGCATACAGGCGGAAGGCGACCGGCAATTGGAGAAACAGTTGCGCGATGCCGGGAAAAAACTGATACAAACGGAACCGGTTGCCGAACTCAAGCCGTCGGTTGTGAACCCCGCACTCAAAAAACGCTTCCAGGTTCCCCGTTGGGTATACGCTATCGCAGCAGCCCTGTTGCTGCTGTTGGTAGCATGGCCGGTCTATCAAAACCTGCGCCCTTCCGAACCAGCTTTTGCCGACAACAAAGCGCTTTTCGGCCACTACTTCCGTCAACCGCCGGCGCCCGAAGTCCGCGACGCCCAAGTCTCCGCCTGGCGCGCCGCTTACCAGAACAAAGATTACGCCGCTGCCACAGCGGAGTTGGAGCACCTGCTCGCTGACCCCGCGTATACGCGCCGTTCGGAAGCCAATCTTTACCTCGGCCTTTCGCGTTTGGCTTCCGGGCAAGGGCAACAGGCCCTCGACGCTTTCCGGGAAGTCAGCGCCGATAGTTTTGATTGGGAAGATGCGCAATGGTATTCAGCGCTTGCCTATATTATTGTGGACGATGTCGTTCATGCCAAACAGACATTGCGGGAAATCTCAGACAGGGAAGACCATCCGCACCGGCAGGAAGCGCAGAGCGTGCTGAATGCGATGAAATAACGGTTCTTTTTCATCAAAAAAATCTTCATTCTGAAAAGTTTGCGAAGATTTTGCCGCTGTTGTTTCATACTTTTGGGCGCACCTAAATCCCGCTTCAGCCTCTGAAAGGTCTTTAGAAACATGATCTATCCGCTAATCCTTTCCATATTGTCCGCAAAATGCGCTAAACGTATCGCATGAAGACACCTCCTTACTGGCCTCCTTTGCTGTTCATGCTGTGCATTGTCCTGTGCGGCCAATCGCCCAACCTTCAGCAGACTCCAACCGCAACCGGCCGGGATGCGGAATCCGTCGCCTGGTGCCAAAAAGCCGAACGCTTCTCAGAAGCGGGACAATTCGACAGCGCGCTCGTATACGCTGTTGGCACGGCGAAAATGGCTGAAAAGGCAAAAGACTGGTACAGCTGGGGAAAAGCGCAGACGACCATTCTTTTCGTCCGTTATGCCATTGGTCAGTACGCGGAAGCCGCTTCAACATTTCCTTCGATTGAACAAAAAGTGCGGACTGTGATCTCCGCTGACAGCTCCTTTTGGGGAGATTATTACAATGCCGCCGGGGCTATTTACAATATGCTGGGCAATTATGAAGCCGCGCTGAAGTACGGCTTGCTGGAAATTGCTTTTGATGAAAAAACCGGCAAACAGGAATATCTGGCCATTGCCTGCAACAACGTCGGCGTTTATTACCGGGGGCGGGGCGATTTCGACCGGGCACTCGAGTACACCCAAACCGCCCTGAAAGTGAATCTGTCGCGCGACAACACCAACCCCGCCGATCTGGCCTGGACCTACGGCAATCTCAGTAAGATATGGTACCGCAAAAAAGATTATCCGAAAGCCATTGCGTATGCCGAAAAAGCGCTCGCTATTCTGGATAGAAGTTGCCCCGACGAACACCTGCTGAAAATCCAAACTTACGTTGACCTGGCCAATGCCTGCATTGAAGAGCAAGCGTATGAAAAAGCGCTGACCTACCTGCAAAAAGCGCTGCGGATACACGAACAAAACAACCTGGACACTCAAATCGAATTTACGTGGTATGACCTGGGTTATCTTTATGAGAGGATGGGACGTTATCCGGAAGCCGCCTCTTATCTGAAACAAGCCGTTGACCGCAGCGGCATTGCCCATCCCCTCTTTAGCAAAGCTTGCAGGCACATGGGGCTTGTAAGCCGGCATGGGGGTGATCTGCGGGGTGCTTTGCATTGGCAGCAACGGGCCTTGCGGGCACTGACCGATTCATTTCCATACCAGGATTTATTGGCCAACCCGACCCCGCAAAAGGTGAGCGCCTATACAGAATTTTTCTTCTGCCTGAATGAAAAGGCCGAGACCCTGCATTTGCTGGCAGAAAAAGAATCGAACCCGGCGTTGCTCGAAGCAACTTTAGCCACTTATGACCTTGCAACGAATGTGCTCGACAGTATGCGGGCCGAATATCAGGAAGGATCACAACAATTCTGGAACCAGGAAGCCCGCCCCATCATGGAAAATGCGATTGATCTCGCGTTGCAACTGTATCACGACACCGGACAACCCCGATACCTCGAACAGGCTTTCCGTTATGCCGAAAAAAGCAAAGCCTTGCTGCTGGCCGAGGCACTCCGCGCATCTGCCGACAAACAACAAGCCGGCATCCCTGACGCGCTGCTTCAAAAAGAAAAACAATTGAAAATAGACATCGCGTTCTACAAATGGCAAATTTTTCAGGAGCAGCAAAAAGCCCATCCCGACTCAACACGGGTGCTGCTGTGGCAAAGCGAAATCTTGCAGCGCCGCCGCGCGTACGACGCGTTACTGACTGAATTGGAATCAGGATACCCGGAATATTATCGAATCAAATACAACCATCCTGCACTTACCGTTGCGGGGCTGCAACAAAATCTGCCGGAAGGTACCGGGTTGATCGAATATGTACAGGGGGACCGTGGCGCGTATATTTTTTACTTCGATCGCTCCAGTGCCCTGGGGCTACGCCTGACGACGGACAGTAGTTTTACGGCAGCATTCAACCGTCTTCTCGACTGCTTACGCGACCGCAACCGGGTTGTCGAACAGGGACGAAACGCTGCAACTGTTGCACAGTTTGCCAAAGACGCTGCCGCCGTGTACCGAACCCTGTTAGCGCCTGTCGGTAAAACCATACCGGAACGACTTCTGATCATTCCAGACGGACGTTTTGCCTATTTGCCATTTGAATTGCTCCTCACACAAGAAGCCGATACTATCAGCAACTTGTCGTATAGCACGCTGTCTTACCTGCTTCGACAGACAGCAGTGCGCTATGAATATTCTGCAAGCCTGGCATTGCAATCGCCGCAAGGCAAGTCTTCGAACCGTTTTTTTGCCGGGTATGCACCAATTTACGACGGGACCCCGATGGCAGCCACGACGCGCGGCGGCCGGGCCGATTGCCAGGGAGCGGGAACAACCGGTTTTGCCCCCTTG
This sequence comes from Saprospiraceae bacterium, assembly GCA_019187225.1. Taxonomy (GTDB): domain Bacteria; phylum Bacteroidota; class Bacteroidia; order Chitinophagales; family Saprospiraceae; genus M3007. The sequence goes on from JABAQQ010000052.1 coordinate 123,480, forward strand.
GGGAGCAATCAGGCGGAAGTGAAACAGATCGCACAACTATATAGTGGCCAGGCATTTCTTGCCGGTGAAGCTACAGAATCGCAATTCCGCCAACACGCCCGGGAACCACGCATTCTTCACCTTGCTATGCACGGTTTCCTCAACGACTGCGATCCGTTGTATTCCGGTTTGGTCTTTTCGCATCAAGCGACCGAAGAGAATAGCAGTGGTACAAACCCAATTGCAGAAGAGAACGATGGTTTTTTGCACGCATATGAAATTTACAATTTACATCTGAATGCAGAACTGGTGGTGCTCAGCGCCTGCAATACCGGACACGGACTTCTGGCCAAAGGGGAGGGTGTCATAAGCCTGGCACGCGCTTTCAAATACGCTGGCTGCGCCAATGTGCTGATGAGCCTCTGGCAGGCCGATGATCAGGCAACGGCACAGATCATGCAAGATTTTTACCGGCACATGCGGCGGGGAATTGGAAAAGACGCCGCCATCCGCCAGGCCAAACTCGATTATATCGGGGCCAGTAACCGGAACCATCCGTTTTTTTGGGGCGCTTTTGTGTTGATCGGAGACGATCGGCCGATCCAAAAAACCTCCAACTGGATCTGGTACGGCCTTGCGTTTCTCGCAGTAATTTTGGGTATTATTTATTGGAGGGTCAGGCATGTCCCCCGTGCACCCGGTTTGGGTATTTTTAAAAAGAGCCGGAATTGATCGGGAGAAAAGAGATTTTCCCGATATTGGGAAAAACGATCCAATTAACCATCACGCACTTTCAGTTATTTTCACATTATAAAACCTGTTTTTACCATGGGAAGAATCAGAGTACAAGTCAGTCAGGGCGGAGGCACCGACGATGACCCCGCAATACTGGGTTCAGGCCCGGTTACCGTTACCCTCACCGCGGAAACTTCGGGAGATTCGGTTCCCGGAGGCATGAACGTATCGCTGAGCGTCAACGGCTCATCTGTCGGAAGCCCTCAGACCACTCCCACAGGGACGAATCCGAATGATACCCTTTCGTATCCATTCGTTGGTTCCGCAGTAAATCTGCCGTACGTCGTCACGGTGACAAATGCGCCGCGAGGTACCGAATTTGACGGTTTGACCGGCAATGTAGGACAATCAGCTTTTCCCGCTGCGGGCGTGGGCAAAAGTGCAGCCGAAGTGCCAGCACCGGAAGATACCCGCCGCGCCATGTCGCTTATTCAAAAGGTAATATGGTTCCTGCGCAGATTATTCGGGCAAAAAGCGCTTTAGCGGCTAACTGACATTATCAATTGTACCCCAAATTACCTTTCTTTGCCAAATCAACTTACTGTGATTCAATACAACCACCCATGAAATATTTTGCTGCATTCCTCCTTTTTATACATGCCGGAATATACCTCGCCGCGCAAGCCCCCCCGGTTGCGCCATCCACTATCTTTGAAAAAATTACCGCTGCCGAAGGCATCGAACTGACACTGGAAGCCGATCTGACCACTTTCGTCGGGCAGAAAAAAACCAATAATTACATTCCAGGTACCTTGCGGATGAAAGACGGCAAAACCTACACGGTAGAAATTCGCCCTCGCGGTCGGTACCGCCGGAAAGTATCGCAGGTGCCGCCGATGAAGATCCGTTTCAGCGAGAACGACTTGCGGGCCGACGATCTGGACACCCTCAACGAAATAAAAATCGCTTTGCCAAGCGTCCACAACGAACAAGGCAATGAACTCATCATCAAGGAGTATCTGGCCTACCGGATGTTTGAAAAAATTTCCGACGCTCATTTCCGCGCCCGGCTTGTGAAGCTCAACCTCATTGATACCAATAAAAAAGGCTTGGGAAAGAAAAAATTATTCGCCATTTTTATCGAGGACGAAGAGGAAGTGGCCCGGCGGCTTGGCGGCGAACCGGAGGACGAGTATGGTATCAAAATAGAAAAATTCGACCAACAACAGGTAGCCCTGGTGGTAATGTTCCAATACCTGATCGGCAACACCGACTGGGATATGCCCATGCACCGCAACGTTGAACTATTCAAAAGAAATCAAAGCGACAAATTGCTCGCGTTGCCCTACGATTTTGATTTTTCCGGCCTGGTCAGTGCCCCCTATGCCAGCCCTTCGTCCGAAAGCGGTGTAAAAACCGTGCGCGACCGTTTTCTGATGTCATCGGGAGTAGACGCAGAAGCGTTGAAATCCGCAGTCGGCCAGTTAAAAGCCAATGAAAAGGAATTTTACAAGATATGCCGCTGCAAATACCTTTCTAATGAATCTTCGATCGCAATGGTCAATTTCCTCGAGTCTTTTTTCAAATACATGGAAGGCAAAGACGAGGCGCCAACCGTAATGGCGGAAAGGAGGGAATAGGGGGATTTCGGATTGCGGATTGCGGATTGCGGATTTCGGATTGGGCTGAGCCTTGAGAACGGGGGGCATTTTTGACCGGAATTTGCTTCGGTTTTCCGGAAGGTTGGCGGTTTCTGTTATCTTCTTTATGTTTGCCCACCTTTCCTGCCCCTGCGAATCGCCGAATCACGACAAAACACATTCCAGCATGGCCGACACTAAAGCGCATTTGTTATACGTGGAAGACGACGAGAGCCTGAGCTTCGTTACCCGCGACAACCTCGAACTCAACGGCTACGAAGTCACCTATTGCGAAGACGGACAAAAAGCCCTCGACGTCATTCGTTCCACCCAGAAATTCGACCTGTGCATTCTCGATGTGATGCTGCCGGAAGTGGACGGCTTCACGCTGGCACAGGAGATACGAAAGCGGGATGAAGTGGTGCCTATCATTTTCCTGACGGCCAAAAGTATGAAACAGGACAAAATTCACGGCCTGACCATCGGCGCCGACGACTACATCACCAAACCGTTCAGCATCGAGGAACTGTTGTTGAAAATTGATATTTTCCTGCGCCGCACCAAGTACGCCAACATCCTGAAATCCAGCACTCCCGTCAGCATCGGCAATTACTCGTTCGACTATAAAAACCTCAGCCTTATCGCAGAAGGCTATTCCGAAACGCTTACCCAGAAAGAAGCCGACCTGCTCAAACTCCTCAACGAACACCGCAACCAGGTGGTAAAACGTTCCTTTATCCTCGAAACCATCTGGGGCAAGGACGATTACTTCTTGGGCCGCAGCCTCGACGTGTTCATCTCCCGGCTGCGCAAATACCTGAGCCTCGACGACCGCATCAAGATTGAAAATATTCACGGCGTGGGATTTAAGTTCAAAGTGGATGAATGAAGACATACGATTTACGATTTACGATTTACGATTTGCGACGACTGTCAGTTCCTAAGCCCTTTTTCCATGCAATCCATCTTTTTCGATCATCCCCACGGACGTATCCATACGCTTCGCTTTGGCCAGGGCAGTAAATTGCTCATCGCGCTCCACGGTTTCGGCGACCGCGCCCGGATGTTTGCAGTACTGGAAGAAGCCCTCGGCAAAAACTATACGGTTGTAGCGGTAGACTGGCCATTTCACGGACAAACGGAATGGACTAAAGAGACTTTTACCAAAGAAGATTTGCTCGGCATTATCCGGCAGATTCTCCTGAAGCATGACAAAGAAAGATTCTGCCTGATGGGGTTCAGTTTCGGCGGGCGCCTGTCGCAGGCGATGCTTCCCGAACTCGCCGGCCAACTCGACAAACTCTACCTCTTTTCCCCCGACGGCGTAAAAACGAAAGGAATGACCATGGCCGTGCACACGCCGATGTGGCTGCGCCGCTTCCTGTTCAGGATATTGCAAAAACCCGATTGGTTTTTCAGCCTGCTCAATTTCGGGAAAAAGATCGGGCTGATGCCCCCGCTCATCCATCATTTTCTGACCAATAACCTCAACCGCTCCGAACGCCTGGAGCGCACCTTCGGATGCTGGCTGGCAACGGATTCCTTTTACCTCCGCCGCCGCGACATCAAGACCGTGCTGCAAAAAACGGGCCTGCCGACCGATGTCTATATCGGCTTGCACGACCGGTTTTTACACCAGAAAGAACTGAAAAGATTGTACGAAGGATTGCCGAATGTGCGGGTGTTCTGGCTCGAAGAAGGGCACCGGCTCGTGGGAGAAGCGTTGGCGGCGGAGATATTGGCAAAGGTGAAGGAGTAAGAAGCAGGTGGTTTTTACTATCCGTTCTTGCCAGCCATCAGGCAGCAAAAATTTTTCGACAAAATACCTTTGGCCAAAATTGCAAAAGGAACGGCTGTTATTAAAAGAGAGTACGCGATTTTGAGAAGAGAACGGATTGCTGTTCCTATGCCCCGAATGTTAAATTTTCCGATGCCCCTTGCTTCACTCTGACGGCTATACGACATTTGCAATGATTCTTCTTTCTAATATGAAGTGCGCACGGGAACAGAACCAATAAGCCTATTCTCCTTAAT
>JABAQQ010000006.1 GCA_019187225.1 Saprospiraceae bacterium
CACCTCTTCCCTTTCCGAACAGAGTCGTTAAGCCCGCCAGCGCCGATGGTACTTGGACCGATGTCCCGGGAGAGTAGGTCGATGCCAACTCAAATCAATCCAGCGCCTGTCACTTCATCGTGGCAGGTGCTTTTTTGTGCGCCGAAACGGACTTCCGGCGAGGTACCGAGCGCGCCACCGCCGGAACCGACTTCCGGCGTACTATACCATCACTTCAGGTATATAATTCTTATACGCCCCCGATTTCAATTTTGCACCGACAGCGGTGAAAGCATCCAGTGTGATTCGAATATCCTCTTCCGTGTGCGCGGCAGTCGGGATGAGGCGCAGGATAATCATACCCTTCGGAATGACCGGATACACCACGATGGAACAGAACACGCTGTAGTTGTCGCGCATGTCTTTCACTAAGGCCATCGCTTCTTCTACTTCGCCGTGCATGTATACCGGTGTGACGCAGGTATTGGTGTCGCCGATGTCGAAGCCACGCTCCTTAAGGCCGCTTTGCAGCAGACGGACGTTGTGCCAGAGTTTTTCGCGGAGTTCGGGGCGGTCGCGCAGGAGTTCAAAGCGTTTGAGCAGGCCTTCCACCAGCGGCATGGGCAGCGATTTGGCGAAGATCTGAGAGCGCATGTTGTATTTCAGGAACTGGATGATCTCCGGGCGGGCGGCGAGGAAACCGCCGATCAGCGCCATGCTCTTGGCAAAAGTGCTGAAATAAATGTCCACGTCGTCGGTCACGCCTTGTTCTTCGGCGGCACCGGCCCCTGTTTTACCGAGCATGCCAAAGCCGTGCGCGTCGTCAATGAACAGGCGAAAGCCGTATTTTTCCTTGAGCGTGCATATCTCGCGCAGCTTACCCTGGTCGCCGCGCATGCCGAACACACCCTCAGTGATGACGAGGATGCCGCCTTCGGTGCCGTCGGTAAGGCGTTTGGCGCGTTCGAGACATTTTTCGAGGCTGGCGATGTCGTTGTGCGTATAGGCAAAGCGTTTGCCCATGTGCATGCGCACGGCATCCACGATGCAGGCGTGACTTTCGGCGTCGTATACGACCACGTCGTGGCGGGTGAGCAGGGTATCAATGGCGGAGAGCACGCCCTGGTAGCCGTAGTTGACCAGCAGTCCGGCTTCTTTGCCGACATGGTGCGCCAGTTGTTGCTCTAACTTTTGGTGGAGTTTGGTCTCACCCGACATCATACGTGCGCCCATCGGATAAGCAAAGCCCCAGCGGGCGGCAGCTTCTGCGTCGGTTTTACGGACTTCGGGGTGGTTGGCCAGGCCGAGATAGTTGTTGATGCTCCAGCATACCACCTCTTTGCCCTTGAATTTCATGCGGTTGCCAAGTTCGCCTTCCAGTTGGGGAAACATGTAATAGCCTTCGGCGACGTCGGCGTATTTGCCGAGCGGGCCGGCTTGCTTGAGAATGCGGTCGAATAAATCCACTTTTTCGAGTGATGAGTGATGAGTGAAAAATAATGAACGATGTCAGCGGCGAACTACGTCGCGGGTTGAACCGGATTCTTCATTTCTTTCAGATAAACAGGCAGTTAGCAAAGTTCCGGCACCTGTTCTTCCTCCATAAATCCCTGTTCTACCATCCATTTGTCGTTGAATATCTTGCTGACGTATTTGCAGCCGTGGTCGGCGAAGAGCAGCACCGCAAGGTCGCCTTCTTTGAGTTCGTCTTTGATTTGCAGGAGACATTGCAGCGCGGCACCGCTGGAGTATCCGACCAACATTCCTTCCCGGCGGGCGATCTCGCGGGCGCGCAGGGCGCTGTCCCGGTCGGTCACTTTTACGAAACGGTCTATCAGTTCGAAGTCCACGTTAGCCGGGATGATGTTTTTGCCCGTGCCTTCGATGCGGTAGGAATAGATTTCGGATTCGTCGTACACGCCCGTTTCGTGGTATTTTTTCAATACCGAGCCATAAGCATCTACGGCGATGACTTTGAGGTCGGGGTTTTGTTCGCGGAGAAAACGGCCCGAACCGCAGAGGGTGCCGCCGGTGCTGGCCGAGCCGATCAGGTGCGTGATGCGGCCCTGCGTTTGTTCCCAGATTTCGGGGCCGGTGGTCAGGTAGTGTGCATCGGCGTTGTCGGGATTAAAATTCTGGTTGACATAGTAAGCGCCGGGAATTTCTTTGGCCAATTGTTCGGCGCGGCGGTAGTAGGAGTTGGGATCGTTGGGTTTGGCGTCCTGGGGGCAAAGGATGACTTCGGCGCCCATTGCCCGGAGGTTGTTCAGTTTGTCTTCCGAAATCTTACTCGTCACGGTCAACACGCACTTGTAACCCTTGATAGCAGCCACCATGGCGAGGCTGAAACCTGTGTTGCCGCTTGTAGCGTCCACTACTGTGCCGCCGGGTTTGAGCAGGCCGAGGCGTTCGGCGCGTTCGATCATGTGGAGCGCGATGCGATCCTTGGCGCTCAGTCCCGGATTGAAAGCCTCGATTTTGGCATATACCGCAGCGGGAATGTGGGAGACAACACTATTGAGACGGATAAGGGGGGTTTTACCGATGGTTTCAAGTATGTTGTTAAAGACCATTCCTGACGTTTGTTTTGGCTTGATTAGTAATACGGGTGAAAGTTGCGATGGCGTGCAAAGTAGGCACGTTTGAAAAATGGCAAAAAGAAAATTGTGCAAACGGGAGACATTTCGGCGCACAACAAGGGAACGTTCGGTTGTTTTGCACACGCAAGGTCGGCGCATCTGCACAATTTGCCCGGGAAATCAGCGGCAAAAATAGGTCAAAACCTCCGAAAGCAGGATACCCATATTGAAAATGAAGTATTAACAAAAAAAATCACGGCGAATACTTGACAAGTTAAAAAGTTTTATCACCTTTGGGCTGTAACACCGAATAATCGTTGGAGTTATAGTCAATACCTACACACATCATTCACTTTTAAATCCTCCCGTTTCTATGCTTATTTTGTGCGTTACACTTGGATCGCTGCTATTGGTGCTCGCTGTCCCTAAGATTGCATCGTATTGGTCGGCCGGCTCCCGCCGTTTCTCCTAACCGCTACAAAACCTTTTAATCCAATCCATATCTATACTGTTTCATGAAAAAACGGCTGCTTGGGAACACCTAAGCAGCCGTTTGATTTACAGGTCTAACAATAAATTCACCGGATCTTCGATCAGGTTTTTCAATCTGACCAAAAACGTCACCGAGGTGGAGCCATCAATGATGCGGTGGTCGTAACTCAACGCCAGGTACATCATCGGACGTATCTTGATCTCTCCGTTGACCACCACAGGGCGTTCTTTGATGGCATGCATGCCGAGGATGGCGCTTTGCGGTTCGTTGATGATCGGTGTGCTCATCAGGCTTCCGAAAATGCCGCCGTTGGTGATGGTGAAAGTGCCGCCGCTCATCTCTTCGAGCGATAGTTTGCCGTCGCGGGCTTTGGTGGACAGGTCTTTGATCTTTAATTCCACCTCTGCAAAATTGAGACTTTCAACGTTGCGCACCGGTGGCACCACGAGGCCGTTGGGGGTTGAAATGGCGATGCTGATGTCCACGTAATCGTGATATATCACATCGTCGCCATCAATCATAGCGTTCACATCCGGCATTTCAAGCAGCACTTTCGCACAAGCTTTGGCGAAAATGGACATGAAGCCGAGTTTGATGCCGTATTTTTTGACAAACACTTCCTGGTACTTTTCACGCATTTCCATGACACCTGTCATGTCCGCTTCGTTGAAAGTGGTGAGCATGGCCGTATTGTTTTTGGCGCTCACCAGGCGTTTGGCGATGGTGCGGCGCATCCGGCTCATGCGCTCGCGGCGTTCGTTTCTTGAAAAAGCTATTGGTTGCTGGTTGCTGGTTGCTGGTTGCTGGGTTGGCGGCGTAGCGGGCTGAGAACTGCTACTGCTACTGCTACTGCTACTGCTACTGCTACTGTTTCCACTGTTTACTGCTTTTTGTGCGTCTTCTTTCGTAATGCGTCCGTCACGTCCGGTGCCAGACACATCGGTGGGTTTGATGTTGCCTTCAGCGAGGATTTTGGCAGCGGCGGGTGAAGGAGTGCCTGTGGCGTAGTTGGTAGTGGCAGTAGCGGTGGCAGGCGCAGTCACTGGAACGGTCTGTTCACTGCCACTGCCACTGCTACTGCTACTGCTACTGCCACTGCTACTGCCACTGCCACTGCCACTGCCATCTGTGTCTATTTTAGCAAACAACGCGCCCACTGCCAAGTCTTCTCCTTCTTTGGCGACCCAGATCAATTTTCCAGCCGAGTCGGCGGAGAGTTCCTGGTTGGCTTTTTCGGTTTCTATCTCACAAAGCGGCTCGTCCATGGCTACGATGGCGCCGTCGGGCTTCAGCCATTTGGAAAAGGTAACGCTGGATATTGATTCGCCCAAATTGGGGATCTTGAGTTCTATGACTGGCATTGTTGAATAAAGTATGATTCGTAAAAATCGGCAATCAGAGTTTCGGGCGCAAAAGTAGGCGTTCATTTCGGCGCTTTATAATCAAATTTCAACACCAGGCCTTCGCCTTTTTTACCTTCGCTGCTAAGGTGCAGGTTGCCTTCTGCGTCGAATGCGATGCCTTCAGGTTGGGGCAACAGTTTTTTGTCCAGGCGAACGGCGTAGCGAAGGGCGCCCGTTTTATAGTCCAGTACAGCGAGGCGTTTTTGAGCCGATGAAATCACATAAATATCGCCGGTAATAGGGTGTATGGCGATTCCGGAAGGGCTGATGTAACGGTTTTTATCATCGCCGGTTGGTACCAGGCGGTTCACCGCTTCCGGATCGATCGTATAAACGGGTTTGCCGCTCAATTGTTTGGTTTTCAGATCGAAAGCGTAAATACGGCGCAATCCGGCACTGTCGGGATTTTGTTTGCAGGCCAGCAGCAGGGCAAAACGTTTGGCATCATAACAAAGTCCTTCCACATCGTCCGTTTTTTTCAACGGCGATTTGTACTCCACGATGCTGGGAGTATCCGTATCCCAACAGCCGATTTCAAAAATATCGCCGTTGCTTTTGACCGAATACAGGCATTTCCCGACCATTTCCACACCTTCGAAGTCACCTTTGCTGCGGAAAAATACCTTGCGCAAAATGGCGCCGCCACCGGCGCCGTCAATAAAAAATATTTCGCCCACCTCGTCAGCGATGGCCAAATAGATGCCTGCCGAATCGGTCGGGCTCAGGCCGGAAATTTCTTTCAGTTCTTCACTGACAAGGTTGATGATAAAGGAGGGGTTTGTCAGATCGTAGGGCAGGGTGTCGGGCGGAGCGGCGTAAAGCAACCCGCAAAGGGCGAGGGTAAGGGACATATAATGCGTAGTTTATTGTTCGTTTGCCTGCAGTTGATATCCGCGGGATATTGCCATGGAGAACCGACTGTAACAAAATACCCCGGTGGCGGATGCGAAAGCAGATTGTTGGTTCGGCAAAGGAACAACGTTTTTTCAAGTCCTTATTATATCCGGCGCTATCGGCGCTTCAAAAGAGAACCCGCCCTGCAGCTTCGAGTTGCAGGACGGGTGCCATCCGGGCGGTTCATCGCCTCAGCGTATTATCAGTACAAATTATTCCGAAAAAACCTCAATTTCATGCGTTTTTACCACAAGGTCGGTGAATTTTCCCTTGAACCTCGTCGCACGCACAATATGGTTGTCAATCCAGTGGTAATTACCGCCGCGCGGTTTGCCGAAGAGGATGCCGTGGTATTTGAAGCCGTGTTTGTTGAGCCAGGCTTCGGTGATCTCGCGGTGCGCTTCGGTGCGGCTGGTGAAAAAATACACGATATGCCCTTCATCGTACCAACGGTTGAGCATCACTAATGCGTCGGGGTAGGGCAGGACGGTTCCCATGCGTTCGGGTTCTTCGTTGGGCACATCGTCGCAGATGGTACCGTCAATGTCAATCAGAAAGTTCCGGACGTCGGAGGGCAATATAGGGCTGATGCGTTCTCCTTTTTCATTGAACGTTTCCCGGAGTGCAGGTTCATTATGCTCTTGATGTATCATCGTGTTAGTTTTACGCAAAGTTAGGGTTTACGTCACAAATTATTTTCATAACTGACGATGTTGGCATTTGCCGCAGGATTGCAGCGCGTTTCAGCAGGTAAATTTACCTTTGTAACACCCTTGCCGGCAACCCGGACGAGGCTGCGTACACCAATCTTTGATAATGATTGTTTTATCCAAATTTTTCAAGGCACAATAACATGAAGACGAATCAACTGCGTTTCTATTTTCCAATTTGGTTGCTTGTTTTGCTGACTTCTTTTTGCCTGTCGGCCCAATCTGCACTTCGCCTTCCGGAGGGCGTGCAATATGTCACTTCGGTAGAAGGGATCACTGAATACCGACTTGCCAATGGCTTGCAAGTGCTGTTGTTCCCCGATCCATCCAAGCCCATCATCACCGTGAATGTCACCTACAAAGTCGGTTCCCGGCACGAAGGATACGGTGAAACGGGCATGGCGCATTTGCTGGAGCACCTGGTGTTCAAAGGGACGCCAAAACACCCCAACATTCCGCAGGAATTGACCGAGCACGGCGCCCGTCCGAACGGCACCACCTCCTTCGACCGCACGAACTACTTTGAAACTTTCGACGCGACGGAAGAAAACCTGCGCTGGGCGCTCGACCTCGAAAGCGACCGGATGGTCAATTCCTTTATCGCTAAAAAAGACCTCGAAAGCGAATTCAGCGTCGTGCGCAACGAATATGAATCGGGTGAAAACAGCCCCTTCGGCGTTCTGTACAAACGAATGCTCGGCACGGTGTTCCAATGGCACAACTACGGCAACTCCACCATCGGCGAAAAATCGGACATCGAAGGCGCGCCCATCGAGCGATTGCAGGCTTTTTACCGCAACTATTACCAACCCGACAACGCAGTGCTGATAGTGGCCGGTAAAATTGACGAACAAAAAACGCTCGATCTCGTGCACCAGTACTTTTCCAAAATACCGAAACCGGCCCGTCAGATCATTCCCACCTACACGGAGGAGCCCACGCAGGACGGCGAACGTCAGATTACGTTGCGCCGCACCGGCGACGTGCAGGTATTCACCTGTATGTACCGCACACCTGCCGCCACCCACTCCGATCACGCGCCGCTGTCCGTTTTGGGCAACCTGCTGAGCGACGAACCTTCGGGCCGCTTGTACAAAGCACTGGTGGAGAATAAAAAAGCATCGAGTGTGAGCGGAGGCGCAATGGGTTTTGCGGAAGCGGGGCTTATGGGCTTTTGGGCCGAAGTGCGCCTCGAACAATCGCTTCCTGACGCCCAGCAGGCGATGCTGTCGGTGCTGGATGATCTGAAAAACAATCCGCCTACCAATGAAGAGGTGGAAAAAGCCAGAACGCGTATATTGAAAAACATAGAAATGTCGCTTAAACAAAGCGACCGCGTGGGCCTGAGCCTGAGCAATTACATCGGTCAGGGCGACTGGCGCCTGATCTTTTATTACCGCGACATGATCGAAAAAGTGACCCCCGACGATGTAAGCCGTGTGGCGCTGCGCTATCTCAAACCCGCCAACCGCACGCTCGGCTTTTTTATTCCCGAACAAAATCCAGACCGGGCCGAGATCCCCGATGCGCCCAATATTGCTGAAATGCTCAAGGATTACAAAGGCAAGGCGGCCCTTGCCCAAGGTGAAGATTTCGATCCCTCGCCCGCCAACATCGAGCAACGCACCACCCGTGGCAAATGCGCGAATGGCATGGAATACGCCTTTTTGCCGAAAGAAAATCGCGGCGACGTGGTGAATGCGACCATCACTTTCCGTTTCGGAACCCTGGAAAACCTGCAAAACCAGCAAATGGTGGGCAACGCTACCGCTTCCATGCTCGACAAGGGCACAACGGACAAAACCCGCCAGCAGATAAAGGATTTGCAAGACCAGCTCAAAGCGCGCATCAGCGTGTTCGGCGGCCCATCATCGGCGACGGTCAGCATCGAAACCGATCGCGAACACCTCGCCGACGCCATCCGGCTTGCAGGGGAAATACTCCGCAAACCTTCTTTCCCGCAAAATGAGTTCGACAAACTCCGCGAAGAGTATCTCGCCGGGCTCGAACAGCAAAAAACCGACCCCAGAGCCCTGGCTTTTAATGCTTACAGCCGCATTACGAATCCCTACAAAGCAGGCGACCCACGCTACATTATGACGTTCGGCGAAGAAGTCGAAGCCGTTCAGGCCGTTACGCTCGACCAGGTGAAGGCTTTTTATCAAAAATTCTATGGCGCATCGGACGCTACCTGCGCCATAGTGGGTGATTTCGACCAGAAACAGATCGAAACTGTGCTGAAGGAGACGTTCTGCGATTGGAAATCCCCCTCTCCTTTCAAACGCATCGAGAACAAATACATTCCCGTAGCTGCCCGGACGGAGGTGATTCAAACTCCCGACAAGGCGAACGCCAACTTAGTGGCAGGTTATGGCTTCGCTATGCGCAACGACCATCCGGACTATCCCGCGCTTACCATTGGCGGCTACATGCTCGGCGGAGGTTTTCTCAACTCCCGCCTTGCCACCCGTATCCGTCAGAAAGAAGGGCTGAGCTATGGTGTGGGTGGCCGGTTCATGGCCAGCGCCCTCGATGAAGACGGCGGTTTTTCGGCAAACGCCATTTACAACCCTCAAAACGTGGAAAAACTGGAAGCCGCATTTAAGGAAGAAATAGAAAAAGTGGTCAAAGACGGCTTTACTCAGGAGGAACTGACGGCTGCCAAGTCCGGATGGCTTCAGTCCCAAAAAGTTAGTCGTTCGAGCGACAACGGCGTCGCGAGTAAGCTCAGTCAGTACCTGTTTATGGACCGGTCTATGAACTGGGACGCCGATTTTGAAAGCAAAGTGGAAAAACTGACGCTGGCTGAAGTGAACCAGGCGATGAAAAAATACCTCGATTATTCAAAAATGATCATTGTGAAGGCCGGGGATTTTAAAAAGGACAAACCATGAAGAACATCTGGCTTCCGGCGTTTGCCATTGCTTCACTGATCAACCTGATTGGCGTGGCGCTGGCAAATAAAAACCTGGTATTCATTACGAAACCGCTGTTGATGCCCTTGCTGGCGGTCTGGTTGGCGATGGAAACCCATCGCCAACCACCGCGTTTTTTGAAAAAAATGGTGCTTGCCGGGCTTGCCTTTGCCACCCTGGGCGATGTGCTGCTCCTCTATGGCGAACAACCGCTTTTTTTCATGCTGGGATTGGCGGCATTTTTATTAACCCACCTTTCTTATATCACCGGCTTTGCTTCCGTCAGACAGTTTGACAAGGGTTTTTTGCGCAGGCAACCTATGTGGCTCTTGCCTTTTGCGGCATTTGCGCTCGGTTTGCTGGTCTGGCTGTGGCCGGGCATTCCTGCCGGAATGAAATTGCCGGTAAGCATTTATGCTGTAGTCATCACGGTCATGGCGCTGAGCGTCGTCAATTTAAAGGAGAGCATTTCCACCGGCACTCACCGAATGATGACGGCCGGAGCGGTATTGTTCATGTTATCGGACAGCCTGATCGCGGTGAGCCGCTTCGGCGGCCATATTCCTTCACCCGGAATACTCATCATGGCGACTTATATCGTCGGACAGTTTTTGATCGTGAAAGGTGTGCGGGAGGCTTTAAAGCAGTAGCAGTGGCAGTGGCAGTGGCAGTAGCAGTGGCAGTGGCAGTGGCAGTAGCAGTGGCAGTGGCAGTGGCAGTGGCAGTAGCAGTGGCAGTGGCAGTGGCAGTGGCAGTGGCAGTAGCAGGAGCAGTGGGCAGGAGCGATGTGCCGGCGTTGTTCAAAATTCTGTGTCAATTCTTTTGGCGCACTTGTGTTAAAATTTTGATTATCAATATTTTAAAAAAATTTTAAACACAGATTTTTGAGCACCCTCGATGTGCCCACTGCCACTGCCCACTGCCCACTGCCACTGCTACTGCCCACTGCTACTGCTACTGCCCGCTGCCACTGCTACTGCCCACTGCCACTGCCCACTGCCACTGCTACTGCCACTGCTACTGCCCACTGCCACTGCTACTGCCCACTGCCACTGCTACTGCCCACTGCCACTGCCCACCGCCTGCCGATTTTTTTTCCACACAAAAATCATCCCTCCGATACTTCCAAAAAAGAGGAGGACGGAGATGATCTCGGCCTGCGTCAGTTGCATACCCAGTACGTCGTGCACCACATTGACGCGGATTTTTTCAATTAAAAACCGCTCTACAGCGATCAGGGCGAGGTAAATGAAAAAAAGCATGCCGGGTATATGGATGCGTTTGCGCAGTGCCCACAGGATGCCGAAAATGGCGAGCATCATCATCACTTCGTAAAAAGGCGTGGGATAAACGGGGTCGGACAGTTGCATGCAGTAGTCCCATGAACAATCAGGGATGGATATGCTCGGCACGGGGTCGGTGTTCGTAGTATTGAGCACATTATGAGGATAGCGCGATGCCCACGCCCAATCGGGCAACCAGGAGAGCCAGTCTGGTTTCGGTGTGTTGTTCACGATACCCCAGTCGCCGTCGCCGGAAAGTTGACAGCCGATGCGGCCAACACCATAACCCGCCGTCAGGGCAGGCGCTACCGCGTCGGCCGAGGGCCAGAAGGGGATGTTGTTGCGCCACATATACGTCACCACGGCTACAAATCCCAGCACCAACCCGCCGAAAAATGCCAGTCCACCGCCGGAAGTGAGCGAACCGATAGGGTCTTGCAGAAAGGATTCCCAATTGTCGAACAAATCGAAAACTTTAGCGCCGACGATGCCGCCCACAGCTGCCCAAACGGTCATTTCGCTGATGCGGTCGTGCGGATAGATCAATACCTCGCGGGTCACGGGTGGATTTTTGCGCTTCCGGTGCGCATCCCACCAGGTGAGGCCACCCATAACGGCTGCGCCAAACAAACCGGCCAGCCAATGCATTTTTCCGGAAAGGATCACCGAAGCCGGGTCCACCCGGAAAATGTCGTAATGTTGATAGGCATACATTCCCTTGCCCGCCAGCAACAGACCGACTACCGCATTCGATATGATCTCACCCGGCGTGGCAGGCAATCCCTCCGTTGCCGTCGTTTTGGCCGGCTGGTAGAAACCTTCCCCCGCTTTCCTCTTCAGCTCGATGTAGTACACCACCGCACTGGTCAGAAAAGCGATGGCGAGAAAAAAACCGAAGGTCTTAAAGATCGAAAGCCAGTTGTCCGGCTGGGTGCCAAACAACGCGTGCGCGAGGTATGAAAGATCGGGATACATGTGTGAGAGTCGTGAGAGGGTGAGAGTCGTGAGAGGCGTGAGAAGGTGAAAGAGGCTAAAAGGAAATAAATGTTTGAGAACCAATTTTTTGTATAAAAACCGCGGCAAAGATAAAAAGGAGAGTGGGAAAATTATTTTACACAGGGCGGCCTTTCGTAAAATCGAAGCAGGAATGATATTAAACGAAAAAAACGACTTTTGCCCATCCTAAACCAGGAACCGGCAACTGATAACAAATAACCAACAACCAACACCGTGGGCCGCAAAAACAAACTCCGCAAATTCGCCGAGGTGCTTTCGTTTCCAAACGTATATGAATGCTACAACGTTCAGCAACCAACGTTGGTCGGCGCGGGCATGGAGCCGATTGACCTCAAAGGGAAATGGAACGAATTGCATTTCAAAAACGACCATCCGATCACCCTCGAACTCGCCTGCGGCGGCGGCGAATACACCGTAGGGCTGGCCCGGCAATTTCCGGAGCGCAATTTTATCGGGGTGGATGTGAAAGGCAACCGCCTGTGGAAAGGCGCAAAAACTGCCCTCGGGCAAAATATCGCCAACGCCGCGTTCCTGCGCACCCGCATCGAGATCATCGAACACTTTTTTGCGCCGAACGAAGTCAGCGAGATATGGATCACTTTCCCCGACCCTTTTCCACGTGCCAGCAAGGAAAACCGGCGGCTTACCTCGCCTTTTTTTCACGAAAAATACCGGCAGATACTCCTACCCGGCGGGCTCGTGCACCTGAAACACGACGATCCCGCTTTTTATCAATTCACCCTCGACACCATTGCGGCCGACCCCCGTTGCACGTTGATCTATAAAAATGACGACATCTATGCCGGACCGCTGCCTTATCCCGAACTCGCCATACAGACCTTGTACGAGTCATTTCACCTAGCGGAAGGAAAGAAAATAAAATACGTGCGGTATAAAATTTCGTAACGTACCGGCAATCCGTCTGCGGCATAACTGAACTTCTTACTTTTACCATTGTTCTCCACCAACCAACAACCAACAACCAATCACTAATAACTAATAACCAATCCATCATGGCTTTTACTCTGCCCGACCTCCCTTACGCTTTCAGCGCCCTCGAACCGCACGTGGATGCCCGCACCATGGAAATCCACCACGGCAAACACCACGCCGCCTACGTCAACAACCTGAACGCCGCCCTGCAGGGCAGCGACTATGAAGGCAAAAGCCTCGAAGAACTGATGGCCAATATCTCCAAACTCCCGGTCGCTGTGCGCAACAACGGCGGCGGCCACTGGAACCATACGATGTTCTGGGAGATCATGAGCCCGAACGGAGGCGGCGAACCCACCGGCGACGTGGCTTCCAAGATCGCCAAAAATTTCGGCTCCTTCGACGAGTTCAAAAAACAATTCTCGCAAGCCGCCACTACCCGCTTCGGCTCCGGCTGGGCCTGGCTCTGCGTGGACGGCGATGACAACCTATTCGTGACCAGCACACCCAATCAGGATAACCCGTTGATGGACGTCGCCGAGAAAAAAGGCCAGCCCATCCTCGGCCTCGATGTATGGGAACACGCCTACTATCTTCACTACCAGAACCGCAGACCCGACTACATCGCCGCTTGGTGGAACGTGGTGAATTGGGAGGAAGTGGAACGGCGGTATAGGAGCGCGGTAAGGTCGAATTGAGATGGAGTGGTTTGAAAATGCTTTGAGATTGCCTCCCGGAAATGAATCACTTTTACATTGGGTGTAAATGATAAAAATATACCGCCCGGCCAAGCATTATTGCGTTGGCCGGGCGGTTTTTTATGAGAATGCAGGGGAGTGGTCAGTCACCGGAAAAGGTCAGATGCGGGAAGCCGCTTTATACACCACGCCGTTTCTCGTCACCGTTCCGTTTTGCAGCGGGTTGGCTTGGCGCCAGTGCACGATGCCTGCTACGTGCGGGGTTGCCATCGAAGTGCCCGTCATGTAAGCGTAGCCGCTGCCAAGGTAAGTGGAATAGACGCTCGTACCGACTCCAATCCAGTCAATCGGCGCGCCGTTGGTAACCAGATTGTAGTTGGAGCTGGTGTTCCAGGCATTCGCGCAGGTCATATTGGCGATGGTCAGGATCTTGGTGCCGCTGATGCATCCTGGCTGGTAGTTGCCTGCGTAGGCTCCATTGTTGCCTGCTGCGATAATCACCCATGTGCCCGAATTGCCGAGATTTTGGACGGCTGCTTTCAGGGGAGAATAAGTAGCGCAACCCGAACCGTAGTAGCCGCCGATGCTGAGGTTGACCACATCACCTGCAATGTCGTAGATTGATACGTGGTTGAGGGCTGCGAGAAGCGTGGAATTATAGTAAGTATTGCCGCAACCGTCGAATATTTTGACCGGTACGACCCAGGCGCCTGCCGACATGCCTACGACGCCAATGGTATTGTTTTTGGCAGCCGCCGTGCCAGCCACATGAGTGCCGTGGCCGAGGCAATCCTCGTAAGTGCCGCCCACGAATGATTTGGCATAGGTAGCATTGGTGACTACGTTCAGGTCGGGGTGGCTCGACTGGACGCCGGAGTCCACGATCCAGATCCATTTATCGCTGGTGCTGCCGTTGGCGGAACCGCCGTGGCGGGTGATGCCGCAAGGCGTGATCTGCGCTTCGGGCGCGTCGCCGGGCTGATCCACGGATTCCAGCACGTCGTTGACAGCGATCTGCATGTCTTGTTCGATGCTTTTCACATTGGGGTCGTCCAGTAGGGCTTTTACCTGGTCTGCGGTGAGTTCGGCGGTGAAGCCGGCAATTAGTTGGCCATAAGTAGCGGACACTTTATCGCGGGCAATCCCAACCTGGGCGATGAAGTTTTCCACGCCGGCCTCGACTTCCTGGCGACGGCTGGCGCTGCGGTCTTCAATGGCAGTAGGACGCAAAGGTGTTTCCGTTTCATCGAGAACGGCCGGACGCAGGTAACTTTCCTCCAGCATCACGATATAGCGGCCGGGTACGCCTTGTTTTTCAGGTACGAAAAAACGTTCGGGGTGTTGGGCTGCCAGGGCGGCGATGCTGCCGGCATCGGTCAGATTTTGTCCGGGTTCGAAGAAGTTGTCTTTACGGCAGGAGGGAAAAAACAGGGAAGCGAGGGTGGCAACTGCGAGGGTGAGCGTTGCAAGACGAATTTCAAACGATTTCATGTTGTCAGAATTTAAATGGTAAATGATGGTGCGTTTACGTTCTTAAAAGTTGGTGGCTGTTTTTACCGATAGGTACCCACCTGCCACCCGACTTTTGTGAGTGGATTGCACCTTTTTAAAAATGTTATCAGCAACGCAGCTTCGCGGGATAAAAAAATTGCCCGGTCGTACTTGCATACGCCGGGCGGTCGTGTTTGATTTGTTTTTTCCCTCTAAAATGATCTACTCAGGCATTCTGGAATGCACAGCCATAAGGAATTCCTGTTTGGTTGTCTCGTTCAGAAATTTCCCGGAATATTCTGCCGTGATGGTGCTCGCGCCGTGGTGTTCCACGCCGCGCGCCTGGACGCACATGTGACGGGCATCTATGTAGACCGCCACATCGTCCGTTTTTAATACTTTTTTCAATTCCTCCGCGATTTGTATCGTGAGGCGCTCCTGCACCTGCGGGCGGCGCGCAAAAAAGTCCACGATGCGGTTTAGTTTGGAAAGACCGATCACGCGGCCATTGGGAATGTAAGCCACGTGCGCCACGCCGAAGATCGGCTGGAAATGATGCTCGCAAGTGCTTTGTAAAGGGATGTTGCGCTCCACGACAAGCCGCCGGTATTGGTATTTGTTTTCAAAAGTGGTCATGGCGGGTTTGTTGACAGGATTGAGGCCGCGAAATATTTCGTTCACGTACATCTTTGCGACCCGGCGTGGAGTGCCGCGCAAGCTGTCGTCGCGCAGGTCGAGGCCGAGCAAATCCATGATCTCTGCAAAATGGCCGGAAATCCGTTCGATTTTCTCGGCATCACTCAGTTCAAATGCATGGGCGTTCAAGGGCGTGTCGGAAGCAGTCGCAATATGAAGATCACCCAGATCGTCCGTGTCGGCAAGGCCAGCAACGTGGCCGTTCAGCATGAAGTCAGACATTAAATAAAGATTTTTACAGATTGAACGCAGAGCCCGCATCGGTTTTTGAAATGCGCTTAATACGAGCAGGAGTTCCAATGGAACAACACGGCCTGAAAACTGTTTAACCTTTTTGATTTAATTTTTATAATTTATTAAACAAAACCATATCGAATACCAATTTTTAGTGAGATATAAGTGCACAGAACCTGGAAATAAACAACATTTAAGCGTTTTGTAAGGCGAGACCGTCACTTTTGCTGCATGGTTCGGACGTTCGACCTCAGAAACAATAAATACGAATCGCGAAGGTCGCCCGGGTAAAAAGAGGATACGGACGAACCTTTGCCCGGGTGATTCGAGCACAACTTCAATTAATCATGGCAGTATCAAATTTTGAAATTTCGGGTTTGGGCGCAGGGACAGTTGTAGGTACCTGCGAATTGCACGAAGGCCTCAGCGGCGCGGGATTTCCTGAATCTCCGGTAGGAGGGTCTCCTTCGAACAATCTTTTTCAGTCCGACCAGGACCTGATTGTCCGGGTCAAGTGGGACGAATTCAATCCCGATGCTATTTTCCTGATCGGCGGCGAATGGAGGATCGATGTGCTCATCGAACCGATTGATACGGGTGGCGCTGCTTCGGTAAAAAATGCAACGCAGGTCTCCAACGGCCAGGCAGGCAATCCGTACCAGGTTGATCTGACTTTCCTCGCAGGCACACTCCCCCTCGGACTGCATCGCGTGGTGGTGGCCATGCAGTGGTTCTCAACTCCCGGTCCCGGCGGATTGCCCGGCCCACTTGCCAGCTTCAGTGAGATCGGCGTGATCAAGATCTATCAGGAGCCATAACCTGAATTTGGCGACGCTATTGTCCGACAAAAAAGAAGGGGTCCCGGGAAAGGGGCCTCTTCCTTTTTCATCTTCTTAAGCTCCCCAACCATGACCACCGAAAGAAACAATTTTCAAACAGGCGAAGCCGAAGCATTAGAAACCCCGCGGCATTACTTCGACCTGAAATTCTATCCAGACGGACGCGGCGTCATTCAATACCCACTGACCCAGGAAAGGCTGTGCTTTGAAGGATTGGACGAGCATGCCATTCTCGGTTTTGTCAGGTCCAAGCTGACACTCCTGCCGGTAAAAAACCGTGCCCGGTTAGTTTCCTCCTCTTCAACAAAAACGGCTAAAAAGAAAAATGAGTTAAAGATCAGCCTGCCGTTCTCCACCATCAGCACAGAAGAACTGGCCCGCATACGGAAAATCGAAGTTGGTATCGTTACGAATAACCCGGAAGCAGAGGAGATCCGATCGGCATATTTCTTTCTCAAAGCGCTTAAAAACGGGCACATATTTCATTTGGACAAATGCCCGGTCAACGGGCAAACGACATTACCCGGCAGCAGACAGTCCCATATCGCATTGCCAGCACTGGAAACCGGTTTGTACCGATTGATGGCCATGAGGGAAAACACCCTTAATCCATTTAAAGCGGATGGATGTCTTTTTCAGGTCATTTGATTCAATTGTAAGGCGCATTGCGCACATCCAGTCCGGGTGGCAGACAGTATCCTTCGTGCAGCACAAAGGGGTCGAGACCTTCCGTGACGTGGGTTTCCCGCGTGCGCCAGTTGTACCGGCGCCGGTAGCCGCAGCCGGGGTCGGGGCAGGAAAAAGTGATCCAATCGCCGTCTTTTTGGGCGGTGCATTGGTGTTTTTCGGAGTGTTCGCTCAGAATTTCTAATTTCATATAAATAAATTTGGATACGTCATAAATGGGAGTAACTTTGCAGAAACCACACAATATCCCTTAAACTGCTCAAACTTCCAAAGCCATGCCCCAGGGAAAAATTGCCATGCTCGGAGCCCCCGCGGCTTTCGGGGATTTTTTTGAACAACTGTTCTGCCAGTTTTACGAAGTTGAACGTTTGCCGGCGCTTCGGGAGGAATCCTGCTCAAAGGTACAATCCGCCCGCGTCATTTTTCTCTTCCACAACCCTCCCCGTCTCGACGCCTTACAAACTTTGCTCTCTTTGCGTCGGAAGGTGACGGCGCCCATCGTGCTGGTTTTTCTCCGGCATTGCGCTGAATGGGTACAATCTGCCTACAGACGCGGCGCTTCCGACGTGCTGTTGCACCCGGGAGAGCGCGAGCACGTGCTCGATTGTTTTTACCGCAATTACCACAATACCAAAGATATTACGGCTTCCAAATGGAGCCGTATGGCGAATTGGTTCGAACAGTTTTTTAGCCCGAATCCGAAACTCGGCTTTATGCCGGAATACCTGAACCCGTCTTCAACTCCAATTGTTGTTGCTTCCGAAGCGCCTCCCGATATCGGGGCCAATCTGTTCGGGCACTTTTCCCTCCGCGTGAGGGGCAGGCCGGTAAGCAATTTTCCGAGCCGAAAAGTCCTCGAACTATTTGCTCACTTGTTGTTGCATTGCGACAAACCTGTGCAGCGCGACAACCTACTGGGCATATTCTGGCCCGATTATCCGCAGGAAAGCGCCAAAAATTCGTTGAATGTGGCCATACATTCCTTGCGGCGTTTTCTGCAGCCGTACCTGCCCGGTTGCGAGATCATCACTTTTTCGCATGGATGTTACGGGTTTTCTCCCGAACTGACCATTCGCACCGACACGGCTTCGTTTCAGCATCATCTGAACGCCGCTAACGATGCCTTGCACCGCGGCGAAACAACAAGCGCCATGTCGGCGCTCCACCAGGCGCTCCACGTGTACAGGGGGGATTTTCTGGCCAATTTTCGCGCCGAAGAATGGATAGAAGATCACCGCAATCACCTGCGGGAAAAATACCTGCAGGCGCTCAGCCGGATGTCCGATTATTTTTTCGGAAAAAAAGATTTCTACCTCACCATCAATGTTTGCAACCAAATGCTCGATACGGACTACACGCTCGAGCCCGTACACCGGCGTTTGATGGAGTGTTATCTGGCTATCGACGAGCGCAATCTGGCCATCCGGCAATTCAAAAAATGCGAACAGATGATGGACAGGTATTTTGAGACCAAACCCTCGCGCCGTACGGACGAATTATACCGGCAAGCCCTTCAAAGCAGTATCCTGACTGTTCAGGAGCCTGGCTTTTAACAGCGAATAAAATTTCTCTTCTCCGAATGCGGTAGGGTCCACCCGCCCCATTCGGGCCGCGGAGCAGGCATCTTTGGTGAGATAGATTTTTCCGCCCAGATTCCACACGAGTTCGTCCAGTTGGTGGACCAAATTAAAAATCGTGCGGGTGCGGGGAAAATCCAGCGCCAGCGAATACCCCCGAAGGGGAAAGGAGTGCACTGCTTCCGGCGGCCGCTCGCCGTGGCGTTTCAACACAGTCAGGAACGGCGTTTCCGAACTGTTCCGGATCGTTTCCATGACGCGCCGGATGCCGTCGAAACTGTTTTCTTCCGGCAGGCAAAACTGGTATTGGATGAAGCCGCGCCGCCCGTACAGGCGATTCCAGTTCTGCACCCGGTCGAGCGGATAAAAATAGGTGTCGAGGTCTACGAAGCGTTCGCCCGTTTTGGCCCTTGAAAAAATAATCTCGTTGTGCAGGCGGATGGACAAGGGATTTAAAATCCAGGACGGGGCGAAAAAAGGCACATTGCGGGGCTTTTTTGCAGGCAAACTCAGCATCTCCTGTGTGGAGGATGAGGGGGAATGCTCCGCCAGAAAAACCACGCCCCGTCCCGCCGAGCGTCCGGAAGCTGTGCCGTCGAGCCAGCCAGCCGCATAAGACCAGCGTCGGTTATCGTCGAAAGCACGGAAAAGACTGTCGAAGTCAGCCGCTTGTACGGCAGTCTGCCGCATCTGCCCGGATTCGATTTTCATCAGCTGAAACCTGGCGGAAAGGATAATGCCCGTCCATCCCATGCCCCCGCAGGTTTGCCAGAACAAAGCGTTGTTCTCAGTACGGGAGCAGGTCAGCACCTGCCCGTTGGCGGTCATCAATTCGAAGGAGATCAGCCAGTTGGAGAAACATCCTTTTGCCGGGTGGTTTTTGCCGTGTACGTCGCTGGCAATAGCGCCGCCTACAGTAATATATTTGATGCCGGGAGTCACGTGGAAAAACCAGCCTGCCGGGAGGATGACGTTTAAAAGGTCGGACAACAAGACCCCCGCTTCGCACTCTACGATGCCTGTTTCCCGGTCGAAATGCAACAGCCGGTTGAATTGCAGCGTGGAAAGCACATGAGGAGCGAGCGCCGCATCGCCATAGCACTTGCCGTTGCCGCGCGCGATGAGGCGTTCGCGCGACAGGACATAATCGCGGGTTTCCGCTGTATTTTCCGGTGTGGCGATCTCTGCCTCCGCGACGGGATAATTGGCCCAGTTGGCCAGCATTCTTGTGGTGATGGTCATGATCCGGATGTTGTTCTCCCGCAGATTGAGGCAGATTTTGCATTTATTTAAAAAATATCTGCGGGAATCTGCGAAATAAAATCTGCGTCAATCTGCGGGGAATAATCTGCGTCAATCTGCGGGAATAAAACTTCGCGGAAAGGTACGCCGGAAGTCCGTTCCGGTGGACATCCTGGAGCGGAAAGGTATGCCGGAAGTCCGTTCCGGCGGGCAATCGCCGGGACGAACTCCGGCGCAAAGGAAATTTTCTTTCAGACGAATTACCCCCTGGCGAAACGGCGAATTGCTACTTTTGCGTCGCTTTAAATAGGAGGGAAAAATCCATACTACCCTTCATTCGATCATTGAACATTCGGACGGAAAAGAATTCCGTCCTACGCTTAACCAATCACAATGGGCAAAATTCACGCTGCCATTACCGGCGTACAGGGCTGGGTACCCGAAACCAAACTGACCAATGCTGACCTTGAAAAAATGGTGGACACCAACGACGAGTGGATCGTTTCGCGTACGGGCATCCGCGAGCGCCGCATCCTCAAAACACCAGGCTGGGCCACCAGCGATATGGCCGCCGAGGCTGTGAAGGGTTTGCTCGAAAAAACCAACACCAAACCGGGCGAAATTGACCTGCTTATCGTCGCTACAGTCACCGGCGACATGGTATTTCCCGATACGGCCAATACCGTGTGCGACAAAGTAGGCGCGAAAAATGCCTTCGGCTACGATATCAACGCTGCCTGCTCCGGTTTTTTGTTCGCTTTGTCCACGGGTGCCCAATTCGTGCAGAATGAAACCTACAACAAAGTCGTCGTCGTCGGCGCCGACATGATGTCGTCCATCATTGACTATACCGACCGCAATACCTGCGTCATTTTTGGCGACGGCGCGGGCGCCGTGCTGCTGGAACCGCGCAAGGACGGCAACGGCATCCTTGATTTCGTGTTGCGCGGCGACGGCTCCGGGCGCGAACTGCTGCACATGAAAGCCGGCGGTTCGTTGCATCCCGCCACCGTAGAGACCGTAATGGCCCGCGAACACTTCGCCTGGCAGGACGGCAAGCGCGTCTTCGTGCAGGCCGTCAAAGGCATGACCGGCGCCTGCGAAGAGATCATCCGCCGCAACAAAATGACCACCGAAGATGTGCAGTGGATCGTGCCGCACCAGGCCAACATGCGCATCATCACTTCCGTGGCCGAACACCTGCACTTCCCGCTGGAGCGCGTGATGATCAACATAGACAAATACGGCAACACCACCGCCGCTACGCTACCGCTCTGCCTCTGGGAATACGAAGACCGCCTGAAAAAGGGCGACAATGTGATCCTGACCGCCTTCGGCGGCGGATTTACCTGGGGGGCGGTGTATTTGAAGTGGGCGTATTGAGGGTTTTGTTATGGATTTGCCTGAAATTGCCGGGTTCCCACTACGGAGAGTACAATATGATGTTCAACACCCGCTTCAGCCTCGGCGGCCAGCAAATGCTCAGTGGATATTTTAAAACAGGCCATCACATCCTCATCTGCAAATGAAGGGGAGTTGGAAACGTCAATTACCACACTCGCGTTTTGAAAGGCTTCATTCAAACCTTCTTTTGTAAGGGTGTTCACCCCGGTGCCCGGGGATGCCGCCAGTACTTCGTACTTGTCTTGCAACATGGCTTCTAATTGTCTGCCGATCAGGCCCGTACCGCCGATGATTACTATTTTCATCCTGCTTTGATTTTTATGATTTTTCCCGCCTCGCCTGGTCTCCCCCAAGCGGGGAAGACCAAACAAGGCCAAAAATAAACTATACCACAATGAATTTCCTCCCGTGCACATCCACCACATCTTTGCTGTTGGGCAAGTAGGCCTTTGTTTGCTGAAACTCGAAGGAGTCACCCTTCGACAGGCTTTTCAACTGGGCGACCATTTCGCCGGTAAGCATGCTGGACTGATTCTTCAGCGTTTTTGTTTTGCCGTTTTTCGTAACACTTAGGGTAAATTGAAAAATCCGCGAGCCTTTTGCGCAACCCTCCACTTTGACTTCGGTATTGCTTTCAATTTCCTTCCGCGTGATCTCGCCGCCAAATTTTCCGGCAAAAACCACGTAAGCGCCGCCGTAAGCAGACTCGACGGTGGCCTCCGCGCTTGTTGACGGAGTTATGGCCGGAACGGAGAAACCGGCTAAAAAGCTGGCGGGCAGCAGCAGCAGGGTCAGATACAAAAGATGCTTTACCTTGTTTTTCATGACTAAAAAAGTTTTGGTGAACTGATTTTTTACAAAAGTATCCCTGTGTGTTAGTCCGAAAATTGGAAAGTGTAGCAACTACCGGCCCCCGATGACCGACAACCTGATTTTTGCGCTGAACGCCGTTGGGCGACTGTATTCGTCGTTGGTCTACTGAAATTTGGTTCCGTTTTTAGATATTGTCGGGAAGACGTGCATCTTTCGACTTCTGGCTTCCTCCGCATCTATCATTGAGGAGTTTGAATGTAACGAAACACCCCTGCCGTACAAGGGAGCCGGCGCCCGTTGCGTAGAGCTTGGCAACGGCGAGGTTGGGAAATCGGCAGCGGATTCACTTGGAGGGCGGTGTATCTGTGAGAAATGTGTTTTAAATTTGCCCGATAAACCTATGAGAGGGCCTTGGGAACCAAGCGCGGCGAAAAAACAACATGAAACATGCTACAAGCAACAAATCTGCCGGATCATCTGCACCCAGACGCACTTCACGCGGCAATACAGCATTCACGCGGCGTGATATTATTACACTCGCGCACTATCGAGAAAAATCCGAGTGATGTAGAAGCTTACCTGGCCCGCGCTGCAGAGTATTATATGTTGGGCGAAATAGATGCCGCCCAACATGACTACGAAGCGGTACTCACCCAGCATCCGGGGCATTCTGCTGCCCTTTCCGGCCGAGGTAACTGTCGGAATAATCGGGGTGAATTTGCTTTGGCCATTCAAGACCATACGCTGGCTATCAGCCTCGACCCTGGTAGGGCCGAACTCTATATGAACAGAGGGAATGCGTATGGAAATCGAGGTCTTCTGAGAGAAGCGCTCATTGACCAAACGAAAGCTGTTGAGCTGTCCCCGTCTGGATCATGGTACTACTACAATCGCGCGGTCACATATGAAAGAATGGGAATGCCCGAAGAGGTCCTCGCTGATTGTGCGAAAGCCATTGAACTGACCCCGGTATTTCCAGAAGCGCATTTCAAACGTGCCAATGCCTTTGCTGCAATAGGGAAATGGAAGGATGCTCTGTCATCATATAACGCTGTTCTGGCCACTCAACCCTACAATGTTGATGCTTTGGTGAACGCTGGTCAAATTCTCCTCCTAATGGGCCAAGATAATCAAGCTGTCACTTATCTTTCTAAAGCGGCCGAACTGGGCGATCATGAGGCACGTGTCGCCGCCCAGAAAGTGAAG
The DNA here is from genome assembly GCA_019187225.1 of Saprospiraceae bacterium. GTDB lineage: Bacteria > Bacteroidota > Bacteroidia > Chitinophagales > Saprospiraceae > M3007. The sequence continues at coordinate 23,094 of JABAQQ010000006.1, forward strand.
GCTAAACTCCTTCGCGACTCCTGAAGTTGATTCTATCCATGAGTCTATCCATACTTTCCATAGTCCATTCCCGAGGTGTCTATACCTTTCCATATTCAGGTGTAGTGATCCTTCTTGAATTGTCACTTACCGCACGCCGCGAAAAGCGCCCCCTCATTGAAGTATTTCGGGAGGCACATATTGAGGAAGTGCTGCTAACTCATCTTGAAGACAGTGGCTCATGGTTCTACAGACATCTGATTGCCTTGGCTACCGTCGGAGGGCAGATTGAATCGTTTGATCCGGTTCCTGCTGAATGGGAGTCGCTAGTGGGCAGATTCTGGGAAATGGCCTCCAGGAACGATGGGAAAATCATGGCGGAGATTGTCGTTTTTCTAAGTTATAGTAGACAGGACATCGCTATGGCACGGGAGGTCGCGTACAAGTTACGCGAGAAAAAGATGGCAGTGTGGCACGATGAACTGGAGAGCCGTGTAGGGGACCCGATCATAGAAATGATCAGTAAGGGTATTGATGAAGCCAACGCGATGGTTGTGCTTGTGTCTAAAGCGTCAATGGCATCGTCTTGGGTGTGTGCAGAAATTGAAATAGCAGTGAAACGAAACCTGCCAATTTTCCCAGTGCTTCTTGAAAATTGCAATATTCATAGCGCTTTGCGGGGCATTGTCTACGAGGATTTCCGTAACGTTGTGAATAGAGCGGAGCAACTTGAGCGGCTTGCAGCAGCGATTCTTAGGAAGACAAAGGCGCCCTCAACGTGAGATTCCCGCCGCACCAGGGTGTTGTCACCCGGCGCACCCGCCTGAAGTGTCCAGCGCAAATTCCAACCTCACCAACACCGCTGGCTCAAGGCTTCAGCCTTGTGCACAGGCTCTGCCGGCAAATCAATCAAGCCCTGTTTTAGTTTGTCCGGATCTGACATCTCCTTGTCCTTTTTCGCGCTTTTTACTGCTCCACCTTTGCAGTGTCAATTTCGACAAACATAACGATAAAAGTAAAACGAAATGAGTGCGAAAAACAAATCCATGATGTTCAAAAACACCCCGGCCATCGCTATTGCGATCATGCTGCTTTCTTTCCTGGGGTCATGTAAGAAAGAGGTCTTTAGCCCCGAATTAACCAGGGAATTTTCCATTCAATCCACCGCGAATGGAGCAAACTACGATATAAAAGTCGGGTTGCCGGCCAATTTCGATCCAGGGATGGAAAAATACGCCACGATCTATGTGTTGGATGGGGAAGATAATTTTGATTTCGTATCCAACCAATGCAAAGAAATTTCCGATAAAAATGCGGTGGAGAAGGTATTGGTCGTAGGTATAGGGTATGGGAAGGACCGGAGTATAGATTACACCCCCACTAAAATCAGTTCAGAGACAGGTGGCGCTCCTGAATTTTTAAATTTTATCAAAACCCAATTGATCCCTGAAATGGAAGCGCAATTTGGTGTGGATACAGCGAGGAGTAGCCGGGTGATTCTCGGCCATTCTTACGGAGGGTTGTTTGGCGCTAATGTTTTTTGTGTTGATAATGAATTGTTTGGCAATTATATTTTGCTAAGCCCTTCCTTGTGGTTCGATGACCTGATCTCACTTCAACTTGAAAAGGATTACCGGGAGCACAACAAGGACAGGTCACAATTGGTCTTCATGGGAATTGGTGCGGCAGAAAACCTTGGTAGAATGCAAGCCCCTTTCGAGGCTTTTTATCAAACGCTTCGTGACAACTATTCCGACATACGATTGACACAAAACCGGGAAGAGGATCTGGATCACATGGGTTCAAAGAACCCGAACATCATCAAAGGACTGAACTATTATTTTCAAAACAGGTAATCACTGAGGCTCTCATTCTTTTTCACCAACTTTTCAAAAACAATTGTCATGAGCTCATTAAAATATCTCTTGCTCCTCTCCGCTCTTTTGGTTTCAGCCCGGGGGTTTGCACAAAAAATACCGGCAACGATAACCGATAAACATACGCCGGTGGTAAGGCTGCTGACCATAGAGCCGGGGATTGGCATCCATACAAATTTTGGTGTGGATCTCCTTTTAACGAACCTGATTCAATGGAATCCGTATAAGCGCCTTAGTGTTGCTTCACACTCGTCTTTTAATGTGAATAATATAACTCAAAGAAATTTTAATCATATAAAAACGAATTACAACTATTCGATCAATCAGAAATTTGGTGTTGGCACTTCACTATATTCTAAAAGAAGTACACATACCTTCCTGCTGATGGTCGGGGCCAGGTATACCAGCTATAAGGAGACCCTTGACAGTGATGATTTTGAAAAGACAGGTGTCGCAATTGACGCTTTAAGTCCTGATTATGGATTGATGTATAGCCTGAAACGGGGATGGAAAAAATGTTTTTTTACCTTTCGCACCTATTTACCGCTATATCCCTGGCCTGTGAAAGGTTCAAACCCGTTATATTTGGATGGCAATATGAACAATATTTCCCTGGAACTCGGGATCGGAGTGAAAATAAGATAAAAACGCAAATCATGAGAAAAATGGTCTTCATCATACCGCCCACTGTTGAGTTGCTCGACCTGGCGGGTCCGGTACAGGTATTTACCGAAGCTAAATTTAATGGTTTTGAAATAGCGCTTGAATATTATCAATTTCAGGAAATGCCTGTGAGCACCTGCGGGCTTGGTTTTGGTGCGCTGCCAAATTATAAAGAGGCAAAATTAAAAGAAGGTGATTTTGTCTTTGTGCCCGGTATGAGTTATGAATACTATACGAGCATTTCTTTCAAGGCCGAAAGAGCATTTTTTGATTGGTTAAAAGAATGTTCGGACAAGCAAATAAATGTTTGTTCCATATGCGATGGCGCTTTTGCCCTGGGCCATGCAGGTTTATTGAAAGATACTGAATGTACTACACACTGGAGAAGGATCAATGAATTGCAAAAGCAATTTCTATCGGCAAAAGTAGTCACTGATGTGCTCTATATAAAGAGCAACAATGTTTACACCAGCGCAGGCATTAGTGCCGGTATAGATTTGGCGCTTGCGATTCTTGAAGAATTAAAGGGCGCGTTTTTTACGCATAAAATAGCACGTGGGCTTGTTGTATATCACAGAAGGAGCGGAAGGCATAGCCAGCAAAGTATTTACTTGGATTACAGGAACCATATTAATCCACAAATTCATGAAGTGCAGGATTACCTGATAGATAATCTTTCAAAAGAACATAGTGTTGAAACACTTGCCTTACATGTTGGAATGAGCCCAAGAAATCTTAGCAGGGTTTTTAAGGAAAAAACCGGAACTACTATTTTGGAATACCTGACTTTGCTGCGTAGGGAATATGCCAATACAATGCTTAATAATCCGGAATACACTATAGAGTATATCGCTTCAAAATGTGGGTTTAAATCAGCCCGCCAATTGCAACGGATACTGAAAGAAAAATAACCAATCGTATCAAATCGTTCAAAACAAATCAAATTATGACAGCAACACTTATCGGCATATCAGCAGGATTATTTACCATATTGATCGTCGCTTTGTTCAAGCGGGTTGACAAGAACCTCTTCTATGGTTTGGTTTTAGCAGGTATTGGCTTCCTGTATATTGGGTATTCCTGGACTGATATTGCCGATCTGATTCTGAATATCCTGCAGGCATTGTTCTTTCTGGTGCTTGCTTACTTCGGCGTTAAAAAGAATTCAAATTTTTTGATCGCCGGGTATTTCATCCACGGGCTTTGGGACTTTATTTATAGTCATGTTGGAAACTCTGATCTACTTCCACCGCACTACGATTTGTTTTGTTCGACGTACGATTTCATGATTGGCTTTTATCTTTTAATGATTAAATATACTAAAAACCGCACACCGTAGAACATCGCCTTTACTCCTCTGTTATCTGGTAATTGAGTTTGCCTTACAGTTCATCCAAAAAACCACTAATGAGGAAACGCCAAACGCGGCGGTAAAACATAAAAACATGAACCACCTGAATAAAAAGGAGTTGTCACCGGAACAACGCAAAGAGCTGCTCGGCACATTGAAAGCCCGTTTTGAGAAAAACATGAACCGCCATACAGGTCTTGAATGGGCTAAAGTGCTGACAAGGCTGGAAGCCAACCCTGAAAAACTGTGGTCGCTCCGTGTAATGGAAGAAACCGGTGGCGAACCGGATGTTGTCGGCCATGATCCAAAGACGGGCGGATACATTTTTTATGATTGCTCGGCGGAAAGCCCCAAAGGTCGCAGAAGTGTTTGTTACGACCCTGAGGCGCTGGAGTCGAGGAAAGAGCATAAACCAGCCGACAGCGCTGTGGGTATGGCCGAAGAGATGGGAGTCGGGATTTTAACGGAAGAACAATACCGGGAGCTGCAACAACTTGGCGCATTCGATACGAAAACGTCGAGTTGGATAAAAACACCTTCGGATATCAGAAAATCCGGCGGCGCCCTTTTTTGTGATCGCCGCTACGGCCATGTCTTCGTGTATCACAACGGAGCGGAATCTTACTATGCCGCGCGGGGGTTTCGGGGGGTATTGAGGGTTTGAATGTTGCGCAGGCAGGGAAAGAGACTACATCCCGGCGGTGTCTTTTAACCGGCGCAAGTCAATGCTCACCTCATTACGGGTGTAATCTGTGGCGATCGGGTAGAAGAAATTGAAAATCCTTTAACGCAACAGATAAGGTATTTGGACAAGTTGGTGGATGAATTGGCGAAAGGACGCAAGATGGAGAAAATTTTGCGAGTTGCGTAAATATCTTTACCCCTCCAAACAACCGAGTCCGCTAACCATCCACAACCACCCGACTTATGCACTACCACGCTCTTGGAAAAATACCGCCCAAACGCCACACCCAGTTCCGCAAACCCGACGGCTCGCTCTACCACGAAGAACTGTTCAGCACCGAGGGTTTCAGCAACAACTACTCGCTGCTCTATCACTGCAACGCACCCACACAAATCGTGCAGGTGGGCGAGCCGTACAGCGTTGCGCCCAAAACGGTGCACGACAAGCAGTTGAAACACAGGTGTTTGAAAGGTTTTCACATCGAGCCGCAGGACGACTACCTCCAGTCGCGCAAGCCGGTACTGGTGAACAACGACTGCAAAGTCATTCTTTCCGCGCCGTGCAAAAGCATGACCGGTTACTACTACAAAAACGCCGATGCCGACGAGGTAATTTTTGTGCACGAAGGCTCCGGCACGTTGCGCACGATGTACGGCTCCCTGAATTTTGAATACGGCGACTACCTCGTGATCCCGCGCGGCACGACGCACCAACTGGAGTTCGACAGCGAAAAAAACCGCCTGCTCATCGTGGAAAGTTACGGCCCCATCACCACGCCGAAACGCTACCGCAACCACTACGGCCAGTTGATGGAACATGCGCCGTTCTGTGAGCGCGACATTCGCAAACCCGCTGATCTGGAGACTTATGACGAGCGCGGCGATTTCCTGTTTTACATTAAAAAGCAGGACAACATTTACCCCTACCACTACCTCAATCATCCTTTCGACGTGGTGGGCTGGGACGGTTTCGTGTATCCCTTCGCGTTCAGCATCCACAATTTCGAGCCGATCACGGGTCGCCTGCACATGCCGCCGCCGATACACCAGACCTTCGACGGGCACAACTTTGTGATCTGCTCCTTCGTGCCGCGCATGTACGACTACCACCCGCTCTCGATTCCCGCACCCTACAACCACTCCAACATTGACTCCGATGAGGTGCTCTATTACGTGGACGGCGACTTCATGAGCCGCAAACACGTGGAGCGCGGCATGATCACGCTGCACCCCGGCGGCATCCCGCACGGCCCGCACCCCGGCACGGTGGAAAAAAGCATCGGCGCCAAAGAAACCCGCGAACTGGCCGTCATGGTGGACACTTTCCGCCCGTTGCTGATGACCGAATACGCTGCCGGCATCGAAGACCCGGAATATTATCACTCCTGGATACCGGAAGCGGTGGCGGGGAATGGGGTTCAACATGTGGATATTGCACCTTGAAGGTTTGATTTACGATTGCAGATTAAGTACATGGACAATGGATTTTTGACATTGGACATTTGACCAAATGATTGGTTTTCAAGGTCAAACGTCCAATGTCTAATGTCAATTTATTTTATCCAGTTACTTACATGATTTTAAATTTTAGAAATAGAAATTCGATGTGCGCAGTTCGATGTCACGCTCGGCAACATCTAAAATCTAAAATCATATAATCTGCAATCTTAAATCATGAAGTCCCCCGTTTTACCGTGCCAAAATCTCTGGCAAACGGAACGGAACCATCGCCACCAACACGATGAACGTGATGACGGCGGCTGGGATGGTCACCAGCAGAAGCAATGCATTGAGAAAAAAGTGGCTGGAAGTGACGGCAGGCTCATATTGAACCCGCACGGAGCGAGGCGCTTTCAGCACCTCTTGCGTGGTGTTTGTCATAATATGCGTGGATTGATGTTAAAAAAGCGGATTAGAATTACTGCCCCTTTTACGCAAGGGCGTTTTTTTTGTTTCTCCGTCCTGTGAATAATTTTCAATCTAATATGTGAAACGTTCTTGCTCAGAACACGGGCGATTGTGTACGTTTGTCCATTACTTCCCCGCAACGGACAGCAATCTTGCCATCAAAACGGGAGCAACCAACTTTTTTTCACCTAACATTCTGCAACATGGAACTGAACACACTCATCGTCATTTTGGTCATCGGCGCAGCCGCAGGCTGGCTGGCCGGATTTATCCGCCAGGGCTATGGCTTCGGCGTGCTGGGCAATATCGTCATCGGTATTCTCGGCAGTTTCCTGGGCAACTGGCTTTTCGGCCAACTCGGTATCAGCATTGGCAGCGGCATCATCAGCCATATCGTGACGGCGGTCATCGGGGCATTGATACTGCTGTTTTTGATCGGGCTGATTCGAAAAGCGAAATGAATAGTATTGTTGAGAAGGGTTAATAAAGGTTGATGACGTAGAGTACGCTGCGATCCGGGCGTATGCTACGTCATCAACCTTCATCAACTTTTCTCAACCTTCATCAACCATTTTGAACTTGCTATGATCCGTTTTCTTTCCCTCTCCTTTTTTCTGTTTTTTTCTTTTGTCAATTCTTCTTCGTGCAAGAATTTCATCGGCAATCCACATAAAACGCCGCTGCCGGAACGAACTGTTCCTGCCACCAACAGCGGCCTGCGCGTGGAACCTGCCAACTGGTGGGCCGGCATGAAACACAACCGGGTGGAGGTTCTGTTTCAGCGCGACGACCTGGCCTCGTATGAGGTTACATTAGGAAAAACGGACGGGGTAAAATTGATCAAAGCCGAAAAAGGCGACAGTCCCAATTACCTCTTTGTCACGCTGGAGATCAGTCCCAAAGCGCAGGCACAAAAGGTTCCGGTCATTTTTTCAAAAGGAACGAACACCTTCACGCACGAGTACCCGGTATTGTCCCGCAACCGGGCCGTTAAAGGCCAGGGCGTGACCAGCCGGGATGTGATCTACCTTATTTTTCCCGACCGGTTTGCCAATGGCGACCCCTCTAACGACAATGTCCCGGGTATGCTCCAGGGGCTGCAACGCGACGAACTCGTCGGCCGGCACGGCGGCGATTTGAAAGGCATCCGCGACCACCTCGATTACATCCGGGACCTGGGATTTACGGCGATCTGGCTCAATCCCGAACTCGAAAACGACCAGGCCGATGCCTCCTATCACGGTTATGCCGTGACCGATCACTACCGCGTGGACCGGCGTTTCGGCACCAACGAACAATTCCGCGAACTCGTGGCTGAATGCCACCGCCGGGGCATCAAAGTCATCCGCGACGTGGTGCTCAACCACATCGGCGACAACCATTACTGGATGAAAGATTTGCCGGCACAGGACTGGGTGAACCAATGGCCGGAGTTTACGCGCACCAATTACCGCGCTCCTGCCTTGCTCGATCCTTATGCTTCAGAATACGACAAAAAACATTTCAGCGACGGCTGGTTCGACAAGCGGATGCCCGACCTCAACCAACGCAACCCGCACGTGGCCAATTATTTGATCCAACAGGCCATCTGGTGGATAGAATGGGCAGGGCTCGACGACCTGCGGATTGATACCTATCCATATTCCGACCAAGCGTTTTGCACGCGCTGGGTGACGGCGTTGTTGGAAGAATATCCCAACCTCGGCATATTCGGCGAAGCATGGGAGCATGCCGTTCCGGTGGTAGGCTATTTCGCCGACGACCAGCCGATGAAACGGGCGAACTTCGACTCCAACCTGCCGGGAGTGATTGATTTCCAATTGTGTTTCGCCGTCCGCGAAGCGCTTACCCGTGAGCAGGGCTGGACCGAAGGTGCAGCCAAAATCTATTACACCCTCGCCCAGGACTATTTTTACAAAGACCCCTACAAAAACCAGATCATGCTCGACAACCACGACATGACGCGGATTTTTAGTCACGTCGGCGAGGACCTGGATAAGTTTAAAGCGGGCATGGCCTTCCTGCTCACCATGCGCGGCATCCCGCAGATCTATTACGCCACTGAAATACTCGGCACGGGCTTCGAAGCGCCCTCTCACGGCAATATCCGCAAGGATTTTCCCGGTGGCTGGCCTGACGACCCGCTGAATAAATTCACAGCCGAAGGTCGTACGGCAGCGGAAAACGAAGCGTTCAACTTTACCCGTGCGCTCATCCGTTACCGCAACGCGACACCCGCCCTGCAGACGGGAAAACTCATGCAGTTTGTCCCGGAAAACGGCGTGTACGTGTATTTCCGCTACGACGAAGCGAAGACGGTGATGGTTGTTCTGAATTTTTCAAATGACAATAAAACACTCGAAACCAGCCGTTTCGCTGAACGGATGGCAGGATTTGCAAAAGCGAAAAATGTGGCGACGGGGGAGATTTTGAACGATATTTCGAAAGTGGTGGTGGGGAAGAATGGAACGGTAGTTCTCGAAATGATGCAATAATTCCTCACCTTCCACTCCGGTTTATCACCGTTGCGCTCGCTTGCTGCGTCCCGAACATCTGAATATCCTGCACATTCACGTGCGGAGGCCGCGTCGCCATCCAGTAAATCGCTTCTGCCACGTCGCTCGACTTCAAAGGTTGGAAATCGTCGTAAATCCGGGCGCGTTCGGCGTCGCCGTCGAAGCGGGTGATGGCAAATTCCGTCTCCTCCACGTGTCCCGGACTGACCTGGCTGACGCGAATGTTGTATTGGTGCAGGTCGAGGCGCATGGAACGTGTGAGCGCTTCCACGGCGAATTTGGTGGCGCAATAAACGTTCCCGTTCGCATACACCTCTTTCCCGGCGCTGCTGCTGATATTGATGATGTGTCCCCGGCGGCGGGCGACCATACCCGGCGCGACGGCGTGGGTGACGTAAAGCAAACCTTTGATGTTCGTGTCAATCATCTGCTCCCAATGGTTGGGATTGCCTTCGTGGATGGGTGCAAGGCCTTTGGCGAGTCCGGCGTTGTTGACCAGGATGTCAATGTTTTGCCAGGATTCGGGCAGGTTGTCGAGGGCGGCTTGCACGGCGCCTTGTTCGCGCACGTCGAAAGGCAGCATGAGCACGTCGGCATGGAGTTCTTCTTCGAATTCGGTTTTCAACAGAACCAGGCGTTCCACGCGTCGGCCGGTGAGAATGACCCGGTGGCCGTTGCGGGCAAACACCTCCGCAGTAGCGCGACCGATGCCCGAGGTGGCGCCGGTAACAAGTACCGTCAGCACTTCGCGTTTTTCAAGAATGGACTGCGGAGCGGGGACGGCTTCGGCTGGCGGCGGCGCAACCCATTTCTCTTCCGCAATCATTTCCGTCCCGAGCGACGATGCAGGCCGGAAAAGGCGGTCGTTCTCCGCCGTCCGGAGCGCTGGATTGAGCAGGACAGCTTGGGTATAGTGAGCCTCAGCGAGCGCCGGATCGTCGTTTTGCAGCACTGATCCAGCCAGCGCGAGGTGCACTTCCGCGTCATTGGGGTCTTGTTCGAGGGCTTTGTGCAGGTAATGCACAGCAGTTTCCCGGTAGTCCCGCAAATGCTCGGAAGTCATCAGTCCGAGTTTGCGGAAAACGCCGGGGAATTGAGGATCAATTTCCGCGGCGCGGTCCCAGCAGTATTTGGCGAACAGGTAGTCGCCTTTTTCGGCGGCCATATCGCCCATCAGATCGTAGGATTTAGCTTCGTTCTCTTCGGTTGACGGTTGACGGTTGACGGTAGACGGGGCTTCATCCGTTGCAGCCGGTTCAGGAGAAGCGGTCTCTTCCCGGGGGTGTAGTTTGGAATGCGCAAATTCGAGTTCGTGTTTGATCCGTTCGTTGTCGGGGTGTTGTTCGAGCGTAAATTGCAGCAATTCCAGCCCGCGCTCGATGTGTCCCTTGTCAATCCAAAACCAGGCATCGCGGATAGCCTGTTCGATCTGGGCTTCGATATTTTGTGGATCAACCGATTCTGCTTCTGCCAGAGAAAAGCCGGTTTCGGCGATATCCAGGTCTGCTGGCGGCAATTCGGCGGCAGGGAGCTCCTCCGTTTTTTCCTCTGTTTCCATTTGTTGTATCAGCGTATCCATGCCGTTAAAATGGCCGTTGCCGGTGGGAATTTCAGCAGCGGCTTCCTGTTCCGTAGCAAAGTCGAGGTCTTCATCCGCCCATCCGCCGGTGGGCGGCACAGGTTGTTCCGTATCTTCCATTTCTGCCGGTTCAGGAATGAGGGGGCCGGCGACGATGGGCATTCCGGTCAGTTCCTGGTGTGGGGCAGTTTGGGGGATAGGCGGCGTGTTGTCTTGTGGAATATAGGTCGCCTGGGCGAGTTGCCGGTATTGCGTATGCCATTCCTGCAGGCCGAATTGTTTGAAAAACAGGGCGTAATCGTCATCGGTAAACCTTTCCCATGTTACATACCCCGACTCGCGCAGGAAGCTGATGAACTCGCCCATTTCATTGGCTATATTTCGGGTTGCGTTTAGCTCTTCTTCCAGGGCGGCCTTCGCTTCGCCCTCGCTGTGCTGGTAGCGGTCGCTCAGTTCGAGCCAGGCCGTCTGCCAGAAGTTCATGTATTGCAAGGCGTACACCATGCGGTCGAAATGCGTTTCCACGTATTCGAAGGTGGCGCCTCCGTCGTGGCTCACCTTGCCATCGGCTACCACCACGAGCAGGCGCCGGGCGCGCTGCAGGGCTTGTGCGGTGGTCAATGCGCCGCTCATACAAGCGGCGTTTTTGAAAAAATTGTCGGTCAGGAACAGGATGACCGGATCTCCCGCTTCCAGCAGGCGGCCGCTGAAAGTACCCGGCTTTTCTTCTATCCGGTCGGTGATGTGTTCGAAAGGAATGCCGATGCGGTTGAGTTGATGTTCGAGGTTGACGGCTAATTCGGCGTTGTCGTGGCAATATGCGAGGACGATCCGGTTCATGGCAAGGATGCGGGAATGAATTTGTGGCGGCGTGCAAAAAATTTCATTCAAAATTTTTTGCACGCCGCCACAAATTCATTTACAGTTTTAAATTGTGATACAAATCGGTTTTGGTTTTTGAGGTTCAAGTTGGATGAAGAATGGCGACAGCCTGAATCATGACCAGTGTTCAAAAAAACAGATCATTCAAAACGACCAACATCAATGAATTCTTCCTTTTAATGCTCACCGTGTCATTCTGAGCGCAGCGTTTCGATCAACTCCGAGAACTCCTGCTTGAACGCTCCGTAACGGGAAGTAGCCGGGCCGTCGAAGCCGGTGTGAATGCGGCGTACGCGGTTTTTTTTGTCCAGAACAATCATGGTGGGGAATGCCATGATATGATCGAGTGCCGGGAACACTTTGGAGGCTTCAGCTTTGTCAGTCTTCCCGCCATATACTATGTCAAAGGGTATGCCTAATTTCTTTTTGTATTCCATCAATTGGGTATTGGCCTGGGCGGGGTCTTTGTGTCGCTCGAAGGAAATGCCGACGATAGCGAGGTCTTGGGCGGCGTCGGGGTTGGCTTTGAGGAATTCCCGGAGAAACACTTGTTCGTCGCGGCAATTGGGACACCAAGTGCCCATTATGGTAAAAATTTTGATTTTGCCGTCGAATTCCGGAGAAGGAAACGTCAGATCGCGGCCTTCCGGTGTTTTCAGGTGGAAAGAAATATTTGCACCCGCTTTCAGGGTGGTGAGCGAGTCGGCATTGGCCAGGCGGAAATTGGGATCGCGCCAGGCCGTCCAGAGGGTGCGGTAGTGTTTGCCAGACCTGTATTCGCCAAATAAACTGTCACTCCGGATGCTGCCGCTGAACAGGTAGGCGTGCCAGCCGTTGAAAGAGGACATCCAAAACTTGCGTCCCTGCACCGTGCCTTCGAGGAAGCGGTAATCGCCTGTTTCTGTGCGGAATGTGCCTTCCAGCCGGTTGCCGCTTTGTTTGAATTCGCCAATGGCTTTATCCGGGTTTTCCGTGTCGGTACCGATGAGCGTTGCCCATTCGCCGCTCAGGTCTTTTTCGGGCGCTTGCGTCAGGGTAGTAAAGCGGTAGTCGCGTCCGGCCTGCGCGTAAAATGGGATACGGTAGTTCTCCCTCGTTTTCACGATCCACTCGCCCTGCATCGTACCGCCGCGTATTTCAGCGTGGATATACGTCTGGTACTCAGGGAAATGCACGTTCATGGTATCGCGGGCGCGGCTGCGGTCGCGCCCGTATTGGATGCTGTCGAGCCGTATGCGCTCCGAGCCGTTGATGATCTCGATGTAAAAACGTTCATCGTCGAGGTAGGTTACCTCAAAATTGAAAGGCAGGTCGCCTTCCTTGAATTGCTCGTGCAGGACAAAAACGGTGTCTTTGTCGCGTACCGGTACCTGGTATTTTTCCAACTCCAGCACACCCCGCCATATCCCCGGCGCAACGCGGGTAAAACTCGTATCGGTGGTGACGCAGCGCGGGGCGAACAAAGCCGCGAACAATACTAAAAAACTGAAAGCCAAATATTTGTGCATATCCTTTGCGTTTGAAAAACTGCCGCTGAAACAGGGATGAAGGTGAGTTGTTCATCGGCACGGAAGTATATTCTACGTTACCAACCTCATCAACTTTCATCGAACCACCGCCATTTTTCGCACAAATACTTCATTGTCAACAAAGATAAACACCGTGTATATCCCGGGTGGGTAATCGCTCAGGTCAACCGGAAGTATCAATTCATCCCCTTTAGTTTCCGGGTTTTCCAATACCGGACGCCCGTTTGCGTCGCGCACGGCCAAGCGCACGGCGGCGGTTTGGAATAGTTTTATAAAAAGAGAGGACGGGCCGGTGGCCGGATTGGGTGAAAGCGACAGGTGTTGAAAAACAGCAGCTTCGTTTGTATTGGAGACAACTCCAATTTCAATGCCCAGTACTGTTGTGCATCCTGCAGCATCTGTCACTGTCACTGTGTAAATGCCTGCGGGGATGTTCCCGATGTCTTGCGTCGTCGCTCCGTTGCTCCAGGCATATTCGTATGGCGGAACACCTCCGAATACCGATAAATCAATGCTTCCGTCGTTTGCTCCGGGAGAGGAAGCGTCCGAGAAAGTGGCATCAATCTCAATAGGGATCGAGGTGGCGTTGTTCACGATCGCAGCCGCTTGCGCCGAACAGCCGTTTGGCGCGGTCACCGTCAACAGGTAAATTCCCGCTTCCGAAACGATCGGGTCTTCCTCCGTCGAAGTAAAGCCACCTGGCCCTGTCCAGAAAAAAGTTGCGCCGGGTGTGTTCGATCCGCCGTTCAACTGCAGCTCCGGGTCGGTGCAGGTCAATGTTCCGCCTTCGGCATAAACATTGGGCTGACTCCCGTCGGTTTCGATGGTGATGGACGCAGTGGACGTGCAGCCGTTCCCCGGGCCTGTGACTGTCAGGGTATACGTGCCGTGTAAAGTGACTTCCACAACAGCAAAGAATGAAGTAAAGCCACCCGGCCCCGTCCATTCAAAGGTAACGCCCGGTGTCGGTGACTCGCCCGTGAGTTGGATCTTCGGCATCTGGCAGGTCAGCAGTCCACCGCCATCGGATACTATCGAAGCGCCCGGGGGGGCAGTGTCCTCCGTCACCGTCATGGTTGCCGTGCTCGTACAGCCGTTGGCATCGTTGGTTGCGGTCAGCGTGTAATCGCCGGGGCAGGCGATCAACGGAGGGGGTGTGGTGATGCACGGACCTTCCCAATGGTAAGAAATCCCCGGAAAGCCGCCCGGCAGACTGATCGCCGGAGTGGCGCACGTAATTGTCACATCCTGCAAAGCGGGAACCGACGGAATCGCCACATCCTGAAGGACAAAAACCGTTTCGGTTGCAGTACAACCGTTCAGGCAAGATTCGATTTGGAGGGTATAAACGCCGGGGACGGTGACCTCGGCGATGTGGCTGGTTGAGAAAAAGCCTCCGGGGCCTGTGATGAAGCAACTGCAAATATTGGGTGAGAGCGTTATCGAAATCGTTACCGAGGTGTCAGTACAGGTGAGGATGCCGCTCACATCGGTTGTAAACAGGGGGGGGGTAGTGTTCTGTAAAACCGTTGTCGTCGCTGTGTTGGTGCAGCCGTTGGCCAATGTCACGGACACCATATAATTTCCACCCGCTGTGACCACAACATTTTGATCGTCCGCAGAAAAATTGTTCGGCCCCGACCACTGGAACGAGACTCCTGCAGGGGCGGACACGGCGGCCAATTCCACCTCTTGATTGAGACAAGTGATGATATCGCCGGTGTTGTCTATGCTGACTGCCGGTGGCGAAGCGGGAGCATAAATGACAGACGCCATCGCTCCCGTGCTGGTATTCCGGTAAATACCGCCGCCCGGAGAGGTTTGCCGCTTCACAGCCCGCACCTGGTAGTACAAGGTGTCTTCAACAGGAGCCTCATCGAAGAAAGAAGTTCCGGCCACCGGATCGCTGTTCAGCCGGGTGTATTCCCCGTGTTTGTTCTTCGAAGCGTAAATATGATAACCCACTACCGCAGTATCCGCTGAGGGTGACCATTCGATCAGCACTTTTCCGCAACCGGAGATCGCGGTCGCATTCGCCGGAGGCGCGACGATGTGCGCCCGAAGGGTTGGGTCGCCGAGCAGGGCGGTTTGTATCCCGCCTTCGCCGGAAAGAGAGGGAAAATAGCCGCTGTTGTACACTGCATTGTGCGTTTCTTTCATACAATAGCCGATGGTCTCTCCCGAAGCCAGCGCCTGGTAAAAATGGTGGGGCCTGCCTGCCCACGAACAGGTCAGGATGCCGCCCCGCGAGGCCAGGGCAGAAGGCATGAAGGGATTGGTCTCAAAATCCCAGTCGCCGTGGTAACTGCCGAAAAGGTTGGAAAATACGATGTTCACCGAGTCGGTGGCGAAATTGGTGCTGTTGCCCACGCCACCTGCGCTGGAATACCCACCGCTGCCGCATCCGTAGCCCATCAGGTAGGACTGCGGGTTGGAATCGTTGAAAAAATCGGCAGCGATCACGTTGGCCTCACCCACGAGAGGGTACGCATTCCGGTAGCCGTTCGCGGCAAAGGCTTCTCCGTTGAAATACATAAAGTTGTCGTCCACCAGCGCCTTGTTTTCAACAGTATAAGCGCCCGTGCGCCAGCGGTGATTCTTGTCTAAGTAGCGCCGCAGCAGTTCCACCGTCGTCGCGCCGAAAGTACCCTGTGTCAGACGTCTGAAATCCACCCGGCCCAACTGCAATTCCACCGGCGAGGGAAGGGTGTTTTGGTCGAATTTACCGTCGCCCGGTACGTTGTGGTTGGCAGCCCGGGCCGGTGAAGTATTATTGACCGAAGCGTCCGACCACAGGCTGTTGTTGACGTCGGCGTAGTAAACATCGGCTGGCCAGGCGCCCGCGTGTTCGGGGTGGCCGTCCCAGGCGTAATTGCCGGAGTAAGGAATGGGTATTTTCCCCAACAGGAAGACCGACCTGACCTGGGCAGGGTCGGCGTTAAAATCCGCGACGATTTGGTTTTTAACCGATTGCACGGTCGCCGAAGTATCCGTGATGTGTTCGATGATCTGCCAGCCGTCGCCAGTGAGGTCTTCGCGCAGGCGTTCCAGTTCGGGTGCGAGCGGCGCTGCGATGTCGGCATCCACGAACAACAGCACTTTGCCCCGGTTTTCAGTCGCAGGCGCTTCTACTGCGACCTGCACATAACCGTAGGCGTTGACGTTTGAGGAGCGGCGGAGGTGGTACTCGTACGTTAGACCGGAAACCACGTTGGTGTCGGTCAGTGTTGATTGGGTGCTGTTGGCGGCGCTCAGCAACTGGATCCACTGGAATCCGCTCTGGCCTTTGGTGCGTCGCTGAATGAGCAGGTTCGACGCCGAAGGATTCGGCCACGTCAGGGTGATGCCGGCGGGGGCGGAGCTGACCGTTGCCGTGACGGGCACGGTGACGTCTTTGACTGTTTGTGCGGGTAAGATGTTGATTATCTGGAGGAAAATCAGGGCAGCAAATGTAAATTTTGCTTGCATGTCAGAGCAGCGTTGGTGAGCGGAAAAATGTGGGGGTAAGATGCACAAAGCTCCGAAAATTGCTGCTTTATAAGTGGGGCTATTTTTTGACTTTCAATATCCGGCCCACTTCGGTATCTGAAACCAACAATCATTTTTCAATCTCAAACTTATACTCCACTACCTCAATGCGCGGATTGCCCGCCGCGTCGGTTTGTTTGAAAACGACGTTGATGCCGATGGTCTCGGGCGCGTCTTTTTCCGTGCTGTCGAACACGGCGTCCAAACGCCCTTTGCCACCGGGAGCGATGATGCCGCGCGGAAAATCCACTTTCGTGCATTCGCAGGCATCCACAATATCTATTTGGATATCAGCGCCGGAAGTGTTGGTGAATTCAAAAAACAAAGTGCGCTTTTCGCCTTTTTTCACCGTTCCGAGGTCCACCATTTTTTTGTCCCAGGTGACGAAGGTGGGAGTTTGGGGAGTTTGAGTGATTTGTGTTGTTTGAGCAGTGGTGCAGGAATGGAAAATACCGAGTGTGAGCAGGGAGAAAAGAATATTCAGTTTCATGTTATCTGTTGGATAATCAGTTTTTTTGTTTAAAGTAACCAACTTAAGCAAATTGAGTCCCGGCTGGCGCGAATCCCGGCTGGCGCGAGTCTCCGACTCGTGCCGATTATTCCCGCGTCTCCGACGCGAATCACGAAGCGTCGGAGACGCCAGGATATCAGGCACGAGTCGGAGACTCGCGCCAGCCGGGATTCGCGCCAGCCGGAATGACTCCAATGACGGCCATGACGGTTTCAAACCTTCTTCCCCCGCATCGCCACCCGGATCGTCACATCCATCGCCCGGTGGGCGAGCGGCGCGGTGTAGGCGTTCAACTCCTCGATGACGCGGTGTATGACGTCTTTGTCTTCCCTCTTCGCTGCCTCGCGCAGGGCATTTAACAAAGCGTTTGTTGTTGCCTTTTCCTGTTCGGAGAGGATATCTTCATTTTGTTTCAGGAACTTATCGCCCGACAGCAGGAGATTGTTCGCTTCGTTGCGGGCTTCGAGCAGACCGCGTGCCTGCATGTCTGTTTGGGCATTTTGGATGCTGTCGAGCAGCATGAGCGCCATTTCTTCCTCGCTGATGCCGTACGTCGGGCGTATCTCGATGTGTTGTTCGAGGTTGCTGCGCAATTCGCGGGCACGCACGAAGAGAATACCGTCGGCGTTGAGGATGAACTGGATGTCAATTTTCGGCAGTCCCGCAGGCATGGGCGGGATGCCGCGGAGGATGAATTCGCCGAGTTTGCGGTTGTGTTCCACCAGGTCGCGCTCGCCCTGGAATACGCTGATCTTCAGGTTTTTCTGACCGTCCACGCTGGTGGTGTATTGCCGTCCGGCTTTGGTCGGTATTTTGGAATTGCGGGGAATGATGACGTCCATCAGTCCGCCGACGGTCTCGATGCCGAGTGAAAGCGGCGTCACATCGAGCAGGAGCAGGTCTTTTTGGTTGCCCGCCAGGATGTCGGCCTGGATCGCCGCGCCGAGCGCCACCACTTCGTCGGGGTCGAGGCTGTCGAAAACGGGTTTTTGGAACAATTCGGAAACGGCTTTTATCACCAACGGCACGCGGGTGCTGCCGCCGACCATGACGACTTTGTCTATGCCGGCGGGGGTAAGTTTGGCGTCGCGCAGGGCATTTTTGCAGCAGTCGAGGGTGCGCTGCACCAAAGGCCCGATCAGGTTTTCAAATTCCGTCCTCGACAGGGAGACTTCCCGGCCATCGATTTCACCTTCAAATACTTCCGCGCTTGAAAGGGCTTTTTTCGCGGCTTCGGCGAGCAGGCGGATGTGTTGACCGAATTCCTTGCGCTTCCATTCGTCCGAGGAACTGAAGTCGTCGGACGAATAGTATTTTTTCAGCCAAAAATCCACAATCACGCGGTCGAAATCGTCTCCTCCGAGGAAAGTATCGCCGTTGGTGGACAATACCTCGAAAATGCCGTTTTCGATGCACAGGATGGAGATGTCGAAGGTGCCGCCGCCGAGGTCGTAAACGGCGATGGTTTCGGCCCTTCCCTCATGGGGGGGCTGGGAGGGACTCCCAATCCCATACGCCAGCGCCGCTGCCGTCGGTTCATTGACAATGCGCAACACGTCGAGCCCGGCGAGTTTGCCGGCATCGCGGGTGGCCTGGCGCTGGTTGTCGTTGAAATAAGCGGGCACGGTGATGACGGCTTTGGAGACGGCGGCGCCAAGTTCGCCTTCGATGCGGGTTTTTAACTCCTTCAGGATCAAAGCACTGAGTTCGACGGGTGTGTAAAAGCGGTCTTTGACGCGGATCTTTACGAGCGATTCGGTGTCGTCGTCAATGACCTGATAGCCGAAAAAACCTTCGTGGCCCTGCAAGTCTTTGAACGACTTGCCCATGAGGCGCTTGACGGAGTAGATCGTGTTGGCGGGGTCGGTCACGAGTTTTTCTTTGGCGGCATCGCCGACAATAACTTCTCCGTTTCCGGCAAAATGTACGATCGATGGCACCAGCGTGCTCTTGCCGTCTTTGCCTTTCACACAAACAGGTTGACCGTCTTTCATATAAGCCACGAGGCTGTTGGTAGTGCCGAGGTCTATGCCGACGATAACTTCCTGCGGTCGTTCGAGCGCGCCGTCTTTCAGATTGATGGATATTGTAGCCATGCGTATATAAAGAGAGGTCGTTTCACAGGTACACTGTACATTGAAAATTGGACGTTGCACATTGTACATTTTATTTTTATAAAATTGGAAATTAGCAATTTAGAAATAAAAATTTCATCAATGTTCAATTTCCAATGTCCAATGACCAATTTACAAGTGCTTACGCGACAACTTCAAATGGGCTTGGTTTGGGGGACGCGAAGGTAAACAGTCCAAAAAACTTTTGGTTGGCAGGCAACCGCTCACAATGTTTTTAGAACCTTGCGCAGGCAAATGAATTACCCTGAATTACACTCAATGACTATAATTTCCCTCTTCCATGCGCGAATTCTTTTCTTCCAGACCCAACCGCCTCTGGGTAGTGCTTGCGGGTTTTTTCACGACCAACGCGATCGTGGCCGAATTCATCGGCGTCAAGTTGTTTTCCCTTGAAAAGACCTTCGGTTTCGAACCGGTCAACTGGACTTTGTTCGGCCAGAGCAATCTGGCTTTCACGCTGACGGCGGGGGTGCTGTTATGGCCCGCAGTCTTTGTCATGACCGATATCATCAATGAATACTATGGCCGGCGTGGCGTAAAAATGCTCTCTTACCTGACGGCGGGCCTGATCGCCTACGGTTTCCTCATGGTATTTCTGGCGATAGGGCTCGAACCGGCGGATTTCTGGCGCACGGCACACATCAAGCCCGACTGGACGCCCGAGCAACAGGAATGGATGCGTTCGCAGGTGACGGATTACGACGCGGCCTACGGCATCGTGTTCGGGCAAAGCCTGTGGATCGTCGTCGGTTCGCTCGTGGCATTTTTGGTGGCGCAGGTCGTGGACGTGGGTGTTTTTCACCGCATCAAAGCGGCGACGGGAGAGAACAAGATCTGGCTGCGGGCGACGGGCAGCACCCTGGTATCACAGTTTCTGGACAGTTTCGTGGTCGTGTTCATCGCCTTGTACATCGGCCAACAGTTACCGTTTTTGCAGGTGCTGGCGATCTCGATCATGAGTTACATCTACAAAGGTGTGATGGCAGTGGTGCTGACGCCTGTGATCTACTTAGTGCACGGCGCCATCGAGCGGTACCTGGGTCATGACCTGGCAAAACAAATGAAAGAAGCCGCACAAAAGGCATGATTTTTTGACGTTGGACTATTGGACTATTGGACGTTGGACAATCTGACATTGGACAATCAGACATTGGACAATCAGACATTGGACAATCAGACATTGGACAATCAGACATTGGACAATCAGACATTGGACGTTGGACAATCTGACGTTGGACAATCTGACGTTGGACAATCTGACATTGGACAATCTGACATTGGATGTTGGACAATCTGACATTGGACCTTGGACAATCTGACATTGGACAATCAGACATTGGACGTTGGACAAAAGCAGTTCAATAGTCTAATAGTCTAACATCCAATAGTCCAGCGTCCAACGTCCAATAGTCCAGCGTCCAACGTCCAATAGTCCAGCATCCAACGTCCAATAGTCCAGCATCCAACGTCCAATAGTCCAGCATCCAACGTCCAATAGTCCAACGTCCAATAATCCAACATCCAAACACATGAACAACGAAAAAGTAAAAATCCTGAAAACCGAAGTATTGTCGGACAATTGGTACACCTTGTGGAAGATCACGTTCGAATTCCAAAAGCACGACGGCGCCTGGGAAACGCAAAGCCGCGAAGCCTACGACCGCGGCAACGGCGCGACGATCCTGTTGTACAACCCGGAAAACCGCACGGTCATCCTGACCAACCAGTTCCGCATGCCCACCTATGTCAATGGAAATGACACAGGTATGCTGATCGAAGCCTGTGCTGGTCTGCTGGACCTCGACAACCCGGAGGATTGTATCCGCCGCGAAACGGAAGAAGAGACGGGTTATAAAGTCACCGATGTGCGCAAGGTGTTCGAGGCGTATATGTCGCCGGGCTCGGTGACCGAGATCCTGCACTTTTTTGTGGCCGAATATTCCAAAGACATGAAAATCGGCGACGGCGGCGGACTGGAGCACGACCAGGAAAACATCGAGGTGCTGGAATTGCCCTTCGACACGGCGCTGCAGATGATAGAAGACGGGCAGATCCGCGACGGCAAAACGATCCTGTTGTTGCAGTACGCGCAAATTCACAGGTTGCTTTGAAACTCACATAAACCGCGCGAACGGCACACCCTCCCGTTTCCACGAGACGGCTTTCAGGATCAAGGCCGCTACGTGTTCCGGGCTGCGGTGCGTCGTATCCACCACCAGGTCGAAATTGTGCAAATTGGCGCAATCGGCGCCGTATTTCGCCAAAAAACGCGCGTTTTCGCTTTGCTTGCGGGCGAGTATCTTGGCGATGGCCTCTTCTTTCGTGGCGTATTCCTCGCTTTTGCGGTGAGGGTCGTTGATGATGCGTTCGGCCGCTACAACGACGTCGGTTTGTAAGTATACTTTGAACGAGCCGGGCAGGAAAAACCACGCCATGCGGCTGTCCACGATATAGCCGTTCGGGTCTTTTCCCAAATCTGTAAAAATCCCGTCAATGCGCTGGTCAATGCCCGGATCGGTGTCGGCGCGGCGGTTCATTTCGAGCGTGTCGAGACCGAGTTCCTGCGCGAGTTGGCGCTGGATGCGTCCCGTGGAGACGTATTCGAAACCGGTTTTTTCGCACAAAATCCTGGATACGGCGCTTTTGCCGCTGCCGAGGTCGCCGGTGATGGTGATCTTGATGGAGGATGGAATTTGCATACTTTTTCAAAAAGAGCGGCAAAAGTAGCGATTCGGGTTAATTAGAGAAATTGAGGTAATTGCAGTATTTGGAGTAATACGGGGAAAACAATGACAGCCAGGTATTTGTCCTTTACCTTCGCCGTTGTTTTCGGGCTACCGGCGAGCGTTGGCTGTGCATTTTTTTGTCATCCTGTCGGGAAGTGCCATCCAACCATTTCAAACGTCCATTCCTCACTCCGTCCCATGACGCTTCATCCTGAAACGCTCATCATAGTTGCAGTTTACGTTTTCACGCTGTTCACGGTGGCGCGCGTGCTGCTCGACAACGGCAACACGCCGAAGGCAATGAGTTATGCGATCTTGGCGATCATGTTGCCGGTCGTAGGGAGTGTTGCCTATTTCGTACTGGGGGTGAATTACCGGAAGAAAAGGATTTACAGCAAAAAACTCAAGGCAACCGGTAAATTCCTGCAAACCATACGCGAAAAATTCGTGACCGCTACCGAGCGGCTCATCCAGCGCGACGCCCCGCAATTGGGCGGCCACACCGAACTGGCCGAATTGCTGTTGCGCGAAGCCGGGGAGCCGCTGTCGCTCAACCGCGTCACGCTCCTGAACAACGGCGAAGAGAAATTCCCCGCCGTGCTCGAAGATTTGGAGAAGGCGCAGCATTTCATTCACATCGAATATTACATCTACGAGGACGACGGCATAGGCAACCGGATAAAAGAGGTACTGATCCGCAAAGCGAAGGAGGGCGTGAAAGTTCGTTTTATCTACGACGACTTCGGCAGCCGGAGTTTGCGGGAAGATTTTCTGGGCGCATTGAAAAAGGGCGGGGTGGACGCCGTGCCTTTTTACCGCGTGTTCTGGCCGTTTTTAGCCAGCCGGATGAATTACCGCAACCACCGCAAGATCATCGTGATTGACGGCCATACCGGCTACGTCGGCGGCATCAACATTTCGGATCGCTACCTCAATACCGTGAAAACCAACCGGTTCTACTGGCGCGACATCCACGCGCGCATCGAAGGCCCTGCAGTGTGGACGCTTCAATACACTTTCCTGGCCGACTGGAATTTCTGCTCGCGGCGGCGCATCAACCCCGACGAGCAGCTCTTTCCGCACACACAAAAAGCGCAGGCAGAACTGACGGAACTGGTGCAAATCGTCGCCGGTGGCCCCGACTATCCCCGTTCGGCCATCATGCTCAGTTATTTCACGGCCATCGCCAATGCCAACGAGCGGATCTACCTGACGTCGCCCTATTTCATCCCCAATGCAAGCATTTTCGATGCGCTGCGTAAAGCCGCGCTGAGCGGGAAGGACGTGCGCCTGCTCGTGCCCGGCATTTCGGACGCGGGCTTCGCCAACGCTGCTTCACGCGCTTTTTACCAGGAATTGCTCGAGTGCGGCGTGAAAATTTACCTGTACCAAAAAGGCTTCGTGCACTCCAAAACCCTGATCGTGGACGACTACCTGAGTTTTGTGGGCACCGCGAATATGGACAACCGCAGTTTCGACCTGAATTTCGAGATCAACGCTGTGATCTACGGCAAAGAGTTTTGCGGGCGCCTTGCCGATTCGTTCCTTGCCGATCTGAACGACAGCAAACTCATCGCCCTGCAAACCTGGCGGCGGCGCAGCCGGTGGCAGGTGTTGGGGGATAAGATCGCAAGGTTGTTTTCGCCGTTGTTGTAATCAACCCCATCCCGACCTTTCCAATTCCTTTTACATTTGCCCAAAATACCGCCATGTCAAAACTTCTACCCATTATTGCCCTGCTTACCCTCTCCAATTTTTTAAACGCCCAAACCTTCACCGCCACCGGCGGCCCCATTCCCGACGACGGTTCCATCATCGTGTTCAGTCTGACGGTGAGCGGTCTGCCGGCAACAGTGGACACGCAAACCTTCGGCCTCGAAAGCG
Source organism: Saprospiraceae bacterium (assembly GCA_019187225.1). Lineage (GTDB taxonomy): Bacteria > Bacteroidota > Bacteroidia > Chitinophagales > Saprospiraceae > M3007. The sequence continues at coordinate 46,846 of JABAQQ010000006.1, forward strand.
TGTGCCTCAATGCCGCCCACACCTGGGATTCCGACCTGTCCGTCAGCCTGCGCTCGCCCGACGGCAAAGTGATCCCGCTGTTTTCGGGCATCGGCGGCGACCTCGACGGGTTCGTCAACACCTGCCTGAGCGGCAATGCCGCGACCTCCATTTACGAGGCGCCGTACCCCTTCACCGGCACCTTCCGGCCTTTCGGCGACATGGGGGTTTTGAACAACGGCCAGGACCCCAACGGCACGTGGCAGTTGGTTATCCTCGATACCTATGCTTATGCCGACGCCGGCATACTTTTCGACTGGAGCATCACTTTCGGCGCGCAACCCTGCAAACCCTTTCCGTTTTCCTCGAGCGATCTGCCCATAATCAGGATCAGCACCGGAGGCCAGCCCATCCCGAACGAGCCGAAAATTGACGCGCAAATGGAGGTCATTGACAACGGCCCCGGGCAGCGCAATTACCTGTCCCAGACCGACTACGCTTTCGCCGGCCCTATCGGCGTCGAACTGCACGGCAACAGCACACAGGGTTTTCCGAAAAAATCCCTCCGCCTCGAAACCCGCGATTCGCTCGGCGATGACCTCGATGTGTCGCTGCTGGGACTGCCGGAATCGAGCGATTACGTGCTGAGCGCCAATTTCTCGGACAAGACCCTGATGCGCAATGCCCTGGCGTACGATCTATCCCGCCGCCTGGGACAATACGCCAGCCGCACGCGCTTCTGCGAAGTCGTTGTAGACAATACCTACCAGGGCGTGTACCTGCTGACCGAAAAAATAAAACGCGGCAAAAACCACGTAGACATTCCCAAACTAAGTGAAGCCGACACAACGGGCGTGGCGCTCACAGGCGGCTATATCGTCAAAATTGACTGGAACAGTTCGCCCGGCTGGACCTCGCCGTTTTCGCAGCCCAACAGTCCCAATATTTACACGTATTTTCAGCACGAATACCCTCAGTGGGACGAAATGCACCCGGCGCAAACCGGCTATATCCGCCGTTATGTGGACAGTTTTGAGGTGGCGCTGGCGGGAGCGGAGTTTCAGGACGCCCTTTCCGGCTGGCGGCGTTTTGCCGATGAAAAATCGTTTCTTGATTTCCTTTACGTCAATGAGATGAGCCGCAACGTGGACGGCTACCGCCTCAGCACTTATTTCCACAAACAACGCGACGACAAAGGCGGCAAACTCCGCATGGGGCCGGTATGGGATTTCGACCTGGCCTGGTACAACGCGGATTACTGTAACAACTGGCTTACTGCCGGCTGGGCGTTCGACATCAACTATGTATGTCCCGACGCCGGTGTGCCTTTCTGGTGGGAGCGGCTGATGCAGGATACCCTCTACACCCAAAACCTCGCCTGCCGCTGGCAGTCGCTGCGGGCGTCCACCCTGCGCACCGACAGCATTTTCGGGGCGATAGATTCGATGGCGGCGGTGGTGCAGGAGGCGCAGGCGCGCAACTTTCAATACTGGCCCATCCTCGGCGTGTACGTATGGCCGAACCCCGGCGCTTTGCCCGATACCTACGCCGGTGAAGTTCAAAAGATGAAAAACTGGATCGCCGACCGGCTCGACTGGCTCGATTTCTCTTTCGAAACCTTCCTGCCGGCGCTCGACGCCGGTTTTTCCGCGTCGCCGTCGGGCGCGCTCGACTGGCAATTCACGCCTGCCGTTGCCAACGATGCCTACACCTATGCGTGGGACTTCGACGACGGCACCACATCCGCGGAAATGGCTCCGCAACATCAATTCCCCGGTCCCGGAACCTACGCCGTACAACTCACAGTATCTACTGCCTACGGCTGCAGCAGCACGACGCAGCAGATCATTCACATCGTCAACACCGGGACGGACGAAGCGGCAGCCGGCGCGTTGCGCGTTTTTCCCAATCCCGCTGCCGAAAACCTGACCCTGATCCTGCCGGAGGGTTTTTCTTTCCCTGCTACGGTCCGGCTCGTCAATGCCTTAGGCAAGGCGGCTTCGGAACAACAACATACCGGTGGCGGGAAACAAATACATTTGAATATCCGCGATTTGCCGTCGGGTGTTTACAGCGTTGTGGTGGAAGGCCCGGAAAAGCGCTTGCCGGCACGGGTAGTGGTACAGCATTAACAAAACCGGAAACCAGCGGACGATGAAAAACAAACATCTTCTGATACTTTTTCTCGCTACCGCCGCCCTGGGGCTGCTGGCACGGCGCTTTCCGTGGTTCAGGGCACACGTGTTCCAAACCGATCTTATCGCGGTGGATACGGCAAGCGTGACCCAGATTTCCGTTTTTCAGCCCGGTGAGCCCGAACTTCTGCTCGAACGCACGGAAGGCGGCTGGGCGGCGGCGCAGGAGATGCGGGCCGTGACGGTTGCGCCGGAACACATCGCACCCGTTCTGGCAGCGCTTTCCTCGATCCGTTCGCTGCGCATCGTGAAAACCGCCATGCCCGACACTCTGGGATTCTCGGGAAAAAAACGCGTGCAGGTTGTCGTTTTGAAGGAAGGAGATTTGCTCGAACAATTTGAGATCGGCGACGAAATATTGGAAAACGGCCAACCGGCCACCTTTATCCGCCTCAACCGGCACGAAGGCGTCTATCTGGTGGAAAGCCATTTGCGCGGTATTTTTTCAAAAAACCTCGACGATTTCCGGGAGAATACCATCGCGCGGTTCGACCCCTCGACGGTGCGGGCTGTTGCGTTGGAACGACCCGACTCGATGCCCGTTTTTTTTCAAAAAAATGATTCCACAGGGTATTGGGAAACACCCGGAAAAGTTGCTTTCCCCAATGATTCAGTGCAAATCTGGCTCAACCTTTTCACCCGCCTGAACGGAAGCCCCTATGCCGATCACTTCGACGAAAGCCGCGCGCGGGAGACGCTCGACAGCCGGATAACGCTGTATCTTGCCACATCCGATTCGCTGGTTTTCAGCGTGTTCTATGTAAAACCACCGGATTTGCCGGAAGAACTGCCCTTGTCGAAGATCAAGACTTTGCCGCTATATGTCCTGCATTCGTCCCAAAATGCCGCCAACTATTTCGCTCCGCCGGATACGGCTCTGCTGCGCCGGATTTGCCGGGGGGCGATTCCCACAGATACCGGCAAACGAACCGTTTCGGGCAAAACACCCAACGCGCAATGACAATTATTCTATGACCGCAATGAATCTCTTTGGTATTCAACACACAGGCACATAGTCCACATAGCAATGAAAACCAACAGACTATGTGAACTATGTGCCTATGTGTTTATTTTGTCCATGTACTTCTTTTACTTTCAATGACAAACTACCTCTCGCTCATCAAATTCGCCCACACGATATTCGCCATGCCGTTTGCCCTGACAGCGTTTTTTATTGCCCATGCGCAACAGAACGAAGGCGTGGACTGGCTGAAACTGGCGTTCGTGGTATTGTGTATGGTTTTTGCCCGCAGTGCGGCCATGGCATTCAACCGCTACCTCGACCGCGACATTGATGCCGCGAACCCACGCACGAAAGTCCGCGAAATTCCGGCGGGAGTCATTTCCCCCCGGGCGGCGCTGGGATTTGTCGCAGCCAACTGCCTGCTGTTCATCGCGACCACGTGGTTCATCAACCCCCTCTGCTTTTTCCTTTCGCCGGTGGCGCTGGCGGTCGTGCTGGGATACAGTTACACCAAACGTTTCACCTGGTTGTGTCACCTGGTGCTGGGTCTGGGCTTGTCACTGGCGCCGGTGGGGGCTTATCTGGCTGTCACGGGCCGGTTCGATTGGATTCCGGTTTTGTACGGTCTGGCGGTGTTGTTGTGGGTGGCGGGATTCGACGTGATCTATGCCCTGCAGGATGAAGAGTTCGACCAATCACAGCAACTCTACTCGATGCCTTCGTTTTTCGGGAAAAAACGCGCGCTCCGCATTTCCGAATGGATGCACCTCGGCACCGCGGCACTGATGGTCTATGCGGGCAACCGCCTGCACTCCGAAGTGCCCGGCACCGGCTGGCTGCTGTGGGCTGGCACGGTCATTTTTCTGGGACTTTTGTTGTATCAGCATTTAATTGTGAAACCAAACGACCTTAGTCGCGTCAATATGGCGTTTTTCACCACCAACGGCGTGGCGAGCCTGATCTTCGGCGCGCTCACCATTCTCGATCTGGTGAATTAAGTACATGGACATTGGATTTTTGACATTGGACATCAGATTATTTGATTGGTTTTCAGGGTCTAAAAGTCCAACGTCCAATGTCAATTTATTTTGTCCGCATATTAAAAACAATTGTCTGAATCCACCCGCCTTCGCCGAGGCTTCGGCGGGTAAACCCGTCTACCGTCTACCGTCCACCGTCCACCGTCCACCCTCCACCGTCCACCGTCTACCGTCTACCGTCCACCGTCCACCGTCCACCGTCCACCGTCCACCGTCTACCGTCCACCGTCTACCGTCCACCCTCCACCGTCCACCGTCTACCGTCTACCGTCCACCGTCCACCGTCCACCGTCTACCGTCCACCGTCTACCGTCCATCGTCCACCGTCCACCGTCCACCGTCCACCGTCTACCGTCCACCGTCTACCGTGCAACACATCGCCATTTTCGCTTCCGGCGCAGGTTCCAATGCCCGCAAGATCATCGAGTATTTCAAAAATGCTACCGATGTGCGGGTGGCATTGGTAGTGTCCAACAAAAAAGACGCCGGCGTGCTCGACATCGCCCGCGAACACGGCATTCCGACGCACATTATTGACCGTTCGTCGTTTTATGGCACGGAGGATTTGCTGGGAATTCTGAAAAAGCACGACATTGGCTTTATTGTTCTGGCGGGATTCCTGTGGTTGATACCCTCCTATCTGGTACAGGCGTATGAAAAAAAGATGGTCAACATCCATCCGGCTTTATTGCCGCAATTCGGAGGAAAGGGTATGTATGGGATGCACGTGCACGAAGCGGTAAAGGCAAGCGGCGCTGCGGAAACGGGTATTACAATTCATTTCGTTAATGAACACTACGACGAAGGCGATATCGTTTTTCAGGAGCGGTGCGCCGTGTTGCCGGAGGATACACCTGCCGATATCGCCCGCAAGGTGCAGCGGTTGGAACATCTGTATTTTCCGAAAGTGGTTGAAAAACTGGTGTCAGCCTCAAATAATCCAATCAATTTTTAATCCGCCTTCCACTTATCAACAAATAAAAAATCCTTTCCCAACCTGAAAATCGAACGCCGATGAAACATTATTTAGCTTTTTGGGCGCTCTCGCTGCCCCTCTTGCCATTAGCGCTTCCTGCACAGGATGCCACTCCCGTAGCCCTCGTCGCTGAAGAGATGCTGACCGCCGGAAAAATCGGCGAAGCCGCCGCTCAATACGAACAGGCTGCCCGGCTGAACGCCAACAATTCCGTTATGCTGTACAAAGCGGCCGAAGCGTATTACCGGGTGCGCGATTACGAGAAAGCAGTCAGTTGTTATTCCGAAGTGCAACAGGAATACGAACGTTACGAATTGGCGGGGCTGCGCTACGCCCGTTCGCTCAAACAAAGCGGCCGGTATACCGAAGCCATGGAGGCTTTCAAAGAATTTGCCCGGCGCTACAAAGGCGCGCGCAAAGCGCAGATCATCGGAGTGGTGACCAACGAAGTGAAAGGTTGCGAAATGGCGCTGGAAATGGCCCAGCAGCAGGTTTCAGCCGTTCTGCCCGCTGAAGTAAATATTCTGCCGGCGGAGGTGAACAGCCCGGAGAACGAATTTGCCCCCGTTCCTTTTTCAGACAACCTGCTTTATTTTTCCACCCTCGCACAGGGACGGGTACAATTGATGCGCTCGCACCGCAAGGCGGGCACATGGCAGGCTCCTTCTCCTGCCTCCGGCCTGCCGGCATCGGTATCGGCGCGTTATGGCAACGGTACTTTTTCGCCCGATGGCAACCGGTTTTATTGCACCCAGTGCGACGAGCCTTCTGCAGAGGAACGCGGCGGCAACGGTCTGCGTACCCGCTGCAACCTGTTTCTGCTCCGCCGCACGGCCGACGGCACCTGGAGCGAGCCGGAGCGCTTGCGCGATTACATCAACGTGCCCAATCACACGGCTACACATCCATTTGTAGTGACCGACCGGGGGCGCGAACTGCTGTTTTTTGCCAGCGACCGCGAAGGCGGTTTCGGCGGACTGGATCTGTACGTCTGCGAACGCCCGCTCGATTCGGACGACCTCGATTTTTCATTTCCTCAAAACCTCGGCAATACCGTCAACACGGCGGGCGACGAGGTGACGCCGTTTTTCGACCCCGCTTCGCAGACCTTGTGGTTCAGCAGCAACAGCCACGTTTCGCTGGGGGGGCTGGATGTTTTTAAAAGCGTGCGGGCAGCCGGCAAATGGTCGAAACCCGAAAATGCGGGCATGCCTGTAAATTCCCCCGCTGACGATTTTTTCCTGGTAATGAAAAAAAACGGCGGCGGCTTTTTTGTGTCCAACCGCCATTTTGGCGCGAAAACCAGCACCCGCGACGAAGATGTTTTTGAGTTTTTTCCTAAAGAACCGCCTGTCGCACTGACAGGTACTGTGCTGGAACAAGGTACCAACCAGCCGCTTTCCGATTGTATGGTGGCGCTGTACGAGGTAGATGGCGCCAACCGGCCCCATTTGCTGGAAGTGCGTCCTTCGGCCAACGGCACGTTCCGTTTCTCCGTCGCGCCGCGCAGCCATTACCGCGTCGAAGTGACCAAGGAAGGTTATGAAACATCCGTTGCACAGACGGATATGACTGAAAATGAATTGATGGTATTGCTCGAACGCTCGGCGCGCTTCACAGCCAAAGACACCACGGGCGCTACCTTCAGTCTGGCCGATCTGTCGCCCGCTGTGCCGGCCCGGCAGGCATCCGTATACCGGGTCCACTTAGAGATACAACCCGATTTCAATGCACAGGCGCCCCGGTACGGCGCCGCCCGCGCCTTTGGCAACATCATCGCCGAACCCCTGCCCGAACAAGGTATTGTGCGGGTGCTGCTCGGCGATTTTCCGGACGCCAAAACGGCCAATGACGTCGCTGTCGCATTGCGCATCGAAGGAGCCTTCCCTCAGGCATTTGTAGTAAAAGGAAATTAGGGATTGGGGATTGGGGATTGCGGATTGGGGATTGCGGATTTTGCGGGAACGAATGCATTTAGTGCCAGCGCTTACAATCCGCAATCCGCAATCCGCAATCCGAAATCCCCAATCCCTCCTTACCTTTGCCCCATGTCTCTCCGTCAACTCCTGACGCTTATCCGCCCGGAACACTGGGTCAAAAACCTGTTTTTATACATTCCGGCTTTTTTTGCTGCGCGGTTGAGCGAACCCGTAGTATTGCGTGATGCGACGTTCGGATTTATAGCGTTTTGCCTGATTGCTTCTGCCGTATATGTGCTCAACGATCTGGTAGACGCACCGCAGGACCGCAATCACCCCGACAAACGCCGCAGGCCGATCGCCAGTGGGGAAGTCAGCGTCTGGCAAGGTGTGGCAATCCTGACAGCCCTGCTTTTCGGCGGTACGGCCCTGGCCTCCTACCTGAGCCGGGAAATGCTGATCTACAGCCTGTTGTATTTTATAGTCAATGTATTTTATTCTTTTTCCCTGAAACACATCGCCATCATAGACATTTCGCTGATCGGCCTGGGATTCCTGTTGCGGGTATTTGCGGGTGGCGCAGTCACGGGGGTGGAGGTGTCGCAGTGGCTCATAGTGCTGACATTTTTGCTGGCCATGATCCTGGCCCTGGCCAAGCGGCGCGGCGAATATCTTGTGGAGACTAAAGGGCATACTTTCCGCAAGGCGTTGGAAGGTTATAACCTGCCTTTTCTCGATGTGAGCATGGTCGTTTGCTCCACTGTCGCCATCGTTGCCTACCTGATGTATTGCTTTTCGCCGGAAGTAACCGGGCGCATCGGTTCGGAAAAGATCTACTACACGGCCTTTTTCGTTATCATCGGCATTCTGCGCTATTTGCAGTTGACCCTGGTGTACAACAAAACCGAATCGCCTACGCGGGCGCTGTTGCGCGATGGTTTTTTACAGATCGTGCTGTTGAGCTGGATTGGCTCGTTCGCCTGGTTGTTGTATGCGAAGAAATGGTTTTTATAACTTCACCTGCAACCTTGTAACCTTTTAACCCCTTCCAACCTAAAACCCCCCTGCCGCATCATCGCCCCGCTCGTCCGCAACGCCCTGCCAAATTCCGTCGGCGAGGCGAAGGATCGCTTCCACCCGTCCGATGGGGTCGCGCGGCTCCACAAAATGCCCCATCTCGATGAGTTGTTGGATCACGGCTTCCGTCAGCGCGCCTTCTTCGATGAATATCTTGTCGGGCGTCCACTGATGGTGGAAGCGTTTGGCCTGCACCGCTTCGGGCAATGACATGCCGAACTCCGCCACATTGACGATCACCTGAAATACGCTGGTCGGGATGGTGGTGCCGCCGGGAGTACCCACCACCAGCCAGGTTTTACCGCCTTTGGTGGCGATGACGGGCGTCATGCTGCTGAGCGGGCGTTTATCCGGGGCGACGGCATTGGCTTTACCGCCGATTGCTCCGTAGAGGTTGGGAGCGCCCGGCTTCGCGCTGAAATCGTCCATTTCGTTGTTCAGGATAAAACCTGCGCCACTTACAACGACGCGGCTGCCGTAACTATCGTTCAACGTCGTCGTTACCGATACGGCGTTTCCTTCCGGGTCAATGATGGAAAAGTGCGTCGTCTCTTCACTCTCTTTGATCTGTCCCGCCGTTACTTTAGCGCTTGGGGTGGCTTTATTTGGTTGAAAATCAGCCATTCTGGATTTTAGATATGCCATATCGGTCAGTTTTTTGACCGGTACTTTCCAGAAATCGGGATCGCCCATATGCATCGCGCGGTCGGCATAGGCGCGCCGTTCGGCTTCGACCATGAGGTGGACGGCGGCGGTGGAGTGAAATCCCGAATCTTTGAGAGGATGGTCGCCGGTCATGGCCAGTAGCTGACGGAGCAGGATTCCTCCGCTGCTTGGCGGCGGCATAGTGATGATGTGCAGGTTTTTATAGTCGAATTCGAGGGGCGTGCGCCACACGCTTTTGTACCGGCGCAGGTCTTCCCTGGTGATGAGACCGCCCGTTTTGCTCATTTCGTTGACAATCAGCGAGGCGGTCGCACCTTTGTAAAAATCGTCACGGCCATAGCCGGCGATGCGGGAGAGCGTGACAGCGAGTTCTTTCTGAATGAGCCAGTCGCCCGCCACCCAGTTTTCTAATTTGACGAAAGCGGGTTGAATGCTGCTGTGGCGGATAAAAGTGAAGCGTTCTTCGTTGAGGTTTTGCGCTTCCTGTTCGGTGATCTGATACCCCCTGATGGCCAGTTCGATGGCGGGTGTCACGAGTTCGCCCCAGGGGCGGCGGCCATACTTTTTATGCGCTTCCCACATGCCGTCCACGGTGCCCGGCACGCCGCAGGCCAGGACGCCGAGCCGGCTTTTATTGGGCAACACATTGCCGGCGGAATCGAGATACATCTTTTCTGTGGCTGCCGCCGGCGCTTTTTCGCGGTAGTCGAGCGCCGCTGTTTGGTCGTCTTTTCCATGGTAGATCAAGAAACCGCCGCCACCGATATTGCCCGCCTGCGGATAAACCACGGCGAGGGCAAATTGAACAGCTACCGCCGCATCTACGGCATTGCCGCCTTTGCGCAACACGTCGAGGCCCACTTTGGTCGCCAGTGGATGCGCCGTCACGACCATCGCGCTGTCGCCGGTGGCTTCTTTCTGAATGTCGTAGGGGAAGGGGACAATCTGCGCCCGAATGTGGGCCAGCGTACAGAAAAGTGCGAGCAACAAAGCGGTTTTTTTGCCTAAATACTTCATCCTGAATTGTTTAAAAAACAAAAGCCACTTTGCGGAACAAATGGCGGACCGCAAACCTATGACGCGATTTGCACACATCGGGAAGTTCGCGCTACATTTGGCAAAAATTGGAAGGCTTTGAGCGCGAAAACCGTATTTTCCCAACAGGAAATTTTGCAAAAACTCCGCCCCTTGCTGGAGTCGGAGGGTGCCATTTATCACAAAAAACGCAACATCCTGGCTAAAAGGGCGAAAGGAGGCGAGCGCGTTGAAACCGTGACGGGCGACGGAGTGGAAACCATCAACGAAGCCGGATCCGGAGACTACATCGTACAAAACCAGACAGAAGCCGGAGAGCAATACGTCGTCCCTGAAAATGAATTTTTGAAAAAATACGCGCCGGTGGGAAAGCCGACCCGCCAGGGTTTTGCAGAGTATCGCTCCACCGGAAAGATCGTCGCGCTCGAACTGACCGCCGAAAAACTCAAGGCGCTGGGTTTGCCCCGCGAATTCAAATTCAAAACCGACTGGGGTGAAGACATGGTCGCCAAAGCGGGCGATTTCATGGGCGGACCGGCAGATTTTTCGGAAGTGTATCGCCTGGCAAGGAAGGAGTTTTTTGAAACGTATGCTTTATAACGTTGGATTGTTGGACGTTGGATATTGAACTCCGGACCGTGAAAGCATTCAACGCCATCCAACGTCCAACAATCCAACAATCCAACGTCCAACAATCCAACAATCCAACATCCAACGTCAATTTTCTCGCAAATGGAAATGAAATCTAAAACCAAAATGAGCCCGGAAGAATACCTGGAACTCCGGGTGGACGACCAATACAAATGGTATGAAAAAAAGAGCGCCCGGAACAAACGATGGTTTTTTACCTCCCAATCGCTCGTCATCATATGCAGCGCCCTGATCCCCTTGTGCGTCGGGTATTCGGACAATGAAAATCTGGAATGGCTGAAATATGTCGGTGGCTTTTTGGGCGCTATTGTGGCGATACTTGGCGGTGTCATGTCCTTGAAAAAATACCGCGAAAACTGGCGCCTCTACCGGGCTTCCGCTGAAGCGTTGCAGCGCGAAAAGTATCTGTATTTCAACCGGATAGGTTCCTACGACGACCCGGACGAAGGCAAGATATTTAAGTTGTTCGTAGAGCGCGTCGAGCAGATACTGGCTTCGGAAAATACACTGTGGGCATCGGTGCGCGCGGCAAAAACGGAGGAAAACGGACAGGATTGATACAGCGACGCTGCCGTGTTTATATTGAAATAAGTATGCGATCATTTATCCCGATCATTTGCCTCTTTCTGAGTGGCCCGGCCGGTGCTACCACACTTCACGTAGGCGCAGGCCATCCCTACGCCACCCTTAGCGCCGCCGTCGCCGTTGTCGCGCCCGGCGACACCATTTTTATTCACGCGGGTTCATATCCCGGCGGCTTGTATTTTGCCAACCTTCAGGGCACATCGGGTCAATGGATCACCATCAGCAATGCACCCGGCGAAACGGTCGTCTTCGAAGGCGGCGGCAATGCCATTCAACTGACCGATCCGGCGTATCTGCGCCTGTACGGCCTTATTTTCCAGCACCAGACCGGCAATGGCGTGAATGTGGATGACGGCGGGTCTTATGCTTCGCCTGCCCATCATGTAGTGTTTGAAGACTGTGTTTTTCGCGATATGTCCGCCTCGGGCAACAACGACCTGCTGAAACTTTCGGGTCTCGATTATTTCGAGGTGCGGAACTGTACTTTTCAAAATGGTGCGGCAGGCGGCAGCGGCATAGACATGGTGGGGTGCCATCATGGCCTGATCGAAGACAATTTTTTTGAAAATCTTGGCTCCAATTCCATTCAGTGCAAGGGCGGCAGCGAATGGGTGCGCATCGAAGGCAATTTTTTCCGCGACGGTGGACAGCGAACGCTCAACCTCGGCGGCAGTACCGGCCTGCAATTTTTCCGGCCCGATACTGCCCACTTTGAAGCAGCCAATCTCCAGGTGTATGCCAACATCATCGTCGGATCCTGGGCGCCCGTCGCCTACGTCGGTGCAGTGAACGTAGAAGTCGCCAACAACACCATCTACCAACCGGAGAATTGGGTCGTCCGCATCCTGCAGGAAACCGTTGACCCCGACCGTTTCCTTGAATGCGGCGACAACTCATTCATCAACAACATCGTATGGCTCGGCGACGACCTGAACACGGAAGTGAACATCGGCCCGAACACGGCGCCCGAAACTTTCGTATTTTCCAACAACCTCTGGTTCAATGCCAGCGACGCCAATTGGCCCGGCCCCAATCTGCCCGTAGCGGAAACGAATACCATTCTGAACGACGACCCGCTATTCAACGATCCGGCGAACGATGATTTTTCCATTCCGCCGGGCAGTCCAGCCGCGGGAGCCGGCACACCGGTACCCCTGCTGGATTTCGATTATTTGGGACAAGCATTCGCTACGCCGCCTTCCATCGGAGCGATAGAAGCCAATCCGGTATCGGGGGAAAAAGAGCCGGAAGCGATGCTTCCTGTGAGGGTGTTTCCCAATCCTGCGACCGGAGCCGTTCGGTTGGAGTGGTATACAATCCCGGCGGCACCTGTACACGTACAGGTTTTCAACACCGCCGGACAGGTGGTACGGTCACAGGAATTTGACACCCGAACCGGATCGGCAGAACTCGATCTGTCCATGTTGGCCGGAGGGTTGTACGTGTTGCGTGCGGTTGCAGCGGAACAATGGTGGCAGATGTCGCTCGTGAAATTGTAATGATCTGCTAAAACCCCGCCGCGTATTCCACAAGTATGCTTATTAATGCCAATCCCGCCAGCCACCAGGCCAGCGTGGGAAGTCCGGAGCGATACAATCCGAAAGACGCGACACCGAACAGTATCAACTTGAACACCAGCAAAGTTTTTTAATTTGCATTCAACTTTCCACTGACGTTTAAACACATTTCCCCCAAAAACTCGTTTAAGGAGGAATTTCACGGAACCGAAAAACATCCGCTATGCGACAAATTCACCTCCTCTTTGTCTTTTCCTTCTTTTTCAGCTCTACCGCTCTGACGCAAAGCCACGCCGACTGCGCGACGGCGATGGAAATTTGCAAAAAACAGGTATACCACGTGGACAAAACCGGCGGCGAAGGCGCCAACAATACCGAAGCCGACTTCATTGCCTGTTTTATGAACAGCGAAAACTTTGGTAATGCCGAGGAAAACTCCACCTGGATCAAATTCGAGATCGCCAAAAGCGGCACGCTCACCTTCGCCATCACACCCCATCGCCTCGACGACGATATTGATTTTGTGGTGTTCAAACTGCCCGCCAGCGGCAATTGCAACGACAAGCAGATTGTGCGCTGCATGGCCGCCGGCGACGCGGCGGAGAATGCTTTCGGCAGTCCCTGCATGGGCGAAACCGGTCTCCGCAACGGTGAAAAAGACACCAGCGAAGACGCAGGCTGCGCCGATACCCTGGACAATGCCTGGCTTGCTCCGCTGAAAGTGGTGGAAAAAGAAAAATATGTGATCCTGATCAGCAATGTGTCATCGAGGGGACCCGGATTCAGCATCCGTTTCGGCGGCTCGGCTAAACTGCCCTGCGACGAGGAACCCAAACCGGTGGCCAAAAAACCTGAAGCGAAAAAGCCCGCCGCCAAACCGCTGCCCAAGCCAAAACCTCCCGCTGTTGCCGCTGCCAGCCCTTTCAAACCCGATTCCATCGGCGGGCGCGCAGTCGAAGTAGGCGAGTCTTTGAATGTAAAAAACCGCAAGATCAGGGTGAAAATCTGGGACAGCCAGATCGAGGACGGCGATATCATTTCCATTTACCTCAACGACAAAAAAGTGGTGGATCGCGTGTACCTGCGCCTGATCCCCCAGGAATTTGAGATACAGTTGCCCCCCGGCAATGAACACTACCTCACGGTGTTTGCCGACGACTTTGGAAAAGCCGAACCCAACACGGCTATGGTATCCGTATTCGACGGCGTGAAAGAGCAAACGATTGATCTTGTGGCGGGAAGGAAAAAGCAGGAGAGCGTGAAGATTATTACCGATTAAGGTTTGAGGGTTTGAGGGGTGTGGACACGCTCGGTTTTAGCTTGTGAGTACAGCGCAAATTAAGTTTGTTTGGTTTAAAGAGTTGATAAACATTTGAATATCAACCTTATAGATTTTTGTCAACTTAATTGGCACTGAACTGATTTTGACGGTGCAAATATTCCTAAACCATGTTCAATCCATTCAAAATCCGTACCTCCATTTCAAGTGATGAGATCGGATGAAACAGGTTTTTGTCCAGCCACGATAGCAGCACATCTCAGCGCTTCTTTTTTCAGCAAAAATTGGAGCGCCTAAACGTTTCCTTCAATTGGCTGTTTCAGTAAAAACAACCTTGGTACCCTCCAATCAGAAACCATGAAACCTGCTTTTTAGATATGCTCGGCTTCCGCTTTACCGATTTCAAGCCCGACCCGAACCAGACAACGTTCGACCGGCTGTTCAAAATTTTCCAGGAACTCATGCTCTACACGTCGGGCGACGTGTACGAGGCGCTCGCATGGCTCACCGAACTCGATAAGCAGTACAAACTGACCAGCGACGACTACGGAATGGGCGACTTCATCCGCGAACTGGAAGAGCGCGGATACATCCGGCGCGACGGCGACGGCAACGGAGGCATGGGGCCGACTTCCAAACTCGAGATCAGCCTGCGGCAAAAAAGCCTCGACGACATTTTCGGCGACCTGAAAAAAGCCAAAAGCGGCAAACACGATACCCATATCATCGGCCGGGGCGATGAATTCACCGCCGACGTAAAGCCTTACGAATTCGGAGACCGCCTCGAAAACCTGGCAGTTACCAATTCCCTGCGCAACGCTTATATCAACCACGGCATCGAGGAGTTCAATATGACCCAGGACGACCTCGAAATGCACGAGACTTACTACCAAAGTCAGATGTCGTGCGTGCTGATGATTGACATTTCACACTCGATGATCCTCTACGGTGAAGACCGCATCACACCCGCCAAAAAAGTCGCGCTCGCGTTGGCTGAATTCATCAAGACCCGCTACCCCAAGGATACACTCGACATCATTGTATTCGGCGACGACGCCTGGCCCATCGAACTGAAGGACGTTCCCTACTTAGAAGTCGGTGAATACCATACGAATACCGTTGCCGGGCTGGAACTCGCGCTCGACATTCTCAAACGCCGCCGCAACCCCAACAAACAGATTTTTATGATCACCGACGGCAAACCCACTTGTCTGAAAATCGGAAAAAACTATTACAAAAACTCCTTCGGCCTCGACCGCAAGATCGTTAACCGCTGCCTCAACCTCGCTATGCGCTGCCGCAAATTAGGCGTGCCCATCACCACATTCATGATCGCCCGCGACCCCTATCTCGTGCGTTTCGTAGAGGCATTTACGCAGACGAACAACGGCAAGGCGTTTTATTCGAGCCTGCAGGGACTGGGCTCCTTCGTGTTGGAAAATTATAAGAAGAGAAAGCGGAAATAAGCACTTAGACATTGGACGTTGGACAGCTGGACGTTGGACTTTTAGCCTTGTAAATCAATTATTTAGTCCAACGTCCAATGTCCAACGTCTAACTCTCGAACGTCCAACGTCCGTTTTTTTTCGCAGACCTGAACAACCGGGTCAATGACATTCATACCCCGCTTTCGGCACGGCCGATTCGAACAGCAACAGATCGAGGTGCAGCCCCCTTTGTAAGAGCAATAACCCGGCTAGGGTGAGCAGAATGGGTTGTGCCAATCTTATTTTTTGCCGGATAGAAAAACCGAGCGAGCGGCCGAAAACGCTCACGGTCAGCATCAAAGGCAAGGTTCCCAGCCCAAACAGCGCCATAAAAAGACCTCCCTCTATTCCCCGGCTGGTTGCGATGGCTCCGGCAAGTGCGGCATACACCATCCCGCAGGGCAACAGGCCGTTGAGCAGACCGACGCCGAATGCAGCGCCATTTGAATTTTGATTCAACAAACGACCGATGCGCAACTGTACGCTCCTGGTGAATCTTCCGAACCCGGGCAAGTTCGTCACCAATTGTTCGAAGCGCCAGGCCATAAATGCCATCGCCAGCATCAACACCCCCGCTCCGATGGAAAGTCCTTGCTGTATCCCGGCCAGCGCAATGCTCTTTCCCAGCAGGCCGAACAACACTCCTAACGCGGCATAGGTCAGAATGCGCCCCGCGTGATAGGTCAGCATTTCACGCAAAACATGCCGCCTCCCCGCTGCATCGAGCGGCAGTGCCAGCATCAGCGGGCCGCACATGCCGACGCAGTGCAGACTAGCGGCAAGACCGAGCAGGAGTGGGGTAATCACTGTCATGAAACAAGTAATTATCGTTATTGCGTCATCGAGTCGTACTGGTCATTATCAGGGTCATTGGTCAAACAAATAAAATGACTTTAATGACTCTTCATTACGTTAACCGTCGTTTCCCAGAAATACCCTTTTCCGTCGGCTTCCCAGTCGAGTTCGACGCGCCATCTGCCGCTCGCAAGGTTTGCCGCAGGAATTTCGATTGCATTTGTATTTTCGATCTTCACCGAAAAATCGTCGCGGGTAGTCGCTGAACGGTAGAATTTGGCCGAACCGCCGGAAACGTTCATACCGGACGGAAACTGAACGGAAATCGTTTTATCCGGAGTATTGAAACGCGCCACCGGAAGATTGGCCAACGTGGATGCGTTTTGTTTTTTGTCCATCCGCGCCTGGTAATTCAGGTCGAGATCGTAGTAGTTTTTTTGCACCAGACCCGGATCGTGTTGGCGGGAGGCGAACACCACGCCGACCATGCTCAGCGCGAAAATTCCGTATGCGAGTGCGATGCCGGTTCCCCAGTTGAATTTCATTGTATGAGTGTATGAGTATTTGAGTGTTTGAATGAGCACGCTCCTCTACTGCTACTGCTATCTTCCCGGTCCCATGAAGTTGGTATCCACTGCGTCTATTTTTTTCCCTTCGGAAATAACTTCTATCCTGATCGGTGTTTTACGCCCTTTCAATTGTTCTATCGGCATTTCCAAAAAGAAAGCGCCTTCGATCTTACTCCCTTTTTCAATGCCGGTGGGCGCCTGGCCCACGATCTGAATCACGGCACCGGGAGTGGCGGTTTTTAGTTCGATGGGCAGGTTTTTGGAGGATTTGTTGAGGAGGGTATAGGTATAAAGATTCGTCAGGTGCGTATCGTCTTTTTGCTGGTAAAGTTGCCCCGGCGAACGCAAAATGATGGTCTCTATTACACCGCGCCGTGCGATCAGGAATACGTCGAGTGCGATCAGGGCGAGCAGCACTGCCGTGTAGGCATAGACCCGTGTGGTAAAAATTTTGCGGCGACCCGACTCGATGCCTGTCATGGAGTCGTAGCGGATAAGGCCGCGCGGTTTGCCGATCTTTTCCATTACGGCATCGCAGGCGTCCATGCAGGCCGTGCAGTTGGTGCACTCAAGTTGTGTTCCATTGCGGATGTCAATGCCCGTTGGACACACGGCGATACAGAGTTTGCAATCAATACAATCGCCTGTTTTCAGTGTCGGTGGTTGATTGTGGGTTATCGGCAACGGGTTGCTGACGGCGGCCTGAATTTGATGAACGGGATCCCGGTATTCCACCGGTCGCATATCGTCTGCCGTTTGCTGTCCGCCATTTGCCGTTTTTTCTTTTTTTAATTTTCCGCGGGGCTCACCCCGTATGTGGTCGTAAGCCACCACGATCGAGTCCTTGACCAACAGAACGCCCTGCAAACGGCCATACGGGCAAATCGTGGTACAAACCTGTTCGCGCAGCCGGGCAAATACGCCGTAAAAAACCCCTGAGAAAACAAGCATGGCGATAAAACCGCCCCAGTGCTTCGACAAGGGTTCGCTGACGATGGCCAACACCTTATCCATCCCGATGATATAGGCCAGAAAATAATTGGAAACCACAACGGCGATGGCGAAGAAGATAGCGTGTTTCAGGGTTTTTTTGCGGATTTTTTCCGGCGTCCAGGGTGCTTTGTCGAGTTTACGTTGTTCGTTGCCATCGCCTTCTATCCAATATTCAATTTTGCGGAAAAACATTTCCATAAACACCGTTTGCGGACATACCCAGCCGCAAAACAACCTGCCGTACACCACTGTGAACAAAATGATGAACACAATGAACGTGAGCATGGCCAGTCCGAAGAGGTGGAAATCCTGAGGTGTGAACAACAATCCGAACAAAACGAATTTCCGCTCCAGCACGTTGAACAAAAGGAATTGTTCGCCGTCCACCTTGATGAACGGCATGCCGAGAAAAATAATCAAAAAGGCCACACTTACCCAAGTGCGCCAGCGATAGAACCGACCGGATGGTTTTTTCGGGTATAGCCAGATGCGTTTGCCCTGTTGGTCCACCGTTGCGATGTGGTCGCGATACTCTTCGGTGTCTTCTACGACTTGGTTGATAAACTCCTTGTTCATTTTTCACCAAACATGTTGATGGCGGCAGCCTGTCGCCGGAAGTACGCTTTCCGGTCGGCTGCCGCCAAAAAAATTATTGCTACTTGGAGCCGGGGGCTTCCGTCTCCTGAGGCGTTGCCGAATCCTGCTGCGCATCCTCCTTCCAGATGGTACCTTGTGGCGCCTTCGGATTGGGCGGGTTGGTGCCTTTAAGCGTCAGGATATAACTCCCGACCTTTTGCATATCGGCAGGTTTTAATTGCGCTTGCCAGGAGATCATGCCTTTTTCCGGCACTCCATATTTGATGGTTTTAAAAATATTTTTAATGCCGCCGCCGTGTATCCAGTATTCATCGGTGAAATTAGGACCAACGGTGCCTTCGCCTTGCTGGCCGTGGCAAGCAGCGCAAACGTTTTTATAGATCAATTCGCCTTCACCCAACGAGGTGGCATCGGTAAGCGCGGTTACATTGGTTTCGTCAATGGCGGCGGCTTTACCGGACACCGCTGCAGCGATTTCTTTTTTGGCTTCTTCCACCTCCGTTTTATATTCTTCTTCGGAGGAAGGCCCGTCGCCTCCCCAATGGTAGTAATACATATAACCGACTGCCCAAATGATGGTCAGAATGAACATATTGACCCACCACGGCGGCAGGCGGTTGTCGAGTTCGCGAATACCGTCGTATCCGTGGTCGAGGGTGATCTCACCCTCGCGCTCGATGGGTACGGCGTCCTCCCAGTATTTTTTGCGGATTTTTGTCCAGAATGTATTACTGGCAGCTTCAGCGGTTTCTGCCTGTAATGTCACACCGCTTTTCTGCGCTTCGAGCGATACCACTCTTTTGTATAAGAATTGGTTGACTTTGATGATGTAGATCATGGCCACGACAAAGAGAGACGCGCCGGCAATGGCGAGGATCATGGTCATGATATCGGGTAATTGCTGGGCAGCATCAACCGGGCTCGCAGTCGTCGCCACCTGCGATGCCTGGCTCCAACCGGTAAAGGTGTCGGCCAACAATAAGATAACGAGCAGATATTTTTTTGATTTCATTTTTCCAAAAAATTGAAAAACAGGAAATTAGGTGAATTTTTAATCTTCTAAGGGCAAATTGGCCATGCGCTGCATGTCTTCTTTCCGGGAAAAAAAAGCCCGGATCGCAGCAAAGCAAAAAGTGCCGAAAAAAAGCAGCAGCGTGGCAATGCCGAACCACTGAATGCCTTCTACGGATTGAAGCAGGTATTTGTACATGACAGAAGAGTTATTTAAGAGTTGTTGGTTGTTGGTTGTTGGTTATTCAATAACAGACATTGAATCACATTTAATGGCCAGTAACCAATAACCAACAACCAATAACCAAATTATTATTGATTGGCCGTCGGCTGCGCTTTGATATCGGTGCCGAGGCGTTGCAGATAAGCGATGATGGCAACCATTTCCGTTTTTTCCACGCCCTCGTCCTTTACGCCCTGACCCGCGAGATTTTTCGCTACTTTCCGGGCTTGTTCTTCTGCGTTGCTGACCGCATATTTTTCAAAATCGCGGGGATATGGCGTTCCGAGTTTGCGCAACGCCGTAATCTTGGCAGGCAGATCGCTCAGATCGAGCGGCTGTTCCACTAAGTGCGGATAGGCGGGCATGATGGAGCCCGGCGACATGGAAGTCGGGTCAATCATGTGGTTGTAATGCCAGCTGTCCGGGTATTTACCGCCTTCGCGCATCAAATCCGGGCCGGTGCGTTTACTGCCCCAGAGGAACGGCCGGTCGTAGATGTATTCGCCTGATTTCGAATATTCGCCATAGCGCTCTGTTTCATCGCGGAACGGCCGGATCATTTGCGAGTGACAACCCACGCATCCTTCGCGGACATAAATGTCGCGGCCGGTGAGTTCGAGGGGGGTATACGGTTGTACCGTCGAGATCTTCGGCACCTGGCTTTCGATGAATACCATCGGGACGATCTGCACGATACCGCCGATCGCGATGAGGATCGTGCTCCAGAGCAACATTTGCATCGGGCGGCCTTCGATCCAGCGGTGCCAGTATTCGCCGGCGACCGGCGCCACGCGGCGTTCGCGCGCAGGCGCTTCAGCGTCTTCATTGGCAAGGAAAGTACCCTGTTGCGCCGTTTTGACCAGGTTATACACACCGAGCAGGATACCGGTGAAGAACATGGTGCCTCCGATGGCACGCATCGCATACATCGGCATGATCTGCGTCACCGTATCTAGGAAATTGCCCCACGCCAGCGTGCCTTCGGGTGTGAACTCTTTCCACATCAGCGCCTGCGTCCAGCCGGCCCAGTACAACGGAACGGCGTACACAATAATACCGAGCGTACCGAGCCAGAAATGGATATTGGCCAGGTTGGTGGAATACAATTGGGTGCGGTACATCCGTGGCCAGAGCCAGTACAAGGCGCCGAAGGTCAGGAAACCGTTCCATCCAAGCGCTCCGACATGCACGTGCGCGATGGTCCAGTCGGTGAAGTGGCTGATGGCATTCACCGATTTGATCGAAAGCATCGGCCCTTCAAAAGTAGCCATACCGTAGGCGGTCACGGCTACGACCATGAATTTGAGCACGGGATCCTGTCGCACCCGGTCCCATGCACCGCGCAAGGTGAGCAGGCCGTTCAGCATACCTCCCCACGACGGCGCAATCAGCATGATGGAGAATACCGTGCCCAGTGATTGCACCCAGTCGGGCAGCGAAGAATACAACAAGTGGTGTGGCCCTGCCCAGATATAAATGAAAATCAGCGCCCAGAAGTGAATGATAGACAATTTATAAGAATAGACCGGGCGGTTGGCAGCTTTCGGCAGGAAGTAATACATCATGCCGAGATAAGGTGTGGTAAGAAAAAATGCCACCGCATTGTGACCATACCACCACTGCACCAGTGCCTCCTGTACTCCTGAAAACAAAGGATAACTCTGCGTGAACGTTACCGGCAGCTCGAAGCTCCGCACAATATGCAGCACGGCTACTGTGACCCAGGTAGCGATGTAAAACCATATCGCCACATAGAGGTGATTTTCCCGCCGCTTGATGATGGTACCGAACATGTTGACGCCGAAAATCACCCATATTAACGCAATAAGGATGTCGAGTGGCCAAATCAACTCGGCATACTCGCCGCTCGTGGTAAGGCCCATCGGTAGCGATACCGCCGCGCAGGCAATGATGATCTGCCATCCCCAGAAATGGATCCACGAAAGGGTATCACTCCACATGCGCGCTTTCAACAGGCGCTGCAGCGAATAATACACGCCCATAAAAATACCGTTGCCCACAAATGCGAATATCACCGCATTGGTGTGCAATGGACGCAAACGCCCGAAGGTCATCCACGGACCAAGGTTGAGGGAAGGATAAATAAGCTGTAAGGCGATGATCAGCCCTACCAGCATCCCCACAACGCCGAAGACGAATGAGGCAATGCCAAACGCCCGGACAATTTTGTTGTCGTACTGAAATTGTTGAATATTGCTCATAAAGAGAGAGTTAAGTCAGTTCTTTATTTTGTCGTCTGATTTGTCGCAGTCGAACCTTCTTCTTCCGCAGGTGTCTTATCGTCAAATAATATCCGCACCGAAGGCGTGTAATCATCGTCGAACTGGCCGTTTCTCGCCGCCCACAGGTAGACGAGCAGGAATCCTGCCGCCAGCAGTAGGCTGATGAGAATAAGTAGGAGCATGATCTTCATGATAGCCGCAGATTGTAGTGTCAAAATCGGGCACAAGATGCGAAGGGGGGAAGCGGCGGGCAGATGACGAATATCAGGGTGGGTGATGATTTTTGTCGGTATACCACAAATCAAACCTTTTAATGGTATTGATCCCTTGACAATAGCCCGGATAAAGGCTACTTTTGTAGCCACAAAGCGTCGCGCTGAAAAACAACATGCCGCATGACTCATGTTTGGCAAGATTAATCCATTCTGTTCATTTCAAAAACCGTTGACTATGAAAGCGATGCAGCAGAATTTGACCGATTGGCTGCGCGGGGAGGCGCATACCATTGCAGGACAACCTTTTAAAATGGGCAATTGCTCCTGTGTGCCGGTAGCTCCCGAAAACCAAAGAGACGAAGCGTTGCCGGTAGGTTTCTTAGTGACCCGTGGTGCGGATGTTGCCTATGTAGCCGCCCAAACGCCGGATGGAGAACGGATGATGACAGCCTGGGAAAAACAGCGTTTCTTCGAAACGACAGTCGAAAAAGAAACCCTCCCGGCAGAGTATTGGTATGGCTGAGCATCAGCGGGCCAGGTAAATTTCACCTGCCCGGATTTCATCAACCAAGGTGCGTATCTTTTTGCTGGAGAGTGCCTGCAACATGCCGTTGCGGCAGGCGGCGAAGTCGTTGTGCAAGGGGCAGGGATGCTCGGTATTACAGCGTTTGATGCCCAAAGCGCACTGGCTGAAGACCAGATTTCCGTCCGTGATCTTCAGAATTTGAATGAGCGAAGTGTCGAGGGTTGATCCATTGGTAAAAAATCCGCCGCTGGGCCCTTTTATGGAATCGAGGATTCCATGCCTTACCATTTCCTGCATGATCTTACCGAGAAAATAGTACGGGATATCGAGATATTGCGATAAATCCAGCAGGCTCACCTTTTTCCCATCATTCCCATGAATGGCCACATATGTAATGGCGCGAAGGGCGTAGCCAAATGTTTTGGAGAACATGAGTCAGATGTGATTGAAATATAGATTTTTTCCGATGCGTACTTAAGACTTTAAAGGTAAAAAGAGTCGTGCATCTTCAATAGATGACGCAAATCAAATGCCGGACTGACTTCCCTCATCCGTTTGCCTCAGTGGTTCCCGATACTTTTGCGGGGAAAAGACAGAAATCTCTTACATTTGCGGTGATAAAGACACAGAACTCTTTTTTTCTTTCGTTCACAAACACCATTATTCATTATGTCCGGCAAAACAACTTTCCTTGCTGCTCTTCTTATGATTGCCTTTCTTGCCTGCACTTCGCGAAAAGAAGCCGAAGATGCTGCAAAAAAATCACCAACCCCCTCCGAAGCCGCCACTCCGCAACCTGAAGTGCACGGAACGGAAGTCAAAACCGTAGAACTCACCAATCCGCTCAACAAAGAATGGGTCACCGCCGGCAAAGGCATTTACGATACCAAATGCCTCGCGTGCCACAAACTTACCAACGAAAAATTAGTTGGCCCGGGCTGGGCAGGCGTCACCAAACGCCGCGAACCGGTATGGCTGATAAACATGATCACCAATGTGGATATGATGCTTGCGACCGATGCCGAAGCCCAAAAAATGCTCGAAGAATGTCTTGTGCGGATGCCTAATCAAAACGTAACGCAAGAAGACGCGCGCAAGATCATTGAATTCATGCGGGAGAATGACGGAGAGAAATAAGTCGAAACAAAGTAGGCAACTCTTCATATTCCCACAATTCCTCTAAAAGTCCATCGCTCATGCGCAACGCCGGCTGCCAGTCTGCGTAAATGGTTTCTACGCCCGTTAGAGTCGGCACTGCGCTTTCCAAATATTTCAAAATCAATTCTTTTTTATGAAAACCCAACATCTTTTTCTTCTTTTTGCCGCTATCATAGCAGCGCCGCTGGCGTTGCTGTCGCCTGGCTGCAAACCTCAGAACCCCACCAGCGCCGTAGAAGGCGACGCCGCCTCCAAGGTATATGTCGCACCCGGCAAATACGACGAGTTTTATAGCATCGTTTCCGGCGGTTTCAATGGTCAGGTCAGCGTTTACGGCCTTCCTTCGGGCCGCTTGCTGCGCATTGTGCCTGTTTTTTCTCAATTCCCCGAAAATGGTTGGGGGTATAGCGAAGAGACCAAACCCATGCTTAACACTTCGCACGGTTTTGTGCCCTGGGACGACTCTCACCACATCGCCCTTTCCACCACCAACGGAGAACACGACGGTCGCTGGGCATTCGTCAACGGCAACAACACGCCGCGCATCGCCCGCATCAACCTCAGCACTTTCCGCACCGAAGAGATCATCGAGATACCGAACAGCTCCGGCAACCACTCCTCTCCATTCCTGACCGAAAATTCGGAGTATGCCATAGCCGGTACCCGCTTCAGTTATCCGATGGACGACGACAACTCGAATCCCGACGTCAGCATCAACACCTACAAACAAAACTTTAAAGGCACGGTATCCTTCGTCAGCATTGACAAAGAGACCGGTCGTATGGGCATCGGCTTTCAGGTGCTCTTGCCCGGCGTCGACTTCGACCTGAGCCGTTGCGGTCGCGGTCCCTCGCACGACTGGTTCTTCTTCTCGTGCTACAACACCGAACAAGCCAATACGCTGCTCGAAGTGAACGCTTCGCAAAAGGACAAGGACTTCATCATGGCGGTCAACTGGAAAAAATGCGAAGAATACGCGAAAGCAGGAAAAGGCAAAAAATCCAAAGTCCGCTATGCACACAACGTTTGGGATGAAAAAACCCACAGCGGAACGTCTACCATCGAAAATGAAGTCGTGGTGCTCGATCCGAAAGAATTGAAGGACATTGTTTATTTTATGCCCTGCCCGAAATCGCCGCACGGCTGCGACGTGGATCCCAGCGGAGAGTACATCTGCGGTTCAGGCAAACTGGCTGCTGTTATACCGGTTTTCTCTTTTACCAAAATGCAGAAAGCCATCGCCGACAAGAACTTCGAAGGCGAATACGACGGCATTCCGGTGCTGAAATACGACGCGGTATTGCACGGCGAAGTGAAGAAACCGGGTCTTGGCCCATTGCATACCGAATTCGACGGCAAAGGCTTCGCCTACACTTCGATGTTCGTATCCTCCGAGATCGTGAAATGGAACATCGAAAAAGTGGAAGTAGTGGACCGCGTGCCGACGTACTATTCCATCGGTCACCTTAGCATACCAGGTGGCCCGACGCGCAAACCGCACGGCAAATACGTCATCGCTTACAACAAGATCACCAAAGACCGCTACCTGCCCACAGGGCCCGAGCTGACGCAATCCGCGCAACTGTACGACATTTCAGGAGATAAAATGAAACTCCTGCTCGATTTCCCGACCACCGGCGAGCCGCACTACGCCGAAGCAATCCCTGCCAACCTGATAGCACCCAAGTCTGTCAAGATTTTCAAGATCGAGGAAAATAATCACCCCTATGTCGCCAAAGGCGAGAAAGAGGCCAAAGCTTTCCGCGAAGGCAACAAGGTGCACATCAATATGACTTCCATCCGCTCGCACTTCACGCCCGACAATATCGAAGGCGTGAAAATCGGCGACGAAGTGTATTTCCATGTCACCAACCTCGAGCAGGATTGGGATGTGCCACACGGCTTTGCGGTGAAAGGCGCCAACAATGCCGAGATACTCATCATGCCGGGTGAAACCTGTACCCTCAAATGGGTGCCCGACCGCGTGGGTGTGTTCCCGATCTATTGCACCGACTTCTGCTCGGCCCTCCACCAGGAAATGCAGGGTTATGTACGCGTGTCGCCGCGCGGCTCCAATGTACCGTTGACATTCAGCACCGGCAACAAAGCCGAACCCACCGGAGAAACAAAGTAATTGGTTGATCAAGGTTGATGAGGTTGATAAGGTTGATAACAGACCTTATCAACCTCATCAACCTTGATCAACTTCATCAATCATTTCAATTATGACACTTAGCAAAGCAACCCGTATTATAGTGGGGGTGACGAGTCTTTCGCTCATTGCCACCTTTTTCGTCCCGTTGTGGCAGATATTACTCTGGGCGCCGCAATACCCGGAGGGGCTCACGATGAAAATCTGGCACAACCAACTGACCGGTGAAATTGACATCATCAATGGACTGAACCACTATATTGGGATGAAGCACATCAGCGTAGAGATGTTCCCTGAATTTCAGTACATCGGTATCATGATCGGTTTCCTGATTGCAGTAGGCGTGGCGGCAGCGGTATTGGGTAATGCGCGCCTCCTGTTCTTTTTTACGCTGTTGTCGTACGTCTACGGTATAGCAGCATTGTGGGATTTTTATCGTTGGGGCTATGACTACGGTCACAATCTCGACCCGAATGCAGCCATTAAGGTGCCGGATATGTCGTACCAGCCGCCAGTGATCGGGTATAAGAACCTGCTCAATTTCACATCCTATTCCGGTCCCGACACCGGTGCGTGGCTTATCATCGGCGTTTGTTTGCTGGCGACGGTGTTGTGGTGGTGGGAGTTTTTCCGGAACAGAAAACTGAAGGCAACTGCCGGCGCAACTTCCCGCAAGGCAGGTGCAACGCTGGGTGTTTTCACTTTGCTGACTTTTTGCTCCTGTGCCATCGGTCCCGAACCGATCCGTTACGGTATGGATGAATGTTTTCACTGTAAAATGACGCTTACCGACAAGCGCTTTGGCGCTGAGATCGTGACCAAAAAAGGCAAAGTCTATAAGTTCGACGACCTGAATTGCCTCGTCAACCATCTTGAATCCGGAGAAATCGCCGCAGATCAGATCGCGCAAACTGTGACGGTGGATTTTAAAAAAACCGGCACTTTCGTGGATGTTCAGCAGGCATTTTTCCTGCATAATGAAGCGATCAAAAGCCCGATGCGTGCCGATATCGCGAGTTTTTCCGACAAAAAAGATCTGGAAGCCTTAAAGGCCGAAGTGGGCGGCGGTAAAGAGATGTCGTGGGAAGAGGTGAAAGCCAGCCAGTAATCGTACGCGGAAAAACAATGAATATTCCTGATGGCTCGCCGGTACATACCCGCCGGGATCAGTGGGCTGTATATCAAAGTCCGGAGCACTTGGAAACTCAACCCACCGGTTTATCGGTGGGCAAACGCTGAAAATGAAACTTATATCCTTCGCCATATTGCTGTTTTTTACTTATGGTCTCACTGCGAGTTCGCTCCATGTGGGCGCCGGTCAACCCTATTCTACCATTCGCGAGGCCCTGGAAAAAGCGAAAAACGGCGATACCCTTTTCGTCCACGAGGGGATATATGCGGAAGGCAATCTGGCAGTGGATAAGTCCCTGATTCTCATCGGCCTGAACTACCCGGTGCTCGACGGCCAGCACCGAGATGAGATCATCACCGTCACCGCTTCGAATGTCACCATCCGGGGTTTCGAGATCCGCAACGGCGGTCAACTCAGCACCCTCGATGTGGCCGGCATCAAAGTGCTGTCTGCCAACAACGTCGTCGTGGAAGACAACCGCTTGCGGGATTGCAATTTTGCCATCTATTTGTCCAACACCATCGGCTGCCGGGTTTGCTGCAACGACATTCAGGGCATACCGAAAGAAGAGCAAAACAGCGGCAACGGCGTCCATTTGTGGAAATGCTCGGAAGCCATCATAGAAGATAATTATATTACGGGACAGCGCGACGGTATCTACTTTGAGTTTGTGACCGATTCGGAGATCCGGGGCAATACGAGCGAACAAAATATCCGGTACGGATTGCACTTCATGTTTTCGCACAACGATCAATACCACCACAATACTTTCCGCAACAACGGAGCGGGGGTAGCAGTGATGTATTCCCGGCAAGTCAAAATGTATGAAAATCGGTTCAGTTACAACTGGGGCGGAGCAGCCTACGGCATTTTGTTGAAAGACATTTCAGACAGCCACATCTGGAAAAACACTTTTGAGCACAATTCGGCGGGCGTATACATGGAAGGGGCGAGCCGCATCGTGCTGGAAGAAAACGAGTTTCGGGAAAACGGATGGGCACTGCGTGTACAGGCCAGTTGCGACGCCAATGTGGTGCGCCGGAACAACTTTTTCGGCAATTCCTTCGATGTGGCCACCAACGGCCACCTGGTGCTCAATACCTTCGACGGCAACTACTGGGATAAATACGAAGGCTATGACCTCAATCGCGATGGAGTGGGAGATGTGCCGTACCGCCCGGTCAATCTCTACGCCATCGTGGTCGAGCGAATGCCCTATGGACTCGTGTTGATGCGCAGTTTTATGGTTTACCTACTCGACAAGGCGGAGAAAATTATTCCCTCCCTTACCCCCGAACAACTGAAAGATGAAAAACCTGCCATGCGACCGCTTTAGTGGCAGTGCGCAGTTCATGCACAGGATTATCAGGAGTATTGCATTTTGCAAAATTTTAAAACAACAATAGTATGAAAACCAACCTGTTCATTCGTTCCATTTTCGCGTTGGCATTGATGCTTTTTCTTGCCAACTGCACCGGCAATGCGCCCCAGTCCTCCACTACTGCCAGCGATGCATCGGCACCTGCGGGCGCCGGTCAATCCGCCGTACAGGATGACGTGTCGCAAAAAGACGTGGTGAAAGTCGCCGCCGGCAGCCCCGACCATACCACATTGGTCACCGCCGTAAAAGCCGCCGAACTCGTGGATGTGCTTTCCAATGCCGGCCCCTTCACCGTTTTCGCTCCGACCAACGCTGCTTTCGACAAACTGCCCGCCGGCACCGTGGAAGGCCTGCTGAAACCCGAGAAAAAGGCTGACCTCCAGGACATTCTGCAATACCACGTCGCCGTCGCAGTGTATAAACCCGAAATGTTGCAGGACGGCCAGATCATCAACATGGCCAACGGCGGCAACGTCACCATCGGCGTGAAAGACGGCAAGATCACCATCAATGGCGCCAATGTCGTGGCTACTGTGCCGGCATCCAATGGCATTGTCCATGTGATTGACGGCGTGTTGCTGCCGAAATAGCCTTATATTCCAAAGTGGAGAGGGTGTCTCGTAAGGTTGATAAAAGTTGATAAGGGTTTATAAAAGTTGATATTTAGGCTCAAATGATGCCAGATACTGCACTTTTTTGCATTGGAAATCAACCTCATCAACTTTTTATCAACTCTTATCAACCTTATGAGACGGCCTCTAAACAACCTTCGGCATGTTTTCTCAGGCTTTTTTCAGGAAACAAGTTTTGAGCACGATGACCGATCCATCTATTTTGCCCTCGATTTCCTCTTCGTCATCGGTCAAGCGTATGTTCTTGACTTTCGTTCCCCGCTTGATGACAGCCGAAGAACCTCTTACTTTTAAATCTTTGGTCACTGTGACTGCATCTCCTTCAGCGAGCAGATTGCCGTTGGAATCTTTTACCTCCATAAATTTAATGTTTGACATTATCAGATAGTGCCTCCACGGTTCCTGCCGGAAAACTGAGCGGCATGCCGCAAAGGTAGTAATGAATCATTTTACCAGCATTTGGTAAAAAGACAACGGTAAACCCTTCCAATAAAAAATCTTCAAACCCATTCTATGCTCGAATCCACCCACCTCACCAAGTCCTTCGGCAAAATGAAAGCCCTCGACGGCGTCAGCGTGCGCATGAACGCGGGGCAGGCGATCTCGCTCGTCGGGCCGAACGGTTCCGGCAAAACGACTTTTCTGAAATGTCTGCTCGGTCTCGTCATTCCCGACAGCGGCGATATCGTTTTGAACGGCGCTCATATCCTCGGCGGCTGGGATTATCGCCGGCACATCGGCTACATGCCCCAGATAGGCCGCTATCCCGACAACATGCGCGTCGGTCAGGTGTTCGATATGGTGAAAGAGATCCGGCGCGGCGCCTTCGAACATTTGGATGATGATCTGATGCGGGCGTTCGAAGTAGAAAAATTCGCCCACAAAACGATGCGCACCCTTTCCGGCGGTACCCGCCAGAAAGTGAGTGCTTGTCTCGCCTTTCTTTTCGATCCTGCCGTTCTGATCCTCGATGAGCCTACCGCCGGTCTGGATCCCGTATCTTCTGAGATTTTAAAAGAAAAGGTCTTGTCCGAAAAAGCGAAAGGCAAACTGATCTTGGTTACTTCCCACATTCTCAGCGACTTAGACGAACTGACGACCGATGTGATGTACATCATCGAAGGCAAATTGCAGTTTTACCAGCCCATCGAACAACTCAAAGCCCGCACGGGAGAAGAAAAACTCAACCGCGCCCTGGCGCAGGTGATGAAACAAAACGCAGCAGCATGAAAACGACTGAAACGACCTTTGATGAACCGAAGATACCGGGGCATCCACGCAGAATTGATACATTTGCGGTTACACATTCTCAGGGGGAGCCGGAGCCAGGTGATGCGATAGCGGAAACTGCCCAATTTCAACCATATACAGTTCCTGAGCGCATTCAACGCGATCACGATCTGCATGATCGTCAGCCAGCTGCCGTCCACCGTCCACCCGCCTTCGCCGAAGCTTCGGCGGGTAAACCGTCTACCGTCCACCGCAACAGCATGCTCCGCATTGTCAAATACGTTCTCTACGATATTCTTCAGAACCGGATCGTCATCGGCTACACCCTGTTTTTATTGGCAGTATCGCTGGGCTTGTTCAATCTCAGCGACGATCCCACCAAAGGTTTGGTGAGTTTGCTCAACATTGCTTTGATCGTCACGCCGTTGGTGAGCATCGTATTTGCCACCATTCACTTTTACAATTCCTACGAATTCATCGAATTGCTGGCCGCGCAACCCATCCGGCGCAGCGTCATTGTGTGGAGCCAGTTCTTCGGCCTCGCGCTTGCGCTGACACTGGCAGTCCTGATCGGCATAGGGGTTCCGGTGGCGATCTATGCGCCCAACGCGACGGGTTTGTCCCTGCTCGTTGCGGCGGTGGGGCTTTCGGTAGTGTTCGTTTCCGTCGCCTTGCTGGCCTCGGTCGCCACCCGCGACAAAGCCAAAGGCATCGGCGTGGCATTGCTGTTATGGTTCTACTTCGCGCTGCTCTACGACGCGCTGGTGCTGTTCCTGATGTTCGCTTTCGCCGACTATCCGTTGGAAAAAGCCATGCTCGCCTTCGTTTCCCTCAATCCGATTGACCTCGCCCGCGTGGTGGTGCTGTTGCAAATGGACATTTCGGCACTGATGGGTTATACGGGCGCTTTGTTCCGGGAGTTTTTGGGCACGGGCTGGGGCATCGCGTTCGCAACGGCGGTGTTGCTGTTGTGGGCGAGTGTGCCGATGTTGCTGGCGGTCAGGATTTTCAGGAGGAAGGATTTGTAAGGATCAAATTGCCTTTTATTACGGCCTCAGCCAGGCCAAACTTTCCGCGACACAATGTGTACGCGCCGCGGCCTGCTCCGCCGTGAAATGCTCGAGCTTATTCTCCCACATCTGTTATTATCTCCCGATAAAGCGCCAAGGAGATTCTGAAACCGGCATCCTTGATTAATTTATCCAAAACTGGTTTGACGGCAGTGAGGTACCCTTTTCTTTTAGCAATTTTCAATACCCCTAGCAACCCCAATATTTTTAGATGATAATTTAGGGCTAATCGGCGGCCAATCCGCTCATCAAGCAGCAACAAATCCGCCTTTATTTCCAAGGCCAATACAATTGCCTCTGCTTCCCCAGGATCAACCAGTTGTTTGAGTGCCTGAAAAAGCTTCTGATCCTGACAATGAAGCACTTCCACCCACTTCGCTTCGCGGATTTCATCAGCTCCGGGCATATCAGCTCCTTTTACAGTAATTTCATCGAATACTGCGTGCGGAATAATTATCCTGTGGAATATTTGCGGCAAGAGGTTGATCTCACCGATAATAGCCAGATTTATTATAGGGGATGTGTCGCTGACAACAATCATAGTAACGATTCGATGGTTTGCACATCTTCCCGGTATTCTTCGACATCGTAATGAATGGGAATATCCCGGCTGGCCAGCACCAATTGAAACCGGTATTGCGACATACCAGCCAACCGCGCGCTTTGCCCTAATGTAAGCTTTTCACGTTGAAATAGCATAACGGCTATTTCCAGCAACATCTCCTCATCAGTCATCCGGGTCGCTTGTACAAGATCTGCAGGTATCGTAAGCATGGCATTTATTTTTGCAAAGTTACATTTTTTTCCGTTATCCTTTCCCCTCCACCGGCGCAATTTCCTCCTCCGTCAACCCGCACAATTCGTACACCATCCGGTCGATCTCCCGGTCGGTTTTTTCGATCTTCTGCTGTAAGACCCGCGCCGCGGCCTGCTCCGCCGTGAAATGCTCCGGCCACTCCGATTCCTCCCGCAGGCTCCAGGCGATCTTTTGCTTTTTTACCTCTTTTAAAAATTCGGCAAATGTCAGCTCCGGCCAGGACTCCAGCGAGAATCATTCCCACACCGGCCACCTTCCCGGCGTAGCGGGCGCGCCTTTTATTTCCAATTCCCGTTGCATCGCTGCTGTTTCCCGGTCAATCGCTTTCAATTCCTCCAGCAGCGGACCGAATTGTTTGGCCGCGATGCGGTAGTTCTCCTGGTACGTTTCGGTGGGCGCCGAGGTGGAGTTCCATATTCCGTCTTCGATGAAGCCGACGCGACCGTTGAGCGAAGGCGGCGTTTCAAACTCGCGCCGGGCGAGGGTGCGGTCGCCGTTGAGTTGGGTATTCACGGCGTTCAGGCGGCGGCTGATGTCGTAGGCTTTTTTCAGCATATCCTGCGGCGGGGCGGGCATATCGTGCAGGGCGCTCTGGATGTGGCCGAGGTTGGTGTTCAGGTCGTTGCGGATCATGTTCGCGGCGCTGACGGCCTTGCGCAGGCGGCTCACTTTTTTGCAAAAATCGAGATAAGCCTGTTTGTCGGAGGCGGGTAAAGTGGCGTTGTTGAGCGATTTGGCCTCGAAGGAAACGGGGCCGGCCAGGGTAGTGAGTACACCGTCTTCGTATTTGCTGAGCGTGACACTGTAGCGGCCGGGCAGGGCCAGGTGTCCTTTTTCCTCGTCGCCGAACAACTGGTCGGGGGCGGGTTTGAAACGGCCCGTTACCGGAGCGGGCGTATTGTAGCGAAAATCCCATACCATGCGCTTCAGCCCCTTGGTGGCGCCGGTTTTGATGTGGCGGATCACTTCGCCGGAGGCGTCGGCGACGGTAAACAACAGGTAGGGTTCGGGTTGCTCGTCTTCGGCGCGGAGGGCGTCGAGAGCAGGATAGTACACGGTTTCTTTCTTTTCCGCTGCGGCTTTTTCCGCATCCTGGCGTTTCGTTTTCAGGGTTTTGATGTCGTCTTTCAGCCACCAGGTGAACACGGCGCCGACGGGTGGGTTGGGGGCCGCGTAGTAACTGCTTCCCAAGTGGCCTTTGTCGCGCAGGCCCAGCGGCAGGCTGGGGATGAACATCCAGGCGTCTTTTACCGGGAGGAGTTGAGCCTCCTTGTCAAAACTCTGCTTCGTCAGGTTGCGCAGGGGCGAATAATCGTCGAGCACGTAAAAACCCCGGCCGAAGGTGCCGAGCACGAGGTCGTTCTCGCGGCGCTGGATTTCGATGTCGCGCACGGCGATGGTGGGCACGCCGCTTTTGAGTTGCACCCAGTTGTCGCCGCCGTCGGGTGAAAAGAATACGCCGAATTCGGTGCCGCAGAACAGCAGGTTGCGGTCTGCGTGGTCTTCGGCGATGCTGTACACGCTGCCGCGTTCGGGCAGGGTGGCGGCTATAGATGTCCAGGTTTTGCCGCCGTCGGCGGTTTTCAGCAGGTAGGGTTTGAAGTCGCCGTAGCGGTGGTGGTTGTAGCAAACATAAGCCACGTTTTTATCGAACTGCGAGGCGATCACCTGGTGCACGTAGGAGCGTTCGGGCACGCCGGGCAGGTTGTCGAACTTGTCCCATTTTTGGCCGCCGTCGGTCGTGCGCCACAACAGGCCGTCATCGGTGCCGACCCAGAGCAGATTCTGATCCAGCGCGCTTTCGGCGATGCTGGTCGTCTGGCCGTAGATATCGGTGGAACCGTTTTTGGCGATGGCGTCCACACTCCACACCTTGCCCATGATCTCGAATGTATTGCGATCCACGCCGCGCGAGAGGTCGGGGCTGATGGCGCGCCAGCTGCTGCCGCGATCATCGGTGCGGAAGACTTTGTTGGCGCCGAAATAGAGCCGGGTAGGGGAGTGGCTGCTGATCGTGAGTGGGGCGTCCCAGTTCCAGCGCAGGGCGGGTTCCTTTTCACCTTCCTGGGGCCTGATGGGGAGGTATTCGCCGCTTTTGCGGTCGAAGCGCACTAAGCCGCCGTATTGGCTTTGGGCGTAGATGATGTCGGGGTTGGTGGGGTCCACCTGCGTCTCGAACCCGTCGCCGATGCTGGTGACGTACCAGTCGGAATTGGGGATGCCGTTGGCGCTGATGCTGCGGCTGGGTCCGCCGAGGCTGAGGTTGTCCTGTGTGCCGCCGTGGATATGGTAAAAAGGCGCGGCATTGTCGGTAGACACTTTGTAAAACTGTGTAACGGGCAGATTTGCTTTGAATTCCCAGGTTTTGGCGAAGTCCCAGGTTTCGTACACGCCGCCGTCGCAGCCCACGAGCAGGTGGTCGGTGAAATCGGGGTCAATCCAGATGCAGTGGTTATCAATGTGTTTGTTGATCTCGCCGAGGTTGCGCACGGTTTTGCCACCGTCGTCGCTCACTTTGTAATAGGTATCGGTGATAAAAATGCGGTCGCGGTTTTTAGGGTCGCAGGTAAGTTCCTGGTAGTAGTTGCCGCTGGTGTAAGTATCACTCATTTTTTCCCAACTGGCGCCGCGGTCGGTGGAACGGTAGATGCCGCCTTTTTTCTCCGGTGCTTCCACCACGGCGTACACGTAATCGGGATTGACGGGCGATACGTCTATCCCGATGCGGCCCACGTCGCCGCCGGGCAGGCCATCCAGTTTTTTCCAGGTAGCGCCGCCGTCGGTGCTTTTGTACACCGCCGATTCGGGGCCGCCGCCGATGTAGGTAAATACTTTGCGCTGGCGCTGGTGAAAGGCGGCGTACAGCACTTTCGGATCGCGGGGGTCCATCACGAGGTTGTTGCACCCGGTGTACTGGCTCACGGATTTGACGCAGGTCCACGTAGCGCCGCCATCAGTGCTTTTGAACACGCCGCGGTCGCCGCCGTCGCTCCACACCGGGCCGTAGGCGGCCACGTACACGGTATTGGGAGCAGTGGGGTCTATGACGATGTTGGCGATGTGTTCGGAGCTTTTCAGCCCCATATTTTTCCATTTTTTGCCGCCGTCTTCGCTTTTGTACACACCGTCGCCATAGGCTACCGAGCGCTGGTTGTTGTTTTCGCCGGTACCGACCCACACCACGTTGGGATTGGTGGGGTCGAGTGCGACACAGCCGATGGAGTAGGAGCCTTCGCCGTCGAAAACGGGCGTGTAGGTGGTGCCGGCGTTCAGGGTTTTCCAAACGCCGCCGGAGGCGACGGCCACGTAATATTCGGCGTGGTTGCGCGGATTCACGGCAAAGTCGCTGATTCGGCCGGAAGCAACGGCGGGGCCGATGCTGCGAAAAGCCAAACCGCTGTAAGTGGCCGGATTCAGCCAGGCCGGTTTTTCCGGCTTTTTAGCGGTCGTATCTTTTTTAGGCGTAGCCGGGTCTTTTTTTTGGGAAAAAAGCGGGAAGGAGAGCAGGAGAGCAAAACAGAGGAAGAAGGTAAAATGTCTGTACATGGCCAGGATGATTTGAAAAAGCAATCGCAATTGCGGCCAAATCTATGGCGAAATCATCTTATACAGCCGGATATTGGATGCTGGACAAATGGACATTAGACTAAAGGATTGGTTGTCAGGGGTAAAAGTCTAATGTCTAATGGCCAATGTCAATTTGCTTTGTCCCCATGTAGCGGCGCTTTACTTCAAAATAACCCGGTTGGCACTTTGCGCCAAATCCCGTTTGCTTTTTTGGTATTGGAGCGAAAAATTCCGAACCATACTAATTATCACATTGTAACCTATATTTGTGACTTCATATATCAAACCTGCAAGGACTTTTGACGAACAACCTCATGCCCAATCCCTCCATTTTTATCAGTTACCGGATTGACGACTCGTTGACGCAGGCGGGACGGCTTCATGACTTTTTGGAAAAGCACTTTGGCGAAGGCTCCGTATTTTGGGATAAAGACAAACTGAAACCGGGCATGAGATGGCCAAAGGAATTGACAGCAAAGGTAAAATCTGCAAAAATTGTTTTGGTACTTTATGCAAATCGTACCAAGTGGCTTGGCGGCCAAGAGGTTGGGCTAAGTCGAATGGATGATCGAAATGATTGGGTCCGGAAGGAGGTCGAGATAGCTCTTCGTTATGCAAAAGGCAAATTGATTATTCCTGTATTGATAAACAATGCCCAACTCCCTTCTAAAGAAGAGCTCCCGGGCAACATCCTCCATAAACTTCATGGTTTTCAGGAATGTCGGATACGTGAATCCCATTGGTTAACGGACATTCAGCCACTGTTGAGACAAATTGAAAAAGTCATTTCCTCTAAAGTCGAAACCCTGATTCCGCAATCTTCTTCGCTCATTCATTTTGACAAGAAAAATCCCACTGAATTTGATTTTTACTGCTGTAACCGTGATGAACATTTCGGGCCGGTCATTCAGTTTTTATATGAAAGGCGATCGGAAAGCCAATTGCATGTGTTCCTTCCTTCCCATCCACATGATTCTCCTGCCAGTTTTGTTACACGTGTTTCGTACCACCTTTTTCCAAACAATAATTTTGCTTCTCCAAGCAAACGTCACGGTGAACGCACGTGTACGATGAAACTGGTTGAAACCCCTTTAGAACATAAATTCAAGGCATTAGAAGATATCCAACGGGATATATCAACCTATTCACAGCCAAATTATTCTGAAAATATTGTGCTTTTTTATCGAATTGAACTAAAAAAATGGGACTTGGGAGGATGCCAGGAATTGATTAGAAACATCGTCGCAAATATGCTCCCTTCTATTCCGGGCAAGAAACTTCGGTTTTTTTACTGGTTAGACCCAACGGGCTGTCAAGCAAATCCGGGCCTTTTGAAAACATTATTGAGAAAAAACACGAACAGACTTGAACTGATGAAAGCAGCTTGTCAGGGAAATGACCAGATTCGTTTTTTAGAGCCGTTGCAACCTGTTCAGCAGACTGATTTACACACATGGTTTTCCCATTTATGTTCTTATCCAATAGCTTATGAGAGCAAAGTGGCCTCTATTTTTGGAGAAAAAAATGTATTGCCAATGGCAAATATAGAATGGCATTTGTTGCCACTTTTTCAAGAAGCCAACCGATATCGCTAATAAACCAATCTTTAACTGCTTATGGCTTTCCAATATTACAATCAAAAAAATCTTCCGGAACCTCAATCTCCTGCAGATGGGGCGTACTACGTAAAAGAAAAAGATCCGCTTATTGCCGCATTGGATGTCGCGTTGCATCTTGGCATGCCGCTGCTGCTGACCGGAGCGCCCGGGACGGGCAAAACAAAATTCGCAACCCACGTGGCCGAGCGTTTCGGTTTGGGCAAACCGCTGGAGTTTTTTGCCAAAACCACTTCAACCGCTACCGATTTGTTTTACCATTACGACGCACTCCGCCACTTTCACATCAGCAGGAATTCCGGTGAAAAAATGGAAGATGACCTGGTGAAAGCGGGCATCATTCAATTCAAGGCACTCGGCGAAGCAATTCGTATAGCAAACAAGCAAAAACGCCGTTCTGTGGTGCTGATTGATGAAATAGATAAAGCGCCGCGCGATTTTCCAAACGACTTGCTCAATGAACTGGACGGTGAATTCAGTTTTGCAGTGCCGGAATTGAACAACGAAAAATTTTCAGCCGACCCGGCGCTCAAACCCATCGTCATTATCACGAGCAATTCCGAAAAAAACCTTCCGGAGCCTTTTCTGCGCCGCTGTGTGTACTATCACATTCCCTTTCCAAAGGATGAGGTGACGCTTTTGAACATAGTGAAGCATCAATTGAGTGGGAAGAGCAAGTTTACTGATAAAGCGCTTCAATTGCTGATCGCCGAGTTTTTGACCATTCGCATTATTGCGGAGCAGCGCGGTTCGAAAGTGCCTGCGACAGCCGAGTTTATCAGTTGGGTCTCCTTGCTGCGTGATTTGAAGTTCGATGTGAAAGATCTGGCTAAGCCCGATTCTATTGCGCTCCGAACTTCCTACGTCGTACTGGCAAAGGATGAAAAATTTAGAGACGCTTTGATCAGCCGGCTTTCACAAACGACCCCGGTATAAATGAATGTGGCAGATACAAACGAACTAAACCATTTTTACCACCTACTCACTGCCTTTTTGAGGGAGATGGAAGAAGAGGGGTTCATACGCACCCCCCGGCAATGGTCTGCCATTTTCCAGATCATCGAAAACTCCGATACATCTCAGGAAACCAAATATCTCATGGCGCCATTGCTATGCAAAACCCCGGATCAGCAGAAAGCATTTTACGATCACTATGACCGTTGGTTCGGTTCCGAAAGAACCGATGTCCATGACCCCAAATTTAAATTGCCCAATCTTCAGGAAGCAGAAAAAGAGATTCCCGAACCCAATAAAACAGGGTGGGGGCTGAAGCAATTATGGTTATATTATATTGTTACGTTTATTGTTTTAATTCTTGCTTTTGGATTTTGGTTGAAATATGGTACAGGCCTATCTGCAGATATTACTATCAGAAGGCCAGAGGGCATGGAGAAACCTGGGGACGGTGTTATCATTAAAGCATTTCTTTATTTTATAGATCTTATAGAAAGGAAAATTGAACTTTTTGTGGCCTTAGCAGGTCTCTTAATCATCATCATAGGCTGGCGATATTATTGGATAAGGAACCGCAAAATAGCCGTTCAGCAGGAGCGCACAGATCAGGGAGATACTTTCTGGGATTTCCATTTACCACACCGCCTCATTTCATTCGGCAATGAATTCAAACTCTTGGCCATAAGGCTGCGGGAGCGCGTACCGGGCAAGGTCACCCATCTCGATGTGCCGGGAACTGTGAAAAAAACTGCAAAAGCGAACGGTTTTTTATCGCTGCAATATCGGATGGGCGTCGAACTTCCTACCTGCCTGATGTTGATTGATCTTTCCAACGACAATAACCACCGGGCAGCCCTTTTCGATGCCTTTTATCGTTGTCTCAATGATATTGAAGTTCCGGTCGTGCGTTATTTTTATCGGGGCGTACCGCGTAATTTATGGAATGAAGATCATCCTCAGGGTGTTTCATTGGAAACTTTGGCTGAAAGATACTCTGATTCGCGTTTGTTTTTGTTGGGCGATGGCTGGCGTCTGCTCAACCAGCAAACTTATAAGCCCGACGCTAATTCAAAGGCTTTCTCTTCCTGGGAAGACAGGGTGCTTATAACGCCCATCCCATTTCCGTTGTGGACAAGCCGGGAGCGTAACCTCGAGTCTCTTTTTGTTATCGCACCGTTTACGAACGAAGGTCTTAAGATCATTGAAAAACATCTTAACCCCGAGGATCCCTTCGATTGGGAACTGCAACGCCCCGACTATTGGCAGGAAGAGGCAATCCTGTTCGACGAAAAAGAACTACCCGATTCGCTGCGCCCCTATTTTCACGACCCCGCCATGTTCGAATGGCTCGCAGCGCTTTCTTTTTATCCCGAACTAAACTGGAATCTCACTCTATTCCTTGGCGACCTGCTTTCCAAAAAACACGGTAAAGCACTGTTGACATTCGACAATTTACGCCAACTCAGCCGGATCCATTGGTTTTACAATGGCTTTATTCCTGCAGATGCGCGGGAAAAATTATACAAAGTGCTCGAGTCTGAAAACGCCAAAACCATTCATGCACGTATTGCCGGTTTATTGCAGGAACAGCTTCGGCATAAGGAAGAGTTTTTCAGTGCCGAACGGGACCGTCTCCATCTTCAAATCCTGCTGCATAAAGCGCATGCAGGCATTGCATCCAAAGCTGAAATAAAAGAATTACGCAAACTTGTAATAAACGAAAAACAGGATTTTCTGACAGCGCGCTTCACAAATAGACCCAAACCATGGGAATGGATATTGCCACTAGATTTTTCGTTTTTGGTGCTGAAAGAAAAAGCGATAAATAGTTGGTGGTGGGGATTGTTCAAAAAACAGATTATCCACGAAGTGACCTATGAGAAAAGATTAGAAGAGCAACAGGCTGAAGCAGATCGGAAGATAAAAGATGAGGAGGATGCCTTAAAAGAAGAAACATCTCTGACTGAATCAAACACCGATTCGCAAAAAGACAACTCGTTTCAAATACCTTTAAAAATATTTATCCTCTATGCCCGCGCAGACGAGTCATTTAAGGACGAGCTGCCAAAGGTTTTTATCCCCTTGCGCGAAGCGGGAATAGTTGAAGTTTTTTATGATGCTCCTATTGATTACAATGATCATTGGGATGACGTGATTTGGGAAAATTTGAATACATCGCACATAATCTTGCCCTTGTTAAGCAATGATTTTTTTGCTTCCGGATTCATAGAAACGGATGAATTCAAGAGAACATTGGATCGTCATAGGAGGGGTGAATCTGTTATCATCCCTATCATTTTGAGGCATTGTGGTTGGAAATACCACCCCATTTTCAGAAAATTGCAGGTGTTGCCTAAAAACGAAAAGCCTGTTGTTACGTGGGCCTCTTACGAAGAAGTGTGGTTACGGATATTAGAATCAATACAGGTAGTGATGGACCACATGGAAGAAAAACTACTTCAGAAAGAAAAGCAAGAAGAAGCTCGACGGATACAGCGTATAATCGAAGACGGTAAAACAAGTCATCGAATTTATTCACCTGAACTTACGTTAATCAAAGGCGGCGAGTTCCAGATGGGAGATGAACATGGGGACCTTTGGAAGGATAGCCTCCCTTTGCACCAGGTAACTGTTTCAGATTTTGCCATCGGAACCTATCCGGTGACGAATGAGCAATTTGTTGCGTTCTTAAATGAAGAAGGAAATCAAAAAGAGGGTGATGTAGAATGGATTAATCTTTCAGGCAGTTGGGGATTATTGGAAAAATGCCGGATCAGTAGGGCTGAAAGTGGGCGTTTCGAGGTGGAAACAAATTATAAAAACCATCCGGTTACTTACGTTTCCTGGTATGGTGCGAAGGCTTTCTGTCGGTGGCTTTCGAGAAAGACCGGCAAAATGTACCGCCTGCCAATTGAGGCCGAATGGGAATTTGCAGCACGAGGCGGTAGCTATGGCAAAGGCTTAAAGTTCGCAGGAAGTAATGATTTAAGCGAAGTAGGTTGGTATCGAAAAAACTCGGCAGAGCACACTTACCTGATTGGTCAAAAAAAGCCAAACGAACTCGGCCTCTTCGACATGAGCGGCAATGTTTGGGAATGGTGTGAAGATTGGTTCAGTAGTTACGATTCTTACCTTCGAACAAATCCCTCCGGCCCCGATAAAGGCTCACAAAAAGTTCATCGTGGCGGTTCCTGGCTTAGCCCCGCCCAATTCTGCCGCGTAGCGGACCGCGGAAAGGCCAACCCTGAAGAGCGAAGAAGTAATATTGGCTTTCGCATTGTGACCGCATTCAGGTGAGGCGCTGGTACATAGCGCAGGAGTTATTACACCACCCTCCGCGCCGCCCAATTCCCCATCATTACCCCGAACAACACGATCGTCACCGAACTCAGCGGCATCAGGATGGCTGCCACGAGGGGGGAGAGGGTGCCGCTCACTGCATAACTCAACCCTATCAGGTTGTAAACCAGTGCGATAAAATAAGAGCGGTTGACGATCTTCACGCCGGATTTGGCCAATTGAATGAATTGCGGCAAGCGGTGGAATTCGTCGGCGTGCAGGATCGCGTCGCAGGCGGGCGTGAAATTGTTGGTGTTTTCGGCCACGACGATGCCGAGATCGCTCTGACGCAAGGCGCCGGCGTCATTGAGGCCGTCGCCGAGCATAAGCACCCGCCGGCCGTGGCGTTGCAGATTTTTTACGAACTCGAGTTTGTCCTGCGGGCTGCGGTTGAAGAGCATGGAGTCGCGATCGGGGAAAAACGGCGCGAGACGGGCGGCTTCCGTATCCTGGTCGCCAGAGAGCAGCCAGACCGACGGTGGACGGTAAACGGTGGACGGTAGACGGTGGACGGTAGACAGTGGACGGTGGATGGTAGACGGTTGACGGTTGACGGTAGACGGTTGATTGAAGTAAGCCAGGACCTCTGATAGCCCGTCGCGGTAGCGGCTTTTTACTTCAAAATAGCCCAATACTTTGCCCGCTATTGCCACAAAAACGCCGCTGTTGACGGGAGCGCCCGAAGTCATCCCCTCAATGCTTGCGACGAACGCCGCCGAACCGATTTTCACTTCTTTCCCGCCTACCTTGCCGCGAATACCCAGTCCGGGAATCTCTTCAAACTGTTCCGGTGCTTCGGTCGGTATGTCCGGCATGGAATCGTAGAGCCGGCGGCTCAGCGGGTGCGCCGAGTGTCGCGTCAGCGAGCGCACGGCTACCTTTTCGGCGTAACCCAGCGGTTTGCCATGAAATTCGAATTGTTGCTGTGCGATGTTGGTGATTGTGCCGGTTTTGTCAAACACCGCGGCAGTGATGCCGGAAAAGGCTTCTACCACGCGGATGTTTTTCAAATAGAAACGGTGGCGGCCCAGGATGCGCAATATGTTGCCTAATGTGAAGGGTATCGCCAGGGCCACGGCGCAAGGACAAGCCACGATCATCACTGCCGTGAAGGCATTGACGGCCGTCTGCATGTCGTTTTGAACGAGCCACCAGTACAAAAATGCGCCGCCTCCGAAAGCGAGGATGAGACCCGTGAAATAGCGCCCGGCGCGGTCGGCCAACTGCGTGGGGCTCGACGAGACGGATTCCGTTTCGTATTTCGACTTGAACGCTTCGTTGTTCCACAATTGGGTCAGGTGGCTTTGCGAAACCCGGCGGGTCAGCGATACTTCGATGCTTTCGCCCACTTGTTTTCCGCCGGCAAAAATGCGCTCGCCGCTTTGCACTGTCACCGGTTCCGCTTCTCCGGTCACGAAACTGTAATCCACCCGCGCCGTGCCTTTGAGCAGGATACCGTCGGCCGGTACGATCTCCTGACTGCGCACGAGGATGATATCGCCGGGCACGAGCCGGTTGACCGGGACGGAGCTTTCCGAGTCGCCGTTTTTCACCGTTGCCGCCACCGGGAAATACGATTTGTAGTCGCGCTCGAACGACAACTGTTGCCAGGTGTGTTGCTGGAACCATTTGCCGGTGAGCAACAGGAAGATCAATCCGGCGAAAGAGTCCATGTAGCCTGCGCCCGTGTGAGTTACTATTTCCCAGGCGCTGCGCCCAAACAACATGAGTATGCCCAGGGCGAGCGGCACATCAATGTTCAGGTGGCGGGTGCGCAGGCCGTTCCACGCCGACACGAGGTAATCGCGGGCGCTGAACACCAAGACCGGAATGGCCAGTGCGATGCTCAGGTAGCCGAAAACTTTGGCGAACCACCGGTCGGTCTCCGGGTCCATGCCCACGTACTCCGGGAAGCTGAAAAGCATGATGTTGCCGAAAGCGAAGCCCGCCAC
Organism: Saprospiraceae bacterium; assembly: GCA_019187225.1. Lineage (GTDB taxonomy): Bacteria > Bacteroidota > Bacteroidia > Chitinophagales > Saprospiraceae > M3007. The sequence goes on from JABAQQ010000006.1 coordinate 90,388, forward strand.
GCCGATCTGGTAAGCCAGTTTGCGGCTCATCACCGGTTTTTTGGCGCCGTCCACGTCGCCGAGGTTGATCTCGGGCGCGTAGCCGATGGAGGCCAGCAGTGCGGCGAGTTTGCGCAGGGAAGTGGCGCCGGGATGGAACTGAATGGTAGCCGTTTTTTTCAGAAAATTGACCCGCGAATGGGTCACGCCCGCGTCGAGTTTGTAGAGGTTTTCCAGCAGCCAGATACAGGAAACGCAATGCATTTGCGGCAGGTAAAAAGTGACCTGCGCCATCTGGCCGTTGTTGAATTCGAGCAGTTTTTCCTGTACGTCGGCGTCGTCGAGGTAGGCATACGCGCGGGCATCGCGTTGGTTTTTAAGCGTTTGTCCGGGTTTTTCGTCCAGATTGTAGTACTCGCAGAGGTCGTGGGTGTTGAGTATCTCATACACCATTTTGCAGCCGTCGCAGCAAAAATATTTGTCGCCGATATGGCGCCGGTCGTCCGGGCACGTATCGTGGCAGTGAAAACAGGTGTGTTGTTGTATGTCGGGATTTTTGGGTTGTGCGAGGACACTGGCCGGCATAGACAAGCGGATTTTGTTCGTCGCAAAAGTATAAGCCTGCTACTCCGGCGACAGGCGACGGAGGTCATAGGGAGGGATGATATTGGTCATTGCCAGCACATTAGTACACATTTCGCTTAAAATTTTGGGCGGTTTTGCGACTAAAAAGCGGCAGCGCCGCGAAATATTTGTAGTCTGGACCGCCGGCCCTATCCCGGAGGTGCAGCGCACCGAAGCATTTTGACCTATAGGTGGCGAATATTCCGGTGCGCTGCACCTCCAATTGGGCTCATCTTCTTTTTTCTACAAATATTTCGCCGCTCTGCGGCTTGAAAAAATTCGAACTCGCCCAAAATTTTATGCGAAATGGGTGCTATGAGGTCTGAATTCTGGTCTTTTGTCAAAACCCAGGCGCGTCCAATTTTCATAGTTCAAAGGTGTTTTAATGTGGTAAATAAACGGTGTTTTTCAAGATAAGGCGTATTTTGATTTTGTAAACGAGTCTTTTGCGCCAAAAAAAATTCACAGAGGTCTTGAAAGTCAAAATTTTTTTATTTTTGCCTCAGATGATGGATGCGCAGAATGGAGGGTGGTAAAAAACGGAGGTTTTAGGGTGGCAACTTATGGAGATTCCAGAATGATCTTTTATAAATTCGTTCTATTTCGTTTGTAATAATAGATAATTTGAAAGTAGTTTGATATGGGATAAACTAACGAAAAGATTGCACAACCATTGGGAAAGTTCACATAATTTTGGACAAATAAATCAATCACAGGTTCACACATCATGCAGTGTCTTTCCTAAAATTGCTTCTTCGCTTCACAAATAATATTAGATGAAAAATAAATATTAACAATAAGTTCTTAAAAAAACTACCATGGAATACAGAAAAATGACAAAATGCTTTATGAATGGCAAAAGCTGCATTTATGAACGCATAATTGATGAAAGACTAGATAAAATTAGAAATAATGATAAGGATAAACGAAGCTTCGTCATTATGCCATTCAATTCTCATCTAGATTCCTTATATAGATGGCAAATTGCACCATTTATACAGAATGGAGGCGGAGGTACAGGTGAGGAAAAATATAAATGTGAACCTGAACGGGCAGATGATGTTAGACAAGTTGGTTTTATTATTTGCGAAAAAATATGTAAAAAAATACAAGAATCAAATTTGGTAATTGTAGATGTAAGTTTTGACAATCCCAATGTTTTTTATGAACTTGGATTATCAATGGCGCTTCGAAGAGAAATATTGCCTATATGCGTTAAAGATTTTGTCAATGAACGCCAAGAGCAAATGCGTGAATTATTTGGCATTCAGAAATTAATGCCATATGAAAAATTTGATTATCTTGATAAAAGAATTAGTGAATTCACAATTAAATATACCGACTTCGACAATGAAGTAATTTTGACGGGAAATAGCATTAGGATATTTCACGACGGACGAGAAGTTGAGATGAAAATTGACAAGATTGATGAAAATAAAAACGTTTCGTATGATTTTGGCGCTTTATGTAAAACAGCAGCGGGAGATGCGATTCGAAATCTATTTAAAGAAATGGCAAAAAAAGAAAATGCTTCCTTTTTTAATGTTTATAAAGAAGAGAATTTCGAAGAAATAAAAGACATTGTATCTTTAAATTTAAAAATTGAGAAATTTAAAGAGGTGATCAAAGAGTTAAAGAAATCAGCTTGCGTATTAATTGATACGTCTTCAAATCACATCGCAAACTTCTTTTGGCTAGGTTATATTCACGGATCAGGGGGTTATGCTGTTCCTATCAATACAATTGTTGAGAATCCTAAAAGCACTCAAAATATTATGCCATTTGATATACGAGCATTATGGCATATTGTGTATAAGGAAGGCGATCCATCTCATTTATCAAATTCAATAAAGGAGATATTAGAATTTATTTATTCAGAAAAAGCAAAATATTATAATAGGAGCCGATTTTGGAAAAATATTCTAAAAGACAATAATGTATCTATTTTCATCGGTTCACTCTTTCATGATGGCCTCAAAAGAAATACAATTGGTGACTGGGACTATAGAACTGCTGCTGAATTAACAAGTTTTTTATCGAGTTCAAAAGAGACGATGAATGTGACATTAGAAAGCCCAATACCCAAACATATAAAAAATCAAGATGAAAACTATATTAATTGGTTAAAACAACAAATAACTAATAAAAATTGTATATTAATTGGAAGCCCTGATGTTAATGATTTGGTTGAAATTGCGCTTTGCGCGATTTGGAAAAAAGCACCGTTTAAAAGAATAAAAAACAATGATTTAGATTTTAGCGGTTATATACCTTATAAAAAATACAATCAAAAACCTGGGGAGATTTCTGAAATGGCGTTTTTTCGATATGATATAGACTCAAAGGCAAAAGAAGAAAAAAGAGGTTTTATTATAAAAGATGGAACACACGAGACTAAATTTGAGCAACCTCATAATTACCCTGGTGATGACAATGAAACAGGAGAAGTTCGGACGTTGCTTGGACAACTTGTTGTTGTTGAAAATCCATTTTCTTCTGATAAAAGATTGATAATAATTTCTGGAATTAGCGGCCCTGCAACCTTGGGAATTGCACAAATGTTAACGGGTTGCGTTTATAAAGAATTTACTACGAATGCTTATCAAAAGTCTAATTTAATCGGAGATGAAATTAAAATAAAAAACAACTTAAATGCTGCTACTAATAATTTTACAAAGTCAATATCAAAATCAATAAACCTATTCCCTACGGGATTGGATTTTCATAATATTTCGTATGATGATCTATCGGAGTTCTTCTTAGAACGGATAAACTCTAAATTTCATAATCAAGAATTTCAAGCACTTATCAACATCTATGTATATTATCCAGAAATTGATTTTACAAATGATGAACGAAAAGTACTAGCGTGGAATTTCCCGGCTTTGAATGACCTTGCTGGCAACAATAGATTTGAAAATCCTGGAAAAATACATTTATAAGTGATATTTTACCAGTAAATTACTCAACCTTTATTATTCATGTATAAAACAGTGTCATGTAACTTGCCAAAGCGCAGGCACAGGGTTGTTAACTATGTAGTACCAAAACCAGCCTTTTCAGAACCCCACCATTTCTTTCTCAAGTGCAATAATAGAATCACAAGGCCTGATTTTTCACATCACCAACGTGAATAAATTACCATTCGACGTTAGGCAGATTGTCTTCTGAAAATTTTCACCGGTTCAGAAAAACTTACTTATGATCAGGTCGAACACCTCGATGCAGATCAGGATGATGATGATCCATTCCAGTTTGCTGCTTTCGCGGTGGTGGTACAATTCGCGGAAAATGGATAAATTGTCTTCCACGACTTTGAACGTATATTCGATCTCTTTGAAGCGGGTTTGCGTTTCGAAGGTACGCGCCAGTCCGCGGTGGATGCGGTCGAGGTATTCGTCTTCCCAGGTCACTTCAGGGCTGTCGAAGATAAAAAGGTTTTCGACGATGCGGTTTTTGCTGTTGAGCATTCGGCCGATGAAACGGAGCATGTTGGCGCGGTTGATGTGGATGGCGCCTTCCGTTTCCATTTGATTGGTAAAACGCTGGATTTCGGAAAGCAACTCGTGGGCGCGTTGGGAGTAAAAATCCAGTGCGACGGAATGCGCGACGTTGAGCATGGCGATTTTGGCCACTTTTTCGTCGAGTTGAGGCACTACGAGGCTGCCGAAGCCGAAGGAAAGCAGTTCATCAGGCCGGTGTATGATCTCAAAATCTTCGCGCGGCTTATCGCTCAGCGGTTGTTCGCAGAACTGTTCCAGCAGTGCCAGGTTTTTGCTCATGTCCGTGTCGCTCATGTCGGCGAACACCACGGCGCCGTAGTCGAAAGCGTAGAAATAGCGGTCTTCGTCTACGCGGTAAAAGAGTTCGGAAGCATTTTCCGAGAGCAAAACGCCGGCATACGCTGCTTTGATGCGTTTGAGGTGCAGTTGTTCGGCAATATAAAAAGCAGTGATTTTCATAATCGGTGCGAATATCGGGATTTGATTGCGGATTGCGGATTGCGGATTTCGGATTGCGGAATTGACGTAAGTTTGCGCGGCAAAAATTCTTCCCCTTGGCTCCCACCGCGATTGTTGATCTTGCTGTCAGTACCGTTTTAGGTTTGGTGATGTTTGGCGTCGGCCTGTCGCTGACCCTGTCCGACTTTTTGAATATTATCCGCCATCCGCGGGCGTTTTTTTCTGCCCTGGGCGCGCAGATGATCGGTTTGCCGATCATCGGATTCATTATCAGTTTATTGGCCCCCTTACCTGCCGAGTTGAAAGTCGGTCTCATCATACTCGCAGCCAGCCCCGGCGGCGCCACCTCGGGTTTTCTGACCTACCTGTGGCGCGGCAACGTGGCTTTGTCGCTGTCGCTCACGGCGGTCAACAGTTTCCTGACGCTTTTTTCCATACCGATCGTGGTGAATATCGGCCTGCGGGTATTTATGGGGCGTGAAACGGACCTGCACCTGCCTTTTTGGGAAACGGTAAGCCAGATTTTTTTCATCACTATTATTCCTGCCTTTTTCGGGCTTTTTGTGCGCAGGAATTTTCCGGTTTTTGCCGATAAGATCAGCAAACCCGCAAAATACGTCATGCTCGTTTTGCTGGCCATCGTATTCGCCATCAAGATGTTTGCCGGTGAAAATTACGGCGGCGCGGGACTCGAATGGCGCGATTTTATGATCATCACGCCCTTCGCTTTGCTGCAAAACGCCGGCTGCCTGTTCTTCGGCTACTTCTTTCTGAAATACATGGGACTTCCGCATTCCTCGCGCATCACGGCGGCCATGGAAAGCGGCGTGCAAAACACTACCCTGGCATTTCTCATCGCCAACAACCTGCTGGGCAACCAGGACATGGTAAAACCCGCGCTCGTCTATTCCCTGTATTCGTTCTGGACGGCTTGTATCTTTGCGTATAATGCCAACAAGATCAATGGAGTGAAATCCACGCCGACGGTGATGGACGAGGATGAAAAATAGAAGAACAGCCGGTAAATTCTTTGAAATCCCGCAGGAAATGCGATTGGTCGGCGTAGCCGTTGTCGTAAGCAATGTCGGTGAGTCGGTCGAAGTCCTGCCGCTGGATTTGAGCGAGCGAGGTCTGGAAACGGCGGATGCGCAGGTAGAGTTTGGGCGGAAGGCCGACGCTTTGCCTGAAACGCCGTTGAAGACTGCGCTCCGAAAGCCTGAGGCTGCGCTGGAGTTCAGACAGGCTAATGTTGCCCTGCTTTTCATGAATTTTTTGGGCCGCGAGGCGGGCGACAAAGCCTTCCTTTGCATCGTGCACGAACCAGCAGGTTTTAATCAAATGTTGCAAGCCCTCTGGTGCTGGGATGGTTTGGAATTGCATCGCGTTGATTTTTCGGCAAAATGGGGATTCATCATTTCCAGGATGTGAAAAACAAGACAGAGAAGCAGGCAACAAGGACAAAAACAGGCTCCGATTTCAGTAAAAAAGCATTCCGCGCTGAAATATTTCATATTTGTATTTGCAAAAGGAAATGAGTTTTAAAAAATACTTCCACCACGCCGTCCGGCGGCGCTACCCGGCGGATGCCCACCAACTTTGCCCGGCTATCGAATCGCGCTACCGGGACATCTTCTCCGACATCGCTTTCGCTCGCAAATCTGTCAACCCGGTGGATCGACGGCTCGACTTTACGGCCTATTTCCTCGCCACCATTCAGGTATTGGAACGCCACGGGGAGCGCTTTGAGCAAATCCGCTACCTCTGCTTAGACATCACGCAAGATTACGTGCGCCCCAAAAACCGCTTGCATGCGTGGCTCAAGCGGCTGCCTGTACAAATCATCAAATCCCCTTTCGGCGGACTGATTGCCCGCTTCATGAAAAAAAAGACGGGGAGGCTGGGGCATCCCGACGGCTTTCTCGTCGAGGTCATTACCAACCCCGCCGAGACCAACGGCTTAGGCTACGGTTTCGACATCGTGGAGTGCGGCATCTGCAAATTGTTTCAAAAACACGGGGCCTTTAAGTATGCCGCCATCCTTTGCGAAGTGGACAAGTTGACTTCTTCGTTAGCCGGTTTGGAACTGATCCGAAGCGGCACGATTGCAAACGGGGCTGAGAAGTGCGATTTCAGGTTCAGGGTAATTTAGAGCCTATCACTTCCTTTGGTCTGAAAAAACCATCTTTTGTACTCATGCTGCGTTAAATTTTCAGCCCGTAGGCACCTGGCTACGAACTAAAAATTTGCCTTGCCTGATTTCAAAACCTGGCCTTTTCAGCCTCAAAGGAGGCTTTCGGATAGGCTCTTAGCCGGTCGCTCTACAGTTTCCCCCCTTTCACCAAAAAGCTCGAACGGATGGCTTGCTCCTTCAGGTGCAGAAACCGTTGCCGTTCGTCGTCGCGCAGGAATGCTAAAAAATCGGCCTCAGACGGGAAACTGACAAGGTGGATTTCATAAGGCTTGTCCACACTTGCTGCGATGAAATCTTCCGCAGCCGGGCGCAGGCGCAGCATCAGTTGACCGTTGTATTTTGCAATCAACGGGATAGCGACCGACTCGAACCCGTCGAAAACATTTGGTTTTGATCTGTATCTTTCGGGCGTTTTCAACCACAGTTTATCACAACAATCTTCACACAACGAGTATGAACATCATTGCAGTAGTTGTCGCCGCTTTAGTGCCGATGGCAATCGGCTTTCTCTGGTATCACCCCAAAACATTTGGCAACACCTGGATGCGGGTCGCAGGTCTGACGGAAGAAAAAATCAAAACCGGGAATATGCCGCTCATTTTTGGTCTGTCGTTCCTGTTCAGCCTGATGCTGGCTGCTGTGATGGACGGCCTTGCCACACACGACAATTTTATCAATGGCGCTCTTTACTATGTGACCGACGGAAAAATGAATCCCGACCCTGCCTCCGAAGCGGGAAAGTGGCTGGACTATTACAATACCAACCTGGCGGCTTCCAACCACACGTTCAAACACGGGGCATTTCACGGTTTTTTTATTGCCGGGCTGTTCCTCGCTTTGCCAATCCTGGCGACCAACGCGCTTTTTGAAAGAAAAGGGTGGAAATACATTGCCGTAAATGCGGGCTACTGGATGCTGACCCTCATGCTGATGGGCGGAATTCTTGCTGCCTGGAAATAAGGAATTATCCCCACTTGATCAACGCTTCAAAAACAGGCAGATACGCCTTGTTTGCCGCACACCAGCGCGGTTTCCAGCCGTTTTTCAGACAAAAATAGTCGGCTGCGATATCGCCTTGTTGCTCGTAGTTGAAGTCGGCCAGCGACTTGCCCTGTTCCACTGCCTGTTGTAAAGCCGCGATGCCGCCGTAGTCGTAACCCTCCGCCGTACGCTGCGCCCACAGCGCGCGGGGAATGTAGACAGATCCGAGGCGCTGGTATTGCCACACGTGCACCATTTCGTGGATGAAATGCGGGTCGGAGAGGTCGCCCCAACTATTGACGAAGTTAAAACCGACGTACGCAAACCGGAATTGGCGGCAACCGATGAACGAGCGTTCATCCAGTCGTACTTTTTGATAATCAATCGCTTCTCCAAAAACGGAGCGGGCGAGCGCGATCTCACGCGGGGTGAGGCCACGGGTGTTGGGCTTGGCAATGCGGTTGAGGAGCATGAGGAGTTCGGGGAAATGAAGCAGGTCGGCGAGCAGGAATGCGGCTTCGAGGAGTCGCCATGCCACATTGACGGGATGACCCGGAGTCACCCCCTCAATATGGCCGCGCTGCCGGATAAGTCTTTGCCAGCGGATTTTCAATTGCGGAGCAGGACGATTCATGCGAATCAGGGGTTAAAAATCGCTTTTGATTTTCAGGCGTTTACACGTTTACGAAACTTTTTAAGTTTCGTAAACGTGACAAACGCAACAAAGCAATGACGATAATTAACGCAAGTTGTGACCAGCCCCGGAGGGGTGGAATATTGTCGCACCTAAAGGGGCTCTGACGACTATGGCTATTGTTTTCTACAAATATTTCGCCCCTCCGGGGCTGGTCACAACTTGCGTTAATTACCTCTAATGACCTCAATTCCCCCTAATTCCCCTTAATGCCCCCTAATTCCCCAGCCCCCCCGCTGCCCACTGCAAACCCGCTTCAGCCTTGCGGTATTCGCTCAGCAGTTTGAGGTATTTCACCTGCGCATCGAGCCAGCGTTGTTCGCGGGTGTTGATGAGGAAAACGCTGCTTTCGCCAAAATTGAAGCGCTCGATCTCGGCGTCCAACAGTGCGCGATAGTTGGCAGTGATGTCGCGGTAGAGGGCGATTTGAGCGGCGAAGTTGTTGAGGTCGTTGGCGTATTGGCGCACTTTGTTTTCAACCGATTGTCGTTTTTGGCGCAGTTCAAAATCAGTCTGCGCGATTTTGATCTCCGTCACCTGCAGGTCACCACGCGCTTTGCGGTTGAGGATTGGGTAACTGAAATTCAGTCCCCATTTCATGTCCTGACCGAGTACGCCCACGCCTTCCGTGCCGGCGGTGGGGAAAAACTGCCAGCCATTGCCCAGCAGGTAATAATTCAGGTCGAGCACGGGTTTTCGTTTTTCATTTTTGAGGCGGCGCTCTACGTCGAGGCTTCGGATTTTGGCGTCGTAAAGGCGGAGTTCGGGATGTTGGAGCCGGGCTTGCTGCGCCAGATCGAGCGTATTTTGGACGGGAAGGGAGGCAAATTCTCCTGCCAGGAGGGTAGGGGACGGCGGTATTTGTTCCGGCGCAAGCGGTTGATTGTCAGAATTCCACAAAAAAACCTGCAAGTTGAGCAGGGCATTTTGCAACTCGGTTTGGGCGAATGTCACGTCGAGGCGGCGGTTTTGGAGCTGGATGAACGTTTCGAGCGTGTCCATTGCCGAGCGTTCGCCTTGCAGGAAACTTTCGCGGATGGCAGTGTTGCGCAGATCAGCCTGCCGCAGCGCGTCCGAATATATCCGCAGCGAATTGTCGGCGGCCACCCAGGACCAGTAGGCTTTGGCGGCGTCGAGCAGGAGGTTGTTGAGGTTGGCGGCGCGTTCGGCTTCGCCTTGTTCGAGGCCGATGCGGGCTTGCCGCAATGCGGCGCGGCGTTCGTCTATCAAAAGCCCCTGACCGAGCGTCCAGTTGAAGCCGAAATTGGCCTGACCATCGTCGGGCAAAGCATTTTCCGGATTGACGTATTGGCCGGTGGCGTAATTGTAAGCCCCTTTGAGTTCGAGGCCGAGCCATATCGGCCATTTGAGGCCGGCTTCGGTGTGCTGAAAGTAGTTTTTGTCGTTGAAATTTTTGGCCGAAAAATCGGTGTAGGCTTTCGGGTCGAAACCGCCTTTGGCGCGCAGCAGGGCGGCGGCGGCCTGGTCGCGGTATAGGTTCGCTTGCCTGGCTGTTGGATGATTTTCAAGGATTTGGCGACGGAAGGCGGGCCAGTCGAGGGTTTGCGACTGAAGAAGGTTTGCCGAAGACAGCAGACAAAGCAGGATGTGGCGGATGCGGCTCATTTTTTCTCCTCGTTCGCTTTTGTTTCCAACCCTTTATACAGATCCGGCGGAAAGCCGTTGACAATCCGCCAGAGTTCGTAGCCCAAAGGCACATCGTTCAGCAGAGCGATGCCGTGCGCGCCCCCGCCGGGTTGGAGGGCAGTAGGCCAGGGCTCGTCGCCGGAGTCGGGCGCGACGAGCACGCGGAACTTCCCGTTGGCGCTGATGTTGCGGTCTATGGCGACAATTTTACCGGCATAAGTACCGACCGATACGCCTGGCCAGCCGCTGAAAAAGAACGCCGGCCAGCCGTCGAACAGGAAACGCACGGTGCGTCCCACGCTCAGGAGCGGCAGGTCGAGCGGCTTGACGTACATTTCAACCGCCAATTGATAATCAGCAGGTTGGATGCTCACCACCGGGTCGCCTTCCTTGATGATCTCGCCGATGCCGGGCTTGATGGCTTTCACGATGTAACCGTCCTGCGGCGCCACGATGTAGTAAAATGCTGAGCGGCGGGCGTAGTTGTCGCGCTCGATCTGGAGTTTGTTCACCGAAGCCTGCGCGTCGTACTGCTCCGACAGGGTGCTGAACTTGTCGCTTTGGGCTTTGGCAATTTTGTTGGCGTACTCGTTTTGCGTCAGCCGGAGTTCGGTGCGGTAAATGTCGAGGTCGCGGCGACTGGTTTCGAGGGCGTTTTGTGCGGCCACGAGTTTTGTGCTCGCATCCTGCAATTTGAGCCGCCGTTCTTCTAATTTCGTCAGCGCTTCTATGCCTTTGTCGTACAGGTTTTTCATGCCATCGAACTGGCGTTTTGCCACTTGCAGATCAATCTTCGCCTGTTCGACTTTGATGCTGTCGCTTTCGACCTTGAGTTTTCCCTGCGCGATTTTTTGTTGTATCTGCGCGATTTTGCTGTCCAATTCGCGCCGCATGGCTTCGATTTGTTGCTCCAGCGCGCCAACCTTAGCGCCATAAGATTCTATAGCGCCTTGTTTGGCTTGTACCTGCCCGCCAACGCGTTCGACGAGATTGGGGTCGAAATATTCGGCCTTGACTTCGGACAAATGTACAATGGTGTCGCCGCGTTTGACGGCCTGACCTTCGGTAACGTACCAGTGTTCGATGCGCCCGGCGATGGTGGCGTGGATGGTTTGCGGGCGGTGTTCGGGGCGCAGGGTTGTCACATTGCCGTCGGCGCGGATGTTCTGCGTCCAGGGCAGGAACATAAAGGCAAGGAACAACCCAAGCAGGATCAACAGCAATTTGCGGAACGACAGGTGCCGTTTCGACAATGCAGTTGCAGCCGGCGCTTTCAACCCGGCCATGTCGGGGTCGCAGTGGACGATATTTTCAGTGATATGGAGCATGTGAAAGGTGGTTGAGGTGATTGAGGTAATTAAAGACACGCCCTGTTGGAATCAGCAACTGAAAAAAGTGGAGATCACGACCACACCGTTTACGCAATATTTTTTCATAATATTTTTTTAAATAGCTCAAATCCCAATTCTTGATTTGGATCATTCATCATTCATGACTCCTCGTTCATCCCCGTCCTGAAAATCCGTTGGTAGTGTTCGGTTTTTTGCACGGCTTCAAAGGCGCCATCGAACACAATTTGTCCTTCTTTCAAGACGACAACGCGGTCGCACATGGCGGCCATCAAGGGGTCGGAGGTGACGCCGACAAGGGTCCACGGTTGGTTTTTGTCAATCAACAGCTTGGCGACGCGAAGGCGGTCGCGGTAGTTGAGACTGACGAAGGGGTCTTCCATTACCAGCAATTTGGGGCGCCCGACTATGGCGCGCGCCACAAGGATTTTGGTAACGATACTGCGCGGGATGTTTTTGCCGCCAGACAGCAACTCCGTGTCGAGTCCTTTGGGGAGGTCGCGGACAAACTCGTTCAGGCCGACGGCTTCTGCTGTTTCCAGCACTCGTTGCAGCGGGATGTGTTCGTTGCCCAGATCAATATTTTCCCGGATGGTGCCTTTGAAAATTTCTTCCTGCGACGAAAGGTCGCCGATGTGTTCGCGCAGGCTGCGCAGGTGCAGGTTGCGCTTGGGCAGGCCGTTGAACAACAGGGAGCCGGTGAAGTCGCGCTTTCCGACCGATAATACCTGCATCAGCGTACTTTTCCCGGCGCCGTTGTAGCCTGCAATGGCCACCCGCTCACCTGCTCTGATGTCGAGATCCAAGTCTTTCAGTACCGGTGCATCGCCGTCGTCGTATTGGTAGGAAAGGTTGCGGAGTTCGACAGACAGCGGTTCGTCGGAGGAAAACTCCTCCACACGTACCCCGTCTTCCCGCTCGATGGGCAGATCGCTTACCTGGCCGAGTTTTTCGATGGCGGTGAGCACATCATAGCCGGTTTCATGGAGTAAAATGAGTTTTTCCACCGATTCGATGACGAATAAAACGAGGATTTCCGAGGCGACGAATTGGCCGATGTTCAACTGATTTTCCATCACCAACACGCTGCCAAGGATCAAAAAGCCACCCAGTACCAGTACCCGAAAGGCGATGCTGCTGACAAATTGCGTGACCAGTATCCGCCAGTGTTTCTCGCGGGCATCGAGGTAATCCACCGTCAGCGCGTCGGCACGAAGCAGGGGAAAGCGATTTTCGCCGGCAAGTTTGAACGTGGAAGCCACACGGCCCACTTCTTCGAGCCAAAAAGCGAGTTTGTACTTGAATTTCGATTCTTTCAGGCTCGTCTGAATGCCGCGCGGTCCTGTCCAGGAAAACAAAATGATCAGAATACCGATCAGCAACAGCGAAAACAATACGAACGACGGGTGATAGAACGACAGCAGCAACAGGCTGAAAATGATCTGCAAAACGGCGGTGCTGCCTTCCATCAGGATCTTGGGCAGTCCTTTTTGCAAGGTAAGCGTGTCGAAGAAGCGGTTGACGAGTTCGGGTAAATGTTCTTTGCGCAACAATTCGAGGTTCAGACGGGGAATGCGCACGGCAAATTCGACCGCCGAAGCGGTAAATATCCGCCGCTGCAAATACTCCATGATAGAAAGTTGCATGAGGCGCAATACGCCCACCAACAAGGCTCCGACGATGACGAACAATACCAGTACGCCCCATGCCGCCGAAATGGCGCCGCCGGCGATCTGACCGATGATCGCCTGAATGCCCAACGGCAGGGACAGGTTGATCAAACCCGCTACGATGGCGTAGAGGATGATGTAGCGAATTTCCCGGCGGAATTGCCCCAGCAGGCGCAAGAGTCGTTGCACAGGGGTAAGGCTGGAAAGGGTCAGCTCAGGCATTTTTATGTTTTAAAAAGTTTTCTCCCGAAACGGGGATTAAAATGCTTTGTTTAAAAGTAATGCTATTATTTTACAAGATCGGCAGGTAACCTGCCCTGCCGTTATAAGATTAAAGAGCGAAAGATTTTACCTTCACGCCACAAAAATTCACCTGACTTTGACACTCCGCGAACGACTCGACCTGCTCGCCGAACTCGGCCACTATCTGCGCTCCGGCGACGACGCTGAATTGGACGCCGCGATCCAAAAATCCTACCTGGAAAACTCCTGGTTCACCGAAGCAAATACACGCAACGCTTTGAACGCCATAGCCGGCGCTTTTCTTGACCAGGAAAAACTGGAAGCCTGGGCGAAGCAATATGGCATTTCAAAAATACAACACCCTGACAAAACCATCGGCCTCGTCATGGCAGGGAACATTCCGCTGGTGGGTTTTCACGACTGGCTGTGCGTGTTTGTGGCAGGCCAGCGGGCGAAGATAAAACTCAGCGACAAGGATAAACGCCTTTTACCGCTGTTGGTAAAAAAAATGGGCGAATGGGCGCACGAGTCCTGGGAATACACCGGGTTCGTGCCTGAAAATGAACCGCTCAAAGATTTCGATGCCGTCATTGCCACCGGCAGCAACAACACCGCCCGGTATTTCGAGCAATATTTCGGCAAATATCCGCACATCATCCGCCGCAACCGCAACGGCGTCGCGGTGCTCAACGGTCTGGAAACGATGGCCGATCTTTATGCGCTGGGGCGCGATATATTCACTTATTTCGGCCTCGGTTGCCGCAATGTTAGCAAATTGTACGTTCCGCATGGCTACCATTTCGACACCCTGCTCGAAGCCCTGCACGAATACCGCGACATCATCCACCACGACAAATACAAAAATAATTTCGACTACAATCTGACGCTGCTTATCCTGAACCAGGTGCCCTACAAAAACAATGGCTGCCTGCTGCTGACAGAAGAATCATCTCTGAAAGCGCGTATCGCTTCCGTTCATTACGAATACTACGACGACCTGTTCGACATAGACGCCCGTCTGGCTGAAAAAAAGGACGAGATCCAGTGCGTGGTGAGCCATGTGAACCTGCGCGATTTCGCGGTATTGCCGTTTGGAAAGAGCCAGGAACCGGGCTTGAGCGATTATGCGGATGGAGTGGATGTGATGCGCTTTTTAACAGAATTGGTGTGATCGCAAATCCTTCCCGTTGGCCGCTTCCATTGCAGCCGGGTTCCCGGTGGACTTCTGATTTTGCCGTTTCAACGACGCATTTTGCCGTTTCACCGAATATTGGTTGGCGACCCCGACCGCACCGGTTTACTTTGCAGCACAATACAAAGAGAAGATTGTTTTCATTTGGTTTTTTGGGGTTTAGCCGTTGAGAAAGCGTAAGCGAGTACCAGCGGCTTTTTTGTTGTTGCCAGCGCGCTCCATTGCGAAGAAAGAAGGAAATATCCCAAACGCGCTACCTTTACCGCATGCGATTCGACATCATCAGCGTCCTGCCCGAATTATTGGAAAGCCCGCTCAACCACTCGATCATGCAGCGGGCGAAAAACAAGGGCCTGCTCGAAGTGTATCTCCACAACCTGCGCGCATTCGGTCTGGGCAAGCACCGGCAGGTGGACGATTACCAGTTCGGCGGCGGCGCCGGCATGGTGATGAGACCCGAACCTTTAGCCGCCTGCATCGAACAACTCAGGGCCGAAAGCGCCTACGATGAGATCATCTACACTTCGCCCGACGGCGTCCGCCTCGACCAATCGCTGTGCAACCGCCTTTCCATGAAAGAAAACCTGCTCGTCATTTGCGGCCATTACAAGGGCATAGACGAGCGCATACGGCAGAAATACGTCACGCTGGAGGTCAGTATCGGCGATTATGTTTTGTCGGGCGGCGAACTGGCCGCCGCCGTGCTGGTGGACGCTGTCGGCCGGCTCATTCCCGGCGTTCTGAACGACGAAACGTCGGCCCTGTTCGACAGTTTTCAGGATAATTTACTGGCCCCACCCGTCTACACCCGCCCTGCGGAGTGGGAGGGTATGAGCGTTCCGGAAGTGTTGCTTTCCGGCAACGACAAGCTGATTGATGAGTGGCGGCACGAACAAAGCCTGGAACGCACCAGGACGCGCCGCCCCGACCTGTGGGAAAAATATGTCGGGGGAGAATAAGCCGGGGCAGTGGGAGCCGGGAGCGCGGCTATCTTTGCCGGGCAAAGGCAATTTTAGAAAAATCACATAAAAACAGTGTCGTTCAAATCCGCGCTATTCATCCTCTTGCTCCTTCCGCAATTCCTTCCGGCCCAGCAGACAGATACCGCCGGAACGGCGCGCAACCCTTTTCTGTTGGGAGCGCGGCTGCACTACGGCTTTATCATTCCGCATTCCAAAGAGATCATCAACGTTTCCAAATCAAACCCTTACGGCTTCGAGGTCAACGCGCAGTGGCTGCTGCATCGCGAAAAATACACCCGCAACTCGGGTGTTGTGGCCAAGCGCGGATTCGTATTGCAATACATCAATTACGACAATCCACGCGTGCTGGGTCATTGCATTTCTTTGGTGCCGTATATCGAACCCATGATACGGCCCTGGCGGCGCCTGTACGGCTCGATCCAAATGGGGCTGGGGTTGGCCTATCTGACCAAAGTCTACGACGCCGAAACCAATCCCACCAACCTGTTTTTCAGTGTTCCCGTCAGTTTTCCGGTCATGACCAATGCCTACCTGCACTACAAAGCCAGTCCGCATTGGGAAGTATCTTTGGGTTTTAATTACAACCATATTTCCAACGGCGGCATGAAACTGCCCAACAAAGGCATGAATTTCCCCACCTGGAATGCGGGATTCAATTACTACATCGAACCGGCGACCATTACCAGGCCGCTTAAGAACAACAACTGGAAACAGCAGCCCCGGCACTTCGCCTATTTACTCGCTGTCGGCACCCTGAAAACGGCCACGGCCACCGACGCTTTCCCTGAAAACAAGATCCGCTGGCAGTTGGGCGCGATGGCCCTGGCAGGCCGGCGGGTTGGGCGACTGAGCGGTCTTGCCGTGGGAACGGAGTGGATATTCGATGGCTACGCACAGGAAATCCTGCGCCGGCAAAACGCCGAAAAAAGCCCCTGGAAAGGCGCCGTCCTGGCCGGGCACGACCTGTTGATCAACCGCGTCCGGTTCAGCATCCACCTCGGCGCTTATGTGTTCAACCCCTCCGGCGACGTTGACCCGGTGTACCAGCGCTACGGCATTTTTTACCGCTTCGGAAAACACCTGATGGTCGGCAGCACCCTGAAAGCGCACCGGCACGTGGCGGATGTGTTCGATATGCGGGTGGGGTGGACGGGGGTTTTTAATTAACGCGAGTTGTGACCTACCCACCGTAGGAACAATGGGAACGCGGATGACGCGGATGACGCGGATGAAAACGGATTGCGAGCAGATGAAAATCTGTGAAAATCCGCCCAATCCGTGTCATCCGCGTTCCCATTGTTATCGCGCCAGGTAGGTCGCAATTTGCGTTCATAAGGGGAGATACTTATCGCCAAACGACCGAACTTCCTCCTTCCGCGAACTGTACTTCAAGGATATGCGGGAAATAATCCTTCAGGCTTTCAATGTGCGACACGATGTAGATCTGCCGGAATTGCTCCTGTAAATAATTGAGTGCCAGCATCATCTCCAAACGCCGCTCTTCGTCCTGGCTGCCGAAAATCTCGTCGAAGGCGAGGAAGCCGATGCCCTGCTCGGCGCCGCTGAGGTCGGTGATGGCCTTCGTGATGGCGATGCGCAGGCAGAAATTGGCGAGATCAATCTCGCCGCCGCTGAAGCGTTCGATGGGATAAAACACGCCCCCGTCGGCAATGGCAAAGTCAAAATTCTCGTCCACGCGGATGCTCTCATACTTGCCCTTCGTGATGCGGCTGAACAGGTCGCTCGCCTCGCGCGAGATGCCGGGGCTGACCTTTTCGAGGACCTCGGTTTTGAACAGGCCGAGCATTTCGGCGAGTTTGCGCAAGAGTTCGATCTCGTCGAGTTTGTCGCTGATCTGGCTTTTGATGCGGTCGTTCGCCCGTAGTTTTTCCTGGTTCCGGGCAATGCCGTTTTTGAGTTCGATGCCGGCTTTTTCCAAAGCGCGCACGGCCTCCGATTGGGCGTTGAAAGCGTCGGCAAAACCCGTCAGTGCCTGTTTGGCCGTTTCATAGCGCGTGGCGTCGTAGCCGACTTGGGCGAGTTCATCGTTTTTGGCAGCGATATTTTTTTGGACTTCGGCGATGGCGGTTTCGGTGTTTTTCAAAGCCGCCGAGGTCGTTGGCAGTTCGCGGGCGACGTAGTTTTCTTCCTTGGAAAATTCGAGATAACGCGGCTCCGTCAAAGCGATTTTTTCTTTCAAAGCCGAATAAACCACTTCATCAAAATTCACTTCGCCGATTTCGCGCAAAATGGCTTCGTCGGCCACGAGGCGTTTTTCCAAAAGGGTTTGTTGACCTTCTTCGGCAGTTTTCAAACGAGCGATTTCAGCCAAACGGGTTTGTTCTTTGCCCAACTTCTCCACTTCCGAACGCGCCGCGTCCTGCCGTTTCCGCAGATTTTGCCCAGCCTCTACGATGGCGTTTTTCTCCTGCTCCAATGCCTGTAATTGCTTACTTTGCAAGGTGTTGATTTCTTGTTCGAGTTCGGCCAGTGCCCGCTCGTAGCCGTCGAGCAGGGGTTGGAGGCAAGTCGGGCAAGTGCCTTCCCGGCCGAGTGCGCGCAGGGTGTCCAACTTTTCCGAACGCTCCCGCAACCCCGCCTGAATGCCGCCGATTTTGCCCTCGACAGCACCGTGTTCGGCGAGTTTGGCTTTGATCTCTTCTTCCAGCACCGCCACGCGTCCTTGTTTTTCCGCCAACGCCGATTCGACTTCGGCTTTTTGCGTCAATTGCTGCGCGTAGTCGGCGATTTTCGACTGGGTGTTTTTCAGCAGTTCGCGCGTTTCGGCGATCTTGTCCGAGCGCGCCGAGCGGTTGATGTGCCGCTGCCGCGCCGATTCGAGTTCGCCGAGCCGTTTTTTTTCTTCCAGATACTGGGAAAACTCGCCGCGTTCGCCGTCGAGTTTTTCTTTTTGCTGCCGCAAATCCTGACTTTTTTTCGCCAGGTTTTCCTGCTGCGCACGAAGTCCGGCGAGCCGCTCCTGCAACTGTCCGAGTTCGCCGTTCAACGCGTTGAATTGCCTCGAGCGCCCTTCCTCTTCGTCGAACTTGTGCTTCCCGGCGCGGTATTTTTCCTCTACCGCCCGCAGGTTTTTGTTTTCTTTTTCAAAAGCCAACTTGTTCTCTTCCAATGACTTTTCACTTTCGGCGATTTCTACCTGCAGTGCCCCGGCGGCCTCGTCAGAAAGCAAATTCTGGCGCTGGCCTTCCATGCGGCTGTTGAGGTCGCGGATGTCGGCTTTGATGCGCGTCTGTATATCGTCCAGCATATCGAGGCCGAGCATCCGGCGGATCATCTTTTTGCGCTCTTCACCTTTGGCCGCCGATAGCTCGTCCAGTTCTTTCTGGCCCGAAAAAACCGAACGTTTGAACGCTTCGCGCTCTATGTGCAGCACTTTTACGAGCTCGTCATTGACCGCCGAAACACCCTTGGCGACGAGCTGGTCGTTCTTGAATAATTCTGCCCCGACAGTTAGCGCCTTGCCCCGAAACTCGCGCCGCACGCGGTAAAGACTCTCGCCAATCGTGAATTCCAGCACCAGTTCCACGTTCGCTTTCGGCTCGGCGAAAGAAGAGCGCACGAGGGTCTTGTTGCTCTCGTCGCGCCCGAACAGGCAGTACAAAATGGCCTCGAAAATAGTGGATTTGCCCGCGCCGTTTTTGCCGATAATACCGACCAGCCCTTCGCGGAAATCGAGCGAGAGGGCGGCGTATTGTTTGTAGTTGGTGAGTTTTAAGTTGTTGAGGATCATTTATTCAGGCTTGCATCTTTCGGATGCGGGCAGCGCCGGGCTGAATGACTATGAAATGGTCGGGAAGCAAATTTTGATTGGCTGCGATGAATTCGGCGACAAGTTTGGAGCGGGAAACTGAATTCAATTCTTCGGCACGGACGAGTATGATGCCGGTATGTACCATTTTCATACGCCACACCAATTCGCCAAAATCCAGATCGCGGGTGATGAGAATGCGGTTTTCGGAGTTGGCGAGTTCTAAAATCACCGCATCGTCGGTGCTTCGGTCGGTTTCGGC
The DNA here is from genome assembly GCA_019187225.1 of Saprospiraceae bacterium. Classification (GTDB taxonomy): domain Bacteria; phylum Bacteroidota; class Bacteroidia; order Chitinophagales; family Saprospiraceae; genus M3007. The sequence continues at coordinate 109,934 of JABAQQ010000006.1, forward strand.
AAAGTAAATCACGTTGTGCCCGGCGTCGCGGAGCAGGGCGACCAATGTGCCGTCCACACCTTCATCCGCTACGAATTTCATGCGGCAGCGGGCGTTTGGACGATCATTTCACCGCGCAAAGAACTGGCTGCGAATGCCAGCGCAGCGAGGATGTGCTCGCGTTTGAGGCGAGGATGTTCTGCCAGGATTTCCTCGAAAGACTCGCCGTTGGAGAGTTTTTCCAAAATCAATTCGACCGTGATGCGCGTACCGCGAACGACGGGTTTGCCCATCATCACTTTGGGGTTGATTTCGATAAATTCGGCTGTTCCGTTTTTCATTTTCAATTTTTTTCTAAAAAGACAAGTGCCTCTGACTTGGAGAGCCGAGGCTCTTTTTCTGCTTCTAAAATGGCTTGGCCGAGGCCATAATCCTCCAACAATTGCAACAAACGCCGGTAGTGGGCTATCGGCAGCACCACATATTCAGGCCGGCCTTTGGGGTTCATGATGATTTGCTCTTGTTCTAAAATGGATTTTACACTCATTTTTAGTGATTTTCTGACAAAGATAAAGGTTGTTTGCGAAATCCTGCGAAGCGGAGCGCACGAGGTTTTTATTGCGCTCGTCGCGCCCGAACAGGCAGTACAAAATCGCCTCGAAAATGGTGGATTTGTCCACGCTGTTTTTGCCGCCCATGCCGACCAGCCCCTCGCGGAAGTCAGGCGGGAGGGATGCCTATTGTTTGCAGTTAGCGAGTTTTAAGTTGTTGAGAATCATCGTTTTTATCTTGAGTCGCATCGGAGAGTCGCGTCGGAGACGCGGGGATAGGAGGCACGAGTCGGAGACTCGCGCCAGCCAGTTTCATCTAGTCTGGAGATCGCCGTCACCGGCACAAGTTCCGGCTGGCGCGACTGGCGCGGCTGGCGCGAGTCTCCGACTCGTGCCTCCTATCCCCGCGTCTCCGACGCAAATTCAACACACCATCTTACACCAATACTTCTACATCAAACACACCCGAACCAGTCAAATAATTGGATGCGCTGCTGTAAACATAATCGCCCGGATGCAATACCCAACCCGCTTCAACTGGATTGTTGTGGATATACTCGACTTTCTGGTCGAATACCGGGGCAGTCCATAATTCGATGGGGTGATTCCCTTCTTGCCAAAACATATATTTGTCGCGGTTGGCGTGACCTTGTGCATGGTATTTAAAAACGATCAGCATCCAGTCTTTCCGACTTTCCCAACTCGCATTTTCTATGGTTTCCAGAATTCTTTTGGCCGTGTATTTTTTAAAATCGCGCATGACTTCGGTGAGTTTGTGGGGGAAATCGCAAGACACAATAACATGGACGTGGTTGGTCATGATGACGTAAGCATTGAGGTGCAAACCTTTGTTTTTACGGCAAAAATCCAAACTGTCGAAAAGAATCTCGCGGTATTCCAGACGGGTAAAAACATCTACCCAGCCTACTACGGTCATCGTGAGAAAATACAGGCCTTGTTGGTCAAGAACTTTGTATTTTTGAGACATAAGCGTAAAGTTTTGATGTGAACAATTGAAGTTTTGATTAAAAAGCGTCGGAGACGCGGGGATAAGCGGCACGAGTCGGAGACTCGCGCCAGCCGGAACAGCCTCATGTCCGAGCGACCTCAGCGCGGCGGCGCAAGATTTTGCCAGCCAATTCATCATATGTCATGGCGTAGCGGCGGAGGGCGACAAATGCCCGCATGATGGCAACGTTGGTGTCAATAGCCTTTTCGCTGCGAAGGACGGATGAAAGCATTATAACACCTTGTTCAGTGAAAGCGAAAGGAGCTGCTCCGCCAAAGTGACTTTTCGAGGGTATCACATTTTGTGATACCATTTGCTCCATTTCAATTTCTGACAGTTCAAACATGAAATCAGGCGGAAAACGGCGCGAATTTCGCCGGACGGCTTGTTTCAACGCTCGGGTTTCAACTTCATAAAGCCCCGCCAAATCGAAGTCGGGCATTACGCGCTCTCCTCGTATGAAGTGAATTTTGGTTTGAATAACTTGCAGTTCCATAATAAGTCAGATTATAATTGATGAAGCGATGACAATTTTTTACGAGTCCGGCATGGAATGGCAATTTACGCCCGGCTGGCGCAAGTCTCCGACTCGTGCCTTCTATCCCTGCGTCTCCGACGCGAAATACCCCGCCGCCCTTTCCACTAACTTCCCCGCCGTAGCCTCGTCGTCCGGATACTTGCTCCGCAGATAATCCGCAAATATCTTGTCGAGGCTGTCGAACTGGCCGACTTCGATGCCGCGCACGAAGGCGCTGTCGCTCCAGGTTTTTCTTTTGAAAATAAGTTGGAAAGCGTCGGGGAAGAGTTGGCGCAGGCGCAGGTTGCCGAGTTCAAGCGTTTGTTCGGGTCGGATGTCGTTGAAAAGCAGCGAGACCATCGCGTCGCGGGTATCGTTTTCCGAGATGAATTTTTCCAAAGCGGCCTCGATCTCGGCGACGGAAAGTTCGCAGCAGCGGTTCATTTCCCAGCTGAGCCAGGGGCGGGTCGGGATGGCCTCGAAAGTCACAGAGAGGTCGGTGTCGTTACGTTCGTCACGTTTACGAAACCTGTCAGGTTTCGTAAACGTCAACTTGAGAAAACCTTTCTCCGCACCAATTTCCGTGTCGCTCAATCGCTCCGTGCTGCCGGAATACCAGGCATTGGGGTGCAGGTCAATTTTTTGGAAATTGTGCCAATGTCCGAGCGCGATGTACTGAAAGTCGGCGAGTTTGGCTTCAAATTCTGCCGGGAACACCTGCTCGCCGTACTCCTCCATGAGGAATTTTTTGCCCAGCGAGGTGTGCAGCATCAGGATGTTGAACTTGCCCGCGACGGGTTCGAGGCGTTCCAGTTCCCGGTACAAGATCCGGTTGTCGTTGATGTGCGGAACGCCGTGCACCACCGTGCCGTCGAATTCGAACTTTTCCCAGGTTTCGCCGAAAATGGGGTATACGCAATCGAGGTTGCGCAATGCCCGCAGGATGGGGCTGTTGTAGATCGTCTTGGGCGTCTCGTGGTTGCCGGCGATGATGACGACGGGGATGCGGGCGTCGCAGAGGCGTTTGAGCTGTTCGAGGCCGAAGGTGAGCGCCCGGTTCGACGGGCTGGGGCGGTGGAAAAAATCGCCGCTGTGGATCACGACGTCCGGTTTTTCGGCCAAAATCCTTTCCACGACGCGTCCGAAAGCGTCGTACACGTCCTGTTCGCGGGCGTTGATGCCTTCGGCGTTCACGCGGTCGAAGGCCTGGAAGCCGAGGTGGGTGTCGGAGAAGTGGAGAATTCGCATAGGTTATTGAGGTTTTAGGAAAATGGTGTCGCCTTTCGGATTTGCGAAAGAGGTGTCTCGGTAGCCATCCGCCGAAAAAGAAGCCGTGATGTCTTGCTCACAACCTTTGCAGCTCACACAACCTACCAAAGCGCCGACTTCAAAGTATCCGCTGCTGTCAGAATAGGCGATACCGCTTCCCCGATTATTTGCAATTCGAACATTACCGACAGGCAAGCCAGTTAGTTCGTTGAAAACGTAGCCGTTGCCTTCTACATAGCCTTCGCAGGAGAAAAAAAGGCAAAACAAAAATAGTGTAAGCGGTGCCAGGTTCTTCATTGTCATATTTTTAAAGGTTGGGTGATGCGGACGTATCTCATGTAATCCGTCGAAGGCGGGTCGGCGAGTTCCAGATTTCGGGCGATGGTGACGATTTGGCCGCGATGGTAGGTGCTATGGTTCATGCAGTGGTGAATCATTTGGGAACGCGGACGGCTGTCTTCGGTGCCGTTGAGGAGGCGGAAATGGCAGATTTCCTGGAAAGCCGCATCGGGAAGCGCCTGTACATAAGCGTTGAATTGCTCCGACATTTTCAGAATACCGTCGAATACGTCCTCCGTCGTGCCGTTGAAAGTTTGAAATAAAAAGGGTTCGGGCGGCGCCTGGCGCAGGCGTTCAAGCCACACTTTTTCAGCGCTCCAGATGTGGAGCAGTGTCTGGCGAAGGCTGGGAAAACTGGACGGTACTTCGCGGGTCATCAATTCCAGCGGTTTGGTTTTCAGCCAGTTGACGGTTTCGGTGTTGGCCCAGAGGTTGAAGGCGGCGTAGTCTTTCAAAAGAGATTCGAGCGTCATTTTTTATGCGATTATTTTCAGCCAAAAGTACGAGGTGTTTGTAGTCGCCCAAAAATTAAAATTTGGTTGTCGGGTGTGTTTGGCGTCAAATGGCACAGGTTTTGGAACAAAAAGTTTGTTGCCTCCCGTGCACATTTCATTCATCCTGTATCACTGCCAAAGGTTTTCCGGACAGGTTCGCTATGAGAAAACGGCCACCGGTTAACATTTTTAATCACCCATGATTGCTTCTCAGTTCAACGTACAAGCAGGCCAGCCAAAGGCCGAAGGGGGAGTAGAATTGTTTCAAAATTCGCCGAATCCGTTCATCGAAATGACATTGTTGTGGTTCCGTTTGCCCGCTGTGGCCAATGTTGTGCTGCGTATTTTCGATGCCAAAGGGAAAGAAGTGAGCGCCAAGCATGGCACTTACGAAGCCGGTGAAAATCACCTGGTCTTGCATCGCGCCGACCTGAACGAACCGGGGCTGTACACTTGCCGCCTCGAAACGCCGTTCGGCGCCGCCAGCCGGAAATTGATGATGTACTGACCTTTTCTAATCCGTCCCATGAAAGAGTCGCCCATGCTGTTTGGCATCGGCGGCTTTTCTTTTTTCCGCCCATTGCTTGTTCACTCGTTTTCCTGCGGCATTCACACCCGCAAAAGCGAGCTCCGTACAATCTCCGTTTTTCGCCTGCCTGCCCTTTGGTAGCTTGGTGGCCACAAATAATGGCCGCTATGAAAAGTACCCTGTTCCCCCTTCTGTTTTTGCTGGGCGCTGGAATCGCCGCCGCGCAAACGCCCTCCGCCTGGCGCATCGAGGGGATAGTGAAAGACGCTGCTGGCGAACCGCTGCCGGGCGCCCAGATACTGGCCGACGATTCCACCGTTGCCATCGCCGACGCGGCGGGGTTCTATCAATTGCGGCTTTCGAGTCGCCCGGCGGGCATCAGCGCCGAGCGGGTGGGCTATGCGCAACGCCGCATTGCCATACGCGCCAATGATTTTCAGGGCGAAGTATTGCGCCTCGACATCCTGCTCACGCTCCAAAACACCCTGTTGCAGGAAGTGGACATCGCCGTAAAAAAAGTGGAAGTGCTGGTGAAAGAGGATTTTAAGACCCACATCTTCGACTATGCCGTATTTGGCAATTACCTGTTGATGTTGTTGCGCGAGCGCAAGAAACACATCGTCCGCTTCAGCAGCGCTTCCAACCGGATCATCGCCGAACTCGAACCGGCGGGCCGTCCCACCGTCCTGCACCGGAGTTGCACCGGCGTTTTTCATCTGGCCGGCGCCGACTTCGCCCAGGAGCTCGTCGTGCAGCCGGAGCGATTAGACACCCTGCCGCGCTACGACCTGTCCGTATTCCGCTCGCTCGTAGTGCCCTGCATACTGGAAAACCGAGGGTATTATTTTTTCCGGGAAAGCGGCCGGCTCAATCAAAGCATCCGCTACTGGTATTGCGAACCATCGGGGGCCGTGCGCCCGCTCGCACAGATCGTCCGGGAAGCGGGGGAGCGGGAAATGCAGGCTGCCTTGAATGCCCTGCGCACCAATGCGCCGCTTGTGCGCGAACCGGATCTGCCACCCAACTGGCGCGGTCAGCCGTACGACAAGGATTTCGACCCCCTGCGCCCTTCGCATGTGACGGGTGATTTTGGCACCGAACACTTGCTGGCGATGACCTGGTACAACCATCAGCTCAACCACCTGAGCTGGCTCGAAAGCCTTCGCCTCGATTCGGTGTATGCGCCGTTGATCGGCATGGGCGATACCATCCTGCTTTTCGATACCGAACTCGGCGAGGTGCGCCGCTTCAACGTGGGATTTTCCGGCGCCGAAACCCTGCCCCTCGATTTTCACCGCGCCGCCGGTTGGCAAAAACGGCTGCTGAAAGATGCCGCCACCGGGCGACTGTATGCGCATTTTGCCGATAAAGGCGTCCATATGCTCAAACGGCTGAATCCGCTGACCTTCCAACCCGAAGCGACATACCGCCTTCCGCAGGTGACGCATTTGTCGCACCACTACCAGGTGCACAACGGATTTTTGTATTTTTTGGGAAGGGAAAACGCGACAGTACCCAACACTGCGCTTTTCAAAGTCGGCATCGCGCAGCAGCCCCCTGCCGGGAAATGAAAAGCCTGTAAATCAAGGGCTTCGGGCCGGCGCGTGTTAAACATTTGCAAACCAAAATCGCCGCTTCGTGAAAGCCGTAATTTTGCAGCACCAAAGTTCCGGTACATCATTTCAATCTTTCATCTTCTCATATCTTCTCAACTACAATGGAAAGAAGTAAAAAAGTCCAGATCGGCCTGCTTTCCCTGCTGGCTCTTCTGCTCCTCGCCAACCTCTTCGGCGGCGGTTTTAAAAACTGGTTCAAATCGGAGAACGCCAGGATCCGCGAATCCGCAGCCGCTTCTTCGGCTTTGACGACTTCGGGCGGCCTCTCCGCTGCCAATGGCACCAGCGGCAACATCCCCGGTACCAACCTGAACAGCACCGTGTCCAACCAGCCCACCACCACCATCGAATACGAAAACCCGAAATACAACTTCGGCGTGGTGGATGAAGGCGAAGTGGTGACGCACGTCTATAAGTTCAAGAATACGGGCAAAGAGCCGCTCATCATCAGCAACGCCAAAGGCTCCTGCGGCTGCACGGTGCCGACCTGGCCGAAAGAACCCATCCCGCCCGGCGGCAGCGGCGAACTCAAAGTTGAATTCAACTCGAAAGGCAAACCCGGTCCGCAAAGCAAACGCGTGACGGTGACGGCTAATACCACTCCAACCGAAACATTCCTCGAAATCGCCGGCGAAGTGCGCGGTAAAGAACAACCGGCAGCAAAAAAGCCGAATTAAGTTAGGGGAATGCGAAAGCGAGGGGCTGTGAGCGTGTTGAAATTTTTCTCGAAAAATTTCAACACGCTCACAGCCCCTCGCTTTCGCATTTACACCTTGTGTTGAGTGAACCAGGGAGAGATAAAATTGTACAAGAGATTGATCGGCAGTTTTTTGCATCCGTATGTTCACTCCTTTTTTCTTGTAAATAAAAACAACAGAGGGGTTTATGAAACACCCACCCGGCGAAGCAAGGGTGGGTGTTTCATAAACCCCTCTGTTGTTTTTATTCCCCTTTCAACTTACCAGAACACAATATACAACGCCGCCAGAATACCGATGATCAGCAGCGCCCCGATGGCGAAAGTGGGCGAGGTGCGGAACATCTCCGCATCCACTTGCATGGCTTTGGGGTTGTCCTTACTCTTCGGATCGAGCAGGCTGATGAGGACCATGAGCGCCACCAGCACGAGAAACACCCAACCCATGCGGTCGAGGAAGGGCACCTGCGGCATCAGCGACTTGATACCGAAACCCAGCGGAATGGTAGCGAGGGCGGCCACGAAAGCGGCATTCGCCGTCGCGCGTTTCCAGAAAAAACCGAGCAAAAAGATGGCCACCACGCCCGGCGAGATCAGTCCGGTGAATTCCTGGATGAACTGAAAACCCTGCTCCAGTTTTTGCAACTGCGGCGCCACGACGACGGCGATGATCATCGAAACGACGATGACCCAGCGCCCGACGCGTACCTGCTTGTCCTCACCGGCGGTTTTGTCCATGTATTTTTTATACAGGTCGAGCGTAAAGATCGTGGCGATCGAGTTGGCTTTGCCCGCCAGCGAGGCCACAATGGCCGCCGTCAAAGCGGCGAACGACAGTCCTTTGAGACCGGGGCCGAGCAGGTTGAGCAACACGGGATAGGCTTTATCGGGTTTCACCTCGCCGGCGGCGTTCACCATCTCCTGTTGGAACAGACCTTTTTGGTACAACACATAAGCCGCGATGCCCGGAAGCACCACGATGATCGGCATGAGCAATTTCAGGAATGCGGCGAACAGCAGGCCGCTGCGGGCGGTTTCGAGTTTGGCGCCGAGCGCGCGCTGGGTGATGTACTGGTTGCAGCCCCAGTAGTTGAGGTTGGCGATCCACATGGCGCCGATGAGCACCGTCAGGCCCGGCAGGTCTTTGTAGTAGGGATTCGATTGGTCGAAGATCATCTCAAAATGGCCGGGCGCTTCTTTTCTCAACTTACCCAGGCCGGCCAGCGCGCCCTGATCGCCGAATTGTTGCGCCACGAGGTCGAGTGCCAGGTAGGTAGTGGCCAGGCCGCCCAATACCAGAATCGCCACCTGGATCACGTCGGTATAGCCGATGACTTTCATGCCGCCGAGTGTGATGACGATGGCAAAAATCGCGATGAACACTGCACAAGCCGTAAAACTGAATCCCGAGATCGTGGAAATGGCAATGGCGCCTAAGTAAAGAATGGAGGTCAGGTTGACGAACACGTACACCAGCAGCCAGAACACCGCCATCATCGTCGCCACGAGCGGACTGTACCGCTTTTCGAGAAACTGCGGCATGGTGTAGATTTTGTTGCGGATATAGCCCGGCATAAAAAACACCGCCACAACGATGAGCGTGAGCGCCGCCATCCATTCATAAGAAGCAATGGCCAGGCCCATAGCGAAACCCGATCCCGACATGCCGATGAACTGTTCGGCGCTGATGTTGGATGCGATGAGCGAGGCGCCGATGGCCCACCAGGTAAGCGCGCCTTCGGCCAGGAAAAAATCGGAAGCGCTGGTTTCGGCGGCTTTTTTACGCTGATAGATCCAGTAGCCGTAACCCGCCACGACAACGAAGTAGATCAGAAAAACGACGTAATCCAGGGTTTGTAGCGTTTGACCCATGTTGATTTTTACAATTTTTAATTGTGATGAGAGGAATGGGTACTGGTTAAGGCGGCCAAATATAGAACAGGATTTGTCGGATAACCGAACAGACCGCAGATGATTCTGCTAAAAATTTCTTTTTTTAAAAGGCTTGCGCGAAATGCAGGAAAAGGATTTACCTTTGCGTCCCCGAAAAGATTGATACCGGTTGCCGTTGTTGTAAACCGGTTCGACATTAAAATGGTATCGTGGCCGAGTGGTTAGGCACAGGTCTGCAAAACCTGCTACAGCGGTTCGAATCCGCTCGATACCTCCGGAAAATGTAAACATGAGTCATCCCGAATTTTCGGCGATGACTCATGTTGTTTCTAAACCACTGACTTTGAATGACTCATGCGAAGCATCCGGACTAAGCGATTGAATACCAGCTATGTTTAACCAGATGCTTCGCTGTGCTGCTAATGACACGCCGTGTTATTTCGGTATGGTATAACAGGGTATCTGCCGACTACATAACACTGATCGATGCCGAGATTTTTGGCCAGCTGGACGGTGTTTTTCAGGTGCGATTCGAGGGCTGACTCTTTTACTTCGAATGCTGCTTTTTTATTTAACACAAAATCAATCTCGTTACCGGTTTTGAGCGAATAGCAGGATACGTCGCCGTAATGCCGTAACTGATTAAATACGGCGTTCTCGAATTTGGAACCACCGCTTAACTCTGCCGATAAAGAGGCGATACCGTTATCGAGGAAATACAGTTTCCGTGCCTTTACAATTGTTTGAGCAGGGTTGTTTTGCCGGTACGCCGCATGCCCGTCAGTACCGTAACCTGCTTGTTCTCCAGGTGCGCTTCCAATTCCGGTAATATCGTCCGGGGATAAAACATTTTTTTAAAATGGTTTTACTATTTTTAATATTGATTGCAAAAACAGTAAAGAAATTTTAAAAAACGTCTCCTTTTAACCAAAGCGACTGTTCGGTCTCCTTTTCAATTTACCCCAAATCGCCGGCAGCTCACCGTACCGCTGCCGTATCCGGCAAATAATGGTAGCCCAGGTAAGCGATTTTCCACGCACCGTCATGTTTTTCCAGTATGCGGGTTTCAAGCGAAACGCCCAGCAGTTTGCGGGTGTCTTTTTCGTAGGAATACTGCTCGAAAGTGTACCAGGCCATATCCTTAGAGATGCGGAAATTTTCATTTTGGCGCTCTTCCGTGGAGCCTTTCCAGATCGTAGCGTTGGCCTCGAACTGTTTTTTCTTTTGCTCGGCCAGCGCCGCAAAACCATTGCAGTACTCCACTTTGTGCTCGAATCCTTCCCAATACCCGTATTTCCGGAAGGCGGGATCGTCGAGGTAGGTACTTTTCCAGGCATCGAAATCCTGACGGTAGTACGATTCCGTTTCTTTGGCGATCACCGCGCGGATAGCGGCTTTTTCGGCTTCCAGGTCGAGCGGCGCTTCGGGCGTTTGACAGCGACTGAACAACAGGGCAAGGGCGAAAAACAATAAGGCAGTGTGTTTCATCAGGAAAGTGTTTGAATGAAGCGGGGAAGATCGGGATTGTGCGGAGAATGCGCCGGCGGAAATTTAGGAAAGTCCTTGCCCGCCGCGCCAGGCTCCGGCTGCTTCATCCATCCCTCCCCACTCACGCCGCAGTACCGGATTGCTTGTGATGGGTGTCGTTGTCCTTGGGAGCATCGGAACTGGTCAGCTGGTACGCGAGGTAACCGAAACCCGCGAGCAGGTGAAGCATAACAACAATAAAAAATACAGTAGCCATAACAATGTTATTTTGACAGCCGCAAAGTTGAGGCAATACCGGCAAGCCGGCCATGAGCAGGGTCACCGGCGATGCTGAGCGTTGTTATGGACTGCCCGGAAATGGGTCGGGATGCGTTTTTGGGGTGTCGGGAGAGGTTTTTTAGGTGTTGGGACACGTTTTTTATGTGTCGGGATACCCAAAAAAAGGTGTCGGGAGAGGAAAAAACGTGTCTCCATACCTTGGCGACACTACCGTTCATGCACGTTAATACCCCCGCCGCTCCTTCACCATTTCCACCAATGCGGGCGGGCCTATTACCTTCAGGTCGGAACCCAAACGGAGCAACTCATTCACCAGTTCGTAGTTCAGGAACACCCGGAGAGAAAATATGAAGCGGTCATGCTCCTGGCGCAGAAGGCGTTGGGAGGGGTGGATGGGGCGTGTTTCTAAGTAGCGGGAGGGGAGGTAGGAGGTCTCGAATTCGACGGTTTCCACCTGGGCGTTGTCCGGTTTGGTGACGCCGACAATGTCGTTGAACCAGGTTTCCGGATCGAATAAGTCGTTGGATTTGTATACGATTCCGTTTTCAATAGAAACATTCCTGATCCGGTCCAGACCGAGGTTCCAGAGCCGGTCTTGTTCGGTTCTGCCAAAGATGTACCAGCGGTTGCGCCACTCTTTTAATAAATACGGGTGCAAGATGATGTCCAATGCCTCTTCTGTGAAGGGTTGGTAGTGCACATTCAGCACCTGCTGCTCCGCAATCGCCTTGTACAGCGGTCCGAGCCATTCCAGCCCTTTCACTGCCGGGTTTGTTTCAAACTGGATAAAGGCAGGCGAAAGGCTGTTCAAGCCGCCGTTGCTGCCGATGCGTTGCAACAACATCTCCAGCGCCGGCAATTGCGGCATGCCGGGAAGTTGGCGCAGCAAGGCCACGGCTTCGCGGAGCAAATCGAGTTCTTCCCGACCCAAAGGCGTTTTTTCCGTGCTGAAATCCGGATCGCTGTAAAAATACAGCCCCTGGCGGCACACGATCGGCGCATTGAAACCCCGCGGCCGCGCGCTGCGCATCACGTTGATATCGCCCTGAATAGTGCGTTGACTCACTGCCAGACCGGCGCCGAATTCAACCTGCAGGTATTGAGTGACTTCCCGGACCAACTCTTCGAGGCTCCACCGGCGGTGGCCGCGGTTGGTAAAGCACTGGTTCAGGACGCGATAGCGGAAAGAAGCATGTTTGTTCGTTGGCATACAAATCGGGCAAATAATTTTTCAAAAATGCAGATAGACTGCATTTTATGCGCGGAGTTTTGCAAAAATAACACGGGATACCTAAAAAATGGCATACAGATTGCCAAAACCTGTATAACCGTCACTTACTTAATCGAAAACATTAAACGGAGAAAACAGCAGCAGGCCCAGACCGATTGACGATTCACAGCCAATATTTCTCCCCCCAAACTGGCGTGTACCTGCCCCCCAGGTATCGGCGAGGCTGTTGTTTGCCCTGACCCCGGTTGTATGCAATACATTGATCAGGCACAGGCGAACTTTCTGTATGAAAACATCGAGAACATCCTGAGAACCGGAGGGCTCTCGGAGAAGGAGCGCATCCCGAAGTACCGGACTGTGCTCGAGTCGCTTTTTAAGCAACTGACCAGCGATGAAAAACGCTACCTGGACGGCCTCAATGCCCGTATCGTTTTCATTACCACCGAATACAACACTCCGCCGGACATCAAAAACCTGGCCCACCACCTGCGTACATTCGCCAACGACGTGGTGCATAACATGGAGATTCAGGTTAATCCTGCCGATGATGCGCGTTGCCTTTACGCTTTGGCCACCGTCGTTGCCCATTTTTCCCAAACGCAGATACCCGACCTGATCCGCCGCTCCTACGAACCCTGGCAAGCCGACTTTGCCGCCGAACTGCAGCGGCCGCGCAAAAAAACACCTGTCTTCAGTTTCCGGGCCATTGTGCGCGATATTTACGTTCCCAAAGAAGTTCATTCCCGCAAGCACTGCGCCATCGTATGCGATACCGACGAACTCGGTACCATCAACATCAAGTTTTGGGACAACAGAAAAGAGGACGGATTCGGCTCTGACCTGAGCGGGGTGCACGCGTTTCTGTGGCCTTATTGCAATATTTACATCACGGACGTAAAACCTTACGCAAACCGCCCGGGCGAGTACCATGCCACAGAAAGCACCCTGCTGGTACTCGAGCCCGACTACCTCATCGAAGCCAAAGAACTGGCCGAATGTTGCCAGAGCAAGGGGGACAATCCCCTGCTGCACCTGCTCAACCGGTTCACCAAAGGAGAGATCACGGACAAAATGATGGTGGGTAATATCTCCGGGGAGATGCTCGACGATCTTGCCACCGACCCAAAATTCAACTATACCGCCAGTTTCGAACAGGTGATGCGCGACAATTCCTTCGGCATGCTCTGCATGGCCCACCAGGAGGGAACATACCGGCGCGAAGCCATCAAAGCCGTATACGACGCCGGCGCTGCGCTGGAACCGACGATCCGGTACGCCTTGAATAGCATAAAAGGTGGTAAAATCCTGTCTCTGGAGCCAACCTTCATCTCCGACAAGTATGGCTTGCAAGGCCGCCTCGACGTCATGCTCGAAGATCCGGCAAATCCGCAACGCAAGGATATTGTCGAGATGAAGGCTGGTAATTACCATCCCAAGAGCCTCTTCCCCAACCACGAAGCGCAGGTGCTGGCCTACAGCCTGATGCTGGAGTCTACCTTCCCGGGGCGGCAAGGACTCAGTGCTATCCTGTACGCCAAGGCCAGCCAAGCTGAAACACCCCTGCGTGCTGTCCGCGATGACAGTCCACTGCGCAAGCAGGCCCTCCTGCTGCTGCGCAACCGTATCGTGGCCAACGAACTCCGGCTGGCAGGCGGCAATATGGAACCGCTGACAAGTTTGTGCCCGGACACTTTCGGAGCGGCACCGGATTTTGTACTCGATAATGTGACGACATTTCACCAGATGCTCCAGGAGGCCTCGCCCCTGCTGCGTGCCTGGTTTTTGGGCTTTACCCGCTTTGTTTTCCGCGAAATGCAGGTAGGCAAAACAGGCAACCCCGACAATCCCGACGACCCCGGCGGTTTTTCAGCGCTATGGCGGGCCGAAAAATCCGAAAAAGTAGCCAGTTACAACGCACTCACTTACCTGAAACTACAAAACATTAGCGACGATTTGGAGATCACGCTGAAAATAGATACCCATTTGTTCTTTTCCGGCGTCACCAATTTTCGCGAGGGTGAGTCCGTCATCCTTTACCCGACTCCCGATCCCGAAAATCCCAATCCCCTGAGACAGCAAATCCTGAAATGCTATATCCTGACCCTGGCACCCGACCATGTGGTGGTACGCCTGGAGAACAATCAACTCGATGAAATCTGGTTCAAACGCAGCAAGGTCTGGGCCATCGAACGCGACTTCCGGGAATCAGGCTACCGCACCATGCTCCATCAGTTGTACCGCTTCCTGCAGGCGGACGCCGTCAAACAGGATACTATTCTGGGTTTGAAACGGCCGGAGTTTAATGTGGGTAATGAGATCAATGTGGTCAATGAGATCAATGCGGTTTATGGGTCTGTTGGGGGGAATGGGAAAAATGGAGTGGGGCAGCACAACGGCGTAAATGGCAGGGTGGAACTCAATGACAATCAGCGGGCCATAGTTGAGCAGGCGCTTGCGGCACGTGATTACTTTTTGATTCAGGGACCTCCCGGTACCGGGAAAACCAGCACCGTGCTGCGCGAACTCGTGCATCGGATGGCCGGGCAAGGTCTCAACATCATGGTGATCGCTTTCACCAACCAGGCGGTGAAGGTTATCTGTGAAAAACTGACCAGCCTCGGCATCGAATTCATCCGCCTGGGCCGCGGGGAAGAAGATTACTGCTGGCAAAATCTCGCGGGCCGGCTCAAACTCGACCAGTTGTACGAACAGGTGGCCCGTACCCACGTGTTCGTATCCACGCAGGCCACCTTCGCCGGCAGCCTCGACCTGCTGCGGTTCAAAAAATTCCATACACTCGTCGTGGATGAAGCCTCCCAACTACTCGAACCCCAACTGGCCGGCATCCTGTCCCAGTTCGAGCGTTTTATCATGATCGGCGACGACAACCAGTTACCCGCTGTGGTACTGCAGGACGAAAACGCCACCCGCACCCACGCACCCGAACTGACCGCCGTCGGCCTGCACAATTTCCGCGAGTCGCTTTTCACCCGCCTGCTGGCCAACGCCCGCCGCCGCGGCTGGCACGACTGCTTCGGCATGCTCGAATACCACTACCGCATGCACGCCGACATCGCCGCCTTCCCCAATGAACATTTCTACGGCGGCCGCCTCAAAACCGGCAAACCGGAACAGCTGGCGCCGCTCGATTGGCCCGAAAGCGACCATCCCCTGCGCGCCGTGTTCGAGCAACGCGTCAGTTTTATACCCACCCGCCGCGACATACGCCCCAAAGTGAACGAAGAGGAAGCCGGCCTCGTGGCCGAGCTCATCGCCTGCGTTCATCAACTCTACGGCGACCGCTTCGATCCGGAAAAAACCGTGGGCGTCATCACGCCCTTCCGCGCCCAGGTCGCCACCATCCGTCAGAAACTGCCCCCGCAATACCAGTCCGTCACCATCGACACCGTCGAACGCTTCCAGGGCTCCGAACGGGATGTGATCATAGTATCATTTGCGGTGAAAAACCCGCTGCAATTGCGGGCAATCCAGTCGGTAAATGCCGAAGGGGTGGACCGGAAGTTGAATGTGATGATGACACGGGCTAAGGAGTGTTTGGTGATGATGGGGTGCGAGGAGGTGGTGGGGGCCTTGTTTGGGCTCAATACAGGACAAGACGCACAGTTGTCCGCTTTCATACCCAAAGCACGACCAACAGCAAACTAACATCACATTGACAAAAAAGACGAAATAAAGTAATGGCAACAGATATTAATATTACAAGCTTATTTCCGGCATTAAGAAATACACAGGTTGTAAGAACAGCGACAGAGGCTTTTAATACAACTTTCATTGGTATTGACTTCGGAACATCTACGACAGTTGTTTCAGTTGCTACGATTGACAAAACGACAAAAGAAATAACGACGGCACCAATTTGGCTGAACCAAAAACTTCATGACGGTGCTATTATGTCATCGGAGAAAACTCCAACTGTCATCGCTTGGTATAATCAACAGCTTTTTGTTGGAAAAGGAGCAGCGGACTTAAAATATCAACTCAAAAAAGGTGTCAATGTTTGGTATTCTTTCAAAATGGAGTTAGGAGAAGATCTTGGCTCAAAGTACTATAATAGCGAACTTGACAGAAATAGTGATTTCCCAATTTTGAACCCAAAAGATGCCGCTAAAATTTTCTTTCAATTTTTAAAGGCACAAATTGACAGACATGTTAGAGCAAACAATCTACCATCAAACATTCAATATGCTGTAAGTATTCCAGCTTCGTTTGAAGCAAATCAACGGAAAGAATTAATTTATGCACTTGAGCAAAACGGTATCTCTATCAATAAACAATCTCTTATTGATGAACCCAACGCAGCCTTTCTTAGTTATGTTCAGGTTTCATCGTCAGAAAAAAATCCGTTAACTATTCCAGACGGAGATAATCCGAAAGTTTTAGTATTTGATTTTGGAGCAGGAACTTGTGATATCTCCATACTTGAATTAGGAAAAGACTTAAACGGTATTTACTCCAAGAACCTTTCCATATCAAAATTTGAAAAGCTTGGTGGAGATGATATAGACCGACTTATTGCAATTGATTATTTGTTTCCACAACTGCTCAAAGAAAGTCGAAAAAACAAAGAAGACTTTAGAACACCTGAAAAAAACAGAATTATAGGTCAGTTGCTCAAAGCAGCGGAGCAACTGAAAATTATGATGTGCGAAAACATCGCCATGCAAATGAATAATCGCATATTACCTGCAAGTGCATTTAGTAACGACTGCATTTCGGTGGGTTATCGAATAGACATAGATTCAAGAAAAGGAATGTTGTCTTTAACAGCGCCTAAACTTTCTTATGCAGAGTTCAACGAAGTGATGAAAGTGTTTTTGAAGCCAACTGCATTAGTCCCTTATAGGTCTAAAAATGTAGAGGATGAATTTGCTACCATATTTAGCCCCATTCAAACAGCATTGAAAAAGGCATCTCTAGCCAAAGATGAAATTGATTATGTTTTGCTTATTGGTGGTAGTTCAAAAAACCCTTATGTGCAGGCAAGTTTAAAAGAGTATTTTAAAGAATCCAACTTGTTAATTCCAAGAGATTTGCAAACGCATGTTTCTGTTGGTGCAGCTATTCATTCACTTGTCTATAATGGTTTTGGAAAAAATATCATACAACCAATCACAAGCGAGCCGTTTATTGTGATTACAAAAGATGAAACGCCCAAAGTAATTCTAAAAGCAGGAGCTCACATTCCTTGCGGTTTGATTGTAATTGATGATTTGGTTACAAGCCATGATGGCCAACAGGCAATAGAATTGCCAATATGTTTAGGAAATTTAAACAAAATTCTATACAACATTAAAATTGTTAGCGGCAGCCAACAGGGTTTCAAACATAACACACCTGTAAAATTAGAGTTAGAGATCACAACTGATAAATTACTGCTTGCCAGGGCATCAGTAGTTGGTCAGTCTGTTTTTGTAGAACCGATTAACCCATTTGCTAACAAAGAACTTACCACAGAGCAAAGAATAGTATTAAAAGCAGAACGTCAAGCAAATCTTGAAGCAGAACAAAATGGCGGCAAGCCAACTAAGCAAGGTTTAACAACACTTTATAAGGCATATGAAAAGGTTGGAAATAATTTAAGAGCCGCTGAGACATTAGAGCTTTTAAATGATCTATATCCTAATATTTATAACTTTAATCAAATTGGTGTATTATATTCAAGTGCAGGGTATGACGAAAAGGCTCAGCGATTCTCGGTTTGTAAAAACGGTCAATATGTCTACTCCAAAAGCGGGAAGTCAAGTTGTTTATTTTTAGCAATAAAACGATAGATAGCGTTCATTGACAAGGCTGGTAAGAGATCAAATACT
>JABAQQ010000042.1 GCA_019187225.1 Saprospiraceae bacterium
CAACCTTGGCAAGCAAGACTATGACCAAATCCTTTAATACCGATATGTCATCTGATAACGCCATGAAACAGATTTATTCGCTAAAACAGTTTTACATAGACTTGGGTTGTATGCCTAAGTTTTTACGTTAAAACTTAAACTCAAAACACCCGGACGAGTTTTTTCAGTGAAATAAAAACTTGCTTTAATGAAATTCTCAACAATGATCCCGCAAATATTCACCGTTGCCCGGCTAACAAATACAATACCGCCATCCTGACAGCCACGCCGTTTTCCACCTGCTGCAGGATGATAGAGTGCGGACTGTCGGCCACATCGGAAGTGAGTTCCACGCCGCGGTTGATAGGCCCCGGGTGCATCACCACGATCTCGCGGTCGAGTTCGTCGAGCATCTGGCGCGTGATGCCGAAGTATTGGTGGTATTCGCGCAGGCTGGGAAAGTATTTGATGTCCTGGCGTTCCAATTGTATGCGCAAAACATTCGCCACATCGCACCAGCGCAGGGTATCGCGCACGTCGTGGCTGATCTCGACGCCGAGTTCGCCGTAGTGCTTGGGGATGAGCGTCGGCGGGCCGCACACGCGCACTTTGGCGCCGAGTTTTTTCAGGCAAAAAACATTGCTCAGCGCCACGCGGCTGTGCAGAATGTCGCCGATGATGGCGATCTTTTTGCCTGCCACGTCGCCGAGTTTTTCGCGGATCGAAAATGCGTCGAGCAGGGCCTGGGTAGGGTGTTCGTGCGTGCCGTCGCCGGCATTAACAATGTTGGCAGGTATACGGGTGCTGAGGTAGACGCAGGCGCCGGGCGCGGGGTGTCGCATCACCACCATGTCCACTTTCATGGAAAGGATGTTGTTCACGGTGTCGAGCAGGGTCTCGCCTTTGCTGACACTGGACGAAGAAGCGGTAAAATTTACGATGTCGGCGCTGAGGCGGCGTTCGGCGAGTTCGAAGGAGACGCGGGTGCGGGTGCTGCTTTCAAAAAAAAGGTTGGCTACTGTGATGTCGCGCAGGCTCGGTACTTTTTTGATGGGGCGGTTGATGACTTCCTTGAAATTGTCCGCCGTCTCGAAGATGAGCCGGATATCGTCTTCGGTGATGTTTTTTATGCCGATGAGGTGGCGTGTGGAGAGCATAAGAACAGGTTGACGGGTTTCAAGGTTAGATGGTTGCGGGTTTCGGGTTGACAGGTTAACGGGAGACGGCTTGGTGCTTGTTTTCAAACAGTAAAATCTCGTCGTCGCCATGCGTTTCTTTCCAGCGCACTTTGACGTAGGCCTCGTCAAGGGCGTCCACGGCGATACCGAAATAATCGGGTTGAATGGGCAGTTGACGGTTGAAACGCCGGTCTACGAGCACGAGCAATTCCACAGCATCGGGACGACCGTAGTGTTGCAACGCAGCCAGTGCCGCCGACACGGTGCGGCCGGTATACAGGCAGTCGTCAATGAGCAAAACCTTTTTCCCAGCTACGATAAAATCAATCTCGTTGGGGTGCGGCGCGAGCGGCGCGTCGCCCATGCGGAAGTCGTCGCGGTAAAAAGTGATATCGAGTTTGCCGTATTCGATGGCGCGGTTGCCCGTCAGTTCTTTGATGCGTTCGTATATCCGGTTCGACAGCAAAGTGCCGCGCGGTTGAATGCCGATGATACAGGCATTGGAAAAATCGCCCCAGTCTTCGAGCAGTTGATGGCACAGCCGTTCGAGGGTCAACGCAAATTGTTCGCGGGTAAGAAGCGTTTTTCCGGTGGACATAAATTGGTTACTGGTTACTGGTTCCTGGTTGCGCGTGGAGTGTGGCAAAGATAGTTGGGGGTGGCAAAGAAGTGTCACTTCTTGCTTGTTTTCAAAAAAGCAGACTCGTACACCTCCACCCATTCCTCCACTGTGACTTTTCGCATCAATTGGGCAATCAAATCGAACGGAATATCGCCCGTCTTTTTGAAGCGAATGCAACTTTTACCCATATCGAGTTTGCTTTTCGAGTGTTTGGGAAACTCCGACACAAACCAGTCGTGCAATTCCGGCATGGCGTAGATGCCCATGTGGTAGAGCGCGATGAAATTTTTTTGCGAAGCGATGCCCACAAACGGCAAGGGGTCTTTCGGATTGCAATGGTAGCCGGGCGGGTAGAGTTTGTGTGGCACACAGTAGCCCAGCATACCATAGCCGATGGTTTCCTGAAAGCCGTCGGGGATGTTCTCCAAAATGGTTTCCCGCAGTTTTTCCATGGCCTCCCGGCGCTCTTCGGGGATGGCGTTCATGTATTCGGAGGGAGAAGATACATTGTATGTCATGGGGGCAAAGTTCGCAAATTTTCCCCTCGGATGAACCTATAATTTTGAATAAATAATCCCTGACCATGAACAAAAATTGGGCAGGTTTTGGACTGGTGGTTGGATAAACGGTGGGCGGACTTTTGTGCCGTCAAACAAAATTTTTCTAACCAAAACTTTTTTCCAAAACAATGAAAATTCGAATCTTCTGCTCCCTTATCGCGCTTTTTCTAAGTGCCCCTTCCCTGCTCGATGCCCAAAACAATAGCAAAGCGGGCGATATCGTGAAAGCCTATTACGCCGCTTTCGACGCGGGTAACATTGCCGAAATGGAAAAACTTCTGAGTCCCGACTTCACGGCGACCGCGCCATTCCTGCCGGGGCCGACGCCGCTGGCTGCATGGAAAGAAATTGGCGCCGGCCTGAAAGCCGCCTTCCCCGATATGCAGCACCCCATCAAAGACTGGTTCGCTGATGGCAAAAAAGTGGCCGTGAGCGGCATGGCTCTTGGCACCAACAAAGGCTCATTCATGGGTAATCCGCCGACCAACAACAAAGTCAATTTTCCTTTTACTGCCATTTTTGAATTGACGAATGACCTGAAAATCAAGTCGCTGAATGTCCAGTACGACCAAAAAACGATGGAAATGCAACTTATGGCGGGGATCAACCCGAACGCCAAAGCCGAGACCAACATTCGCTCTCTTTTCGCGGCGATGGATGCCGGGCAAACAGAGAAATTTCAGGAATTCTGCGCGGCTGATTTTATGATTTTACACCCATTTCTGCCTGCGCCTCAGTCGATTGCGGTTTTTCAAGGAATCATTCAAGGCCAAAAAGCGGGCTTTCCCGATATGCAGCACGAAATCACGGACATTTTTGTCGCAGGGAACAAGGCTGCCGTTCGCGGGATTTTCAAAGGCGCCAACACAGGCGCGATGCAAGGCAATCCGCCGACCAACAACAAAGTCGCCTTGCCCTTCACCGTCATTTACGACCTCGATGCGCAAGGAAAAATCAAACATCAGTACGTCTCATTCGATACCGCTTCTTTCAACAGCCAGCTGACAGCGGGCATCACTGAAAGCAAGAAGTAATCATTAAATCACAGGCGTTGCAGAAGCGGCGTTTTGACAGCAACCGCTTCTGTGTGCCTTTTTCGATGAAAAGCCCGCAACTAAAGAACGAAAATCATGGAAAAAATCACACAAACCATCTACGACCGCATTGACAACGAGGTTTACAATAGCGAGGGCGACATTTGGTGGCGGCCCGACTCCGTTCTTCACTTGCTCAAAACCTCCGTCAACCCATGCCGGGTTGGCTATTTTCAACGACATATTCAACAACTTGGCATAAACCCACAAGGAAAAACCGCGCTCGAAGTGGGCAGCGGAGGCGGTATTTTAAGTGAAGAAATCTGCCGGATGGGATTCAAAACGACAGGTATCGACCCTTCGGAACCTTCGCTGCACACCGCCCGGAACCACGCCCGCACGAGCGGTCTCGACATCCGCTACGACCATGGCACAGGCGAACAACTGCCCTACGCTGACGCTTCGTTCGACTGCGTTTTTTGTTGCGACGTCTTGGAGCACGTTCGGGATTTGCCCAAAGTCATTTCCGAAATCGCACGGGTGCTCAAACCCGGCGGCGTGTTTTTCTACGACACGCTCAACCGCACCTTCATCAGCAAGTTGGTCGCCATCAAAATCTGGCAGGAATGGAAACGCTGGGCCTTCATGCCGCCGAATTTGCACGTTTGGGAAATGTTCATAAAACCTTCTGAAATCAGGGAATTGCTGGCTGCGAACAACCTGGAATGGCGCGAGCATCGGGGCGCGGAGCCAAATGCTTCCATCCCCAAAATGTTGGGATTTTTGAGAAAAAGAGCCAGAGGCGAATGGACTTACGCGGATTTGGGACAAAATTTCGGTTTGGTCGAATCCGGCGACATGAACATCTTTTACATGGGATTTGCCATAAAAAATATGTGACCGCCGTCGGCAAAATCCTTGAAAAATACGAAGAGCCGATCGTCCTCGTCGGGCACAGCCGGGCGGGCATCGTCCTGTCCGAGGTGGCGGAGCGGATGCCCGAAAAAATCGAGACGCTCGTTTATCTCTGCGCCTTTCTCATTCCCAACGGCGAGCCGTGGAGTCATAATTTTCTTCAATACAGCTTTGTCACAAAGGCAGAGAGTAAAAAATGAGGCCGTTTTATCGGTATCACTAGGGTCTGAAATCCTTCACGGGGTTCAGGCCCTCTTCTTTTTTTAACGAACCTTTAAGACAGGCTCCTTTAAACCCATCGTTAAAGCAGCCGTCTATGCTTCCGTTTCCCGACCGGTCCGGAGAAAAAGGTCAGATAACAGGACATTGTTTCCGAATTTCTCATTCCTGAATCCAAGGTCCAACATCTGAAAAATCCAAAGTCCATCTTCTCACAAACACAAATATTGATTCAAAAATGAAAAAATCCGTTTTATTGCTCACCGCTCTTTTCATGGGCATCCTCGCTTTCAACGCCTGTAAAAAATCCGACGACGCCAAAGCCAACGACGCCGAGATCATGACCGCCGAAGACCTTTCTGCCAACGAGGATTTTTCGGAGCAAACCGACATAGACGTGGATGTCGCCATCGAAGAACGCGGCGGTCCGTCGGCCTGCCCGACAGTGACCCTCGCCCAACCCTGGGGTACCTGGCCCAATACGATCACGATTGACTATGGTACAGCCTGCACCCGCCCCGACGGCCGCGTGCTGAGCGGCAAAATCATTGTTAATCAGACGAATGAAATTCGTCAGGCCGGGGCTGTCCGCACCATCACCCACGAAGATTTTTACGTGGACGACGTAAAAGTGGAGGGTACCCGCACCTGGACCAACAACGGCACAGACGCCAACGGCGATTGGTCGTACACCAAAACGGCGACCGGCATGAAACTCACCTTCCCCGACGGCACCTCCACTACCTGGAACAAAACCCGCACCAGCACGCTGATAGACGGCGCTTCCACACCGACGCATTGGGACGACGTGTGGAGCAGCACCGGCTCGGCCAGCGGCGTCAACCGGAATGGCGACACTTACTCGGCAGTCATCATCGAGCCGCTGATCAAAAAAGCGATCTGCCGCTGGATTTCGGAAGGAGTGATCGAATTCACCCGCAACGGCAACACTTCCACGCTCGACTTCGGCGACGGCTCCTGCGACCGCTTCGGCACGCTGACGACGCCGAACGGCGACACGTTCTCGATCCGTCTCCGCCGTTGATGGTACTGGTAGCGCGGCGTTCACGCCGCCCGGTTGGAGGCCATTTATGGCCGTTTTTGAATATCAATCGGCGTAAACGCCCTTTAACCGGGCGGTGTGAACGCCGCGCTACCAATCCTTGCACTGTTCGTCCGGGACGCGAAAGACAAAAAAACCCGAATGAAAAATATTTTCAGAAAAACATCCGCCGCACTTGACAAAATGCCCACCCGCCCGATACTTTTGTCAAAAAAACCGGATGGATATTTGGCTTGCATTCGTACTGGGCGTCTTTTCCGTATGGCGCATTACGCATCTCTTCAGCGTGGAAGACGGCCCCTGGGACGTATTCCTTCGATTGCGCCGTTCGCTGGGAAACGGTTTTTGGGGGCAACTGACCGGCTGTTTTTATTGCCTCAGCGTGTGGGTTTCCTTGCCTTTTGCCCTGGTTTTGGGGGAGAGTTACCTGGAAAAATTCATGTTATGTTGGGCCATGTCGGGCGCAGCCATTCTCCTTCAACGGTTTTCAGAAAAAGATCACCCAATCGTTCACCCAAACCAATTTGAAGAAAAATGAGCTGCGGCTGCAATTCCAATCGCAGGAACGGACAAAATCCTTCCTCCTATTCCAACCAACCTTCTTTCGTTTCCTACCAATACGTAGGCTCGCTCAGCCTCACGGTGACCGGCGGAGTGACGCGAAATGTATACCGTTTTGCCAAGCCCGGAGATATTGTGCCGATCGACCGGCGCGACCTGGCAGGCATGTCGGGTGTGCCGAATGTGAGGCAGGTACACGATTACGACCGGTACTGAATCAAATACCTTTCATCGAAAGGGCCACCCGCTTCCTTGCAAAATCCACTTCCACCACCCGAACCGTCACCTGCTGACCGAGCGATACGACTTCCATCGGGTCGCGCACAAACTTGTCGGCCAATTGCGAGACATGGACGAGGCCGCTGTCTTTCAAGCCGATATCCACGAAAGCACCGAAGTTGGTGATGTTGGTCACGATACCGGGCAGTACCATGCCGGGATGCAGGTCTTCGAGCGAGTGTACGTTGGCAAATTCGAAGGATTTGGCCGCGCCGCGCGGGTCGAGGCCGGGTTTTTCCAATTCCTTCAGAATGTCCTGTAAAGTCGGCAAACCCACGTCGCCTCGAACATATTTTTTCAGATCAATTCTTGTTCGTTGCGATTTATCCCGCACCAAATCAATCACTTTGCAGCCCAAATCGGCGGCCATTTCCTCCACGAGTGCGTAGCGTTCGGGGTGCACCGCTGTATTGTCCAATGGATTGCCTGCTTCGCGGATGCGCAAAAAGCCAGCGCATTGTTCGAAAGCTTTGTCGCCGAGGCGCGGGACTTTTTTCAGGTCGCTGCGTTTTTTGAATGCGCCGTTTTCCGCCCGGTAGTTCACGATGTTTTGCGCCAGCACGGGGCCGAGACCGGAGACGTAAGTGAGCAGATGTTTGCTTGCCGTATTGAGGTTGATGCCGACGGCGTTCACGCAACTTTCCACCGTGCGGTCGAGGCTTTCCTTGAGTTGGGTCTGGTTCACGTCGTGCTGGTACTGCCCCACCCCGATGCTTTTCGGGTCAATTTTCACCAACTCTGCCAATGGGTCCATCAGCCGCCGCCCGATGCTGACCGCGCCGCGCACCGTGACGTCGTGGGAAGGAAACTCCTCCCGCGCGACTTCCGATGCCGAGTATATCGAAGCGCCGGCTTCGTTTACCTGGAAAATCTCGACGGGGTGCTGAAACTTAATTTTCCGCAAAAAATCCATCGTCTCGCGCCCGGCAGTGCCGTTACCGACCGAGATGGCTTCGATGCCGAATTTTTCCACCAAATGCTCGATCGCCGACTGGCTTTCAAACACTTGCCGCTGCGGTTCGTGGGGGTAAATGGCGGTATTATAGAGCAAATTCCCACTCGCATCTAAGCAAACGACCTTGCAGCCCGTACGAAAACCGGGATCAATGCCGAGCACCCGTTTTTCACCCAATGGCGACGACAGCAGCAGTTGACGCAGGTTTTCAGCAAAAACGCGGATGGCCTCCGTATCGGCTTTTTCTTTGCTCGCATTGCGGAATTCCGTTTCGATAGAAGGTTGCAACAGCCGCTTGTAACTGTCCTTCACTGCAGTGCGCACCTGCGCCGCCGATTCGCCGTAGCCGATGACGTACATTTCTTCCAGATGCTGCACGGCGCGCTCCTCCTCCGGCGCGATAGAAACCCGTAAAAAACCCTCTTCCTCTCCCCTGCGCATGGCGAGCAGGCGGTGCGAAGGGCAGGATTTGAGCGGCTCGCTCCACTCGAAATAGTCGCGGTATTTCGCACCTTCCGTTTCCTTGCCTTTCACCAACCGTGAGGCAATGACCGCGCCTTTCTCAAAATGCCGCCGCACTTTGTCGCGGGCTTTGATGTCTTCGCTCACCCACTCGGCGATGATGTCGCGCGCGCCTTGCAGGGCGTCTTCCACCGTCGGCACCTGGTCGGTAATGTATTGGGCGGCAATGGTTTCGACTTCTTTGTCCTTCTGAGCAAAGATTCTTTTTGCCAGCGGTTCCAGCCCTTTTTCGATGGCGACGGAGGCGCGTGTTTTGCGCTTGGGGCGGTAGGGCAGGTACAAATCCTCCAACTCGGTCATTGTACCGGCGCTTTCAAGCGCCGACCGGAGTTCGGGCGTGAGTTTGCCTTGCTCTTCGATGCTTTGCAGGATGGTTTCACGGCGCTTGTCGAGCTCCATCATTTTTTTCCAGGAGTCCTGGATGTCGGCGATCTGCACCTCGTCGAGTTCGCCGGTGGCTTCCTTGCGGTAGCGGGCGATAAAAGGAATGGTGGCGCCGCCTTCGAGCAGTTCGATGACGGCTTCCACCCGGCGGGCGGGGATGTTGAGGAGGGGGGCGATGCGGATGGAATAGTTCATTGCGGATTGTGGATTTCGGATTTCGGATTGGGGCGGCAAATTTCTGATTTCGGGGGGAAATGGAGGGTGGTTGGAGGGAAAAGTTATTCACAGACTTCATTCTTTTTGAGATTAAAAAATCGCCTATTTTTGTTCTTCAAAATCTGGCAACCAATGAATTTAACCTTGCGTGCAAACCTGTTTTGGGATGTTGATATGCAAACAATTGACCTGCAAAAACACAAAGTCTCCGTCATCGAACGCATCGTGACGCGCGGGCGTTGGGAAGAGTTTAAAGAGATGATGCAGTTTTACGGAAAGCAGACGGTGAAGCAGGTCGTACTCAACGCCCGTTGGCTCGACAAACGAACGCTCGCCTTTTGCAGCGCCATTTTTGAAACCCCGGAAACGGAATTCCGATGCTACAAACTCGCACAATTGACCCCGGGACACTGGGACTATTAAAACGGCTGATGTCTTTGAATGACCTGCGGCAGTTTTATTTGGTTGGCGGCACTTCATTGGCTTTGCCAATGGGGCATCGCGCATCCGTTGACCTCGACCTGTTTACTTCCGAACCTTTTGATAAATCCGGGTTGCTGGAATTGTTAAACACTCATTTTGAGGAAGTCACGCTCGAATCCGAAGGCACGAGTATGCTCTTAAACTCGTACTTATACCCGTCCTCCCGAATCGTCCCTTTCCCCTTCCCTATTCATCACAACACATACGGAATCAACGCCCTCCGCTCTCCCGGATAATCCGCGAAAGTCTCCCGGTACCAGCGATGGTGCGCCCACGCCCGCGGCGCCAGATTCGCCACTGTCCACACTGCGAAAGCGAGTGCGGGCAGGCTCCAGGTCATCAGGGCGAAACCCGTCCATTCGAGTATTTCACCGAAATGATTGGGACAACTGACCTTGCCGAACAAACCGCCGCGCGGAATGGCATAACCTGTCGAGCTGGGTTTGCGCAGCCGGATGAGAATGTTGTCGGACTGCCAGTTGATGCCCAGGCCCAGCCAAAACAAGGCCATGCCGCTCCAAAAACGGGCGTCTGTCCACCACTCCGACGGGTACTCCGCAAAGTGGGCAAAGTAATAGCCGAGAAAAAATCCATTGACGAAATTGAAACAAATGGCCGACAGCACGATGACTAAGGGCATTCGTTTCCCGGTTGTCCGCAGGCGCAGCGGGAAAACGATGCTTCGGTAGAGGTAGTGGAACAAAAAACAGCTGCTGAACAACCAGACATACGCCGATACTGGCGGCTTTTCCCACAACAACACCGTCAGAAAAACAACGACGACAGGAATTTCCATCAAAAACCATCCGAGGCGGTTGTCGAGTGTCGGGCCCCAACCCGGACGGACGTGGCGACCGTAAGGAGCGTTTTGCCGTAGCAAATAAAAAAACACGGCGATGCCGACGGCCATCCAGGCGATGACGAGTGTGCAATATAGTGAGTATGGCATGAGATCAAAGGTATCCGTTTTGCCAAAACCAGTCGTAAGCTTCCGCGATCGTATCTTCCAATGGCCGTGCGGAATAACCCAGTTCTCGCCGCGCTTTTTCACAGGAGATCAATTTCGACCCGTATCGAAGCGTATCGAGCGCTTCGCCGGTGTAAAGCGGCGGCTTCCCTGTTAATTTGGAATAACCATACACGAACGGCAAGCCGAGTCGCAGCAACCAATCCGGAGCGACGAGTTTGGGAGCAGGTTTGCCGGTGATTTTATTTATCAGTTCCGCCAGGCCGGTCATCGGGACGTAGTTTCCCGAAAGCAGGTAGGCTTCCCCGCTGCGGCCTTTATGCAACGCGTTTGCGGCGGCGTCCGTCACATCGCGCACGTCCACCCAATCGAAACCGCCGGGGACGAGCATCGGGATTTTTTGCCGGTAAAAATCGAGCAGCATTTTACCCGAAAGCGAAGGTTCAAAGTCGAAAGGACCGAGCACTCCCGTCGGGCACAAGGCAAGCACTTCCATATTTTTTTCGGCCGCAAAACGAAGTGCCATGTCCATCGCTTCGGCTTTGGTTTGATCGTACACCATGCGACTGTTGAACGCCAACGGACGGGTCTCATCGAATGGAACATCCAACGGAAACTCGCTGAAAGCGTGCACACTGCTGAAATACACCACACGCCGAACACCCTGTTGACTACTGATTTCCAATATCTTGCGCGTGCCCTCGACATTGACCTTGCGTACTTCCCCACCCTTTCCGCCTTGTATGGAAATAACCGCTGCCAAATGATACAATGCCTCGCACTCAATCGTCAGTTCTGCCAAGGCTTCTTCGTCGAAAAGGTCGCCTCGTACCAATTGTACCGGCAAACCGGCCAAAGCCCGGCTTTCCCTGCGCGCCAAAACGCGCAGTTCGTGACCTGCTTCGAGCAAGCGCCGGGCCAGCACATTGCCAATTCTGCCGGATGCGCCGGTGACAGCGATTTTCATTTTACAGAGATGGCGGTTTCCTGTAATTCCAGATATTGCAAAAAACGCTCGAACTGCGCGGCGGGCATCGCTTTTCCGGAAAGGAAATACGACACGCTGCCGGGTCCGTCGCTCAGAAGAATGCCGAGTTTGTTTTTCAGATTGTTCACCGTTCCCCGGTTGCCGTCAATAATCTGTATCTCCGGCGGCAACACCTTTTCCATGAATTTTTTGAAAAAAATGAAGTGGGTGCAGCCGAGCACTACGGCGCCGTATTTGGAAAGGTCAATGCCATCGAGTTTGTTTTGCAGGTAAGGAATGATCTTCAATGCGTCGAACTCGAAGCGCTCGGCATACATTACCAGTTCCTGCAAAGGCAGGTAGTCTACCAACTGTTCCGTATCCACCCGCGCAACGAGGTTTTTGAACTTTTCCTCTTTCAAGGTCAGTTCCGTGGCGAACACCAGTACCCGCTTCCGGTTGCCCGACATCACCGCGGGTTTGACTGCGGGTTCCATACCGATCACCGGGAAATCATAACGCCGGCGCATATCCTCGATGGCGACGCTGGTGGCGGTATTGCAGGCCACAACAAGGGCTTTAACTCCCTGATTGGCAATGAATTCTACGGCGTTTAACGCCAATTCGCGCACTTCCTCTTTTGGGCGCGTGCCGTAAGGGGCATTGTCGCCGTCGGAAAAATAGATGTATCGTTCGTTGGGCAGGATTTTCAATGCTTCGTACAGCACCGTGAGTCCGCCGATACCGGAATCAAAAAATCCGATGGGGTGATTTTTTTGCATCAAAGTCCGATTTTCGTCTGCCGCAAAGGCGATGAGACGCAGAATAGTTCTTGTCGGGATGATAAAAAAACGGCGCCTCAGTGTCTCTGCGGTAAACATTTCCCGCACAAATCTACATCAAAAGGCATTTCGTAATTTTAATTGATTTCAAATTGCGAGGCAGCCGGGCGGCTTAAGGCGACTGGAAAAACATTCACTAAATATTGGTAACCAACCGCTTAATCCAACGTCCAATGCTTAAAATACAATGTCTGGTCGCCCGGCAGGATAAAAATCACCAAAAGAATTGACGGGTTGCAACTTTACAACCCCTTCCTGCGTCTTAATTTTGCACAAAATTGTGACTATGAAAAAATCGCATCTGCTCGCTATAGCCATCGTCGCCGTTGCCATCGGCATTCTCATTTCTGCCAGCAAAGACGTGACGACTTATTCCAACTTCGCCCAGGCCTCCCAAAACGGCGAACGCGTCAAACTCATCGGACAACTCGTCAAAGACCGGCCTGTGGAATACAACCCGGAAAAAGACCCCAACTATCTCGCTTTTTACCTGAAAGACGAAGCCGGCGAAGTGCGCCAGGTGGTGCTGCGCGCTGCCAAACCGCAGGATTTCGAACGCTCGGAATCCATCGTGCTTACCGGTGAAATGCAGGGCGACAACTTCGAAGCGTCGGACATGCTGCTGAAATGCCCGTCGAAGTACAAAGACCAGGAAATTTATGTGCGCTCTGAGAAAAAGAGTTGAGCAAATGACAGTTTCCCGCAGATTTACGCAGAAAAAGCCGTAGATTTTAACTCCACTTTTCAAAAATCTGCGGCTTTTTCTGCGTAAATCTGCGGGAAATATTTATTGCCTGCTGCTCAATCGCCGCCACATGGCTATTCCCAGTCCCAACATCATCAAGATGGAACCCGCCCACACCAAGTTGATGCCCGGAAACACAATCGCTTCCAGCACGATGTAGTCCGACCGGGCCACGTTTTCCGCGATTTCGAGCGGTATTTTCCGCTGTTCTTCGTCTGCCTGCGCGACGCCGATGGTCAAAATACCTTCCTTGGGATCTATTTTTTCAAAGCGGAAATGCAGTCCGAATTGCGGCACTTCATCCTTCAAGCTGAATGGCTGGTTGCCGCGAATGAGGTAGACGGGAGTGGCAGTAGCAGTGGTAGTAGCAGTGGCGGGAGGCGTGATTTCGAGAATGGCCCCGACAGCGATATCGCCTTCTTCGGGCTCATACGCCGGATTTTTGATCTCTCTTTCCACACCGGCAAAGCGGATTTTAAAACCTTTATACTCGAAAATATTACCTTCTTTCACGCCGAAGTTGGTGTATTTCAACTCCTCTTCCAATTTCAGCATTTTTTCCATCGAGGCTTCGGTCAGGCGGACTTTCATCTGCAACTGGTTCACTTTCGCGGGAAGGGTGAAACCGCCTTTGCCCATCCGCAGGTAAAGCATCGGCTCGACGGGATAGGTATTCGGGTCGTCCAGCGCATGGGCCTCGAGTTGGAGGCCGAAGGCTATATCGCCTCTTTCAGGTTGATAATCAGGGTGTTGCGGTCGTTTTGAGATGCCTTTTACAACAAAGTAGTGATTTTTGGTAAAAATCGTGTCGCCCACTGCCGCTTCGTATTTTTCAAATCGCAGGCTGTCTTCCTGTTGTTTGGCATACTCCGGGTCGAGTTCGGCTTTTGGCAGCGAAGAGACATGGGTGAAGATGTCGTAGTTCCAGTAATGTTTGGTAGAAGGGTTGCTGGCCACGATCTTGCTGAATTCGCGGTCGTACATCACATTCGGGGTGAGCGTAAATTCCTCACGGGTGAGGTTTCCGTCGGCCCCGCGGCGTTTAAAATTCACGGTAAAAGTTCGCGTCTGGCGTTCGATGGTGTCTTTCAGGTAAGTGGCCGTGAAGTCCCGGATCGGCATCGGCGCCTCTTTCATCAGCAACACATTTTTATTCATGGCATCGGCGCCCATGCCCTCGATCAAACCTTCCATGGCGAACGAATTGGTTGATATCCACTCTTTTCCCAGGCCCGTGCTCATTACACCCAATATTAAAACCCCGAATCCGAAGTGCGAAATCGCCGATCCTGCAAGTTTCAGGTTTCCTTTCAACACGGAGAACACGTAATCGGCATTGGCCACCACGGTGAACATGCCGGCAAAAAGCAGGGTGTAAAGTTGCCAGGCCCGCACGTTGATCCACTGTGCGTTCAGCACTGTGAGCACGGCGGCTCCTATCGCCGCGATGCCGAGGTGCAGGCCGATTTTTTTGGCTTGAATCTGCCAGTTGCGTTCGTTGTAACGCATCCATTGGCCCACAGCAGATAAAAATCCGATGAACACCGCGATCCAGAGTTGGTAGCGGTTGTGGTGCTCCACCGGGTCTTTCAGCGCCCAATCGGTACCGAACATTTTATTGAAAACCGGCAAAGAGGTCGCACCGGTGATCAATACCGCCGAGAACAACAGCACCAGAGAACCGATGAACATCCAGAACTCCCGGCTTTTGGCACTCTCCTCGCCTTTGATGTCGGGCACTTCCTTGTATCGCATGATCCAAAGCGCCAGACCGAGTATCGAAAAAGCAATGATGTACAACAGCAATTGAAAACCGAGCCCCATCTCCGTAAACGCATGTGCCGAAGTATCGCCCAGAATCCCGCTTCGCGTCAGGTAAGTCGAATACAGGATCAGCACGAAGGTCATCAAATAAAAACCGTAGGTGCTGCGAATGGAATAACCGGTGTTGCGCGCCACGAGGTTGGTGTGAATGCCTGCCACCAGCGTGATCCAGGGCACGAGCGATGAATTTTCCACCGGGTCCCAGGCCCAGTATCCTGCGAACGACAAGGCCTCATAAGCCCAGGCGCCTCCCATCAGAATGCCGGTACCGAGAATGGCGCCGGAAAACAGCGACCACGACAGGGCAGGCTTCAGCCATTCCCTGTGCTCACGTGTCCATAATCCGGCTACCGCATAGGCGAATGGAACGATAGTGCTGGCAAAACCCAGGAACAGCGTCGGTGGGTGGATGGTCATCCAGTAGTTCTGGAGTAAGGGATTGAGGCCGTTGCCTTTTATTTTAGTCAGATAGTCCGCCTGAGCGAAGATCGGAGCATCCATCGTGTCGCGCAGCAACTCGAACGGACTGGCGCCCAGACGGAAATCGCCGAAATATAGCCCCAGGATCATGCTCGCGATAAAAGTCTCGGCCAATGCCACAATGGTCAGTACCGGCGCTTCCCACTTCCCTGCGCGCAGGATCAAAACGACAGCCAGCACGATGTGCCAGAAACTCCACAGCAGGAAACTGCCCTGCTGCTCTTTCCAGAAAGCTGAAAAAATGTATTGCGACGGCAGGTCGTCCGACACATTCGCCCAAGCGTACTGGTATTCATACATTTTAGCCGTCAGCAGGTAAAACAGACTGCCAATGACGCCCAATGTCGCTAATCCGTGCAACAAAAAGGAGAAGCGCCCGATATTGAGCCAGCCTTCCGACGCTGGAGTGCCGCGTTTGTGCGTAGCGAAAAAGTAGGCAAAAGTGGAAAGCAGCGCCGCCACAAACGACAGCACCACGCAGAGATGGCCGATTTGGCCGGGGAGGAGGTTTTCGCCGATGTATTCCATAAGTGGCAAAAGTAACAAGTGGCAGGGAAAAGGGTTGGAAAATGACATATTTGGAACGGCAATAAATTTTAACCGGGACGAAAACACCCTGCATTTGTCCGCTGCCGAACATTTCTCCCGCGCATTTATAAAATTTCAAACTTTCCCTACCCTTCGCGGTTTGGCTTTCTATTTTTGCGCCCGTTATGGAAAAAGTAAAATGCCTCATTATCGGCGCCGGCCCCGCCGGATACACCGCCGCCATTTATGCCGCCCGCGCCGGCCTCAGCCCTTTGATGTACACCGGCCCGCAACCCGGTGGCCAATTGATGATCACCAACGACGTGGAAAACTACCCCGGCTACCCCGACGGTCGTATGGGGCCTGATATGATGGAAGATTTCAAACGGCAGGCAGAGCGATTCGATACGGTGATCCGTCAGGAATCCATCACCAAAGTGGACTTCACTGGTCCGGTTCACAAAGCCTGGTCGGAAAGCGGCCATGAAATTCATGCCCATACGGTTATTATCGCCACCGGTGCCAGTGCCAAATGGCTCGGCATTCCCGGCGAAGAACGCCTGCAAAACTTCGGCGTATCGGCTTGCGCCGTGTGCGACGGTTTCTTTTTCCGCAAACAGGACGTAGCCATCGTCGGCGGCGGCGACACAGCAGCGGAAGAAAGCACTTATCTCGCGAAAATTTGCAAAACGGTACACTTGCTCGTGCGCCGCGACGAAATGCGCGCCTCTAAAATCATGCAGGAACGCGTGCTCCAAACGCCAAACATCGTCGTCCACTGGAATACTTCGCCCGAAGAAGTGCTCGGCGACGACGGCGTGACCGGCGTCCGCCTGGTGAACAACAAAACCGGCGAAAAATCGGTGCTCGATGTGACAGGCTTCTTTGTTGCCATCGGTCACCAACCCAACACGGACATCTTCGCCGACTGGCTCGACCGGGATGAAAGCGGCTATCTGATCGCAACCCCCGGCCGTTCTTTCACCAAGATCCCCGGCGTGTTCGTCAGCGGCGACGCAGCCGACAAGATATACCGCCAGGCAGTGACGGCGGCCGGTACGGGTTGTATGGCGGCGTTGGATGCGGAGCGGTACCTGGTGGAAAAAGGGATTTGACATACGACTAATAATTCTTTGACTACCTTCACCCCACCAAAATTTCCAGCCCTCACCACGTATTTCCAGAACATGAATTTTCAAGGCATCCCTTTCCGCGATGCTACCCGTTGTTTATTATTCATCGTTCATAACTCATCTCTCTGAAAAATGAGCCGTTTTCGCCCGGGCGTCCTGCACGGTCAGGAAGTCACCGACCTGTTTAACTACGCCAACGAACACAATTTTGCCCTGCCCGCCGTCAACGTCATCGGCACCAACTCCGTCAATGCCGTGCTGGAAACGGCCGCCGCGGTGAACAGCCCGGTAATTATTCAATTCTCCCACGGCGGCGCTGCCTTCTTTGCCGGAAAAGGTTTGTCGAACGACGGACAAAAAGCATCGGTCCTCGGTGGGATTTCCGGTGCGCAGCACGTGCACGCTATGGCCGAAGCCTACGGCGTGCCGGTCATTCTGCACACTGACCACTGTGCGTTGAATATCATCTCCTGGGTAGATGGATTGCTCGATGCAGGCGAACGCTTTTTCGAAAAGAACGGCTACCCACTGTATAGCAGCCACATGCTCGATCTGTCGGAAGAGCCGCTGCACGAAAACATCGAAATTTCTTCCAGATACTTCGCCCGCATGTCCAAAATGGGCATGACACTCGAAATTGAATTGGGCGTCACCGGCGGCGAAGAGGATGGCGTGGACAACACGGGGGTGGATTCGTCGCGCCTCTACACACAACCGCATGAAGTGGCATACTCCTACGAACATTTGAAAAAGATCAGCCCGAACTTCACGATCGCTGCCGCCTTTGGCAATGTTCATGGTGTGTACAAACCGGGTAACGTGAAACTGCAGCCGGTAATTCTGAAAAACTCACAGGATTATATCCGCGAAAAATTTGGCCTGAACGGCAAAACGCCCGTCAATTTCGTCTTCCACGGCGGCTCCGGCTCCGCACAGTCGGAAATCCGCGAAGCCATCGAATACGGTGCGGTCAAAATGAACATTGATACCGATATGCAATGGGCATTCTGGGACGGCATTCGTAATTATTACGAAGGTAAAAAAGGATACTTACAGGCTCAGATCGGCAACCCCGACGGCGCCGACAAACCCAATAAAAAGTTCTACGACCCGCGTGTGTGGTTGCGCGAGGGAGAAAAAACGTTTGTGACGCGTCTGAAGCAGGCGTTTGAGGATTTGAATTGCATCGGACGGAATAGATGAAGAAAGTGAGACACGAGAAACATGAGTGTTTTGCTCCTGATTCGCATGACTCATGTTTCTCGCTTAACCAGTCTTCTTTTTCCCCCACTTCGCCCGCACAAACTCCACCACAATCGGCAATACGGAAATCCCGATAATCCCGAAAACGACGATCTCGAAGTTGTTTTTCACAATCGGAATATGACCGATAAAGTAACCCGCCAATGTCAGGAGAGTAACCCACAAGATGCCGCCTCCGATGCAGTAGCCGATAAACCGCCGGTAGGTCATAGTCCCCACTCCGGCTACGAAAGGTGCGAATGTCCGCACGATCGGCACAAAACGCGCGATGACCAGCGTCCGCCCGCCGTATTTTTCATAAAACTCCTGCGTTTTGTCAATGTATTTTCTTTTCAAAAACCAGTAGTCGCGGGTGAACACCTTGTTGCCAAGGTATTTTCCGAAAAAATAATTGGTGTTGTCGCCCAAAATCGCAGCGAAAAACAAGAGCGGAATGAGAAGCCATACGTTCAGAATTCCCGTTTTGGCGGTGATGGCGCCAGCGGCGAAGAGCAGCGAATCGCCCGGCAGGAAAGGCGTGACCACCAAACCGGTCTCGCAAAAAATGATCAACGCGAGGATCAAATATGTCATCACCTCGTATTCCCGCATGATATTTTCAAGATGCACGTCGAGATGGCGGATAAAGTCGAGCAATTGGGTAAGTAGTTCAACCATAGGTGTTTGTTCGCAATCGCGTGTTTTTGTTCGGAAAAAACGGGGGCGAAGGTAAGGCTTAGGTTGGAAGGATTCCTGTTAGAATCTTGATCGCACCTTTTATTTGTGCAATACCGTCTAACCAGAAGCTTTCCAACCTGCTCAAAATGTCGCCAAAACGTCATTTTGACAAAACAAACCGAACAAATTTTTTTGCCCGGATCTTTGTGGGTTGGAATATTCAGGGTCGGCATATATTTACCCGGTTTTAGCCGCCGAAGCCGCAGCGAAGGCGTCTACCGTCCACCGTCTACCGTCCACCGTCTACCGTCCACCGTCTACCGTCCACCGTCTACCGTTATCTATGAAACCGACCGACATAAAAGACCCGGAATATTTCCACAAAGTTGTGGATTGCCAATACGCCTGCCCGGCGCACACGCCCGTGCCAGAGTACATTCGGCTTATTGCCGCCGAGCGCTACACCGAAGCGTACATGATCAACTGGGAATCCAACGTGTTCCCCGGCGTATTGGGTCGCACTTGCGACCGCCCCTGCGAGCCGGCCTGCCGGCGCGGGCGCGTGGAGGAAGAACCGGTTGCCATTTGCCGCCTCAAGCGCGTGGCTGCCGATTTTAAGGGCGATGTGAAATCTCTCATGCCGCAAGGGCCATTTCCTCCCAATGGCAAACGCGTCGCACTCATCGGCGGCGGACCTGCCTCGCTCACGGTTGCCCGTGACCTGGCGCCATTGGGCTACGAGATCCATCTGTACGACGAACAACCTGCCGGCGGAGGCATGATGCGCAGCCAGATACCTTCATTCCGCTTACCGGAAAGCGTTCTGGATGAAGAAGTTGGATATATCCTCGATATGGGCATACACAGCTACTTCAATACCCGCATCCACAGCATGCGCGATATGCTCGGCAAGGGATACGACGCCATTTTTGTAGGCACCGGCGCACCGCGCGGGCGCGACCTTTCCGATCTCCCGGGGCGAAAAGAAGCAGCCGCCAATATCCAGATCGGCATCGAATTTCTGGCGAACGTCGCATTTGAACATACCCATAAAATCGGCAAAAAAGTCATCGTGCTGGGTGGCGGTAATACCGCTATGGACTGTTGCCGCACTTCGCGGCGTCTCGGCGGCGAGGACGTAAAAGTAGTGGTACGCAGTCCGCGCAAGGAAATGAAGGCTTCGCCCTGGGAAATCGAGGATGCAGTGCATGAGGACATTCCGATCTACGAAAACCACGTGCCGAAATCGTTTGTAGTCGAAAACGGGCGGCTCAAAGGCATGACCTTTGAAAAAGTAGAAGCCAAATACGACGAAAACGGCCGCCGCTCGCTCGTGCCGACCGGCGAGCCGGACGTATTCTTCGAAGCCGACGACGTATTGGTCGCTGTCGGTCAGGAAAACGCCTTCCCCTGGATCGAGCGAGATCTGGGCATCCAGTTCGACAAGTGGGAAGTGCCTGTTCTGGACAAAACGACGTTTCAGTCTACCCTACCCCATGTGTTTTTCGGCGGCGACGCAGCGTTGGGCCCTAAAAACGTCATCACCGCCGTCGCGCACGGCCACCAGGCAGCCATTTCGATTGACCTCTTTTGCCAGAAAGAAGACCTGATCGCAGCCCGCCCGGCGCCGCGCGTCAACCTGATCCACCAAAAAATGGGTATCCACGAATGGATGTACGACAGTGCCGTAGCGGCCGACCTGCGCTATAAAGTTCCGCACGCCGACAAGTCCAAATCGCTGAAAGACAGGTTGATGGAAGTGGAACTGGGTTTTAATGCCGAAACGGCTTTTAAGGAAGCCCAGCGCTGCCTCAACTGCGACGTGCAGACGGTTTTCACCACCAGCCGCTGTATCGAGTGCGATGCCTGCGTGGACATATGTCCCACTTCATGCATCACCTTTACAGAAAACGGCGAAGAAGCGGACCTGCGCACGCGCCTGAACGCGCCTGCCCACGAACTGAGCCAGGATCTATATGTGTCCGACGAACTGCCGACCAAACGGGTCATGGTAAAAGATGAAAACGTCTGCCTGCACTGTGGTCTTTGCGCCGAGCGCTGCCCGACGGCGGCATGGGATATGCAGAAGTACTTGTACAATGTAGCGAAGGCGGGGGAAATGGTATATGCCTAAGCAAAGCAAACTTGAAGTAAATGAAGATCAACACTTTGTTCAGATATTCGATGATTTTCCTGATCATTGCCGTCAACGTCGGCTGCGACCAGATATCCAAATCCGCTGTGCGGAAAAACATCGAATACCATGAAAACATTCAGGTAGTGGGAGACAACATCGTACTGACCAAGGTGGAGAATTCCGGCGCTTTTCTCAGTCTCGGCGATTCACTCGCCCCTTGGGCCAAAAACCTGTTGCTGACGGCTTTTCCCTCGCTGACTTTGCTGATTTTGTTGTTCTGGTTGTTTTCACACAACCCCGGCAAGTGGGCGCTTTTCGGAATGTGCTGCATTGTTGGCGGGGGCATCGGCAATATCTTCGATCGCATGGTGTATGGCTCGGTGACGGATTTTTTGTTCATTCAATACGGTTTTTTCAGGACAGGGATTTTTAACGCTGCCGATGTTTCGATTACGGCGGGGATTTTGGTGATTGTTGGGCAGCAGTTGCTCAGAAACCGATAAAACCAAAATAATATTCAAAACAGCCTATTTTTGTAAAAAAACTTGACCCATGACACAACTACTGCTTGAAATACCCCGACAACAGGACTTGGATTTGCTTCTGACCCTTTTCAAACGGCTAAATATCCGCGTTGTGCAACGTTCTGGAGACACAATCGGTCCAGAGCCCGATGATGCAGAAACTGCTTTTATTCTTGCTGGGCTGCCGCCCAAACAAGATTTTGAGACGTACCTTCGAGAATTTGAAGAAAGCCGGAAAGATAAGCCCCTACCTTCACGAGGAAATTGACCCTTATGAAAATACTTGATGCCAACATCTTCATCTACGCTCCTCAACCGGCATACGCACACTTGCGCCCCTTGCTGCTTGACCCGGACTATATCGCATCCGACATTACGCGCGTGGAGGTATTGGGCTATCATCGGCTCGACCAACAAAGCAAAACCTATTATGAGACTGTTTTTCGGAGAATGACTTGCCTTCCCGTCACGACCGATGTGCTCGACCAAGCCATAGTTTTGCGGCAAGCAAAAAAGATGTCGCTCGGCGATTCGATTGTGGCGGCGACGGCTTTGCTGAACAACCTTGAACTTAACACTCGCAATATCAATGACTTCTCACACATACAAGGGTTGGTGCTTGTAAATCCTGTGTGATTGTTCAGACCCTCCAAAAACCCAAAACCACGCCCCGCCGCTCACGCGAAGTGTTGATTGGCGGGACGTCAACAACGGCAATAAATCGGCGATGGAAAAAGGGGTGGATGTGGAGGTGTTGCAGTTGCAGGCGGTTTGACTTAAACCTTACTTTTGCAAACCCTTTCAATTCATGAAAAATGGTTGCGATAAATTCATCTGACACTTCTTCATTTCAAGGAAAAAGCATTTTTCCGCTCCTCCTTGTTGGTATTTTGCTGTTCTTTACTTTTCATGCCTATCAAAGTTGGCAGCAGCATCGTACACAAAATAAGGTTGAAATGAAGTCGAGTGGGAAAAGTGGAAAACACGCCAATCCCAAAGCCAAACAATCAGCGAATGAAAAGTATCAGGAAGCCAAAACAGAATTTGAAAAATTGAATTCTAAAGCAAACAAAACGCCCGAAGAAAAAACCGCGCTTGAAAAATGGCGCACCCAGATGAAGCACTGGCAAAAGAAAAAAGATTGGGGCGGCGAACAACATTCACAAAAACACAAAGGCAACTGAGACATGGACACCTACACTTTCATCGCAGAATATAAAGGCGGCACCTACATCAGCCAGATGCAGGGCGCTTCCATTGGCGAAGCCTGCCTGGCTTGGGGACATTATGTATCCAATAGTGATAATATTCCGCTCAAAAACAAGACTTTGTTTGCAGAAACCCTGCAAAATGACCTCGCCGAAATACCCCCTGCCTGCCTGGACGACACGCCGAATGTCTGGTACTTTTTGGCAGATGCTGGAAAAGGTTATCTTCACGTGAACGTGGTTAAAACGCATCCTGTGGCGACGGACTGGCCGATGCGTTTGGATGGGATGGTGACGGTTGATGTTGAGTCGAGTACAGCGGCTTTGATGTGATTTTGAAAACCTGAACACATGCTCGGTCACTCACGTGAAGTGTTGATTGGCGGGATGCCAACAACGGCAATAAAACGGCGGCATGGAGTTTGACAATTATTTTATTAGGCAGAAAAACTTGAGTCAAATCACATTCTTCACCTAATAAAATTACGGCAATGAACCTTCTTGAAGTTTTTGAAAGTTTGCACAGTCTCGACTTAAACCAAACCTTGAGAGCTGTTAATCAATCAGTCTATGCACCTGACTTGGCAAAACAGGAAAATGGGATGATTATTTCTACGGGTTTTACATTTGAAATTCACACTAGTAAAAAAATGGAGTTATTATACGCTCTTGAAAGAAAGCAGCTTATCAGACAGTTGCGATTTGATACTGATTTGCGCCCATGTGTTGCTGGCCTTTCATGCCTTTATAATGGGTACGAGTATATAAATTACTATCATACTGAGTTTTTACTGAATGCTGCTAAGGAGGATGGTAGCGAATTCTCTATCGTTGGAACTACCATTGAATCTATTGCAAACTTGCAATTTCAACATACTTCTTTCCAGTTATATCATACTGAAAATAATGAGCCATTGATCTTAAAAGAGTTCCCTCTAATACGGCATTTAGAAAAGGTTTTGTTTTTTAAGAATAATTGGTTTTACGAGAATAGACCAAGTTCTTCTTATAATGATGAAGAAAGTTATAGTAACGATTCATGGGATGATGCAGAAGACGAAATACGTTCATGGGATAGAGATTATCCCGGTTGGGATTGGGGAAGGGGAGGCGGTTAGAAATATTTTATGTTTATCAGCGTAACCTTAGAACAATTTGCATTCATGCCACACCTCACCGCAATCAACGACTTCGTAGTCCGTTTCGCCAACGTCAACGGCACCGGCTCGGCCAGCGCGAACGACATGTTCGCCAAGGCTATTTTCCGCATGGGCATCCCCGTGTCGCCCAAAAACATTTTTCCGTCCAATATCCAGGGTTTGCCCACGTGGTACGAGGTGCGTATCAGCGAAAAAGGCTACCTCGGCCGCCGCGAAGGCATAGACATCATGGTCTGTGTGAACCCGCAGAGCATGCCGAAGGACATTGCCAGCGTGAAGCCTAAGGGTTATTTCATCTACGACAACACGAAGGAGTTGCACAAAGAATTCCTGCGCGACGACATCCACTACATCGGTGTGCCGATGACGCAGATGTGTATGGACAAATTCGCAGATCCTCGCCAGCGCCAGTTGTTGAAAAACATGGTGTACGTGGGCGCACTGGCGGCTTTGATTGACATCGAAGTACCGGTATTGCAGGAGATCATCAACCTGAAATTCAAAGGCAAGGAAAAGCTCGTCGCCGCCAACTACGAGGCGATGGACATGGGTTACCAATACGCCAAAGAACACTTCAAGTGCCCGCTCGGTCTGCGGCTCGAACGCCGCGACAACGTGGGCAACTGGATCATGCTCGACGGCAACACGGCCTGTGGTCTCGGCGCGGTGTATGCCGGTGCGACGGTGCTCGCCTGGTATCCCATCACGCCATCCACTTCATTGGCCGACGCATTCGGCAAATACGCCAAAAAACTGCGCGTGGACCCGGAAACAGGGCAAAATAAATTCGCCATCGTACAGGCAGAGGACGAACTGGCGGCCATCGGCGTCGTCATCGGCGCGAACTGGAACGGCGCGCGTTCATTCACGGCTACGAGCGGCCCCGGCGTGTCGCTGATGAACGAGTTTCTGGGCCTGGCCTACTTTGCCGAAATCCCGACTGTCTTGATTGACGTACAGCGCGGAGGGCCTTCCACCGGCATGCCCACGCGCACGCAACAGTCCGATATTCTACTGGCGGCATACGCTTCGCATGGCGACACGAAACACGTATTGCTTTTCCCCAGCACGCCGAAAGAGTGTTTCGACTTCACCGCCGATGCTTTCGACCTGGCCGAGCGCCTGCAAACGCCCGTGCTCGTGATGACCGACCTCGACCTCGGCATGAACGAAAATATGTCGCCGCCGCTCCATTGGGACGACAACCGCGCGTACGATCGGGGCAAGGTGCTCACAGCGGATGCCCTGGAGAACATGGCCGAACGCTACGGGCGCTATCTCGACGTGGATGGTGACGGCATCCCCTGGCGTACGATTCCAGGCACCCACCCGACGAAAGGTTCGTTTTTCACCCGCGGCACCTCGCGCGACGAGTACGCCGCTTACACGGAGGAGGGGCCGGCATATGTGCGCAACATGGACAGGCTGGTGAAGAAATGGGAAACAGCCAAAGAATACGTCCCTGGTCCGGAATTTTACCAGAAGAAAAACCAAAACGCTTTTGGTGTAATTTTCTTTGGCACAACAACATATGCTGCCCTGGAAGCCCAGGAACTGCTGGCAGAGCAAGGTATCACACTCGACGCCATGCGTGTAAAAGCATTCCCTTTCAATGACGAAGTGAATAAGTTTATCAAAAAACACGAACGGCTCTATGTGGTGGAGCAAAATCGCGACGCCCAGTTCAGAACGCTGCTGATCAATGAATTGGAGGTCAATCCGGCCAAATTGGTTCCAATTCTGAACTACGACGGATTTCCCATCACAGCGGAGACGATCCGCCAGCAGATATATAAAAATCTGCTCGGAAAATTGACACCCGCGATTGTGGAGCACGAAGCAGCACCGCCGAGCGAATCGGAGGTGGAAGAATGATGAGTTTTAACGATTAGAGATGAGCGATTTTAAAACCCAACAAACAACTAATAACCAGCAACTAATTATGACATTCGTCCGACCCACGTTCCGCCACCCCGAATCGCCCAAAAACGCGTTGGGCTACACCAAAAAATTCTACGAAGGCGCACTCTCCACGTTGTGTGCGGGTTGCGGCCACGACTCGGTGAGTGGCGCTATTATTCAGGCATGTTTTGAAATGGCCATCGAGCCGCACAAGGTCGCCAAGCTTTCCGGCATCGGCTGTTCGTCGAAAACGCCGACTTATTTCCTGGCAAACTCGCACGGTTTCAACTCAGTACACGGGCGCATGCCTTCCGTCGCCACCGGCGCCAACCTTGCCAACCGCGACCTACTTTATCTCGGCGTATCAGGCGACGGCGACTCGGCGTCCATCGGCATGGGACAGTTTGTGCACGCCATTCGACGTAACCTGAATGTGACTTATATCATCATGAACAACGGCTGCTACGGCCTCACGAAAGGACAGGATTCGGCCACGGCTGACGTGGGGTCTGTCAGCAAGGCGGGAGTGCCGAATATGTATGCGGCGATTGATATGGCCGGACTGGCGCTGGAATTGGGCGCCACATTCGTCGCCCGCAGTTTTTCGGGCGATAAGGAACAGTTGATCCCACTGATAAAAGCAGGGATGTCGCACCCCGGATTCGCGCTGATCGATGTAATCTCACCCTGCGTCACCTTTAACAACAACCCCGGCTCCACTAAATCGTACGACTACACGCGCGAACACATCGAAACGACCGGAGCTGTTGATTTTGTGCCCTTGATGACGGAGATCACGACACAATACGATGCAGGCAATTCCGTCACCGTCCCCTTGCACGACGGTTCGGTGATCCAATTGAGTAAACTGGCCAAAGACTGGAATCCGCTCGACCGCCATTCGGCAATGAACCGTTTGTATGAGGCGAAAACGACCGGTGAAGTACTTACTGGATTGATCTTTATTGATACTCATACGCCTGATTTGCACGGAATTCTGAAAACGGTGGACAAACCGCTGAATCAATTGACAGAGAGCGACTTGTGCCCTGGCAATGAAGCGTTGGAGAAAATAAATGCGGGATTCCGGTAAGGAGGATTTAGAAATAAGAACATCATTTCCTTACTCTGCATGTCATTCAGAGTACAGCGAGGAATCCGGTTCTGAAAATGATCAGATAATGAAAGGTTGCGCACGCTACCATGCCATTATTTTGATCGTCCCCTGCGCCAGTTTTCCTTCATTCCTTAACCGTACTTCCAAAAGTGCCGTTTGCCCGGCCCGCAGGCTGGGAATTTCAATCGGCAGACTCATAAATCCACCGGCTACCTGGCCGCTCTGCCAGCGAGCCAACTCCTGACCCAATAAGGAACGTAGCCTGAATTCAAGACTACCGCCGAACGGCGCTGTCATTTCCAATTGTCCCCAACCGGGAAAAGGATTGGGCGTCAGGCGAATTTCCGTCAATTCGATGCCGGGCATTTGTGTGGAAACTTCCGCGCATTCCGTCGGGGTTTCCGGACACCAGCACCGGTATGCCAGCGTACAATCGAGAATAAAAGGATTGGGTTTGCCTTCCTGGTAGGTCGCTATACGCCAGGTTTTCACCAGTTCCGCCGAATCCGGCGGGTCTTGTTTTTGCCATTGGCAAAGTGCAAGGCGCTGGGATTCGAAGAAACTGGGGTCGGCGGCGTTGGCCTGGGCGCGGTACATCGTGTAAAAATAAAATACTGCGCGGG
Organism: Saprospiraceae bacterium; assembly: GCA_019187225.1. Lineage (GTDB taxonomy): Bacteria > Bacteroidota > Bacteroidia > Chitinophagales > Saprospiraceae > M3007. The sequence continues at coordinate 27,048 of JABAQQ010000042.1, forward strand.
CCAGATCACCCTTCACTGCCTCGCGCGGCTCGAACGATTGAAAAGGCCGCGCTTCCGACCAGGTATCTATGTCCTGAGCCGGCATACTGAAAAGCACCGACGTTCCCCGGAACCACTGTTGCGTCAATGCATCCGGAATATCGGCGTAAGGGACATCACCGCGTGCTTCATTCACCGGGATGCGTGCGGGGAAAAGATGATGCATATCGCTCCGCGCATTGCCATCGGCAGCGCCTTTGCTTTGCGGGTAAGCATGCTCCGTATTCATACCCAGGCTGCTGCCGTTCAGGTAAATGTACTGGGTGGGGTCTTGCATCGGATCCAGCCAGACCGTGTATCCGGAATAGATGCAACGCAGGGAATCATCCTCCACTGATAAAACGCTGGCATACAAGGTATCGCGCGCATGGGTATAGTCCAGCACGACATCAGGCCGGTAGCGCGACACTACGCTGTCGAGCAGTTCGTCACCGCTCAGGCTGGGGAAAACCGGCTCGAAATTTTGGGAAAAGAGAGGGGGAAAGATCAGAATAGTCAGGAGTGAAATCACAAAAAAGCGGGTCATGCGGATATTTATTTGCCGGCACAAAGTACGGGCAGTAGGAGCGAGTTTTACATTAACTTTACTTTGTGGCATCATTTACGAAAATACAGATGAAGAATTCCTCTTTTGTTTCACCTTTAATACCCTCCGGAAAAGTAATTAAGGGAGGAGTGCAGGTATTCATTTTTTGTTCGATTGCCGGTATTCTACTCAGCATGTGGTGGAAAAGGCCGGCGGGTCTTGCTGACATCGTTGCTGAAACTAACGGGTTTTACCTTTTGTTTTTGCTTCCCATGGTTTTCCTCGATTATTGGCTGGGGGGTTGGCGATACCGCCTGTTTCTCAATGGCAAAGAATTGCCTTTCGTGTCGCAATGGGATTGTATGCGTTCCAATTGGGCCAATATGTTTATGGGCGCCGCCACACCTTTTCAGACGGGAGGAGCGCCTGCACAATTTTACATTTTATGGCGCAAAGGTGTAAGCGTCACGGATAGCCTGGTGGTTTCTTTGGTCAATTATGTCGCGACACTTGTTTTTTTTCTGTTGGCGAGTGTGATTGCGGTGCTATTACTGCCCGGGAATCTGTTCGGCGCAAACTTTTCTACCATTTTTCGGGGCGGTTTTGCATTGATCACCGGTGTGGTGAGCCTTGTTTTGATTGTAATCCTTATACCGCAGGCAGGTTCCGCCATTTTACGTACTCTGATAGGTATCCTGCCAATAAATGGGGAGAAAAAGAAAAAATTACTGGAAAAGATCGCATCCGAATTGCATCGTTTTCACACGGGATTTCGCAGCATTTACCGACACAACAAAAGCGGTATATTATTGACGATTTTGGCTACCCTGACCATGTATTTCAACAAATACCTGATCGGTTACGTCATCATGTTGGGACTCGGTCAATTTGTCCCGCTCGATGTCTTCCTCGGCGTGCAGGTCATCCAGATGTTGCTCCTCTATTTCGCCCCGACGCCCGGCGCTTCGGGTCTTGCCGAGGTTTCGAGCGTGTGGTTGATGGGTAAATTGATGGCCGAGCCGTTGCTGGTAGTATATACAGTTATACAGCGATTGGCAACAACCATCCTGGCTGCTCTGATAGGAGGTATGGTTTTGATCCGGGAAGTAAGAAGCAACGAGAAGGAGCCCAAAGTCTTTATACGGGTATCCCCAGACGCTGATAAATGAAACTCATCAGCCAGGCGGGTCCTATCATCAGAAATTGAACGTCTTTCAGAAACGACGGTTTTTTGCCTTCGATCTTGTGCCCCCAAAACTGCCCGATCCACGCCAGCACAAACAGTGTCAGGCTAACCAGCCACAACGGAATACCGCTGGCTTCTATCGCCTCGGCAAGAAACAGGCATACCCCCGCAAACAGGGCCATGCCCACTGCTAATGACGGCGACAAGCGCACGTAGTAAAGAATTGTTGCCAGTAATACGACCATAGCTAAGTTGAGTTGCAGCCCCGGCGCGAGGAGGACGCCCAGTTTGACGCCGTAAAGCAGCCCGACAACGCAAAAGAAAATCACCGGCACACATACCCAGTGAACCAGTTTGTTGGTGGGATTTTGATGGCTTTCGCCGTATTCGCTGAGCCAGCTTTCGATGGTGCGCATATTCCGGTTGTTTTTACTTTTTACAAAAAATGTTTTGCAAAAGTAAAAAACCGGGTTTAAAACTTCGGGCACAAGACCTCTTCATTTTCATATTCGCCTAAGTAAGCGATAGAAATCTCGAATGCGCTCTGCCGTTGTTTGGCCTCCAGGGCGCGCAGGTTGAGGTCGTAACTCATTCCGATCAATACATTGCTGAATTCAAAACCCACCAGCGCCACCACCGCGTCGTGGCCGACAGCGTCGTCGTTGCGCACGAAACGAACCCAACTTCCCAGGTGAAGCGCGGAGCCGCCGTATTGCCCCAGGGCTATGCGAAAATTGGTGCCGGTATTGATCTCCATGTGGGGGCCCTGGCTTGCGATCAGGAAACGGGGCAACATGGCCACCCGGTTCTCCCGGTCGAACGGAACATTGGCGGCCAATTGGGCGGAGAATTTCCGGTAAAGTTTGTCGCCGTCGCCACTGTTGCCATAAAAAGAAATTTGCGGCGAGGTGACATGGTGCATGCCCAAGCCGGCAAATATCCGCCCGCCATAACCTACTTCAGCCGAGTAATTCAAACCTACATTGAGATCGGAAAAAGAAAAGTTGTTTTCGGGCAGTGCCTCCCCTGAACCCATCGTATAACCCGAAATGCCGTCAAATTCGTCGTGAAAATCGAACGAGCCGTAGGTGACATTGCGTTGTGTCAGGCCGCCCTGCAATCCTAAAGTCAGGAATTGTGTGTTGCTGGCGCCCAGCGATTTATGATAAGCCATCGAAACGGCGATCTGGGTGGTGCTGAAGTCCACCACGCTGACTTTGTCGGTAAAAAACATCAGACCGAGGCCGAAAGCATCTTCGGTGACTTTTCTGACCGGTGCTTTCAAACGCAGGTCGGCAGCGATGGCAAAAGTGCGGATGGGATTGTCGAGCACCTGGCGCCATTGATCGCGATATATGGTACCGACCCGGTATTTTCCTTCAAAAGCGCCCGTAAGCGCGGGGTTCAGGGTCAGCGGCGTGGCATAGAACTGGGTAAAATGTTTGTCCTGAGAAAACGCTTCCGGGAGAAAGGTGCAAAAGAGGAGGGAGTAAAGGAGAAGTTTCTTCATGCTTGGGAAAAATTTGGGCAAAGGTAGACGACCGGAGGCTTTCGACCTATTGCATAAAATAAAATCCCGCAAAAAAGCGACGGGAGGATTTCAGACATACGATTTGCCCAAACGCAGTTTCCTGAAAAAAAGGGCGGCCATCTAAAAGTTTAACATGTTTAGTACAGCCTGCTACCGGCTTTTCAAACTGGCCGCTTCGAACACCTTGTTCTCCCCTCGTTGATACAACACATAATTGAATCCCGGATGAATGCCGAATGCCCCGTGCCTTCCTTTTTTATCCATAGCGATAAAACCGACCTGGTTTTCGTTGGTTTGCTCCGGATATTTGGAAGCGATGCGTTTCACAGCGGTTTCCACCGCCTTCTGCGGATGGGCCCCACGGCGCATTTCTTCCACGACAAGAAAACTGCCGAGTGTGCGCAATACCAGCTCTCCCAGCCCTGTCGCCGCTGCTCCGCCCACTTCATTGTCGGCAAACATGCCCGCGCCGATGACCGGGCTGTCCCCTACCCTTCCGTGCATCTTGAATGCCAGCCCGCTCGTGGTACAGGCGCCGGCGATCCGTTGTTGCTTATCGAGTGCTATCATACCGATCGTATCGTGCCGTTCGACGTTGATCTGAGGTTTGTATTCCGATTTTACTTTCCAGTCCTCCCAAGCCTTCCGGGCATTGTCCGTTAGCAGATTCTCTTTCTTAAAGCCTTCATTCAGAGCGAATTGCAAGGCACCTTCTCCCACCAGCATCACATGAGGCGTTTTTTCCATCACTCGGCGCGCCACGCTGATGGGATGCATGATGTGTTGCAGAAAACTAACCGAACCGGCGTTACCGAATTCGTCCATGATGCAGGCGTCGAGCGTCACATTGCCGTCGCGGTCGGGCAGACCGCCATAGCCCACGCTGGTGTCGGCCGGATCGGCTTCCGGTACCCGCACCCCCGCTTCCACAGCGTCGAGCGCGCGGCCACCTGTCGAAAGCACTTGCCAGGCAGCGGCGGTGGCTTTTACATTGGGACCCCATGTAGCGATGACGGCGGGTAAAGCGTCTTTCGCTGAATGGTCGAATTGTTCGGCGGTTTTTGCCCAAAATGCGGCATTGCCGGCAGCAATACTGCCAAAAAGGGTGTTTTGTAGAAATTTACGTCGGGAATTCATTGTTAGTTATTAGTTCCTGGTTGTTGGTTGTTGGTTCCTGGTGATTGGTTCCTGGTGATTGGTTCCTGGTTGTTGGTTCCTGGTTGTTGGTTCCTGGTTGTTGGTTCCTGGTTGTTGGTTCCTGGTTGTTGGTTGTTGGTTCCTGGTGATTGGTGATTGGTGATTTGAACACTCCCCCCTCCTCTCCGCCAGAATTTTAGTCACCAATCACCAGGAACCAACAACCAACAACCAGGAACCAACAACCAATTACCAGGTATTTTTACTTTTGGGTGCAAAATATCGCGCTATGACAAAATACATTGTGTTTACCCAGGTTTTTCTTATTCTGAATATCTGGCTCGCCTGTTCGGAAAAAACGAAACCGGAAGACCCGGCGGTCTGGAACAAAGTAAAAATTGACCTCAACCGCCTGGATGAGAACGGTCTGGCTGGTCCGCCGGATGGCAAAGTGGCGGTGAATTACGAATTTTGTATACCCGCTTCGAACAAGGAATGGAACGAAGTCAAAAAAATTGACAAAACATTGCAACTTTACAAGGACAGCAAAGGCCGTATAAGCTGCGACAAAGACTCCTGGCTCGTAGTCGGTTCCACCCATCAAAAGAATTACCGCCGGGTGATCTACGAACTGGCTGTTCTGGATTATGTGAAACAAATTCAGGAAACTTTTTTCGAATAATGGAAATAAGAAGCGCCATTACTCCCGACGATTTTGAAATGGGTAAAAGATTGTTTCTCGAATACGCTCAAAGTCTCGACTTCAACCTCTGTTTTCAAAATTTTGAGCAGGAACTCGCTGACATTCAGGTACAATACGGCGCGCCCAACGGTTGTCTTTTATTGGTAAAAAATAGCAACGAGACGGTCGGATGCGTTGGAGTACGGCGTTGGCGGGGTGACATCGCCGAACTGAAACGGATGTATTTGCGCCCAGAAACAAGGGGGCAGGGATTTGGACGCCGGTTGCTTCAAACCGCCCTCGACCACGCACGTTCATTCGGCTACCGCAGCATCCGTTTGGATACATTGCCCACCATGCAGGCTGCCATCGCCCTTTACCGGAAGTTCGGCTTCATGGACATTCCGGCATATCGCGAGAATCCATTCGAAGGGACGATTTACTTAGAAAAACAACTTTAAAATGGCTGATTCCGTGCCTGTCACCGTTCGCGTTCAACAATGGGTAGTCACCGCATCCGTGCTGCTCTTTGCTTTAAAAATGCTGGCCTACTGGCTCACCAATTCGGTGGCTGTCTTAACGGACGCCCTCGAAAGTACGGTGAACGTGGTCACAGGTTTTGCCGGCTTGTACAGCCTGCGCATCGCCGCCCGCCCCCGCGACGAAAACCACCCGTATGGGCACGGAAAGGTGGAATTGATCTCGGCTTCTTTTGAAGGTGTGCTTATTTTGATAGCAGGATTAGTTATTGTATACGAGTCCATTACAAACCTCGTCCACGTACATCCCGTCCGGCAGCTGGATTGGGGCATTACGATCATCAGCTTCACTGCATTGGTCAACTACGCCCTCGGCGCGTGGTGCATTCGCACAGGAAAAAAACACCGGTCGCTGGCTTTGGAAGCGAGCGGAAAACACCTGCAATCAGACACCTGGACGACTGTCGGCATTGTAGGAGGATTGTTACTCCTGTGGTTTACCGGCATCGCCTGGATTGACAGCGCGGTAGCGATTATTTTTGCCTTGTTTATCATCATTGAGGGCTCCAAAATTATTCGTCAGACCATCGCCGGCATCACCGATGAAGCGGACATGGAGTTGTTGAAGAAACTCATAGAAGTGCTCGATCAAAACAAACGCAGCGCCTGGATTGACCTGCACAACCTGCGCGCCATCAAATACGGCTCCATTCTCCACCTCGACTGCCACCTCACTGTGCCCTGGTATTTCAATGTCAACCAGGCACATGAAGAAGTGGACGCCCTGAACCAACTCATTGCGGAACGCTTTTCCCAAACCCTGGAAATGTTCGTCCACACCGACGGTTGCGTGCCGCCGGTATCGTGCCGCGTTTGCCCCATCACCGACTGTGAGGTACGCAAGGCAGCGTTTGAAGGAAGATGGGATTGGACATTTGAAAATGTGACCTCCAACAAAAAGCATGGGATGGAGTGAATTCCTTTAAACTTACTTCCGCTCACCGGTGTTTATCCGCAGCCTCTCCACCGCTTTAAGCAGAAAATTGACGCAGCTAACTGCTAATTGTACCTGAATCTGCAAAAACGGGCAGAATAACCGAATGGAAAAAACACCTTTGCTCCATGCCGGAAAATAAAAAAACACCCACCGACGACGCATTCGTCAACCCGATTGACAAAGACAAAGTAGCCGAAACACCCGGCCTGCTGCCTTATGCCCACCACAGTGGCAGCGCCATCATCCGCCCCGAAGACAAAGGCCGCATCCGTGGCAACGCCATGACCGCCATGTACGACCAGACCGAGCGGCAGATGGAACAACTCCGGCAGCAGATGGAAACGCTGGTCCGTCAGGCGAAGTCGCTCGACCAGCGCATGCAGATATCTGAAGTCATTTACCAGGCGGATATTCCGTTTCAGCCGGTTATACATCATGTTTACCATCTTTACCGCCGCAAATCGGACGGAACCCATGTCATTTCTATGATAGCTCCTGCCGAATGGGGGCGAAAAGAGCCCTACGAACACTTGGCGACCGTACGCCTCCTTGGCGATCATACCTGGGAAGTATTGGAAGGCGGAGTATAAACGATCCCGAAAACTCTCCTCTACCCAGCCCACTGTAAACTGCCCACTGAAACATGAACCACCTCGCGCACTGTTTCCTTTCTTTCGGTGAGGAAGATGTACTCACCGGCAACTTTATCGGCGACTTCGTGAAAGGGAGCGATTGGAAATACTACAGCGATGGAGTTCAACACGGCATTTTGCTTCACCGGACAATAGATGCATTTACGGACGATCATCCGGCAACCCGCCAAAGCAAAGAACGCATCCGGTCATTTGCCGGGCGCTACGCCGCAGCAGTGACCGATATTTTGTACGACTACTTGCTGGCAATCCACTGGGACGACTACGCTTCGGCGTCTTTCGATGATTTTGCGGAAAAAACTTATGAACAATTGAAAAACCGGGTTAAGGAAATGCCGGCTGAGTTGCAGGAAAGATTACCACGCATGTTGGCTGGAAGGTTTTTGCACGGTTACACCCGGCGCGAGGGACTGGAATGGGCACTCGACCGGTTCAGCAGGCGGATGGTAGGAGGAATGGACACAATTGCCCTGGTGAATTTCTTTTTTAACAACATTGAAGTGTTCTCAGAGGACTTTCAGGCATTTTTTCCAGATTTGCTGGCGGCTGCCCGGCTCCGCCTCGACGAACTGAACAGCGGTCAGGCCCGGTAACGCGGGCGATTTTCCCGGCAAAAAGGCTACGGCACTAATTTTGCTGTTTTTACAATTCTTTCGCACAATTTTTCAACACTGCAACAATGACGATCAAAACCTTTTCCCTTGTTCTGGCACTCGCTTTCGCGTGGACGGCTTGCAACAACGATGCCCCGCAACAGTCGGCCGCACCCTCAGATGCGGCGCCGGCCACCGCTCCGGAAGGAACCATGGAGACTGGCCTGTCTCCGGAACCAGCGCCCGCTACTGCATTGCCCGCCCCTGCTCCACCAGCCGGAACCACTCCGGCAACGGCTGCAACGCCGGCAACTGCCGCTGCAGACGGTTCCGCGAAAATAAATCCGCCGCATGGCCAACCAGGCCACGTTTGCGGCGTCCCTGTCGGTTCGCCCCTCGACGGCTCGGCTGCAAGTGCCGCCAAGCCGGCACAAAACCCGCAACCCGCCGCCAAACCTACAGCCACACCACCTGCAGGCGCAGCGACCGTAGCACCCGGCACCAACCCGCCCCACGGCCAACCGGGACACGTATGCGCCGTTCCGGTGGGAGCGCCTTTGCCCAAACAATAAGTAGCCGGATTTTTGATTTATGACCAAGTACACGAGGCTGTCCCGCAAGTCGGCGATTTGTTTATATGGTGATTTGTTTATTTGAAAACAACCCTGGTTATGAGGGTGTAACGCAATAACCAAATCCACAAATAAACGAATAAACAGACTTGCGAGAAAGCCTCGTTTTTACTCCTTAAAAAATTTGAATTTCGCCAATGCGGCTATATTTTCCCCCGCATTTCCTCATTCAACTGCCGGTAGTTGATCTTCCCGCCGTTCTTTTTCAAATGCTCCACAATGGCGAGGGAGCGGCGCAGGCGTATGTCCGAATTTTTGGGCTGGCCGGCAATATAAAGCAGAGTGCGTAGTTTCCCCGGCGTAAGGGCGTGCAACAGGCGGTTGCCTTCTTCGTCCTGTCGCAATAGCTCTGCCAGCTCTTCCGGCATGGGCAGGCCGTATTCGCTTTCGTCTTTTCGAAGACCGACATCCACTTTCGAGCCAGGCCTCAACCCAAGTTTGTCGCGCGTTTTTTTATTGACCGTGATCAAAAAAGAACCGTCGCCCCGCGGCAGTAAAGCGCATTGATACTCTGTCTTTTCGTTCAATATACAGACGACACGGCGATCTTCGCCCCTGATCAGGGCTTTCGCGACAACATCCGGCACGGCAAAATGGCTGCCCCATAGTTTGTTGGTGGATTCCTCGATGACGCTTGTAAAATGAAAGGCATTTTCCATGGAACAAAGGTATCATTTGCCGCGATCGCTTCTGCTGAAGTCCGTCTGCCGCAACAACCAGTTTTTTTCAGCGAGGAATTGGCTCTTTTCCACTTTTTCGTGTAAAATGGCGTATTTTTCGGGCGTAGCGCGAACAATTTGCCACAACAGGCCAATAAAATTCATGTACGTGCGCCTCAGATCTTCGGATATCAGTTTGTTGCGGTGAAGGTAAATTTTAAATGCGTGCAGCAGACTTTCCAGCGGATCGAACAACTCGGTTTCATAATAGATCTTAGACAGAATGACCTTCGCGCCGAGGTTGTAATGTACATCGGTAAATTCCACTTTGTTCAAATGAAGCATGGCTTCGTCGTAGCGACCTGTGTAGTAGTACAGTTCTGCCAGGTTGTAGTGGAGCGCGTCTTCCCGAAATTCAGGTTCGAGCAATTGCGTGTTGTTGAGGATAAATGCCTCCGTCCAGTCGTATTTTTTGAGGCGCAATCCGAGTTTGATCACGTTTTTAAAGTGCCAGGGAGATAAAAATCCGTCCTGCAGGAGAATGGCCGATTCGATCCCCTTGATGTACAACTCCAGCGCTTCCGTTACATAAGCTTCCCGGGCTTTCATGATCTGCAAATTGCAGTAATTGATGGCATATTGGTACAATTCCGCTATTTCTTCCGGTCCGAAACCCGTTTCCTGCCATTTGAGCAGCGTTTTCAGCGCTTCAAAATCGTCGTCCGCATTTTCCTTCGTGAGCAGTTGAAATATCCTGAAGTAGGCTTGTATGGCAGGTGTATCCGGCGGCATGGGATGCATAGCCAGAAACCGGCACATCTCGTCTACCAGCTGCAGGTTGTAGGGCGTGGCAATGACGAATTGACTGGTGAGCATATAACAGGTGCAGCGCAGTTTTTCCGCAAGATAAAAAGCGTCGAGGCTGTCGGCAGTGCGTTGCACGTACTCGTTGAATTTCCGGGTAGTGGTGCGGGAAAGGCGGTTTGCTTCCAGATTTTCCAGCCGGTAGCGCGTTAAATAATGTTGAGCGTCACGGCGGCTCTGCTCTTGTAGCGTATCCTGTTTTTTTTGAAAAACGTAATGGTAATGTTTTCCCTGGTCGCGGTCGGCCAATGCCTGAAGTGTAAAAAAATCCAGTGCCAATTCGTCTTTGTTCATCTGTTCCAGCCCAATAAAACGCTCGCAGAGTTTGAGCAAAAACGACATCAGGTGGTTCAGGTGGGCTTCGTCGCAGGCCTGCCCCGGAAACAGGGCCGCATACGCTTTTTTTCTATCGGCACCTTCGAACGACGGCGCCTGACCAGCCAGCCATTCGCACAGAGCCGCCACTTCCCGGTTGCGGTTGAAATACGGCGATTGCACAAAATCGCGGAATGCCTTCCACTCCCGGGAAGAAAAAGTGCGGAGCAGAAGGATCAGTTTGCTGTTTTGCATACGGAAGAGGGCATCAGATTGTCGGCGACTGGCAAAAATAGCAGGAGTACGATGACCCGGCCTAATATTATGAGCAAATATTTAATTGATTTTTATTTGATTTTAACTTTTTTTAAAATATTGCAAATCAGTTGTTTAATCCATATTTAATCCGATGTTAAAAATACTTATTTATGATAAATGGCAAAATTTGTATTTCTATGCAGCCCAACGGCACTTCACCTTTGTCGTGTCAATGATGACAAACATTCCCTGTGCATATGATCCGCTTTCTGTTTGTTTTAATACTGGTTGTTACAGGTGCTTCGGTACTCCGGAGTCAGATATTGCAAGTTTATCCAGGCGATGCCAACAATAATGGTGTGGTGAACAATGTGGATTTTCTGTTCCTTGGCCTGGCATACAATTCCTTTGGTCCGGAACGGGATCCGGTCGCCCCCAACGGATTGGCTTTTCTGCCGCAGCCCGCTACACCCTGGCCGTCGCAATTCTTCAACGGCGTCAATTTTGCCCACGCCGACTGCAACGGAGATGGCATCGTTCATTATTTCTACGACGCCTTCCCTCTTTACGTCAATTACGGCCAGATGCGCCCCGACTCCGTGACCGCCGATGTTTTCCCTCCGGGACTTGCCGGCGTTGATCCGGCGGTGCATTTCGACCATTCTGCCCTGCCCAATTCCCTGAGCGGTGGACAAACTTTCAGTTTGCCGATCATGCTGGGCGATGCGCAGCATCCGGTGGAGGATTTGTACGGCATCGCATTTTCTGTGTTTTTGGATCCCGATTATGTGGATGCCGATGATGTTGACTTCAATTTTAATGAATTGTCATGGGCAAATCCCGACAACGACCGCATTTTTATGTACAAAAAGGTGTCGAATGAGCGAATTGATGTGGCCTGGGTGCGCACCGACCACAACCAACGCGACGGTTACGGCCGGATCGGCATAGCGGATTTTATCATTATTATCGACGTCATCGGGTACCAGCAAGACTTTGTAATGCGCATTGATTCGGTCAAAATGATTGACAAATTCGGAAATCAAACCGCCGTCGCAGGCGATACCATAGTGGTACACCTCAGCCCCGACGGCCAGGCCACAGACGTGGATTCGGCGCATGAGAAGGATTTCATTGTCCGGCCCAATCCCGCCGACCGGCATCTGACCGTGAAGCACGAAGATATCATAGAACAGATAACGCTGGTGAACGCCCTGGGCCAACCCGTTTTTCAGGTGAAACCGAAGCAAAACTCCGCCAACCTGGATCTGCCATTCCTGCCATCAGGGATATATCTGCTCGAAATCAGAACAACCGAAGGGATCAACCTTCAAACCCTTCAAATCCAGCATTAACACGACCGGTCGTATTCATATCACATTCGAACATTTCCAAACACACAAAACATGAGACGTTTTTCATTTCATCTTTTTTTCATGCTGCTGACCTGTTTGTTGCAGGCGCAATCGCAGTTGACCGTCAGCGGAACCGTCACCAGGATTTCAGACGGTTCACCCGTTGCCGATTGGTTTGTACTGGCTTACGGCGGCGATCCGGCCGACTCGACGGTTTTCGTGTTCGGTTCGGGTATTACCGGACAGGACGGCAACTATTCTTTCGCAGTGGATATACCGCCAGGCATCTCAAATTTAACTGTTTCCACCTTCAATGGCTGCAACAATGATCCGATCCAATTGGAACAGCAGGTGTCGGCCAATACCGGCCAGGCGACCGCCGATTTTCAGATTTGTGCGGATGTGCCGGTTACGCCAGACTGCGAAGCCTGGTTTTGGTACTTCCCGGGCGGAGGACTGACTATTGATTACCAGTCCGATTTTTATGCGCTCGATGGCGCAGCTGCAAATTCTTACAGCTGGGATTTTGGCGATGGAACTACCGGCAGCGAAGCGAACCCGTCTCATACCTATACGGCGGAAGGTATTTATACGGTCACTCTGACGGTTACGAGCGAGACGGGATGTACCGCTACCTATTCGGAACAGGTTTTCGTATTCGACCAGCCGCCTTTCCCCGATTGCTGGGCCTGGATTGATTTTCAGCCGACGGGCGATTCCCTGACATTCTCGTTTTCAGCACAATACTATAATGGTCTCGATACTTTCGTGACGGCCGACAGTTATTTGTGGGATTTCGGCGACGGCAGCACCAGCACGGATGTCAACCCTACCCATACCTACGCGGCAGAAGGATTTTATGTCGTTCAGGTAACAGTTACGGGTGCCGATGGCTGTGTAGCAATAGCCCAATTCCCCTTCTCCACCGATTTTCCGCCGATCCCGGATTGTTCGTCTTATATTTCATACTTCCAAACCGGCACGACCTCCTTCGATTTCTCTGCCTTTGTGTACAATGCGAACGGCGCCACCTCCAATATCATTGACTATGCCTGGGATTTTGGCGACGGGAATACCAGCAATGAAGCCAATCCATCCCATACCTACGATGCAGAAGGCATTTATACCGTGCAATTGACGGCCCTGACCGAGGACAGTTGCGAATCGCATTCCTGTGTCGTCGTTTTTGCTTACGACATGCCGGTAGATACCTTCTGGTACGGCTGCCAGGCAATGTTCGCAGCAGGTTATGGCTGGGGCCCCAACGGCAACCCCGCTGGAGGCGACCCGCTTACCATTGCCTTCTACGATTTGTCGCTGGGCGCCGTGCAGTCCTGGGCCTGGGATTTTGGAGACGGCTCCACCAGCACCGAACAAAATCCCGTGCACACCTACGCCGAAGAAGGCTTTTACACGGTAACGCTTTCCATCACAACGATTGACGGTTGCGAAAGCACGGCGAGTTACAGCATATACGCCGGCGACGATTTTCCCTGGACGCCCGAGCCGGATTGCCAGGCGATGTTCATTCCGCTTCCAGACAGCATCGGTGGAAACGGCATCCAGTTCATTGACCTCTCCTACTCTCCCAGCCCGATCCAGAACTGGTCGTGGAATTTCGGCGACGGCACAACGAGCAACGAACAGAATCCCTATCACGTCTATGCACAGCCGGGGACTTATACGGTGTCGCTGGAAATAGAAGCGGACTCCTGCAACAGCGTGATCTCCTTCGAACTCGATACGCAAAACCCCTGGGATTTCAATCGCGAACCGGCCCAACTCGGCCTGGCGGGCACACTGACAGGCGTCGAAGAACACCCTGTTTTTGACGCGGTCAAATTGTATCCCAACCCCGTGCATTCGGAACTCAACGCTGCGTTTTCCGCGGAAAAAGCCGGCGATTACGAACTGCGCATTACCGATCTGTCAGGCAAAATGCTCGTACGATTGCATCAACGCGCGGAATCGGGCAGCAACGTCGCCCGGCTGAATGTGGCGCAACTGACGCCGGGATTCTACTTAGCCGAATTGCGCTCCAGCGACAGGGTACAGACCTTTAAATTCGTGAAAGAATAACACCAGGTTATAGATTTGGAATAAACACAGAAGCGCAGGGAGTCGGCCCGTACGAGGGCACGGCTCCTGGCTTTTGTATGGTGTATGATTATGGATGGTGCACGATGAATTTTCCAATATAATTTTTTCCGCCTGTTTGCCACCGGACTAAATACGTTCCGGTGGCAAAATACTGCGTCGGCAGCAGCAGGCTCGTTCCCTGCGCGGCAAATTGCCGCAGTTGTTGCCCTCTGAGGCTGTACACCGTAACCACTCCGTGTGCAGCAGCTTCTGTCGAGTTGATTTGAATCAAAATATTTTGGTCGGCGGGATTGGGCGACATGGTCACTTTGCCGACTTTGGTTTGCTCCACTGTGGATACGAACTGCTTTACGATTGTTTCCACTGTGTTCGTTGTGATGGCCGGGTTAAAATCGAAATAAATATGCGCAGTGTTTTTTGCAATGGCTCCGATAGCCGTGCCGGGTTTCATTTTCACTGAAAAACGAACAAAGCCGTGACTATTCGCCTCGTCTGTCTGTGCAGGCGTTAGCATGATGGGGCTGAACCGGAATTCAAGCGCTCCACCACTATGTATGTTCCATGAACAAGGATGGCTTGCAGACAAGATGCGCAAAGTACTCGCATCGAGCAGGTCTGACAGTGTGTCACGAATGACAACAAAGTCAGTTGCAATGTTGCCTAAATTTTGAAACCGGACGGTGTAGGTCAATTCTTTGTCACTCACATCAGCGATTGGAATTTCTGATGGTGTCACACTTTTGTCGTTGGGATCATAAGAAGCCGTTACAACTTCGTTCAGCACAAACAGATTGTCATTTTGCTGAACGTCTTGTATAAGTTGGGCCGACACCTGCAAATTTACGGGTGTGCCGGGTAACACTGTTGAAGTAGTGACTTCGAGGTTAAGCATTTTTGCTTCAAAGGGTTTTAATGCCGAATAACTCCAAAATAAGGTATCGCCAGATTGTCCTGTCAGAGGCGGGTCGGCGGTGACCAATGCAGTGTGCTCATCCAAAACCAGGTGAAAGATGCCGGACAGGGTTAGAGTCCCTTTGTTGCGGAGTGTCGCCGTGAGTTTGCTGTTGAATCCAGCCCGAAACGGGGCAGCATTAACAAGTGATACAGCGACATCAGGAATTGTGTCGAGCGGATGCAAGCCAAAAGTGATCAATTGTGTGTCTGTGGTTTCCGAGACTGCAAAATCAGGTATTGCCTCAAAATACAAAGGTACGTCAGCTATCCGGAGCGTATCTGCCGTTTGGCCGAGGGTCATCGAAAAACGTCCGGTAGCGTTGCTGCGGCACAAAGCACCGGCATTGCTGCTTTCTATCAGCAAATCGGCAGTGCCGGGTTCACCGGGGTCTTGCTCGCCGTTGCCGTTAGCGTCGAAAAACACAATGCCTTTCGCGCTGCGCAACGCGTCGAGCCACAAGCGCCAGCAATACATTTTTAGGCTCTGTGACGCATAAATATATTTTTTATCAATGGCAATGTACTCCAATTCGTTAGGTATGAGGTATCCCGCAGGCATTACAAGGGTCAACCAGTTTTGGCCGTTGTCTGTAGAAATGTGCAACAGGTTGTTTTCACCCGTCCACAAGTACAGGTTGTCACCTGACGCCCGGAGGCGATATGTAGAGTTGCCGGGATTGATGGGAGTAGCCAGCGTATCAAAACTCAAGCCGTCGTCGGCAGATACAAACACTGTTTTTTTGGGGACGTAGCTTAAGAAAAGCGTATCGTTGAAGCCGTACAGGCGGCTGGTGCTGAGTGTAACCGGCACAGTGAAAGTATGCGCCGTCGTCCAATTGGCGCCCGCATCCGTAGAAACAACGACTGAGGAATCTTTCGTCGTCACCAATTTCCCGTGAACGATTGCAAATTGCTGATTCGAGGGCGCTGTTCCTGTCGGCTCCCAACTGGTACCGGCGTCAGTAGAGTGGTAAATGGTTTGCCCGTCGGTGCTATACAGCTGCCCGTTGATGTCGAATATTTGACTCAATCCGAGGCCGGTAAAAACGTGCTCCCACTCGAAGCGCCCGTTGGCCGGACATCGGTAAAAATACAGTCCGTCGAAACCAAAGTAGTGATTGCCAATGCGAAGAAGATCGGAAGTGGGAGACCCTGTAACAAAAGGGCGCGTCCAGGTATAGCCTTCATCGCCCGAAAATCCATAATTGGCGCCTGCTATGAGATAGCCCTCCATGCTTTGCAAAGGAGCAATCCCGCCGTAAATCGAGCCGCAAGTCAAACCTTCAGTACTGTGAAGCCAGGTCTGTCCACCGTCAGATGAGCGCAAAAGACTGTTTAAATAGCCGTTTATATCCGTATCCGACGTGTAGGCTGTCAGGATGGTTCCATTTTGGGCGGCCACATCTTCAATAAGCATTGGGAAATCGCTTTTTAATATTTTTTCCCAGATAATGCCATCCGTCGAGCGGTATAAATCATCATTTTTTTCGGCAAAAAAATAGCCGCCGCTGTCAAATATCTTGTCGGGTTTTATGTTGGGATTTATCAGTAGCCAAGTCGTTCCGGCGTCGAGCGAGCGGTATAGTTGGGAAGGGGGATTGGGATAGTTGATGAGCATGACATCCCCTACAGCAGCAATTTGGCTTGGTTTGTTTTTGTTGAGTGGGTCGCTCCACAGCATCCCGTCATCATCGGAATAGCGTATGCCCACAGATGTGGCAGCCCAAAAGGCATTGCCAATTCGCCTCAAATCTTCTATTGTGGAGCCTGCGAACGTATCTTGAGGAAGATAGAGCAAGGGCTGCCATCCGTTCAACGGCCCGCCGGGTGTCTTGTGGAGAATATAATATTGATCCCAGGCATATACCTCGTCGTCTACGAAAACAAGACCTGCGTTGCCGAGATTTCCCGCTACGGGCAATGCCCCTGTTTGCGCCCATGTCGTCCCGAAATCAGCACTTTCATAAATTCGGTTCGGACCGTCCAGATAATAGTAGCGCTGATGCGCTGTATCTGGAAAAAAACCGATGATGGTGTAGTCGTTGCTGACGATTGGCTGCCATGTCAAGCCTCCATCGGTGCTTTTGTAGAGGCATTTGTCGTTTTGCAACACAAGGGTATCGCGGACTTGGGTGATTCTTTGAGCACCTGTCAGGACCGGCATTTGTAGTTTTTCCCACTGCTGGCTGAACAAAAGAAAAGGGTTGAACAACAAAAAAGTGAAGGCGGTGAATCGGTTTTGCATAAAAGTGATTTAAAAAAGGTAAGTATAAGAAATGCTGGGGGCTAAAACAGCGGCGGATAGCGGACATAATGCCGCTATCCGCCGCTGTTGGCTATTTTGGGCAAAATTTTGGTGTCACACCAAATCCTCATATATCCGCTCCCGTTCCACCCTATCCGGCAACGGCCCGAAGTGTATCAACTTCAGCTCGGCCATGCGGCGGCCTGCGATGGCGCATTCGAGCAGGCTTTTATCGTCGAGCCGCGCAGTGAGATAGCCCGACCAGAAGGCGTCGCCTGCACCGGTGGTGTCTTTCACCTCTACCGGTCGTGCGGGCAGGTAGTGCCGCTCCTCGCCGTTGGCAACCCAGCAGCCCTCGGAACCCAAAGTAAAGCACACCTCTTTGGCGCCCATCTTCAGGAAATGATCCAGCACGGCTTCCGGTTTGGGTGATTCATCTTCATACAGTCGCCCCCAATCCACGTCAGATACCTTAATGAGCGTGCCCAAGCGGCAAAATTCCGCGACGATCCGCTGGGCATCCCGGCGTTCGGGCCAGATCTTTTCGGCGTAATTGACGTCTATACTGAGCTGGCATTTGGCGCGTTTGGCTTTTTCAGCAGCCTGTAAAATGACGTGTTGGGCGGGTTGTTTGCTCAGGGCAAAACAGGTGGTGTGAAACACGCCGATCTCTTCAAAACGACCGAACGGGAACTGCCGGATCGAAAGCATGGCATCGGCTCCGCGGTAGGGCTGAAAATTCGATACCGCCGCAGAACGCGTCACAAGGATCAGGGTTGTCGGTTCGTCCACCTGCACCACATTGCTCACATCCACTCCGAGCCGGGCGACATAGTTGCGCAACACTCCTCCCATGTCGTCGTTGCCGACGCTGGCGGCGAGCATGGTATTGTTGCCGAGTCGCGCCATGTTCATGCACAAATTGGCCGGACTTCCGCCAGGAATGCGCTTGAACAGCGTGGCTTCGTCGAGGGTATGTACAAATTCTGCCGTAATAAAATCAACCAGCAACTCGCCGGCGGAAAGAATGTCAATCGCTCTTCGCATAAATTGTTTGTTGGGCAATACTAGTCAAAGCGTGTCTCTGAAAACGGGCGCAATGATACGGAGTTTTTGGACTTTGGATGCCTGACGTTGGACTATTTGACATTGGACATTGGACTATTTGACATTGGACATTGGACTATTTGACATTGGACGTTGGATAATTTGACGTGCGATGGCCGGTCTTATATGTCCAATGTCAAATAGTCCAATGTCAGGCATCCAAAGTCCAATGTCAAGTCATCAAATATCCTGCATCCTGGTTGTCTCGATATGCCGCACCAGAGAACGTTTGGCTATCGGCAACAGGGTCTCTTCCACCGGATAAGTCAGTTTGGTCTCAATGGTATACACTGCCGGCGTGGAAAGATCGCGGTTTTGCCGCATCAGGTCGGCTTTGATGCTCTCGTAAGTATTGGTGAAATTGCGCTCCCAATCGCTGAGGTATTGGGAGCGGAGCGAGCGGTATTTGTCATTGGAATGGGTAAATATACTCAATTTGTATTGGTATACGCGGATGGAGCGGAAAAGGCCGTCGCAAAGAAAGAAATATCCTTCATCCACCTCCATCGGCAAAATACCCACCGGTGCGATGGACAGGTTGTGTTCCACGTAGTCGTACAAGTCTGTACCGCCGGTAATGGTGGCTTTCATGCGCTGCGTGGCATAATGCGTGATCTCCTCGATCTCGGCCATCAACTCGTCATCGGCGATCATTTCTTCATAAATGAGTTCGAGTTTCTGCAATTGAATGCCTGTCAGGCGCCGGGGGAAACGATTCTGCATCAGCCGCTTGGTTTGTTTGAACGTCATCAGGTTGTTGAAGTGAAAAATCACGTCCGACAATTCCGGGTATAATTTCTTCTCGTCAAAACAGGCATTGACCTTTTGCAAATAGGCCAGCAGCGTGTACTTCTTGGATTCAAAGTCAATGTTTCCTTCGATGAACCAGGTTTCCGATAATGCGCTCATGATGGAGAGATTAGTGAACAAACTTTTCAAAGACAATGGATTGAAAAGCAAAAATGGCGAATTAGAATGAAATGTGCAAATTTCGTTTTTGAAAATTTTGTCAGAAACAGTACTTACCATTGTCTTTTACACCGGCTTGCTTCCACCAGCATTCTCATGCCAACCTGACAAGCGCAAGTGACAGATAACTGAAAAATTGGCAGAAAAATCCGCATGGCACGAAGTCTGATAGGAGCGGTTGTTCGCCGCAGAAAATTTGGTTTTGAGGTTTGTCCGCCAAAGCCAAAATCGCAGGCGGGCTTCTAAAATTGTCTCACCAAAACAAAAATAATTCAGACGTTATGAAACCAATCGCAGACCGTGTGATTATCAAGCCGTCGCCAGCCGAAGATAAGACCAAAGGCGGCATCATCATCCCCGACACTGCCAAAGAAAAACCTCAACGCGGCGAAGTCGTTGCCGTAGGCCCCGGCAAAGAAGGCAACCTGATGACCGTAACCGTAGGCGACATCGTTCTGTATGGTAAATATTCCGGTCAGGAGATCAACTACGAAGGCCAGGATTACCTCATTATGCGCGAGGACGATATTCTCGTGATTCTTTAATGTAATGGCTACCGGTTATTAGTTACTGGTTGTTGGTTACTGGTTATTGGTTCTAGGACATTCGTAATCATCTGTACCAATAACCAACAACCAGTAACCAACAACCAGTAACCAGCAACCAGCAACCAACAACCAACAACTAAGCATTTCAACAAATCAACCACTACAGATATGTCTGCAAAGCAAATCTCCTTCAATACCGACGCCCGTGAAAAACTCAAAGAAGGCGTTGACGCACTGGCCAATGCCGTGAAAGTCACCCTTGGTCCCAAAGGCCGCAATGTGGTCATCCAGAAATCCTTCGGCGCTCCGGCCATCACCAAAGACGGCGTAACCGTCGCCAAAGAGGTGGAACTCGAAGACCCGATCGCCAACATGGGTGCCCAAATGGTGAAAGAAGTTGCCAGCAAAACTGCTGACGCAGCGGGCGACGGCACCACTACTGCTACCGTCCTGGCGCAGGCCATGGTGACTGCCGGCCTGAAAAACGTCGCTGCCGGCAGCAATCCGATGGATTTGAAGCGCGGCATTGAAAAAGCAGTGAAAGCCATCGTCGCCAACCTGAAAGAACAGTCGGAACAAATCGGCGAAGACTTCAATAAGATCCAGCAAGTGGCCGCTATCTCCGCCAACAACGACGAAACCATCGGCTCGCTCATCGCCGATGCCATGAAGCGCGTGTCGAAAGACGGTGTGATCACCGTTGAAGAAGCAAAAGGCACCGATACTTACGTGGAAGAAGTAATCGGTATGCAATTCGACCGCGGCTACCTCAGCCCTTACTTTATCACCGACGCGGAAAAAATGGAAGCCGAGTACGAAAATCCGTACCTGCTCATCACCGATAAGAAGATCAGCAACATGCAGGACCTCGTTCCGATCCTGGAAAAGAGCCTGCAAACCGGTCGCCCCTTGCTCATCATCGCAGAAGATGTGGACAGCCAGGCATTGGGTGTTCTGGTGGTCAACCGTCTGCGCGCCGGCCTGAAAGTGGTGGCTGTAAAAGCACCTGGTTTCGGCGACCGCCGCAAAGCCATGCTGGAAGACCTCGCCATCCTCACCGGCGGTACGGTCATCAGCGAGGAACAAGGCTACAAACTTGAAAATGCAGGCCTCGAACACCTCGGTTCCTGCGAGCGCATCACGGTGGACAAAGACAATACGACCATCGTGGGGGGCAAAGGCAAAGCCGACGATATCAAAGCCCGCGTCAATCAGATCAAGCAGCAAATCGAAACCACTACAAGCGACTACGACCGTGAAAAATTGCAGGAACGCCTTGCCAAACTGGCAGGCGGAGTGGCAGTGCTCTACGTCGGCGCTGCTACCGAAGTGGAAATGAAAGAAAAGAAAGACCGCGTGGACGACGCCCTGCACGCCACCCGTGCCGCCATCGAAGAAGGTATTGTGGCAGGCGGTGGTGTGGCCCTCGTGCGCGCCATTGAAAGCCTCAAGTCGCTCAAAGGCTTGAACGACGACGAAAACTACGGTATCGCAATCGTGCGCAAAGCGCTGGAGGCGCCGATCCGTATCATCGCCGAAAATGCAGGCATCGACGGTTCGGTCGTATTCCACAAAGTAGCCGACGAAAAAGGCTCCTACGGTTACAATGCCCGTACCGATAAATACGAAGACCTGAAAAAATCGGGTATCATTGACCCGACAAAAGTGACGCGCATCGCACTGGAAAATGCGGCTTCCATCGCCGGCCTCGTGCTGACCACCGAATGTGTCATCAACGAGAAACCGGAGAAAAAAGCGGCAGCAGCCGGCCACGGCCACCCGGGAATGGGCGGTATGGACATGATGTAATAATTGACATATCCGGAAAATAAGCAAGGGTGTTGCTGTGAGGCGACACCCTTTTTGTTTTCCCGAAATTCAAGGAATTTTCTCGAATATCCTTTGGTTTCCGCCAATCTCTCTATATTTGCGCACTTTTTTCGGAAGGCATCCCCCGCCGGGCCGGAAAACCAATTTTTGTAAAAAACATTTTTTTCGCAAACTACTACGAAGTATGCAAGGCAAAGGCGTTGTCCGATTTTTCCTTATTGCGCTGACCTTAGTGTGTCTGTACCAGTTTTCGCTCACCATTCCGACCAGCAACATCGAGAACAGGGCGAAACGTTATGCCGATGACTGTTCGCAAAACCCGAACACCTCCTGGCGCTTGTGTTATTCCGCCTACCTGGATTCTCTTTCCAGCGAAACGGTGTTCGAAATACCCTTTATCAAAAAATTCACCTATACTGATTTGAAAAAGAGTCAGTTGGGTTTGGGGCTTGACCTGAAAGGAGGAATGAGTGTATTGCTCCAGGTAGACTTGCGCGATTTTTTGAAAAGCCTTGCGCAGAACAATACCGATCCCGCTTTTTTGCAGGCCCTGGATAAAGCGACGGAACTGCAAAAAACGCAACAGGGCGACTATATCACCCTGTTCGCGCAATCTTGGAAGGAAACCAGCGGCGGCAAATCGCTCGCATCGGTATTCGCCCGCAACGAATCGCTCAAAAACCGGATCAACTTCGAATCGCCGGATGCCGATGTGTTGCGTACCATTCGCGAACTCGCCGACAATACGGTCAGCGAAACTTACAACCGCCTGAAACAGCGTATTGACAAACTCGGCGTGGTGCAACCCAACGTCAGCCTCGACGCCGGCCGCGACCTTATTCTGGTGGAATTGCCCGGTATTGACAACCCCCAGCGCGCCCGCGAAATGCTCCAGCGCTCCGCTAAACTCGAGTTCTGGGAAACTTACCGCCTGACCGACGAAAATCTCGCCCAACGTTTTGTTGACGCCGATATGAAACTGCGCGCATTGCTTTCGGGTGATACTACCGCAAATCTGACCCAAACCCGCAAGGATACGTCTTATGTATATCCGGCGGGCCCCGACGGGAAACCCGACTCTACCCAACAACCTGAAATGCGCGTGGTGGACGTACCGGTCTCCTCACCTGCCGATGCGCAAAACGGACCTTTGCTTTCCCTCATGCAGATGGGTAGCAACAGCACAGGCGCTATCCTGGCCTATGCCGATAAAAACAAGATTCCGCTGATCACCAAATACCTGAGCCGTCCGGAGATCAAACAGTTATTCCCTGCCAATCTGGAGTTCCGCTGGAGCCAAAAGGCAGAAGAAGACAAGGGGATCGAAAGCACAACGATCGGAAAATATGAATTGTACGGCATCAGAAAGGTCGGCGGCGACGACAAACCCCGCCTCGACGGCTCGGTAGTGACCAACGCCAGCGAACAACCCGATCCGAGCACTGGCGAAGTGACCGTGAGCCTGGCCATGAACAACGACGGCGCGCGAACCTGGGCAGATATGACCACCAAAGCGGCCAACAACGGCAACCGCGAGATCGCCATCGTGCTCGACGACGAGGTGGTGAGTGCTCCCCGTGTCATCAATCCGATCACAGGTGGCAATTCTTCCATCACCGGTAACTTTACCATCGAGGAAGCGAAAGACTTAGCCAATATCCTTCAGGTGGGTAAACTTCCCGCCGGCACCCACATCGTGCAGGAAAGCCAGGTGGGCCCCTCGCTTGGCGCTGATAACATCAATAAATCGCTGATCACGATGTTGTTGTCTGTCGGTCTGTTGTGTATTTTCATGTACGCCTATTATAAAAAAGGCGGCATCGTGAGCATCATCGCCTTGTTGGCCAATATCTTTTTCATTCTGGGCACCCTGGCTTCCATCGGAACTGTACTTACACTACCGGGAATCGCCGGTATCGTACTGACGCTTGCCGCTGCCGTGGACGCGAACGTCATCATTTATGAACGCATCCGGGAAGAATTGCGCGCCGGACTCTCCACCGCCAAAGCCATCAAGGAAGGTTTTCAGCATGCATTACCATCCATTATTGACGCGAACGTGACGACATTGCTCACTGCTTTTGTGCTGATGTACTTTGGCCTTGGCCCGATCAAAGGTTTCGGAACGGTACTTACAGTGGGTATTTTTTCTTCCATGTTCACTGCCGTACTGATGAGCCGTTTTATTACTGAATGGTGGTCGGAGCGTACGGAAATGACTTACAGCTGGCCCTGGTCAGCTACCTGGCTCGTTGGTTTCCACTACGACTGGATGGGCAAACGCAAAATTGCTTATATCGTGTCTGCTGCGCTTATCGGTATCAGCATCGCAGCCATGGCTTTGCGTGGCTTCGAACTGGGTGTGGATTTCAAAGGCGGATATTCCTTCAACGTTCAGTTTGACAAACCCGCTGAGATAGAACAACTTCGGGGTCCGCTTACCCAAGCGTTCAACGGAAACCCCATCATCAAGTCCGTGAGCACGGGCAATGTATACAACATTACAACCTCATATGGCATTGACGACCAGAGCGGCACTGCAATGGACAACGTGATTGCCAAATTACATGAGGGTTTGAAAGGGGCGGGTATTGACAATAGCCTGGAACAATTCAAAAAGACCGATGGCCAGGGGACGCACATCATCTCTTCCAGCCAGGTAGGTGCAACAGTTGCCGATGATATTCGATCCTCATCCTATAAGGCTGCGCTGTGGGCAATTGCAATTATCTTCATTTACCTGCTGGTACGCTTCCGCCGCTGGCAGTTTTCGCTCGGCGCTGTGCTTTCGCTTGCACACGACGTCATCATTACACTTGGATTTTTTGCCTTGTTACACGGTTTTGTGCCTTTCTCATTAGAAGTAGACCAGGCTATTATCGCCTGTATCCTGACGGTTATCGGCTTTTCCGTGAATGACACTGTGATCGTTTACGACCGTATCCGCGAATTCATCAAAACGTACGCCGGCAAACCAAAACAGGAGGTATTCAACGCCGCCATCAACACGACCTTGAGTCGTACCCTTATCACCTCAGGTACTGTGATCGTTGTGGTGCTGTTGTTGTTCCTTTTCGGTGGCGGCGCCATCAAAGGCTTTGCATTCGGGATGCTGGTCGGGATGATATTCGGTACCTACTCTTCGGTATTTATCGCTTCCGCTTTCGTGGTTGACCTGACAAAAGAAGAGATACTCGAAGGAAAAATGGTGGCGGCACCCGCACAAGAAGAAAAATCCGGCAAAGCGAAGAAAGCTGTGAAGGCCTGATTGATATAGTCATCAATTGATTTCCATCATGAGTCATCCTGACTTTTAATGACTAACCCGGCGATAAATCGCCGGGTTAGTCATTAAAAGTCAGTGGTTTAGAAACAACATGAGTCATCGCCGTAAATTCGGGGATGACTCATGTTGTTTTTTCATCTTTGCAATTCCAATTTTCATAGATCGACATGTTACCTCGTCTTTTCCGATATGAATCGAAGCGCCAGCCTTTGCTGTCGATTCACCTGTTCATCAACCGCCTGATGAGAAATGTTTTTGCAGGAATGATCATTCTTACATTCTTTTTGGGCATTGGAATTGTCGGTTATCATATTACCTGCGGATTTTACTGGATCGATAGCCTCCTGAACGCCTCTATGATTTTGTCCGGTATGGGACCCATTGTTCCCGATCCTTGCGATAATGCTTGTACATCAGCGAGTTGCAAAATATTTGCCTCCATCTACGCACTAGTGAGCGGTGTGGTTTTTATAACGACCATCGGCATCATCGTGGCGCCGGTGGCCCACCGCGTTTTTCATCGTTTTCACCTTGAGGATGAAGATGATGCCGGGAAGGAAAGTTGAAATTTGACTATTTTGCCCCAAAAATCTGTCATGTTTCGGAAATTACTCTATTTCTTTTCGCTGCTGCTGCTGGCTTCTTGCTCCATCAGCAAACGGGCAAACAGGATTCTCGCCGACACGCCCATCGTAGATACCCATATTGATTTTCCCTGGCACCTCGTGGAGCACAACAAATGGCACCAACCGGGCTACACGGCTTATGCCGTAAAAAATCCCGACGGCGATTTCGACTTTGAACGGGCAAAAAAAGGAGGGCTGTATGGGGCGTTCATGTCCATTTATATCCCGGCGCGCTATCAAAAAGAGCTGGGTCGCTCTAAGCAAGTTGCTGATTCCCTGATTGATGTGGTCAACGCAGTAGTCAGGGACTACCCGGACAAGTTCGCACTGGCACTGCACGCCGATGACGTTTTGCGCAATTTTAAAAAAGGAATTGTCTCACTACCGATGGGAATGGAAAACGGTTCACCCATCGAATCGCCCGCCGATGTGGCTTATTTCCACAAAAGGGGCATCCGTTACATCACACTGACACACAGCCGGGACAATCAAATCTGCGACTCGTCTTACGATACGTTGCATACGCACGGCGGTCTGAGCGATTATGGCCGAACAGTCGTACGCGAGATGAACCGCGCCGGTATCATGGTGGATGTCAGCCACTTGTCCGACGATGCCATATGGGATGTGTTGCAAGTGGCAAAAAAACCGCTTATTGCCACACATTCGGCCTGCCGGTATTTTACGCCGGGTATGGAGCGCAATTTATCCGACACTTTGATCAAAGCAATTGCCAAAACGAACGGCGTGATACAGGTGCCTTTCAGCCATTATTTCCTCAGCAGCCGGGCACGCGAGGTGTTTCAATTGGCCGAAAAAGCGATGAAGGATTTGGGGTTGAAAGAGAACACACCGGAAGGTCGTGCATTCATGCGAACAGAACTGACGCGCACGCACATAACCGTCCGCGACGTAGCCGACCACATTGACCACATCAGAAACCTCGTGGGCATTGATCATATCGGACTAGGAAGCGACTTCGACGGCGTTGGGTTGGCGCTGCCACCCGACTTGTCGGACGTAAGTACCTACCCCGTTTTGGTTTCAGAATTATTAAGAAGAGGATACTCCGAAAGCGACATCAGGAAGATTTGTTTCGGAAACGTTATCAGGGTGTGGAAGGCAAATGAATGAATTGATTTTTCATACGGTATCCAGATAAAAACTAAACATGAGTCATTCAAAGTCAGTGGTTTAGAAACAACATGAGTCATCGCCGAAAATCCGGGATGACTCATGTTTAGTTTTTATCTTTTTCCTGAAATCAGGCATCTCCTTTTTTAGAGCGGGTGGATTTTTTGCCCTCTTCAGGTGTGACCTCTGCTATCTCGCCGGTGTTTTCCAGGTCATCGGCCGATTTGTGCACCACGTCGTCAATGATCCCCTGCGTGCTTTCCAGGTCATCGGCCGATTTGTGCACCACGTCGTCAATGATCCCCTGCGTGCTTTCCAGGTCATCGGCCGATTTGTGCACCACGTCGTCAATGATCCCCTGTGTGCTTTCCAGGTCATCGGCCGATTTGTGCACCACGTCGTCAATGATCCCCTGTGTGCTTTCCAGGTCATCGGCCGATTTGTGCACCACGTCGTCAATGATCCCCTGTGTGCTTTCCAGGTCATCGGCCGATTTGTGCACCACGTCGTCAATGATCTCTTCCTTTTCGGGCTGGGATTCATCCTTTTTTGTTATGGACTCCAGCACTTCGTCGGCTTTGGCGATGGCTTTATCCAGTACTTCTCCCGTTTTCTTTGAAACATCTTCGAGGATGTCGTCGGCTTTTTCGGCTGCAACAGATGCGACTGCCTTGGCAGTGTCGAGCGCATCCATCAGCACATCTCCAAGTACATTGGCTGCGGCTTCGAAGAACTCGCCCGCTTGCTCCGGGGATTCGGTTTTCGTTTTAATCTGGGCCGCTATTTCAGACTTTGCCGCTTCTTTAGCAGCTTCTATTTTTTTCTTTTCCGCGTCTTTTTCGGCGCGCTTGCTCTCCTTATCTTTAGCCAGATTGGTTTGGCGTTCCACCTCTGCGCGGGTTTGGATGATCTCATTCAATTTTTCACGCTTGGATATCAACCGCTCTTCGATCATTTTGATTTTTGCCATCCGGATCTGCGCTTCGAGCTGGCCTTCGCTGTTGTTTACTTTTTTGCGTTGAAAAGCAAGCTCGTCTTCGTCGCGGCGGACGCTTTCTTCCATTCGTTTGGCAGCTTCAGAAAGACCGGCCAACCGGCGTTCGTGGCGTTCGACGAGCGAGCCTTCGTTGGCGGCCGGCCCGAATTTCCGCGCTTTGGCTTTTTTGAATGCTCCGTCGAGGCGGTCCCACAACTGATTGCGGTGTTCGTTGGTCATGTGTGCATCCCGGTACCGGCGTTGCATCTGTTTGAGCTCTTCAAACACACTGTTGAGTTTGGAACCGCCCGCCGCGATACGGGTTTCAATGTCGTCTAATGCTTTGTTGAATTCGTCAAAAACCGTTTGGGAGGCGGAGGTGAACTCGTTGTTTACCCGTGCGCGAATCTTTTTCAGGTCGTCGAACAACAGGTTAATATTGTCGCGCAGGCTGTCGGCGTGTTCCCGGAAAAGGTTGCGCTCGCGGCTTTGCCCCTGGACTTTATCCCAGAATGCTTTGAGGCCTTGCCAAATCTTGTTGTCGTATGAAGAAAGCGATTCAATTTTTTCCTTGAATTCGGCTAATTCTTGCTGATAGGCAGCGTAAAGTTTGGAGGAGAGGACGGCGAAATGCCACTCCGTCTGGGCGCGTTGCACTACATCGCCGCGCTCCACTTTGAGGTCGTCCGGTAAAAGGTTTTCAGTGACGCTGAGCTCGCGCTCGAGTGTCGTGTGTCCTTCAGGAAATGTAACCTCCTTGCTGTCACGCCATTCGTTCATCATTTTATTGACAAAATCGTCGGTGGCAATGGCTTCCGGGAACGTATAGAGCATTACTTTATTGGCGTCTGCTTTCAGTTCCAGTGCGATCAGGACTTTTTCATTTTCAGCGTTGGTTCCCCAAACTACTACTTTGTTCTTCATAAGAAACGGTGTGCGGTTGACGGTAATGGGTTGAAGGTAAAGGGTAGAGGGTTGATGGTAGAAGATAAAGGGTGAAAATGAGATGTAACATGATTTACCCCTTACCTTCCACCCTCCACCTTCTATCTTCCGCCTTCTATCCTCCCAAATGGTTTCGGGCGGCAAAATTATATTGCAATTGCAGTTTTTTTCACTTTTAATTTCAAAATCCCTTGCGCGAGCAAATACTCTGCGATCTGAACGGCATTGGTTGCTGCGCCTTTGCGCAGATTATCTGACACAATCCACATATTCAGTGTGTTAGGCTGGCTTTCGTCGCGACGCAAGCGACCTACAAATACGTCGTCTTTATCATGTGCGAACAGCGGCATGGGATATTTAGCCTCTGCCGGATTGTCCACCACCGTTATGCCCGGTGCTTTTTCCAGCATGTTGCGCACCTCGGCAAGGTCAAAATCGCGCTCGAATTCGACGTTCACCGCTTCCGAGTGCCCGCCAATAACCGGTACCCGAACGGTGGTCGAAGTAACACGAATGCTGTCGTCGCCCATGATCTTTTTGGTTTCGTTCACCATTTTCATCTCTTCCTTTGTGTATCCGTTTTCCGTAAACACATCAATATGAGGCAGCAGGTTCAAGTCAATCTGGTAGGGATAGGCGCGCTCGCCAGATTTGCCTTTGCGTTCGTTCATCAG
Organism: Saprospiraceae bacterium; assembly: GCA_019187225.1. GTDB lineage: Bacteria > Bacteroidota > Bacteroidia > Chitinophagales > Saprospiraceae > M3007. Next base: position 56,348 of record JABAQQ010000042.1, read on the forward strand.
CTGATTTACCGCCTTGACACCCGTTCCGGTGACACTTTGGTAGGTGCTGACGACGACGCGTTTGATCTTATATTTATCGTGCAACGGCTTAAGCGCCACGACCATTTGGATCGTGGAGCAGTTCGGATTGGCGATGATCTTGTCCTGCTTTGTCAGCACCCCGGCATTTACTTCGGGTACGATCAGTTTTTTTTCAGGATCCATCCGCCAGGCAGAGGAATTATCAATCACGATCGTACCACGTTCGGCGAATCGTGGCGCCCACTCTTTGGACACACTGCCCCCTGCGGAAAAAATCGCTACATCGGGTCGTTTTCCTACAGCCGCGTCCAGGCTGATGATCTTATAACGCTTTCCGCGAAATTTGATCGTCTTACCCACCGATCTTTCGCTGGCTACCGGAAAAAGTTTTGTGACAGGGAAGTTGCGTTCTTCGAGCACTTGCAACATTTTCGTGCCTACCAAACCGGTGGCACCTACAACTGCTACTTTCATTTAAACAATGAGTGAATGAGTGAATGAGTGACCTTGAGGTCGCAAAAATAGAGCGGACTTTCCAGTCTGCCAAACCTCAACGGACTGTCAGGGGTAGAAAGTCCGCCCAACATGATAACTTTGCGGCATCAAATCTGCTTGCAAATGTTGTTTAGGATACACAAAGAAGGTCGCACCATACTGCTTGTCGCTGCATTGGTACTCGTTGGACTTAATCTTGCCGTCTGGAACCTGGCCCAGATGATTTTCTGGCCGGTTCTCATTTTATCCACTATTTTTTATCTCGTTATACTTCAATTTTTTAGAAATCCGGCGCGGGTGATCCTTCTGGCCGACAATAAAATCGTATATGCCCCGGCGGACGGTAAGGTATGCGCGATAGAGGAGGTCTTCGAAGCGGAATATTTCAAGGACAAAAGGCTGCAGGTTTCTATCTTCATGTCGCCGTTCAACGTGCACGTCAACCGCAATCCGGTTAGTGGCATGGTGAATTATTTTCGGTACCACCCCGGCAAATATTTGGTGGCTTGGCATCCTAAAAGCAGCACTGAGAACGAACGCACCACCATTGTGTATGATTCCGGCAATGGAGAGATCCTGATGCGCCAGATCGCGGGAGCGTTGGCCAAACGCATCAAGTGGTATATTCGCGAAGGCGAGCGGGTGGAACAGGGATGCGATATGGGATTTATCAAATTCGGATCACGGGTGGATCTGTTCCTTCCACTCGATGCGAAGATTGAAGTCGCGATGGATCAGCAGGTCAAAGGGAATAAAACGGTGGTGGCGCGGCTTTGAAACGGGAAATCGAGCGCTATAAATCGCAGCGGGTGGGGTTATTTGTTATTCACTCCATCGGTATCCGCCGGCATCCAGGCCCGCCAGATCGAGTACCCGGTCAACAACAGTCGCGGCAATACCTTCCAGATCGCTCGGTTTGGAATAAAACGACGGGCAGGCCGGGCAAATAATCCCTCCTGCTTCGGTCACCACTTTCATATTGTTAATATGGATGAGGCTCAACGGCGCGTCGCGGGTGACCAGAATAAGCCGGCGACGCTCTTTCAGCGCCACATCGGCAGCGCGGGTCACGAGGTCGTTGCTGATACCCGTAGCGATGCGCGCCAAAGTCCCCATCGAGCAGGGGCATACGATCATGGTATCGTATTTCGCCGACCCGGAGGCGAAAGGGGCATAAAAATCATTTTTTTCATAGAATTGAAAGGGATAACGGGAAAAATCCACCGGTCCGATTTCCAGCTCCCAATTCACTTTGGCATTGTCGGATAAAACCACGCCAACTGCATTCCATTGATCCTGAATCTGCAACAATTTGTCCAGCAACACCTTGGCATAGATGGAACCGGAAGAACCAGTAATGGCGACGACAAGTTTTTTCATGATAAACCCGAAATCCTGTTCATAATTCGAAACGCCGGAATCCTGCGCTACTTCCCGAACCCAATCCCCCTCCGAACGAACAAATTCAGTTTGTTCTTGTCGAACGTGAACGTCGCCACGTCGTCCAGCGTAATGGTATGGGCATCCGGTTCGTCCCTGAGTTTTGCGGCAGCCACCCGGAGGTTCTGGTTCTTGATGGCTTCCAGCACGACCTGTCGCACCGTACGGGCATTGCCGAAGTATTTGTCACGGAATTGATGCAGGAACGCCATGTATTTGCCCAGGTGCTCGCGGGCTTCTTCTTCGACCCTGTAGTTCTCTTGCTGGAACATATAAAGTGCAATTTCGAGCAACTCTTCCGGCGCATAATCCTCAAACCGCAGTATTTTGTCGAAACGGCTGGCAAGCCCCGGGTTTGCTTTGAGGAAATTGTCCATATTTTCAGGATAACCGGCTACAAAAACGAAGAATTCGCCTCGTTTGTCCTCCATGCGTTTGAGCAGGGTCTGTACGGCTTCGTCGCCGAAGTCGCCTCCGTGGGCGCCCCTGCCGGGCGAAGTCAGCGCATAGGCTTCGTCAATGAACAGGACGCCGCCCATGGCTTCATCCACCCTTTCGGCGGTTTTGATGGCCGTTTGGCCGACAAAGCCTGCCACAAGTCCCTGGCGATCCGTTTCTATCATGTGTCCGCGTTCGAGCACACCGAGGGCTTTGTAAATTTTGGTGAGGATGCGCGCAACCGTCGTTTTTCCGGTACCGGGATTGCCTACGAACACGGTATGCAGGAAGAAACGGCCCAATACATCGCGCCCCGTCTCCCGGTAATAGCGCACAAGATGAACGAGTTCGCGGATATCATTTTTAACGTTCTGCATGCCGATGAGGCTGTCGAGTTCGTGCAATGCCTGGTTGAGCAGCGCTTCATCCACCGGTATATGCGGCAAGACGCGTTTGCGGGCAACGCGTACTTTTTCAACGTCATCACGCAAAATGACCTTCAAAGAGTCCGCGGGTAGCTCGCGCACTTCGGGGTGCGCCATCATGCGCAGACCGAGTTGTATCTTGGCCTTGTCTATCAGATCATGTACGAAACGGGCGTTACCGAACGCGCGGTCGCGGCTTCGGAAAGCCTCCGTGATCAATTCGTCTATCAGGTCTTTCGCTTCTTTGGCCAGCATCACCTCTTTTTCGCGGGTGGCGTATTCAGCGATCTGGCTCAGTTCCTGAGGCAGATAGTCGGGAAACTCGAAAGTGAGTTTGAAACGGCTGCGCAGACCGGGGTTACTGTCGAGGAACGTTTTCATTTCTTTCGGATAACCCGCGACGATGATGGCGATGTCACCCGGTCCGTTGGAGAGTTCCTTCACTAATATCTCGATGACTTCCCTGCCAAAATCCTTGGAATCTTCCGTACTGCGCGCCAGCGCATAGGCTTCGTCAATGAACAACACGCCGCCACGCGCCATCTCGATGGCGTCTTTCACCTTGGGAGCGGTTTGACCGATGTATTCGCCGACCAGGTCCGTGCGATCCACTTCGTGAACGTGCCCTTTGGTGAGCAGACCCATTTTTTTGTACAGGCGACCCATCATTTTGGCGACGGTTGTCTTGCCCGTACCCGGGTTGCCTATAAAGACCGAATGTACATTAATGCCATCTTTTTCGGCAAAACCTTTTTCCTTTCTAAGTTGCAGGAATTGAATGTATTGTGCGTGTTCGCGGACTTTGGTTTTGATTTCCGACAAACCGATGAGCGCATCCAGTTTTTCCAGCACCTCTTCAAAAGTCTCGGTGTCTTCCTCTTCGGGTTGCAGGAAAATTTGCTGGCCTTTGTCGGGCAGCCACACGCCGTTGACGCCTTCTTCCCAATCCGTTCCAACCTCGAAGGGCATGATGGCGAGCAATTGATCCATGAATACGATCTCAGCGGTATAGCGGTCGTTGCGCCATGAACCTTTCACATTACTCCCCCACCCTGCCGTGATCTTCAATCCGTCGTCGCTTTTCTCCACCCGGTGGAGCCGGACTACCTGGCCTTTTAATTCGCGGGCGTCGTTGTAGAATTTGATAAAAAGTTCGCACTGCCATTGTTTGCTCAACAGCAGGTTTTTAAGCGTTACCTCGGCATAGATATAGCGGGTTTCCTCCCCCTGAAAACGCCGCATATAAAGGCGTTCGAACTCAGGCGTATCGTCGTAGGGGCCTTCGTACATGCGCAGGGAAGTTATCTGGCAATAAGGGTTTTCGGTTTTGGTAAGTGGCCGGCCCGCGTCTTCGATGTAAAAATATTTGGTGGCGACTTTTTCTCCTTCGATCCATGCTTCCCAGTAGTAGGCGCCTTTTTTCCAAAAAACGCCCTCCTGTTTGTTGCCCCACCCCTCGCGTATATAGCCGACGGGGTCGTATTTGCTTACTTTGCGGCGGAAGGGGAGGTTGCAAATCTCTTTGCGTTGCTTTTTTACTGCATAACAGCGCAGTTCCACATTTACTTCCCAATCCTCGATGTCGAAATATTTATTGTAAAAAGACAGTTCCGCGTAGATGTAGGTCGTTTCGAGGCGGTCGAACACCTGGCGGTATTTCTTTTTGTTGTCGGCCAGCCACTCCGTGGAAGCGTATATTTTCAGTTCGCGGAATTTCCAGCGTTTGAATTCTCCGCTTTCCTGAGGTGTTTGCGATTGATGGGTCCCGAATTGCATAAAATCATAACCTGTTTTTGTCGATCATTTCCAACAACTCGTCCCGGTAGTTTTTGCCAATGGGGAGCAGTTTGGGTTTGTCTTTTTCCTGTACTTCCACCATATTGCCTTCAATGGCTGTGATCTTGTCCATAGCCACGATGTAGGAGCGGTGAATGCGCTTGAATCTTCCCTGGGGAAGTTTGTCTTCGAGGCTTTTCATGGTTTGGAGCGTAATGACGCGTCCTTGCACGAGGCGAATGATAACGTAATCTTTTAGTCCTTCGATGTAGATGATGTCGTCAAAATTGACCTTGACAAGTTTTTTGTCGGCTTTTACAAAAAAGAATTCCTGCCCGTCATAGTGTTGGTTGGAGGCGTTGTTATCGCGTTGAGCCATATCAGCGTGTTCCACAGCCTTGTTCACGGCTTTCACAAAGCGTTCGAGTGAAATGGGTTTGAGCAGGTAATCGAGCGCGTTGAGATCGAATCCCTGGATCGCATAGTTTGGGTAAGCTGTCGTGAACACGATCATAGGTGGTTTGGACAGTGTTTTAACAAAATCTATACCCGTAAGTTGCGGCATCTGGATATCGAGGAACATCAGGTCAATGTCGTGGCTTTTCAAAGCCTCGTTGGCTTCGAGCGCATTGCTGCAACGTTTTACGAGGCGGAGGTCGGACATTTGAGCGATGTAGGTTTCGAGCACATCCAGTGCGAGGGGTTCATCGTCAACGATAAGTACATTTAACATGAGCAGTCGGGTTTCGGATCCGGATTCTGGTTTTAGGCACCCATCCTTTTCTCCTTGCCACAAGGCAAAGGATGGCTGAATCGAAAAGAATGGCCTAAGGTAAATTGCTCCGGCAGAATGGCAAAAATTTTTTTGAACTTCGATGCAGGAAATCAGGTATCAAAATGCAGGCATGTTGATAGTCAATGTTTTGAGAAAATACCGGAGACTGGCAAGAATGTCCCCCTCCTGGCTGCCAGAAATGCAGGCATTGCCCGGTCAAATCATTTTCAAATACAGGGTCACCGCGAAACGGTGCGGCTCGTTCTGTACCGTTAGCGTGTGATTTTCAGGATACAGCAATTGCAATCGTTGTCTGACATTGGTCAATCCGATGCCGCCGCTTCGGGGGTGATCCTGACGTGGCAACCGTTCGACTTTGCTGTTTTCAATAAAAAATTCGAGGTCTTCACCCGATACGCGCAGGTGTATCCGAACGAATCCCCCGCCCTGAATATGTGTATTGAGTCCGTGTTTGAAACTGTTTTCGAGGAAAGGAACGAACAACAAAGGTGCCACCATTTGTTCGCTGATATGACCCTCCGTTGTGAACCTGATTTCGGCGTCTTTCGGTTGTCGCAGGCGTTCGAGGTCGAGGTAGTTGTGAATGTACTGTATCTCTTTGCTCAGCAGGACGCGCCTTTCGTTGCATTCATAAAGCATGTAACGCATGATCTCACTGAGTTTCAGCACAATTTCCGGCGCTTTATCGCTTTTCTTGAGGGTCAGCGCATACAGGTTATTGAGGGTATTGAATAAAAAATGCGGGTTGATCTGACTTTTCAAAAAACGCAGTTCAGATTGCATGCTTTGCGTGAGCAATGCTTGTTTTTCGGTCTGGTAATGCCACCAATCCATGATAACCCGCAAAATGGTGGAAAGAATGGTGACAAAAAGATTGCCCAGGAAAAGCAAAAACTGCCCTTCGACGATACTGGCCCGGTAAGCGGGCTCATCGTAGTACTTGAGGTAGAACACCAGCACCATGATGGGCGTCACAATAGCGCTCATGGCCAGTACCAATCCGAAATAAATAAATCCATGCCGCGCTAAATAATTGGGGATCAGGTAAAAAAGATTGACGTAGACCAAAAAGGCATAAAACAACAAATGAATGGATTCGTCGGCCAGCGCGGCATAAATATCCCCGTTCTTGCTGTAATTCGACCACAGCATAATGCCGTACAACATCAACCAGAACAGGGTGTGATACACCGGCCGTCTGTTCAAAAAGCGATAAATGTTGTCGAGAATATGCCTGGTTTTCATAATTTGGCAAAAAAAACACTAAACCTCCGGGCTTTTGTAATTTTTAGATAAAACGGGAAACCCTCCGGATAAAGCATTGGTTTAAGGACTTCCAAAAGCCGCCGGTACACACAGGTAAAAGTAGTTTTCCATTTACCTTTGCGCCCGCAAAAGAAAGAAGGGATATCAATGGTTTACATCACCCGGATCGAACGATTTAATGCCGCCCACAAACTCTGGGTGGAAGGCTGGACGGAAGAACAAAACATTGCGGTGTTCGGCAAGTGTTCCAACAAAAACTGGCACGGCCACAATTACACCCTGCACGTTACGGTGAAAGGCGACCCCGACCCGGTTACGGGTTTTGTCATCGACGTGAAAAAACTCAGCGTACTGATCAAAGAACACGTGACCGATCACCTCGACCACAGCAATCTCAATCTGGACGTGGATTTTATCCCGAAAGGAATGCAACCAACCACGGAAAACCTTGTTATCCTGATCTGGGAGCGCTTGGGAAAAGCGCTGGAACCCTACACTTGCCAACTCCACGCCATCAAACTCTGGGAAACCGAAACGATTTATGCCGAATACTATGGCCTACCGTAAATCCGATCACTACGACGAAACGCTTACCGAGCAACTAAAATCTTTTTATGACCGTGTGTTGACGGGAGTTGGTGAAGACACTTCGCGGGAAGGCATCGTCAAGACTCCCGAACGCGCTGCCAAGGCCATTCAATTCCTCACGCAGGGTTACAAACAGGACGCTGCGGCGATTCTGCGCTCGGCGATGTTCACAGAGGACTACAGTGAAATGGTCATCGTCAAGGACATCGAGTTGTATTCGCTGTGCGAACATCACATGCTGCCTTTTTTTGGCAAAGCGCACGTAGCATACATCCCGAATGGCCGCATTGTCGGCCTGAGCAAGATACCCCGCGTGGTGGACGTGTATGCGCGCCGCCTGCAGGTACAGGAACGACTGACGCTTGAGATACGCGATGTGATCCAGGAAACTTTGCAACCGCTCGGCGTGGCAGTGGTGATCGAGGCCCAACACCTGTGCATGATGATGCGTGGCGTGCAGAAGCAAAACTCCGTGACCACGACTTCAGCTTTTACCGGCGAATTCAGAAATGAAGAGACGAGGAGCGAGTTTTTGCGGCTGATCGGTGCGAAACTTCACTGAAGTTGCAGGAATTTTGCGCCGTGGTACGAAACAACAGGCTTTTTCACCTACTGCCCTTTTTTATCTATCCTGTCGCCCTAACCTGGGCCGTACAGCATGACCCTTTTTTCTGGGATACGGTGCAACTGGCTTCCAAACACGCCCATCATTTTTATGAAAACAGCCTGCAATGGCTGCCACTGCCACTGGAAATTGACAGCGGACACCCGCCTGTTTTTGGCTATTATCTGGCCCTGGTATGGACGTTTTTGGGAAAATCCCTGCCGGCAAGCCACTGGGCCATGCTCCCATTTTTGATACTGCTCGTTTGGTTGCTTTACCGGCTCGGATTCCGGCTGGGGGGCGAAAGGTGGGGATTTTGGCTCCTTCCACTGGTTCTGCTCGATCCTGTCATGGCCGGGCAAAGCGTTTTGGTCAGCCCCGATGTGGTATTGGCGTGCGGTTTTTTACTGGCCGTGGAAGGTATTTCAGGAAAAAACAAAGTATTCACCACCTTGGGGATCCTGATACTTTGCATGATCAGCGTACGGGGAATGATGACGGCCGGGGCCTTGGCAGTGTGGATATTGTTAGAAGGGTTCATGGGTGCGGAATTTCCCGGTTTCAAAAAAAACAAGCTCCAAATTATCCGGTTTTTGCCCGCATATCTTTTCCATTTTGGCGCAAAAAACTACCTGCCGTTTTTGCCCGGTTTCGCTTTCGCTGCATGGTTCCTCTGGTGGCACAAAGAAGCGACGGGTTGGGTGGGCTTACATCCGGGTTCTCCCTGGGCGCCTACTTTTGTGCCTGCCAAAGGGCTGGAACTGGTCAGGAACCTGCTCGTGATCGGCTGGCGCTGGCTCGATTTCGGAAGAGCAGCCGAGTGGCTGATGCTGGGATGGCTGATCTGGAAATTCCGGCGGACTATAGCTATAAAATCGTACGGATCGAAAAACTTCTTCACCCTGCTTCTTTTATTGATCTGTCTGATCATTTTTTTATCGCCATCCGCCTTATTGTTCAAAAACGTATCGGCGCATCGCTATTTTCTTCCTGGTTTTCTGGCGCTTCACCTGCTGGTATTTCATTTTTTGGCCCGCCAAAACGTGAGGCATGTTCGTCTCTTTACGGCACTTGTACTGGCCATGGCACTGGGCAACCTGCTCATCTATCCGCGCGGCGTCGCGATGGGTTGGGACGCCACGCTGGCCCACCTCCCCTATCATCGCCTCCGGGCGGAAGCGGTCGCTTATCTGGAAGAACAGGATATTGATTTTCAATTGGTCGGAAGCGCTTTCCCCAACCTGAACACTGGCGAGAACCTCCTTTTGAACGGCAACTACCGGCGTTTTGCAGATAAGGATTTTTCCCAAAACGAGTATTTTTTTACATCCAATGTGTTCAACGACGTAAACGAAGCGGATTACCAGGTTTTAGATCGCGAATGGGTATTGATCAAAAAATGGCAACAAGCAGGAGTGTGGATCGAAATTTACCGGCGGAAGCGTTGACCGTTCCACGTTGTTGTGGAAACGCTAAAATTTGCTTCCCGAAAAATATTTTGTCAAAACCGCTCTTTTTAGGCCAAAAGTTTTGATAATCCTATCTAAAAACGAGGCATCTTTTTTTCCTTGCCGGAAAAAATCTAAATTGCCGCCTCAACGTTTAATTCGCTTAATCGTCTAAGCCCTGTTCAGTTTATGCAAGTTATTTTCCGTTCATTGCTCCCCATACTCCTCGCCGTCTTCGCACAAACCGCCTTTTCGCAGGACTGCAATGCATTGATTATTGAAAATAAAAAAATTTCAGGTATCCAGCTGGCCCGCACTTCCTCTCTGACAGTTGTGGTGCGCGGCAGTTACAATTATGCCGTCGAGTTTTTTACGGACGAAAAAGGGATTTTTGCCCGTTTTACTTCCGTTGGCGGCATCGAATTCAACCAGGACGACCAGGTTGTTTTTGTGGACGCTACAGGTAAGGAGCAAGCGTATAAATTTATCGGAATGGACGAGGTGCTCACAGGCACGGTTCCCACCCACCGCAACAACCTCCGCCTCGACCTCGACGCGCTCCGATGGCTTTCCGAATCAACCATCACCGGCATCAATTTCATCAATTTCGTAGACCGGCAGAAGTACAAATTTACCATCAACCTCAATCGCCAATCCGAATTCAAAGCGTTGGCTGGTTGCTTTCTCTCTGTTCTCGACCAGGGAGCGGTGAAGGACACTCCCGGCGCAGCGGTCACCTTGCCCGGTAAATCTGCGGCAACGACGCCGGCCGGTACCAAAACCGGCGGTAAAGCCACTCCCGGCGCGTCCGCCGGCCCGGCAAGCGACAACGAAGTGACCAATCTCCGGGCTGAATTGGAAAAAACAAAAGAAAACCTGCGCAAGGAGATCCAGGTGGAAAAAGAGCGCGCCGACGCCATCAAAGTTCAGCTGCAACAGGAAGTGGCCGCTGCGCGCGAAGCAGCCAACCAGAAAAAACTCGAATATGCCAACGAGGTGCTCGAAGCGCGCAAAAGCAGTTTGGCCGAAATAGAAAAGGCTAAAAGCGAAGCACAGGCTTATATCGCACAAACCCGCTCAAAAGCCGATTCGGAGGTTACGAAGATCAACACCAACGTAGAGGAAGCGCGCCGGCAGGCCGGCGAAGAAATTCAGAAAGCGCGCGTCGCCTCGGCCGAAGAGGTGCAAAAAGCCCGGGAAAACGCCGCCAGAGAGGTAGCTGCGGTCAAGGAAAAACTCGACCAGGCCAAACTCCAGTATGCCGACGAGATCGCTACCGCCCGCGCCAATGCCGATGAAGAACTCAAACGGATCCGGGAGGATAATGCCCGGACGGTTGCCGAAGCCCGCGAACGAGCCAAAACGGAACAGGACAAAACAGCCGATGACGTAGTAGGCGCCAAAAAAACGGCTGCAGAGCAAATCCTCAAAATACGCGAAGAAGCGGCCAATGAAGTGGCCAAAACCCGGGAAAACTCCGTTCTGGAAAAGCAGCGCCTCGCCGCCGACCTGGCAGAGAGCCGCCGGAAAGCCGCCGAAGAAAAAGCCTTGCTGCAGCAAAATTCAGCCAATGAAATGGCGGAGATCAAGGAAAATGTAGCCAAACAAAAAGAATCTTCCGCAACCGAGGTAGCAGAAGCACGCAAAAAAGCGTCGGAAGAGATCGGGCGGATCCGCAGCGAAGTCGCCAACCAGCAAAAGGTGGCAGAGGACGAAAAAGTCAATATCGCCAAACAGGTGGCCGAAAGCAAACAGAAAGCTTCACAAACGGTGCAGCAGGTGCAGGATGAAGCCGCAAAAGCAATAGCCGACGCGCAGGCCCGCAGCAAAAATCAACGCGATTCCATTGCCCTGCAGGTAGCGGCTTCGAGGAAAAAAGCCGACGAAGAAATAGCCCGCATCCAGGAAGAATTGAACAGAACCATCGCTGCCGCTAAAGAACAGGAAAGCAAGATCAAACAACAAAGTGCCGATGAAGTGCTGAAAGCCCGCGAGCGCAGCGGTCAGGAGGTCGCGAAAGCACAGGAAGAAGCCCGGACTAAAGTTCTGGATGCCAACGCCAAAGCCGACCAGGCACAAAAGGTCTATGCTGACGAGGTTGCCTCTTCCAAACAAACCGCCGATGAACGCATCAAACAAATTCAGGCCGAGGCCGCTGCTGCCGTAGCGGAGGCCAAAAAGAAACAACAGGAAACGGTGAGTGCTACCGCCAGCGAAGTCGTCGCCTCGCGTGAAAAAGCCGCGCAGGAAATCGCCGCCGCCAAAGAAAAAGCGGCACAGGAGGTCGCTGCCGCCCGTGAAGCCCAGGTGCGCGCCCAGCAGGAAAGCGCCAACGCCGTCGCCGAAGCCAAACGTCAAAGCGCCCAGGCCATTCTTGCCATCAAAACAGCCGAAGCCGACAGCGTCCGCGTCGCCCGCGAAAACAGCGCCAACCTGCGCCAAAAACTCGCCAACGACGTCGCTGAGGCGCGCCAGAAAGCTGCCGCAGAGATCGCCGCCGCCAATCAGCAGGCCGCCAACGACGTAAAAACAGCCCGTGAAACGGCAGCCCGTGAAAAACAACTCAGTGCCGAGGCCGTCGGAAAAGCAAAACAGGATGCGGCCGAACAGGTCGCCGCCGCCCGGGAAAATGCCGCCAAAGAAGTGGCCACAGTAAAACAACAATCCATCGAAGCCATCGCCCTCGCAAAAAAGGATGCCGATGATAAAAAAGCCGCTTTTGCCAGGGAAGTCGCCGACGCCCAGGAGCGTGCCCGCAAGGAGGTGAACGACGTCCGTACACAAGTCGCTACAGAGATCGCCGCTGCTCGAAAGGACGCCGAAGACAAACGCAAACAATACGCCGCCGAAGCCGCCGAGGCACGTAAAAAAACGACCGAAGAGATCGCTTTAGCCCAGAAGGAATCGGCAGAAGCGGTTCAGAAAACCCGCCAGGAATCAGCCGCCACCATCGCACAAACCCGCGACAACGAGGCCAAAGAAGTCGCCAACGTGAAAGCACAGGCTGCCGCCGAGATCGCCAGGGTCAAAAACGAAATGGCCGTCCTGATCGCCGCTGAAAACAAAAAATCCGAAGAGGCAAAACAACAACAAGCCGCGGAAACGCAAAAGGCGGAAGAGGCGAGGCAAAAACACACCGCTGAAACACAGAAACTGGCGCAGATACAGGCCGAAGTGAAAAAAGCCGAAGATGAATTGCGGCGGTTGAAGGAGGAAGCGGAGAAGTTGAAGAAGAAAGAGTAAACGTGCTTTAATCATTCTGCCGGAATCCGTCCGATGTGCCCCGTGTTTTGCCCGTATCAGAGCGGGCGGATTCCGCCAGAATGACAAAAAACGAATGGTTGTCGTCTATTGCGCAGGCGGTAATTTTGTTCCCGATATATTCAGAACAACGTCAAGCAACTCCTCTATTCGCATTTCTTCTTCGATTCTCAATACCGGACAAGCCCTCTGTTCCAACCAACTCAATTCACCCGTCCGGCTCCTTACATTTCCGCTTTCCTCATCATAAGCCGCCGCCCATTTGAGGAACTTTTCAAAAACCAGACTCAAATCACCGCCCGGCTCCAGCCGTTCGGCGCCGTAACGCTGCGTTTCCCGCCGAGCGATGCGCTCTAAGCGGATCTCTGCCGGCAGCCACAGGTAAACGACCAGGTCGAACGCAGGAACGAACACATCTCCCCAGCCGCACAACGCGCCGGAAAGCACCCATTTGTCTGCCTGTTGCAGGTCTTTTGCCAACAATTGCCTCCGGTGCTCCGGGTTGCGCTTCCTTTTGTAAGGCAACGGATCACCGGTAAACCAGTAGTAATCATCCGTATCAAAATGCGAAAAGCCCAGCCGTTCGGCTAAGGCTTTTCCCAATGTCGTGACGCCGGCTCCCGGAGCGCCCAAAATATGTATCCGTGAAATCATCTGCGGCAGTTTTCCCATCCGGCACATGCAAAAGTCGTACGTCGTATGTCGCTCACTCTTCTTTTTTGAAGCGATAAGAATACAGGTCCGGTTCGCCTTCATAGTACCCATCCAGCACAAGGCTGTTGTAGGCATTTTTGATCGCATCTATCGCTTCGGCGGCATTGGCCACGCGGTCGCCGTTGACGCTCGAAATAACAAATCCCGGCTGCATATTTGTTTGATGCACAATGCTTCCGCGCGTGATACTAATCACCATCGCCCCTTGCAGACGCAAACGTTGTTGTTCCTCGCGGGAAAGATCGCGCAATTCGAAGCCCAACTGGCCTTCCAGTTCGTCGCCCCGCACCCGCGAGGCCATGGTCGAACCGTTGAGGTCTTTCAATACAACGCGGATGCGCGATTTTTTGCCGCTCCGCCAGTACTCGATGTTGACCTGGTCGCCGGGACGGTACCGTCCGACGTATTCCTGGAGTTCGGAAGTGCTTTTTACCCTGGTGTTATTGATGCCGATCACCACGTCGCCTTCTTTGAGGCCGGCATCTTCAGCCGCGCCATTGGTGCTCACATAATTGATCAGTACGCCTTCGGCATTGGGCAAACCGAAATCGCGCGCCGTTTCGCTGTCTAAGTCCTGTATTTTCACGCCGAGGTAAGCGCGCTGTACTTCGCCGAATTCGCGCAGGTCGCGGATAACCTTTTGCACCAGATTGGAGGGGACGGCAAAAGAATACCCCTCATAACTGCCTGATTCAGTGATGATCGCCGTATTGATGCCAATCAATTCACCCGCTGTATTCACCAAAGCGCCGCCACTGTTGCCGGGATTAACGGCCGCATCGGTTTGAATAAACGATTCGATACTTGCTCCGCCCAGAATATTAATATTGCGACCTTTGGCGCTGATGATGCCGGCAGTCACGGTGCTTTCCAGGTTGAAGGGATTGCCAACTGCCAATACCCATTCGCCGATGCGGATAGAATCACTGTTGCCAAAAAGCATAAAAGGCAGTTCTACTTCCTCGATTTTCAGGAGCGCCACATCCGTGGATGGGTCGGAACCAACAAGTTTCGCTTTGTATGCCCGTTTGTCGGCCAGCGTCACCTTGATATCGGTGCTGCGCTCCACCACGTGGTGGTTGGTGACAATGTAGCCGTCGGGCGACAAAATGACGCCCGAACCGGACGAGCCGGTGAGCGAGCCGCCGCTCCAGATACTACCTCCCGACTCCAGCAATGCACGGATATTGACCACCGCGGGGGTAGCGATTTCGGCGGCATCGGTAAAATTGGTGGGCGCGGAGGAGAAAAAAGTGCTGCTGGAACGGGAGTTGAAGAGTTTATCCACCAATCCTGCGTAGCGTACTTCACCGTCGTCATTCGTCCAAACGACTCGTGCCGGGTGGTTCAATTGGCTATAAATCAATACAGAGAGCAGAGAACTGCTCAAAGAAATGAGGATGAATGGCAGGTACTTTCTCATAGAACGTAGCCGGTTATTTTTGTGGGCGGCATATTGCTAACGAAAACGCTGTCCGCAAATTTTTAGTTTAGAAGGACAATTTCCAAGCCGAAAAGTTGGAAACAAACTGCGCACGCGGTTCGTTTGTGGTGAAAATATGACAAAAATGAAATTTTGGAAATATCAGGGCGCTGGCAATGACTTTGTCATGCTCGACCAACGGCAACACCGATGGTTGACCCGCGAAAATACGGAAAAAATCGCATGGCTCTGCGACCGGCGCTTCGGGATCGGAGCGGACGGGTTGATCCTTCTGGAAAATCGCTCCGGCTACGACTTCGAAATGATCTATTTCAATGCCGATGGAAGGGAAAGCACCATGTGCGGCAATGGAGGGCGCTGTATCGCTGCATTTGCACGACATCTGGGCATCATCGGGCAACACGGGCGATTTTGGGCAATAGACGGCGGACACGAAGCGGTGATTACAGCAAAGGAGCAGGATGACTCGGGCGAAACCGGAATAAGATGGTGGGTCGAATTAAAAATGTCCGACGTACAAAACATTGAGCGGGAAGGAAATGTATTCATCCTGAACACCGGATCGCCGCATTACATCCGTTTTGAAAATGAGGTGCAACAACTCGATATGGTACGGGAAGGCAGAACAGTTCGTTATTCCGATCGGTTTAAAAACGAAGGAATCAACGTCAACCTGGTGCACCTGAATGCCGACGGAAGTCTGAACATCCGTACGTACGAGCGCGGTGTAGAAGATGAAACGCTGGCCTGCGGCACGGGTGTAACGGCGGCAGCGCTTGCCTCCTGTTTGTATCGCGGCATGGAAAGCGGCCAGGCTGAAATACCCGTCCATGCCCGGGGTGGCGACCTGGCGGTTCGTTTTACGCTCAACAAAAACGGAACAGTTTCAGATATTTGGCTCTGCGGGCCCGCAACGCTGGTATTTGAAGGAGAGATTCAAATTTGAAATCCGTTCTTACTTTTTTTCAGAACATTGAAACAAAAACTACCCGATGGCAAAGCACCTTTTGTTTGGCCTTTTACTATTAGCCGCCACCTTACAGGCACAGCAAGACAGCCTGCCTAAGCCGCTGCAAACATCAATTTCGCAACGCATCGCTTCTGCGCGGCAGGAATTGCTCGCCTCCTTTCTCAACGACGACCCGGCCGCTGCTTCTTTGTGGCGGGATTCGCTCATGCGCTTAGAGGACAGCACCCATGTAGCTTTAGTGTGGGACGAACGCTGGTTGCTTTATTATTGGGAAGAAGCTTATGGAAATCTGTTTGATGAGGCGATAAGGCTCGATGCGGCGGAACGGCAACACCTGGCTAATAAACAACCGCCGCCAAAAGACAGCCTTTTTGAAAAGATTGATCAAAGGTTATATGAATTGCGTTTTCAGATTTATGAAAAAATTAGTCGGGGATTTTTAACTGAGGAAGAGAAACAGTTTGCCTTGATCGAACTGGATTACCTGCTCCGCTTGAATCAAGCCGAGATTGCATCCGGTGATTGGAACAAACGCCTGGATGCCTTTCTCCAGATTCATCCTGAATCGAGGTTCAAACCTTATATCCAGGCCAATTTGTATGCTCCGGCGGAAAAGATGCTGGCCCAGAATGTGAAAACGGATAGGGGTTTCAGCCTCGATTTTTTATTTTCCAGTGGTCAATGGCGGAATGAACTGGAGCAAACGCTTCGTTCGCCGTATGGATTCGACATCGGGCTGTCATATTGGCTCAGGCACTGGAATTTCGGTTTGCGCTGTAATTTCAGTTGGCAAAAACTCAACCGCTCCGTCATTCAGAATGGCTACGAATGGCCCAAAAACGACCCTTCGGTATTGATTGCTCCAGCCCTGGAAGTGGGATATGATATCCTGAACAACAAAAAGGTCAAAGTATTCCCGTCTTTCGTTGCGGGCATCAGCATTTTGAAACCACCGGGCGTGGACGAAGAGGAGGAAGAACCCCTGCCCGACTACTATTCGGATTTCTTTTTTGCCAAAGGTTTTCTCGGAGCGGCGCTTACCGCGGATGTAAAATTGAAAACATTCAACAGTTCGGACGAGGAATATCCCGATGTATCCTTTATTGGAGCGCGTATCCGGCTCGGTTACAACTGGCTGAACTGGGGTGATGATAATCCGGATTTGCGCGGTGATCTGTTTTATTTTGCCATCGGAATTAACCTGTTCGGACACTCCATCGAATAACAATCATCAACAGATCGCCCTCTCAACCTCCAATAAACCATTAACAAACAATCATCCATGATCGAATCCAACTTCTCCCCCACCCCCTTCAACTGGTTGACAGACCTCAGCCCCGCATTCGCAGCCCAGGAATCGTGGCATGACGGGTCTTATAACCGCGAAGCCATTTTCCACCTGATGTACAAACCGGAAGGGTCCTTCGCCATTGCCTGCGGCGCCGGATTACTGGCCGAGCACGTGCGCCGTTTCCGGTTCTCGGTCGAAGTCATCCAACATTTGGGGCAGGTGACCGACGAAAGAGGATGCTCCGTATTCAGCGAGAGTTTTTTGAATTATCTGCAACGCCTTCGCCTTCGCATACAGGTCAACGCCGCACCCGAAGGCGCGTTGCTGATGCCCGGCGAACCCATACTGGTCGTCCAGGGCCCGATGGCGCAAATTCAGTTACTTCAAACTGCTTTTCATTTATTGCTCTGGGAATCAACCCATTGGGCTACTATCGCCGCGACAGTGCGCTGGAAACGCGGCGAATGGACGGAGGAGGACACGCCCTCTCCCCCGCCCTATCCTTTCAATCCATCCGGCTGGAAAATCCGTGCGGCTTATATCGGCGGCGCCACTGCGGATGAAATACTGAGCAATGTGGGAAGAACGGCACGCGATCTTTTTCCGGGAGAAGGACTCATCAAGATCCAACACGATTCAGGTGAGCCGATGGTGCAGATCCGCCGACTGTATAAAGGCAACCAACCGCTCGGCGACGTCTGGCTTACCCAATCGCAGGAAGAAGAAGCCAGCGTGAGCAAAACAAGGGTCCGTTTTATGGATGAAAATTCCGCCCAACCGATGGAAATGCAGATGAACCGTTTTCAAAACCTCTACCAACCCGTATTGGTGAAGGGCCATCCGGTACTCGCCCCTCCCCGGCTCGGTTATTTGCGCCAGCGCATGCTGAAACAAACGGAGGCATTTCACACGGTGCAATTGAAGAATTATCCGCACGGGTGGTATTTGTGATGGGTGACTGGTGATTGGTGATTAGTTATTTGCAAAGTAAAATCCGAGACGTTCGAACTCATAACTCATAACGCTCAAAAGCATTTTTAAAAGCTTCCAGGCACCTTCCTCTGGCGAAGGTGTGTTCTACCATGGGCAGCGGATAGTCGGGTGTGCCGAATTCCGGCACCCATTTGCGGATGTATTTGAATTCGGGGTCGAATTTTTTTGCTTGTTCTGCCGGGTTGAAGATGCGAAAATACGGCGCGGCGTCGGTACCGCAGCCTGCCGCCCATTGCCAGCCTCCGTTGTTGCTGGCGAGGTCGAAATCGAGCAATTTTTGGGCAAAATACGCTTCGCCGAGCCGCCAATCGAGCAAGAGGTGCTTGGTGAGAAAACTGGCCGTGATCATCCGCACCCGGTTGTGCATATATCCGGTGGTGTTCAGTTCGCGCATGCCGGCGTCCACGATGGGATAGCCCGTTTTACCCGCGCACCATTGTTCAAATTCTCCGGGCGCGTCACGCCATTCCATGTGTTCGTATTTGTGCTGGAAGGGGTGATTGACCACCCGGGGAAAGTGCGCCAGTATCTGGCTGTAAAAATCGCGCCAGATGAGTTCGTTCAGGTAGGTGGCGTTGAGCCGCTGCGCGTGCCGGGCCTTTTCGCGGATGCTGATGGTGCCGAAGCGAAAATGCACGCCGAGACGGGAAGTGCCTTCGATGCCCGGAAAGTCGCGGGTTTTGTCGTAGTTTTTGATCAACCCACGCGAAACGGTAATGGGCGGAAAAGGAATGCCTGCCGGTTCGAAGCCCAATTCGGCAAGCGATGGTATGGCCCCGGACGCAACAAGCGGCAGGTCATCGGTTTTCAAAAAACTGAAAAAACATTTCGCACTCGGGTAGGAAGTCAGATAAAACGAATGGGGTTCCTGCTCGCCCTGTTCGTTGCGGACCGTCATTTCCCTGGTTTTCAATTTCTCCAGCCATCGCCGGCTGTATGGCGTAAACACGGTGTAAGGCGTCCCGTCTGCTTTCAAAATCTCGTCTTTTTCAAAGATCACATGGTCTTTGAAAGTATGGAAAGGGATGTTTTTTCCGGAAAGCAGTTGTTGCACGAGGGCGTCCCGCTCGATGGCGTAAGGCTCGTAGTCGCGGTTGGTATATACTGCCGCGACGTTGAACTCTGTTAAAATTTGCTGCCATACTTCCAGGGGCTTGCCATAGCGCACGAGCAAAGTGCTGCCCATATCCTCCAATCGTTTTTTCAACTCCGACAACGCCCCGTGAATGAACTCCACGCGGGCATCTTTTCGCTCCGGCAGGCCGTCGAGTATGTTTTTGTCAAAAATGAACAACGGTAATACCGGATTTTTGCTTTTCAAGGCGTGATAAAGCCCAGCGTTGTCGTCGAGGCGCAAGTCGCGGCGGAACCAGAAGAGGGAGATGGGTTGGGACATTTTCGTAAATTGGTTCTGATTCGGGAGTAACAAGTGTTGAAACAGAAGGTTTGAGAAGATTAATCTTCTCTTTTCTCCCAACACAATATCCAATTCCCTCCCGTGTCAATTGCCCATGCTTCCGGAAAAACTTTTTTGAAATCGCGCTCAAAAAAACGCTCGGTAATGATCCTGACCGAGCGGTCGCCGCCATGCAGGCGGTTGAACAACAGCAAAGCGCCGGGGCGCAGTAATTCGTCACAATCCCGGAGAAAATCCTCTGTCTCGAACTGTGGTGGCGTGAGATCGTCTTCAAAGATGTCCACAATAACCATATCGTACTGATCCTCAGTAACCTGAACAAAAACTTCTGCATCGGCGGTCACGATATTGATCGGGCTTGCGAGGCGGGAAAGTGTGTATTTGGCAGCGAGTTCGGCTACCGTTTCATCCCATTCGACGGCGGTATAGCGGTAGTTGCGGTGGAATACTTTTTCCAGCATATACGGCACCGAGCCGAGACCGAGGCCGAGGATCAAAACATCTTCGATGGAACGCTCCTCTATTTTCAATTGATCGAAAGCGACGAGGAAATTCTTGTACAGGTCGTCCCAGGAATAAATGGCGTCGCCGCTCAGGAGTTGGAGCCGCCCGCGGTCGAGCATGACGGACAATTCCGGATTTTGCTCAGAGCCGGTTTCTTCCAGCGTGAGCGGCACGACGTGCGAGAGCAATTTTTTCCAGCGCGGGATTTTCATGGGACGGTGGACGGTGGACGGTGGACGGTAGGGTATTCAAAAATATGTGTCAGAATTATAAAATTAAAATATTCAAGTAGATTGTAATCATTGATTTAAACAAATAAACAACGAATAAAAACACAATATTTTGAACAGTCCTTTTTTTGAACACCCTCGATCGCCCTTGTATATTCACTTTCTACCGTCCACCGTACGTCAATGGGAACACGGATGACGCGGATGGGGCGGATAAAAGCGGATTTTGAACGTCGCAATATCCGCGAAAATCTGCCTGATCCGGGTCATCCGCGTTCCCATTGTTCTTGCGGTGGGCCGGTCACAACTCGCGTTAATTATCCTTCTTTTTCTTCTTGAACGGATCCCATTCTTCCAGTTTTTTCTTCGCATCTTCCGTTGCCTTTTTGCCTTTGTCGCCCATAACCTCTTCGGCTTTTTTACCGGCGGCTTCTCCGGCTTTTTCGCCCAACTCTTTGGTTGCCTTTTCCTTGGCTTCCTGCATTTTTTTGTCGGCAACGGCCTTTAGACTGTCGGCAGCCTTCTCAGCGGCGGCTTTGGCCTGTTCTTTGGCTTTTTCCAGTTCGCGGCTGGCGACATTGGTCAGGGAATCTTTGGCTTTATCCAGGGTGGCCTGCACAGTGGCCGTCGCTTCCTCCTTGATGCTGCTTTGACCATCGGCGCCAAGGACCTTCATGGCCACTTTCGGGCTGAAGAGCGTGCCGGTAAGATCGAAACGGACGTTGATGTATTCACCTTGGGCGATATTCACGCCGTATTTACCCGCTTCTTTGCTAAGGAAGTTGAGGCCGGAATTGGCTGCGCTTCCGACAGCACTTTTTTCGAGGGCTTTGCGCGGCACCTTGGTCGTGATCTGGTAAAGCATGTCCTGGTTGATGCCGTGGGCGCCGCCGATTTGCATCGCCACGTCGCGCATCTGCACATTAAAAGGTTTGACGATGACTTTGCCGTCTTTGATCTCGAACCAGTTCTTCGTGTTTTTCAATTCTAACTTGTTCAGATAATCAACACCCAGCTTCGAACTGATATCGGCCATCGGTTTGAAATTACTGAATACGGCGTTCAGCGTTTCCAGGAAGCCGGCCGCAGTGAGCGTGTTCAGGTCAGGCATCATGTCCTTACCCAGTATACCGCTCATCGAAAGCGTCGTATTAAATTTGCCATCCATCAATTGCATTACCGGGGCGATGGATTTCACGGTAGCGAAAGTTTGGAAGGCGTCCTTGAAACCCATGTTTTGCAATGCCAGGTCCATGTCGAACGTCGGTTTTGCCAGGTCCTGCGTGTTATACTCGCCGTTGAGTGCGATAAGGCCGCCGATGACATTGGCCGTGCAATCTTCGAGCCTCGCTACGCCGTCCTTCACCACCACGTGGCCGTTCAGATTGTTCAGATCGTAGGTGGTGTATTTTATTTTTTTGAAATCGGCGTTCAGCGTCATATCCACGTTTTTCGGAACGGGGATGATCTCCTCAGCAGCAGAGGCAGTAGCAGGGGCACTGCTCTCATCTGTCATAAACTGATTGAGGTCGAAGTAGTTGGAAGACAGATTGACCACGCCCGACACCGTTTGATTGTCGAACATATAATTCCAGGCGTTGAGTATCTTGCCATTGCCGTGCAAATCGCTTGCGCCGATGTTCATCCCGAAATCGTCCACCGTCATTTTGTTAGGCATGAAGTGACCTTTCATGCTCATGTTGGTAAGGTCGTAGGTATCGTATTTCAAGCGGTTGATCTTGCCGTCCACCGTGAAATCCCAACGGTCAAAAACCTTTTCGGCGGCAGCCGGAGGCGCTTCTACATCACTCGGCACCACGCTGCCATCGGTCGGAGCAGGTTCCATCCATTCGTTCGCATCAAACAGGCTGGAGTTAAAGTTAAGTTTGCCGGTCATGGTCTTGTTGGTGGAAAAATACGCCAGGATATTATCAATCGAGCCGTTGGCCCGCAGGTCGCTTTTGCCGAGTTTCGCATCAAAGTTTTGAATATCAACCCGTTGCGGAGTAAGACTTGTGGTAAGTTGGTTAATCTTCACTGCCGGCATATCGGCGGATTTGTAACTGATACCGCTCATGGCAAAATCCCCCGCCATATTTACCTGGTCGTATTTGGCCTGATCAATCTGGCTCATCGCAGCTTTCATCGTCACATTGGCTTTTATAACGCCCGCGAGTTCCTGCACGCCTTCCATCGGGAAGGCTTTGGAAAGTTCACCGAGGTGGAGCGTACCATTTATTTTGGTGTCCACCGTCGGATCGGATTCAGGGGTTTTCAGGTGGAAATAGCCTTCGAGTGGGTTAGAGCCGATGCGCAGGCTGAATTTCGGAATGGCCACCGTCATGTCGTTGAGGCGTGAGGAGGGGCTGTTGATGGTGGCGTCCACGTTAATGTTGCTCACTCCAAGCGGCAAGCCCGGATATTTGAAATCGGCATTTCCGACCAGGAAATTGATCTTGAATGCCGGGTAAGTGGTTTCATTGTAGGTGCCTTTGACGAAGCCGGCGAACTGAACCGTTCCGTTGGCCTGCACGTTGTCGTAATCTTTCGTGTAGGCGCCGGGGATGATGGACAAAAGACTTTTAAAGGTATTGGCCGGTGTGCCGAACGTCAGGTCCATGCGGATGTCTTCGCTGTTTTCCGGCATCTGCACCCAACCGTCGAGCATCACTTCCAAAGCGTTCACTTTCAGGTCATTGTTTTTGAAAGTGTACTTCATGTTTTTCATATCGGCGGCCAGCGTTGCATCCCAGTCGGCGCGCGCATTGCGCAGGTATTGCACTCCGCCGTAGTTGACTGACAGGCGCTCTACGGCGGTTTTCATCACAAAATCGTAGAGGTCGGCGGTGAATTCCCCGGAACCCGTATGGTCCACGCCTTCCAGCAAAGCGCGCATATCGAGACCCCGGTCGTCGTAGAGGACCGTACCGCCGGTGATGCCATAACGTTCGAGTTTGACCGGACTGCTTTCGGTCGCGGCGGTTGTTTTCCCCTCTTCCGGCTCCGGTTTTGTGATATCGTAGTTGGCGCTCCCGTCGCTGAGCACGAAAACACGGATGTCGGGTTTTTGGAAATACAAACCATTGATCACGACCTCGCTGCCAAAAATAGCCGACCAGAGATCCACTGCCACGTCGAGCCGTTCGCACTGAACGAGTTTGACGCCTGCGAACGGCCCGGGGCCATTGGTCACTTCCAGACCTTCCAGGCCGACGGCGAGTTTCGGGAAATGCCGGAAAATAGAAATGTCCACATCTTTGAAGTCCACCGTAGCGGTCAGGCTCTCATTGGCCGCCTTTTTGACCTGAGCAATGATTTCATCTTTAAAGAAATAGGGCAAAGCGATCATCGCTCCGATGAGGAGCACAAGAAAAACGGCAATGCCAAAAAGCAATTTTTTCATGGTATCAGAACAGAATTAACCTGTAAAACAACGCAGCAAAGAAAACGATGTTTGAAATACATTCTTTTACATAAAATCAAAAAGGAAATCATAAGCCAAAAATCTGGCAAATCCGTTGTTTCCTTCCAATCCTGTTTACTTTTGGCGCATGAATCAGCGAACACATTTCCTCGAAAAACAACAAGATTTCGACCGCGTCCTGGATGCGATGGCCGATGCCGCATGGATCGGGTTCGATACAGAATTCGTAGGCGAAAAAACCTACGTGCCCGTACTTTGTCTCATCCAGATCGTGACAAACAACGACATCTATCTCATTGACACCCTTCGCATTAAAGACCTCCGGAAATTCCTCGACATCGTTGCTGACCCGAAGGTGCTGAAGATCACACATGCGGGCGACAACGACTACCGTCTGCTGAACATACTCTTCGGTACGGTTCCTCAAAACACCTTCGACACACAAATCGCTGCCGGGCTCGTCGGCTACAATTATCCCGCCGGATTTGCCAAAATTGTGGAACGCGAACTGCGCGTATCCCTTGCTAAAAGTCATACCGTCGCCGACTGGGAGGCACGCCCACTCGATCCGAAAGCGCTTGACTATGCAGTGGAAGACGTAAAATATCTTCCCGCTTTGCACGAAAAACTGACCCGCAAACTGGCCCGGCACTCAAGGGAATCATGGGCGCGGGAGGAAAACCGCAAATGGGAAACCCCGGATTTTTACGCAGTTGATCCGAACAAAGAATTGTTGGCCAATGACTTCGTTCATCAACTGGGTTTTCACGAAAAAGTCTTTCTCATGCGATTGTACCGCTGGCGGGTAGAGCGGGCCATAGAATTGAATATCCCGAAAGAACAGGTACTCCAAAGCCGCTTTGTCAGCACGGTATTGCGCGCTACCAAGGACGGACCCGGCGCTTTTCGCGCCAACCGCACTTTGCCGGAGAACGTTTGGAAAAAAAACCTAGACACCTGGCAGGAACTATGGCGCAGAAAAGCGAACGATGAGGAAAAAGAATTTCTTGAATCGCTGCCCAAACCCAAACCTGAGGACCCCGAACGCGAATGGACGATGGAGTTGCTCTACCATTTTGTAAAAAAGCAATGCCTCGAACACGAGATCAGCGCCGCCCTCCTGCTGCCCAAAGGCGATTTCAACCGCCTGAAAGCAGGTAGCGACGACTTCGATCATTCGCTGCTCAGCGGCTGGAGATTTGAATTGCTCGGTGCGGAATTGGTGGAATGGTTGACAAAAGGCGGAAAAATCGAAGTAGAGTGGAAGGAGGGTTATTGCAAACTGACCATGTGAAGTCATTTTTAAATTCGCCGGATGTCTTCCAAAATTTTAGAAATCAACGACTTAAACATTGAGTTTCGCTCCGGGCAAGGTAATATCCGGGCGGTAGACAGTCTATCGCTCTATCTCAACCGGGGCGAAACGCTCGGCCTCGTAGGCGAGTCCGGCTCCGGCAAATCCGTCACGGCGCTATCAGTCATGCGTCTCTTACCGGAAGCGGGAAAGATCAGCTCCGGAAAAATCCTGTACCTTTCTCCTGCACCGGATCCGCCATCCGAAACCGCCCATCCGAAATCCCCCATCGATCTTCTCAACCTGCCCGAAACCGCCCTTACTAAATATCGCGGCGCTGATATTGCCATGATCTTTCAGGAGCCCATGACTTCCCTGAATCCCGTTTTCCGATGCGGTAAGCAGGTGGCGGAGGCGATCATGCTGCATCAAAAGGTGGATATTATGGAAGCCAAAGCGCAGACCATTCATCTGTTCAAAAAGGTAAAATTCTCCGATCCGGAGCGGATTTATGAGGCATATCCGCACCAGCTCAGCGGTGGACAAAAGCAAAGGGTAATGATCGCAATGGCCATGAGCTGTCAACCGCATATTCTCATAGCCGACGAGCCCACAACAGCCCTGGATGTAACGGTTCAAAAAGCCATTCTCGAATTGATGCGCGAACTGAAAGCCGAGGCTGTTCTTTCGATGTTGTTCATCAGCCACGACCTGGGTGTTATATCTGAGATATGCGATCGGGCGGTCGTCATGTTGCAGGGGCAAATCGTGGAAGAAGGTCCGGTGGAACAAGTTTTACACAACCCCCGGCATCCTTATACGAAAGGCTTGGTCGCTTGCCGCCCGTCGCTACACAAAAAATTGTGGCGGATGCCCACTGTGCAGGATTTCATTGAAAACGAACATTTCTCCACCCGACAGGTGACGAAGGAAGAAACTGCCTTCCGCCGCGATAGCCTGTACGCGCAAAAACCCGTTCTCCGGATAAATGACCTTGTGGTGCGTTATCCGACTAAAAAAAACTGGTTGGGTCAGCATAGACGATGGCTGAATGCTGTGGACAAGGTCACTTTTGAGGTCTATCCAGGCGAAACCTTCGGGCTGGCAGGCGAATCAGGATGCGGAAAAACATCGCTGGGCAAAGCGGTCGCCCGCCTGATCGATGCCCATTCCGGTGAAGTGTTTTATTCAGCGAATAACCTTTACAGTCCACCCGCCGCCGACAAGCCTTTGGCGGCTAAACCCTCAATCGTCAACCGTCAACCGTTTGAAGTTGACCTTCTACGATTGAATGAAGAAACGCTGCGCCCGTTCCGCCGCGATATTCAGGTCGTTTTTCAGGACCCCTACGCTTCGTTAAACCCGCGCATGGCCATCGGGGAAGCCATCACTGAACCGATGAAAATACATGGAATACACGAAAACGACCGGATCCGTATGGAAAAAGCAATTGATTTGCTGGAGGTCGTCGGTTTGAAAAGTGATCATTTCCGCCGCTTTCCGCATGAATTTTCGGGTGGACAACGGCAACGGATATGTTTGGCCCGTGCATTGGCGGTAACGCCGAAAATCCTGGTATGCGATGAAATTGTTTCCTCGCTCGACGTATCCGTGCAGGCAACGGTGTTGAATTTGTTGTTGGACTTGCAGGAAAAATTTGCCCTGACCTACATATTTATATCGCACGATCTGAGTGTTATCCGTCAAATGTGCGACCGCCTGCTGGTCATGAACACGGGTAAGATCGAGGCGCTCGGTTTCCCCGAACAGATTTTTGAAAATCCGGAAAATGAGTACGTGCGGCGGTTGATAGAAGCCGTGCCAAGAGAATGATTAAGGATTTCGGATTGCGGATTGCGGATTCACTTCGACGCCAATCCGAAATCCGAAATCCGAAATCCTTAATCTCTGATAAATTCCAGTTCCTGGTGCCGGTCCAACTTGGCGATGGAGGACGGTTCGCCCGGCTCTTTATCGTCCTGCCGGTATTTCACGACATAATCCACACCGCCGAGGATTTCACTGCTGATGGCCCCGAATGTCGGCGGATAGGGTTCGCCGCTTTTATTGGCCGAGGTACTGACAATGGGTTTTCCAAAGGCCGAAATCAGTTCACGGCAAAATTCATCCTGGGCAACCCGAATCGCCACCGAACCGTCCGGCGCTCTGACGGCTGCGGGCAAACCGGTGATATTGCGTTCGTAGACCACCGTTAGTGGACGCTGGTGGAACGACAAGAGCGTTTCAAGGCGCGGATGTACCTTGGTTACGTATTGTTTCAGCATTTCGATGCTCGAAACGAGCAGAACATAACCTTTATCGGGCGCCCGGCCTTTGAGGTTGGAGACGCGGGCGATCGCCGCTTCGTTGGTGGCATCGCAACCGATGCCCCATATGGTATCAGTGGGGTAACATATGATGCCGCCGCCTTCAAGCAGGCGTACAATTTCCGAAATGTCGTCGCGTAGCAGGAACATTGCCAACAATAGGCTTTTTAGAAACGTTAGTAGATGTACTTTTGGGGAGACAAAAGTCTGATTTTTCCGGGATCAAAAGTACTTTTCGGATAAACACATTACATACTATGACCTTGCGCGGAATATTTGCCCTTCTGACACTGCTGTTTTTTTTGCCTGATATCGCTTTCTCGATGCACATCATAGGCGGTGAGATCACCTATGAATGCCTGGGCGATGCTCCGAACAACAGCAAACGCTACCGTTTCATCATGAAGATTTACCGCGATTGCTTAGGCAGCGGCGCCGATTACGATAATCCCGCTGAAATGGCGATTTATCGTGGCACCCCTGGTGGAACAGTTTTCACAACGGTACAGAACTTTAAAGTGTCCAATCCCATTATAACCAACCTTGTGCCAGTTCCACCGGAATGCATCGCCCAAATCCCGAATGTATGTGTGCAACAGGCCATCTATACTTTCGAGCGCGTGTTACCAGTGCTGGCCGATGAAAGTTATTTTATTGTTTATCAACGTTGCTGCCGCAACCTGACTATTTCCAACCTCATCAATCCGGGCGATGTGGGGGCTACATATGCGATGGAACTGACGGCCGCCGCTCAAAGCGTTTGCAACGACAGTCCGGTGTTCAAGAACTTCCCCCCCATTATTATTTGCAAGGATTTTTTCCTCGATTTCGACCATTCTGCAACGGACAGCGACGGCGACCAATTGGTTTACGATTTCGTTGCGCCGCTTCAGGGTGGTGGCCCCTTACTCCAACCTCCGGCGCTCACTTCTTGCGAAGGTGCGAAACCCACTCCGCCCTGCGCCCCACCCTTCGAGAACGTGATCTTTGCCCCGCCTTATTCCCTTGCCAATCCAATGGGCGGGAATCCTGTGGTGGATATCAATTCGGTTACCGGTCTCATTACCGGAACTCCCAATACGCAGGGACAATTCGTTGTGGGCGTACGGGTACGGGAATTTCGGAACGGAGTGCTGCTTTCCGAGTTGCGCCGCGATTTTCAGTTCAATGTTGCCGACTGCGAGCCGACGGTATTGGCCAATATAGAAACCGATTCTTTTAAAATTGTGGGGGCCAAAAAATTTGCCATCAAGTCATGCGGTGAGAATACGGTCGAATTCCAGAATCTGAGCGTTGACCAGTCCAAAATCACTTCATGGGAATGGCGCTTCGACCTTCAAAACGGCAATATTTTTTCCGAAACACAAAACTGGAACGCCACCGTTCCTTTCCCCGATACGGGCTTTTACACGGGATTGCTGATCCTCAACCCCAATTCCGAATGCGGCGATACCGCTTTCATTTCGGTCGATATTTTCCCAAAAGTGACAGCCAGTTTTGCCTACGACTACGATACCTGCATTGCGGGACCCGTTATCTTTACCGATCAATCGTTCGGCGACGGAACCATCGATCGCTGGGATTGGCGTTTTGGTGTTCCGGGTGGACAATCAACTGAGCAAGACCCTGAATATCAGTATCCTATACCTGGAGATCATCCCATACGATTGAGAGTGACCGATGAAAATATCTGTTCGGACGACACCATACAAGTCATAGAATGGTTTCCTGTGCCACCACTCATCATCATCGAGCCGAGCAGTTATCTGGGTTGCGCGCCTGCGCTGATCTTTTTCGACAACCTCTCTACTCCTATTGACGACTCTTACGACATCGTTTGGAGTTTTGGCGACGGCACAACCCTGGAAGATACCATCAGCCCGACGCACCTTTATACCGAGCCGGGGGCTTACGATGTCAGTGTGGCCATTACCTCGCCCATTGGCTGTTTTACATCCGCCAACTTCCCCAACCTGATACGGGTGGAACCTTCTCCCATTGCAGACTTCGAATGCGACCCCGACACCTTGCTGACCAATTTTAACAACACAGTGCATTTTATTGACAAATCCATTGATGCTGCGCATTGGAACTGGCAACTCGACCGTTTTAAAACCACCATCGAACAAAGCCCAACCTTCACATTTCCCGATACGGGCCTTGTGAAAGTCCGCCTCATCGTAACCCATGCAGAAGGATGCAAGGATTCGATGATCAAATATCTCGACATCCGGCCCGTGGTGCTCTGGCACATGCCCAATGCCTTCACCCCCAACGGCGACGGTCTGAACGACGGCTTTTTGGGCAAAGGCTTCCTGGAAGGCGCGACCAATTATAACATGACGATCTGGAACCGCTGGGGCGAATTGGTATTCGAAACAACCAATCCGGATGAGGAGTGGAACGGCCGGGCTCAAAACACGGGAGGAATGTCGCCTGCAGGGATTTATGTTTATCTCGTCACCTTCACCGGCCCGCGCGGAGAACCCTTCGAGTTCAGGGGATTTGCAACACTGGTGAAATAATGGATGAGAAGTTATTTTGTCGGTTTATCTGAGTAAGGTTACATTCCCTTTTTTCTCAAAAACTTCTCCACCCAAACACCCCACCCTTAAATAATAGCCATATGATTCGGCAGGCTGTGGCTCGCCCCGGAATGAGCCGTCCCAGGCATCCTCCAGCGCGTTGGCCTCAAAAACCTTTTCGCCCCAACGGTTGTAAATGACCCAATAAACTTCAGTAGCAATGGTGCTTTCCAGTCGCAGTTCGTCGTTTACGCCGTCGTCATTGGGTGTAAAACCTGTCGGGAAAAACACAAAGGGTTCGTCGCAGAAAACCGCACGCACCACCACCCGAACAGTATCGCGCAGTATGCATGCGGATGAAACCGGTACCGTGACCACATAATCGGTCGTAACCTCCGGGCTTGCAACAGGGTTGGCGATGTTGGGAGCCGACAAGCTGTTGGCCGGCCCCCAGTTAAATGGAGCAAGCCCTGGCGCCGTCGCTGTCAGTTGAGAAGTTTCACCTTGAAAAATGGTGTCGGGCATAGCCGTTGCCTGTAAAGCATCGGGTTGAACGACCACGACTTTTACCGATTTTTCCACCACACAAGGGCCATTGCCACTGATGATAACGGCATATTCCGTCGTTGTCAAAGGATATGCCAGCGGATTGGCTGCGGAGGTATCGGACAATGCTGTTTCGGGCGACCAGGAATAGGTAAATGTCTCATCCGCACCGGGGAACAGGAAAATGCTGTCGCCCGGACAGATCAGGACACTGTCCTGCAGAAAATCTGTGGGTGGTATGGGGGGGAAAAACAGGAATGACTGCATATCCGAACACCCATTGCCCGACGTGGCTACCAATTTCAAGCGGTATTGGCCCGGCTCCGTCACAGTAAAGGTGGGATTCTGATCCTGCGATTGCTCCAGTAGATTTCCCGGGCCGGTGAGCGTCCACTCCCAACCGGCGACATTGAAGATCGGATCAGTACTCAGGTCGCTGGCTTGCACGATGAGGCCATTTTCATCACAATCTGTAAACGAAAAAGTCAATTTAGTATCAATATAACTATCGGTCAGGTGAATCGTTTTGAACGAAGTATCCCGGCAGGTGGGTTTCGATTCGGCAATGAGCGCCACTGTATAATATCCGGTATCAGGAAATTGAAATACCGGAGAGTACCCCGAAGAGGTTAATGACGTGTCGCCTCCCCAATCGAAATACCATTGATAATCATGCGTTTGCAAGCCCTGATTCAGAAATTTGACTGAAAGTGTATCACACACCACTTCCGGCACGAAGAACGCCGCAAGCGGCTGCCCGCAGTCGGACACATTGTACTGGAAGTCGCGCCGGGTAGTCGAGATCAGCTGGCCGTTGCGGTATTCCTCGACGCAAACGCCGACAACGAAGTTGCCCACCAGGTTGGGCACTCCGGTCAGAAAGCCTGTAACAGGATCTATCGCAAGCGGGTCGCCCCCCAGCATATTGCTCAGGTTATAAGGCGGGTCGCGCCATTTCACTTCTTCGTAGGGGCCTGGATTGGGTGGTTGCGGAATGGGGGCAACCGAATCGGCACCATGCAAGGGCGTACATAGTTTGTACACAAGCGAATCGCCGTCGCCATCGGTAGCCGAATGATCGAAATCAATCGGTTGGTGAATACAAATGGCCACCGGTGGCCATTGATTGAACGTGGCGCTGTTGTTGCAGGCGTCCAACGCCTCCTCCGAAATGGTGGTAATAATGGTTATACCCGTCCGAAGTGGACCTATGATATTGCGTATCAATTGATTGCGACAACAACGTTGATATACGAGAGAATATCCGCCGGGTATTTTAGGCAGATTAACAATGGCTTTATAGGTAGTCCCGTGCGCACAAACGTCGGGCGGAACAGTCAGACAAGGGTCGCTGAGTACGATCGGCAGGGTATCGTTCGAAGCAGGATCCCAGGGAATGGACAATTCCTGTTTTAAGCTCCAGTTCGAGTCAAACACCCCAATGGAGGCCGGCGTATCGAACCACGGCACCCCTGTGTAACAGTCGCGATAAACGATGAGTGTGATTTCGTATTGATCATTGCCCAGGCATTTGTAAGTGATCTCTCCTCCGACAATGTGAGTGGCGGAAAGCGGAGAAATGCAGCAAAAAAGCAGAAAAAGGCAAAAAACAAAGCGATTCATCATGCTGAGAGCGGGGAACAGGAGCGAAAGTAGCGCATTTCACTTTCCGGAAGCAGACAACTTTTAAAAAGTTGGATAAATGACGCGTTTAGCGCCTCGGTTGCTGCTTCAAAAAAGACAAAACTTGCCGTTCCAGTTCTTCTCCGCCCACTTTCCAGATGTTACTATGCCCTCCGCCGGGCACGGTAATCCATTGTTTCTCTGTTGATGGCACCGCTTCGAAATTGCGCCGGTTGAAACCGATGGGAATTTTATCATCGGCGTCGCCGTGGATGAACAATACAGGCCGGTCAATCTGCGCCGCCGCCTCCACCGGTTTCACTTCCTGTGGCTTGAAGTGTGCAATTTGAGCCGACTTATGGATCACCCGCTTCACGATCCGTTCGCTGCGCAGGCCAAGCATCCAGTCGGCTCCGTATTCTTCGGCTACTTTTTCGAATTCATCGAATGTACTTTCTATCACGCCGAAAGCGATCCGTTCGTCCAGGCCCATTGCCTGCAAAGCAATCGCTCCACCCAATGAAGCGCCCCAGACGCCGACAGGTTTGCCACATACCTGGATCGCCGAATCCGCCACAGCCTGTATGTCGTATTTTTCGTAATAACCGAAAGTACAATATTCGCCGCCGCTCTCTCCATGTGCCCGCAAGTCGAGGGTAATAGCATTGAAGCCATTGTCTGTCAATAGCTTAGCGCGCCCAAACTGCGTTTCTTTGCAATTGCTAATGCCATGCAGCACTATCACCGTCGCTTTCGCAGAATCGCCGCTGGCAGGAAAAAACCAGCCTTTGAGCGTCAGGCTGTCTCTCGTCTCTACAGATATTTCCTGCCCGTTCAATCCGTAGTTTTCCGGCAAATATCCTTTCGGAAAACGCCAGGGATTTTCAGCCGGAACCATCCGGTAGGGCTTTATGCCGGCGTAGGGCAACACATTTTCGATGGCAAAAAAACCGGCTGCAGCGAAGAGACCGAAAGAGATCGAAGAGACTTTTGCGAATTTAACCCACTGCATGTTCTGCGTGTAAAAGTTTGAAAAGATGACAACATTTGCACTCAAAAGGTTGTCGCTTTTCTGCAAATGGTATGTAAATATCGGCAGAAACGGCATATCCCACCTGTTTTCAAACGCCGTCCGGTAAAATATACAACCATGAAGTATATACTAGTCGTCTGTCTGCCGCTCCTTGCTGCGTCGCATTTTTCCTGCAAAACCGCTCCCGCGAAAACACAATTGTTCCTCTCCAAAGATTTCACCACTGAGAACCTTTTTTCGGAAAACATCGAAGGCCCCGATTTCGACAAAGATGGAAATCTCTATGTAGTGAACTACCTGCGCGACGGCACCATCGGAAAAGTGAATGCCGACGGCTCCTGCGAATTATTCCTGACGCTTCCCGAAGGAAGCAATGCCAACAGCATCAAATTTAACAGCGAGGGAGAAATGCTGCTCGCAGACTGGCCGCAGCACAATATTCTGAAGGTAGACATGAAGACAAAAACAATCGGTATTTTTTGCCACGACGATCGCTTCAATCAACCCAACGACCTGTGTATCAATAAAAAAGATCGAATTTTTGCTTCAGACCCGAGGTGGAAAGACGGCACCGGACAGCTATGGCGGATTGACCCCGACAGTAAAGCGACCCTCCTGGAATCGGACATGGGCACGACCAACGGCATCGAACTCGATCCCGGAGAAAAACGCCTGTATGTCGGCGAGAGCGTGCAACGAAAAGTGTGGCAATACGATGTAGATGATGCAGGCAATATTTCCAACAAACGCCTGCTCATCGAATTTCCCGACTTCGGCCTCGACGGTATGAAGTGCGACAAAGCTGGCAACCTGTATATCACACGCCATGGAAAAGGCGCCATAGCCATCGTATCGCCGGAGGGCCGCCTGCTGCGGGAAGTGCCGCTGAAAGGCAAAAAATGCAGCAACCTCGTTTTTGGCGGCAAGGACGGGCGAACTGTATTCGTCACCCTGCAGGACAGAAAAGGTATGGAGACGTTCAGGACAGACATTCCGGGTAAGCGGTTTTAAGGCAACCCTGTCTCCGCAAAATACCGCCACAACGCCGCCGAATGAAGCGCCTGCGCGACGCCACCGGAGCGCAGCATGTCGAGTGCCTCTGTTGGAGAAAGCAATTGCACGGTAATTTCTTCTGTATCATCCAATTGCTGGGCATTCATTTTGTATACACCGGTCGCCAGAAATATGTGGCAGGTATTGGTGTGTGTGGCAGGATTGGGCGAAAGTTGTATCCAGGGTTGCCATTCTCCTCCCCCGTAGCCTGTTTCTTCAAGCAATTCTCGCCGGGCGCCCGCGAGGTGCGGCTCACCAGGGTCGGCCACGCCGCCGGGCAACTCGTAATGCACGCCTTCGTTGCCGTGCCGGTATTGGCGTACGAGCACGATTTTGTTGTCAACAGTGATTGCCAGGGCATTCACCCAATCCGGGTATTCGAACACAAAATAATCTTCGATGCGCGCTCCATTGGGCAGCAGCACCGTATCCTCCCTCAGGATCATGTAAGGCTGGCGGTCGAGGATATAGCGGCGTTCGAGCACCTGCCAGGGTTGTGGGTCGTCGTGCTTCATTGTTACAATTGATGGGTCATTTCGTCTCTTACTCCACAATGCTTCAAACAGTCGCAAAGAGAAGGTGAATATCGCATTTCATCCGAAAGAATTTGACTCCGCTTGCAGCAAAGATGTTAAAGCGCCTCAAATGCGGCAACCGGCTAATCCACCCATTTTACATTTGCAAATCATCCTCCACAAGTCAGACATTCATGAAATTACCGCTACGCCTCTGCTTTTTGATGCTGCTCTTTGCAGACAGCAACGCCCTGCTGGCTCAAAACACCGTGATACAGGACAGAACGACTGTAAATTGGGAGCCGGATACCTTGTTTTTCGGCGAGATCAACGAAGGCCACATCCTGCTCGATTCCTTCCGGGTGACGAATACGGGAGATCAGCCCTACACTATACGCAATGTGAAAGCCAGCTGCGATTGCACGGTATTTCGTTTCCCGAAAGAACCCTTGCCGCCGGGCCAAACGGCAACGATCCGCGTCGAATTCGACAGCGCAGGCAAGGCCGGCGACGCGTTGCCGGGCATCGTGGTGTACGACAATTCCCGGCCGAATATGCGCAACATTCTTTACTTGAGCGGCTATATCATTCCAAGAAAGAAGCCGAAAAATCCATTGGGAGGCAATTGACTATATTGCTCCAATTCCGAGCAACAGCGCAATGACAAGGATCATCGCCGACGTCAGCCATTGCACAAAAGCCAGCGTCACTTTTTTCATATACCTCGCACCGAGGTAAGCTCCTGCAAAAGCGCAGCCCGTTGCGAGTAGCAAAGTGTGCCACTCTGCCATAAGGCTTTCCGATGCGAAACGTCCGAAATAAACCGGCAACCGCGTCATGTCCACCATGCAGGCGATGACGACGCCGGTAGCGATGTATTGTTCTTTCGTCAGACCGGCATTCACCAGGAAAGCAGATCGAAGCGCTCCCTGGTGCCCGCTCAACCCTCCGAAAAAACCGCTCAGCAAACCGCCCGCAGTCAGATAACGCTGGGCAAACCGGAGATTTTTCAGTGCCGGAACGAGCTCCATCAAAGCAAAAAACACCATCAGTCCGGCGATGACTGCCTTTAGCGCCGTGATCTCCATTGTTTTATTCCCCCATTGCCAGGTGTATAGCGCCGGAACATTGCTGATGCCGGCCAGCATCAGTGCTCCGGCAAAACCACCTGCAACAGAAGGCAGGCCGAATCGCAAAACCGTGCTCCCTGAAGCGTTTTTCCCAACAAGGGCAACTTTGAAGAGGTTGTTCAGCAAATGCACAATACCGGTGAGCGCAACGGCAA
Source organism: Saprospiraceae bacterium (assembly GCA_019187225.1). Classification (GTDB taxonomy): domain Bacteria; phylum Bacteroidota; class Bacteroidia; order Chitinophagales; family Saprospiraceae; genus M3007. The sequence goes on from JABAQQ010000042.1 coordinate 92,094, forward strand.
TATTGAGCGGGAAAAACAATCCGAAAACCGGAGTCAGAATGGTGCCAAGGCCAAAGCCGGAAAACAAGGTAAGCAAAGACGCAAAGAAGGCGGTAATGCCGATGACGATCTCCATAACAGGAATGTTTTTTCACCCTCCACGCACCGGCGCCCTCCGAGTTCATCCTGAAAAAGCCCGGCAGCTGTAAGTATCTCGATACCTGCGCTCTCAATTGGTTCTTCCCTTCATGCACAGGGTATTGTTAAGACCAGACTGCCGGGCATCAAGTTGGCATACAGGAAGCACAAAAGTAACACTTATTTTGGGAAATAAAATTCTGTTTTTCAGGTTAATTTTTTCGTTGTACCAAATGATTGTCAAAATTTCATGTATCATTAACAAATGATGGCGCATTGCTTGCTTTTTTACCGTTCGGAAAAAGCGTACCTTTGCGCCTCTTTTGAAAAGCACTTATATGAACATTCGCAACATCGCCATTATCGCCCACGTTGACCACGGCAAAACGACGCTCGTGGATAAAATGATTCACGCAGCCAAAGTCTTCAAAGATCACGAGGTGACCGGCGATCTTATTCTGGACAACAATGACCAGGAACGCGAACGCGGCATCACGATTTTTGCCAAAAACGTCGCTATCCATTATAAAGGTGTGAAGATCAACGTCATTGACACACCCGGGCACGCCGACTTCGGCGGCGAGGTCGAACGCGTTCTCAACATGGCCGACGGCGTGCTGCTGCTCGTGGATGCCTTCGAAGGCCCCATGCCGCAAACCCGCTTTGTCCTTCAAAAAGCCCTTCAAATGGGCAAAAAGCCGGTTGTGGTCATCAATAAAGTGGACAAACCCAACTGCAACCCCGACTGGGCGCATGAACAGGTGTTCGACCTGATGTTCGCCCTCGACGCCACCGAAGACCAACTCGATTTCCCCGTCGTGTTCGGTTCAGCCAAACAAGGCTGGATGAGCCACGACTGGAAAAAACCGGCCGAAGACATCACGGCATTGCTCGACGACATCATTCAGTACATACCCGAACCCGTTGTAACGCAGGGAACGACTCAGATGCTCGTAACCTCGCTCGACTTCTCCAATTACATCGGCCGCATCGCCGTGGGACGCCTGTCACGCGGCAAACTCACGGCTAACCAGCCGGTCTCCTTAGTAAAAAAGGACGGCACGGTGCAAAAACACCGGATCAAACAATTGTTCCTGTTCGACGGCCTCGCGAAAAAAGAAGTGCCGGAAGTGGAAGCGGGTGACATCTGCGCGGTGGTGGGCGTGGAAGGATTTGAGATCGGCGATACGATCGCCGACTTCGAAAATCCGGAGGCACTCGACCCGATCTCGATTGATGAGCCGACGATGAGCATGTTGTTCACCATCAACGACTCGCCGTTTTTCGGCAAAGAAGGCAAATACGTCACCAGCCGCCACGTGCGCGAGCGTCTCGAAAAAGAATTAGAGAAGAACCTGGCCATGCGTATGGAAGAAACCGACAGCGCCGATTCTTTTATGGTGTTCGGCCGGGGCGTGTTGCATCTTTCCATTCTGATCGAAACCATGCGCCGCGAAGGTTACGAATTACAGATAGGCCAGCCCCAGGTGATCATCAAAGAGATCAACGGTGTGAAGTGCGAGCCGGTGGAAGAACTCACAATTGACGTGCCGGAAGAAACGAGCGGCAAATGCATCGAATTTGTAACCCGCCGCAAAGGTGTTATGAAAAGCATGGAGCCCAAAGGCGACCGTTTTCTCCTGCGCTTCGATATTCCGTCGCGCGGCATCATCGGTCTCCGTTCCAACATCCTGACCGCCACACAAGGTGAAGCCATTATGACTCACCGTTTTGAAGGCTACGAACCCTGGAAAGGCGATATCGCAGGTCGCCAGAACGGCTCGCTCATTGTGATGGAAACCGGCACGGCGATTGCTTATTCGCTCGACAACCTCCAGGACAGAGGCATATTCTTTGTTGAACCGGGTGAAGAAGTATACGAAGGCCAGGTCATCGGCGAAAACAACCGCCCCAACGACCTTGTGGTAAACGTGACCAAAACGAAAAAACTGACCAACATGCGCGCCTCAGGCTCCGACGATAAAGCCTCTCTGCCGCCGCCGCGCCGCTTCACCCTCGAAGAAGCACTCGAATATATCCAGGAGGACGAATATGTGGAAGTGACGCCTAAAAGCATCCGCCTGCGCAAAGTGCACCTCAACGAGCACGATCGTAAAAAAGCCGAAAAGGCAATGGCGATAGCGTAATGTGGTTGACGGGTTTTGCGGGTTAACGGGTTTACGGAGTGTTGACGTCCTGTCCCGTAAACCCGTAAACCCGCAAAACCCGTCAACCATTTCAGAAACCTTTTTAAAAATTTTTCGTTTGCCAAATAATTTTACTTTTGCAGCCATTTTCAGGATAAACCCCTGAAAATGGCTGCAAAAGCAACTTTAGGTCCTTAGCTACCGTCCATTAATGGTCACGGGCCGATTGTTATCAGCACCTTCAACCGATCACTGACAACGGGTAACCATTTGCCGATAAGCCTGATTCAAATATCACAATGCGCACCAAACTCTCCAGTTTCAATTACAACCTGCCAAAAGAACTCATTGCGCAATATCCAACCGATGAGCGCGACCAAAGCCGCCTCATGGTGGTGAACCGCAATACCGGAAAAATCGAGCATAAAATTTTCAAAGATATCCTCGGCTACTTCAACGACGGGGATGTGATGATCTTTAATAATACGAAGGTGTTCCCGGCGCGCTTGTTCGGCCAGAAAGAAAAAACCGGCGCTAAGATCGAAGTTTTTCTGCTCCGCGAACTCAACCACGACGCCCGCTTGTGGGATGTGCTCGTGGACCCCGCCCGCAAGATCCGCGTGGGGAACAAACTGTATTTCGAGGACGAGAACGGCAATGACGCCCTCGTAGCTGAAGTAGTGGACAATACCACCTCCCGCGGACGCACCATCCGTTTTCTCTTCGATGGTACCGAAGATGATTTTCAACGCGAACTCGCCAAACTCGGCAACACCCCCTTGCCCAAATACATCGAGCGGGAGCCGGAAGCCGTCGACCGCGAGCGCTACCAAACCATTTACGCCAAAGAACTTGGCGCCGTAGCCGCCCCGACCGCCGGGTTGCACTTCAGCCGCGAACTGATGAAACGCCTTGAATTAAAAGGAGTTAACTTCGCCGAACTGACCCTGCACATCGGCCTTGGCACCTTCCGCACCATTGATGTGGAAGACTTGTCCAAGCACAAAATGGAAGCCGAATATTTCCGCATTTCGCCGCAGGCCGCCGAAACGGTGAACAAAGGCATCGCGGCTGAAAAAAAGATATGCGCGGTCGGAACAACTGTGATGCGTTCCATCGAAACGGCCGTGTCCGCCGAAAAAATGCTGAAACCCGTGGAGGGATGGACCAACAAGTTCATCTATCCGCCCTACGATTTCAGTATTGCCAACAGCATGGTCACCAATTTCCATCTGCCGAAATCGAGCCTGCTCATCATGGTCTGCGCGTTCGGCGGCTTCGAGCTCATCATGGAAGCCTACAACCAGGCCGTGAAAGAAGAATACCGCTTCTTCAGTTACGGCGACGCCATGCTCATTTTGTAATTATAAAATAACAAAACAACCTATGTACTGGACTCTCGAACTGGCCTCCTACTTAGAAGAAGCCCCCTGGCCGGCCACCAAAGACGAACTCATTGACTATGCCATTCGCTCCGGCGCGCCCAGCGAAGTGATTGATAACTTAGACGAATTGGAAGACGACGGCGAGATGTATGAAGGCATCGAAGACATATGGCCCGATTATCCGCGCCACGACGACTTCTTTTTCAACGAGGACGAGTATTGACGGCGTTTCAACGTCAAAGAAGTCACTGCTTAACGCGGTGAGAAGCCATATCGGAGTTTCCGGTTTGGCTTTTTTTGTTTTTTAACAGGCTATACTTAAAAAATTACATTTAAAAGATTTAGTTTTGTTCCATACTTAAACCGATTCGTTCACCAAAATTATTTTAAAATGAAACAATTTATCTCACCCCCCCCGCAAAAAAACCAACAATTGTTTTAATTTTAATCCTTTTTTTATCTTCTCTTTCAGCGCAAAAGAAATATCCTTTAGGAAAAGAAAATCAACCCCAGAAAACGTATCGTATTGGCTCAATCGCCTATCGCCAAAGTGACAATGCTATTGCAGGAATTTATGAGATGCGGGAGCAAACAGAAGGGCGTAGTTTTGAAGAGGCCGCACTAAACTACCTCGACAAGAACAAAGCAAAGTTCGGTTTGAAAGGATCAATGAGCAATAACTTAAAGCATCACTTTACCTACAAGGGTGGCGAAATTACGGTTGTTCGGTTTCAGCAGATGTACAAAGGCCTGCCTGTAGATGATAACCAAATCATTGTCACCATGAACCGGGCAAAAGAAATTATTTTTCTTCTGAACTACACCCGGCCTGTAAGGGAGGATATCAAAATTCAATCTCAGGTAAACGGAAAGACAGCATTGTTCACCGCAATAAGCGCATTCGGTCCGATTCAAATTCCTCCAAAAGTGCGCAATGAAAAGATAATTCACTTCAGCGATGAAAAACCCGCGCTGTGCTATCGGGTAAGGTTTTCTCTGAATGCTCCAATCGGTGACTGGATTACGTTTGTAGATGCCCACAGCAACACAGTAATCCGGCGATACAACAACCTGCATTCTTTTCAGACAAGCTCAGGCACTGGCACAGGCAACGTTTTTAACCCAGACCCGATTAGCACTTCCGGCGCGGCTTATGGTACTGGCGGATTTGTTCATGGGAACGACGCCAATACTACCGATTTACAAGGACAATTAATGTCCGTTACTTTCCCTGTTGGAAACCAGTTTGAGCAAGGGCCCACATATTTGCGAGGGACTCGGGCATATCATAAAAATGACCCTACCCCATGCTATAGCAATACACTTAACTGGTCATTTGACCGCTCTGATGACTGCTTTGAAGCAGTGATGTGCTATTTTCATATTGACAAAGTGATGGCTCACTACTACAGTTACGGCACAGCAGCTCTTTCACCTTATCAAAATCCGTCATCTGATGACAAAGCCGTTCGTTTTGAAGTAGTTCAAGCACTTGAGACCACTTTCGCCGCAGCTTACAATTCAGGCGGAGGTTTCCTGCATTTTGCCAAGTTCGAAAACGCACAAGGGCAGACCATGGACGCAGCCGAAGATGCAGCCGTTATTATTCATGAACTTGGGCACGGCATCAACGACTGGATGGCGCCCGGTGGAATATCAACTTCGGAAGGTTTGGGTGAGGGCTTTGCTGACTACTGGTCAATGTCCTATACCCGCAGTTTGGGGTTGTGGAATGAAAATGAGCCGCAATACCATAGGGTGTGTAACTGGTACATGTTCAATGACGTGCTGCCTGCCAACGAAAATCGGACAACGGATTTTGAGGAAGATTATACATCTCAGGATTTTGCCAACTTGCCTCCCCACTCACAAGGACAACTCTTCTCCACTGCCATGATGCGCATCTGGGACGACATCGGCAAAGACAAAACCGATTACATCGCTATCAAAGGGATTGCATTGACGGGTAGCGAGACAGAGCAATGGGAAGCTGCCGAAGCCATTTTTGGCGCAGCGGAGTATGCCAAAGACGAAAACGTCAACATCAAAAATGCCGGCATCTTCATTACCGCCACCGATTTGTGCATCATTTACCAACATTTCAGAGACATATATGGCACTGAATTCAATCCAACGCCACCGGAAGGAGTTGCAGACTATTACATCAGGGATACGCCGGCAGATCTGGGCACTGAACCGAATCCGGATCAAGGTCCTGTGTGGCTAAGCGGAGACATTTGGATAAGGAGTGGGGACGACGACGGAGAGACCATACAGATACATGAAAATCCCGTATATGGTCAAAACAATTACATATACGTCAGGTTGCGCTCACGCGGTTGTATGCCGCTGACGCAAGGCTCGTTGCGTGTATATTTCAGCAAGTCTTCCACCGTACTTACCTGGCCGGATTTTTGGGAAGATTATTTCGTGCAGTCTCCAGGCAGCGGCACTGTAGTGACAGGAGATGAAGTGGATAGTTCGCCCATTGCACTGCCCGATGACATGCGGGCGGGTGAAGAGCGAATTATAAAATTCCTTTGGGGTAACATGCCTGATCCGGGTGATTTTCACTTTGACAGGCATCACTTTTCTCTTTTGGCCAGAATAGAATCTACGCAGGATCCAATGACGTCAACAGAAACATCGGATGTGTTGGTAAATATCAGAAGCAACAACAATATTGCCGGGAAAAGCGTATCAATTCTCGGCGGTACTCCCTTGACTAACTGGGGGACTCTGTTTGAATCTACTGTATTTACACATCAAAGCTCTGCTACTTCCGCCCTCACCAATAATATCCAAGTTACGTCCCCGACACTGCCGGGCTATGTGCCGTGTCAGGCACAGGGCGAATTGTTCATTCTTCTGCGAGACAGCCTTCATACGATTTGGCAAAACAATGGCGGTGAAGGCGAAGGCTTTGCCCTCCAAACCGACGGGCGGTTGAAAATGACCGGTGGCGTCGCTACGATAGAAGGTCTTACTATGGCAGTCGCCACGCCTTATTATCTGACTGTACAGTACAGCCCCGATACAAATGCATTGCCGTGTATCTGCGATGTGAAACAAATAAACTCGCAAGGCATGGTAGTGGGTGGAGAGCGCTTTATATATGATCCGGAAGCAGGTGAGTCTTCTCCAAGAGAGGCCGGAAAAGACTATAAACAAACAAGACAATCCCTGCGTGTTTATCCTGTGCCGGCGTCCGGTTTGCTCCAGGTGGAATTTGATTCGGACCAGGAGCAACCTGAAGCCAGGCTTGTTGTATATGACAGCCGGGGCATTTTACATGTACAAAAAAATGTCGCCATTCAGCGCGCACGTAACCGGCTGTCGCTCGAAGTAGAGCAACTACCCAAAGGCTTCTACTATCTTCAAATTGCCGGTGCCGACAACCAACTAATCGGGACTGCCCGGTTTATCAAACTTTAAATCTCATCAGTGGCCCGCGGCGTTATTCGTCTCGGGCCGCTTCAATCAACTCGTTATGCGTACTGCACTAACAATAGGGCTCGTACTGTTATTTGTCGCCCTTCAAGCCCAATCTATTTCTGAATGGCACACTTTCAGGGGCGGCGGAGGTGGCGCATATGTTGAAACGATAAAGCGATACGAAAAAAACACGGCTCTTTGGTTTGATTCAAAGAGTGATTCGGTTTTGCTTGATTCGAATACCTTTCTTTATTTAACTCCTACGCCTCCACCTTCCAACATTTGGCAATCTGAACAGGCATATTTTGTATTATTGGACTCTGCACGACAATTGTATATTAAATTACAGTTTTCGGCCGGTAAAAGCATTCGACCAATTTCTGTGGAAAGAACTCGGAATGACGATTTTCTGTTAACATATATGATTAGCGATGATACTATTTATTTAAACAATACTATTTTTATCGCCGATACCACTATAAAAAAAGGTGCATTATGCCTCACAAAAGTGCGCCCAAACGGAGAAATCGCCTTCACGCGATATTTTCCCTGTAGTTCGGCCTTGTCGGCACATATTGCTATTCTTGCAAATCAGAATATAGTTTTAGCCGGCTATGTTAACTATTCCGACATTACCTTTGATGATTATACACTGCACTGTCTCGGCTGTCATGTGGAAGATACCGATATTTTTGTCGCATTGTTCGACAGTAACGGGCAAACGCTAAATGCCAGGCGTTTTGGCAGCACGCAATACGATTATTGCAATGATTTAATGGCTGCCCATGATGGCAATTTATACATAAGCGGAACTACTCTTGGAGATTTTTCTTACGACAGCCTTTTTTTTGACAATTATCTTTCGTGGTTGAGTGGCGACGCTTTTTTATTAAAACTGGATTCTGATCTTAACGCTATTTGGTTGTTGCAGGCGGGCAGCACTGATGAAGATGCGGGACGTGTTCTTATACAAGATAACGCAGGAGATTTCTATTGGGCTTGTCAGTTTTGGGGGAATATAGCTTTTTTTGCCGGAGACACACTAACCGGAAACTCATCCAATACGTTTATTGCGAAGATTAACAATGATGGCCAGGTACTTTGGAAGAAAGTTTTTGCGGGTGAAGGACCGGTTCAATATATCAGTTCCCTGGCAATTGATTCTGTCAACAATATCTGGGCTACGATGGGGTATTTCGGTTCATTGGCATTTGACGATGTTACTCTTCCCGGCGGAATACCATCGGCAAGTGGAAGCATAAGGTCGGATGCGGCCCTGATACAACTGGATCAAACTGGAGAAGTCTTGCAATATTATGTTGCCAACTCGGCAGCCACGGAATCTTTTTCGGGAGTCCAGGTACTGTCCGGCAACCAGTTATTTGTGTCGGGTAGTGCCAATATTGACGATGGCGACAGCCTTCAATTTCTCAACATGACTTTGCACGATTGGCCGGGGTTCAGTGACCCCAGTTTTTATTTTATCCTCGATTTGCCCTTAGTATCGACGGAAACGCCACCTGACACGCAAGGCGAAGTAAGTCTGATGCCCAATCCTGTGAAAAAAGGCGGCCTGCTTCAGGTACGCACCGAAGGAGCATTACAAGGCGGGTTGGTGTTATTGTACGACAACCTGGGCCGCCCGATTTGGAGTGGCAGGATGCCGGATGGTGCAAAACAGTTTTCTTTGCCTGCACCAAGCCTGACCGGGCTGTATTATCTGAGCATTCAGACAAATAATCAGCTTTGTGTAAAAAAGGTGGTAGTGGCGGAATGAGGTGTTTTGTGACATATCCGGGTTTTCGAGGGTTGCTCCGAAGCCAAAAACTGACAAACAGCCGACACCACCCAAACTTTTTTTCCCGCAGTTTGAAAACTTGTTTTCCTTTGTGAAACATAATTTTCAATCCGCATTGCCATGAACCGATTCCTTTCCCTCGCACTCTTATTGTGCCTTTCCCACAGCATTTGCTATTCCCAGGATTACGTAAACGCCATTCAGGTCATCAGTGCTGCCGGAAAAACCGGCACACAGGGCGGTCTTACTTTTACTTACACGGTCGGCGAACCCGTTATCACCACCCTGACCGGCGACCTTCGCAAACTGACGCAAGGTTTTCACCAGCCGGAGTTGTCAACAGTGGTCGCTACCGACGATTTCGACCTGGCAGCCTGGGACATACAAGTGTTCCCGAATCCTACGGCAGATGTGCTGACTGTGCGTTTTTCCGGTGAAAAAGGCTCGTTGTTGCGCGCCAATGTGTTCAACCTGCTCGGCCAGGTGGTGATCTCCAATCAGCCACTGACACAACCGGACGGTTCGCGACTCGACTGCACAGCCTGGCAGCCCGGCGTTTATATTCTGCAATTGCAGGATCCCGCTACTTCCGGGGTTGCTACCCTGCGCGTTGTCCGTCTCTGACATGATCGGGATTTACCAGGTTGAACGAAATTGACAAGGTTATCGGAACTCCTATCATTGGCTTTCATCAAAATAGATCCTGTCAATCCCTTCAAATCCTGTTTATCCTGCCTACTTAATCCTTTCCTACCGCTTTTCCGGCAGTCCGTCAATTTTTGAAGGGCACTCCATTCCACGGCAAATCTTTAATTTCCAAAACTGATTGTTCCATGAAAAGTCGAATATTTTTCCTCTTTCTGATCTTGTGCGCCGCGTTCCCGCTTGCTGCGCAATTTACCCCGCAGGGATTTAATTATCAAAGTATTGTGCGGGATGTCAATGGCAATCCGCTGACCAACCAGACCGTTGTGCTGTTGTTCTCCATCCGCAGCGGCGCCCCCAATGGACCGGTGGCCTATTCAGAAAAACAGACGATCTCGACCAACGAATTTGGCTTGGTCAACCTTGTCATCGGCCAGGGCGGCACACCGTTGCAAGGCGATTTTACCTCCATCAACTGGGGAGGGGGCGCCAAATACCTGACGGTAGCGCTCGAAACTTCTCCCAATGTGTTCGACGAACTCGGCTCTTCTCAACTCATGAGCGTGCCATATGCATTGTATGCCCAAAATGCCGCCAACGGTGGCGGCGGTGGCGGCGACGATTGGGGTATGCAGACCGCTGCCGTCGGCAATGCGCTGACGGGCAACGGAACAGCAGCCAATCCGCTCAACATCGCCCAGCAAGGCGCTGCAACCGGCCAGGTACTTAAATGGGATGGCACGAAATGGATCCCGCAGGATGACATCGCCGGCACTGGTTCGGGTGGTGGCACCGTCACTCAGGTCAATACCGGAGCCGGCCTCACAGGCGGCCCAATCACCACAACAGGAACGGTCAGCCTGACCAATACCGGCGTCACACCGGGTATTTACGGCAGCGCGACCGAGATCCCGGTCATCACGGTGGACGCTCAGGGACGTGTGACCGATGTGTTCAAAACGATCGTACAACCCGGCACGGTCGGCATCAACGGCGCCGCGGGCATTGAGGTACAGCAAAACGGCTTCAACTTCGTCATCACCAATACGGGCGACACCCTCGCAACCGACGACATCACCACGGCCAGTACTGCCGACGGCGACGTGAGCGGCCCCTTCAGCAACCTCCAGATAAAAGCAAATGCAGTTGGCACCAACGAAATCGCTGCCAATGCCGTCACGGAAGCCAAAATCGCCAACAGCGCTGTGACCGGCGCTAAACTCGACGACATGAATGCGACTACAGGTCAGGTACTCAAATGGAATGGCCTGCTCTGGGCGCCTTCACCCGACGCAGGCATCACAACGGTGGGCATCACCGCCGGCGCCGGTATCAACGTCACGGGCGCCTCTCCGAACTTTACCATTGCCAACTCCGGCGACACCAATGCAGCCGATGATATCACAATTTCGAGCTCAGCTGACGGCGATATAAGCGGTACATTCACCAATCTGCAGATCAAAGCCAATGCGGTAGGCGCCAACGAAATCGCCAGTGGCGCAGTGACCGGCGTTAAAATCGCCCAGCAAGGCGCTACCAACGGCCAGGTGCTCAAGTGGAACGGCACGACCTGGGCCCCAGCCTCCGATGCTACCGGCGGCAATACCGTCGTGCTGCCCGGCCCCGGCATAGATGTAGTACCATCCGGCAATACCTACACCGTCATCAACGGCGGCGACCTCGATCCGTTCGACGATATCACCAACACTTCGCAGGCGGGCGGCGACCTATCGGGAACGTTCTCTAATCTGCAATTGAAACCGCTGGTCGTCACCAATCTGGAACTGGCCAATAACTCGGTCGGTACGACCAACATTATCAACGGCTCTATCACGGGCAATAAACTCAACAACATGAGTGCCGGCATCGGCCAGGCGCTCAAATGGAATGGTACTGCTTGGGCACCTGCCAACGACAACGCCGGCAGCGACAACTGGGGCACACAAGTTGCCGTCACCGACGCCACACTCGCCGGCAACGGCACCCTGCCGGACCCACTCAAAATAGCGCAGCAAGGCGCGGCCAACGGACAGGTATTAAAATGGAACGGCTCGACCTGGTTCCCTGCCGCCGACGGCGGCGACAACTGGGGCACTCAAACTGTTGCAGCCGGCACTGCCCTCAGTGGCAACGGCACACTTGCCAACCCGCTCAATCTGGCCCAACAAGGTGCGGGACTCAGCCAGGTATTGAAATGGAACGGCTCCGCATGGACGCCTGCCAACGACGCAGGTGACAACTGGGGTAACCAGGCGGTGTGGACTGGTCCCGAGCTCACCGGTAATGGCACCCTTGGCAGCCCCGTCAGGATTGACCAGCAGGGTGCAGCAACAGGTGAAGTACTCAAGTGGAATGGCACCGGATGGGCGCCCGCGCCAGACGGTGGCGGCGACAACTGGGGGGCGCAAGTCGCAGCGGTCGGAACTGCGCTTACCGGCAATGGCACTTCAGGTAACCCCCTTAATCTCGCGTCGCAAGGCGCTTCTCCCGGTCAGGTGTTGCAATGGAGTGGCTCAGCCTGGACTCCTGCTTCCTTCTCCGGTGATAACTGGGGGGCGCAAACTGCCGTGACCACGAGCAGACTGACAGGCAATGGCACAGCGGGTAATCCCCTTGACCTCGCCCCGCAAGGCGCCAATGTTGGTGAAGTGCTGAAATGGAACGGCTCAGCTTGGGTGCCCAGCGGCGACGCCGTCGGCGGCACGGGCGATGTTTACAGCGGGGGCACGGGTATCAGCGTCACCGGCTCGTCGCCTAATTTTGTCATCAATAATACCGGCGACCTCGACAATACCAACGAAATTCAAACGCTCGGACTTACCGGAAATCAGTTGTCGCTCTCGTTGGGGGGCGGTAATGTGACTTTACCCAATTACAGCGGCGGCACAGGAATCAGCATCACGGGTTCAGCGCCCAATTTTGTCATCAACAACTCCGGCGACCTGGACAACACCAACGAATTCCAGACGCTCAATCTCGTAGGCAACCAATTGTCCATTTCCAATGGCAATACAGTGAGCATCCCTGCCGCCAACAACTACAATGCAGGCCCCGGCATCAGCATCACCGGTTCGGCGCCCAATTTCACGATCAACAACATCGGTGATACAGACAACAGTCCGACCAACGAATTGCAGACCATCAGCATCGCCGGCAACGACATCACCCTGTCCAATGGCGGCGGCATCATCACCTTGCCCGCCAGCAACAGTTATACCGCCGGCACAGGCATCAGCATCACCGGCTCTGCGCCCAATTTCGTCATCAACAATACCGGTGACGCCGACAATGATGCGACCAACGAACTCCAAACCCTGTCGCTCAGCGGAAATATCCTCGAAATCTCCGGTTCGGGCAGCACAGTGGACCTCAGCGGCATCGGTGGTGGTGGTTCTGACGATTGGGAGTTGGATAACAACAACATTTACAATACCAATAGTGAGAACGTACTGATCGGTACGACCGCCAGCACCAGCGGTAAGCTGCAGGTGGTCAACAGTACCGGCATCGGAGAAGGCGCCAACATCGTCAACAAAGGCAGTTTGCCCGCCGTTTTTGGTCTCAACGAAGCCGACGGCCCCGGAGCGGTATTCACTTCTACATCCGGGCCGGCCTTGCTGACCCGCGACGGCAATGTAGGTCTCCACACCAATACGCCTGCCTACCGTCTCGACGTGGATGGCGACGGACGCTTCTCCACATCCACCAGTGCTCCGCAACTGACAGTAGAACAAACAGGCAGCGATTTCGCCAGGATTTTGTTCAAAGGCAGCGACGCGGGTGGCTGGACTTTGGCCGGACGCAGCGGGGGTTCTCCGCTGTTCACACTTTCCTCTTCTACTTCCGTCACGCCCGCCATTGCAGCCACATCATTGGGGAATGTGGGCATCGGCGGCGTCAACAACGGCCCGGCTGATTTCAAGGTGTTTCAAAAAGACATTGCCATGTCGCTTGAAAACAGCCTGAATGGCCACCATTGGGATTTTCAGGTAAACGGCCCGGGCAACCTGGTGCTGTTCAACGATCTGCTCGGCCCCGGTATACCGGCAGGCACTTTCAATGCAGTCGGGGGCATCTATACGCCTTCGGACCGCCGGCTGAAAAAAGAGATCGCCGCTATTCCGATGGGGATATTGAACAAATTCATGCAACTCCGGCCGGTTTCTTATCACTATACAGTGGAAAATGAAACGGACAAGCGTTCGCTCGGATTTATCGCACAGGACGTACAGGCCTTGTTCCCCGAACTGGTAGGCGAAAGCCGGGCGCGCAACGGCTCCGAAACTTACCTATCGCTCAACTACGCCGGTTTTGGCATTCTGGCCGTAAAAGCCATCCAGGAGCAACAGCAACAGATAGAAACTTTAAAGGCTGAAAATGAGGCGCTTCGCAAACGGATGGAATCCTTTGAAGCGCGGCTACAGCGTTTGGAAGAATCGGACAAATAAATGAAGTTGGACTGGTAATTGAGACATCGAAGCCACGGAGCCTGAAGGGGGTTCTGTGGCTTCCTTCATTCATTTCAAAAGAGAAAACGGTTATGATTCAGGCCTATTACTTACGGCTAACGATAGTAATCATTGCAATGGCAATAATCAGCCCGGCGACGGCTGCATATACAGAACCAGCTATAACTCACCGCTGCTTCAGCATATTCCCGATCTCCACTGCCACTGCTCCCGCCTTCGATCCTACGGCGGATGAAACTGCCAAAGCCACGCCAACATTGGCCGACACTTCCTTTTTCAACTACCGCGACACCTTTTGTTCCAATCAGACTTTACTGATCGGCAATCTCTTCTTCGACGCTACCAATCCCAATGGGATCGTTTTTTTACCCGGTGCAGCAGCAGACGGCGGCGACAGTGTTATTCTGGTCAACCTGGTTTTCCGGCAACCTGTTGAAATCACCCTCGACCAAAGTATTTGTGAAGGTGATACAGTATGGGTGAACGGTACGGCTTACCATTCCAAATTTTACCTCGGCGAAGAAATCGTAGACAACGGCGCGGCGAACGGTTGCGACAGCATTATTCACATCAACCTGAATTTTTACCCCACCGTGCTTGATTATCAGGCAACTATCTGCGAAGGCGATACGATCTTTATCAACGGCACGGCTTACCACGCCTTTCATACATCCGGCGAAGAAATGATCCCGGGCGCAGGTGTTGCCGGTTGCGACAGCCTGATCCGTGTGCAACTGGAAGTGCTGACGCCGCCGTTCCGCATCATCAACGACACCCTTTGCCCCGACGGATCGTTGACCATTAACGGCCATCGTTTCGACCGCGACAACCGCACGGGCCTGGAAATCCTGCCCGGGGCGGCGGCTTCCGGTTGCGATTCTTTGGTGTACGTCAGTCTTTCTTTTCGCGAACTTTGGGTGTACCTTGGTGAAGACCGCGACATCGTAAAAGGCGATACGGTTTGCCTCACTCCCCTCTTTGGTCTCGTCCCGGAAAGCCTCGCCTGGTACCCTGCTCCGCCCTGTGCTGATTCGCTGTGTTTTTTCAACTGTATCCAACCGCTGACCAATGTTTTTTTTCAACTCTCCGCCACAGATACCAGCGGCTGCACCGTCAGCGACGATATCAACATTTTTGTCTCCAACGACAATCGGGTATACGCACCCAACGTATTTAACCCGGACGCTCCGGAGCCGAACGACCGGTTTTTTATCAGTACGGATGCAGGAGTAGTACTCATCCGGCGATTGATGATCGCCGACCGTTGGGGAGGGATTGTGTATGACCAGTTAAATCTTACGCCAGGCGACCATGCGCAGGGATGGGATGGCACGTGGCGCGGCAAAATAGTCCAAATGGGCGTTTATGCATTCCGGGCAGAATTGGAACGCCTCGACGGAACGAGATTTGAAAAGACCGGGACGGTGAGTCTGATTCGTTGAAAGCCAGGTGTTCGATATGATTCATGCGAATCAGGGGCTAACACGCATGTGACCCTTTTAAAAGGTTTCCCGCAGATTTTCGCAGAAAAATTTGCGCAGATAGTCGCAGATACTGATCTCAATCTGCGGAAATCCGCGTCATTTTTCTGCGAAAATCTGCGGGAATGACTCTACGGCGCGTATATCTGGTTCGTCCTTTACCCCTTCGCATGAATCATCTTGTCCGATGTTCAACCGATGGCTCAATTGCCGCCGGATTTCTGTTTCGGGTCGCGTTTTTCGACGCGTTCGATGACAATGCTCGTCGGCCCGGAAATGATCTTGAACTCCGTCCGGCGGTTGAGTTGATGTTGTTCTTCGGTGCATTCCACGCCGTTGGCGCATTCGTTGAGGAGTTGCTTTTCTCCGTATCCTTTCGGAACTATCCGGTCGGCTGCAATACCTTTGGCGAGTATCCAGTTTCTGGCACTTTCGGCGCGTTTTTGCGAAAGCGTTTCGTTGTATTCATCGCGTCCGCGCGAGTCGGTATGCGAGGAAAGTTCGATCTTCATATCCGGATATTTTTTCAGAAGGTCTGTCAACTCCTGTAAATCCGGCTCGGCATCCGGGCGGATGTCCCATTTATCGTAGTCATAGTAGATGTTTTCCAGGCGAATGGGTTGGTTGGTATAGAAGGTATCGTACACAGGCTCTACCTTTAAAAGGCGCAGCAACAATTTTTTTTCGACCGTGGTACTTCTTTTAATGCCAACGGTGTTGAAATCCAGCGTATCCGGCCGGTAACCTTCGCGGGTGGCGATGAGTCGGTACGACTTTTCGGGCAGCAGCGTGAAAGGAAATTCATTGGCCGATGCATTGGTTTTTTCTTCCACGCGGGCGGGATCTTTGGTCGTCACGTCGAACACCTGTACCGTAGCGCCGGTGAGCGGCTGGTTTTCTTTTTCACCCTTGCGCCGCAGGCGCATCGTTTTCGCCAGGAGGTCTACTTTTACCCGTTCGATCTCCCAATTATAGATATCGTCGCAGCAGGTTTTGCTTTTCAGGTTGTTCGGTCCGGGACGGTTGCTCACAAAAAAACCACTCATACCGTCCGGGGTGCGGGTGTAAAACTGGTCGTCTACGCTTGAATTGATGCCAAGCGGCATCAGTTTCGGTTCGCTCCAGACAGAGCCGTTCCATTGACTTTCGAACACGTCGAAGCCACCGATGGTGGGGCGGCCATTGCTGCTGAACCACAATTTGCCGTCCTGGTAGAAAGGGCTGGCTTCTTCTCCAACCGTATTGATGACCTCACCCAGGTTGACAGGCGCGCCGAATACGCCGTCCTGTTTTTTCGGAGCATAGTAGATGTCGAAACCGCCTTTTCCGCCGGGCATATTGGCGACAAAAAAGAGGGCTTTTTCGCCGAACAATTCGCCTTCGCAGGGATGTTTGGCAATGTAGTCGCCATTCACACCCGTCACCTCATTGGCGGCGCCCCAACCGTCGGAACCCTTGGTGGAATAATAGATTTTGCTTTCCGCAATACCCTGACCGCCTTCGGCCAACTGGACGCGGGTAAAATACATGGTGCGTCCGTCGGGAGTGACACTTACGTTGCCCTGATGCCAGTCCTCGCGGTTGATCTGCTGGCCGAGCGGGGTAGGCTCCCCGTACTCAGCGCCACTTTTAGATGAAGTGTACACCTTCGCATACCAATCGCCTTGTTTGCCGTCCACTACGATGACCTCTTTGCCTTGCAGGGAAGAGTAGTAAAGTTCGCCTCCGCTGTAAGAAGGAGACGCCTCCGTTTGGGGGCTGTTGGCTTTTTTACCGATGTTGGAGACGAGCAGATTTTCGGGTTGTTTGACTTTTTTGCCCAGTTCGCAGCCGGCGATCTCGCGCTTGGAAGCCTGCGCGAGATCGGGTTGGGCCGACGCATCGTTGACGTACAGGTTGAACATCTCGATGGCTTCGGCGTATTTGCCGTTGTACTTCATGCTCATGGCATACCAATACTTCAGTTCGGGCAATTCGTTTTTGCGATCGCGGGTCACAAGCCGGCCAAACGCCCGTTCTGCCTGGGCGTAGTCACGCAGTTCGTACTCCAATTTGGCGATTTTGATGGCGATATCTCTGTCTTTGGTGTCGTCGTAGACCTTTTCATAGAGAGAAAGCGCTTCGTATGGATTGCCATTGGCTTCCGCTTCCTCGGCGGATTTTTTATTGGCATCGGGTGTGGATCGGTTCAGCGGCTGTGCGTTCGATACTGCTGCCGTTATCGCACTGAAAAGGGTTATGAAGAAGATCAGTTTTTTCATCTTATGAATTTTAAAAAAGTCATTGGAGTCATTGGAGTCATTAGAAGAAAATGACCTTAATTACTCTTAAGCAAGTGGACATTTGATTTTTGACATTGGACATTTGACTAAATGATTGGTTGTCGCGGTCAAATGTCCAACGTCAAATGTCAATTTATTTTATGCACATACTTAATTACCCTTAAAACCTCGGACACAGCACTTTTTGCTTGATCGTGGCCGGTTTGTAGATCTTGACGATGTAGTTGGCTGCGAGTTCGAAGCCGCCGCGGTAGTTGCTGGCGGCGTTGAGGTCGGAAGTATTGATGTCGTAGGCGAAGCCTACGCGGAGGTCTTTGTATTTCACTCCGGCGATGGCCTGAACAGCATCGCGCAGGCGGTAGCCAAGACCGAAATTCAGCGTGATGTCTTTTTCCGGATTGAACAAATAGCCCATAAGTGCCTGTAACTGAATCTCATCAGCGCCGCTCATGGTCATGTACTGGAAGGCCGGGCTCATGCTCCAGCGATCATCCAGGGCGGCGTTGAACTGGCCGTGCAGGATGGAGCGGCGCGGGATCTTGGCATTACCTGCCGTCGGTTGAGTAGGAGTGGGTCCGTTCGGATCGGAAATGCCGGCCAGGCTGTATTTACCCTGGTTGATGTGGTACATGGCAAAACCGAGGTTAAAATCCATACGTTTGTTCAATTTCGAGGAAATATTGATCCCGCCGTCAATATCGGTATAACTGGCATCGTCCACTACGTTGCCTTCCTTGCTGTTGCTGGGGACGTACTGCCCCGAGGGATCGTAGCCGTCTTCATAACGGCGGTCATCGCCCAGTTTACGACTTCCTTTACCATATTGACCGCCGATGGAAAGCACGGTCGTGTTTTTCTTGCCGAGTGCCAGGTGGTAGGTGGCGCCGAGTTTGGTGGCACTGTGCTGAAGGCCGATCTCACCGGCTTTATCCGTGAAAAATACAAGGCCGACCCCTATCCAGTCCTGCTTGCGGATGCCCCGGATAATGGGCGCATCAGCCCACACCGAAGGAGTTTTGTAACTGTCGCCACCGCCGACCACGCTGGCCCATTGTCCGCGGTAAATGCCGCCGATGCGCACGGTCCCTTCAAATTTGCCGGACATGGCCGGATTCATGGTCATGGGCGACATATAAAATTGGGTGAAGTGGATGTCCTGTGCGGAAAGTCCGTTCAGGCCAAGGAGAGCGGCTAAAAGGAAGAGTAGTTTTCTAACGTGCATATTCGGATTGTTTAAAAAATTCTTTGGAACCTGTTGGACGTTGGACATTTGACTGTTGGACACTGGACAACAGACTTGTTGATGTTGGAGGTTATCTCTCAAAAAGTCCAATGTCCAGTAGTCCAATGTCCAACAGTCAAATGTCTAACGTCCAATATCCGGCGAAAAGTAGCGTAAAATTGGAAATCAAAACCTACGCTTTACCGGGGATTTTGTAAAAAAGGGATTTTTGGTCGTTTCTGGCATTTTCAATCACTTCTTTAACGCTTCCACTACCTCCGCCGGGGAAATGTCGTTCATACATTTAAAATGTCCTTTCGGGCACCGGTCAAAGCCGATTTTGGAACACGGCCGGCACGGCAGCCCTTTCACTTCGATAGACGTGTTTCGTTGCATCCCGGTTGGATAAAAGGGGTACATCCCGAATTTCGGAATGGTATTACCCCACACAGATACGATCTTCTTACGAAAGGCCGCCGCAATGTGCATCAATCCCGTGTCATGGGTCAGTACTTTTCCGGCCTGGCGCACAAAAGAGGCCGATTGATGGAGGGAGAGTTGACCGCAGAGGTTGACAACATTCAGGCCAACAATCGCCTGCGCAGCCGCCTGTTCGGTTCTGCCCCCCAGCAAGACGATGGGTTGGTCAAGATGGCGACATATTTCCGCCGCTTTTTCCACAGGCAGCCGTTTGGTGGCATGGGTAGCGCCGAGGACGAATGCAATGTAATTTCCTTCGGTCAACATGTCTGAAAAATCGGAAACCTGTACTTCTTCATCCGGGGGAATAAAATAGTCGAGCCCGTCGCCGTCGTAATGAACGCCAAGGTGCGCCACCGTCGCCATGTACCGCGTCACAATGTGAAGATCCGGCAAACGATCCGTTTTGAAATACACCATCAGCCATTTCTCCACATTCAGTTTGTCGAACGAACGCGCCGGGCGCCCCAGCGCCAGTTTCACATGCAGGCTGCGCAGGTTGTGGTGCAGGTCCACCAACCAATCGTATCTTTCTGATTTTAAATCACTTAAAACCTCCGTGACTTCTTTTTCAAAAGAAAAAACCCGGTCTATGTGTGGATTGGCAAGCAGCATGGGTGCAAAAGCGCGTTTGGTGAGAAAATGCACTTCCGCTCCCAATTGTTTCTTCAGACAACGCGCCACTGGTGTGGTCAGCACGATGTCGCCGATGGAGGAGAAACGAAGGAGAAGGATTTTCACTGACAACTTGCAATTTTCGCCCTGCGAATTTCTATCGTTTGGAGAAATTTGAAAAATCACCCAGGTTCAGTTCGTCACGCGAACCGATATAGCGGCTCGAATTCCCGACCATAGAAGAATCGAGCACGGCGTTTTTGATCTGGGATTTGTTCTGGATGATGCTGTTGGTGATGATGGTGCTTTCCACCATCGAATTGTGACCCACGCTCACATAAGGGCCCACGACGGAATTGCGGATGACGGCATTGTCGCCGACAAAACAAGGCTCCACGATGACGCTGTTCTCGATGACTGCGTTTTTGGAAACAAGGCCATTGTTGCGGTGGAATTCAAGCATGCGCTCATTGGAATACAGGATCGCCTCTTTGTTGCCGCAATCGAGCCATTCTTCCACTTCGCCGGTACGAAAGCGAACGCCTTCGTTTTTCAGGATTTCGAGCGCCGTGGTGAGTTGGTATTCGTTTTTCTCCCGGATGTCGTTGGTAATAATATGGTGCAGGGCCGCCCGGAGCTTGGCGCCTTCGCGAAAATAATAAATGCCGACAATCGCAAGATCGGAGACAAAAGTGGAAGGTTTTTCCACAAACTCGGAGATGTAGCCTTGTTCATCCAGTTTCACGACACCAAAGGATGATGGGTCTTTCACTTTTTGCACCCAGATAAAACCGTCTTCATTCGTGTCGAATTTAAAGTTGGCCTTGAAAAGGGTATCGGCAAAAGCGATCATGCAGGGTCCGTTGAGGCTTTCCCAGGCACAATGAATGGCATGCCCCACACCGAGGGCTTTGTCCTGGCGGTAGATCTTGCCTTTGGCGCCGAGTGTTCCGGCGATCTGCACGAGTTCGCGTTCCACTTCCGGCCCGAAGTCGCCCACTATAAAAGCGATCTCTTCGATTTTTTTGCCGTATGCATTCGCCAGATCTTCCACAAGGCGCTGGATGATGGGTTTTCCAGCCACCGGTATCAGCGGTTTCGGTACCGTCAGGGTGTGCGGGCGCAAGCGAGTGCCCCGGCCTGCCATGGGGATTATGATTTTCATATTTTTATGATTTGAGGGTTTGAGGGTTTGAAGGTTTGAGGGTTTGAAGGTTCCGGTGATGCGTCTGAAACCTTCAAACCTTCAAACCCTTAAACCTTCAAACCCTATTTTTTTCCCGTACTTCCGAACCCACCGGCGCCGCGTTCGGAATCGCTCAGGGTCTCCGCTTCGCACCAGGCAATCTGTTCATAGCGGGCGATGACCATTTGGGCGATGCGTTCGCCCGGTTCGATGGTTTGTGGTTCGTTGGAGAGGTTGACAACGATGCACCTGATCTCGCCGCGGTAATCGCTGTCGATCGTCCCGGGCGAATTGAGCATGGTAAGGCCGCGTTTGGCCGCGAGACCGCTGCGCGGACGTATCTGGGCTTCGTAGCCGGCGGGCAGTTCGATGAACAGCCCTGTCGGGACGAGCGCCCGTTCGAGGGGCTGTAAGGTCACGGGACTTTCGAGGTTAGCCCGTACATCCATTCCCGCGCTTCCGGCAGTTTCGTACTGCGGCAGCGGGTGTGGCGACCGGTTGATGATCTTGACTTCCAAAGTTGCGTTGATTTTGACCGCAAAAGTAGTGCGAGTTGCTGAATCGGGCATTTAAGTGTTTGAGGGAGTTAAAATTTCGAGCCAAAAAGGCGCCTTCCACTTTTTATTTCATCTGCCCCAACGCCGCCCTGAACTGCTGCGCCGCTTGCGGGTTGCCCTCTGCCTCGTAGATCTGCGCCGAGAGTTCGTAAGCAGGCCGGAAATTGGGGGCGATCTTGATGGCCGACATCAGGTTGTTCAGCGCCGTCTGGTTGTCGCCCTCGCTGCGGGCGATGAGAGCGAGGTAATACCAGGCTGCCGGGTTGCTGGGTTCTTTTTTCAGTGCCGCCTCGAACTGTGATTTGGCTTTCGCGACATCGTTCTTTTGCAGCCAGTACATGCCGATCAGGTTATTGGCTTGCACGTCGTCGGGACTGATCTCCAATGCTTTTTGGGCAGCAGCCCTGCCCAGTTCCAAGCTGTCTAGATTCAGATACACCTGGCCGAGATTTGCCCAGGCGAGGTCGTTGTCGGGCACATTGGCCACTTCTGCCCTGAGTTTTTCGACGGCCGTCGGGTAGTCGCCGATTTTCATGGCGGCCATGCCGAGCGCGCAGTTTTTATTATTGTCTTTCAGCACGGCCAGCACCGGCGCACCGCCCGCTTCTACGATGTGAACGGCATTGTTGGGTGGCCACAGCCCCTTTTGGAGGGTGGCGCCGTCGAGGAAACGCGTCGGATACAAGGCATAGTCCCAGGCGTCGTCGCAGCGTTTTTCCCACTTAAGGTATTTAAGTTTCACTTTATCGCCGTATTTGGCTGTGAGTTGGCGCGCAGGGTAGTACATATTGGTGGCGATCACCACCATTTCGGGCATGTCAGGTTTCAGGACGCCCTGTTGTTCCAGCCACTCGATGCCCTGGCGCACGCTCACACCCCAGTAGTCGGTCTCGAATTTTCCGAATGCGCCTTCGGTTCCGCCCACCAAAGGATTGAAATAGGTGTAGGGAAATTTCGGGTTGGCTGCAATGTAAGCGCCTGCATCCGCAAGCGAGAGTCCCATCACCCCGAATACCGCCCATTGCGCGTATTTTTTCCCCTGGAAGAAACCCGCCCGTTCGTTCCAAACCAAAGCCGCGACGACACAAAGGGGCGGATAAGCGAAAGTGAGGTGGCGCCAGCCGTCGTGGATCACCGAGTTTTTGTAGATCACATAAAAAACGGGGAAAATCGCAGCGAACAGCGCCAGCGATACCCACAATGGATTGTATTTCTTCAACAATTGCGGTAACCAGAGAAAGCTCCCGACAAAACCCAGGATAGCGGCCAGCGGGATGGTATACAACATCCATTTCAGCGGATAATGCCAGGGCGTTTTATCCGACATCATGTTCACACCTTCGTAAAGCACCCGGATTTTCACTTCCAGGTCGGCAAACTTCGACAGAGCGACAAATGGATTTTTTAGCGGCGCCTGAAGGGCGTAAGGCCAGAAAAGTAAAGCGAGTATATAACCCGCCACCCCTGTGCCAACCACCACCAACGCGTATTTTTTCAAAACAGGGCCGTTGGAAAAAACAGCAAAACCGCCGTTTTTCAGCAAAAGATGCAGCCCCCCGAACAGTCCCAGCATGGCGAAAGGCAACAAGCCGCCAGCGCGGATCGCCAGCGCGATGCCCAATCCTGCCGCCAGACCGATCAGATTCCAGCGCCGCGGGTTCGGCATTCGTTCCAGCACCGCCGCCAGGTTGTATATCGCCATCATATAACCTGCGGCAAAAGGAATATCCTTGGGATTCATCAGCGAATCGCCCACAAATCGCGGCGACAACAGCATGATGATCAAGGTGATAAGTCCGGCGCGCCAACCGGCAACAAGCCGGGCGAACAACGCCGCGCACAGTATCGCCACCCAACCCAGGATCGCACTCGAAACATGACGCACATTATGGTACGCCAGGTCTGTCGGCTGAAACCCAAAGGTTTTGTTGGCAAAACCCGTCGCCACCTCGAAAAATCCACCGTACAGGTGCATGTTGCCGTCGGGAATGTTCAACGCCGAAGTGTCCTTGCCAAAAGTACCGTAATAATTGACCAATTTTTGGGAATAATCCACCTGGAATTTGTCGTCGGCGTTGATGCCGGAGCCGAAGGAAAGCACAACCAAAACGATCAAACCAAGCGCCGCTACGCCCCAGAAAATCTTGCGCAACAGCGGGTCGGCAGGCGAATCAACCGGAGGGCGCTCCAAACGATTTTGTATTGCGGATGGCGGATTGCGGATTGTGGATGGCGGATTGCGACTGCTGCCTGGTGGGTGTGGTTGTTTACTGGAAGTGGATTTGCCGGATTTTGCCATAACGATTCGGTAAAGGGTAGAAACCTAAAAACCGGCGCAAGGTAGGGAAAAGAGATATAAGACATACGACTTACGACTTGTGATAAACTGCTTTAGCGGGGATGTGATCAAATGCCGCCTCGTTTCGCAAAATACCAAACCAGCCCTGCAGCCAGCACCAACAATAAGATCGCCAGCGCCACTACACCCAATTGCAAAAAACGGATGCCCCTCCGCCGTGGCCGTCGGTTGCGTTTGAGTTTTTGCTCCAGTTTTTGCCACGCCTGCTCAGAAGGGCGCTCGTGGAGTTTGGACTCATTTTCTTTGAAAAAGTCGAATAGGTCGGACATTGGACGTTGGACGTTGGAAAATAAATGACAAAAACGATCAGAAAAAACCTTTTGCTCTTAATAGATTCCGCAACTTCTCCTTCGCCAGGATCAACTGACTTTTACTCGTATTGATACTGATGCCAAGCGTTTCGGCGATCTCATGGTGTTTGAATCCTTCGAGTACGTAGAGGTTGAACACAGTACGGTATCCGGTGGGCAGTTGGTCGAGTAGTTCGAGTATCTCGCGGGCTGAAAGTTCGGCTTCGATGCTGAAACTGTCCTCGCGCTCCGGGATTTTGGCGTCATCGCCCGGGAAAACGAGGTGGTAGTTCCTGCGCAGCATCATCAATGCTTCGTTCACCACGATGCGCCGCATCCAACCTTCGAAACTGCCGGCGCCGGTATAACTTTCGATCTGCGAAAATACTTTAAAAAAGCCGCTTACCAAAGCCTCTTCCGCATCCTCCCGCGAGTGCAGGTAGCGCCTGCAAACAGCAAACAACATCGGCGAATAGCGGTCGTACAGCCATTTTTGGGCTGCCGGTTCCTGCGCTTGCAGGCGTTGGATCAGGACTGCTTCGTTCACGCGGTCAAAGGTGATAAAATCGGGTGACTTTTTGAAAAGATGCGACAGGCGTGCAGTTTGGCGGGAGGCAAGGCAAAATCAGTATTTTTATAATGAAATCCGCAAGAATCGGGTTGTCGTACGGGAGTTGTACGGCGACCTTTGCAACAACTTAATTGATCAATGTTACCTCCGTAAACTTTTTCCTGAAATGGCCGCCTGACCTTTGAAGCGTGTTTTGCGGTTGTCGTCGGAAATGGATCGTTGGCGGCTCCACTTTTTACATTTAACCGTTCAGAACCACATGTAGTCCAACGTCTGAAAGAAAAAGTCAGGAGCCAGAGACTTTTGCAGCCCAAAAAGGTCGCATACAGGTATGTGTTTTGGGGGATTGGTATTGCGGTTCATCGGCAATAAAAATCCGTTCGTCGAAGTAATTCAAAAACCCATATACTATGTATTGCAAAGTACCTTCTTTTGACTGCATATTTGCAATGTAATTTTTAATCATCACAAGCATCGGTCAGGCATTAAAAGTTTAACACTTTTACCTGCAACGTCCCAACCGGTGTTGGTGTCTTTTCAACGCAACCAAATCAGTGACATTTTATGGCAAACACACCACCGCGCGTTATCCGGCGTGCAGTGAAAGGTTTTTGCCGCTTTAATCCCCTATTCTTTCACTGGTTTAAAATTAGGCTATGCAAACGAAAACATTCTTTCGCTCCTCCAAAACACTCATTTTCAGTCTTTTAGTTTTATTTTTGTTCACCCGCGCCACGGCCCAGCCGCCCGCTGCCGGCACTTCCGCCTTCGATTATCTGACCGCACAGGAAGGTGCTGCTCTCACCCTGGAACTGGACCTGACGGACCTGATCAACAATAAAAATACGAAAACCTACTTCCCGGGGTCGCTTACCACTTCCGAAGGAAAGATGTTGAAAGTGGATGTGCGTTCAAGAGGAAAATTCAGGCGCCGCATCTGCGACATTCCACCGCTAAAACTCAAACTTTCCAAAAAAGAATTGCGCGCCAAGGGCCTGGACACCCTGAATGAGATTAAATTAGTGGTGCCCTGTTTTAATGATCCCCGCGGCGAAGAATTACTCCTGCGCGAGTACGTGGCTTACCGGATGTTTGAGCGGCTCAGCCCTTACAGCGTTCGTGCCCGCCTCGTCAAGGTCACTTTCCGCGACAAACACGTGGAAGAGGCAAAACGACCGGTTTATTGCCTGTTGGTTGAGCACGAAGAACAGGTGGCAGCCCGACTCAAAGGAAAAATCGTGGAAGAATATGGTCTGAAAGCCGATTCATTACAAACGGAACAGGCTGCCCTCACCGCGGTATTCGAATACATGATCGGCAATACGGATTGGGGGCTTGCCGATGTGCGCAATGTGTACCTCTTCAAATCCACACCCACCTCAAAAATTCACTTGATCCCCTTCGATTTTGACTTTGCAGGGCTGGTCAACGCGCCTTATGCCGTGCCCAAAGCCGAAACCGGTTTGAAAACAGTAAAAGAACGCCGTCTGCTCTCTGAAGGCATCCCGAACGCCGCGCTCAGGCAGGCGGCAGAGAAGGTCAAAAACGCGCAAACCGATTTGCTGGCCCTGTGCACCGCTGATTATCTCGGTAAAAACACCTCCAAAGAACTGACCCGCTACATGGAATCCTTTTTCCAAAACATTGACAATCTGCCGGTAGAGGCGGAAAAAGGAAAGGGAAATTTGAGGTGAAAGTGACGTTGGACTGTTGGACGTTGGACTGTTGGACTGTTGGACTGTTGGACGTTGGACTGTTGGACTGTTGGACTGTTGGACTGTTGGACTCCGATCTCGTTTAATCGGAAGTTCAGCGACCGGGTCAGTCCAACGTCCAACAGTCCAACAGTCCAATGTCCAACATCAAATAGTACCTTTGCGTTTCTAAATCGCTCGTGAAACGCACACATGGAACTTGTAAACAACCACTATCAACTCACCGGCGGCATTGATCCGCTGGCCCTTTGCAAAGAATACGGCACACCGCTCTACGTCTACGACGCCTCCGTGATGGAACGCCAATACCAGCGCATCACGGGGGCTTTTTCGTATCCAAATGTGCGCATTCACTACGCCTGCAAGGCACTGACCAATCTTGCTGTCATGCGGTTGTTCCGCCGATGGGGTGCCGGATTGGATTGCGTCTCCATACAGGAGGTACAACTCGGACTAATGGCCGGATTCAAACCGGAAGACATTCTGTACACACCCAATTTCGCCGGAATGGACGAATACGATGAGGCCGTGAGGCTCGGCGTCAAGATCAACATAGACTCCATTCCGATGCTTGAAAACTGGGGATTGCACCACAAACACGTCCCCATCGGCATCCGCATCAACCCGCACCTTATGGCGGGCGGTAATGAAAAGATCAGCGTCGGACACATAGACTCCAAATTCGGTATCAGCATTCACCAGTTGCCGCATGTGCTGCGCGTGGTGGAAAGCCAGGGGCTTGTCATCGAAGGTTTGCACATGCATACGGGATCGGATATCCTCGACGTGGACGTGTTCCTGCGCGGAGCGGATATCCTTTTCGAGGCCGCGCGGAAGTTTCCCTTCCTGAAATACATTGACCTGGGCAGCGGCTTTAAGGTGCCTTATAAGGCCGACGACATCGAGACCGACGTGGAAGAGTTGGGTGAAAAACTCAGTGAAAAGTTTGCTGAATTCTGCCGCGAGATCGGCCACGAACTGACCCTGATGTTCGAGCCGGGCAAATTTCTTGTCAGCGAAGCGGGGTATCTGTTTGCAAAATGCACCCAGGTGAAACAAACCACCTCGACGGTTTTTGTAGGGCTCGATACGGGCCTCAACCACCTCATCCGGCCCATGTTCTACGGTTCGTACCATAAAATCGTGAACGTAACCGAGCCCACATTCAAGCCGCGTATTTATACGGTGGTGGGTAATATCTGCGAAACGGACACATTTGCCGTTGACCGGCGCATTGCTGAAGTGGTGGAGGGCGATATCATCGGATTTTACAACGCCGGCGCTTATGGATGGATGATGGCATCCAACTACAACTCGCGTCCGAGGCCCGCTGAAGTGCTGTTGTACCAAGGCGAAGCATACCTGATCCGCAAACGGGAAACATTGGAAGATATGGTTCGCAACCAGGTACAGCTTCAATTGGAAGAAATTTCATAAAATTGCGGGAAACTTCCGAACAAATTCTGGCCGTTCTTGCCGCAATATGCAAGCCCAATTGTCTTATCTAGAAGATATTATTGACGAAAGTGTGGAAATGCAGCCGCTCGAACCGGCTGTGTTCGACCTTTACATGGCCGAAGGATGGCGGCTGTTGGGGCATTCCATTGTACGTCATAATTTTTCGGTTTGCCGTGGAAAAATGTGCCGCACACTTCCCTTGCGCATCCGCTTGGAAGGATTTGAATTTTCAAAAAGCCAGCGCAGGCTGTTGCGACGCGCCAATGAACTGAACGTGATTTACGGCCCTATCGCCCTGACTCCAGTCAAAGCGCACTTATTTGCCCAACATGCTCAGGCGCGATTCGACGACCGACGCCCTGAATCCATCGCATCGTTCCTCCACCACAAGTCGCATATAGAACCGGTGACGGGCATGGAATTCTCAGTGACCGACCGCGACGGCGCTCCTTTGGCATTCAGTTTTATCCACTTGGGCGAAAGTGTTGTTTCCGGCACCTATTGTTTTTTCAAGCCGGAAATCCGCCGGTACAGTCTCGGCACGCTGACCATGCTCCTCGAAATCGCCAAAGCCTGCGAACTTGGTAAAAAATATTACTACCACGGCTACGTCTACGATGTGCCGTCTCAATTCGATTACAAACTGAATTTCAATAACTTAGAATCACTCGACTGGAAAACAGGCGAATGGACCCCCCAGCAGCGGGTCGCCGTGCGCCGATGGACGGAACTGATAGGGACGGAGCCCGGAGGGGGAGAAATTGTTTGAAATTGTTTGATGTGGCATGCTAAACAATTTCAAACAACATCAAACCACTCAATTAAGCCTGAAACTCGACGCTCCCAGCAATCCCTTGTCGCAATACACAGCCACGACATAGTTTCCCGATTTCAGTTTTTCGTCGAATTTATGGTGGAACGACATTCGTTGGGTGCTCTCCAAAACCACGGCTTTCACCTGCTGCGCCTGTATCTCAACCGGGCCCGTTGGCGCATACACGGTCGCTTTGGTTGGATTGGTGCTCGGGATCGGATTGCCTTTTTCATCGGTGATCACCATGTAAAGTTTTTGCGGGCCCTGGTATGGCTCCGGCACATCGGCAAGGTCGAAACTCACATCAATTTCCCTGCTTCTGCGCGCTTTCGTGGTCAGTTTTTCATTTTTTCTCGCCGTCCACACCCTGAACGAGGTCGCCTTGAAATTGGCGGATTGTGTTTTTCGTATCTGCTCCTCCAATTGTTTGGCGAGATCCTGAACTTGTCCGCTGAGTTGGGTGTTGGCTCCTTTCAGTTCGGTATTTTCGCCGGTAAGGCGCTGGTTCTCAGCCCTCAGAGAATCGTTTTCTATTCGGATTGTGCTGATGATCGTTTCCAGTTCGATCTTTGTTCGTTGTAATTGCGCCACCTGACCGCGCAGCGCGGCAATATCGGCAGCAGTGGAAGATTTGATTTGCCTGATCGCATTTTCTTTCTCTTCCACCAAGGCAGCAGTAGAAGTAACGCGCCCCTGCAGATTTTCGTTTTCGGTCCGCAAATAGGAATAAGCGTTGGACAAACTGTCGAGTTCGCGTTCGATGACTACTTTTTGTATTTCAAGTTCCTGGCGCTCTGCTTCCGCTTTTTCTTTCTCTGCCATGTAATTTTTGGATTTCTGCCAAAAGAAAAATCCGAGAACGGCTGCCAAAGCCAGGAGGACCGTGACGATAAAACCGTACACACGTGTGTTTTGAGCATTACTCATAGGAATTCGTTTTGAAAATGAGAAGATTTAGATGTTTTGAAATGTCCGAAAAACGTCGTTGCGACGATATTCTTGCGAAAAAACGCCTATTTCCCGCAAAAATTTGGACTCCGCAAATGTAAATGCAGACGCCCGGAAAAACGAATCAAACATTTTCTCAAAACAAAACAAGGTTAATCCACAATCGTTACATCTCCGTACATAATGATCTGCTGACCGCTGAACAGCTCAATTTCGGCCCACCAAACGAAAACCGCAGGATTCATGGGTTGCTCACGGAAGAAACCGTTCCAACCCAGATTTTCATCGTTTGGCTGGATGTTGTCATTGCGAAAAACCATATCCCCCCAACGGTCGAATATCTGGAGGGTTTTGATATTCTTTACTGTATTCGGCGAGGCGAAGATGAGGAACTTGTCGTTCCAGCCGTCTTCCCTGTGAGGGCTAAAGGCATTGGGCGCCCAAATATGGGGGTTGTCTACCTTCACGCGAATACTGGCGAGATCGGAACAGCCGTCTATGCTGATGACCTCCACTGTATAAAGTATGCTGCTGAATGGTTTCGCCGTCATTTCATACGGCCAATCAGTCGGTGTCAATGTTTCATAAGGCGTCCAGATAATGGTATCTATCTGATTCAGCGGTAGATTGAAGGATACTTTCAGTGTGGTTGAGTCACCGAAAGCCAGCGATATCTCCGGGGCAGTTGTTACGACAGGCTGCACTGGCTCGGTGAAAGTAAGTGTTTGTTCATATTCACAGCCAAAAGCATCCTGAATGACCAGTTGATATTGACCCGGATCTATATCTTCAAACTGGTTGGCTGTACCAAAGGTATTGCCACCGTCAATGGAATAAAGATATGGACCGAAACCGCCATGTACTTCCACGATTTTCACCAATCCCGGCTTGCTTTTACAACCGGGTGGTTCGACATATAGCTCCAGGCTATTGGGGTAATTTGTATTTTCGATCACCTGTACATAATCAGTAGCGGTGCAGCCGTTTGCCGTATTGGTCACGAGCAGGAAATAATTGCCGATGGCATTCACCAGCGGATCTGCAGACGTCGGATCGGTAATAATATTCCCGTCCGGTGTGGTCCAGAAATAACTGAATCCGGGTCCGGCAGACGAGCCGCTCGCATCCAGATGGCCCTCAGTCACCGAACAAGCCAAGGAGAATCCTTCGCCCGCGTCGGCGACCGGCGCCTCAATATCCTGTGGTACAATTACTTCGGATGAGGAAGAGCAGCCATTGTCATTATTGAATATCTGCAATTGATAATTGCCGGCCTGATTTACTGTTGGTGAAAGGGTGTTGTTTCCCGACATAATGCCGGGTCCGTTCCAAACATACGAATATTCATTTCCCTGGGCACTGACACTGGCGTCGATTGTGACAGACAATATATTACAGGTCAAAATATCCGGTTGTACTACGGACACGAAGGGAGTGCCCAGGTCGGTTGGCACCAACACTTCAGCGGTCGCCGTACAGCCGTTGTACAGGTCAGTGACCAGCAAAGTGTATAACCCGCCTGCGTTCACCACCGGTGTTGGGCTGTCGGAGCCGGAAACAATAGAACCATCCGTTGTTGTCCAGGAATAGGATAAGCCGGCGCCACTCCCGGACACCCCGTTCCCATTGAGCGTCAAATGACTTATCATACAGGTAATAGTTCCCGAATTGTCAGGACTCACACTTGGCGGGTCAACACTTTCATGCACTGTTACCACAGCTGACTGACTGCAACCATTTACGCTGTTGGTCACTAAGAGGGTATAATCGCCCGCTGCACCCACTGTCGGCGACAGAGAATTCCCGCCGCCGATGATCTGTCCGTTGGCGGTTGTCCATTGATAATTGAACATACTGCCGGTACTGCTGCCATTTCCGTTCAGTGTAACCATTTGGGTGGAACAAGTCATTATCTCCGGCGCCACGGCGGCAGCCAATGGCGGTGTAATGTCCTGTGATACCAGAACGGAAGCCTCGCTTGTACACCCGTTACTGAGGTCTGTCACCTGGATCGTGTATATTCCCGGAGCGCTGATCTCCGGCTGCAACGTTGTTTCACCGGATAAAATTTGTCCGTCGAGGGTTGACCAATTGTACACAAACTGACTGCCTGTGCTGCTTCCCGCTCCGTTCAATTGGGCGTTGGGCAAAGCACAGGTCAACGCAACCGAATCACCCGCAACTGCCAGAGGTTCCGCGATATCTTGTTCTACCTCGACGGTTACCGTGGCCGTGCATTTGTTGATCGTATTGCTTATCAATGGTTCGTGAATAAATCAAGCGGCCATTTGGACATAAGTAGTTGAAAATAAGAGTTCTTTGATTTTAGGGTTGTTTTTAATTTCGGTTGGGTTGAGGTTCAAGGCGATCGAAAATCGTTCGA
>JABAQQ010000009.1 GCA_019187225.1 Saprospiraceae bacterium
CCGTATGAATCCACATTTATCCGGGGTCAGACCTCCGGAATGTTACTAACATTTCGGGGGTCAATGCTCCAGAATGTGGGGGTCAGACCAAATCGGAATGAGGGGGTCAAACGTTCCGGAATATACAGGTTAGAAGGGGCATAATCCTTTTCGATGCCCAGGAAGCCCAAATCTACCCACAGATTATGTTCGTCAAACCAAAGGCGGTCACCGGGTGGCATTTCTGCTTTCAGAATGGAGTAGTCGTGAGTAGAGCCAGCATAGGCTTCGCTCAGGTATTTGATTCGCTTTTGACCGTCTGCCAGCAAGAGGAATTTCAGCGTGTGCCCTTTTTTTTGCCGCTGTAGTCCTTCTTTTGATCTTCCTGATTACCAGGTCTTTGTCGACCTTGTTCGGTGGCATCCAAGAGTATTTCACTTTCTTCAGACCAGTGTTCTTTGAATTCCTCGATGCTTTGATAACTGCGTTTGGGCAGGTAGCCGCCATGCTCCAGTGCAGCACGCAACACCCGCAAACCAAGCGCTTGATTTTGATATGCATTAGCGCCGTCCAAGCCGAAAGTCAAACCCAGCAGATCGTACGTCAGGCCACTCTTGACACTGTACAGCGTGAAAAAAAGCAAATCCGCGTACGTCTTGAAGGTGCTCGTCCCACTGGAATTACTCTGGCGTGCTTCCATGGATTCCCCAAAGAGAATTTCGTATGCCTGACCAAACAACTTTTCCAGCCTGAAAAACTGTTCTTCTGATAATCCCGTGCTCGCTTTCCATTGCCGATCGTTCCTTATTTCCCGATAGGTGATAGCCATAATAATCCTTTTTCACGCAAAAATACATCCCTTGACATTCAATGTGTTACATCGCAACAACTCTATTATTAAAAATGAAGATAACGCACCATACTGACCCACCCATAACAGTTTGAGCGTTACATCAATGGCAATACCAAAGTGTATGGGTTAAATCAGAACAATTCTGCACAAATCCTGATCAACGGCAAGGCCAAGGTTGCAGCCCGGCAGTGAAGGTCAAAATGGCAACTGAACACTCTCTCTTGATGTCCTATGCCTGATTTATTAACCTTGAAAATTCATGCAACTTTTGATATAAGCTGCCATTCGGGTAAATGAAATTTGCTGAATAGTATTTGTCCTCGTTTACCGTGAAATGGATTTCCTGCTGTCCATTTTCTACTTTGGTATTAAAATATCCCCAAAACCATAAATCTTCAACCAACATAAACTCATTGCCCAATTCCAAGCGGGCGAAATCATTTATCTCATTAAAATGCCCATTTGCGGAAAAATCAGTTCCCCATATTCTGTTGAGAACGGTTACAATCACTCTGTCAACAGGAATTACTAATTGTCGCGTGTCAATATTATAATCACTGATAAAACGGTTTCGTGGGTCGCCCTGAATATGCAGGACGTGGATGTGTCGAAGGAATAATGCTGTTTTCTTTTGTCCAAAGTTTCCAAAACGTTCCTTGTCCATCGCGATGGTTTCAAAGAGCATCCTGTGATCTTGAATATTTTCTCCGAACAAGGTATAGAACTTTTTCATCGCTATTTGCCGACGGTCGTCAAGCACGTCTACTATATTGAAAAATGACTTGCACGACTTGCCGGTACGTTCCAAATTATTACCACCGGCTGCATTTATTGTATCAATGTACAGCAACCGGATTTTCATTTTGGCACTATCCACTCGTAGCAATTTGGAGAGCCAGGTGTTTTTTACCTCCTCAACAATATTTTGATTCTCTCGAACGAAGTTCATGATTTCAAGGAATCTTGATCTGCTGCTCTCAATCTTATTGGCAGCATCTTCCAGTTGCTTACGTGTCATGTTATGAATTCATTTTGTTACCGCTTTTCTAAATGCATTTTCAATCTTTCCATAACCTGAAAAGCCTGCCGTAGTTCTTCCTCATATTGAGGACTTGTAGTGGAATGAGCAGATTTGTTCAACACAAAATCCACCTGTGTTTTTACGTCGTCCAATAACTGCTCCACATCGGTTTCAATATTCCACTGTTCGGTCAAAGCATTTAACATCCCTTTTCTAACACTTCGCAAAATTCCTTTTTGTTCTTGGTTAAGGCGATGATCATGTTCAAAATCCGTTTCTATTTTGGAAATATATGATTGGCAATCCTTACGAGTAGACATCCATCGTTTTAGTCTACTTTGATTGTTTTCCAACAGTTTAGTTTTTACGGATTTTATCATATCAGCTAACTCTCTATGTTCTTTATCCTCTAAACTAATTTTTTCAGGTGGCGCATCTATTTTCAGTTCTTTTTTCAACAATTCTTCCAGTTCTTTTCGGAGCATAGTCGCACATTCATCAAAATCGCGACTGTCCAAATACTGTTTCGCTTTTTCAAGATTGCCACGGTACGGTTTGATTTTAGGTGCTTCGTTGGAGGTTTCGTTGCGGTCAATTTCAAAATATTTCCAATCAATCGGTGAAGTCGAACGTTTGACCAGATTGTAAAACCCTTTGTCATGGGTCAGGATGATTTTTTGAAAATTGTCAAAAAAATCGGTCTTATTATGTTTATTCAGTAGCAAGTCCACCACTTTCATTCGATTTGATAAGTCAAGGCTGATGAGCATGTCGTCAAGCACGAGGATTTTCAAATCCGTTTGCGTCACTCTTGTGCGTAAGGCTCCTATGCGTACTGCGAGAGCAAGTCGTGTCAGTTGTGCTTCATTCAAAAAAGAGTGCGGGCGATGGTTTTCGACCCAGTCTTGAGTGGTCTGGTCGTAGATTTTTACCCAGAGTTTAATTTGCAGGTGGTTGTCGTTGATGTTGTTTTGGAGTATTCGCTCAAAACTCAGCCTTCTTGAAAATTGAAGTTTTATCTCTACAAAATCAGTACCCTGCTGAAAATTGTTTTTTAAAAAATCATTGGCATTGCGCTCGATTTCACTCACGAAAGTATCGATTTTTTGATTGATTGCCTCGATACGTTCGTCAAATACGCGCCGCCGTGCGCTGCTCTTCCGTGACAGATCACCGCCGCGTTTCCGAGGAATCATGCTACTGAGATTATCTACCAACTCGAGATAAGTCGTCGTCCCGTTTTCATAAAAATAGGGGAAAATATCGCGATAAAACACATTCCATAGATTGATCTCACGACGATGCGTGGCATTGTAAAAGTTTTGCAGCAAGCGGTAATTGATGAAATCGCTGGCGATATTGAATTCCCGAATGGTCGTGTCGCTTGGCAAATTAGTGTTGATAGCATCGTTGCCGATTTTCCAGGTCGTTTCCCGCTTGGCATCATCCACAACGGTCACCTCTATCCCAGACGGCTCGGCATCCGAGCAAAACACGTTTTTAAGGCTCTGGTGCGTCTTTGAGTCGAGTGGGTCAAAGGCTTTAAAATACTTTTCGATGTCCGCATCGCTTTTGATGCTGCTCTGCAAAAAGGTATAGAGGGCCCAAAAAATGGACGATTTCCCGCTACCATTGTTGCCGTAAAACAGGGCGTTTTTGCCGTCCAACCAAATCGCCTCGGCAGCCTGAAATGCTTTGAAGTTTTTGATGGTAATTTTCTGGATACGCCGCATGGTTTCCTTTTTTGGTGATATTGACGCTGTTGATCAGTATTTGTAGTCCCCGATTATACTCAATTCCCATCCAAAATCACTCCAAGTACATCCGGACTGCGCACTGGCATAAGTGCAAGCCGGTTGCGAACCTGACTTTCGGGATGCGTCCAAAGGCGGTGTAACTGTTCGATGGCCTCGGCCTTTTGGGAGTCGGACATGGTTATGAAGGTACGAAATGGTACAAGGTCGCGCTCCACTTGCCCGAGGATGTCCACTTCTTTTTCTCGCATCAAATCGCCAAAGTACAACTCGCAAACCATGCCGTCAAGGACACGCTCGAATAGAACTTTGAAATGGTTATTAGTAGCGATATGAAATAGTAAGAGGTCAACTAATTGTTCAAAAGAGTTTTCTGCTTCCTGTGATATCTTTTTTACAGGTATTTTATCAAAAAACACCTTACTAAGCACTCTTGTTTCTCCTAATATCTCGGAAAAGTTATCTTTGAAACAAAATCGAAACAACTTTGAGTTTAAAAAAGCGACTAAGTATTTGAGAGCATTGCCTGATATAAAAAAACATGTTTTATCAACTACTAATTCACTTTCATCATATGCAAAGCAAAGTTGTTTACTTAATTCAACATAGACTATCTTTGGTTTAGAAAACTCTTCTATATAAGCACAGTTACGAAGGTTTGTCCAATGGTCACCCTTATCTTGTCGTTTTTCCAATTCATTTTGAAAATGACTGAGCCATTTAAAAACAGCTGGGTAATCTCTCTCAACATTTATACGAGGGATTCCTTTTGAACGTACGCCATTATGAGCATTTATTATCCAGATGTCTTCAAAATTTATATGCCATGCGCTAACATCTTTCCCTCTGACTAAAGGTTTTATTATATCCTTACTATTGGGATCTTCTTTAATTATAATATCTCTTGTTTCACTATTTATATAAAAAGCTTGATTTAGGCCAGTTAATATACCTCGATAGATTTCCAAATCCCACTTCCCAAGTGGCGTACCCTGCTTTTCAACAAAAGATTTTATACGGAATTCATTTGGTGTATAGGCTACCCAAGTATTTTCGCTTAAATTTGTGATGATTGTTTTATTTTTGTCAAAATAATACCTTAGTGACATGTCTGATGTGAAATCATTTTGTATTCGGCACATCTCTGTCTTATGAGAGTTTGCCTCTTTCTTAAAAACTAATACATTAGTTAAGACTGTTGCACTTTCAAAAACGAGAGACATCCCAAAATCAATCAATTGAATTGGATTTGTTTTTTCTGTAAGTAATTTACGAATATTTAAGCCGTAGTCTGCACGCATCCATTTGTTAGAGGTAATGAATGTTAACACTCCACCTGGTTTTAATATTTTATATCCATTTTCAAAAAAGATGCAATAAATATCTGTAAGCCTTGAATACGTCAAATAATCTTGTTTTTCCAAATTTTTTTTATAGTCTTCCTCCATTTTTTGCAATTGCATATACGGTGGATTTCCAATCACTACATCAAACCCGTCATGGATTCCGAACATCCACTGTGGATCAAAAAAGAGCGCAGAAGCGTTTTGGTCAAAAGGGTTCCAGTCGGCGAGTTGGTTGCTCTGGTCACCAGATACCCAGCCCGTACTGTCAAGTTTATCTTTGATTTGGAAGCGGAGTTTTTCATCTTTTTCGCGGAATCGTTTTTTATCAACGTACCGTTTCGCACTGAACATCCGGTGGTGAAGGCGTTCGCGCTCGTCGAGCAAATCTGCGACGGCTTCTTTAGCGAGCGTAACATTATCCAGACCGATGAGCGTGTTGGCGGCGACAAACTTGGTTTCGAGGTTTGGCAGCGAGAGAATGCCCCGATTTTCCACAGCGTCGTCAGCGTTCTGGTCACAGATGAGCGAGATGAAAAAACGCAGTTTGGCAATTTGCACGGCAATCGGTTGTATGTCTACACCATAGATGCAGTTTTCGATAAGGAAAAGTTTGCGCCCGTAGTCGAGTTCGTTGCGCTGGAAGGCGCGTTTGATGGCTTCGATGGCTTCTGAGCGGGCGGTAGCATCTTCGATATGCTCGGCGTTTCGGATTTGGCGGTCGCGCCAGCGGTTGTTTCGCGGGTCAAGTTTGTGCAGCAGCGCGACCATCCGGTGCAAGATACCCATCGGGAACGCACCGGAGCCACAAGCGGGGTCGAGGATTTTACACTGGTCAAGCGCGGCTATGAGGTCTTCCACATCGCGAAAGTCGGTAAAAGGCTGGGCGTCGCTTTGCGAAAATAGCAGGCGTAGGTGTTGGTCGAGTTGTTCTTCGCGTCCTTGCCAGCGACTGGCATTGGGCTGGGTTTCGAGGAGGATTTGACCTTTTTTGTTCGGTAGTTCGCCAAAAAGGGAAACTTGATTTTTGCCAAGTTCGAGGTGCCCGGCGTGGCTTTCGGTAAGTTTGTTTTTCAGGTAGGCGATGAGCGATTCGTCCACCATATAGTTGACGATTTCGCGCGGGGTATAAAACGAGCCGGTTTGCTTGCGGGCGGTGGTTTTGGTTTCGGGGTTATAGGAAGCAAGCAGGTTTTCAAATATGCGCCCCAAAAGTTCGGGGTCGAGGGCGACTTCCTCTTCGAGCGGGGTGTTTTCGGCGATGGTGAATTTGTAGTCGTTGAGGATGTTGATCAGTCCCCGGACTTCGTATTTTTTGCCTTTGGTTCCGTAGTCTTCGTTGAGTTCGTCGGTAGCGGCGGCGTTTTTTTGAAAAAAGAGAAAATTGGGGACACTGGGTTGTTTGGCTTTTGTCTCTGAAAAGCCGTCAATAATTGCTTTTTCGTCGTCGAGACACTCGAACAGTCCACCGTTTAGAAAAGGGATATTTTTAAAAAGTTCGGCGGCGCGCTCGGCATTTTTGAAAAGCGCGGAGTGGCGGTAGATATTTTTAATAGTGAAATCATCGCTTTTACCTTGATACGTTTTTTCGGTTTTGAAGCGCCGGGCATTCATTTCCTGATTCAGCGTCGCAAAAAAGAGGTTTTGCAAGATGGCTAAATAATATTCAGAGCCTTCGCTGCGATCGAGCGTGAGAGAGGGGATTTTGAGGTGCTCGGCGGCAAGTTCGTCGAGGTCAAAAAGTTCGGCTGGCACCAATTTTTTTTCTTTCAAAAACCATGAAAAAATGAGGCGCGTGATGAGACGAATGACGTTGTTAGCACGGTGGGTCTTGAGGGTTTCTTCATCCGCAGTTTGGGGTTCACTGGGAAAGCGCACATGGTGAATAGCCCAGAAGTACCAATTAGAAAGTTCCTGGTAGAATTTTTTGTTGAGGACAGAAACGTTAAGTGCCTGTTGCCAATATCTGTAAAGCGTTTCGAAGGTGGTGACAG
The DNA here is from genome assembly GCA_019187225.1 of Saprospiraceae bacterium. GTDB lineage: Bacteria > Bacteroidota > Bacteroidia > Chitinophagales > Saprospiraceae > M3007. Next base: position 6,945 of record JABAQQ010000009.1, read on the forward strand.
CATTTTTTCCGCTGCGTGGGATTTGCATGTCTCGTAAAATGCGGAGGTGCCCCGCATGTGTGCGACCTTCGCGGGTGTCTACATCGCGCAGGAGTGACATTTTGCCAATTTTGTCACCTTCGAGATGCTTTACTTTGTAATCATTGCGCTCGACCACAGCGATAGATGTAAAATGCTTGCTGTAATGAAAAACAAGTACTACGGGCTGGTAGGGAAATTCACGGTTGAACGCCCGCGCAAGGTCGAAAAGTTGGTTTCGGGTAGGCAAAAGACCGCTCTCCCGTTGAATTTCAAGGGCGAAAACGAGGATGGTGTCGTAGTTTTTGCCCCGGATTTTGGTGAGTTCCATCGCGCCGCTTTGGATACCCTCGAAGGCGTTGTCGTCCACCTGCCCCACCCAATACACATCTTGAACGTACTCCGCAAAGTCCGGGCGATTGTTTTTCTCCAGCACATCGCCAATTTCGACACCGACCTCGCCTGTGAGGTTGAGCGGTACGTCCAGGTCTTTGAAAAGTTGGGCGACGGATGAGGGGAGTTTTACATTTTGAAAATATGCAAGTGATTTCAACATTATTTTGACGCTTATTTTTCAGAATGCACGACCAACCAAGCGATGAGGTCGGAATTTTCAGGTGTGTAAAATTCGGCGGCGTCGCCTTCGGTTTTTATTTCTTCGGTGGCCGTTTTGTCGCCGGATTTTAGGCGTTTTAATTTATCCTTCATGGATTCACCCATGACTGTTTTCACTGAGCCGTCGGCTTGTACTATTTCTTCGGTAGCGCGACTTTTCACCCATCGGCGCAATGCAGTAGTGATTTTTTCGAGCGGCGCAACTTCTGCAGCGTCAATGCCGTCGGGAAGTTGCCGAGGAGGGTTAGTTTTGATTTCCTGCGAGAGCATCTCGAGTATTTCTTTTTGATTTTCAAGCAGGCTTTTCCCTTGAAAATCGCAATAAACAACTTCATACCGCGGGTATCGGCTTTGATCGTGCCCCGATTTTTTGGCAGGAAAGCCGAAAAGCGCAACAATGCCATCGGCAGGCAGGATTTCCGGGTTTCTTATAAATCCTGAAAACACGCCTTTGGGCATGTTTAGATAAAAGTCTTGTGTCTTTTTTAGTTCTCCAAGAAGGTCCTGACGGAATTTTTCGAGTGAAAGATCATCAAATCCAAATTGCTCTTCACCCACCTCGATGTCTTCCCATGAGACCTGCATTTGCTCCATCATCCGTTTTTTCTGCATGGATTCAAGCAGGTCGCCGTCGTTCATGGCCTCAAAAGTTTTTGAAAAACGATCTGGCACTTCCGCGCCCGCGAGTTTCATGGCAGCCATTCGGCGTTCGATGCGACCTTGCAGGTCAAGATACGCGTTGATGTTGTCGGTAGGCCAAAAATTGATACCGAAAATATGGTCATTCGGCGATCCAAGGCGATCAATCCGCCCGAAGCGCTGGATGACGCGCACGGGATTCCAGTGGATATCGTAGTTTATGACAAGGTCGCAATCTTGCAGGTTTTGACCCTCGGAGAGCGCATCAGTAGTAATTAGAATATCAATCGGCTGTTCAAGTTTTTTGGCGGTGCGGGGGTCATACTTTAGCACCCAGGCTTGCCAATCAGCAAATTGTTTTTGGAGCGAAGTATTCAACTCCGGGTTGAACCCCTCCCAGCGTTTTTCTTTAAAAAGTTTGGTAAATGGAGCAAAACGCTGTAAAATCGACTCGAAGTTTTTGTGTGTTTGATCATCATCCCAGATGAGCGAGTAATCGCCGGCGACCATGGCATAATTGGAAAAACCACGTTTGCCCAGTTCGTTAAACAGGTAAGAAGCCGTATCGCGGTAAACCGTGAAAATGATGACTTTAGGGTTTTGGCGGTTGTGTCCAAGTTGCCGTTTCAATTTGATTTCTTTTAGCAACGCCGCCAATTTCTCGTCCTTTGAATTATCCGATTTCTCACGGGCAATAATGGTTTGAAATTTTTCGAGGTTTTGCTCCAATAAATCCAGTTGTTTGATGTCGGCTTTGAGGTCTTTTTTGAATTCATTTATTGTACCTGCTGCATCAATATCGGCGATTTTGACTTTGCGTTTTTTGCCGATGGTATGTGTTTCCAGTTCGTTTTGCAGTTCGTCGTCGTCATCGAAAAGGTTCATTTGTGCGCCTGAGTCGAACGCAGCCTGCTTTTTTTCTTCCTGATATATTTTGATACGGTCGAGTACCTGTTGGTGATGTGCCCTGATTTTTTCTACCGTAGTTTGAAAAGCCGCCCAAGAGCTTTCGAGTCTTTTGACCATGAGGATGTACATCATCTTAACCAGAAAAAAATCGCGCTGCTTTTCATCCTCGAGCGGTGATTTTTCGTCATCGTTGTCGTCAAGGTATAAAGAGGGCATGTAGCCAGACAACTTAGGCGGAAATTCGTCAAACAGTTCTTCAAAACTCTCGTAGTCGCCGATTTCTTTAGGCGTTACGAAGAGGTTTTTGGGCGGCATCTTTTTCGGGAAATTCAGCCCGTTTTGTATCCCTTCGATCATCTGACGCGTACGTGCCACTGTGAGCGCATCGGTGAGGCTGAAAAAATTGGCGGGCAAGGATTTGACAAAAATCGAAATCTGTGGGTTTTTGCTAAGACTCCAATCCCGGAACTTCTTCTCTGCTACTCGAAAAGTATAGTCCAAATTTTTGATGCCAAGCACTTCGTGGAAACCTGTTACATCGCCTTTGACCATGATTTTGAACTGGTTCCGAATGTCTTGTAGCGAATTGTTAATGGGTGTGGCGGAAAGCAAGAGTACTTTCACATCAGCTTTGTGGCGCAGCAATTTTTCTATCAGAAACCGATAACGGTTCGACTGATCATTGCGCAAATTGTGGCTTTCATCAATAACCAGCAGCAAAGGTTTGTCGCTTGAAAACAGTTTGTCCGCGCGGTCATTATATTTTTCGAAACGATCCTCTTGCAAATCGGTATGAAAACGGATGAAGTATTCCAAGGCATCTGCCTCGAAGCGCGAGTTGTGGTGTTTTTTGTATTGCAACCAATTGTGATGCAATTTTTTCGGGCATAAGAGCAACAATTCGCGCCCTTGCATCTGAAAATATTTCATCACTGCTAACGCTGTCCATGTTTTACCTAAACCCACAGCATCGGCGAGAATAGCGCCGTTGTAATTTTTGAGCATTTTGATAAGGCTAAGGGTGCCTTTTTGCTGAAAATCGTACAGCGCCTGGTAAATTTCAGTGTTTTCGAGCCGCCCGATTTGCCGTGAAAATTCAAGATCACCCTCAGTTTGGCTGACTTGTTCACCGAAGAGTTCGAAGAGCATTTTAAAATAAACTACTTCAGGCGTGTAATGGGCAAACACTCGACTGATCTGTTCGATGAGATATTTTTTAAAGTCAACTTTTCGCGTCCTGCCGTTTGACTCTTTGATGGTTTTGTCGGAGTGCGCCTGATGTTTATACCAAAGTGAATCGAACCAATCTGCCATCTCCTTGAAATTTCCTCCGGCGCCGCGTGCCCCCATATTCAGTTCGACGTTTGAAGTCCTGCGCAGACCGATGCCCGCCTCAGTCATATTCGAACTGCCTTGAATGAAATAATGGTTATCCTCGTCATCTTCGCAATGAAAAACAGTGGCTTTGGCATGGCAAAAATTGGGCTCGAGGGTTTTGGCAAGCACTTTTTCTTGTTTCAGAAAAGTTACGGCTTGTCTTGCGAGTTGGTGCAATTGCAAGGCAGCATCGAGTGATATCCGTTCATTTAGAAGATCAATTGTTCGGTCGCGGGATGAGTCATGCCCGGACATTTCTCCTAAAACAAGGTCGAAACGGGAAATTTTTTCGTTCAATTTTTCGGACATCCAGGCTAATGCGCCGATGGTAAAGTACCCAGTCACCACTTGGATTGTACCTTTCCCAGTATGTTTTTCAATCCACTCATGCACTTTACGGTTTTCATTGTCAAGGATCATGCAAAATGTAAAATTTAGGTCGTCACAAAGATTGTAATTATTTTCTTAATTTTGGTTAAGGAGGGTGCGCCCCAATTAATGTCACCTATCCGACTTCTTGCTTAATTTTTCAATCCCAAGCGCAGACTTCGCGATAATTACATTGATTATGAGCCAACTACGCAAACTCACTCCAATCAGCAATAACAGAGGTGATGGCGCCGCTCCTCTCTTATACGACCATACCACATCGTCGGAGGGGCATACCGACGAGACGAGTCGGCCGTGAACCCTGAAAGACACTGACCGTAGTACCATTCAGTCTGTATCTTTCAACTAAGTTTGTACAACACATGAAATCCTAACCACCTGATTCGGAAGCGTTCGAGTTATTGCGCCAGTCAATTGTCATGCGCGGCAGCATTCTATTATTTGATACCAATCTTGTGCAAAAACAGCTCCATTAAGACAAGATTCCTGAAAAGCCATAGTTTTGCCTCCTTGCCTGCCTCTGCCACCGGCGGCATAAACAATGATGGAGAACTATGTCGCTTTGATCAGGGCCATCCAGGCCTTTTTGAGAGCAGAAATGAAAAGTGCGCGGGTTACATACGATGAAGCCTGCGGCCCGCTTGGCTATGCCGAGAAAAGCGGAATTTCCCGGCTTTTGGTCCGTGAACGACTTTATCTTGAAGATGTGCTGAAACTGATGGTGTTGTGCAAAACGAAAACGCTCGCCATCAGAGCAGAGGGGAGAAATCTACGGATTTCGCTCAAATGTTCCCATCACAGCGATATTGACGACCTTATCGCGGCGTTGCGCCTGTCCGTCCAGCATTAACTCTATTTACCTGAAGGGGCTATTATGGGCCGGTATTTGAGGAAACGGTAGAAAAAGCGCTAAAGCCGGCAAATTATATTTTGCCGCAAATTTAATGCCCAATCGAAACAAGGCGACAAAAGGCATATAGCATATTTAATTTTCCACATTTTGTAAAAATTCGATTGATATGAACCGTACAGATATATTTGCCTGGTTTCTGAAATAATAGGCAGTGTTTTCGTGGTGCACCCTTAGTTCACCTCACCACTCCCCCTTCCCTTCCAGCCAATCCACATACTCCACCGATCCCAGCCGGAATTTGACCGGCACGGCGCTTTTCCGGGCAAGATCATGCTCGATGCGGCAAAAAAACGGCAGGTACTCTGCCGACCAGCGCGGGAGAAAAGACCCGGTCGGGGCGGGGGCGTGCAGCGCAGGCGGCAAGCTTTCGTCCGCAGGAAATGAAAGCATGCCGGGGAGAGAAAATGCAGCGGATGCCGCGTTGGCCCGGACAGGAAGGTGTACCATATAAGTGGATGAAAGCAGTATCCATCCCGATGATTTGGCATCGGAAACCGCCTGTTTCAGTTGATACAGGTTTTTCCCGCCGGAAAAGGACTGGCCGGGAGAGGTTGGGCAAAATGCGAACAACAACCCCGCAACCAGGAGGCCTTGTAAGATGCAGGCGCTTTTTTGTGCTTTCATACGATTCAGATTTTTAAAACCGCATCAAAAACTCCGTCAGATTCGTCTCTGTGTCCAGTCCCAGGCGCTTGCGCAGGCGGTAGCGGCTGGCTTCGACGCCGCGTACGGAGATGTTCATGAGGGAAGCGATCTCCTTGCTCGACAGGTTGATGCGCAGGTAGGCGCAGAGTTTGTAGTCGTTGGGGCTTAGATGCGGGTACTGTTCGCCGAGCCGTTTCAGAAAATCGCTGTGTACCTGGTCGAAGTTATGCGAAAAATGTTCCCAGTCGGCGTCCATGCTGAGGTCGTGTTCGAGCATTTTGATGATCCGGCCGAGTTCGGCGTTCAGGTCCGGGGCAGCCGCGACTTTTCGTTTCAATTTTTCGAGCGTGTCCTTGATCGAATTCAGTATCTCGTTCTTCTGCACCAGGTGCATGGTCGCGGAGGCGAGTTCCTGGGTTTTGTGATTGACCTCCGCTTCCAGTTTCTCGTTTTGCAGGCGGATGATCGCCTCTTCGGAGCGGCGGGCCTGTAATTGGTGTTGTTCTTCTCGCTGCTGGTGTTGCGTTTGCAGGTCTTGTTTTTCCTGCTCGAACCGCTTGTTCTGGCGGTAGATGACGCCGGCGCCGAGGGCAAGGAGCGCCAGGGTATAAAAACCGTAGGCGACCGGGCTGGCGTACCACGGAGGCATGATCCTGAAAGAAACGCTCAGGGGCCTGCTTTCCACGCCGTGCTGGTTCCTGGCCTTCACGTGCAGCGTATATTTTCCGGGATGCAGATTGCTGAACGTCAGGTCGGGTTCCGCATGCCACTCTGACCATCCGCGATCGGCGCCTTCCAGGAAATGCGCGTACCGCACGAACTCGCCCCCCGGATAATCCGTAGCGGAGAAAGCGAAGGTGAGGGTGTTCTGATCGCTCGGCAAGGTTATGTCCGGGAAGGGAACGCCCGGTGCAGCATGCCCTCCGAACAACAGGCTGTCCGACTCCTTCTTAAGGCGTATCTCCTGCAGCACAAGCCGGATGACCGAGTCCTTAGGCATGTAGGCGGATGGATTGAAATGGATAAACCCCTGCCCCGTTGCGATAAAAACGTTGTGACCGTCCACCGGCAGGATGAACTGAAATCCGCCGGTCAGCTTGTCCGTCAGTTCGGGGATGGGTATCTTTCGTATCTTTTTTTCAAGCGTACTAGTCTCCACACGCAGCACCCCCGTTTCATGGTCCGTTGCATACCAGATATTGCCCGCATTATCCTGCCGCAGGTACCTGACGCGTGTTTTTTCGCCAAAAATCTCGTTGAAATTGTCATCGGGCAAAAAACGCTCCTGCGCCTTGTCGAAGCGGAAAATGCCGTGTTCGCCGGTAAAAACAACCTGGTCGCCCAACTGGAACAGGTGGTTGGACAGGTCGGAGGGCAGCCCGTTCCGGGCGTTGAAAAATGTTGACTCCGCTTCGTGCCGGTCAGGATGCACGCGGATGCGGTAGATGCCGCGATACGGATGGGCCATCCAGATGTCGCCCTGCGCATCTTTGGCGAGGATACGACTGCTCTCTGTCAGCCCCGTAAGCGTCGAGTCGAAGACCCAACCGGCCGGCGTTTTTTTGAAAGTCGCCAGACCGTTGTAGTGGCCGGCCACCGCGATGCCGGGGGCGAGGGGAACGAAGCGCCACACCCCTTGCAAGCGGGTCAGTTTCCGGGCGTCGAGTCCGGAGATGTCGAAAGCGCCTTCGTGATGTCCCATCAGAAGAGCACCGCCCAGTTCGTTCAGGCTCCAAACTTGTCCTTCCGAGTTTCTGACGGGTGCAAATTTGTACTTTTCACCCGGCGCGTAATAATTCTTCCAATCGGTTGCGTACAGACCGCTGTTGGTGCCGAAATAAATCTTTCCGTCAAAAATCCGGGCGGTATAACCCGTGCCCTGCAATTCGCCGTCCGGGAAAAAGGCCGAAAAAGGCGAACTGAGGTCAACGAAGTCAATTCCATTGTCTAAGCCGAGCCACAGGCTGCCGCCGGGCGTGGCGAGCAGGCTGAGCACCGAATTGTTCTGAAGTCCGCTTTTTTTGTTCAGGTGGTGAAAGATGCGGCGCTGCCGGTCGAGCGTCACCACGCCGTTCAGGGAAGTTCCGAGTGCGATTTTACCGTCGTTGAGCAGACTCGCGCAAAATATCCGGTTGGTTCTCAGAAATGCGTCGTCCTGCGTCTGCCACGGTTCGAAGGCATTGCCCGAAAAGAAAAAAATACCGTCTCCGATGGTCGTTACGAGCGTCGTATCGGGGTGCAGGGATAAAACGGACGATATCCTGCCGTTCCTGAAAGCGCGGGGATTGTCGAGGGGCCGCAAGCTGCCATTTTCAAAAACATAGAGTAAAAATTCGCCGTCCTGCACCAGCAATTTGCCTTTCCATTCCCCCATGAACAGCAGCGATTTGCCGGTTGGGAACAAAGTGGTGACGCGCTGATCCCAATAGCGGAACACCTGGTGGTCCGTTCGGAAGAACACGCCGTCGTCGCGCACGAGCACGTCCCACACATCGGTAAAATGCTGACCGCCCTCCGGAATGAGCGGTTTCAGCGAGTGAAAATCCATACGCCCCTGCGCGTCGGGAGCGAAATACCCGAAATCGCCCTGGCCTCCTACATATATCTTTCCGTCGCCGGACGCCTGCACCGAACGCACGATGGTACCATTGTCCAGCGGATACAGGCGCCAGTGCGTACCGTCGAATTCGATCAGCCCGTCGTTGTTGCCGAACCACACCACGCCTCGGTTGTCCTGCGCTATTTCCCAGGTTTGCGTACCCGCTTTGTAATTTTTTTTGGAAAAATTCAGCACGGGCGGATTGCCCAGGTTGACACTCTGGGCATTGGTTCCGGCAACGCAGATCAACGATATCAGGGCAAGTATAGTAGTACGCAAGGTCAGAAAATGCTTCGCAATAGCGGGTGCAAAGTAAACAACTCCCGCATTTCAAACAGGTAAGAAATCGAACTGCTGTTGTACCCCTGCCGTAGTAATGCCGTAGTGCAAAAAAGGAGCTGCCGTAGTTTAACCGTATTGGAAAAACCAAATAAAATGACGGATGCTTTTCACCTTTGCCTCATTCCTTTCATCCTTTTTATTTTTTTCTTTTTTTTATTTTGAACAAGCCTGCATGCTCAGGCTACCAATCAAAAAATTATGAAAAAGGTTCTACATTATCAGTGGCTCATCGCGTTGGTCCTTGTGATGGCCCAAACGGTTTCCTGTAAAAAGGATCCGGTGCCGGAGTTGATTGCCGGTTTTACTTTCGAAGTGGATGCGACCGACTTCAAAAAAGTTAAGTTTACGAATGCCTCCCAAAACTTCACTTCCATTTCCTGGGATTTTGGCGACGGCTCGGCGCTTTCTACTGAAATAAACCCCGTGCATACTTATGCAGCTACCGGCAGTTATACGGTCAAACTGACCGCTACCGGCGCCGACGGGGCTACGGATGTTTCGACGCAAACCGTGGCGATCACCGACCCCGACGCCGAACTAACCAAACTCGTGGGCGACGTTTCCAAAACATGGAAACTGCTCCGGGTTACCAAAGAAGGCCGCTGGCCCCTCGAAGTGGGACCCATTGCAAAAGACCAGGTTTGGTGGGCAATGGGCCGCGATAACGACGAGATCGTAAAACGCCCCTGTATCATGAACGACGAATTCACCTTCGGTCGCGACGGAAGTTACAAATACGATTCCAACGGCGACTTTTGGGCTGAGGGCGGCGTCTTCGAGCCGGCCAACGAATGCCGCGCCAGCACGCCCGACAACATGAAAGGCCCGAACGGCGAAGACCTGTCGGCATTCGGCGACGGCACGCACACGTTCACGCTTATCAACGGCGCCAAACCCACCCTGACAGTTACCGGCCTGGGCGCGTTCATCGGGCTCTCCAAGATCGGCACCGACAGAGAAGTAAAAGTGCCGCAGCAATCTACCACGCTCGACATCATCAAGCTGACCGACGGCGCAGTGGACACGTTGATTCTGGAGTCCGACTGGAAATTCCCGGATAACATGGGCAACAATGACGATGCTTACTGGAAAATTGTTCTGGTGCACTACGACAATCCGGACGACGAACCCCCTGTTGCCGGTTTTAAAGCTGATGTTGCCGGCTCGACGGTCGCTTTCACCAATATTTCTTACGACGCGACCACTTACAACTGGAATTTCGGCGACGGCTCGTCTTCTTCGGAAGCGAATCCCAGCCACACATATGCCAACGCAGGTCTTTATACGGTAGTCCTGACTGCCACCAGAGGCAATGCCACCAGCACTGCGCAGCTGGATGTCACTATTTCCGCGAATATGACCGAAGCCGACCTCATCGGCGGAGCGTGGAAAGTGCGGCCCGATGCCAATTCGATTTTTGTCGGGCCAGCGCTCGGCAGCAATGCATGGTGGGGCGTTCCCCTGAATTTCCTCGACGGATCTTCTACGGGCACCGATGACTGGTCCTGCATCACCAACGACGAATTCATCTTCAGCGCAGGCGGCGTGTACGAATACAAAACGAACGGCGACGCGCGCAACGACGGTTACATGGGCAGTCCCAATGGTTGTATTTCCGATGCTCAACTGGCCGCCAGCGGCAACGGCGCGGCATTCGGTTCGGCGGTTCACTCCTTCGCCTTTACCCCCGCTGCGGGCTCTTCCAGGCCGATCATCACGCTGACCAACGGCGCCACCGGCGCCGCCTTCGTCGGTTTCTACAAAGGTTATTACGGCGGAGAAAATTCTGACAGCGCCAATCCGCCCAACGGAGGTTCGGCTACCAACCGGTACGAGGTGATGAGCTATGTCAACGACGGCACCACGGAAACGCTGACATTGTCGGTAGATATTTCTGCCGCCAAGGACGGTTCGGCTGCATGGACGGTCGTATTGATACGTTAATTTTTTGATTGAGTTTAGTACAGTGATCTGGAGGCTGTCTCATAAGTCTGTGTATTTGTTTATTTGCGGATTTGGTTATTGCGTTACACCCTCATAGCCAGGAGTTTTTTTAAAATAAACAAATCGCCATATACACAAATCACCGACTTATGAGGCAGCCTCTTTTTCCAACCGCATCAGTTTTCAACCGAACGTACCATGGCTAAACTTTTTACATTTCTTTTATTTGTATTTATTTCAATAAGCCTGCCGGCACAGATCACAGGCAGAGTCACCGATGCTGCCGGAGAGGGTCTGGCCGGCGTATCCATCAAAGTAAAAGGCGCCGGCACCGGAACGACGACTGATGTCGAAGGCAATTACCGCTTAGCAGTAAGCGACGGCGTCCTGGAGTTCAGTTACACGGGTTTTGCGACGCAGGAAATCGCGGTCGCAGGCCGCACGGTGATTGACGTGGTGATGTCAGAGGCTGTTACAACCCTCGAAAGCGTGGTCGTTGTCGGTTATGGCACCCAAAAGAAAAAAGACATCACCACCGCTGTCGTCATCGTTGATGAAGAGGCCATCAAAGACCGGCCGATGGTTTCTGCCGCCGAAGCCCTGCAGGGCAAAGCCGCCGGCGTGCAGGTCGTGCAACCATCGGGCAAACCCGGCAATGACATCGCTGTGCGGGTGCGCGGCTCCACTTCGGTATTGGCGGGCAACGAGCCGCTGTATGTTGTGGACGGCGTTCCGACCACCGATATCCGGGGTCTGAACCCGACCGATATCGAAACCATGAGCGTATTGAAAGATGCCTCGTCAGCAGCCATTTACGGCGCGCGCGCTGCCAATGGCGTCGTCCTGATCACCACCAAACGCGGCAAGGAGAACACCTCGGTCATCCGCTTCAATACCTACGCAGGCGTTTCCGATCTGCGAAAAACAGTGGATGTGCTGACGACAAAGCGGTACCGCGAATTGATCGAAGAAATTATTCCCGGCAGCCTGGATCCCGCCGCTACCGGTTATACCAACTGGAGCGACGAAGTGTTCGGATACGGGAACATACAAAATTACCAACTCGCTTTTTCCGGCGGCACCGAAAAATCGCGCTACTTAGTATCCGCCGCTTACCTCAACCAGGACGGTATTGTGCGGCCCGCCAAATTCGACCGCATTTCCCTGCGTGTCAACCTCGACAACCAGGTAAAAGACTGGCTGAAAGTCGGCACCAACATCAACATGCTGCGCGCCAGAACCAAGGATACCCCGGACAATGCCAGTTCGGGCCGCGGCGGCGTCATCATGAGCGCCCTGAACACGCCTCCTTTCCTCAGCATCTACAAAAAAGACGGCAGCGGCCAGTTCGACCCCAATCCTTTCCAACCCTCCTGGGAAAATCCGGTCGCCTACATGGAAGGCCCCGACCAGGAACAATCCGACAACCGCCTGTTCGGCAATGTGAATGCCGAAGCGACCATCGTGGAAGGACTCACCGTAAAAACCAATTTCGGCACCGACCTGAACGCGCACCAATGGGACTATTACTTAGACCCTTTCCGCACCAATTTCGGCCGCAACCAGAACGGCCTCGGCCGTTCGGATAAATCGAATACCAATTCCTGGCTCTGGGAAAACACAGCCCATTACGCGACCTCGTTCGGAAAGAACAACATGACTTTCCTGGCCGGCAGCAGCATTCAAAAACTGAAGTGGAGCGATTCTTACATCGAAGGGAATGATTTTCCGGCAGACGTTTCGGTAAAAACACTGAATGCCGCCAACAACGTTTTTGGAAATACCTCGATCGAAGAATGGTCCCTGGCATCGTTCTTCGGGCGGTTCACCTACGACTTTGAAAGCAAGTACCTGCTCACCGCCACCGTCCGCCGGGACGGTTCGTCCAAACTGGCCCACCACTGGGGTACCATGCCTTCTTTTTCTGCCGGCTGGCGCATTTCGGCAGAACCGTTCATGCAGGGGCTCGATTTTATTTACGACATGAAATTGCGCGTCGGCTGGGGCAAAAACGGCAACCAGGAGGGCATCCCCAATTACGCGCGCTACGGTCTGGTCAGTTACTACCGCAGGGCCTCCACCAATCCACTTTCGGGCCCGGCTGCCGTGCAGGTCACTTATGGCAACCCGGATTTGAAATGGGAAACAACCGCGCAATCCAACGTCGGCATTGACCTCTCCATGTGGAACGGCAGGGTGACGTTTATCGCGGATGCCTATATCAAAAAGACCGACGACGTGTTGCTGAATGTCCAGTTGTCCAATTCATTGCCTATTTCCACCATTCAGACCAATGCAGGTAAGATCGAGAACAAGGGGCTCGAATTTGCGCTTTCTACCGTGAACCTTGTCAGAGCGTTCAGGTGGAACACCGAATTCAATATCTCCTTCAACAAAAACAAAGTCACAGACCTGCAATACACCGACGTTTATTATTTCGGCCGGGTATACAGCAACAACCAGGACGTGGCGATCGTCCGGGAAGGCCTGCCCCTGGGTTCGTTCTTCGGCTACGTCTCGGAAGGTGTTGATCCGGAGACGGGCGACCTGAAATACAAAGACGTCAACGAAAACGGCATTTTCGATCCCGGCGATCGCACGGTCATCGGCAATGCGCAGCCAAAATTCACCTTCGGCTTCACCAACGCGTTGTCCTGGAAGCGTTTCGATCTGAATATTTTCTTCCAGGGCAGTTACGGCAACGACATTTACAACGCTACGCGCATTGACCTGGAAGGTATGTTCGACAGCAAGAACCAATCCACCGCGGTGTTGAGAAGATGGACGCCCGACAACCGGAATACGGACATACCCCGCGCGGTGGGCAACGGCAACGTGGACAACGTGCGCAATTCCACCCGATTTGTGGAAGACGGATCGTACGTGCGCCTGAAAGCCGTGACCCTCACCTACAACATCAACCCGGCCGGATTGAAAAGACTCGGGATCGAAAAATTGTCCGTTTATTCGACCGGGCAAAACCTGCTGACTTTCACCAATTACAGCGGCTTCGACCCGGAAGTGAACGCTTTCGGAAGAAGCGCTACCGAACTGGGTATTGATTACGGTACCTACCCCCAGGCACGAACGCTGATCGTCGGACTCAATGTTGACTTTTAAACGCCACTCATCATGAAAAATATACTTACCTGCCTTTCACTCGCCGTCCTGGCCCTGTCGCTGTATTCCTGCGAAAAGTTCCTCGATCTGGAACCCCAATCGCAAAGCATCGCCGTGGAAAATACGAGTGCCGATTCCATCCTGTACAAGACGGCCAGCGATGCGGAGGCCGCTCTGGCAGGCGCCTATGCCGATTTTAAAAATGAATATTATCAGCTGGATTATTACGTAAACGGCGACGCCCAATCTGACGACGCTTATGCCGGTGGCGACAACCCGGCGAATTTCCAGATCGACGATTACAAATTAGACGCCACCAATACCAACGTCAGCCGTGACTGGAGCTACCTGTACGCCACCATCGGCAAGACGAACGCCGTCATCAATAATGTGGGAAAAGTCACCGACCCGGCGTTGACGGCAGCCCGCAAAGAAGAGATCATCGGAGAGGCATCATTCATCCGCGCATTCATGTATTTTCAGGCGGTTCAACTGTGGGGTGACGTGCCGCTTCAGTTGACGGAAGTGACCAGCATCAGCGCCGCCAATCTGGAAGAAATTTACCCGCAACTGTTCCCGGAACGGGCTCCCGCCGAAGACGTATACAAACAGATCATTCTCGATCTCGAAACGGCGTTGGCCAAAGTGCCGGCGACGGCGCCGCACAAAGGTTATGCGACCAAAGGCGCCGCCAATGCGATGCTGGCAAAGGTGTATGCCACGCAGGAGCCGCACGACTGGGATAAAGTGAAGCAATACTGCGACGCGGTCATCGCCGGGGGCTTTTCGCTCCTGCCCGATTACGAACAACTTTGGGACAACGCCAACGAAAATTCCGCCGAATCCATTTTTGAGATCAATTACAACGGCGGCATCACCGACGGCAACTGGGGCACCAAGATCTTCCGGGGACTCGACTGGAAAAAATTCAACCTGCCCTCCAACGACTTAGAAAAGGCATTCGACGCGGAAAACGATGTCATCCGGAAAAATGCCTCGATCATTTACCTCGACGTCACGGGCAAATGGTCGGACCCGCACTGGCCGCAGACCAAGTACCCGTTCATCAACAAATGGCGCAATTTCAACGAAGGCAGCAGCCAGAACTACATCTTTATCCGCCTCGCCGATATTCTTTTGCTGAAAGCAGAGGCATTGAACGAGTTGGGCGATCAAACCGGGGCCGCCGACTTGGTGGATCAGATCAGGGAACGCGTCAATTTGCCGAAAACGACGGCCTCCACCCAGGCCGAACTGCGTCTCGCCATCGAAAAAGAAAGAAGATTGGAACTGGCATTCGAAGGCCACCGCTGGTACGACCTGAAACGCACGGGCAGGGCCATACCCGTCATCAGTGCCGCCGTAGATCAGAACGGCGCCAACCTGGGGTACAACCTGACAGAAAACCGGCTGGTCTGGCCGATCCCGCAGGCGGAGTTGGACAAAAACCTGAAGTTGAGACAAAATCCAGGCTATTAAGTGCATGGACATGAGATATCAGACATTGGACATTTGACCAAGCAATTGGTTGTCAGGGTCAAACCGTCCAATGTCTAATGTCAATTTATGCTGTCCACCTACTGAACAACATTCCTTTTTATGAAACGAACAAGTCCGGTTTATTGCGCCGGCCTGGCGATGTTGCTGCTCGCTTTGGGTTGCTGGAGATGCTCTACCCCCGAAGAAGACATCCCTCCTGTCGCTGAGGTTTACCCGATTCAGGTGTGGACAACGTCTTCCGATGCGATCAATCTGCTCTATTCTAAGACAATTGATTTTGCTCAAGGCAAGGACGACCGCTTTCCGGTCATCCAGGTTGACACGGCACAATTCTTTCAAACCATTGACGGCTTCGGTTTCAACCTGACGGGCGGAAGCGCTTATCTGATCAACCGGATGGGTGCTGCCGAAAAAGAAGCCCTGTTAAAGGAATTGTTTGCCACGGGCGACAACTCCATCGGGATCAGTTATTTGCGCGTCAGTATGGGCGCCTCCGACCTCAGCGCGTCGGTGTTTAGTTACGACGATATGCCGCCGGGACAAACCGATGTCAATCTTTCGTATTTCAGCCTATCGCAGGACACCCTGGACCTGATCCCCGTATTGAAACAAATACTGGCCATCCGTCCGGGCCTGAAGATCATGGCGACGCCGTGGAGCGCACCCGTGTGGATGAAAAACAACGGCAGTTCGATCGGCGGCAACCTGCAGCCGCAGTACTATGGGGTGTATGCGCAGTATTTTGTGAAATACATACAGGCGATGCAGGCGCATGGCATCGCGATGGATGCCGTGACCCCGCAAAACGAACCGCAACACGGCGGCAACAACCCCAGTATGGTGATGTCGGCTGCCCAACAAGCCGATTTTGTCAAAAACCACCTCGGCCCGGCGTTCCAGGCGGCGGGCATCGGCACGAAGATCGTCATCTGGGATCACAACTGCGACAATCCGAACTATCCGATCTCCATTTTGAACGACCCTGCTGCCAAACAATACATTGACGGCTCGGCCTTTCATTTGTACGGTGGAGATATCAGCGCCCTGTCGCAGGTGCACGACGCACATCCCGACAAAAATTTGTATTTTACGGAACAATGGACGAGCGCGAACGGCGATTTTGACGAAGACCTGAAATGGCACCTCAAACACGTCATCATCGGCTCGATGCGCAACTGGAGCCGCGTCGCGCTGGAATGGAACCTCGCCAACGACCCCTCGTACGGCCCGCACACCCCCGGAGGATGCACGCTCTGCAAAGGCGCCCTGACCATCAACGGTTCCGCCGTCACGCGCAACGTCAGTTATTACATCGTGGCGCACGCCTCCAAATTCGTGCCGCCCGGTTCGGTGCGGCTGGGCAGCAATCTGTCGGGCCAACTCCCCAATGTCGCGTTCCGCACGCCCGCGGGAAAAACGGTATTGATCGCGCTGAACGAGAGCGCTGACTTGCAGTCTTTCAACATCAGCGCAGGCGGAAAATGGATTGTCGCGTCGTTGCAGGGGGGAACCGTGGGGACATTTGTGTGGTAAGCATGATATATTCCCCGTAACTTTCGGGGTGCAATTCGACGTACCCATATCGCCATTGGAAGCCATTGCGGAACATCCCGGCAAGGATGCGGGCATAGCACTGTTTGTCAAAAGGGACGACTTGCTGCACCCCGATATTCAGGGCAACAAATGGCGCAAACTCGCCCCCGTGATCGCTGAAGTGAAAAAGTCGTATCCCGGAGGAATCGTCACATTTGGCGGGCCTTTTTCCAATCATCTGCAAGCGGTGGCAGCAGCCGGACGGATTTTCGACATCCGGACGTTCGGGATCGTACGCGGCAAACACGCCGACTTAAGCAATCCCACGTTGAGCGAAGCGCGAAAGAACGGCATGACTTTGTTCCCGATCGCCAAAAGCGAATACGACGCCTGTAAAAATCGCGGCGAAGAACTGATTGGCCGGGACTTCCCGCAACACTATGTCCTGTCGGAAGGCGGCGCCACCCAAATGGGTATAGAAAGTTGCGCCGCTATTGTGTGGGAGATTGACGCCCAATTGCACCAGCATAAGCGAATCCATCAGCCGTTGTACATCTGCGTACCGGCGGGTACGGGTTGCACGGCGGCGGGCGTCGTGGACGGCTTTGCCGGTAAATTCGGTCAGGTGCTGGTATTTCCCGTAGTGAACAAAGGTTTCGAATCGCACACCATCCTGCGTTTGCTCGACGAAACGCGACTGCGCAGCCTGTCTGAAATCGCACAACTGGAGCGACGGTTCAGCATTGTGCGCCAATACGAATTCGGCGGATTTGCCAAACTCCACCAACCGGTACTCGACTTTGTGCGTTTTTTCCGGCTGGAAACCGGCATCCTGCTCGATCCCATTTATACGGCAAAAATGATGTACGGCGTGTACGACATGCTCATCCGCGGCGATTTTAAGCCGGGGAGTACGGTCGTGGCGGTGCACACAGGCGGTTTGCAGGGGTGGAAGGGGTTTGAACAGCGATACGGCATAACCTGAATTTCATTTCTGAAAGTCGGGATCGCTCCCCGCTAGAGCCTGGCATGGCTCCCAAAAGACGCCTTCCTGCGGAAAAAACTCTAACGGGTTTCCTCCTCCAGTGCCGCTACCGTTTTTTCGTAAAATTCCATTGCCCTTTCGGGGGTTGTTCCGACGCACAGAACACCCAGTTTTCCGTATTGAGAAATCGCGCCTATCAGGTGGAACATCACGCCTTCCTGGGTAGTGCCGTCGAAATGGATATCCCTGCAAATGGCCACGTCGATCAGGTCGGCGGGGGTGAGCTTTTTCAATTGTTCCGCCACCAGGCCGTCGGTAGCGAAATAGCAGCGCGTTTGGCCATTGGGCATTTTGAAGATGCCGTTTTCATAGTCGTAGTGGCCATCCGTCAGCAACTGGAGCATCAGATACGGATGCGTGGTGCCGCCTTTTCGCAAATTGATCTCGATGGCGTAGTGATTCCACCGCTCGCCCTCTTTGACCGACACAAAATCTATCCCGAAGCGACCGAGTACGCCCAAAGGTTCCATTTCGCGGGCAATCCGGTATCCCAAAGCGCCGATCTCGAGGCGATATGCTGCATCGGCCGGAAATTTTGCCCCGAGATAAACCTGCCCGGATTCTCCCCCCAGCAACTGGTCGTGCGTCGAGATCACGTCAATTTCCCGCAAGGGGTTGATCCGGCACTGCACCGAGGGCGAGGTTTTGATATCGCCGTCTATAAACGCCTCAACGATACCGCCCATTTGGGCGAATTTTTCGGCAAAAAGATCATAATTCATATCAGCTGCCACCATTTTCAGGTGTTGCCGAAGGGCGTTTTCCGAAATCTCCGGGCTTTTTTCAAATGAAAATACGGCATTGCCATCGCCGGAAAAACCGTCGTTCAATTTCAACACCGCTTTTCGCAGACCGGGATGTCCGGCTTTCAGACTTCTCAAAGCCTCTGCCACATCCTGCATCGAACCCAGATTTTCATATCCCGGCGGCAGGAGTACACCCGCCCGGCGAAAAATTTCGCGGCTGCCGCTTTTCGTCCCCCAAAACGATAGCTCCGATGGACACCCGTATAAAGGCACCCCCAGCCGTACCGCCAGTTGTTCCTCCAGTGGCGTGACATTAAAAGCGGAAAGATGCGCCACGTGTCCGGCTGGAATGTGCTGCCGGATTTGTGCTATCAGCCGCGGGCGCATCAGTATCTTTTCCGTCAGAGGGCGATTGGAAACGTCGTAGCAGCTCAGCAGCGTAAGCCGCTTGCGGGCGTGCATGCCGGTAATACCGGGAATAAGATGCAGATAATAATCCACTACCACCTCATCGATGGGCATACTGCTCAGGTAAATAATATGCGTCCGCGGCATACGCAACAGCAACAGCAGACAAAGCAGCCGCTCCTCATAATGGTGGTGCCCGGTGATCTTGCACAGTATCTCCGCGTCGAGCGAAAGGCTTGGCACAATGATGACGGTCTTCGGAGCAAGCGGGTCGGGGAATTGGTACTGAAACTGTGCCGGGAGTTTTTCCTGCAACGCCTGAAACTGATGTTCGTCCGTTCCGGCAACGACTTGTTGAAAAGCGTCCATCGAATGACAATTGATAGGTTACCCGGAAAATCGGAGCGTAAAAAACGGGATCAATTGTTCAAAGGTACCGCCGGAGACAACTCCAAAAGAATGACTTGTATTAGTGGTTGCAATGGCATCGGTCACCTCCCCAATGTCTTCGCCTCTTCCAGCAACCGCTTTACCGCTCCCGCATCGTACCGGTTTTTTCCCTGAAAAACGCTGTGGATGCTCCGGGTATTCCGAATGTCGTCCAGCGGGTTTTTGTCTAATAAAATCAGATCGGCCTGTTTGCCTACCTCGATCGTGCCTTTGTTGTGCAAAACGCCGAGGTATGCAGCCGGGTGAACGGTAGCCGTTTGCAGCGCAGCGAAAGGCGTCAGACCCGCCCCGACGAAGGTTTCCAGTTCGTCGTGCAGGGCGAAACCCTGCGCCAGGAACCATTCGGGCGAATCGGAGCCCGCCATGAGCGGCACCCCGGCCTTCCACAGTTCGTATGCCATTTTTTTGCGCAGGTGCACGTACTTTTTGCGGCTTTCTTCGGGCGGCGCGTTGTTCCAGTAATGCGCTTTAATGCGCCATCTGTCTTCTTTGATATTCGGCGGAATAAACTGGTAATCAGGGCGTTGTTGGTATTGCTCGTCGGTCCTGCCTTCGCCGAAGGAAGACAGGAAAAAGAAGTTGGTGGGTGTGACGTAAATACCTGCCTCCTTGACCATCCCCACCAGTTCGGGCATTTTTGCCTCGTCGAGATACGGCACAGTCGCCCAGGCATTTTTGCGCCAGATGTTCATGTCCGATACGCTTTGGCCGTGGTTGTAGGAGGTATCGGGCAGCAGCATGTCTATGAACTCGTCCATGTGCTCGATCTGCTGGCGGGCGGCTAAAGCGGCGGGCAGCTTCACCAGGGGGCCAACGTGGCCCGTGACCTTGATGCCTTCTTCCTTCGCCGTGCGGATGATGGCGTCGTACACGTCGCGTTTGACCATGAAAGTGATCTTGATCTCGTCGTAACCCTCCGCCTTGTATTTCCGCACCGCCGCTTCGGCTTCTTCCGGGGTCTTGCAGATCGCGGCGAACACTTTGCCCGGCCAGGGCCACGCGCCCACGAATTGCGGGCTGGCGACGAACAATTGCGGCCCCGCCCATTCGCCTTCCTTCACTTTTTTCCGTGCATCGAGATACACCGGGTCGCCGCATTCGATGCGCACGGTCGTGAGGCCGTTGGCCAGCATCATTTTCAGTTCTTCCCGGCAGGTGTTCTCGTTGTCGCCCTGCTCGTAAAAGAAATGCACGTGCATGTCGAACAATCCCGGCATCAGGTATTTGCCGGCGCCGTCTATGACCGCTGCGCCTTTGGGAATTTTGACCGTTTCTGCGGCTCCGATCTTCGATATCATGCCGTCTTCCACCACTACCGTCTGGTCGGGCAGCGCGACCTCGCGGTTCATGGGGATGAGGGTCACGTTTCGGATGGCGTAGTAAGTTTTTTGGGCGAACGCCGGGAAGGTGTTCAGCAGTAATAATGCGAGAAATGCGAGCGGGTGTTTCATGTTTTGCCGTGTATATTTTAGTAAGGCGGTGACTGGCAGTCACCGCCTTACTTGACTTACAAATAGTTCTGTCCGGCTACTTATTCGCCACCAATGTATAACCGCACCTTTCAGACGGTGGGAAAAATAGACTACACGCGGGGCGCGGGAAGTGAAAGACAGGATTGACCGCGCGGACAGGAGTAAAAATTATTCACCGCTTTCCCGCATCTTCTCCTCTAATGAGGCTAAAGAACGCCGTACCTGCGCGACGTGCGGGTGCGCTTCGCCCAATACCCTCAACAAGATATGTAATGCTTTTTGAAAACAGGTTTTCGCCTGCGACAAGTCGCCGGTTGCCTGAAAAACATGGGCAAGGTTGTTGTATCTGGTAGCCACGTTTGGATGGTCGGGGCCAAAATTTTTCAAATCCGACTCTAAGGCCGCTTCGAGCAAATCGCGCGCTTTTTCGTATTGGCCTAAATCGGAGTAAACGTTGGCTAAGTTCGATTGGCTCACGGCCACGTTTGGATGGTCGGGGCCAAAATTTTTCAAATCCGACTCTAAGGCCGCTTCGAGCAAATCGCGCGCTTTTTCGTATTGGCCTAAATTTCTGTAAGTAATGGCAAGGTTCGAACGACGAGTAGAAACCATTTGAGTGCTCCTCTCCAAAAATGGCTAAATCAATGGCTAATGCTTTTTCCCGCAACATAGCGGCCCTGTGAAAAATGCCCATTTCATAATAAATCCAACCCATTTTATCCAACAAGTCTGCTACCTCTCCCCGGTTTTCCTCTTTTATGCCCGCAATCAGGGCGTCGCCGTAAGGCAAAAAAGGGAACTTCTCCACCGGGTTGTCTTTGCTTTGGTCTATGCGCAGCAATTCGGTCACTGCCTCCACCACTTCCTTGCACTGCTCCACGTCAGGCTGCAGGTCCTGCATCACCGCCTCGCGCAGCAGCGGATGCAGCGCATAGCCGCCCTCGACCATCAGCGGTATGCCGCACTCGTGCAGCCCGGCTATAAAAATCCAGAAGGCTGCGGGGTCGTCGCGCCGCGCCGGGAAAAACCGCAGCAGGTGTTCCCGGCTGTACAATTCCTGCGGCAGCACGGCCATGCAGCACAAAAAGTTCTTTTCATGTGGCTCCAGTTCGAGCACATCGGCGAAGAGGAAGCGCACGTAGTCGTTCACGGTGGCTTCGGGGCGCCGGCGGGCGAGGCCGTGCGCGCCCGCGCCTACGGGGTACTGCAAATCGCGGTGGCGGGTGAAACCTTCCGCGATGTAGCGGCGCAATTGGGCGGGTGCGTAGCGGGCTTTGCGCGCCACTTTCGCCATCATCTCGGTCAGCAGCGTGTGCCGCCGGATGTCGGCGAGAAAATCTTCGAGGTCGGCGCGTTCGGCAGGGTCGAGGCTTTCGGGCGCGCGACCCCGGTGGTGGCAAAACAGCGTCACGGCGTCGGGCATGGGCAGCACGTCCACGGGGATACGCGCCATGTCGTCGAGTTCGGCGCGCGACGTGAGCAAAGTGCGGCAGCCGAGCGCGGCAATAGCCGGCAGCGCATCCAGCAGCGCGGCGCGGTCGTTGAAGTTGTCGAGTATCAGCAAAACGTCGCCTTCGAACCGCTGCAAGGCATCCTTAATCAGTTCGAAACCGGCGGCGTAGTATTGTTCCGGCGGCAGTTGGCGCAGGGTATCGCTCAGGCCGAGGTTTCGGACGAACGCCTGGTTGTTCACGAAATCCTGCCGCACATCCGCGCCCGCCACCAGAAAAATGACGTGGCGGTATAAAATCGAGTAGCGGTTGTCGTGCGCATAGGCCAGCGCGGCGGTGGTCTTGCCCACTCCCCCTATCCCGTGCACGAGGGCGACGGTCTCATGGCTGTTGAGTGCGGCGTGGATGTCCCGGAGCAGTTGATCGCGGCCGATGAAGTATCCCGGGCGGGGCACGTCGTTGAGGAAGCGGGGAAGCGGCGCGGGCATGGGTTGTTTTCTTTTTTTGGAAAAATGCGGTGGCGCAGGCCGGTGGGGTTTGGCAAAAGTAGCGGTAAAAATCTGTTCCCGGAATTACCTTTGAAGCAAAAAACAACGCCCATGCACGAAAACATCCTCCGCCGCCTGGTTCAGCAGGAGTTGATCGCTCCAGAAGATGCGGATAAAATTGCGCTTTTCGAATCAGAAAAGCCCTTTTCGCTCCATTGGGAATTAAAAACCCTGCTCTACCTCGGGGTGCTGCTCCTGAACATCGGCCTGGGCTATATCATCTACGAGAACATTGACAGCATCGGACACACGGCCATTATCCTCCTGATCGGCGTCCTCAGCGCGGCTTGTTTTGGATACGCCGTCCGCTACCGGCAGCCGTTTTCGAGGGGTGAAGTGGAAAGTCCGACGCCGTATTACGACTATATTTTGTTGCTGGGTTGTCTGGCCTTTCTGGTCATGGAAGGATATTGGCAGTATCAGTACCAGATCTTCGGCACGCGCTACGGCCTGGCGACATTCATCCCGATGGTGTTGTTCTTTGGTCTGGCCTATTGGCTCGACAACCAGGGCGTGCTGGCATTGGGAATTACGGCCCTGGCTTCGTGGCTGGGATTGACGGTGGCGCCCCAGCACATCCTGACGGAAAATGATTTCAGCAGTGCGGCCTTGGTCAATACGGGTGTTTTTCTGGGATTGTTGCTGATTGCAATAACCTTCGCAAGTGAACGGCTGGATTTTAAAAAACACTTTTCCCTGACCTATCTCAATTTCGGGGCTCACATCGGGATGATCTCCTGCCTGGCAGGGATGATATCGCTGGATCTGCCGGCCATTTATTTTCCGCTGTTGTGCTTAGCCGCCGTCTTTTTTCTTTGGTATGCCCGCGCCCGCGAATCCTTCTATTTCCTGTTGTGTGCCGTGATCTACGGATACATCGGCATCACCTATTTGCTGCTCGACAACGCGTCCGGCCTCGATTTTATGGATTACATGCTCTATTTCATTCTGTCGTGTGGCGGGATCATCTTTTTATTGATCAATTACAAACGCTTTTTCAAAAAAACTTCCGCATGATCGCTTACAACCAGGACTGGCTGGATGCGCTGGCAATACGAGACGCCGCCGGGGAATGGCACAATAAAGGGCTGCTCTCCGATGAAAAATGGCAGGCGATACGGGCACGGCATACGCCCGGCTTCTATACTCCGAATGTGTTCGTCCGCATCGGGCTGGCCATTTTCGGGCTGATTCTGATGCTGGCGGTGATGGGCCTGGCCGCCTGGATAAGCGATCCGGAATCCGATGAGGGGCTCGCCTTGTTCGGGCTTTTTTGGGGGGCGGTTTGGCTGGCCGCGCTGGAATTTTGGGCCATCGGGTCGGCGCGGCATTACAAAAGCGGCGTGGACGATATTTTGCTGTATACCGGCATCATATCCATCATTACAAGTTTGTGCAGTTTGTTGCCATACGATTCCGGTGCGTTGGCAGATTGCCTTATCGCCTGGCCTTTTTTGCTGGCTGGCAGCATTCGTTACGGCGACCGGCTGATGGCAGCGGCGACGTTTATTTGTTCCCTGCTCATCGTTCTGCTGATCGTCAACAAAATACCCGTTGCGGCGCTTTACCTGCTGCCGTTCGCCGGAATGGCATTTTCGGCAACAGCCTATTATTTTGCCCGCTATGGGCAACGGATTGACGGCTGGCGGCACTGGAACGGGTTGTTCGCCACGATGGAAATTCTGGCGCTGGCTGCCTTTTATGCCAGCGGCAATTACTGGGTCGTGCAACAGGTCGCCCATGACATGTTCGACCTGGCCCAACCGCCGATGGGCTGGTTTTTCTGGTCGTTCACATTCGTCTTTCCCTTGTTTTGCATTTACCGGGGCATTGCCGGCAAGGACCGGGTCCTGCTGGATACCGGCCTGGCGGGTGCGGGTGCGGCCATATTCACTTTCCGGTACTATTTCCACGTACTTCCCTGGACATGGGCTGCTGCGATAGCGGGGGCGGGCCTGTTCCTGATCGCGTATTTTTCGATCCGCTACTTACAGAAAAATGCCGGCGCCTACACCTACGACGCCGATGGGCGCAAGACCGCCTTGCAGAAAGTGGAGGAACATCTGATCGAACAAACGATAGCCGTTCAAACGCCCCCGGCCTCTACGCCCGTCAAAAAGGAGTCGTTCGGCGGCGGTCAGTTCGGCGGCGGCGGCGCGGGGGGAGATTTTTGAGCAATCTTTCATCTGCGGGTCACAGGCAGATAAAAACGGATTTGGCCGGAAAATATCCGCAAAAATCCGCCTCATCCGCGTCGCCCGCGTTCCCATTGTTGCTGCGAAGGGCGGACCTCGACTTGCGCCATCAAGCCAAAAACAAAACCGCCCTGCCGATTCTCACGACAAGGCGGTCACAGTATCTTCAGAGTCAATTGGTTCGCAAGGGTTACTTCTTGTGCCACCCGCCCACGATCGCGCCGATAAGGGTGAAGAGCACGAGCGAATAGGAGCCGTCGATCAGCGTCAGGCTCATGGGGTTCATGGCGAACATATTACCGACAAATACGCCCAGCACCATCAAAAGGCCAATGGCAGCGCCGACGGTCGCGCCGGATTGCCAGGTGCTGACGTTCATCTTTTTCAGCAGCCAGTCCATCACGAGCGCATAGACGGCCATCACAAGGGTGTTGATGATCATCGGGGCGAAGGACATGGGCACTTCGGCGCCGTTCTTGAACATTTTGTCGCCCTCCATCGTGAAGCCGTTGCCGTCCATCCAAAGTTTGTTGAACAGGAAACCGTACCACAGGAAACCGATAATCATGCCTCCGACAGCAGAGGCGGCGATCGCCAGCCAATTCGTTTTTCTTTCCATAACAAGTTGATTTTTGTTTGAAAATAAGGTGAAAGTTGGGGCGAATTTAAAAACAAATTATTTTATAAGATGCATTTTTGTTTGATTTTTATTTGAAAAATGCAGCATCACTTTTTCTCTTGTCTTTTTCTTACCTTTGCCCCCCGAAATGAAAAAACGAACCGTTCGCTTTTCACTTCGGCTTTGCCGGAAACCGGGTTTTTGACCTGGTTTCCGGCATTTTTTTAATCCTGAAAACGGTAGACGGTAGACGGTTGACGGTTGACGGTAGACGGTAGACGGTAGACGGCATAAAACCGTCTAATTTCCATTGCCTATCATCCACCATCTACCATCCGCCGTCAACCGTCTACCGTCAACCGTCATCCGTCTACCGTCAACCGTCAACCGTCTACCGTCAACCGTCTACCGTCTACCGTCTACCGTGAAAGATACCTCCATCCAATCCGTTCTCATCATCGGCTCCGGCCCCATCATCATCGGCCAGGCCTGCGAGTTTGATTACTCCGGCTCTCAAGCCAGCCGTTCGCTGCGCGAAGAAGGCATCAAAGTCGCGCTCATCAACTCAAACCCGGCCACCATCATGACTGATCCGGTGACGGCGGATTACGTCTATCTCCGCCCGCTCACGCCGGAGAGCATCGAAGCCATTTTGCAGGAACACCAGGAAAACATCGAGCTGCCCGCCCTCGACGCGGTGCTGCCCACCATGGGCGGCCAAACGGCGCTCAACCTCGCCATCGAATGCGAAAAAATGGGCATTTGGGAAAAATACGGGGTGCGGATGATCGGTGTGGATACGGCAGCCATCGAGACGACCGAGAACCGCGAGGCGTTTAAAAAACTCGTAGTGGATTTGGGCCTCGGCGTGGCGCCTTCCTACATCGCCAACTCCTATTTGGAAGGCAAAGAAGCCGGGCAAAAGATCGGGTTTCCGTTGGTGATACGCCCCTCCTACACCCTTGGCGGTACGGGCGGCGGCTTTGTCATGCGCGAAGAAGACTTCGACGAAGCCCTCAAACGCGGCCTCAACGCCTCGCCGACGCACGAAGTTTTAGTGGAAAAAGCCGTGCTCGGATGGAAGGAATTCGAACTCGAACTCCTGCGCGACCGAAACGACAACGTCGTCATCATCTGCACCGTCGAAAACCTCGACCCGATGGGCATCCACACCGGCGACAGCATCACCGTCGCCCCGGCCATGACTTTGAGCGACACGGCCTATCAGGAAATGCGCAACCAGGCCATCAAAATCATGCGCGCGCTCGGCAATTTCGCAGGAGGTTGCAATGTGCAATTTGCCCAAAATCCTGAAAACGAAGAACTTATTGCCGTTGAAGTCAATCCCCGCGTGTCTCGTTCCTCCGCCCTCGCTTCCAAAGCGACGGGCTACCCGATAGCAAAAATCGCGGCCAAACTCGCCATCGGCTACACACTCGACGAGTTGAAAAACCAAATCACGAAGACGACCTCGGCCTATTTCGAACCGACGCTCGATTACGTGATCGTCAAAATGCCGCGCTGGAATTTTGAAAAATTCCCGAATGCCGACTACCGCCTCGGTTTGCAAATGAAATCGGTCGGGGAAGTAATGGCGATTGGTCGTACGTTTAACGAAGCCCTGCAAAAAGCCTGTCAGAGCCAGGAAAACAACCGCACCGGCCTCGGCGCCGACAAGAAAGAATGGCTCAAAACCGACGACATCATGGAGCGGCTCGAAAAGGTGTCGGACGACCGCATTTACCGCGTAAAAGATGCCCTGCGGCTCGGTATTCCTTCCAAAACC
The DNA here is from genome assembly GCA_019187225.1 of Saprospiraceae bacterium. Lineage (GTDB taxonomy): Bacteria > Bacteroidota > Bacteroidia > Chitinophagales > Saprospiraceae > M3007. Next base: position 34,209 of record JABAQQ010000009.1, read on the forward strand.
GTCCAGAAATTCACGGGTATTGACCCCTGGTTCATCGGCCAGGTGAAAGAATTGGTCAAAATGGAAGAACGGCTTCTGCGCTACAACGTGCCGGAGGATATCCCGACCGATTTTTTCATCGAACTGAAAAAGAACGGCTACTCTGACGCCCAGATCGCGTGGCTGCTGCGCATTGACGAAAAATTCGTGACCGCCGAGCGCAAAAAACGCGGCATCCGGAGGGTATATAAAATGGTGGATACCTGCGCCGCGGAGTTTGAAAGTACGACCAACTATTTCTATTCCACATTCGAGAGCGGAGCAGGCGAATCAAGCGAGTCATCTGCGGGGCAAGAGCAGGCGACATCTCATGCCGTAGCCAAAAACGAGAGCATCGTCACCACCCGAAAGAAGATCGTGGTGCTCGGCTCCGGCCCCAACCGCATCGGACAAGGCATCGAGTTCGACTACTGCTGTGTACACGGCCTGCTGGCAGCAAAAGAGGTTGGTTATGAGGCCATTATGGTCAACTGCAACCCCGAAACCGTCTCGACGGATTTCGACATGGCCGACAAACTCTACTTCGAGCCGGTGTACTGGGAACACTTGGAAGAAATCCTCGAACACGAAAAACCCGAAGGCGTGATCGTGCAACTCGGTGGCCAGACGGCGCTCAAACTCGCCGAAGATCTCCATAAAAAGGGCTGGAACATCATCGGCACCTCGTTCAACGACATGGACATCGCCGAAGACCGCGGACGCTTTTCCGACCTGCTCAAAGAACTCGATATTCCCTACCCCAAATACGGCGCCGCCCGCGACGTGGACGAGGCACTGGAAATTGCGAAAAAAATTCCCTACCCACTGCTGGTGCGTCCGTCCTACGTTTTGGGCGGCCAACGCATGAAAATCGTCATCAACGACAACGAACTGGAGCGCCAGGTGCTCACGATCTTCAAACATATGCCCGACAACCGGGTGCTGATTGACCAGTTCCTCGAACGGGCGAAAGAAGCCGAGATTGACGCCATTTTCGACGGCGACGAACTGCACGTGATGGGTATCATGGAGCATATCGAGCCTGCGGGCATTCACTCCGGCGATTCCAGCGCCGTACTGCCGCAGTATTCGCTCGGTCCCATCGTCATCGAACAAATGGTCGAATATGCCGATAAGATCGCCCGCGCCCTGAACATCAAAGGCCTGATCAACATACAGTTTGCCATTAAGAACGACGAGGTGTATGTCATCGAGGCCAACCCGCGCGCCTCGCGCACCACACCGTTCATCGCCAAAGCCTACGGTATCCCCTACCTCAATATTGCCACCAAGGTGATGCTCGGCACGCACAAACTCAAGGACTTCGACATCACGCAGCGCCTCGATGGTTACGCCATCAAGATACCGGTATTCTCGTTTGAGAAATTCCCCGGCGTGGACAAACGGCTCGGGCCGGAAATGAAAAGCACGGGCGAGGCGATATACTTCATCAAAGATTTGAAAGACCCGTATTTCAGGGAGTTGGAAAGGAATCGCTCGATGTATTTGTACAACTAATCCCACCATGAATCTTCTCAAAATCATCACCCTCCTCAACTGGCTCATCATCGCCATTCTCGCCTTTCTGGTCATCGCCGAAACCATTTCCCCCGCGAAAGGAGGCGACGCCGCCGGCAAAGGCATGGGACAGGCCATTTATTACTTAGCCATCATCGCCTTGTTCGTGTTGCTCGGTTTGAATTTATTGCCCTACAACTGGGCGAAATACACTGCCTTCGCGCTGGTGGCACTGCCAATTGTATATATAAAAATTGCTCCTTCGTGGCGAAATCTGAAGCGCAACGTGAGCAACATGATCGAAGAGGCCAAGCCTATTTTCCCCGATAAAGAGCGCGACCGCATCGCGCGGGCTATTTACGACGGGAAGCCGGAGAAAGTACGGGAGTTGCTGCAAACGCCTCCGCCGAATCTCGATACAGACGGAGAATTGCTCGCCTTCGCCATCAACGCAGTCAATCATTCGGGGTATAAACCCGAAGAAAGAATGGAATGCCTCAAGCTGCTGTTTCAGGCAGGCGCAAAACTCGACAGCGTGAACCGGTCATTGGAAGTTCCCATCCACATGGCCGTTGCTGATGTCGGTAATGCCGCATTACTCCGCCTTTTGCTCGAACAAGGCGCCGACGCCAACGCCCGACACCGCTACTTCAAACGGCACATCCTGTTCGAGGCCATCGGCTCGCACGGAGAACCCGAAGCGACGGTGCGGGCGCTGCTCGACTTTGGGGCCGATCCCAATACCACCGCTGTTTTTGATGAAGCGCAAGGGCCGGTCGCGCCGTTGTGGAGGGCGGCAGAAATGGGACGCTGGGGCGTGTGTGCGGCGCTCCTCGAAAAAGGCGCCGACCCCGATATCAAAAGAGCCGATGGCACATTGTTCCGCGCCTATTTGCAGGAGGTCGAAAAAGATTTCGTTCCCGAAGGCTATTCGACGCGGGAAGATCTGGAGCGGCTGCGCAATGCGCTGAAATGATCGCATCGTGGAAGGATAGTAGCGGCCCCGTCATTCGACGACGACGAAGCCAGCCCAGTAATAAGGTTCGTATCGCTTCCGCCGCATTTCCTCTTGGGCCACATGCAACGCCTGCGGTACCGCCATCTCCCCTTCCAGCATATTTCGGTAAAAAGCCGTCATCAGTTCCTGGGTTTGGTAGTCTGGCACCTGCCACAGCGACATGACTAAGTGCTTCGCCCCGGCGATCTTGAAGGCGCGTTGCAGGCCATATACGCCTTCGTTGCCTTCGATGTGGCCCAGTCCCGTTTCGCAGGCGGAAAGCACCACGAGTTCGGTATTGCGCAGGTCGAGTTGGCTGATCTCGTAGGCGGTCAGGATGCCATCCTCGCGATTGCCGAGTGGTTGGCCAGTTTTCCAGGCGTGGTTGCCACCGGCGAGGATGAGGCCGGAACGGATCATCGGGTGGTCGCTGATCTTGAACACAGGTTCTTCCGATTGCGGATTGGGGATTGCGGATTTCGGATTGCCCTGTGGATCGGGGAAAAAGAAGCCGTGGGTAGAGATGTGCAGGATGCGGGGAGAAGGTTTGTCTTTTCCCAATTCTTTGAATACTTCTTCACTGGCGGCATAACCCTTGCGGGTATCCGCCTGAAAACCCGCTTTATGCAACAGAGATTGAATATTGTCGGCTTCTTTGTCGGAGTATTTCAGGTATTCCCATGCCCCCCCTCTCAACGTCGAGTCTGTTTGGGCAAAAGAAAGTCCACGATTGCCGGCAAGCCCGGTCGGTATTTCGTTGCTGGTCGAGGCCTGTCCTGAGGGGTCGGTATCGTAACGGATACCGCCGAAGACAGTGGCAGTGGCAGTGGCAGTGGCAGTGGCAGTGGCAGTGGCAGTGGCAGTGGCAGTAGCAGTAGCAGTGGCAGTAGCAGTGGCAGTGGCAGTTACCAGTTGGCGGGTGCTGCCGAGCATCGAAAGAGAATAGAGTTGCCCGATGCTTTCGTTGGGCTTACCAGTGGGTATGGCGTTCAGATTGAGCCGGTGGAGTAGTCCGGCAGGTGAAAAGTAAACAGCTTTCACGGCTGCCAGGTACGGCTCCAACGGACTCCAGAGCAACCGGTAGAGCGATTGCCCTGCCTGACCTCCGTAGAGTTCGTTGAGACCGCCGCTGCCTTGCTCGGCGAGCGGGGCGAGTAAATCGTCGAGTTGTTTTTCTTCAAAGAGCGTAATGAAAGCGGGGCTTTCCATGCCGGGTTTCAACACGAGCGCGGCATAAAGTGTGCTGTCGGTCAGGTGAGGGTTGTAATATTGGAAACGGACGAATTCGATGGCGGCTTCGCCTGGCCCGAGGGCGGCCTGCACTTCCTGCCAGGTGACCTGGCGGATGGCTTCGCCGTAACCGGCAACAGTGCGGACGAGCTCTTTTTCGAGGGAATTGGCTTTTTCTTCGAGTTCGGCGACGTTTTTTCGTTCGGCGATGGGCAGGGCATATTCGGCTGAGAGGCGCTGGTGGCAGGATTTCAGAAGATTGTAATTTTTAGCAGTTGCAGGATTATTAAGTGCTATTCTGCTTATTTGGGAAGAGGTATTTAAAAGGAATCCTTTATAGAAAAGGGTGTTGTCGTAGCAGGCTGGGGCTACAGAATGCCGGATTTGAGCGAAAGAGAAAGTTTTATTTAATCCGTTGGAAAACTGGGCCACGTAGAAAGAAATTTCCTGTTCAGAAAGATAGCGGGTCGCTTTCAGAAGTCGCGCCTTATCCAATTCTTGCGCCTGTGATAAAAAAGATTCAGCAGCGTCAAATTTTTTGATAGTCCAATATAAAAGTGCGAGATTGTTAAGATTCGGCACATAGTCAGGATGTTCCCGGCCGAGTATTTTTTCCCGGAGCGTTTTTGCTTCGAGATATAGCGGCTCGGCTTTTTCATAATCACCCTTTGTCCAATAAAAAAAAGCCAAATTCGCCACGCTCTCCGCATAATCAGGATGTTCTTTGCCGAGCAGTTTTTCCCGAATACTTTTTGATTCGATATAAAACGATTCGGCTTTTTCATATTTGCCCATCTCAGAATACAAATTCGCCAGTCTGAACAGGATCGCCGCATACAATGGGTGTTCTTTGCCCAATGCTTTTTCATAGATGGCTTTTGCTTCGAGATACAACGGCTCTGCTTTCTCATAATCGATCATTCCCCACCAGTATAAAAGCCCCAGATTTTCCACAGTTGATGCGTAGTCAGGGTGTTCCTTGCCAATCACTTTTTCCCGTAACGTTTTTGCTTCAAGATAAAGCGATTCGGCTTTTTTATAATTACCCATCTCCCAATATAAACCAGCCAGGTTGTTCAGGCTCGCTGCATAGTCAGGGTCTTCTTTACCCAGCACCTTTTCCCGAATGGCTTTTGATTCGAGAAGAAGTGGCTCGGCCTTTTCATAATTGCCCATAGCCATATACAGTCCCGCCAAGTTGTTAAGACATCTTGCGTAGTCGGGGTCTTCCTTTCCAAGTACTTTTTCGTAGATATTTTTTGCCTCAAAATAAATCAGTTCCGCATTTTCATATTTACCCATTCGCCAATATAAAACCGCGAGATTGTTCAGAGTACCTGCGTAATCGAGATTCTCCTTGCCCAATACCTTTGCCTGAATATTTTTTGCCTCGATAAAGAGTGGTTCCGCCTCTTCATACTTGCCCAAAATTCGATACACAGATGCCAGATTGTTCAGGCTTACTGCGTAATCGGGATGCTCCCTGTCCAGTATTTTTTCCCGGATAGATTTGGATTCCAAGTACCATTTTTCGGCTTCCAGGTAGTCACCTTTGAAATTCATTATTCGTCCATGGTTAAAACAAACACTCCCATACGCCGCTGTCTCCCTTCCCAATTTTTCCAACGCCAGGTTTTCAGCAGCGGTATTGACTTCCAGCGCTTTATCAAAATCGCGTTTACCGGTGAAGGCGCGGGAAACCTGAATCAGGCTATCCACCTCTTTGACCACTGCGGCGGAGTCCAAAACTTGCCCCAAACCGGAAAAACAGAAAAAGAAAAAAAAGGAAAGAAGGAAAAAAGAGGTTTTCATAATGCAAAATATTTTGGTGTAGGAATACCGACGGTTTACCACATAGGCTACATAGGATATTTCACATAGGGCACATAGAGTTTAGATGTAAAGTGCTTATGTTTTCTATGTGAAAAATCCTATGTGGCCTATGTGGTAAATATTTATTTCCACTGCCCCAGCAATCTTTCCGCATCTGCTTGCCGGGGTGACTCCTTATCGGCCTGTATCTCCCGGAGCAGCGACCGGGCCTGTTCGTTGCGCCCCGATCTCAAATAACTTAAAGCCAGGTACCACCTTGCTTCGGCCATGAAGCGGGTGCGGTCGTTGCGGAGGATCTGTTCCAGTAATGCAGCCGCTTCACCGGCTTGCCCGGTGGCCAGCAGGCAATTGGCTTTGAGGAACAGGAGGTTGTCGTTGTTTTTGTCGGCCTCGACCATTGTCCCGAATACAGCGAGCGCTTCGCGGTGTTTGTCTTCCCAATAAAGTTGCTGGAAACGTTCGGAGGGAGAAGGAGTGGCTGCGCCGCGGATCAAAGGTTCCAGGGTATCGTCTTTGTACGGCTTAAAATGCCGGGCGAACAAGCGATTACCATCAGTGGGTTTGTTCGCCTGCAGTCTGGTATTGCCGGGAGGAGGAGGAGTGGGACGAGCGGGGGTATCAGAGACCGCCGGAGCGATATTTTGCATACCTGGCTGCGACTGAATAGCAGGCTCAGGCGATACCGGCTTTTTTCCCGTCATCCACCAGATGATACCCGCGACGACCAGCAGGAGTCCCAACGAGAGCCATAAAAGGCGATTGCGATACTTCCGGGTATTTTGTTTTGCTGCGAAAGGCTGTTCATCCGGTAGCATATCTTTTTCCGCGACCTGCTTCGGGTGGTCGTCGCGGACAAATTGCGTAGTGGTTGTGGAAGAGGACTCAGGGGCAGAGCTTGCTTGCCGCAAGCGGCTCAATTGATCTCTGATATTCTGAGCGATCAATGCTTCCGACGTATCGAATTCTAAGCGCCGCAACGCTACTTCCCGGGCGAGATCGGGATCGGCTTGTATGGCGTTTTTCATTGCGGCCATCTCCTCGGGTGGCAACAGATCGGAAAGATAAGCTTCGATCTGATCAATATGTGGTATATTTTTATTCATTGTCCAACCGGATGTCTAAGTGATCGAGTATGTCTTTTCTGTCCAGCACGAACGCCTTGAATTTTTCCCGGCAACGGTAGGTGTATTTTTTTGCCATTTCCGGGCTGCTCAGCCCCAATTCCTGCGCGATCTCTTCATTGCTCAGCGATAACTTGTAGAGTTGAAGCACTTTTTTGCAATGGTCGCCCAGATGATGGATGATCTGTTCTATCATATTTTGGCGTTCGTGTTGAAGCGTGATCCGCTCCGGATTTTCGGATACGGGTTGGTCGTAATCAGGAGCAAGCGGAACAGGCCGGATATTGCGCCGCCGGTTGAACCAATACTGTTTGGCAATCCCCAGAAAATAGGTTTGCAAGGCGCTTTCCCTTGAAAAACGTCCTTCGCGGATATTGCGGTCAAACAGGATCAGCGTTTCCTGAAACACATCCTCGCCCGCCGGCTCGTCGCCTCCTTCTCCGGCAACATGACGGACTACCCACTCACGCCAGCCCGACGAGCGGTATATGTAAGCGAATACCATCTCGCGCTGCTGTTCGCTGCCCAGCAGGGCCTGGATGATTTGGTCGTCCGTAAAGGAGGCAGGATTTTTCAATGGTCGCTTCGTTTGTTCGGGCATAGGGAGAGAAGTACCCTGAGTGATTCGTATTTTTTTTGTCGCCAATCAGATGCTGGACAAAAGTAAAGAGGCAGACTTTTTTATTTTGAAAAAAAACGCAGCACCCAGGGTACTTCCGCAAAATACGGTGAACGAATGCGGCATATCAGGAACATCCGGGTCATTCCGAACCACCTCACTCTAAACGACAAGTACTATGTTCAAACATTCGTTTCAACGTGCCACGGCATTCAGCGCCGTATTTTCCATGATCCTGCTCGCCTCTCTTAACATGGCGGCGCAACAAAAGGCTCAGCACAAACCATCGCCTCAAAAAGACATCATCATCACCGACGACGTCATGATGCTCAGCACGCCGGCCACAGGCGCCGAACGCATGGCGTGTTGCCCCTACCCTTCCGGGCGAAGCGTTTCCATTGCCGCCGGCCAAAACGCCAGCATCGCCTGGAAAGAAGGCAAAATCGCTGCCGGCGATACGCTCCGCCTCGTCCGGCTGGAAATCCGAAAAAACGGAACGGCGATAGCCCAACTGACACTCACGCTCAAGCCAAAAACGAAACCAGCTGCGATGCAATGTATGAAAGGTTTCGGCTGTGAAAACAGGTGGGAAGCCTATCCCTGGAAATCGTCCGCAGGAAACTTCCTCGAGCACCCGGCACACAAATTCAGATTGACGCCCAAAGGCACATCGCATTTTATCATTCAGAATCTGGACGATAAGACTCCGCTGACCGTGGTCGTAAATCCTTGCGACAATAAACAAATAAAAGCGAAAACCAGCGCCTCAAAAAGAAACTGAACATTCTCATTCTTCACTTTTAAACGCACAACACAATGAAAAACAAGATTTTTCAGGGGAGCGCGCTCCTCGTCATGCTGATCGCCCTCAATGCCTTTCAAACGAAATCGTCCGATATACGCTACTCCGGTGTAAAGCCGTTGGAAGCGCCCCAACCGGACCTGACCATTCTGTCGGTCAACATTATTTCCGCAGTGCCTGGCAACGTAATAGGCACAGGCAATAACGCCATACGCACTTATCACGTGAAATACAGTGTAGTGGTTAAAAATATCGGCAGTGCCAATGCTACGGTTTGCCAGTTAGGGGCCTCTTTCAGAAAAACAGGAACTTCTATCAATTACGGTCAGGGATGCCGCAATTTCAGAGAACTGGCTGTAGGAGGCACCAGGACTGTTACTTATACCGATATGGTTCATGTACCGGTGAGCATCTTGACCGTGTCGAACCCCAGGGATCACCGCTCGGTCATCACAGGATACTTTACCATCGACGACCAATGCGGCGACACTGAATCTTCTTCCGGCCTCCCGCCAACCGTCCAGGAATCGAACGAAAATAATAATGAAAAATCTGCTCCGGTAAAAGATATCCGCGCCGGCAATCAATAAGCCGGTTGAGAATGGTTGAGAAAGTTTAGAGGGTTTAGAACACCTGACTTTCAGGTTATTGCGATCGGTTACTGTTCAAAACTATGTTGCACAGTCTATATTATTTTTTCTAATTGACTGCGCAACCAAAGTCGCTCGGCTACGAGCGCATCGGCATCGAGTTGTTCGATCAGCTTCGCCACCCTGGCTTTTTGGCCGGAGGTGGCGATGTTGTTTATTTTTCGAAGGAGGTCAATAAAGGTATTGTTCATCCGGTAAACGTCTTCCGGCAGACGCTTCGTCCCCTGGCGGAAAATGAACAACTTGAAGTTTTCTATTTTGCTGTCGAGCAGCGGCGAATTGGTTTCGTAGTAAATTTTCAGTTCGAGTTTGCGCGCCATGAGGTTGTTGTACAAGTCGTCGGAGGCGTCGCGCAGGAGATCGAGCGCGCGGTCGTACTCCTGCCGGTGATAGTGACAGTTGGCGCGGGTATAATTGTACAATTCAGCCGGTGCGGGCACCCCCACGATGCGGTCGCGGCATTGCGGCATCACGGCATCGAGCCAGTCGAAATCACGCGCGATCAGGCCGGCCTGTACCATGTTGAGATAAGTAGCGGCCTGAATCTTCTCCTTATCGAACAGAAGACCACGCCCAAAGCACGATTTGAACAAGTCGAGGTTGAGGGCGGCGAATTCCGGTTTGCCGTGATTGAACTGCCAGGTGCAATGGTTGCGGGCATACCCGAACAGGTTGCGCAACACGTCGGCCGGCAAGCGCTCAGCCTCCGCTTCGAGATCGTGCCAGAAGGCCCGGAGTTCGGCCTCGCCGTATTGTTCGGGTTTCCTTGCAAAGTCGAACCCCGTTTTCAGCAACCGCAGCAGAGGCTCCTGTCCCAGGTCGGCAAGGCGCAGTGCTTCGGGCAGCGCCTCCGCGAGGATTTCGGCCAGTTCATCTTCCACGTTCGATTTTCGGCGGGCATAGAACAACGTATTGAGCAGTTGCAGCGATTGTGTCAGGTGAGCGAGGTGAAGGCACCGGATGGATTCGGCTAAGTGTTCGTGGTTGTGGTGGTTGTTCAGGTCGGTGTCGAGCAGGTGCTGCTCGGATTCTGTGAAGAAACGCTCGTACCACCAGGCGGCATCGTGCACGGCTTGATCCATTTGTCCTGCGCGGAGTTTTTCCAGCAGGGGGGCGGCCCGGCGCGGCAACCCGCGCTGGCGAAAAAAAGACGCCAGGTGAAGCGGCTCCGGCGCCACGAAACCCGTAGCGGTGATCGTGGCGGCGTATTGCTTGGCTAATTGATGGAGTTTGCTCATTACCACTTCCAGTTTCCCTTTCACGTACGATTTGCCGGGAAACACCCGCACATACACGTGTTTCGCTTCCAGGGCGGCATCGCTGAAGGCGGGCGCATAGGGGCGCAGACACTCCCACAACGCGATGCAATCGCGCGCATGAGGTCCATCGTTGAAAAATGGCGAATGAACGAACCGGTGGAATTCCTCCAGTTCGCCGGCATTGAACGCCGATAAGGTTTCGAGCAGTGAAGAATGGTGCATCGGATGCTGTGGGGAGTCGGATTTGCCTGGAAAATGCGCTGCAGATTCAAATAAAGATTAAACAGCACGGCGGCAATATATAAAAAAACGAGCAGGATGAAGTCGTTTTTTTAAACGCAAGAGTTTGTATATCAGGTTTTTAGAAAACCGCCCCTACACCAACCTGCCCTCTCCCCCACCCCTCTTTTATATAAAAACCGGCGAAAAATGAAATTGTCCGGCGGCGGCCGGGGTGGCCACATTTGTCCCATCAGCCGGTAAAAAACCGGCCATTTTTCACAAACTAAAACTTTCGCATTATGAAAAAGTCACTCGTTTTTCTGTCGCTTATTACTGCCGCTCAATTCAGCCTGAGCGCCCAGCAACCCACCTTTTCCCGTCCGGCCAATATCGAAGATGTACCGGTGTACCGGCTCCAGGTAGTGTTCACCACTGCCAATACCAACGATGATTCCGGAACGGACGACAAAGTGTATGTTCAGTTGAATTCCTCGATGCGCCCCTATTATTTAGACTACGGCATCGACGACCGCGAACGCGGCACGACGAAAGCCTACGATATCGTGGAGCCCTCCGTCCGGTTCATCCGGGACATCAAACAGCTCAACATCACCAAAGTGGGCAACGACGGTTGGGGCATCAAAAAAGTAGAACTGCGCGTAAACGGTTACAAAGTTTTTGAAAAGTCGTACGGCACTCCCCACATCATTGACGGCAACGAGGGCCGGCAGCCGACACTGAACTTCACCTCTTCCCAACTGCGCGGCAGCTTGTGGAGTTACAGCCGGGTACCGAATATCCACATCCCTCCGCTCACCATCAGCAAAGCGGATCTCATCAGCATGGTGGAAGGTTTCGTGGGCAACTATATGCGCTACATACCGGATGCGACCGTCAATTGGGGGGATAAAAACGGCATCAACACCCTGTTCGGCCCTGCCGTGGAAGCCTCCTACCGCAACCGCCAAACCTTGTCCTTCGACCTCGACCTGCAAGTCTCCAAAGAAGGCCCGAATCCCGAATTAGATATTGACTTCGACCTGGTCGTGTCCTGCACCAACGGCAAAGTTCTGATCAGCGCCGAAAACGGCAAGGCCAACATCAACTTCCTCAGCAAATTCAGGGTCGAGAAGGTGGAACTCGACCTGGGTAAATACCTCAACCGCACTTTCAACGTGCCGGTGTGCAACGCCCACTTCAATTCCGATGGAAGTTTGAGTTTCCTGTAAATGGGTCTCGTGTATCGAGGGTGTCTCGTAAGTCATTGTACATTGAAAATTGGGCATTGCACATTGAAAATTTAAAAAATATAAAATTTATTTAATGTCCAATTTTCAATGACCAATGTGCAATGTACAAGTACTTGCGAGACAGCCTCAATTGAGAGGAACAAAAAAATTTCAAATTTCAGCAATGCCCAGGGTACCTGCAACTATCTCGCCGAACCAAAGGGTATCATTTGAAAGAACAAATGAATTCGAAATAAGGGCGATAGCCGAAAAGCCCTGAACAGAGTAGGCAAAAACAATAACAATCAAATACTAACAACATGAAAAAGAAACTCTTTTTGCTCGCCTTCTGTGCCATTTTTTCTATCATTCATGGCTTCGCACAAGACGTACAGCCTATCCAAACCAGCAAAAAAAGCCTGAAAGAAGGAAAGAACCTCCTCAAAGCAACTCCAACGATGAAAGTCTATGCTGAAGTGCAGAACAAGCAGGTCGTCCGGGTATATGTGATTGATAGCGCAAGTACAAGCGAAATAGAAGTGGAAGGTGTGCATGTCATGGCTGCACCCGGAACATCAGGCGGAGGCGGAATTGATATGCCGCCGATGTGTATCGAATGCCCCTGTGTCAAAACAGACAAAAAAGGAAAATGCATTGACGTAAAATGTAAAACTGTAAAATGCCGGAATACTCCTCAGTGATGCTTTTTCGCTGTAAAAATGGGTCATCCCGGATTTTGCAGAATGCCTTGCCATTATTTTGATTGACGATTAATAGATTATATGAAATCATGTAATCTATTAATCGTCAATCAAAAATTGATTTAAAAACCTCAAAAAATGTGAGATGATTTAACTTTTTTCAAAAACCTTAAAACGCCAGGGTACTTTCTACCGGGAGACCGAATTAACCGGCAAATTAAAAACATAAAACATCATGAAAAATACAATCGTCTTCGCATTTGTCCTGAGCGCCTCCGCATTGTGCGCGCAAGAAACTTCCGAACTCAATTCCGGTCTTTCGCCTCAAAGCAAAGTCGCCAAAGCCACCGAGTTTTCTATTCCTTCCTCACCGGCGTTCAACATGCTCAATGAAAACACGCCGGCGCGCATCGAGCGTTACGCCTCGCTGCACGATTTCAAAGTGGACTGGAGCCTCACCAACGGTCAGCAAGGGTACACTCTGAGCCCCGGTTTGGCCATCGAAGCGCAACCGGTGTGGATGTTGTTTTTCGACCGCGCCGGCGCCGCCAAATACCGCGACGCCTCTCCGCTCGCGCGCACCTTGTCCACCCTCAGCCTGAGCGTCGGCACCAGCGCCTCCACGGAAAAAAACTGGCTGGCCTGGGCCGTCAAACTCAACCTTTACCGGGAAAACGACCCGCTCACCGACGCCGAATTTCTGCGATCGCTGGACGAAACGGACGGCAAAACCAAAGACTCTTTACTGCTGCAGATCAGGAGCATCGAAGTACAGCATAGCCGCCTGAACCGGCGCGGCAAAAACTTCGCCGGGCAATCCCAGGCGCTGTCCGACAGTATCGCCGAACTAAAGTTCGCCCTGCAGGAACTCGAACGCCAGCAAAGCCAGAAACTCGCCGATGCCCGCGACAACTACGTCCAAAAACACTGGAACTCGTCCTATCTCGACCTCGCTTTTGGCCGTCTGCTCACGTACAAACAAGGCGTCAGCGCCATCACCAAAACATTCGAAGACCCGACCATGCCGGGGCAGATGGATACCGTCACCTTTGAAAACAGCACCCTGGAGATCAGTAAAAAAGGATACGGCCTGTGGATCAGCGGAGGAATAGGCATCGGCAAAAATGCCATGATCTCAGGCATGGCTCGATATGGAGAAAAGCCCTCTCAACTCACTGGAAACATAGGAGATATGTTTTCCGTAGGCGCCAATCTGCGCTACGGCAGCCGTCGTTACAATTTTTTCATAGAAGGTTTTTACGACCGCCAGGTCAGTCCGCTGCAGGAAGCGCCGGATACAGAGATGGAACAACAATTTTTCATGCTCACCATCGGGGGCGACTGGCGGATCGGCCGCAACGTGATGCTCGCTTTCGGTATCCGCCAAACCAAAGATTTTGATAATGGCACTTATTTGTTGCAGCCGCTTGTCAACGTCAATTGCCTCATGCGGTAAGTCAAAAAGGCAAACGCTCCCTGAACGCATAAAAAATTCCGTTTTCCGCGACAATATAAAAATTGCGCCTACATTTACTGCCAACATACCAAAGATTCGCTCCCTGTGCGTTCAGCCTTTAGTGCTCTGTATCAATCCGTCTTTACCCGTCCCGGTTCAGGGGCGTTCGAAACAACCGAGGCGCTTGTCGAAGGGTTGCGGCGTATGGACACCGGCGCGGTGGAGCGCGTGATGGAAAAAGCAGCCTCATCGGTTCGCCATTTGGTGCGCCGGGCAGGATTGCCCGAAAATCTTGTCCGCGACATATTGCACGATGCACTGGTGATTCTGGTAAAAAAAATCCGGGACAACATTTACGATCCCACTGAAAGCGCCCCCGCGACATACCTCATCGCCATCGCCCGTAAGCTCATCGCCAACCAGTTGCGGCACAACAAAAAAGCCCCCACCCTGGCGTTAGACGACGCCCCCGAAATCTCCGACGACCATACCCACGCTTTTCTCGAAGGCCGGGAACGCCGCGAGTTACTCGAATCCCTGCTCGACACCCTCGGCGACCCCTGCGCCCAGCTCATCCGGCTCAAATACCTCGACGGCTACCGCGACGAAGAAATTCTCGCCCAAAACCTGACCCATTATACTACACCGCTTGCCCTGCGTTCCAAACGCAGCAAGTGTTTCCAAAAACTCGTGGAACTGGCAGCATCAACAAAACCGGAAAATGAGACAATAAACCGAAGCAACGCACATCGGCAGGAATATAAAAAAGGAACGACATGAGCCACGACATCGAAGCTTACCTGGACGACACCCTCGACCCGGAAGCTCGGGCGGCATTCGAAGCGGAACTGGCCCGCGACCCGGCACTGCGCGACACAGTAGCCGCGGCGCGACGCGTGCGCGACGACCTGTCGTGGTTGGCCGTGGAAAAAGGCGTGCAAGCCGGAGAGCAGGCATTTTGGGATAAACAAAACGATTGGCGATTCCGATACCGCCGGTTATGGCCGCTGCTGGGCCTGATACTCCTGCTTGTCGCGGGTATTGTCGCGTGGAAATTGGGAAAAAAGCCCGAATCGGTTGTGCCGGAACAGGAAAAACCGCAGCCGGGCATTCAAAATGACTTCCCTTCCGCTCCGGATACTTCCATACATTCCACCCCCGCAACACCTCGATCCCCCGGCGATCCTAAAAAACAAGCGAACAAGGTTACCGACGGGAACCGCTTGTTTGCCGCGAACTTCAGGCCCTACAAAGACGAAACCCTGGAACCTTCCCGCAGGGGCGCCACCACGCCCACTCCTTCCGAACGATTCCAACAGCTTTATTGGGAAGACAAACACCGCGAGGCGCTCACGGCTTTCGAGACACTCGGCACAGCCGACCAAAACAACGATAACCTCCTGTTCCTCAAAGCCAATTGCCTGCTGGCGACCAGCAGGGCGGAGGAAGCGACAACGCTGCTGGAACAGATCCTCCGCAACGACCGCACCCGCTTCATGGCCGAGGCGCGGTGGTACCTGGCATTGAGTTATTTGAGGTCAGGACGTGCTGAACAGTCCCAAAACCTGCTCCGAGGCATCGCAAGCGACGACGCGTCTCCCCGGCAAGCCGATGCGAAAAGGCTGCTGGGGCAGTGGTAAATAGTCAGCATTCTCATACCAAAACATTTTACACCATGAAAACATCTTTTTCCCTTCTCTGCTTTTTTTTCTTTTTCGGTTTTTTGGGTTTTGGACAGGTGGTGGATACGGCGGCCGTCGTACGGGAAGTGGATAGTCTTATTCAACTCTCCCGCGCCTTCACCAGCAATCGCGACTTCGATAAGGCCCTCGAAATCAATGCTACTGCTGAGAAACTGGCGTTGGAAAAATTAGATAAAGAATCGGCATCTTATGGCAGTGTCTGTTTTAACCATGGCAGGATACTTTATTTTAAAGGCAACTATCCGGAAGCGGAAAAATGGTACCTCGAATCCAAAGCTATCCGGAAAAAAACATTGGAAAGAGACCATCCTGATTATGGGCTGAGCCTGACCAATCTGGCGATAGTGTATACGTTCATGGGGCGTTATGAAAAAGCCGAACCGCTTTACCTCGAAGCTAAAACCATTGCAGAAAAGGCATTTGGCAAAGAGCAGCCCCAATACGCCAATAGTCTGAACAACCTGGCCGTTCTGTATTGGTATATGGGCAAATATGAAAAGGCAGAACCGCTCTATCTTGAAACGATAGATATCCGGGGAAAAAAATTGGGCAAGGAACACCCGGATTATAGCCAGAGCCTGGGCAATTTAGCACTTCTCTATGTGGCAATGGGTAACTATGAAAAAGCCGAACCGTTCCATCTCGAAACAATTGCCAACATTGAAAAAACAATGGGCAAGGAACACCCCGACTATGCCCGCAATTTGAATAATCTGGGAAATTTATATCAGTACTTGGGCGATTATGAGAAAGCCGAGCCGCTCCAGCATAACGCCCTGATCATCTTTGAAAAAACATTGGGCAAGGAACATCCGGATTATGCTCAATTCCTGAATAATCTGGCAGCCTTGAATGGGCAGATAGGTAATTATAAAAAAGTCGAACAACTCCATCTGGAAGCCCTAGCCATCCGGGAAAAAACAATGGGCAAAACCAGTTCAGATTATGCGCAAACGCTACACAATCTGGCGACTTTGTACACAGATATGGGCGACTACAAAAAAGCAGAATCACTCTATCTTGAAGCCCTGGCTATCCGGGGAAAAACGATGGGAAAGGAACATCCGGATTATGCCCAAAACCTGAGCAACCTGGCGAGTGTATATCAGCGAATAAACATGTATGAAAAAGTCGAGCCACTCTTGCTCGAAGCAAAAGACATCCGGGAAAAAACAGTGGGAAAAGAACATCCGGATTATGCCCAAAACCTGACCTCTTTGGCAATTTTGTATATGGATATGGGCCATTTTGAAAAAGCGGAGTCACGCTACTTTGAATCTTTAGCCATTCTGGAAAAAGCAGTAGAAAAAGATCATCCCCACTATTCCTCTAACTTGAAATACCTGGCTATGCTGTATTGGGCTACCGGCAACTTCGATGCTGCCAGGCCCCTCTTATCTGAAGCCGAAGAAATTGAAAAGTCGGTGCTCATCAAAGCGACCCGGCATTTTTCCGAGCGAGAGATGTCATTCTATATTGGAAAATTTGTCAATGGGTTGGACCTGCATTTTTCTTTTGTACGAACACAATCAGATATTTCTGGCTCATCCTACGACAACTCCTTATTTTACAAAGGTTTCCTGATAAACGCCGCCGAACAGATAAACAAACTGGCGCTAACCGACCCGGCAACCACAGAAAACTCCAACCGCCTCAAATCCTACCACCGCCGCCTCGCCGCCGAATACGCCAAACCCATCGCCGAACGGAAAAACGTCGCCGAACTTGAAGAAAAAGCCAACACCCTCGAAAAAGAACTCACCCGCAGCGTTGCAGGATTTGGCGAAGCTCTCCGCCAGGTGAACTGGAAAGAAGTACAGGCCGCTCTCGAGCCAGGCGAAGCGGCCATCGAATTTATTCGTTTCCGCTATTACAAACCCAACCCGACCGATAGCACGCTCTACGCTGCACTACTGCTTTTACCCGGCATGGCAAGCCCCGCCTTCATCTCCCTTTTTGAAGAAAAACAACTCGACGATTTACTCGCCCCGCTTGGTGGACAAGGCAGCGGCGGCCTGAACGAACTCTACGGAGGCCAGGTTGGCCAATCGCTCTACCGGCTACTCTGGAGTCCGCTGGAGCCGCATCTGACAGACGTGAAAACCGTTTACTTTTCACCCGCCGGCTTGCTACACCGCCTCAACCTGAACGCCATACCCACCGGCAAGCCCAACGAAAGCATCGGACAACTCTATTCTCTTTCGATGCTCGGCAGCACCCGCCAACTGGTAACTTCCACTGCCACTGCTACTGCCACTGCCACTGCCACTGCCACTGCCACTGCTACTGCCACTGCCACTGCTACTGCTACTGCCACTGTCTTCGGCGGAATCCGATACGATATGGACAGCACCGCAATCTCTGCAATTGATTCAGACGACATCAACCGCCGCCGGGGTTTGACTTTCAGTCAATCCGATTCAACGCTGCGGAGGAGCGGTACGTGGGAATACCTCAAATATTCGGAAAAGGAAGCCGACAACATCCAATCGCTGTTACAAAAAGCAGGTTTTCAGGCGGATGTGCGCAAGGGTTATGCCGCTACAGAAGAGACTTTTAAACAATTGGGCAAAGACAAACCCTCTCCCCGCATCCTCCACATTTCCACCCACGGCTTCTTCTTCCCGGATCCAAAAGAAAATCCGAAATCCGCAATCCACAATCCACAATCGGAAGCGCCCGTGTTCAAGATCAGCGACCACCCCATGATCCGCTCCGGCCTCATACTCGCCGGGGCTAACCACGCCTGGAAAACCGGCCAACCCCTCGGCAACCGCGAAGACGGCATCCTGACGGCCTACGAGATCAGCCAACTCGATTTGCGCAACACCGACCTCGTCGTACTCTCCGCCTGCGAAACGGGACTGGGTCAGATCGAGGGCAACGAAGGCGTCTATGGCCTGCAACGCGCGTTCAAAATCGCCGGAGCGAAAAACCTCGTCATGTCGCTCTGGCAAGTGCCGGACTACCAGACGCAGGAACTGATGACGGCTTTTTACCGCAATATGCTGGAGGGGAACATGTCCGTTCGGCAGGCGCTGCACGCGGCACAGGAGGAGATGCGGCAGAAGCGGTACGAGCCGTATTACTGGGCGGGGTTCGTGCTGGTCGAGTGACTACGACTGGTTTAACCGCCGTAGCCTTCCTGCCTGAATCGAGATGATGGAAGGTAAAAGCAAAGACGGTTAAAAGCGGGGTTCGTGCTGGTCGAGTGACGGCGGTTAAAAAATAAGTTCTCACATTCCTCCCCACCGTGTCATTCTGAGCGCAGCGAAGAATCCGGCCAAGAGGCAATTGACATTCAGACACTTATACAGAATTCCCTTGCGCACTTTACATTACAACTTCCATTCGAACGATATGAAAAAGACATTTTTTCCCGCCGGGTTACTTTTCGCTTTCTGCTTTTCGGTTTTTGGACAGGTGGACTCTGCGGCGGTGGTGCGGGAAGTGGACAGCCTCATTCAAGTCTCTCTCTCCCACACAGGTAAGCGAGACTTCGACAAAGCCCTCGAAGTGAATGCCTTTGCTGAAAAACTGGCCTTGGGAAAATTAGGCCGGGAGTCGGCGGCTTATAGTAATACCTGCAATAATCACGGCGTAGTTCTTTATTTAAGAGGAGACAAACCAGAGACAGAAAAATGGTGGCAAGAAACCAAAGACATTCGGGAAAAAGTATTTGGAACAAAACATCCCATGTATGCCAAAATCCTGCATAACCTGGCGATACTCTATGTAGATATGGGTAGCTTCGAAAAAGCCGAACCGCTCTACCTTGAATCTAAGGCAATACGGGAAAAGGTATTGGGAAAAGAAAATCTTGACTATGCCTGGAGTCTGAACAATTTAGCAAACCTGTATTGGAAAATAGGCAAATATGAAAAAGCCGAGCCGCTATATCTTGAATCTAAAGCAATCCGGGAAAAAGTATTGGGAAAAGAACATCCCGACTATGCCGCAAGCCTGAACAACCTTGCGGTTCTGTATTGGAGCATGGGCAATTATGAAAAATCCGAACCGGTCCATCTTGAATCCATAGGCATCCGGGAAAAAGCATTGGGAAAAGAACATCCTGACTATGCCGCAAGCCTGAACAATTTGGCAAGTTTGTATTACGAAATGGGTAATTATGAACAATCCGAACTGCTCCACCTCGAAGCCAAAACCATCTATGAAAAAGCATTGGGAAAAGAGCATCCCGACTATGCGGCAAGCCTGACCAATCTGGCAATTATATATCAAAATATGGGTAGTTATGAAAAAGTCGAGCCGCTCTTCCTCGAAACTAAAGCCATCCGCGAAAAAGTACTGGGTAAAGAACATCCCGACTATGCCGCAAGCGTGAGCAACCTTGCGAGTTTGTATTACCAAATGGGCAATTATATGAAATTTGAGCCACTCTGCCTCGAATCCAAAGCCATCTGGGAAAAAGCATTGGGTAAGGAGCACCCAGAATATGCTATAAGTATAGATGGCTTGGCACTTTTGTATAAGGCGATGGGTAATTATGATAAAGCAGAGCCGCTCTTTCTCGAATCCAAAACAATTCGGGAAAAAGCATTAGGTAAGGAACATCCCATCTATGCCACAAGCCTGAACAACCTGGCGATTCTGTTTGTGAACATGGGCAAATATGAAAAAGCCGAGCCGCTATATCTTGAAGGTATGACAATCCAGGAGAAGGTATTGGGAAAAGAACACCCTGACTATGCAGCAAGCCTGAACTACCTGGCGATTTTGAATTGGACTATTGGAGACCTCGATGCAGCCCAATCCTTATTACTGAAGTCTGGAGGAATTGAAAAATCGCTGCTCCTCAAAGCAACCCGATACCTTTCCGAACGGGAGCTATCTTCTTATACCCGGAAATTCACCGATGTCCTGAACCAAAGTTATTCTTTTACGCTATTTCGCCCTGATATATCCAGTACCTCCTACGACAACACCCTATTCTACAAAGGATTTCTCTTAAACGCCGCCTCACACGCAAGAAATCTGGCACTATCCAACCCGCCAGCAACTGATGACTACATCCGCCTCAAATCCTTCCACCGCCGCCTCGCCTCCGAATATTCCAAGCCCATCGCCGAACGAAAAAACGTCGCCGAACTCGAAGAAAAAGCCAACACCCTCGAAAAAGAACTCACCCGCAGCGTCGCTGGCTTCGGTGAAGCCCTCCGCCAGGTCAACTGGCAGGAAGTGCAGGCCGCTCTAAAATCCGGCGAAGCTGCCATCGAATTTATACGTTTTCACTACCGCAATCCCAACCCGACAGACAGTACGCTCTACGCCGCCCTGCTCCTGAAACCCGGCATGGCAAGCCCCGCCTTCATTGGCCTTTTCGAAGAAAAACAACTCGATGCCTTGCTCGCCCCGCTCGCCGCACAGGGTAGCAGCGGCCTGAACGAACTCTATGGCGGTCTGACAGGACAATCGCTCTACCGCCTGCTCTGGTCGCCACTGGAACCTCATCTTGCAGGTGTAAAAACCGTTTATTATTCGCCTGCCGGCCTCCTGCACCGGCTCAACCTGAACGCCATCCCTTCCGGTAAGCTCGACGAAACCATCGGAAAACGCCATGCGCTCTCGATGCTCGGCAGTACCCGTTCACTCGCCGGAGGAACGAAGGCGAGGCAACTGATAACTTCTCTCGCCTTCGCCGAGGCTATGGCGGGTAAACCTGCTACTGCCACTGTCTTCGGCGGCATCCGATACGATATGGATTCCACCGCTATCAAAGCCGACAACCCGAGCGGCCTTGCCAGTCGCAACCGGGGACTTTCCTTCTCCCAAACCGACTCGATGTCGAGGGGCGGCACGTGGGAATACTTGAAACACTCCGACAAAGAAGCCGGCAACATCCAATCGCTGCTACAAAAGGCTGGTTTTCAGGCAGATGTGCAAAAAGGTTATGCCGCCACTGAAGAAGCATTTAAACAATTGGGCAAAGACAAACCCTCTCCCCGCCTCCTGCACATCTCCACGCACGGCTTCTTCTTCCCCGACCCACAGGACAATCCGAAATCTGCAATCCCCAATCCGCAATCGGAAGCGCCCGTGTTCAAGATCAGCGACCACCCCATGATCCGCTCCGGCCTCATACTTGCCGGCGGCAACCACGCCTGGAAAACCGGCCAACCGCTCGGCAACCGCGAGGACGGCATTCTGACGGCCTATGAGATCAGCCAACTCGACTTGCGCAACACCGATCTGGTAGTGCTTTCTGCCTGCGAGACGGGGCTGGGCCAGATCGAGGGCAACGAGGGCGTGTATGGCCTGCAACGCGCATTCAAGATCGCCGGAGCGAAGCACCTCGTCATGTCGCTCTGGCAAGTGCCCGACTACCAGACCCAGGAACTAATGACCGCTTTTTACCGCAATATGCTGGAAGGGAAAATGCCCGTCCGGCAGGCGCTGCACGCGGCGCAGGAGGAGATGCGGCAGAAAAGGTATGAGCCGTATTACTGGGCGGGGTTCGTGCTGGTGGAGTGACTTCGATCGGCTACCATTACATTACAACTTCAATTTGAACGATATGAAAAAGATACTTTCCCCCTTCTTGTTTCTTTTCGCTTTCTGCTTTTCGGGTTTTGGGCAAGTCGACTCTTCAGCGGTGGTGCGAGAGGTGGACAGCCTCATAAATCTTTCTACCAAGTTGAGTTGGCAACAAAAATATATAGAGGCATTGCAAGTTGTCGAAGCGGCAGAAAGCAAGGCAAGGCAATTTTTTGGGGAAGACAATTCGCTCTTCGCTGCTTGTTTGAATGCTCATTATGGAATATTTTTAAAGATGGAACGCTTCGCTGATGCCGAGTCGCTTGCGATCAGAGCATGCGCCATCTGGAGAAAAACACTTGGGGATCTTCATCCCGACTATGCCGGTTCGCTTATGAATTTGGCCACCATATACAGATTCACTGATCGTTACGAAAAAGCGGAAAAGATATTTGAGGAAGCTGTAATAGTTTTTGAAAAAGGTGGAAACCTCAACCATAAAAATTATGCCGGTTGCCTGAACAACATGGCAGGTTTGTATCGAATGTGGGGTAATTTTGAAAAAGCCGAGCCGTTGTATTTGAAATCGCTGGCAATACGCGCTGCTTTATTGGGCAAAGAGAGCCCGGATTATGCCGGATCGCTGATCAACTTGTCAAACCTGTACCGTAATCTGGGCGACTATAATAAAGCAAAACAGTTGCTGATTGAAGCCAAAGACATTTTTGAGGTAAAATTGAACAACCGCACCCATCAGTATTACACGAACGGCCTTGTCAATTTAGGTCTGACTTATAAAGATATGGGCGACAGCGAAAAAGCCGAAACGCTTTTTCTGGAGGCCAAATCTATCTGGGACAGCTTAAGGGGAGTAAATAGCCCAATCACTTTTGGCGTACTATTAAACCTTTCTGCGGTTTACAGGGATCGAGGAGACTATGAAAAGGCGGAAGAATACCTGAACACTTGCAGAACGATTTGTGAAAACACGTGGGGAAGGGATTCCTGGGAGTTTTCAAGTGTTTTATCGCACCTCGCGTTTGTTTATGTCCTTAGAAAAAATTACGAAAAAGCGGAACAGTTTTACCATGAGTCAACGGCCATTATAGAAAAAACGCGAGGGAAAAAACACCCGGAATATGCACATAATCTGTTGGCATTAGCTTATTTTTATGAAAAAGAATTCCGGTATTCCGAAGCGGACTCGCTTTCGGCAGAGGCATGCGCCTTGCAACAAGCCCATTTAGTCAAATCCGTCGCCTTCCTTTCCGAACGCGAACTTTCCACTTATATTAAAACTTTTGAACACCGTAATAATGGGTTACTGAGGGCAGTAACAGTCCGCTTTGTCCGCAATGCCGAGAGCGGTAACTTGCCTGCCGTCTGCTTCGACCAAATCCTGTTTTACAAAGGATTCCTGCTGAACGCGGCAAGGCGGATCAATGCGCTGCCTGAATCCGACACTATAACGGTCGAAAAGTATAACCTTTTGAAATACTATCTTCGAAGCCTCGCCAAAGAGTACTCCAGGCCCATCTTGAAACGTGACACCGCAACAGTCACCGTTCTTGAAGAAAAAGTCATTGCCCTCGAAAAAGAACTCGCCCGAAGTATAGTAGGCTTCGGCGAAGCACTTCGCCAAGTCAACTGGCAGGAAGTGCAAGCCACCCTGAAACCTGATGAAGCCGCCATCGAATTTGTCCGTTTCCAGTTTTATTACCCTAACCCCACCGACAGCACGCTCTACGCCGCCCTGCTCCTGAAACCCGGCATGGCAAGCCCCGCCTTCATTGGCCTTTTCGAAGAAAAACAACTCAACACATTGCTTGCCTCGCTCTCCGAACAAGGCAGCAGCGGCCTCAACGAACTCTACAGCGGACAGGCAGGTCAATCGGTCTACCAATTGCTCTGGGCGCCGCTGGAACCGCATCTGGCAGGCGTGAAAACTGTTTATTATTCACCTGCCGGCCTCCTGCACCGGCTCAACCTGAACGCCATCCCTTCCGGTAAGCTCGACGAAACCATCGGAAAACGCCATGCGCTCTCGATGCTCGGCAGTACCCGTTCACTCGCCGGAGGAACGAAGGCGAGGCAACTGATAACCGCCACTGCTCCCCCCTTCGCCTTTACCCGCCAAAATCAGGATGGCGGCGGGGAGGCTACGGCTGGTAAAACTGCCACTGTCTTCGGCGGCATCCGATACGATATGGATTCCACCGCTATCAAAGCCGACAACCCGAGCGGCCTTGCCAGTCGCAACCGGGGACTTTCCTTCTCCCAAACCGACTCCACGCTTCGAGGCGGCGCCTGGGAATACCTCAAATATTCGGAAAAGGAAGCCGACAACATCCAATCCCTCTTGCAAAAAGCAGGTTTTCAGACAGATGTGCAAAAAGGTTATGCCGCCACTGAAGAAGCATTTAAACAATTGGGCAAAGACAAACCCTCTCCCCACATCCTGCACATTTCCACGCACGGCTTTTTCTTTCCTGACCCACAAGATAATCCGCCTTCGGTCGCCATAGGCTTGCCGCAGGTGACACAATCCGCAATCCACAATCCACAATCGGAAGCGCCCGTGTTCAAGATCAGCGACCACCCGATGATCCGCTCCGGTCTGATCCTCGCCGGAGGCAACCACGCCTGGAAAACCGGCCAACCGCTCGGCAACCGGGAAGACGGCATCCTGACGGCCTACGAGATCAGCCAACTCGACCTGCGCAACACCGACCTCGTGGTCCTCTCCGCCTGCGAAACGGGGCTGGGTCAGATCGAGGGCAACGAAGGCGTCTATGGCCTGCAACGCGCGTTCAAAATCGCCGGAGCGAAAAACCTCGTCATGTCGCTCTGGCAAGTGCCGGACTACCAGACGCAGGAACTGATGACGGCTTTTTACCGCAATATGCTGGAAGGGAAAATGCCCGTGCGGCAGGCGCTGCACGCGGCGCAGGAGGAGATGCGGCAGAAAAGGTATGAGCCGTATTTCTGGGCAGGGTTCGTGCTGGTGGAGTGACTTCGAAGAGTAAAAGCGGTGTTTGTCCTGGTCGGGTGAAGGCGGCTAAAAAATAAATTTTCAGATTCTTGCCCACTGTGTCATTCTGGGCCCAGCGAAGAATCTGGCCAGGAGTGACTGATAATCAACCGCTTGAACAGATTTCTCTTGCGTCGGAATGACAACCCTGGAAGAAAAAAGTGTAAGTTTATTCTACAGGCATTCCTTATTTCAAAAAGACGCACCCTGCCGTCCACATTTTCCAGCTTGCCTACAACAATCGGGAAAAGTATAACCGCTTTTAAAACGGTGTAAGATGTCGCTTCAAAACTTCACCGGATCACTCTTTAAATCACCCCACCCATCATGAATCCAATTCCAAGCACCCAAGCCAGCCATGCTGCGCCAAAATTGCCCACCAAAATCGAGGACGTTTTTACCTGGCGGCTTCAGATTGCTTTATACCTTTCACTCTTGCTGCCCTGTATGGCCTTGTTTCATTTTGACGAGAACAACCGTGCGCCTTGTACCAACGTCCGGAATTTCGGCGCCAGGGGTGACGGCCTTACCGACGACACCGATGCCATACACCGGGCCTTCGCAGCGGCCACTACCTGTGTCTGTTTTCCGCCGGGAGTTTATCTGATCGACCCCGATTCGACGCCCAGCCGCCGCATGGACATCATCCGCAGCAGCATGACCGTAAAAGGAGTGCGGGGAAAGTCAGCATTGAAAATCAAAGACAACAGTATAGTGGCGCGTTCCACTTCGGATGGCAACCGTTACGAGCAACTTCTATTGGGAAACAAGTTTACCGGCATAGCAAATCCTACTACCAATGTCACGGTGCAAGACCTCATCTTCGATTGCAACTACCGGGGCAATGAGTTGGAAGTCAACAAAAGAGAAAATGGCACCTCCGGAGTATTTTTCAATGTCGTCGAGGTGCTGCGGGTAAAAAACTGTGTGTTTCTGAATGCCCCCAAAGTCGGCTTGGGGCTCAGCATCTGCAGAAAAAGCGAGATAACGGACAATTATTTCTATGATGTTGGTCAAGGCAAATTCAATGCTGACGCGATACAAACCAATGGGTGCGTGGACACACAGATATCCGGCAATGTGTTGGAAAACGTGGGCGAAGGCATCTTTTGCCAACATTTTGCCGGCAATCCAGATGATCCCAATTTACAACCCGTTCCCAGTGCAGAGGCAATGGTTTACAGGAACAGGATTTCCACCTTAGATTCCGGGCAAATTTCCGCTATCAAAAGCTATGTTCATGCCAGGACGCTTGCAAAAATCAAAGCAGGCAGCCTGATGCAGTACAACAAGGCCGGAAGAGCCATTGGCTCAAGTATCGGTATCCTTTCCAATAACAGCAAGGTGTATGACAACAAGATAGTACAACACCTCGGCATCTCCGTGCAGGCCCTGAAAGGCCATGGCGACCTTTCAACCACCAACGTTGAGGTAAGGGACAACACCCTGATCAGAAGCGCCACCATAAAGTATTTTGATCCGCAGCAAGGATTTATCCGCAACGTCAACGGCGCGTTGGTCGTGAAAGCGATAGGGCAAACCGTGAGCAATGTGAGGATGTATAAAAACACGGTTGATTCGCCTTTTCATTCCGGTTTTGATTTAATTGTCGGCGACGGGGGAGACACAAATGGCCCTCCAATAGGCACTTTTCCGGGAGTTATGAACAACATTACCTTAGAAAGAAACACCATCCGTGCTGCCTGCACGGATTTCCCCGTCAACCGGCAAGGCGCGGCGCTTAATTTTCGCAATGCGAATGTGACAAACCCGGACGCCAGAAACAGGTTTCAAAACATCACCATCAGCAGAAATTTTTTGGGTTATGCCCGCAAATTTGGCTTGTGGCTGGAACCCTGCATGGTGAATGTGAAAGTCGTCCAAAATACATTATCCGGTGGCCCTGATTCGGCGGGCAAAGTGATCGCCAGGGACGGCAGTTGCCTTCAGGAGATCAACCAACCCAACACTTTTACACAGGCTCAACTGGATTGTTTGCTCACGCCTGGCGGCACTTGCGCTGGTTGCACCTCCAATCCAGCCAACTGCCCGTCTAACAAAAAGTGCGCTCCCTGCAATTAATTCATATCAAAAATACCGAAGCCTTCTAAACCATCTAAACTTTACAAACCCTTCCAAATCAAATTTTATATGAACGCTCTATTGCTCAAATCGGAAATCGGCATCTTCAGGCGCATCATTTTTATTGCCGGCGCATTTTTCATCGCTTTTATCTGCTACAAAGCTTTAGAAGAAACAGGCGGGGGGGGCGTTGTTACCTGGTTGCTGGCGGGCGGCCTCGGGTTGTTCGCCTTGCTCTCTCTGACAGCGCCTATTTGGCTGGCGGAGATTTTTATCTACGAGGACCGTATCGTCGTCAAAAAAATCGGAGGCCTCTATTACAAAACCATCCTGCGCAGTGACATCACGCGTTTTGATGTAAAAAAGACCCCGAAAGTCATGTTGCTCCGGTTTTACAACGGCGATGAAAAGGTTTTCACCTTGTCTTCGGAGAATTACGAGAATTTTGAGGAGATGCGGGATTTATTGCTCAGGAAAATCCTAGTCCCGGGCAGCAACAGGCCTGGGAGTAAAAGGGAACAACCCGGCGAAACACCTTCTGACCTGGACAAGCAAGTATCGCCGTCCGCCAGAACCGCACACATTCAACTTCCGTTGATTCCCGAACTTCCGCACGACCACATCCTGAACATATATATTCAAGGTGCAAACAGTGCCACTGATATAGATGGAGGTTATGCAGCAACGCTGGTAGCAGCCTACACCCGCTATCTGGCTGAACGGCCCGATGTAAGAGGTGGCGCGGAATGGTTAAGTAAAGTACAGTCATTGGTTCTGGGTATTCCCGTTCAACAAGGCATTGCCAACAGTATCTATGTTGACCTGATTGAGATGGAGTGAACAACGGCTTTATTTTTTTTCAAAAAATATCTCACCGCCCGTCCACATTTTTTGGCTTGCCGACAACAATAGGGAAAACATCACATCAAAATTCAATTTCCTTATTATGAAAGCACTTATTTTTTCTATCGCAATCTGCCTGTCCGGCACCACATTCCTCTCCGCACAAGGCGTTATCACGAAGCCGGAACTTGTCGGGAGAATCCAGCAATCCGGCACCAAACTCGTCATTACGGTGGATAACATGGCTACTGTCAATCCGAATAATGGGAGTGGTAAAGCGCACAGTTCGAGCGCGAAACTCAATTTAGGCGGTCAGGAGCAGACCATCCTGGTGCCGGAACTCAAACCCGAAACCCAATTCAAAAAAGAAATCCCGATTCCCACCTCGCTGCTCAACAAATCATTTGTCGGCACGCTCAAAGTAGATGCAGGCGGGGTCGTGGTCGAGTCCAACGAAAACAACAACGTATTCACGGACACTTTTAATGAATGCGATTTGAGCCCGGTTTCGACGGCAACCGGGTTGGTATTGACACAAAGCAGCAGCAAGGGCGTCTATCAAATCAAGGTCAGGAACAACGGGCAGCGCCGGGCCGTCGCATCGGTTACCCGCGTCGTCGTCGCCAAAGATAACATTGCCTTGCAGGTATTCAACCTGCCCACGCCCGAAATCGCACCCGGAGCAACGGTTTCTCTTTCTTTCACCTACACGGCAACACTGTGCCATCATACCGTTCATGCCACAAGCGATCAAAACGGCGCAGTTGCCGAATCGAATGAGTCCAACAACTCGTCTAAAATTACGATCCCCTGCGAGGATTAAAGCCCGCAAACTCCATCAGGCAGTCTCATAAGTCGGTGATTTGTTTATATGATGATTTGTTTATTTAAAAATACCCCTGGTTATGAGGGTATAACGAAATAACCAAATCAGCGATTAAACAAATTAACAGACTTGTGAGACAGTCTCGAGGAACAGTCCTGATATTATTCATTGAAGCAAACTATTGGTTGCGCTTAAACAATCATATCATGCGACATTCACTCGGCCTCGTATTCGTCTTATGCGCCACCATGCTTCGCGCACAGGAAACGTCCGACGACCACCCCGGCGCTTCGCAGGAAAGCAGGGCGCTCAAAGCCACCGAGTTTGCGATTCCTGGTTCCCCGGCTTTCAACATGCTCAACGCCAACACCCCTTCCCGCGTCGAGCGTTACGCTTCGTTCCACAACGTCAAAGTAGATTGGAGCCTCACGAACGGACAGGCGGGATATACCCTCAGTCCGGGATTAGCCATCGAAGTTCAACCGGTCTGGCTGCTCTTTTTCGACCGCGCGGCAGCAGCCAGATATCGCCGTGCGTCGCCTTTTGTCCGCACCCTCTCTCCCCTGAGCCTGAGCGCCGGCACCAATGGCTCCAACAACCAAAACTGGTTGGCCTGGGCCGCTAAAATCAACCTCTACCGGGAGTACGACCCGCCCGACGATCCTAAGTTTTTGCGCGAAGTCGAAAAGGCCACCAAAGGCGCCAAAGACACTTTGCAACTGAAAATGAGGGAGTTCAACCAGACGCGGGATGTAGACACCGGCGCATTCCTGTTGCAGCCGATGATCAATGTCAATTGTTTGATGCGGTAAGGGCCGGCGATCCGTTTTTGTTTTTTTCAAAAAACATTCCCACTCCGTCCACATTTCCGGGGTTTTTGACAATAATCGGGGAAAACATTTCTCAAAGGACGAATTATCATATTCGTTGCATTTAAAAAAACTATGAAACCGAATATTAACGATCAAAACAAACTCCAGGAACTGAAACAGGTTCTTGCTGACAAAAAAATTTCCAATAAAACCATCAACTCCATCGAAAAGGCTTTAAAGTCTGGCATGGTTTTCAAAAATCCTGGTGACCTGGCCATCGTCAATCTGGGCGAGCAGGATATTGCGATTATTGCAGAATTGGTTGTTTTTGAACAGACCCTGTTAGTGCCAAAAGATGTGAAAACTTTTGAATTCACCTTCCAACCTGTGGGCCCAGAAAAGTTTTTCTTTGGTTACCAATTCGTACTTTCTTTCGTAAATAAGAATAACTTTACAATTGAAGAATCATTTCCCATTGAAGGTACGGGGAGGGTTTATATTGACATTGACCTTGAGGATATTCTTACTAAAAGCAAGATTTCATACCGGGTTAAATCTCCGCATGGAGAATATGTGAAAATCGCTTTGGGGGCGGGGAATAATATATTGAACCAGGAATTGTTAGAAATCCAGAAAGCGGACTTATCCAACACAATTATCAAAGTAGCAATAGATGCGCCGGCGCTAATTCTCAATCCATCCATCGAAGGCTCTTACCAAATAAAAGGCAGGTTGCTCTCCAACAAGAACGACTCCAAATCAGACGGTTATCAGATTGTCATTCTTGCCAGCATTGAAAATTTGCCGGATGGAACACCCGAATTCAACCCTGTCGCCTTTGCTGAAACAGAAACGAATGGCTATTTTATTACGAGTTTTTTGATCTTTACGAATCCTGCTGATATTGGCAAGGTTATAGCGGCAAAAGCTCGCATTACGAAAGGTGATGTATACCGGGAAGTTCCCATCAAACTGGTAGAAACAATTGAGAGCGAAGTCAAAAAATCAATGCTCCCCAGCCGCTTGATTCTGGCCATCACCGAAAACAATGCAACGGAAGAATGCAAGGATTGCGGATGCAACGAATTGAATTTTCACGAGAAAAAAGTGCTCGAAGAATATTCCTATTATACGGTGGTCAGAACGACAGAGCCATCTATCATAGCTGACGTGCTCGAAGACGAAGACGAAATAGACATTGGGGAAATATATGGAACGGAGAGCAGATTAGTGCCATTCGGCGTATTTAAGAACTATCAGAATACTGTCTCGAAACAAATTAATTTTTCTAATTTCAATATCAATGACGGTTCATTAGTTGTTTTTTCTGCAAACGTCAGAAAACCATCCCTGAATACCGATCTGTTAGAAAAAATTGAAATAGAGCATAAAGTAAAAAGAAAACTGAAGGAAAAGGAGCGGGTTTTCAAAGGTCGTACCGCGCTTAATCAAATCAATCAGATTGACTGGGATAAGGAAGCAACCATATATCAGGCCGCCAGTATTGCTCATGGCCATCTCCTGCAATTTAAACAGGAATGGATCCCTGATGGCTATTCCATCGGCGATCTGCTCTATTCCCTGCCATTGGCTCCCGGCCAGAAAAAGCAAATTGCCGTGCTGGACTGGGAACGTCGGGAAAGCGCCGCCAATTCACAATCCCTTGATTTTGAAGAAAATCTAAACAATTCATTGGTCAGGGACAGGGATGTCAATGAAGTAATAAGCGCCACTTTAAATGAAAATATTGTTGCCAATTCGACTGCCAAGACAAGAGGTATAGGAGGCGGGTTCGGCAGAGCAATTTCGGGTAGTGCCGAAGGTATCTCGTTTGGTTCTGTATTGGGCATTAGCGGTGGCAGCAGTAAATCGTCGTCTTCTGCAGAACAGTCGAGCAGCAGAGAAAGCACCGCCAACAGTTTTCAATCAATACGGGACAGGACCACCCAAGCGGCAAATGCGGTGCGCTCACAAAGGGCAACTGTCATTCAGACGGTTAGCCAGGGCGAACGGGTGCAAGCCACTTCGGAGTCTGTTGCCAATTACAACCACTGTCATGCCATTACCATACAGTATTTCGAAGTATTGCGCCATTTTATAGTGCAAAACCGAATCGCGAGCGTACAGGAATGCTTATTTGTGCCGCTTCAGATAACACCTTTCGACATCGAAAAGGCCTTGCGTTGGCGCAATTCATTGGAAAAGCACTTGCTCAGACCTGATCTCAGTAAAGGGTTCGAAGCCATTGCCCGTATTCAAAACGAAAAAGAAAGCCCGATTGAGCAATATTATGACAGTATCGGATTTCCAAGGGTCAATTACGCCGAGCAAAATATTAAATTTCTAAGTGGCGAATTATACTTAGAGTTTTACTTTTTTAATTCGACCGGAAAGATTGACGATACAACCATCGCAGATTTCAAAACATTTAATGTAGACTTTATACCATTTAAAGACATACAATTAACGGATAAAGAGTTTGCCGAAATTGCAGGATCAAATGTGGTAGAATTTATATTGAATTTAATAACAATAGATACAGATAAAGGTACTGATTTAAAATTAGACGTATCTTTAGTCTCAGCATTCCGGCAAAACGCAAGACTTCGGGTTTCATTGAGGCAAACCAAGAATACCCCAACCAATATTGCAAGAAATCAGATAGACGCCATAAATATCCGGTTGGATGAATCAAAGGTCGCATCGCCTCAGGAACTCGCTGATATCAAGCGGTTAAAAGATAAATACATGAAAATAAAGGTCCGCTCCGGATCGCTGCGGTACAGGACTGACAATTTTTCGGGCACCTTGTTCAGCGGCCGAATTGACAACGATCTTTTTGTGGGCGATGATGCGGTATTTCTCCCGGCATTGCTTACACCGGACGAGCTTCGCAACCCGAGAGGAGAGGATGTGGATGCCGCCAACAATTTGTTGCACCACTTCAATGAAAACATAGCGTATTATCACAAATGCATCTGGTACGAGATGAGCGATATGTATCGTTTTATGCTTTTGGATGGTATTGTAGCACCCGGCAAAGCCAATGGGCGCAGTGTGGCTTCAGTGGTCGAAAACCGCATTATCGGGATTGCCGGCAACAGTTTGATTTTGCCGGTTGCCCCCGGCAATCAACTTGACCCCACTATTGATGAAACCTTCAATCTTTTCGCTCAATATTACAGGGAAGACGAAGACCCCATGCGCATTAGCATGCCGACCAAAGGAGTTTTTGCTGAGGCAGTTATAGGCAAATGTAATTCGTGCGAAGTAAAAGACGAAAGCCGTTTCTGGAGATGGGAAGAAGCACCAATTCCGGACAGCCCCACTACTCCCATACTGCCGCTTAATACGGATTCGCGCCGCGCTGACCCGGGCGATCTGGATCCGAAAGATTTTCCCAACCCGGTAGTAAATATCCAAAATGCGCCCAACCTGCCTGATCCGACCGGTTTACAAGGTTTGCTGCAACTCCTCGGAAAAGGTGACGCTTTCCGTGATTTGACCGGGTTGAATCAAAATCAATTGAACGCATTGGCGACTTTCCAGAAATCATTGGATACCGCACAAGCTTTTGGGAAAGAAGCATCGGAACTTGCAAAAGCAGCAGGAGCAATGAAATTGATCGAAGAAGCACAACAAAAGGGTATCGTATCGAATGAAGAAGCCAAACAGAAATCGGGCAAAGTAATTGATTCGGCTATACCGCCGACATCTGAAGATAAGATCGCTCGCGCCAAAGAGCAGATCGGTTTAATAGATGCCCTACAACAACAAAAGGGAATAACTTCTGAAGATGCACAAATTGCCCGTAAACAAATCATTGATAATCTGATTAAAGGAACCGGTTCCAACGAAACGAGCGTAGGCGAATTGGGCGGTTTGATAGAAAAATCCAGCACTTTCGGAGTAGATGTTAAAAAAGACGGGGAATCATTTGAGCTTACACAGAGCGCTGTAAGTAACTCTCCTAGAATTGTTGATGTGAACATTACGCCTTCATTACGGGCGTTCGGGCCACCCGACGATCGCACAGGAAAAACCAAATTATCTGTCAAAGCTTCGAATGCGCCTCCAAACGCAAGATTGGTGTGGAGTATACCTCCATCTGAGGCGGGGAATTATACCATCACTCAAAGAATGAGCGGCAACATTAGCGAAGTTGAAATTACAGGCATTCGACCCGGATTGACGGCTATAGACATTGAGTTGATTGACGGCAATACTGTTATTCAGAGTGAAAAACACGCATTATCTATACCACAGTTTATTAGAGTGGACGACGACAATGTATTATTTGATGATTTTTTGAATGAAATTCTAGCAACTGCTTTTAAAGATGTCATTATCTCTGAAATAAAACAAGTTGCCGCAGTAGTATTAGCAGCAGTTGCGAACGTTCGGTTGGTACACGTCTCGAATCGTGCACATAAAGTGCCTGATCATATTGATGTCAGATTTATAACAGATGCAGGGATATATAATTCAGATCCAAGTGGAAGAAATTTATATGGAGTCGCTAAGGGCCGTACTTCACCAGGGCCAGTTGGAGATACAGAATTTAACGATGTAGCTGAAGTTTATCCAAGCTCGTTCAAACTAGACGGAGTTGACAGCAACGTTGATGTGAGAAGCGCATTTAATCAAATACTTCAACTTCATAAAGACTCACCTGATGATACGATTAAACATTGGCTGAT
This sequence comes from Saprospiraceae bacterium, assembly GCA_019187225.1. GTDB lineage: Bacteria > Bacteroidota > Bacteroidia > Chitinophagales > Saprospiraceae > M3007. The sequence continues at coordinate 68,356 of JABAQQ010000009.1, forward strand.
AAAATTCACCGGAAGGTTAATTGGCGAAACGCTGTGTCACGAAATTTATCATACGTTGTTGCCAGTGCCCTTTAATCACAACCCCTCGGTATTCGACATAATGGATGACGGTTCAGTCAGGAGCTTTACATCGCGCACCGGTATAATCGCACTATCAACTCCTCCCGGAGAGTTTGTCAGTCATTTGGAGGACCTGGGGATACAGTCAATTAATAAATTGAGAGGAACCAATAAAGATAATATTGATAGAACTTTTCCGGTTCCCCCAGCTCCATTATTTACTATCTAAATAGCAATATTGAAAGCACTCGTACATCTTAAAAGCGCAAATCGAAAAGGAGAACGCGCATATAAAGGGCGAGTGCTTATCATAACACCACCACCATGCCCCCCCAACCCAACACACCCTACCCACCCCTCCGCTCCCAAATCAGCACCGGCCTCATTTTCGCGATCCCGTTTTTGGGTCTGTTTATAGTGGTGGGTTTGTTTCTTGTATATACGGGTTGGGAAACGCACGACCCTATGCACCGCTTGATGGGTCTGGCTTTTATGGCGCTTCCCGTTTTTCTGTATGTGATGATGGTACAGGGATACCGCGCTTTCAGTATGGAAGACGGGTGGGTCAATCTGCGCGGTTTGTTTGAAAAAAGGTCGTTTCCGGTGTCCGATATTAAGGGTTACGCCGTGTTGTACCGGAGAAACAAAAACGCGATGACGGAAACGCTGCATCTCTTGTTGTCAGATGAAAGCGTAATAAGGATCGAGTCTTCTTTCTATCGAAACTATGCGGAAATCCATTCCGCATTGACGCGGGGAAAATCGCTCGACCCGGTGTTCCAGGCAGAAGTCAAAAAACGGCGGAAATGGAACGAATTGAAATGGATCGGCTGCGCCTTAGGAATCCTCGCGCTGGTGTGGTGCTATCTCTCGTACGAAAGCCAAAAAACGCCGCTGAGCGCGCAGGAAATGCAATCCGTGACGCTTACTTTGAGCGAAACACCCTTCGTGGAAACCGAAACCAGCAGATCGGGGCGCAGCTCCTCAAAGCGGACTTTTATTCAACTGCACACCGTAGAGTTGCCCGGCCTGCCGCTCTTGCTGGAAGGGCCTGCCTTCGACGGCGCGCAGGTAGAGGCACTGACACAAATGCTCGAAGCGGGCGACAGGATACAGGTGTCGGTGTTCAAATCAGACCGGAGATACCTGATGCGGGCAATGAAATCGCAGGAAATCACCGGCCCCACCTCCGTTGGCGTGTGCGCCTTAGCGGGGAAAGGATTTGATTTTTTAACATTGGAAGCCTACGATTTTCATCACCGGATAAAACTCCAAATGATGCTGTTGATACTGTCTGTCAACATCGGGATCGTTTTCCTTATTGCCGGTTGGAAATACTGGCAGTTTTCGAGAATATGACAGAAAATTAAGCACCTTTTAACCATTATTGACTTATGAAAATGCTGATTCTGTTCACAACACTCTTTAGCAGCTTCTTCGCTTCTGCCCAAACGACGGACGAAACGGCCGTCAAAAACCTCATCGCCCGCGAAACCGATGCTTACAACGCCTCCGATTGGACCGTCTGGTCGGGCTGTTGGGCGCACGAAAAATACATCTCGTGGAGCGCGAACGTCCGCACCGGTTACGTCCAGGTCATTGGATGGGAAGCATTGGAAGAAATGATGCGCTCCAATTTCAGCAATGATCCCGAACCATGGAAGGCCACAGTGCGCCGTGAAAACTGGAATGTCCACATCAATGGCAACATGGCATTCGTTACATTCAGCCAGACGGTCACAGACGATGGCGCCGGCTTCTCTTATACGTCATCTGAAACCCGCACCTGTGAGAAGCAGGAGCAGGAATGGAAAATCATCCAGGCCGGCGCATTAAGAATAGCTCCGAATCATTATGCGCTGGCTACGCTCATCCGGGGGCTTGCTTATGCCGCGACTAAAGATGAAACCCCGGAAACTTTCGCAAAAACTGTATTTTCATGGTCAAAAGACGCGGTGCACATCATGCCCTGGACGCTGCCAGGCTTTTCGGAATGGATACGAGAATGGTCCGCCGGATACAATCTCGAATTTAAAATAACAACCTCTTCCGGCGAGCGCCTCCAGACCTCGCGCCTCAATATCGGGAAGTCAAAAGAACTGGCCGGATTCTTCCAGTTTTGGGGTTTTGAAGGCGCTAATGTAGAGCGGTTCTACCGCGAACTCTGGAGACTGGAACTCGAGGCCGCCGGTTTTATATATGAACCCAAAGACGACGGCGACAAAACAGTAGAGACCGTCAGAAAAAAATAGACCTGTTTTTTCTCAATTCTATTGATAAATATTCTTCCCTATGAAAAATTCAATCCTGAATCTGTTTTTTTTCACGTCCCTGGCGACGCTCGACGCTCAAAACTGGACACCTGTGGCCAATGGAATGTTGCCCGTCAACTACGTCGTCTTCAGCATTTCCGCAGTTGGCGACCATGTCGTGTGGGCCGTCGCTTCGCAGGAATATTACCAGGCGCCCATACCTGCTTCGCATCAGTCGTACGTTCTCCGTACGTCCGACGGGGGGCAGAATTGGACCGTCGCTGCTGTCGAAGAAGCAGCAGGCACCATCAGTTTTCAAATCGTGGCAGTGGATTCACTCACCGCCTGGATCACCACGCAGGATTATGGCAGCGGCCCCGGTTGGGCGCTGTATCAGACCTCCGATGGAGGCAATGTCTGGACAAAAAAACTCACCAATGTTGCTGCCGGTGTCGCTCTGAACCGTTTTGCCGACGGTCAGCACTGGCTGGCGCACAACCGCCAGGGAATAAGCCGTTCTGCTAATGACGGCATGAACTGGACCAATGCTACCATTTCGGGTTATCAGAGCGGAGAATATCAGGGTTTGTATTCGGGAACCAATATGTCCGGAACCGTGGGCGACACGCTTTGGAACGGCACTTCTGCCGGGCGCATCGTGCGATTTACAAACTACGGCCAGTCGCCTCAGTTCTTCAATACCGGTCTCGGAACCGCTACCAACGTCACTTCTGTCGCTTTCCACGACCATCTTCATGGCCTGGCATATGGCCTCAACATCCTGGGCAACCATCGGATCACGCGCAGTCAGGACGGTGGCGCTACCTGGACGTTGCTCACACAACAACCGGATAATACCGTCGGCTGGAGCATCGCTGCCGTACCGGGCGCCCCCGGTTTTTATGTGCTGGCCTCCAACTTCAGTCAGGCGCAGGGCAAAGTAGCCACTACCACCAATTTCGGCGATTCCTGGTCGGTCGAAAACATCGGTCAATCGCTCAACGCGATAACATTTACAAGTCCGACAACAGGATGGATCGGCGCCGGCAAAATCACGGACGATACGCAACCCTCCCTGTTTAAATACACCGGCGCTCCTCTTGTAAACGCCGTTACCCCCACTGTACTTCCGGTCTTCTCGGTCTCTCCCAACCCGGTACGAGATGTCATCCGTTTTGATTTTGAAGGATCAGAAGCCAAAACGGTAGTGGCCACTCTGACCGATAACAACGGGCGAAGTGTTTTTTCCGGTAAGATCGCAGACAAACAATTAAAAGTAAGTCATTTGCCACCCGGCACTTATTTTTTGAAGATCGAAACGGAGAGAATAGCCGGTGTGGTGAAAGTGGTAAAAAACTAAACGAGTGAATGAGGTTGATTCCTTTCATAATTGCGCCAATTACCCACTGTTCTGACCACTTCCGTATAATTCGGCTTTTCAAATCCTGTGCGTGCCGTAACATTGCAGGGCAGTCGACATACTGTCTGCAAACGCACCATGTCAAACTGGAACTGGACCCGAATTGGCCTGCACGTCGTGTTCTGGCTCGTTTATTTGCCCATCAACGCCGTGCTTTCCTGCGTCATCCGCGGCAAAACGCTGGAGGAGGAGTTTTTCGTTTCGCTCATCGGTGAAGCCTATTCGCTTCCCGTCAAGCTGGTGTTCGTTTATTTTATTTTCTACTACGTCATACCGCTTTATCTCGAACGCAGTAAGATCTGGCAACTTGTGAGTTTGCTGGTTTTATCCTTCGTCGTTGCCACGATTCTATACCGGCTCGAGATTGCCTGGATCTATTTCCCCATCAACAATCCCGATGTGATGGTGCAGATATTTTCCTTCAAAGGGATGATGCTCACCGTCTTCGACCTCTTCATTACGCTGGCAGCTGCAATTACGGTTAAACTGCTGCGCATGCACTATAAAAGTCTCGAATTCGAGCAGGAATTGATCCGGGAAAAACTGCAAAGCGAACTCAACTTTCTGCGCGCGCAAACCAACCCGCACTTTCTTTTCAACACCCTCAACAACCTCTACGTATTGGCACGCAAAAAATCGGACAAAACCGCCGATGCCATCATGATGTTGTCCAAGATCATGCGTTTCGTGCTCTACGAATGCCGGGCGCCGCGCATCGCGGTGGGCGACGAAGCCAAAGTCATCCAGGATTACATCGAACTCGAAAAACTGCGCTACAACAAACGCCTGCACGTGGATTACCTGGAATCGCTGGACAACCCTCATACCCCCATCGCGCCGCTCTTGCTCCTTCCCTTTGTGGAGAACAGTTTTAAACACGGCGCCAGCGGCACGACCGGCGACGTGGAGATCCATATCCAACTTACCCTGCGCGAACACGAACTTTCTTTTTCCGTCAAAAACACGGTAGACAATGACTTCGAATTGCCAGCCAACGGCAACAACGGCGGCGGTATCGGCCTGAAAAATGTGCAGCGCCAACTCGATCTTCTTTATCCCGGACAATACACCCTCACAACAGGCCGGGAAAATGGATTTTTTGAAGCTGGTTTGAATATCCGGCTAACTGAAAATTGAGTTAAAGCCTCTTCAGGGTTTGTTCCCTCCGTCGAAGCGCTATAATTTGCCCCCTTTCCGGCGTTTCTGAAAAAATTTTTTACTGCCGGGCAACCGTTTCACCATCAACACCGCCAATTAAGCGTTTACAGCCTCATGCAACAGTTGAACGACCAGGAATTGGTAAGTGGCGTGCTGCGCGGCAGTCCGGCGCACCAGTCGGCGCTTTACCGCCAGTACAGCGTACCGATGTTCCGGGTAGTGCTTCGGTTTGCACGAGACAAGGCAGAAGCCGAGGATATGTTGCAGGACGGTTTTATCCGCGTGTTCCGCGACATGGGTCAATTTCGCGGGGAAGGAGCGCTGGGCGGATGGATCCGTCGGATCATGGTCAATACCGCCTTGAGCCACCTGCGCAAACAACGCGACTTCATCCGGGACACGGCGGATTTCAGTCCATTTGAAAGCCGTTTCAGAACCGAAGAGGATTTCGCAGCGAATCTCGACGCCGAAACGTTGATGAAATACCTCCAGAAGTTACCGCCCGGATACCGCGCCGTGTTCAACCTGTATGCCATTGATGGTTTCAGCCACGAAGAAATCGCCGAACAATTAGGCATTTCTATAGGAACCAGCAAAAGCCAGTTGTTCAAAGCGCGGGAATACCTCAAAAAAATGCTGGATAAATCCTTTATTACTTAAACACGCCTTCAATACACTGATTCTCAAACCAATGACTGAGCAAAAAGATTTTGAGTCGCTCGACGAACTCTTCCGGAAAACGTTCGATAATCTGCCGGATACACCCGCAAAATCGGGATGGGATACGCCCACCGAAAGGGTGTGGCAGCATGTACAAAAAGAAATAAGGCCGCCGCGAACGGGCTGGAGTGCTCAGGCACTAACGCTCATTGCTGCATTTGCCGTTACCCTCGCCGTCGGATTATACCTCTACTTCAACCACCCGGCTCAGCCAGAAGTACCTGCGACTGCCCCAGCGGCAACGACTGCCGAAACTGCACAACAAGAGCCGGCAAATGCCGCAGAACCAGGAGCCGAAATCCCGCAGGGCATATCTGAAGCGCCCCCGGTTTTACCAGAAAGAGCCGGACACAAAAAAACGGCTCCGGCGAAAAAACCGGTTCCGCGCAATTCAATGGAAATCGAAGCAGCGAAATCGCTGGTAACCGACTCTAACGCCAGCAAAGCGGTTGAACGCGAACGCAATGCGCCCAATACAACCCTCCGCCGCAAAGCCGAACTGGCTAAAAGGGCCGAACAAGCATGGAAAACTCCCCTCCCGCCTCTGCCTCAGCGCTGGCCGGGGAAATCCGAAAACTGATCTTTCAGTAGGGGGCGAACAAAAACCGACAACATTTTAGCAGTAGTATAACCATGAGTCATCCCGAATTTTCGGCGATGACTCATATCGTTTATAAACCACTGACTCATGTTATTTTTACTAAGTAGCCGGGCATTGGATTTCAGACATTGGACCTCAGACTAAATGATTGGTTTCCAATGTCTGATAGTCCAACGTCCAATGTCAATCTATTTTGTCCACATACTTATTTGACCAGTTTCACATTCCGCGCGATCGGATCGCCGCGCTCGTTTTTCCCCATGGTGAATTCAACCATGTCGCCTTCGCGCAGATCATTGAAGTCTGTGTCAACGAGGAAAGAAAAATGGAAGAACAGGTTGTTCGTCTGCGGATAGGAAATGAATCCATATCCGTCTTTCAGACTAAAAATAGTACTGGTTTTTACCTCGCCTTCTTCCACTTCCACCGGTTCTTCACCGCTGCCATTGGTCGGTACTTTTTTGCGCTCTACGAATAAGCGGTTGACGGAGAAATGTTCATCGCTGTCCTTGTCAATGAATTTTTCCATGGCAACCGGGTAAGTTACTTCTTCCCAGAGATACTGAGAGGTGACCGTGCTGCGGCGGCGACCTTCTTCGTCAAAATATTCGTAATCCCATGCCATCAACATCACGCGAACGCCAAGGGTGTGTAGTTTGCGGACAAGTGGTACAAAGTCGCTGTCGGAAGCAATGAGTACCACGACGTCAAATTTCTTGTGCAGCGCCAGCTCAAAGGCTTCCAACGCCATCCAGACATCAATGCCGCGCTCCTGGCGGTAACCCATAAAAGTGGTACGGACAGGCAAATAGTGCGTCGTCACGCCTTCCATCATCAGGATATCGTCGAACAGGCGATCGTAAAACAGGCGATTCCCTTCCGCACTCGCTTCCTGCGCAGAAAGCCTGCCCCTGAAATAGTGGGCATCCACGATCTGACAATGGTGAAAGTCTTTTCCTTCCTCTTCCGCGATGCGATGTCGAACGAACTCGTGCAGACCGGCAATGCTGAGACGGTTGCGGCGTTCGTGGTGATAGGCGTAGTAATTGGAAACGTGGAGGAAATAATTACCGTCGTAAAAGACCCCAATCCGGGTCAAAGTATGCTGATTATCAGACATTTAATTAAAAATTATTGATACTGAGTTTAAAACCGGCGTATCACTTTGGCAATGGGTGAAATAAATTGAAAAATGCAGGTTACAGGTTTTCTTTTCCTCGAAGCCGTAAGATGTCCGTTATAATTAGGGTGTGCAAAGGACAGGTTTTTCAATCAGAAAAACCATGCCGTTTTAATAAAAAATGTTGAAATGGATAAATGCTTTCAAAAGGCTATCAAACGTCTTTTAAGCGCCAGGAACCAATAATCTCAGGGTTCCAGTTCGGCAAAAAATTTACGCAGTTCGGTTGCATCCTTCGGTTTGATCCGCCCGCCGAGGATGAGCCGGAGTTCCCTGCGCCGGGCAGCACCTTCGTAAAGTTGTTGTTCCTCATGGGCGAGGGGTAATACCGGCGGCACCTGCACGGGATTTTTCTTTTTGTCGTCCATGGCCACGAAGGTAAAATAGGCGTGGTTGCAACGCCTGGGATGCTGGCCTTTGATGTCGTTGGCAAATACCTCCACATAAATTTCCACCGAAGTATTGAAAGCCCGCGTAACCGAGGCTTCCAGCGTGATCACATCGCCAAGATGGATGGGATTTTGAAAAGAGATATAATCCACTGCGACGGTCACCACATGGGCTTCGCAGTGTTTTCCGGCGCATATCGCGCTCGCTATGTCCATCCACCGCATCAGGTAGCCGCCCATCAGATTGCCCATCGGATTGGTGTCGTTGGGCATGATGAGTTCGGTCATGACGGTTTTGCTGTCAGCAACTTTTTTGGGGGTGAGATTCCGTTTAGACATTTTGATGACCCTAATGACTTTTAATGACCCTTAATGACCCTCTTAATGACCATTCGTATATCCCGAACATGACTGCCGAGAAGAACAGATCACCCATCACCGTATTTCTCAAAAACGGTAAACCGGCGGTGTAGCAAGCCATCAGTCCTGCGGAAGTTTTGGGATACATGGCGCTTTCCACCCAAACGCTGAAGTTCGTGACAAGGAAGAAAATCGCCGAAGCGACCAGACTTGCAACAAGCACACGACCGGGCGACACTTTAATGCGCAGCAGCAGCCAGCCGGCCAACATGACCAGACCGAATGCAGCGTAAATCCACCAGGAAGTGACCAGGGTAAATTCAGGATAATACTGCCGGTAAACCAAATTGTTCAAAACAAGATCACTGACAAACAGCGCGATGAATGGAACAGCAAGGGTCAATACCTGGCGACTGAAGTAGGCAGCTCCAAAAAGCGCCATCGCGCCGATAGGGGTAAAATTATCAGGATGAGGCAATAGGCGCGTGAGTGCCGCGAGAAAAACAAGTGCTATGGAGAGACGTAATTTCATGTTGACTTAATTTTTGTTCGTTAGCGGGGCAAAGATAGGACGAACACTCCTTGCCAAGCGCCGTTTTTCGGAAAAACACTTTCCCAAAATGCTTTTGACGTATCATTGCGGCCATATTTATCGAGTCCGCACACACAAATCCCTTAAACAGCTTAATTTTTTTTGGAAAAATGCAAAAACTGCTCCTTTCACTGCCGTTGCTCCTATGCTCGTTTTTTTCTTTTGCCCAACCCGAACGCTGGCAGCAACGGGCCGACTATGAAATGAACATTGATGTGGATGCCGGGAAAAACCAATATCGTGGCACGCAACGTATCACTTATACCAACAACAGCCCCGATACGCTCGGCAAGGTATTTTACCACCTCTATTTCAATGCCTTCCAACCCGGCAGCATGATGGACGTCCGTTCGCGCACCATTGCCGACGCCGATCCCCGGGTGGCCGACCGCATCTCTAAACTCAAACCGGAAGAATACGGATGGATCAGGGTCAACTCGCTGAAGCACAATGGGAAGGCGGTAAAATTTGAAACGAATGAAACCATCCTCGAAGTAACATTGAACGAGCCGGTGTTGCCGGGCAGCACTGCGGCCTTCGAAATGGAATGGGACGCCCAGGTGCCGGTACAGATCCGCCGCTCCGGACGCGACAGCCGCGAAGGCGTACGGTTTTCCATGACCCAGTGGTATCCAAAACTTTGCGAGTACGATTACCAGGGCTGGCATTCCAACCCTTACATCGCCCGGGAGTTCTACGGCGTATGGGGCGATTTCGACGTTAAGATATCCATTGATAAAAATTACCTCGTTGCAGCCGGCGGGTATCTGCAAAACCCGCAGGAAGTGGGATATGGCTATGAAGCGCCGGGACAAACCGTCAACCGCCCGGCGGGCGACAAACTGACCTGGCACTTCAAAACGCCCAATGTGCACGACTTCGCCTGGGCCGCCGACCCTGACTATAAGCATACCAAAATCAATGCAGCCGACGGCACCGTGATGCACTTTGTTTGGCAAAAAGATCAGAAATACGAAGATGCCTGGCAAAAACTGCCCGCCATCATGGATCGCGCCCGTACGATCATGAACAAGCATTTCGGAAAATATCCGCATCGCGAATACTACTTCATTCAGGGCGGCGACGGAGGCATGGAATACCCGCTGGCAACGCTCGTCACCGGCAACCGGGGACTGAGTTCACTGGTAGGCGTATCCGTGCATGAGCAAATGCATTCCTGGTATCAGATGGTGCTCGGCACCAATGAAAGCCTCTACGCCTGGATGGACGAAGGGTTTACGTCGTATGCCTCTACCATCGTGGAAAATGAACTTGCCCGCGAAGGGTTGCTGCCGGATCAAAACGCAGAAGAGTATCCGTTTCTCGGCACTTACGGCGCTTATGCTCAACTCGCAACCAGCGGCCAGGAGGAGCCCCTCACTACCCACGCCGACCACTTCAATACCAACTACGCGTACGGACTGGCCGCCTATGTGAAAGGGGCTGTTTTTCTCCATCAAATGGAATATATCATTGGAAAACAGGCCTTTGAAAAAGGTCTGCTGCGCTATTACGACACCTGGAAATTCAAACATCCAAATGCCAACGACTGTATCAGGGTGTTTGAAAAACAAAGCGGGCTCGAACTCGACTGGTACAGGGAAGGCTGGGTAAATACCATCAATACCATTGACTATGCCATTGATACGGTGATCGCAGAGGGTCGCAGGAATACCCGGGTTCTGATAGGTCGCAAAGGCCGCATGGCGATGCCGCTCGACATCCTGGTGACGTACGACAATGGGGACAAAGAATTGTTTTACGCGCCGCTCGAGAGCATGCGCGGCGAAAAACCGGCAGAAAACGCCATGAAACGCACCGTACTGCCCGACCACCGTTGGGTAGACCCGTCCTTTGAGTTCGTCATTCCCGAAGGTGTGAAGCATATCGCCAGAGTCGAACTTGACCCATCACGGCGAATGGCCGACGTTGAACCGGAAAACAATGTGTGGGAGAAAAAAGAATAAGTATGCGGACAAAATATATTGACACTGTATATTGAACATTTAACCTTGACAACCAATTATTTAGTCAAAAACCCAATGCCTAAAATCCAGTGTCCGCGTACTGAAGATTGAGTTTTTACATTTTTTTAACGTCTTATTTTTTCCGGGAATGCAACCATCAATGCATCTTTGCGTTTCAAACACACGATGTCTATGTTGTTGCGTACACTTCGCGTTCTGACGTTCGTCGCAGGCTCTTGCCTTGTGATCAATGACGTGGCACGTCTGGTGTTCCCGTGCGTACAACAAGCCCTTATCGCCCAGGTCTGTGGTGATAAGGGACAGGACGACAACAATAACATCAGTGCTTTTTCTTTTTTTGAGGAGGAGGTAAAACATTCCGGCAAAGAGCGTTTCTACCCATTGCCGCTACCGGAAAACGAATTGGAGGTCGCAGTCGCGCATCTGATCGAGGACGACGACATCAGGCACCTCGCTTATATACCTATTTTTTCTCCCCCTCCCAACCGGGCCTGATCCGGGTCTGGTTTTCTTCCTGTTTTCTACTTACACATATCCTGAATCGAGTGTGCCTCATCGGCATGTTCTTTTGTTGAAATGAGGATTTGTTTTGCATCCCCGCTCAGGGTGAGGGGCAAACGATCAACAAATCACCATACAATCACCCGCTTGTGAGGCAGGCGCCTGGGCTGTGCGGCTCCCGCATATACCTGACAGGATTGCTGTAACGATTTCAGGAAGATTTCTCTCCCCTACCGGCGGAATACGTCCGCGCTCTCTTTCGCTTTCACTTTTTATTCACCGGTTCTGTCGGCACATCGCTGCATGGATCCGCATAATATTCAACAAATCAAAATCTTATGCAAAAAACAAACTACCTGGCCAATCTGAAATACGATTTGCCTGCAGGTGTGGTGGTATTCCTCATCGCCGTACCGCTTTGTCTTGGAATTGCGCTGGCATCTGGCGCCCCGCTTTTTTCCGGTATGATCGCCGGTATCGTTGGCGGTATAATCATCGGTTTTTTAAGCAATTCTCACACGAGCGTGAGTGGTCCGGCTGCCGGCCTTACAGCAGTGGTACTCGTAGCGATCCAGCAACTCGGCGCCTTCGAAGCTTTTCTGCTGGCAGTGGTGCTGGCCGGTGTTATGCAAATCGCTTTGGGAATTGCACATGCTGGTACGATCGCCAACTTTTTCCCTTCCAGCGTCATTAAAGGGATGTTAACCGGTATCGGTATTATCATTATTTTGAAACAGATCCCGCATGCGCTCGGCTACGATAAAACGACTGAAGGCGATGAATCTTTTTTTCAGGCAAGCGGGGGTAATACTTTTTCCTCGCTTTGGGAAAGCATAACCCAGTTTATCCACCCCGGGGCAACACTGGCCTCCCTGCTGGCGATCGGAATTTTATTGTTGTGGGAAAGACCAACGATCAAGAAACGGATAGGGATGATCCCAGGCGCCCTCGTGGCAGTGATCGCAAGCGTGTTGCTCAATGAATTGTTCAAACTGGCGGGCGACCCATGGGCAATCCGCACCGAACATCTTGTGAACATTCCGGTATCGGCAGATTTCGGCGCATTTTTAGGACAGTTCACTTTCCCCGATTTCAGCCAATGGAACAACCCGCAGGTATACACCGTGGCACTCACCATATGCGCCGTCGCTTCGGTCGAAACCCTGCTTTGCATCGAAGCGGTAGATAATGTGGACCCGCATAAACGCACCACCAATCCGAACAAAGAACTCAGGGCACAGGGAGTGGGCAATATGATTTCGGGGCTGCTCGGCGGGTTGCCGATCACTTCGGTCATCGTACGCGGTTCGGCCAATGTAAATGCCGGCGCACGCACCAAAATGGCCACTATTTCGCACGGCTTACTTATCCTCGTGTGCGTAGCGATGATCCCCGCCATACTCAATCTCATCCCCCTCGCTGCGCTTGCCGCCGTACTGATCCTTACCGGTTACAAACTCGCAAAAGTCAGCATTTTTAAAGAAATGTGGGCCAATGGCAAGTACCAATGGTGGCCGTTCATTATTACGGTAGCAGCAGTGGTATTTACCGACCTGCTTACCGGCGTCGGCATAGGGTTGGCTGCAAGCGTTTTCGCCATATTGCGCGGCAACATGAAAAACTCGTATAGGTTCCACAAAGAAGAATACCACGAAGGCGATGTGATCCGCATCAACTTGTCCCAGGAAGTCTCTTTCCTCAACAAAGCGAGCATCAAACTCACACTCGAACATATACCGGAAAATTCAAAAGTCCTGATTGACGCCACCGACACAGCCTATATTGATTTCGATGTTTTGGAGATCATCCGCGAATTCCGCGACGTGAAATCCAAAGACAAGAATATTGAAGTGACGCTCAGGGGTTTCCAGGAAAAATACAAGGTCGGGGATTCGGATTTTGTACATTGCGAAACGGAACAGGAATTTGCCGACGAACGGCCATTCGTCAGGGAGCGCGCCGCGACAGAGAAAATGGATCCTGTGCTGAATTAAACCAATAAATTTTTCTTCTGAACGGCAGCGTTCCTTCAGCCTGTTGCGTTTCGGGAATGTTCTTGTTTGCAAAAAACGGTTTGCCGTTTTGTTTCATAACACCCGGTAAAGAATTAAGCAGGTTTTTTAGTTGGTTTTGTTTGTTGCAAAGGGCACGCTGCGAGCGTGCCTTTTGTACTTTTAGCCCGAAATTTTTATCACCTGTTTTTTTCATGCGAAACAATCTCCTCTTTTTCATTGGCCTCTTGTGCGGATCCGCTGTTTTAGCCCAGACGACCAACCAACCGCCCGACATTTCCAATTTTACCACAACAGTGGATTGGCCGAACAACACCCTTACCCTGACATACGACGCAACCGATGCCGAAAACGACCTGCTGGAAGTTTCGGTTGCCTTTTCTCCCGACAATGGTCACACCTATTTGCCACCCTCGCAGGTGACCGTTTCGGGCGATACGGGATTTCCGGTAACGCCCGGCACAGGACGAACCATCACCTGCGACATCAGCGCTCTGGCGGGGATATCTGCCGCATTCACCGTACGCCTTGTCGCCGACGACAAACAACCTTTTGACATCCAGCAACTTGTCGGCGAAGTGGACAGCATCCGCCTGCGCGAAGATCTCGAATTCGTGGAAGGCATCCGGCACCGGGTTACCGGTCCGGCGCACCTCGATGCGGTGCGCGATTCCATTGCCGGGCATTTTTCCGCGCTGGGGCTTTCACTGAACCAACAATTCTTTTCTTACGGTAACGCAACCGGGGAAAATATCATCGGCACGTTTCCCGGCACCTCTGACGCTGAGAAGGTCGTCTTGGTGGATGCCCACTACGACACGGTGAACAACGCCCCCGGCGCTGACGACAATGGCAGCGGCGTGGTCGGATTCATGGAAATCTCCCGCCTGCTGAGCCGCTATCCGGCCAAAAAGACCATCCGTTATATCGGCTTCGACATGGAAGAAGACGGTTTGCGCGGAAGTATTGACTACGTTTCCAACGATCTTCCTGCTGCCGAACAAATTGAAGGCGTGTTCAATTTTGAAATGATCGGCTATTACTCCGAACAGCCCAACAGCCAGGAAATCCCTACCGGGTTCGATATTTTTTTCCCGGACGCAACCACCCAGATCATAAACAATCAAAAAAAAGGCGATTTTATCACCAATGTAGCCAATTCCAATTGCGCGTCGCTGGCGTTGTTGTTCAGCACATCCGCTGCGCAATACGTTCCCGATCTGAAAGTCATCACACTCGTCGCGCCGGGCAACGGCTCCCTGTTTGCGGATCTACTCCGCAGCGATCACGCGCCATTCTGGTTTGCCAACAAACCCGCGCTGATGCTCACCGATGGCGCCGACTTCCGCAACGATTGCTACCACACACCTCAGGATATGGCGGAAGGAAAACTCAATTTCACTTTTATGTCCAACGTGGTGAAAGCCACGCTCGCATCCGTAGCGCAACTCGCTGAAATTCAGCATGCCGACTGGGCTGTGACGACTTTCGACGGCATCCTCGATTCAAAGGAACCGAACGGGTGCCGCTTCGACGTCCGGCATAGTTCCCACCAAAACGGCGTTTTGGCTTTTACTTTCGGCGACTGCCCTTTCAAAGACGTACACATCGAGGTGCTGGATGAAAAAGGCAGGTTGATACAAAATGCATGGCTGACGATCCTTGAAACCGAACAACAATATGACCTACCGCTGCCCCAACTGCCGGCAGGCATGTATTTTGCTCAGCTCAGTTGGCCGGGCGGCATGCATACTGAAAAATTTGTAGTCAGCCGGTAAACCCTCATCCCTTAATCCCCGATTCCTCATTTTATCTTTGCGCCCTATGCGGGTATTTACCGATTTATCTCAATTGCCGTTGTTCCGCAATGCAGTAATCACCATCGGATCCTTCGACGGCGTGCATACCGGCCACCGGCAGATTCTGGAACAAGTGAAAACGCTCGCCCGCTCCAGCGACGGTGAAAGTGTGGTCATTACTTTCGATCCGCACCCGCGCACCATACTGCAGCCAGGCGACGCCTCCTTCAAACTCCTGACAACGACACAGGAGAAAATTGATCTGTTGCAACGCTACGGAATTGACAATGTGGTGGTTGTGCCTTTTTCGTCAGAATTCTCCCGGCAGTCGGCCCGGCACTACGTGGAAGATTTTTTGATCCAAAAATTCCATCCGAACTATATCGTCATCGGTTACGACCACCGTTTCGGGACAGGCCGGGAAGGCAATATTGATTTTCTGAAAAAATACGAAGCGACGGCTGGCTTTCAGGTAGTGGAAATCCCTGCGCAGCAAGAAGATGAAATCGCCGTCAGCTCTTCCAAGATCCGCCGGGCATTGGATGCAGCGGATGTGACCCTGGCCAACCGCCTCCTGGGGCATCCGTACTTTTTCTCCGGCAAAGTGGCGGAAGGTCGAAAAATCGGCCGCCGCATCGGGTTCCCAACGGCCAACATCCTGATCACTGATCCGTACAAACTGGTGTTGCCGCAGGGAATTTATGCGGCAAAAGTCCACTTCGCAGCCAATGCATTGCCTTCTCCGGCTGAAAACGGAAAAGGAACGGGATTGCCCGCCATGCTTTACATCGGTAACCGCCCGACATTGGAAGCCGCCGGAGAGCAAACGATCGAAGTACACATCCCCGGTTTTTCCGGCGACCTCTATGGTCAGTATCTGACCGTGGAAGTGCTCGACTTTATCCGGCCCGATAAAAAACTGGAAGACCTGGAGGCCTTAAAAAAGCAGATCGAACAGGACAAAGCAGAAATCCAAAAACGGCTGGGGGCAGAGGGCACAGGTTGGATAGAAGAAGGTGCATATCCGGAAAAACCATTCGGTTCCGCTCCCCAACCTGCCGTTTCCGTTGCCGTGGTGATCCTCAACTACAATACCCGGCGCCACCTCGAACAATTCCTGCCTTCCGTTGTGGCCAACAGCCCCGGCGCGCGCATCATCGTTGCCGACAACGGGTCGCCGGACGACTCCGTTGATTTTTTGAGAAAAAATTACCCGCAGGTGGAGATCATTGACCTTCAGCGGAATTACGGTTTTGCGGAAGGATACAACCAGGCCTTGAAAAAAGTCCAGGCTGAAATCTATGTCATTCTCAATTCCGATGTGGAGGTAACGCCCGGTTGGATGGAACCGATCCTGGAAGTCCTGCAAAGGGACCCAACAATGGCCATTGCCCAACCCAAGATACTGGCCTGGAACGACAAGCCGGGTAATGCCCCCCCACCACAGTCTGCCGTCAACCGTTTTGAATATGCCGGGGCCGCCGGCGGCTGGATTGATGCCCTCGGTTATCCGTTCTGCCGGGGGCGTATTTTCAGCAAGCGCGAAGATGACCGGGGCCAATACGACGACCCGCAGGAATGTTTCTGGGCAGCCGGCGCCGCGTTTTTTATCCGCGCTGAACTTTACCATGCGTTCGGCGGCTTCGACGGCGACTATTTTGCGCACAATGAAGAAATTGACCTGTGCTGGCGCCTCAAACGGGCGGGTTATTCGGTTTGGTGCATCCCGCAGTCAGTGGTATTCCACCTGGGTGGCGGAACGCTGGAGTACGAAAATCCGCGAAAAGTATTTCTCAACTTTCGCAACAGCCTCTTTTCATTGCTCAAAAATCAACCTGTCCGGAAACTGCTTTGGCTTATGCCGGCCCGTTTGATTCTCGACGGCCTGGCGGGCGCGCGATTTGCCGCGAAAGGCCAGTTCCGCGCGATTTGGGCGATCATCAGGGCGCATTTTTCATTTTACAGCAATTTCCGAAAAACGCTTCGCAAACGCTATGCTGTCGCGGAGATCATTGACCGACAAAAATTCCGCCCCGAAAACCGCTCCGGTATTTACCGCGGAAGTATCATCGTAGCACATTACCTGCGGCGGGTAAAAGAATTCGCAAAACTGTAACCCGGAACGCTGTTCCGGGAAAAAACATACCGGGACGCTGTTCCGGGTTACGATATGAAACCAAACATCCTCTACGAAGACGGACATCTGCTCGTCGCGGACAAACCCGCCGGTTTGCTTTCCATTCCCGACCGGTTCGGCAACAAAGACAGCTTGTTGGCCGCACTCGAGCGCAAATACGGGAAAGTTTTCATCGTGCATCGCCTCGACCGGGAGACGAGCGGCGTAATCTGCTTTGCCCGCAACGAATCCGCGCACCGCCACCTCTCGATCCAGTTTGAGCGCCATACGGCCGATAAATTTTACCTCGCTTTGCTCGACGGCGTCTTGCACCACGACGAAGGAGAGATTGACAAACCCATCGGCGAACATCCGACCATTTCAGGGAAAATGGCCATTGTCCATTCCGGCAAACCCTCGCTTACCTTCTACCGCGTCCTCGAGCGTTTCAAACGCTTCACGCTGGCCGAAGCGCTCATCAAAACCGGACGTACCCACCAGATCCGGGTGCATTTCCAAAGCATCGGATATCCGCTGGCAGTGGACGCGCTTTATGGTCGCCGCGCAGCGTTTTTTTTATCCGAAATAAAAGGAAAAGCCTATAAATCAGGTAAATATACGGAAGAAGAACGCCCCTTGATGGATCGCACTTCGCTCCACTCGTCGCGCTTGCGCCTCGATCACCCGGTCACCAACGAACGCATGGAGTTCAAAGCCGAATTACCCAAAGATTTCGCGGCGGTATTGAATCAATTGCGGAAATGGGGAGGGTAACGATTTGCGATTTACGATTTGCGAAATGTTGTCAGTCATAAGATCCGCTGCGCAGGTTCACCCTGATCCCGTTCGCTTCAGGGTCTTCGAACATGGTCAGCCTGGCTTGCAGCGCGGTTCGGTCGCGGTCGTCAAGGATAGAAAGACCGGATGGAATGATCTCGTGCAATTCACTCAGAATCAGTTCTTTTGGTTGCCAGTAATTGATATTTTTTCCCACGATATCTTCCAATACCGATTCTTTCATAGCGACGAGTTCGGGCTTGAAAAGTTCGCCGGTGGACAGCGCTGATTCGATTTGCCGGAGCATTTTGAGGTGGATGCCAGTGCCGAGTTGGCTGGCAGCTTCATATTCTGAAAGCTGGAATTTCCAGGCGGGAAAGAACGATTCGATGCTGTCTGCCGGAAAGACCATGAAACAGGTATTAAAATATGCATCGTCCTGATCGTAAGATGATCTCCTGGATTTTTCCCGCCAAATTCTGAAATCGGCAAATAGATACGGTTGTGTGCCTTCCGCTACGAATTGAAAAATATACCCCGGTAATACACCTTGCAACCAGGCAAAATCAGGTTGAAAGCCGGCGTCGGCAGGTTCGACCCGATGAGCGAGCAAGTGGACGATGGTATCGCGCAACGCAACCGACTCCCGGTAAGCGGCCGCCAATCCTTCGCCGCTTTTGATATGGTCGCCACGGAGCCCGGTTTCAACCAAACGGTTGCGGCGAGCGGTCACAGATGTTCCGAAGTAACATTGCATCCTTTTTTGAAAAAGCCACAGGGTATCGCTTTGAACCGGGCGGAGCGCGCCGGCAAATACCCATCCAACCTCATCATCGGCTGTTTTCACTTTTATCCAGGGCGCCTGATGATTTCTGTCGTTGTAAAAAACGGAGGATTCGAAGTGACTCACCTCTCTCAGATCAGTTACTTTCTCATCCATTGTGAGTACCCGGAGCACATTGCTTTTTTTACCGGGTGCATCGCGCAGCGAAATTTGCATAAAATCCACAACCAACTGATTTTCAGACTTTCCATTTATGCAACAAGTTAAAATAGGAACAAGTAAAAAGAGCAAATACCGCATTTGAACTAAGTTTACGCACAAAACTAAACAACGACCGAAAACTGCCTGTCCGCATGAAAGTCCGCCGATTTTTCCTCATCGCTTTTTTGCTTTTCCCATTGCTACCCGCTTCGTTTGCTCAAATTCTGGACGATTTCTCCGACGGAGATTTTACCCAAAATCCCGTTTGGCAGGGCGACGGAGCGGATTTTATCGTGAATGCCAGTGGCGAACTCCAATTGAACGCTCCTGCGCCGGGTATGTCCCAACTAAGGGTTCAAGGCAATATCCCCGACAGCGCGATCTGGGAACTGCGTTTCCGGCTGGATTTTGCTCCATCCAACCAAAACCTGCTTCGGATCTATGTGTTGGCCGACCAATCCGATTTATCTGCGGCAAACGGTTATTTTATTGAGATCGGTGAAACGGGCAGCCTCGACGCCATCCGGTTTTATCGCCAGGATGCCGGCGTAAAAACCCTGCTGGCAACCGGGACTCCCGGCCTGGTAGCCGTGAATCCGGATATCCGTTTGCATGTAAAACGCACAGTTGCAGGCGCCTGGGAATTGGCTGCTGCCGCAGGAGGAGGAACGCTGCAAAACCAGTTCGCCGTTGCGGAGGCGACATACACCGGAGGCGCTGATCGTTTTTTCGGCTTTCAATGCGTATATACGACGTCCAACATTGCCAAATTTTTCTTCGACGATCTTTCCGTACTGCCCGACGCGCCGGATACCCAGGCGCCTGTCCTGCTGTCGGCGAGTGCCGATGACGCGATGACTGTGAACGCCGTATTTGACGAAATGCTCGACTCGCTTTCGGCTGTTCAGCCGGCGCATTACAGCATCAGCAATGGCGTGGGGCAACCGCAGTCGGTACAACTGCACCCGGACAAAAAAACCGTGCGCCTTCTACTCCAGAACGCTTTGGCAACAGGCAATTACACGCTCCAGACATCGGGATTGAAGGATGGCTCCGGAAATGAAAGCCAGATTCAAACTACTGATTTTCAATTCGTAAAAATTGAAGTTGCATCAGAATTCGATATTCTGATCAATGAGATCATGGCCGACCCGGCGCCTTCAGCAGGATTGCCCGAAGTGGAATGGCTGGAATTGTACAACCGCTCCGCCAAAACCATCGAGCTCTCCACCCTGCGTATCCGCGACGCGGCAGGATTGCCGGTGGCCCTACCTGTTTTCCTGTTGCCTCCTGGCGGTTACGCCGTATTGACGGCTATTTCCAACGCATCCACCCTGCAGGCCGCCGTTAGCGGTACTGTGCTCGGTGCGCCCATCGGTGCAACTGCACTCAACAACGACGGCGATGTACTTACTTTGAGCAATGCGTCAGGGGAAGTGATTGACGTGGTTGACTATTCGGTGGATTGGCACACCGACGCGAACAAAGCGGAGGGCGGTTGGTCCCTCGAACGCATCAATCCCACACTTCCATGTTTAGGCGGCTCCAACTGGAAGTCCTGCCCTACCCTTCCGGGCGGCACCCCAGGCGCTCAAAACGCCTCTTTTCAGGATATGCCCGACAACGAACCTCCGCGATTGCTGGAATCTTTCCCGGAATCGGCCACTTCGTTGTTGCTTACTTTTTCCGAAGGAATGGATAAAATTGCTGCGGAAATTTCGGCTGAGTACAATCTTTTGCCTCACCGGACAATTCTTTCGGCAGAACAACTATCCGGCGACCGTTCGCGCGTCCGGCTGCTGCTTGGCGACCCCTTGCAAGCATCCGTTTTGTATGCGCTGAGCGTAGGGGCTTCGGTAACAGATTGCAGTGGGAATGCCGTTTTGGCAACCGACACAGCCTACTTTGCACTGACGGAAGCACCCACGGCATACGATATTGTCATCAACGAGATCATGGCCGCCCCATCGCCTTCCGCTGGATTGCCGGAGGTGGAATGGCTGGAGTTGTTCAACCGTTCCTCCAGGGCAATTGACCTTGCCGACCTGCGCATTCAAAACAAAACAGGCGCACCGGTGCCGCTGCCTTCCCTGCTCATGCTGCCCGGAATGTATGTGGCATTGACCGCGGCAGCAAATGCCCCAGATCTGCAGGCCGTAACCCAGGGAAAAGTAGTGGGTGTTTTACCCGCCCTCAGCAATGAAAGCGACATATTGACCCTTAGCGATGCGAACGGCAATGTAATAGATCGGGTGGCGTATGAAAAAGAATGGCATACGGACGCTGGCAAGGCCAACGGAGGCTGGTCGCTGGAACGCATCAATCCCGGATTGCCTTGTCTCGGCCGCGAAAACTGGCAATCCTGTCCCGCTTTGCCCGGTGGTACCCCCGCTGCTAGAAATGCTTCTTTTCAAAATTATCCGGACAACAACCCTCCCCGCTTGTATTGGGCTTACCCGGAATCAGCTTATTCTGTGCTGCTGACTTTCTCGGAAGATATGGATCGGGCAACTGCTCAAAATCCCGCCGCCTATTCTTTTCACCCCCCGCTCGATATCGCGTCGGCGGAACCATTGCCCGGATTCTCCCTTGTCCGGTTGTTGCTCGACGAGCCCCTGCAGGCGTCTGTGCTTTATTCCATTACTGCCGGCCCTTCTGCAACGGATTGTGCCGGGAATGCGGTCTTTAGTGCCGATACCGTTTTTGCCGGTTTACCGGAAATACCGGAGCCGCAGGACCTTGTCTTCAACGAGATCATGTTCAACCCCGCCACCGGCAACGGCCCCTATATCGAGTTTTACAACCACAGTCAGAAGGTCTTCGACTGGTCCGAATTTTTCATTTCGCAGTTCGACGGCGGTACCGCTGAAGAAAAAATTACCCAGAAACGCCTTTCACTACCCGGACAGCTCGATGTTTTTACCGAATATCCCCACAACATCAGGAATTCATTTGCCCATATCCGGCCGCTTCATGTATTAAAAAACGACTTGCCAACCTTACCCAATGATGCGGGAAAGATCAGGTTGTATTGGGTCAGAAACAGCGATACGGTAGAACTGGACGTATTCCATTATTCGGAAGATTTTCACAACGCGTTGTTTATCGACAGTGAGCGGAAAGGTGTGGCACTCGAACGCATTGATCCCGGAAACCTGACGAATGTCGCATCCAACTGGACTTCCGCTTCACCCGTGGTGACAGGGGCGCCGGGAACGCCCACATTGCCGAATTCGCAATACTTTTCTGCACCGCCCGGCAGCGGCCTGATCCATCTTCCCCTGGAACGCCTGTCACCCGACGACGACGGCATCGAGGATTTTTTACCCATCCAATATACACTTCCCCAACCGGGTTTTTTCGCCACCCTTACCATTTTCGATTCGGAGGGCATACCGGTAAAACGCCTTGTCCGCACAGAACTCATCGGTGTGGAAGGAACACTACGCTGGGACGGCGATCTGGACAACGGCTCCCGGGCCAAACCGGGCATTTACATCTTGTTCCTGGAATTGTTCGCCCCCGACGGAACGACGGAGCGGGTGAAAAAAGCAGTGGCAGTGGTGAAAAGGTTCTGACTCACGCTTCGTTCAGGTATCGCCGGGCTAAAATTAAAACTGGTAATTGTTTTTTAAGCATTACCAAAAGCAAGATATTCGCCGGTAATTGACGATTTTCCACGCTGAAAAACAGCGCGTTTTTCTGAACGATTTCGACACACTGATCCGGCATGAGACAAAAACCATTGCACCTGCATTTCACCTCATCGCGGTTGTACGGCGGTGTCGTCACGTCATCGGATAATGCAAGGTTGACCTTCTCTTTTTTGCTTTTCGCAATCCTTTTCTCCGCCTGCACCAAAAAGGTAATGGTATTCTATCCGGTTACATTCCAAAGCCGGTATTTCTACGAAGTAGACCTGAACGCAATCAAAGAAGACCGCGTGGCGGTAAAACTGGCCGTGCATGATTTTCAGGGCGGCGAAGCAGTCTTCAACTTCCCCCGTATTGTGCCGGGCATCTACGGCGCTATGGATTTCGGTCGCAACATCGTCCAATTCAAAGCCTTGGCGAACAACGATACTTTACCGGTGGAGCGCCTTACTGTGAACAGTTGGAAAATCCGCGACGCTCACCGCCTCACCGAGATCCGCTACGAAGTCAACGACGGTTGGGAAGAGTTCGGCAGCGGAACAACGCAGGGCTTTTATAAATCCGCAGAAAGTTCATTCACCGAGGGCAAAGTATTCGTTATCAACAACAACTGTTTGTTCGGCTATTTTTCGGGCGGAGAAAAATGGCCGGTCCACATTGCCGTTGAAAAGCCGGCGGGTCTCTACGCAGCCACTTCGCTGCGCAGCCAGTCCAAGCGTCCGGACAAAGACGACTTTTACGCCGATAATTACCGCGAGTTGGTGGATAACCCGGTGTTGTATGCCCGCCCCGATACCGCAAAATTGCAAATAGGCAATACTGCCGTGTTGGTGGCTTGTTATGCGAATTCCGGTCAACGAATAGCCCCCGGTATTGCCCGCAACATCCGGCCCCTGCTGGAAAACCAGCGCCAATATCTCGGCGGTGCCCTGCCGGTAGACCACTATACCTTTTTATTTTACCATACTGCGCACGACCGCCCCAACGATTACACCGGCGACGGCCTGGAACACTCCACATCAACCCTTTGCCTGTTGAACTCCCAATTGGACTCTGCGATGCTCAACAATTTCGTTTATGGCATCGCCAGCCATGAATTTTTTCACATCCTCACGCCGCTGAACATTCATTCGGAAGAAATTCAGAATTATGATTTTCTGGCGCCGAAAATGTCACGGCATATCTGGCTCTACGAAGGCCTGACGGAATATGCCACGATCCACATGCCCATAAAACAGGAACTTCAATCGCTGGAAGAATTCCTCTCCGTTCTGCGGCAAAAAGCAGTTCAAATGAACCGGTTCGACAATAAAATACCCCTTACCGAGCTGAGCCAGAAGGCGATGGAGCGTCAGGAACAATATTACAATTTTTACCTGAAAGGAGCCCTTGTCAGCATGTGTCTCGATATCCGCCTGCGCGAACTTTCGGCGGGAAAATACGGCACGCAGGAAATGATGCGCGATCTTGCGAAGCGCTACGGAAAAGACAAGCCGTTCAGGGACGATGAATTGTTCGATGTGATCACAACTATGACTTTTCCCGAAATGCGCGCATTTTTTAGCGATTATATAGAAGGCGCCGTTCCTTTGCCGCTGGAATCATATTTGGCAAAAGCAGGTATCGAATTTGATGAAAAACGCCTGCGCATTCAACCCATGCCCCATCCAACACCAGAACAATTGCAACTGAGGAAATGGTGGATCAATCAATAACAACGAACAAACAAAATCTTCTCAACCATAATCGCATGAAATACCAACCGGCTACTTTCGCCAGTTATTTGCTCTTTATGTTGCCATTCCTTGCAGCAGGGCAGAACCCATCCGATACCTCCCCCGGCCCTCAAAGCCGCCTGTTGCGTTTTGCAGAAACCGGCGCCACCGATGCCGACCGCGCGACACTCCACGTATTCATCCGCGACCAGGAAACGGACGAACCTGTGCTCGGCGCAACCGTCCTCCTCCAGCGTCAGAATCCCGACCAGGTGCATGGCAAAATCTCTCAATGGGATGGCCGCTGCAAATTCAAAGTAGCGCCGGGCACGTATATTTTGAGGGTGCAACTGACCGGAATGATCACCTTTGAAAAGCAAAACATAGAACTCTCCGGAGGACGTGAGTTCAGCCTCGATCTCGATCTCGCGCGATTGGGGCAGCCCGTACCGAGCGCAAAACAGCAGGCAGGAAAGAATTAAAGCCAGCCCAGAAACGGTTCTTCCAATATTTTCTTCAACTCTACGAGGAATCGCGCCGCATCCGCACCATTGATGACGCGGTGATCCCAGCCGATGGTCATGGGCATCATCAGGCGCGGTTCGAAGGCCGAGCCGTTCCAGTGCGCTTCCATGGAAGCCGCTGTTATGCTCAAAATTGCGACCTGGGGCCAGTTGACGATCGAAAGCATATTGGTGCCGCCGATGCCGCCGATGTTGGAAATGGAGAAAGTGCCGCCATCCAGGTCGTCGAGTTTGTTTTTGCCTTCCCGGGTACGGGTGCTGATCTCGGTCAGGTCAATCGCGATCTCTGTCAGCGACTTTTGGTCGCAGTTGCGGATGACAGGCACCAGGAGGCCGCGCGGCGTATCCACCGCGATGCCGATGTTGATGAATTTTTTGAAGATCACTTCATTGGTCGCATCGTCGAAACTGGCATTGAACTGCGGCATTTTGCGCAATACGGAGCACACGGCCTTGGTCACGATGGCTGTCGTGGTGAGATTGCCGCCCGCCGCTTTCACGGTATCCTTGTATTGCTGGCGCAATTGTTCGAGGCGGGTGATGTCGGCTTTCTCCGATATCCAGGCGTGCGGGATGGTATTGAAGGCGTAATGCATGTTCTCAGCCGTCAACAGCCCGATGCGGCTGAGCGGCTGGCGTTCGATGACGCCGAATTTTTCGAAATTGGGCAAGGGTTTGCGCGCCAAACCGCCGCCCGTTCCTACGGCGCTTCCGCCGCCCATATCAATCTTCCGCTTGACAAAATCCACCACGTCCTTGTAGGAAATACGACTCGCACCTTCGGCCGGTCGCACGTCGGAAAGGTTGATCCCCAATTCTTTGGCGCGTTTGCGGGCAAGCGGCGATATGCGGAAATTGGCAGCTTTACCCGCCGAAGTCCCGGCAGAAGCGGGTGCAGAGGGAGTAGCGGGAGCGGGTGCAGGCGGCGGTGCAGGCACAGCGGCTTCCGCCTGCGCCTGCGGGGCGGGAACGGCAGGTGCAGGCGGTGCAGGAGCAGCAGGTACGGCGCCTTCGGTTTGTAATTTAAGTATGAGCGTCCCTTCAGTTACATCGTCGCCCTTTTTTACGAGGATTTCCTCGACGGTGCCATCGGCATCCACGGGCATTTCGGCATCCACCTTGTCGGTGCCGACAATGAGGACGATCTGTTCTTTCGTTACTTTGTCGCCCGGTTTCACCAGGATGTCGAGCACCTTGCCCGTCACACCGTCGCCGAGAGAAGGAAGTTTGAATTCGTAGGCCATTTTTCTCTATTCAGTTGGAGGGCAAAGATGAAGCAAGTTTGCGGGAAAAAGGAAATCCGGGCTTCAAAATAATAGAAGGACGCCCGGAAGACATGTTTCGCCTTCCATTTTGTTTTTTGCTCAGAGAATTCCTCCTAATTTTACCCACCCGATTTTGCGAAACTGAAAAAACAATGAATTTCTTCCTCCACTTCCTGGCGACGCTATTGATTTTCCTCTCCTTAGACGTCATCTGGCTCAAATTTCTCCTCGACGGATTGGTGGACTATCCGGCGGTTTACCGCTACGGCAACCGGCCCAACTGGGCCATGGCCGAGATTTATTACATCCTGATGTCCGTCTGGCTGGCTTTCGGCGCTGCCTATAAAAGCATGGTTTACAACGATGCTGCACCCGCCTTTCTGGACGGCTGGAAGGTAGGTTTCCGATTTTCCGTGATCTACGCTTCTGTCAACATGGTGTTTTTTCAACCCTGGCCGCTCGAACTCATCGTGCTGGACATCGCCTGGGTTACGTTCTCGACAGCCATGGCGGCGGTGGCGAGTTATGCGATCGGGGTGTGGCTGACAAGCGGCGGTTCGCAAGTGAGGAAGGTGTAGCTAATTTAGTATTGGAGTGTATTTACGGATATGAAAACCTTCTCCATTTTTTGTTTACTCTCCTGACTTATGCGGCACTTGATCTGCTGTGGCTGAATCTTTTTGCCAAAAATTTCATCCGGAAACAAGTGGGACAGTACCTTGCCGCCCAACCGGACCTGAAAGCCGGCGCTGTGTTTTATCTGATTTTCACTGCCGGGTTGATTTGGTTTCCTGTTCACTATATTGACCACCTCTTAAATATGCAACGCTTTACCCTCCGCGCCGGCAGCCTCGCCAACATGCAGCTCCGCCCCTTTACCCTGCCCGATCCCGCTCCCGGCGAAGTGCGCGTAGCCGTACGCGCCGTCGGGCTGAATTTTGCCGACATCTATGCCATTTGGGGACTCTACAGTGCTACGCCGAAAGGTGAATTCACGCCGGGACTTGAATATTCTGGCGTCGTGGAATCGGTCGGCTCCGGCGTTTCTCATCTTCACCCCGGCGAACGGGTGATGGGCGTCACGCGTTTCGGAGGCTACACCTCACACCTGAACATTGATGCCCGTTACGTGGTACCCCTGCCTGAAGACTGGGATTTTAAAACCGGGGCCTCTTTTTTGGTTCAAACGCTCACGGCCTATTACGGCCTGAAAACGCTCGGCGCCCTGGAACGCGGCTACAACGTATTGATCCACAGCGTAGCAGGGGGAGTAGGTTTGCAGGCGCTGAAAATTGCGAAAGCGTATGAATGTTTTGTCGTCGGCACAGTCGGCAGCGATGCGAAGGTGGATTTTGCCCGGAAAGAGGGCTGCGACCGGGTTATCGTGCGCGGCGAAGGGTTTGAAAACGACCTGAAAAACGCCCTCGACGGGCGCCCCCTGCACATTGTAATTGACACGGTCGGCGGACGCTATTTTACCATCCCCTTCAAAATGCTCGCGCCGATGGGCCGGCTCATCGTCGTCGGCTCGTCGCGCTACACCAGTGTGGGCAACAAACCCAATATTTTCCGCCTGCTGTACTATTTTCTCACCCGCCCCAAAATTGATCCCCAGCAATTGCCCGAGATCAACAAAGGCGTACTGGGTTTCAACCTGATCTACCTCTACGAACGCGCCGAGCTGATGCACCAGTTGCTGCAGGAGATCGCAGCGCTACATCTGGCGCCGCCGCACGTGGGACACGTTTTGCCCTTTGAAAAAATGCACGAGGCGATCAGGTTGTTCCAGAGCGGGAAAACAATGGGGAAGGTGGTGCTGGAATTGTGAAAAAAATTAGGCGAAGGAAAATTCTGATTTCCATCTTTGCAACATGAAAAATACGAATGCACCGGAACCCGACTCCAAGTCAAGCCAGGTCATTTCACTCCTGCGTCAGATCGAACGCCTCAATTTCATGATCGCCGAACACAGCCGGTCCAATGCCGACGATGCTTTGATCGTGGAACAATACGAAGTGTTGCGCACCGATTTTCTCGCCGAGTTGAGCGCCGTGTTGTCCGATTACGGGATTGAAGCCCACTTAAAAATCTCCGCTTAAAGCAGCCATGAATCCAACTGTTCGCGCTTTTTTAGCCGTTTTCGCAGGAGTCGCCACGGGTATTATCCTGATCATCGCAGGCAGGGCTCTTTCGCCCTATCAGCCTGCAGTAGGGAATGACCTGAGCAACCTGCCGGCCTATACCGAGTGGCTCAGGAGTTTGCCCGACCAGGCATTCGGCATCCTGCTGGCGATTTACCTGATCGCTTGTTTGGCCGGTGGATTTGTGACCGTATGGATGGCGCCGCCGTTGTCCTTCCCTCCATCGTTTGCCACGGGTTTTATTTTGTTGCTGTACAACGTCGCGACGGTGCTGGCATTTCCCAATCCGGCGTGGATGTCGGTTGCTTCCTGTGCAGGGTGTATTGCGTTTGCGTTGTTGGGGGGGTGGTTGGCGCGACGGGTGAAATAACTCCTGACCGGACAGATGTTTACAACGAAACAAAAAAATGCCTCTCCTCCTTACCCGGCATCCTTTTCCCGACACGACGTTCGGCCTGTGGCAAATCGCCGAGGAGGAGGTTTTTTTCCGCGATGAGTTGCCCCTCTCGGTAGAAGAGGAAGCCGAAATGGCGCGTCTGAAAAACGACCTGCGCCGCCATGAATGGCTCGCCGGACGCTGGCTCCTGCACAAACTCACCGGCGCCCCTCAGCGCCTGCCGCTCGCCAAAGACGCCTTTTCCAAACCTTTTTTCCCTGAAAACCAACACCTTGCCTGTTCGCTCAGCCATTCGCATGGCATCGTCGGAGCATTGATTTCGGATTGGGGATTGCGGATTGCGGATTACCCGCGCGTTCAATCCGAAATCCGCAATCCCCAATCCGAAATCAGGAATTCCGAAATCGGCTGCGACGTCCAGGTACTGGTAGATAAAATGCCCCGGCTGGCCTCGAAATTCCTGAACGTGGAAGAAGAAAAATTCGTGGCGCAGCACCCTGCCGCCGCCACCCAATTCGACCTGTTCCACGTTTTCTGGACAGCCAAAGAAAGCCTGTACAAAGCGTATGGATTAAGGGAGCTCGATTTCAGGGCACACATGCGCCTCGAACCCTTCGAATGGAAGGACAACCGCGGCGCGGCAAGGGGTTGGGTGGAGAAAAACGACTTCCGGCAGGCTTACCGGCTGCAATTTGAAAAAATCACCTTGCCTGACGAGGGCGAACTGGTATGGACAGTCTGTATGCCGGAGGAGCGGGTCATTAAGGGTCATTAAAGTCATTTCTAATACCCCCAATGCACTCTCTAATGACCCCTAATGACCCTCGCCTTGATCGTCGAAGGCGACACCCCCAGGTCTTTATCTGCCTGAACGTGGGGAAAATGGCAAAGCAAGCCGATCTTGATAATGGCTAAGTGATGGATGGCATGGTCATAGACAAACATCAGTTCGCGGCCTACGGTACTGGAATAGGAAGGGCGTTCCAGTCCGCCGAATTCCGCCCGAACATCCACAACATGCGAAATATCCAACAAAGGCAGGGCTTCGGCAAAAGATTGGAATGCCGAAGCAGTAAGACCGGGATTGTCTTCATACAACAGATTGCGTTCGCGTCCGGCATAATCTACTGTGCCGTTATGAACGCCCTTTTCGAGGCATTGAAAAAATTCGAGGATGTGACGGAAATGCTGCCCCAGCGTACTTCCTTCAAATTCAGGCAATTGACAGCGGTATTCGTGGGGCTCCAGTTGGTCGAGGACGTGGTTGATTTGATGGACGACAGCCAAAATGGCGTTGTTAACTTGCATTGGTGCGTTGCGCGAAATAGGTGTTGCAAATTGTTTTC
The DNA here is from genome assembly GCA_019187225.1 of Saprospiraceae bacterium. GTDB lineage: Bacteria > Bacteroidota > Bacteroidia > Chitinophagales > Saprospiraceae > M3007. The sequence goes on from JABAQQ010000009.1 coordinate 98,307, forward strand.
TTTCAAAAGAGCGGTTGCTGCGGGTGTAAAAATAGATACGATTATTTGGTTTTCCCGGATTCCTCTGATTTTTGCTGCCTCTCACGCCTCTCACACATGCTACCGCCTCCCTTTGAACGTCAGATGCAGGAACTCCTTGGCCGGGAGGAATACGCAGCCTTTCTTGTTGCCTTGCAGGAAACTCCGCCAGTCAGCATCCGGTTGAATCCTTTCAAGACGGTAGACGGTGGACGGTGGACGGTACACGGTGGAGGGGAGATTGCAGATGAAAAAATATCCGATGAATCTTCTGTCATCCACCCTCCGCCGTCCACCGTCCACCGTCTACCGTCCACCGTCCCCTGGCATCCTCTCGGTTTTTACCTGCCGGAGCGCCCCGTCTTTACCCTCGACCCGGCCTTCCACGCCGGAGCATATTACGTGCAGGAGGCCTCTTCGATGTTTCTTTACGAAGCATTGCGGCAATCGGTTGATTTTTCCCGACCGTTGAACGCGCTGGATCTGTGCGCTGCGCCGGGAGGGAAAAGCACACTGGTAGCGGACATGCTTCAACCTGATAGTTTGCTTGTAGCCAACGAAGTCATCCGTTCACGCGTGGGTATCCTGAGAGAAAATCTGGAAAAATGGGGCGTTCCCAATATCGCCGTCACCAGTACCGAAGCGGAGGAACTCGCAGCGCTGGAAGATTTTTTCGACGTTGTCGTCACCGATGCGCCGTGCAGCGGGGAGGGATTGTTTCGCAAAGACCCCGGCGCGATGCGCGAATGGTCGCCCGCCAACGTGGAGTTGTGCAGCGGACGGCAGCGGCGCATTCTGGCCACGGCTGTAAAATCGCTGGCGCCGGGAGGGGTACTGGCGTACAGCACCTGTACTTTCAACCGCGCGGAAAATGAAGAGAATGTTGCCTGGCTGACGCAAAATTTTAATCTCGAACCTGTTCGACTCCATATCCCTTCCGAATGGGGCATCATGGAAACGGATGGTGGCTACCGTTTTTTTCCACACAAGGTGCGGGGCGAAGGTTTTTTTCTCGCCGTCTTCCGGAAAAAAGAAGGCGACAGAAAAAAAATCGCATCGGCATCCGCATTTAAAAGTATAAAACCAATCGCCAAAAATCTCGCACCCGAAGCCGCCCGCTGGCTGCGCCCCGATCTGGAAGTTCGTTTCTTTCAAACGCCCACCGGCGAAGTGCTCGCTTTGCCCGCAACACTCGAAACGGATTATCTGATCCTGGATAAATATTTGAAAGCCAAATGGTTCGGAACGATGGCCGGAACTTTCAAAGGCAGCGATTTTATTCCTTCGCACGCCCTGGCGTTGAGCCGCCTGATCTCTCCTACCCTGCCGGCACTCGACCTGGAGCGCGATCAGGCGCTTCGATTTTTGAAAAAAGAAACGTTCGACGTGCCGCCGGACGCGCCCCGCGGCTGGACGCTGGCCCGGTACGCCGGTTTGAACCTCGGCTGGATAAAAATCCTGCCGGGTCGAATGAACAACTATTTCCCCGCAGAACGGCGGATACGCATGGACATTAAAAGCGAAGAGATATAAGGCCTTTACAGCCGTACAATTTCCCCTGACTCCGTAAAATTTCCTGCTTTTAATCGCCATAAATACATGCCCGCTCCCGGGAATGCTTCAGTGGGCAATTCCAGCAAATGGCTGCCCTTTTCAAAATATTGTTCCGCCTGGAATACTATTTTTCCGGAAAGATCGGCTATTTCCACAATCACCGTTTCCGATCCGGGCAAACGAAAAGGAATGACAACGCCCGCATGAGTCGGATTGGGTTGAGGCGGGAAAAGGGCCGGAGAAATATTCGGATCGAAGTGATTGAAAAACCGCAATTGTATGTTGCTTGCGGAGTTGCTCTTTTCATAAACCTCCGATTTTAGCCGCTCTGTGGAAAGCGATAAGGCATCGCTCAAGCGTGCGGCCTTCAGAACCCGAACCCTCAAATTAAAAAGGGGGTCGCCGGGCAGCACGGTGTGCGGAAGAGCGTCGAACCAGCATAGATTGAATTTTCCGGGTTGAGGTTGCGCCCACGAATGTTCGTCCAACGCCGGCAATATACCTGTAACAACTCGCTCAATTGCAATCAATTCCGGGTCAAATTGCAGCGCCAGCTGAAGGCCGTACCACTCACCGGTTTCTGTGGCTCGAACGGGAATTTCGTAAACTTTCCCCCGTTGTAATTCCATATCCGGAAGCAATAGCGATACTTGTTCTTCACGCGACTCCATGGCTGGATGTGAAAAAGAGACCGGATTGGCCGTCCCATTCACATCGCCGGTCTTCAAAGCGAGAAAAGGTATCTCGGCGGGATAATTCCAGAGCGGCAGGGTCGTAAAGGAATATTCGGACGGACAATACGATTCGAAGGGATTGGCCGAAAAATCGCAATCCGCCGTGTAAAATTGCCAGGAAGTGTTGGCCGGCAATTGATCGTAGATGCCGAGGATGAGTTTGCGCAGTTCCACGATATCGAAAGTTGTGACCGAGCCGCTGTTATTGGCGTCCGCAGCCAGCCATTTCCAGGGTGCGTCGAAAATCTGAACGCCGAGGATGTGTTTGGAGATCAACAACAGATCGAAGGTGCTGACGCCGTTGAGCGGGTTGGTATCGCATTCGGCGACCAGCGAAAAAGAACCGGCCGGAGGCAATGCATCCAACAAACCGCAACCATCCCCCTGAAGCGGCAAGGGATGTTCGATGAGTTTTTGGGACGTATCCACCCAGAGCATTTTATAAGTAACGGGTTTTACGATGTCGCCTGGTCCCCAAAAAGTACTGGCGCACAACACTGGCGGCTTGTTACACGTACCGCTGTCGTCCGTTACGACCACAGTAGTCGCACAGGAAGTGGTATTGCCCGAACGATCCCTGACCCATAATTCAACCACTTGGGTATCGAGCATTTCACAATCATAAGTCAGGGTTGTGACCGGGTTATCAGCGGAATCGAGCGGAAAACCGGTGCCATCGTCCGAATGGCGCATGGAAAATTCCAGCAGGGGAAAAGGAGTGGCATTGTCCTCTGCCTCCACAAAAATATCGTTTAAATAAAGTATTGCCATTCCGTTGGTATCCAGCGAGACGTTCCATTCCGGCGCGCACTCCAGGGTGGGCGGCTGGCAGTCTTTGAGCCGGAAACTGTGTTCGCAATACTTTACCACTCCATCCTGTTCGATCCGCCAGATGAGGTGGTGACGGCCTTCCGGCAAACGCGGAGATACATTGATGCTGCCGCTTTGCCAGCACAGGCGGGCAACCAGGGTATCCCAGGAGGGAGAAATCTCCAAAGCGAAACGGAATTTCAGGGAGTCCTGTACCAAACGTTTGTCGAATTCGAGCGGTTCGCCGCCGGCATAACCCGGGTTGAATGCGTTGCCGGCATAAACGATCCCGGCCGGCGGGAATTGAAGGCTCGACACGGCGGTCTCGCGCAAATTGTCGTTGTCAAGGTCGAGCAGGAGGGTGTAGGACACATCCACGTTGCCACCGCCCACGCATGGCAGTATCTTCAGACTGAATTCCACAGTACCCTCATACAAATCAGATGACGTGTTCGCCTGACTCCAGGTGTAGGGCGCATCCGCCCACAGCAAAGGATCGTTTGGAGAAAGATCACATATCACAGGGCTACCCTGCGGACAGTTATACAAAAAAGGGCACTGTGCGTGGAGCACCCACACCGGCATCGCTACTGCAAAAGCTGGGAACAAAAACAGTTGAAGTTTTCTCATGTGCAGGCATGTTTGAAAAACGCATGATTTACATCCTTCATCACGAAGGGTTTAGAGCGTCAGTTACCCCTTCTCCTTCTTGTCTCAGGAGCAATTGTTTGCCATTATTGGCACGAAAAATAGGTTTTTTTAAAAAAATACGAACAAAAAAGTTTTTATTTTATTTATGAAAGTATAACTATTATTTCTTTCACCATTAAATACTCATCATTATGAAGACGCATATCATTCCGGCATTCGCAGCGACGATTTCCGGCATTCTGCTTTTTACCAACTGTGCAGTAGTGCGCCAGGGTGAGGCGGGGGTCAAACGCACTTTCGGCAAGTACAACGACAAAGCTTATACGAGCGGTCTGAAGGTTTTCAACCCATTTACTTCTACCATCGTCAAAGTCTCAACTCAAACAGAAAACATTGAAGTTCAGGTAGATATTCCGTCCCGCGAAGGCTTGACCATCCGTTCGGAAGTCTCTATCCTGTACAATATCCGACTGAAAGACGCTCCCGATCTGCTGCGGAACATCGGTTTGGAATACGAGCAAACCGTCATCCTCCCGGTTTTTCGTTCGGCCGTCGCCGATGTCACCTCAAAGTATTATGCCAAAGACATGCACTCCGGCAGCAGGCCCGAAATCGAGCTGGCGATCAGGGATTTGATGATGAAAACCCTGGAGAACAAAGGTATTGTGGTAGAGTCTGTACTGTTGAAAAGCATTCAATTGCCGAGAAGTCTGGCGAAAGCCATTGAAGACAAACTGGAGGCAGAACAGCAGGCTCAGCGCATGGAATTTGTGTTGCAGGCGGAACAGCGGGAAGCGGAGCGAAAGCGTATTCAGGCAACAGGCGTCCGCGATGCCAACCAAATCATTGCGGCCGGACTTACCCCTGAAGTATTGCAATACAAATCCATCGAAGCATGGCTGACGCTTTCACAATCGAATAACTCGAAAGTGATCATCAGCAACGGGTCTATCCCTATGGTGATGAATGCGAACGAAATCATGGGCGCCGGTGAGAATTCGGCCACGGGTGCTGTTCAAAGGAACAACGGAGCGTCCGGCCTTACTTTAGGCGAACAGGAAAACCAATAAAGGATAGGGGAAAAGAGGCGTCTCTCGCGCCAGGTAAGTAGAAAACGGCGACGCCCGGCAGGTCATACGGCCTGCCGGGCGTCGCGTAAAATTACAGGATGTTTGGCGTTATTTTCCCATGACACGTTTCATGGTCGCTCCGATTTGAGCCGGGGATTCCACGACGGTTATGCCGTTTTCGGCCAGGATGCGCATTTTTGCCGCAGCAGTGTCATCCGTGCCGCCGACGATGGCGCCGGCGTGTCCCATTTTGCGGCCTTTGGGCGCCGTTTGTCCTGCAATAAAACCCACCACCGGTTTTTTATTGCCGTTGGCGCGTACCCACCTGGCGGCCTCGGCCTCCAACCCGCCCCCGATCTCGCCTATCATGACAATCCCCTCTGTCTCAGGGTCATCCATAAACAATTCTATGGCCTCGCGGGTGGTCGTTCCAATGATCGGGTCGCCACCGATGCCGATGGCGGTAGTAATACCCAACCCCGCTTTGGCGATCTGGTCGGCGGCTTCATAGGTCAAAGTTCCCGATTTGGACACCAAACCGATGGGGCCGCGTTTGAAAACGAAACCCGGCATAATGCCCACCTTGGCTTCGTCGGGCGTGATCACGCCGGGGCAGTTCGGTCCGATCAACCGCACGCCTTTGTCCGATATGTACGCTTTGGCGCGCACCATGTCCTGAACCGGGATGCCTTCAGTGATGGCTACGATAACTTTGATGCCCGATGCAGCCGCTTCGATGATGGCGTCGGCTGCAAATGCGGGTGGTACAAAAATGATGGAGGTATCGGCGCCGGCTTTTTTAACGGCGTCTTCGACCGTATTGAATACCGGGCGCCCCAGGTGCATTTGACCGCCTTTGCCGGGTGTTACCCCTCCTACGACATTGGTCCCGTAAGCGATCATTTGTTCGGCGTGAAAGGTACCTTCTTTTCCAGTGAAGCCCTGAACGATGATGCGGGAGTTCTTATTGACTAAAACAGACATTTCAGATGGAATGCGTTGTGATATGGAATCAGATGATTTGGCTTATTGCAACTTTTTAAAGTGACGGGGTGACATTGAGTCACCCCGTCGCTTAAATCCGCTTATTTCGGTTCCTGGATGATATACACGTCCTCGTCCCGCCGTTTCATGTAATAATGTTCGCGGGCAAATTTTTCTTTGGTCAATTCAAAATCCTCCGCTTCTTCGCTGGCCTCTTTTATCTTTTCCTGGTAAAAGGCTTTATCCGCTTCCAGCCGCTGTTGGGCGCGGTACAGGCGGAATTGCGTCCACACACTGTGCCGGTCGAGGAAGATCATGATGAAAAAAAAGATGACAAGGGTCAGGTAGTATCGGTTTTGCAGGGGTGCCGGCAGTTGTTGCCACAATGTCTGCCAGGGATTGGTTGGTAATGCCATATACATTCATTTGGGTGAACGATGCGGTTTTGGAATGCCCAAAAGTAGCAGGTTTTGTGCAATTTACACCCAAAACTTTTTAAACTTTCGCTATGGAAGCCATGCGATCTACCGCAGCCGACAATCGTTCGAAGATTTCATCAATACCGCCGATGCCGTCAATACTCTGGCTGATACCTTTGGTCGCATAAAAATCGTACACAGGCGAAGTTTCGTTTTTATAAACGGCGATGCGGTTGCGAATGATGGTCTCATCGGAATCATCGGCGCGACCGGAAGTTTCGCCGCGCAATTTGATGCGCTCTATAATCTCCTCGTCGTCTACCTGAAGGGCGACCAGGGCCGTGACCGAAGTTCCTTTTTCCTCGAGCAAGGCATCGAGGGCTTCGGCCTGAGCGATCGTACGTGGAAAACCATCGAAAATGAAACCATGTGCATCGGGGTGCGCCTCCACTTTGTTGCGCAACATACCGATGGTCACCGAATCCGGAACGAGTTCACCCTTGGCGATAAAAGCTTTCGCCTCGCGTCCGAGTGGAGTATCGTTGCCCATTTCATAGCGGAACAAATCGCCGGTACTGATGTGTACCAGCTTGTATTTGGCGATGAGTTTTTGTGCTTGCGTGCCTTTTCCGGAGCCCGGTGGGCCGAAGAGTATCAGATTAATCATAGTGTGTTCGAGATGCTTAGCGAGGCGCAAAAATAAAAAGTGCCCGTTTCTTTCGCTATACTTTTTGAAAGTGAAGTTGAAAGGGTTAAAAATCTTTGAAGCGGTAGCGCTCGCCGTATTCCCGTATCCAGGTCAGCAAACGTTCCACATCGTCGGCATGGAACAATTCCGTGCCGGGATTCATGGTGGCAGCCGTGCCGCAGGCTACACCGATCTGCGCCATTTCCCGAAAGGATTTTCCTTCGCTCAACGCCCACACCATGCCCGCTACCATGCTGTCGCCCGCACCGACGGTACTGCGTTTTTCCGCTGTCGGTGCCGGGATGTGCTCAAACCCGTCGCGTGTTACCAGCAATGCGCCCTGCGGGCCGAGCGAGACGACCACCACTTCGCATTTACCCTGGCGGATGACTTCGAGTGCCGCATCGTCTACCTGGTTCATTTCTAATTTTTTCACCCCGACCAATGCGCTGAGCTCACCCAAATTCGGCTTCAGCAGATACAAGCCCTCGTCAGCCGCCGCCGCCAGCGCCGCACCGGAAGTGTCCAGAATGAAACGGGCGTTGATCTTCTTGGCGAAGGCAGCCACTTTTTCGTAATAGGTTTCCGGCAAGCCGGGAGGCAGGCTGCCGCTGGCTACCAGGTAGTCGGGATGCAATTGAGCGACAATGCTCAGAAGCGCTTCCGCCTGTTGTTCAGTGAGTTCGGGCCCCGGCATCGTGAAGCGGTATTGGAGGTTGGTAGCAGTCTCCGTAACGGAAAAATTTTCACGGGTTTCACCCTGGACTGTATGAGCACGGATATCCACGTCCGCTTCCTGCAGAATGGATTGCAGCCTCAATCCGGTCGCCCCACCCGAAGGAAACACAGCGGTACTCCGGCCACCGAGTTTACGGATGCCTTTGGAAACGTTGATGCCGCCGCCGCCCGCATCGAGTTGAAGCGGGGTGCAGCGCATCTTCTGTTCGGGGATAAGGCGTTCGACACTGCTGCTTTTGTCGAGGGCGGGATTCAATGTGAGCGTGACTATTTTCACGATTCAATCTTTTTTTTGCAAAACCTTAAAAAGACGCGTTTGTTTTGCGGCTCGCAATGATACTGAAACTCGACGAATCCAATATCAAAGAGGCTTCGCAATGGCTGGCCGGACAAGATGAAGCCTTGGCTTTCGTGCTGGAGAAGTACGGTTACCCGCCGCTGTGGTCGCGCGAACCGGGTTTTTCTACGCTCGTTCATATCATCCTCGAACAACAGGTATCGCTGGCATCGGCCAATGCTGCCTTTCAGCGATTGCAAGCGTATTTGGGCATCATCGCGCCCAGCGCTTTTCTTTCGCTCGACGATACGACACTGCACAACATCGGCTTTAGCCGCCAAAAAACAGCATACACCCGCGCGCTCGCCGAAGCCGTTGTATCTCAATCATTTGATTTTGAAAAACTTGCCCTGCTGACCGACGACGAGGTGCGTCGCGAAATGAAACGGCTCAAAGGTATCGGCGATTGGACGGCAGACATTTATCTTTCCGAATGTTTGCTCAGACCCGACATTCTTCCGAAGGGCGACATTGCCATGCAGGAGGCATTCCGGGTGTTGAAAAATCTGCCGCGCCGTCCCTTACACGCTGATTTTGAGTCCTCCACGCAACACTGGCGTCCCTGGCGCAGCGTAGGCACTAGAATGTTGTGGCATTTTTACCTTTGCGAACGGAAAAAGGTTGTTTGATCTCGACAGTCCAACGTCCAATAGTCCAACGTCCAATAGTCCAACGTCCAATAGTCCAACGTCCAATAGTCCAACATCCAATAGTCCAACGTCCAATAGTCCAACATCCAATAGTCCAACGTCCAATAGTCCAACATCCAATAGTCCAACGTCCAATAGTCCAACGTCCGGTTATTTATGTCCGATTATTTCAAAAACAAACGCGTATGGATCACGGGCGCTTCATCCGGCATCGGCGAAGCGTTGGCGCAGGCTTTTGCCGAACACGGCGCGCACCTGATCCTCTCGGCACGCAACGAACAGGAACTCAACCGCGTAGCGGCCGGATGCGTCGCCGCGGGAGCAGCTTCCGTTATAGTGCAACCGCTTGACCTGGCGCAACACGACGCGATTCCGGGAATTGTCGAAAAAATATTGCAGCAAGTGGGGAAAGTGGATATTCTGCTCAACAACGGAGGTATTTCGCAGCGCTCGCTGGTCAAAGACACGTCGCTGGAAGTGGATAAAAAACTGATGAACGTCAACTTCTTCGGGACTGTGGCCCTGACAAAGGCGCTTTTGCCCAATATGCTGACGCATCAATTGGGTCACATCGTGACGATCACGAGCCTGACAGGAAAGTTCGGCACTCCTATGCGATCCGCCTATGCCGCTTCCAAACATGCTTTGCACGGCTTCTTCGACAGCCTTCGCGCCGAACTCGGCAACACTCCCATCAAAGTGACTTTGATCAGCCCGGGCTTCGTCCGCACCAACGTCAGCGTCAATGCGCTGACCGGCGACGGCTCCAGGCAAAACAAAATGGACGACGCCACCGATCACGGTATGTCACCGGAGCGGCTGGCACAAAAAATACTGCGCGCCATTGAAAGCGGGAAAGAAGAGGCTTATTTCGGCGGCAAAGAAGTGTTGGGGGTGTACCTGAAACGTTTTTTCCCAGGCTATTTTTCGCGCCTCATCAAGCGGACAAAAGTCACCTGAGGCCGTCATGTCACCCTTGTCGTTGCCAGCAATTTTTTGATGCTGTATCGCCCACTGCCCTTGCCTGCCAGCATCAGCAAGCCGCCGATGATGGCTATGTTCTTCATAAACAGGATGCTTTGTTCACGCAAAATTTCTTTCGGGCAATTCCAAAAGTCGTGAACAATAAACGTCACCGGCACCCAATACATCAGCAAAAGCGCGGCGCCAAGGGTGGAACGATAGCCGAATAGTACCATCAATCCGCCCGTTATCAGCAAAAAAATAGCGCAATAAAGCAAAAAATCCTGGTTCCATGTCACGCCGTGCACGGTCATGGCCTGTTTCGTTTTTTCAAAATACAAGGTAGAATCAACTGCCTCAAAAATAAATATCGTGGCGAGAAAAATCCTTCCAATCAGATCGGTAACGTCGCGCATAATTGCCTGCCGGGATTTCACCGGCCAGTTAGGTTATACAATTTGACTACAAACAGCGGGCGAAGGTAAGGTATTTTTAACCCGTCTTCGCCATTAAGTAAGTTCGGATGGGGAAAACCCGCCTTCGCCGGGGCTTGCGCTCACGCCCCTCACCCCTCTCACACTACCCGCCTTCGCCGGGGCTACGGCGGGTAAAAAAAAAGCCCCCCTCCAACTTTAGGAGAGAGGCCATCCCAAAAACCGATTTTAAAGTATGTGGCTTGTAAAATCGGTGTTCAGCGATTCGTCTGCAGCCGGCTCGTGGACTGCTTATTTATCTTATCCGAAGCAAAAGAGAAGAAGAAGTGGCACTATTCAAAAAGTGCCACTTCTCTGCTATTCTTACTTCGTCTGGATCATCTTCTTCGTCGCCGCGTCGGTAGCGGTTTCGAGTTTGTAGTACATCAAACCAGTGGTGTTCAGCAGCGAGCGGTCAACCGAAATGGCGTTGTAGCCTTTCGCAAACTGACCTTTCTGCGTGAACAACATCCGGCCGCTTTCGTCGAACACCGTCAGCGTCGCTTCTGCTGCCTCGGGCAGGTGGAAGCCGATCACCGTCTTGTTCACAAACGGGTTGGGCTGGTTCTGGTACAACTCGAAGCCAACGCCCGAGATCACCTGCGTCGCGCCGTTGAAGCGGAAAGCAACATCCATGCGGTTGTTCGACAGGCTGTAGGCTTCAGCACGCGTGATGCGGCTCGATGCGCCCAGCATTTCGCTTACGCGACCTGCTTTCACTGCGCGGAACGTCACGGCGAATTCATTGCCTTCGCCGTCCACCGAAGTGGTCACAGCGTCAGCGAACACGCCGAAGTTGTCCATGCTCATGCCTGCGCCAGGCGTCACGTTCACCACTTCCAGACCCGACAGGTTCATCGTGAACTGGTAGCCCTGTACGCGCTCTGCACCTTTGAACGTCAGCGTGAAGGTCTCGCCGGCTTTCACCTCGCGGTCTTCCACGTCGAACAACAGGGTGCTTGCCGTGCGGTCGTCGCTCGTCAACAGCGAGTTGGCGATGGCCGTGCCGTTCACGTCGCCCACTTTCACTGCCACAAAGTCGTCGGCCATCTGGTCAACCGTCGCGCCCGCCACCGATTTCGTCTCGGGGAACTGCGTCTGGAACGGATTGGCCGGGTTCGGGAACGCAAAGTCCTGATCCACAAAACGCCACGAAGTGTTGTTCGGCAACTCGTTGTATATGCCCAGGATCAACTTGCGGATCTCTACGATGTCGAACGTCGTGATCGAGTTGGACTTGTTGGCGTCCGCAGCGATCATTTTGTACGGGCTGCCCAGCGGCTCCAGGCCCAGGATGTGCTTGGAGATCAACACCAGGTCGTACGTAGATACCCCGTTGAGCGGGTTGTCGTCTTTCGTCGGTGTCACCGTGTAGTTGGCGTTCACGTCCACAGCGTTGGTGAACAGGTAAGCGCCCTGGTCGTCCGTCATGTCGAACAGGCTGGTCACACCGGACTGCAGGTTCACGTTGGCATCTTCCAGACCGTCGTTGTTCTCGGTCTTCAAAGCGCCCGCTACGTCAATCTTGCTGCCTTGCGTGCACACGCCGTCCGGATCCTGTACGTCAATGAACGTCTGGCAGAACGAAGCGTTGCCGGCCAGATCCATCGCCCACAGTTCAACGGGTTGTTCGCCCAGTTCCGAGCAGTCGAACGTCACCGACGTGATCGGGTTGCCCAATGCGTCAACCGGGAAGCCGGTGCCCTGGCCAGCCTTGCGGATGGCGTATTTCAGCAGGTTCGCAGGCGTGCAGTTGTCTTCGCCGTATTGCAGGAAGTCCACTGCCCACAGCGTGATCATACCACCAGGCATGATGTTCACCGACAGGCCGTTGAGGCACACCACGGTCGGAGCTTTGCAGTCTTTCACAACAAACGTGTACTCGCAGTACGTCTCGTTGCCGCAGCCGTCCGTGATCGTCCACTTGATCTTGTGCGTGCCGTAGGGCAGTTGCGGAGCGATGCCCGGAGTGCCCAGCACGTTGGACGGAGTCGGCAGTTGCGCGAACGTCTTCCACTGTACCGATGCCGTGCGCGAGGTGCCCGACACCGACTGGTGGTTCGCCCAGCGGTAGATGTCGTTGGGAAGCACCGGACGTCCGTCGAAGATGCGTACCTCGCCGCCCGAGTAGTTCGGGTTGCCAAGGTTGTTGTAGTTCACTGTGCCGGGTGCCGGCGGGTTGTTGCTGTTGATCACCGTTTCCATCACACCGTCGCCGTCCAGGTCTAAGAACAGCAGGTACGTGATGTTGATGTTCGCGCCGGAGCAAGCGTCCGTAGCCGTGATCGTCAGCGGGGCGTCGCCTTCGCACAGGTCGTGCGATACGCCGTCCCACCAGTACATCTGGTTCCACAGCAGCGGGTCGTTCGTCGAGTAGTCGCAGTACTCAACCGGAGAGGCCGGGCAGTTGTCCACCGTCGGATCCTGAAGGTCTACGATCTTGATGATCTGCTTGTAACGGAAGCAGTTGTTGTTCGCGATAGACGGGATCGCCGGCGTCGCATTCGGGTTGCCTTCCCAGTACTGCGCAAAGTTGTGCGAGGGCTGGCCCGGCGCCAAAGGCGTGTTCGTCGGGTTCCACGGTGCAGGTGTGCCCATCGGAGATACGATCGGGCCTACCAGGTTCTGCGGCGCGTTCAGCGTCGCGTTCGGGTTCGGGTTCGGAACATCCACGCAAGGCTTGTTCGGGTCGTACGTGCACCAGTTGATGATCGTCCACGTCCGCTCGATCTTGTAGCAGGCGTCGGGTACCACCGTGAAAATCTGGTCTTCGTACGATACACCCAGGAGTTCGCAATCCTGGTCGCCGTTGAACACCGGCTCGCCGTAGTTGCCCGTGCCGTCGCAAGACGTCACCACCACGTCGTTCGGGAACTTGATCCAGTAGTCCTGTTCGTACGTCACGATGATACGCTGCGTGCACTGGCTCGATTGGCCGTGGCAGTCGTACACGCGGAACGTGCGGTTGATCGTGCCCTTGTTGCACACCGTGTCGAACTGGGTGTAGCTCACTAAGTGCTGCAAGCCGCACTGGCCCTGGTAGTTGTATGCAGTATCCAAGCAGCAGTTGTCGTACACCGCCGGTTTGCCATAAGCCCACAGGCTCGGGTCAAACGCTTCGCACGATACCGTCACGTTGCCCGGTGATACGCACACCGGCTTGATCTTGTCCTGTACTTCCACTTCGATCATGCAGGAGTTGTGGATCGGCGTGCCGTCGGGGCCGATGGCAAAGTTGCCAAACGCATCCAACTGGTACACGCGCAGGATCACCATTTGTGTGGTGCCCACCTCGCAGCAGTAGAATTTGATCGAATCCTGTTCCGCAACAGCGCGCTCAAACTCGCTGGGGAAATCCGGGAACTGGTCGTCGCACGGCAAAAAGCCGTTCACAGAGTTCAAACCGTTGATGCAGTCGGAGTACGGCGCCATGCGCTGTACCGTGAATTTCACGTTGTTGCAGTTGTCGTACGAGCCCTGGTCGAACGTAGAGGCTTTCACCCACGTCACACCCGCGCCTTCGCAGTCGCCCAATGCAGGCGGAACGTCGAGGAAACCGGCCGGGCCGTAGCAGTCGTACGGGTCGTCCACACCGATGGACACCACCGTGTATTCCGTGCAGGCTGCCACCGGCGGAACGTAGTCGCGTACCGTCAGGCGGAAGGTGCAGGTGCTGGTGTTGCCGCAGTCGTCTTCAGCCTGGTAAATAACCGTGTGCGTGCCGACAGGCAGGCACGGCGTGTTGCCAAATGCAGCCAAAGTGTCGGGATTCCACAGGTTGTTGCCCGGGAACGAAGTCAGCGAGCCGCTGATCGGGAACATGCCGATCGTGTCCAGCGTGGACGGATCAATGCCGATGATCATGCCGCCGATGTTGTTGATGCGCGAGCAGTTGTCGGATACGATCACGTCGGGCAGGTTCACAATGGCGCAGCAGGAGAACGGATCGGTGCTCACCGTCAGGTTGGCCGGGCAAGCGATCGAAGGTCCTTCTTCGTCCAGTACTTTGATGACCTGGTTCACTTCAACGGCCTCGCCGGTGCACCAGTCAATGATTTTCCACTCGCGGAAAATTTTATATGTGCCGTCGCAAACATCTACCGCAGCATCGGTGTAAGTCCAGCCGATGGTGCAGCCGTCGGGCTGACCGAACACTTCGGGGTTGCCCTGGAGACCCAGGCCGTCAATATAGTCAGGGGTCGGGTATTGGCCGCCGCAGGCAAGTGCGTCTTCGATGACGTTGTCGTAACTCGGCGGGAAAACCACATCGCCCAAAGTTGGAGCGAATACGTCAATGACCTGGATGCAGGTAGCGGTGTTGCCGCTGGCGTCAACAGCCGTCCATTTGCGGTTGATCTTTTTCGTCAGGCCCGTAGAGCAATCCTGCGGAACTTCGGTATCAATGTAGGACATGGTCACGTTGGAGCAATTCTCCATCACCGGAGAGCCTGCGCCTGCGTTCACCACCCAGTTGACAGGGCCGCCGGTAACGTCGGCAGCAAGCAAACCGTTGGGCAGCGGAACACATGCTTTAACGGTAGCGCTGTAAGTGAACGCGATTTGCGGCTTCGGATTTTCGTTCGCGAACGCGACACCGCCGAACAAGCCGTTCACCCATCTGCCCGGGTTGTTGACGATACGAAGCGTGCCGTCGTCCGTTGGGGTAGTGAGCAACTGAGCCACGACGCGCACCGTTGTACCGCTGCCGTTGTTGGCTACGATATAGAAACCGGCCGTCTGGCCGCCGGGAACATCGAACGTGGTCGTGAACGGAATGTCGTAGAGCAGAACGGTCGGGAAGCCGGCGGTGATGTTGACATCCACGCTGCCTACCTGCGTCCAGCCGGCATTGCTCGATTCGAAGCCCTGGAAGGTGCCCAGGCGCATGTATGCCTTCAGGTTGTAAGTGCCTGCGCCGGCGCCGGCCAGAGAGGCCTGAACTTTAGCGCCTTTGATGGTCAGCGGAGAACCGGACAGGTTTTGCAGATTGTTCATGTAGCCCGTCCAGTAGTTGGTGAAGGATACATTTTGCTCCAAAACTTTGGAGCCGCCAACGATCTCGGGGCATGCATCTATCGGAGAAGCTATCGGGTCAATGTTGCAGGGAAGGGTTGCCGGCGGGCAGTCGAGCACCGGAGCCAGTTTGTCTTCCACTTTCAGGTTGCCCCAGCAAGTGTTCTCGTTGGCGTCGAGCACACCGTCGCCATCAATGTCGTCGAATACGCGCACTGCGTAGGTTTTACCCACGTCTTGCGGGCCCAGAACGCCGGGTACCCACGGACCGTTGCCGTAAGGAGGCGTTTTGTCCAATTGAACGACGTAGAAGTCGTAGCAGCCGTACGGGCCGCCTTCGAGGATCTGGTCGGCATTGAGTTCTTCCGTGCAGTCTTCGTCGAGCGACACGTACACGAAGTCGTTGCAGATCAGCGAAGTGATCGCGTTGGGATATTCCTGCACCGTTACCGTGAAGCAGCAGGTAGCGGTGTTGCCGGCCACGTCGGTAGCCGTGAAGCAGTTGGTCGTCGTGCCGATCGGGAATTCGCTGCCGGAGGGCAGGCCCGCGTAGAGAACGCCTTCACCCGGAATGTTTACCAAACCGTACAATACGGCGGCCATGTCGTTGTTGGGGAAGCCGATCTGGGCAAATGTTTGCGGGTTATCGGGCGGGATGCCGCAAGGCGTAGCGCCGAGCCACGTTTTCACGCCGCCGCCGCCGCCCTGGTTACCCACCGAGTACGGAGCGCTGGCTTGTACTTCCAGCAGCACCGTAGAGCCGGCCGGAATGTTCACGCTGATCGGAATGTTGATGTTGCCACCACCAAGGCCGGGGCCGAGCGTCACTGCAGCCGAGGTGGCCAGCAAAGTGCGGTTGGCCAGCGCCACGTTGTAAGGCTGCGCCGGGTTGTTCAACGTATAGAGGCGAACAATGAAGTTCGAGTTAACCGTGTAAGCGCTGTTGACGCCGATGCGGGCATAAGTCGCCTGGAAACCGCTGGCAAATGCTCCAGACGGCAAGTCCAGCACCTGGAAGTAGTGGTTCGGGCCTGCGCTGCAGGAAAGCGAAGAGTTCACCAGCAGCGGAGCGGCCGTATCCAAAGCCCATGCAGCCTGGTTGACCGTGAGCGGGCAGTTGTCGGTGAAAGGCACCGAGTAGCTGTAGTAGGTAGAACATTCGCCCGGGCCGAGGTTGAGCGTGATGTTCGCCGGGCAGCTGATGACGGGCTTTTCATTGTCCACCACATTGACTATCTGCGAAGCGCTGCCGGCAGTAGCGCCGTTGGCGATGATATAAGTCTGCCAGACGATCACGTTAGCGCCTTTGGGAAGGGTGGGGATCGTGATGCTTGCAGCCGGCAAGGTGACGTTGGTGAAAGCGCCGCCGTTCACGCTGTAGCGAAGACCGGTGGTAGTACCGTTAGCGCAACCTGCCGGGTTGAAATTGGGAAGAGGGACCGTCACATTAGAAATGGAACACAGACCGGCACTTGTATTGAAAGGACCTGCTGCAACCGGAATGGGGTTGCAAGCCTGCGGCAATACCCATTCGATGCACTGATTGTCAGTCAAAGAAGCAGTATTGAAGCTGTACAGCGTAAAGGGACGCGGTGCAGGCAAGGGGCCTTCGATACCCACCGTAGCGCTCAAACCATTGTTGAATGCATTCTGAGTGCCGCCAAAAATCACGTCCAGGTATTTGTATTGGATTTTGAGGGTGTTCTCAAATATCTTTACCTGGAAAGTGATCGTCTGGTTGGCAACGTCGGCAAAGTGGCCGGCGTTGAACCATTCGATGGTGAAGATACGGTTGGGCGCCGTGCCGTCCACACGCGTATAAACACCTGCGTTGGCGGTCGTAGCCGGGTTGATGTCGAGGTCATCCCAGAACGGATAAAAACAGGCGCCGGCGGTAGCCGTGGGAAGGTTGGTGTTGCCCAGACCGCGGTTGGTGCCCGGCAACAACACCACGAAACCGTTGGTGCCGATATTCACCGTCGTGTAAGTGGTGGAGTACACCTGGAAGCCGAAGGGCAACGCGACGTTGGCGAAAATAACGTCGTCGCCGGAGCCCAGTAAGGTGGTACCGGCCTGGCCCTGTATCTGAACATAGGGGTCAGCACAGGGTACAGATACATAGTTCAACTGGGCCTGAGCTGCCTGAAACGCAAAAAACGGCAGGGCAAGCGCCAGCAGCCATCTGTTTGAGAACAGCGAAACCCCCGAAGAAATGTTTTGCGTAAGTTTCTTAATCATGAGACATTGATTTAATTTTTTGATAAAAAATGGTCGGTCGGAGTGTTGATTAAAGTTATTGTTGCAGCAATTGAGTCAATTCATTGCGGTAACTTTGCCAAACCGCCACAGGAATATTGTTGGGCGATTCCACAGGGGCATCGCAGGTGCCGCCGGCCACGAACATGCAGTAGCCCCGGTTGATGGCAACGGGTACCATGTCGCCTTCCTGGAGCAAGAACTGTACAACACTGTAATACTTGCGCTTGTAGTCGAGGGATTCGTTGTAGGAGAATTGCAGCTGGTTCTCCATAACCGTAATTTCCTGCTGGATGGTCGAGATAGCCACATCAACTAACACCCAGTTTTGATCCTGCGGATTGGTCGAACTGATCTGGGCACTGGCCGCCTCCGTCCACAATAGGGAAGAGAACAGCAACACTGCCACGCATGCAATCGAGTTGCGAAACAGAGAATTGAACTTTTTCATGAGAAATAATTATTGAGTTTTAAACTTGTTGAAAAGCCAAATACTTCGAAGTATCCAAAAATGAACGCCCCTAAAGGCGACAACATTCGGAAATAAAATGAGTCGCCCTGAGCGCAAATGCTTCAAAGCAGTTTCCTTCAGGCCATGCCTGCCGGAAAATCGGATGTGGGAAATAATAAAGGAGAGCGAGGAAGAAATGCCGGAAAACTGGCGGGAACTTCAACCGGGCTGAAAAAACAGCACACGAGCTGCTCTCATGAGACTCTATTACGGGATTAAAGGAAAGGTCAGGATTAAAAACAGTAGACTTGTTTTGACCTAAATCTCTGATAATCAATAATCGTATTTTTGCCTCAAAAAGACTTGTATGGGATTCGGTTATACTGGTATTCGCAATGAACGGCAATGGAAAGCCACCACCGGCATGAGC
>JABAQQ010000012.1 GCA_019187225.1 Saprospiraceae bacterium
GGTTCCGGGTTTTTCCCGGTAAGCCGGGTTACGTGATGGTGACGGAGTATTACCGGAAAGAAAAACGGATGGAGTTCCGTATGGAGAAATTAAATTATTAAGATGGAGAAAAAGTGTTAAAATAATTATGTTTGCCCTACCGCCGGGCGTTGGCTGTGCATTTTTGAGTACGCTACGTTTGTCATCCTGTCGGGAACCGTCCGCTCTAAGGGCGGGTAAACACTGACTTTCCCCTCGTAGAGCGGACGGTTCCCGACAGGATGACAAACGTAGCGTACACTGAAATATGCAGTAGAAAGGCTCGACGGTACGGGCAAACCGATTTTATCCCACTGCCTTCCGCGCTCATTTTATTCAGCTTGGTTTCATTTTTGCCGTTCTCAACTTCAACTTTTCCACATGAAAAAATGGTTGGCCTTACCACTCATTGGGATACAAGCACTTGCATTACATGCCCAATATCAGATCACAGTTACCCCAATCATATCGGGCACGGCCACCGTTGCGTATGGCTGCAAAATTCAACCGACCACGGCGCCTGCCTTTGCCCACCGGGACCTTGTCACCTGGGTATTTCCGGACGGGCAATACCGGCAAAAAGAAGTCAAACTGGATTTTCAGAACGTCATAGTAGCCGGGACCGACACGGTACGATGGCGCCCTTATTTTAATCCTTCGACGGTTCCGGATAATATCACCGCTTATGTGGCAAAAAAGGGGGGCACGGGCAATCCTTCTTTAATTGCAAGTTCTACTTCCAGTGACCCCTGGGCTTTAACGACTTCCTTGCCTGCGCCCTTCTATTTCCCACCGGGTCAGAACTGGCAAATCAACAGAACCTGGGAGTTTTCGCCGGTGGATGAAACGTTCCTGGTGTTTTCCCATAAAAATATGAATTTAGACAACTGCGCGGGTATGGACACTCGTTTCAGCCTGTTCCTTGACCCCAACCAGGTGGACTATATGGGTAGTCTTGCGTTCAATAATGAAGCGATCGTATCATCCACCACTTCAACCGGAAAAACAGAACTGGAAATATCCGGCCTGAGTAGCAACCTGGCGCACAATCATGTTTTTCTGAAATTAAAATCGAAAACAATAAGAGGCGAGCTTATCCGCATAGACGCGGTAAACCATTGTGTGTCGAGCATGGACACCATTCATTTTGCCTTTGAAACGGCGGGAGGACCGCACGACCCGAACAGGAAAACGGTGAACATCAGCAAAATTTGCTACAACCAACCGGCTATAAAACTGACATACTCGATTCAGTTCCATAACGACGGCGACGGGCCGGTGGAAAACGTGCGGGTTACCGATGTTTTTGCCCAGGAGTTGGAATCAACAACATTCGGCAACGTGGCGGGCCCCCTTCCCGCCTGGGCGAGCATCGGCATTGATGACAATACGCCATTTACCAGGAAAATAACTTTTTACGATCTACAACTGCCCGGATTGAATCAGACGAATCCGATATACGGTTATGATCAAACCACTTTCAGATTTACGTTTGACATTAATACCAAACCTAATTTCAACCTTCCTTTTATCAATAACGCCGAAGTGTTTTTCTATAACGATACTGTCGCGTTTCCTTTCCTTTACACAAACGACGAATATGTGTATACGGACTCGATAGATTGTTATGTGTCCGCTTCCGGCATGCCTGCTCCGATTAATCACGTTGTTGTTGCTCCCAACCCTTTCCGCGACCGTTCCGATATCACTTTCAACCTCGCTGAAAAAAGCCGCCTGACCATAGACATCTGCGACCTCGACGGCCGCCTGGTCGAAACCATCGCCTCGGGCGAATACGCCGCAGGCCCCCAACATTTTACGTGGGAAAATGTCGCTGCTCCGCCGGGCGTCTATCTAATGTTTTTGCGCAGTGAAAAAGACTACCTTGCGCGACGAATGGTGAAATGCCGATGACATTTGTCAAAAAGAAATCATACCAATGGACACGGGCAATGGCTGTCACAGCCTTTGCCTGTTTCGTATTTTGGGCCCTGGCGCAAAAAGCAGCCAATGATGAGCAAGCATTCTCTACCAAAGTCTTGCTCGACCGGCTGCAAATGCTTTACGACCAGGACCGTTATCCTCAGACAGTATATTTTGCCGATTCCATAGCCGCTGTGTTTGAAAAGAACGGCTGGCGCACCGATTGGTACAAGGTCATCCGCCTGCGAACGATCGCGCAAAAGGAACACTACGATGCGCGGGCGGCACTCTTGCAACTGCTTCCCACACTTCAAACTCAATCGCTCGACGACAGCATTACCGCAAAACTCTATGGCTTAGCCGGTTTCGCCAGCCTGAACGCCGGCGACTTCGATCAGGGCGCCTGGTACTACGAGCAGTGTCTCGCAGGTCTGTTACGCCATCGCTGCAAAATGGGCATCGGCACCGCCTACATGAACATCGGATACGCGCTTAAAGAGCAGGGCGACTACCGCGCTGCCAGGCAGTATTACCTGACGGCCCTGCCGCTCCTGCGCGCTGAAGGCAACTTGTGGAATCTCTCCGAATCGCTGATCAACCTCGGCGATATCAGCCGTTACATCTCCGACTACGAAGCCGCCCCTGCATATTACCGTGAAGCCGTTGAGGTTTACCCGGGCAATGCCTATCGCCTGCCCGAATTACTGGGCTGGACGGCTGCTGACCAGGGTCGTTACCGCGAGGCTCTGGCCTCTTTTAAGGAATCATGCAGGCAAACGCCCTGCGCTGCCGACGCAGCACGCATCATGGGCCACTGCTACGAGGCGCTGGGCAATTCGGACGAGGCCGACCGCCAGTATCGTCTGGCCCTGTCGGGTGCGAAAAACGGTCCTGATTCCGCCCGCGCGCAGTGGTACATCGGCCAAACCCTGCTCCGGCGACGGCAACCCGACGCGGCACTCCAAGCCTTCCAACAAGGTCTGCACGGGCTGTTCCCCGGCATTCGCCCGAATGATCCGAGAGATAATCCGGTCGCAGGGTTATCCCCTGATTTTTGGCCGGCTGCGCTGCTACGCGGCAAAGCCGAGTCGCGACGTGTGTTGTACGCGCAGTCTGGCGACCCCCAACACCTGCAACAAGCCCGCGCCGATGTGTCGGCTGCCATGGCCGTGCTCGATACCCTGCGCGCCGGTTTGCGCAACGAAGGGTCTGGTCAGGACGCGGTAGACTATACTTACGGCATTTATGAAACCGGCATTCGGGTGGCATTGGAACTGGACCGCGTCAAACAAGGACAGGGGTATTTGGCCGAGGCTTACGATATTGCCGAACGGGTTAAATCCAATGCGCTGAAAACCAATTTATTGGAAAAAGATATCCGGAAAGACATCCGCCTCCCCGACAGTCTGTTATGGCAGGAAAAAGCTGCCTTGTCGGCCATAGCCTTTTGGGAAGAGGCCGGTCGCCCCGACAGCCTGCTGGCAGCCACCCGTCGCCTCGAACAGATACGGACAAATATTGCAGCACAAATTCCATTGTTGAACAAAGTACGCGCGCAAACGCAAACCGTCTCCGTTTCCGCGCTGCAGAACACCCTGCAAAATGGCGAATTGCTGTTGCAATATTTCTGGGGCGACAGTGCGGTAGTGGTTTTCGCCATCGGCAAGCAGCAGATGCAGACACACACGATAGCGCGTTCTTCCGCATTGGATCGCATGCTCGACAGCCTTCGGTCTGCACTCGTCAATTGGCAAATCGCATACGGCGAATACGCAGCCCGTGCAGCAGTGGTATATCACAGGTTTTGCGCGCCAGCGCTGGAACCTGCGGCAGGTGTGCAACGCCTGATCATCATGCCCGATGGCCCGCTTTGGGCTGTGCCGTTCGAGGCGCTGACCACTGGCCCGGACGGGCGTTTTTTGCTGGAAAACTGCGCTGTCAGTTACCACTGGTCGGGCGCTTTGTGGCAACAGTCGCGGACACAGGAGCACCCGAACCGCTCCGATGCGTATGGCGGTTTCGCCCCGCAATACCCCGTTTCGCCGCGCCCGTTGGCCACGATGGGCGCCGGATTGGGCGACCTGCCCGAGGCGCGTGCTGCGGTGCAGGCCGCCGGCGCCGACTGGGGTGGCCGGGTATGGCAGGGACCGATGGTGGACAAAAGCCTTTTCCAACGCGAGGCCGGTCGCTTCGGCGTTCTGCATTTGGCCATGCACGGCCTTCTGGACAAAAACGACCGCACCCGTACCGGGCTTGTTTTTCCAGGCGACGGCGACACCCTTCGTTTATTGAACATCCTGGAGATCAGCCTAATGGACTTGTCCGCACAATTGGCAGTTTTATCGGCCTGCAACACAGGCAGTGGCGTGGTGTATCGCGGTGAAGGCGTGATGAGCCTGTCGCGGGCGTTCGCCCTGGCGGGATGCCCTGCCATTACAGCCAATCTTTGGGAGGTGCCCAGCCGCGAGACCAACGACATCACAGCAGCTTTTCTCGACCTGCTGCACGACGGCCAACCCAAAGACGCAGCCCTGCGCGCCGCCAAACTCGATTTCCTGAACCGCGCCGAGCCGGAGCGCCGCCACCCGTATTTCTGGGCAGGGCAGGTGCTGGTGGGTAACGAGCAACCGCTTCGCCGTTCGCTGCATTGGGGCTGGTGGGCGTTGGGCATCCTCGTGGTCGCCCTCGGCTGGCTCGGCTGGCGTCGGTGGAGCGGGAGCCGTCGCTAAATCGTTCTGCCCCGCGTCGGGGTTTTCCTTTTTATGGTTTTTTCTTACTTGCCGTGTCATTCCGACGCAGGAGGAATCTGTTTAAACAATTGAATGTCAGTTATATCGGTAACGCGGCGTTTACGCCGCCCGGTTCAAGGGCGTTTACGCCCGAATTTTATTCGAATACGGCCATAAATGGCCTTCAACAGGGCGGCGTAAATGCCGCGCTACCAATTAACGGGACACCCTCATTTCTGCGTTTCTCCAAATCTCAACATCAAAAATTCAAACAGCCTCCAGGCATTACAAAAAAAATTTCCGGGAAAGGATTTTGGAGGCTCGCATTTTGGGAAGGGGGCATTATGATAGTATAAGATTCCTGAATCGCTCTGGGATCATTCAGTACCAAACCTCACTTCATAAATTTCAAAAAAGTTTCTTACCATGAAAAACATCATTGCCCTGTGCCTTCTGGCCACACTTTTTACCGCTTGTAAAAAAGACAGCGAAGACAGCAACACTTCCGACGCCGAGTATTATTTCATCGGAAAACTCGACGGCGCGTCCGTCAAATTTGAGATCACCCCTTCCGCATCCACCGAAATGATCATTTCCAACGACGCCAGTATTGACCCGCCGTCCTGCCAGTTCACCTATGGCTGCGGCATGGGAACCGATTTTGGCGGGTCGAATGAAAAAAGCATAACGGTGAGTTTCCCAAACCTTTATGACGGCGATTGCGGCAATCAGTTGGTCGCTTTTCCGGAGCTTCTCCCGACCGGCAATTACAATTACGGAGAAAGCACGGGGCAAGTGCAGGTCAATTATTTCGACGGAACCGAAGGCTGGACAACGATCGGCCCCCTGGAATCGAATGCCGTCTTTGAAATTACGGAAAGCGAAACGGTCTCGGTCGGTCTCGGAACGGCTCAAAAGATCAAGGGCAGGCTCTCCTGTTCGTTGTACAACGCGGATGGCATCGAAAAGAAGCTGGAAGATGCGACGTTCGTGTTGTCGTATTGGCCGTATTGATTTTGACCCGGCCATAACAAAGTTCACAATACTTTTTTAAAACAGGCGGAATCCGAAAAGCCTCGAAAAAGAGTAGGAAAAAAACCAAAAAAAAATTTTTAAGTCATGCCTTTATCAAATTATGACCCGGGCCAGGAACTCTCTTCCATCAATTTTGCCGGGATGATTGGCGGCCCGTTAACAGCAGCAGTAGATGCCCAAACGCAAGCTGCCTTAGCCACCGTTGATTTTATCAAAAGCGTCGGTTTCACACCCGATGTGGAAGACGACACAACGGGAGAAATCACGCCGGGTTCGCCCGTGTATGTCACCTTCAAATATCCCAAGTTAGTGGCACCTTATGTGCCCGGAGTAGAAGGGAGGGTTAAAGAGGTTGACAATACCACCCTTACTAATACCCCATCAGGAACAGGCTATGTTGTTGGTGACCTGTTAACACTCGGAACCGGAGGCGCAACAGTAAAGGTCACCGAGGCGACCCAAATTGTTACTTCTGGCAGCACTACCACAGGCGGAGGGATAAAAAAAGTTCAAATCGTTGAAAAAGGAAGCGGCTATGTGGCAGGGTCGGAAACCGCAACAGGCGGTAGTGGAACCGGTGCGAGTATACCCATTAAGGTTGAAGATGTGGCCCCGAAGCCCGCCCAATTTGAACAAATGCAGTTGGAAATTCCCATATTGACGATGTTGCCTATCCCCTATTTGAGAATAGATTTTGTGGAGATTGATTTTAACGCAAAAATCACTTCCATGGAGTACAGAGATCTGACGAGTAAATTCAGTTTCTCCGGCGGCTTTTCATTGACCAACCAAACTTCAGGCTCGGGTTCATTTTCTGCAAAGAAAATCAATGGTTCTTTTAGCAACACTACAACGGTCGAATTAAAAGTCAATTCGAGCTATCAACAAAGCAACAAAGAAGGACACAAAATTGACAAAACCTATCAGTTGGGTGTCAAAGTGAGAGCCTCTCAGGATGAAATGCCAGGCGGTATGGAAAAAATTCTGGGTATCCTCGAAGATGCCATCGTTGCGCAGCCGGTGATTGAATAGTAAAAATCTCCAAAGGTGCATTTTGAATTGTCGTATGTACGGCGAAACGCTGTTCCGCTGTGGTGAATGGCGGCGATTTGAAATGCACCCATCTTTCAACTCCATAACTTCCTAACAACGATGATAACGCTCGATGAATATTTAGGCGCATTGGTATCCAACCTGTCGCAGGCAAGAGCTTTGGCAGATTTGGAGTCTGCCAGAATTGCCGGGGCTTATGCCGAAAACGCTTTGTTGAAGCATTTTTCAATTCCCCGAATGAAAATTGAAGAAGTGGAATTGAATGTGCTGGTAGCGATTGATGAAATCATTTGTGACGCGATAGAAGAAGACAAGCCGATAGACAAGAAAAAATTTGCAGCATTGACCTATACCACCATTCTGAGTACGCTGGAAGTCGGCGCACTGCCAGCAGATACATCAAAAGACATCAATTCGGAAATTGCCAAACACATTGACAAGTTGGTATGCAAAGTGACGAAAGAAAATGCGGACGACCTGCTTTATGAATACGCATCCGGCATTTCACAGTTCGTGTTCAAGTATATGAACAGGCTGATGGAAAATGGAACAATGCCAGGGAAAGACAACAAGGAAAAAATAATGATTTCACACAGACTGACGGAATCGCTGCTACATAATTTGAAGGGTCAGATAAAATTTGACCCGAACCCAAGCCAGTTGAAGCGGATAAAAGTTACCGTCGAATCGGACAAACTGAAAGAACGGCCTTCCAATTCACTGCTCGTTTTGAAAATGAAAATTTCAGAAGAAGGAATGACCTGGGAACGAATCGAAGACAGCGAAGGAAACCTAATAACCAAACTGATGCCTTACTGATATGCAGAAATCTTTGATTGATACGGTTCATGAACTTAACATCCAGCTGTTTGCAGTGCCTGGCATTGTGGACAAAATCCAGCGTAAAGAAGGTAGCGCGGCGGACGTTTTGGCAAATTGGCTGAGGAAAACCGAAGAGATTTTGAAAAAATACGGCCATGCGCAATGCGCTGAATTGGCAGGTTTGAGAGGCAAGTTGCTGACACCTGAGTTTGTCGAAATACGGGCGACTTTAAAGAAAAAAGAAAGGCTTCGCGCAGCATCCGAAATCATCTATGATGCTCAAAACGCAGTGCTGAAACTGGCTTCGCCGATGGAAGAAAAACTGCGGGAAGCGAAAGCGATTCTCAACCAAATCTTACTCATCGTCAAGCCTTCAGGGATGCTGGCGTTCGAACCGTCATCCGACTTCAACAATTTTATTCAGGGGCTGTGGCTCATGCTTAAAACAAATGAACACGTCGGAGGAGGTATATCAAAAGTACTGACTTTGGTAAGCCAATCCGACGCGATGCGAATGCTAGCGGAAGAAATTGACATTTCAACGCACACTTGAACCCTGGAGCCCTTGTTTCTTCATCTTTTTTAACCATTTTTATTACAATGAAAACCAATCCCAGCATATTCGTACGCTACCTTTTTTTCTGCAAAACCCTGTTCTTTTTCAGTGTTTTCTCCCTGCTTTCAGACCCGGCCAATGCTCAATGGGTCGCACTGAACAGCGGCACGACCAACATCATTGCAGGTATTTACTTTGTGGACGACAACACAGGTTTCGCCGTCGAGTACGGCGGCGGAATCCGGAAAACCACCGACGGCGGGGCGACCTGGGCACCTCAATTCAGCGGTACGACAGCGATACTTGCCAATGTCTGGTTTACCGACGCCCTTCACGGAATTGTTGTAGGCGACAACAGCACCATACTCCGAACCATTGACGGTGGAGTGAACTGGAACGCCGTTTTTTGCCCGGTAAGCGCGCATTTAAGGGGCCTTTGGTTTGTCAACAACAATGTCGGTTACATATCCGGCGGCGACCCCGGTACCTATGGCGTCGTCCTGAAAACCATTGATGGCGGCGTCTCCTGGACGGATGTTTCGCCAGTCAACCCGCCGGCGGCCACGCAAGTGATGCACGGTATCTGTTTTACAACTCCGAACGATGGCTATGCGTGTAACTGGGATGGTTATATCATGCGCACCACCGACGGCGGCTCGACGTGGACGACGAGCGCGACCCCTGTTTCCAACAACCATTTAATGAATATTTTTTTCACGGATGCCAATAACGGGTATTGCGTTGGCGGAGACTACGATGTCAATAATACCAGCGTTATTTTAAAAACCAGCGATGCGGGCGTCACCTGGACGGCAATAAACAATCCACACCCGACCGCGAACTTCCTGCTGAGTGTCAGATTTACAGACCCGAATACAGGGTATGTGTCGGGAGGAAACGTGCAGAATAACACCGGAGTTATCCTGAAAACAACGGATGCAGGCGTTACCTGGACGACTGAAAACACCGTCCCTACCCCCCCAAACGCTTAGCCGTGCTTTCCCTGCCGAGTCCGGCTGTCGGTTATGTTTGCGGGTTGGACGGTGTCATTTTGAAAATATCAGACAGCACAGATTCTTGCGATTGTCCGGCCAACCTCGTCCAAAATCCCGGCTTTTCCGACGGAGCCTTTCCGGGCGAGTTGAGTTTTGCCGGCAGCACCAATAACTGGGCAGCCGCCGCAGGCACGCCCGACCTGAGCGCGAGCATCCCTTATTGCGACCCGAAGGGTATCCAGATGTGGGGCAGTCAGGATGTAGGCGAGGCGATATGTCAAACCGGGCTCAACCTTGTACCGGGAAAAACCTACACTGTCAGGTTTTCAGCACATTTCTACCTCGACCCTAACCTGCCGCCGCCAGCCGTACAATTCGTTCAATTCGGCTTTTATGCTTCCAATGGTTGCGTCAATCCATTTCCCACTTGCACGGGTTGCGAAACTATCGGAACAAGCGTAAAAATCAACAACACGCTGTACCAGACCTTTTCCCTTCCGAATTGGTCGCCTGTTGGCGGATCATATAATACGCTGATTGTAAAAGCCCTGAATACCAACAATTACCCTTTGATTGCATTCGGGCGTATCGACAACATCTGCATTCAGGAAGACAGCGTGGTCGCAACCCACGACCTGCTCCGATCAGACGGCTTTCGCATCTTTCCCAATCCTAACTCGGGTTCCTTCAGCGTCGAATTGCCTGAACCAGCCAAATCGGACGTAACACTTCGCCTCATTGGTCTCGCGGGGCAAGTGTTGATGGAACGACAAATCGAGCAGGGCAGCACACAGCAAACCATGCAAGCAGATATTTTGCCGGCGGGTTTGTACTTCCTGCAGGTCATTTCCGAAGGAAAAGTATCGGCAGTAGAGAAATTCATGAAGCAATAGAGGACGTATCATAAACACACTTTTTAACCAAAACACTCAATCACATTCACCCCCGGCTCCCCCAGCCACGTTGCCGCCTGCAATTTTTCCAGGGGGATTTTTCCGATCCAGTACCGCGCCGTGCCGGACACGTAGCGTTCCGATATTTCCGAAAAATCGCTTTCCGCCACCTGACCTTCGTGTTCGTGGCGAACATAAACCGTTAATTCCGTGTCCTTTGTGTCGAAAAAAGTCCCATTCTGACCGAACTTGCGGTACTCGTATTTGTACCGGTAGCGCAATGCCGAAATATCGGACAAGACCGCGCAGCCGGTCGGTTTGTCGCCCGCACCCTTGCCCACGAATACCTGCCGCTCGGAAAAGGCACTTTCGAGCGTGACGGCATTGTATTCGTGTTTCACACCTTCGTAGCGGTGGCCTTTGGGCACGAAACGCGGCAGGCACCAGGCGGCGACTTTATCGTTGTCGCGGAAACAACGCGCCACCAATTTCAGCACGCTGCCGCGACTTTTAGCAAACCCAATGTCGAAATCATTGAGCCGGTGAATGCCGAAATGCAGCACACGTTCCGGCTGAACGAACACCCCGAAAGCGTGCAGCAACAGGATGCACAATTTGAATTTCGGATCGAAACCTTCCACGTCGAGCGTCGGGTCGCTTTCGGCAAAACCGTGGGCCTGTGCAAACTTCAATGCTTCGCCGAACGTAAGGTTTTCCTCAAAAATTTTGGTCAAAATGAGGTTCGTCGTGCCGTTGAAAATGCCTTCGACCGAGGTCAGCAGGTCGTTGTCGTAGTATTCTTCCAGATTGCGGATGATAGGAATGCTCGCGCAACAGGCGCCTTCATAGAGAAAGGGCGCGCCTGTTTTTTGCTGCAGGGCGTACAATTCCGGCAACCGGTGAGCGATCATTTTTTTATTGGCCGACACGACGGCCTTGCCCCGTGACAATGCGTCCGACACGATGTCGAACGCTGCTTCCGCGTCGTCTATGAGTTCCACCACCACATCCACTTCCGGATCGTCGAGGATGTCCGCCGGATTGGTCGTGAAAAAATGCGCCGGCACGGGGCGCTGTTTGTCCGGATGTTTGATGCATATCCGCTTGATGTCGGCGCGGACGCCTTTGGTTTCGTGCAATACTTTCCAAAGGCCCTGGCCGACGCAGCCGAAGCCGAAGAGTCCGAGTTTCATACTTTTTTAGCGGGAATGAATTTGATGCGGGGCGCGTGAAAAAATTTTTTCGTAAAAAAATTTTTTCACGCGCCCCGCATCAAATTCATTTACAAGGTTTTGTGTGTGAAGGAATAAGGGATGTCTGTCCCTGTTTTTGTAACGCATTCGACTCTATCGACGCGCGTTTACGAAACCTTCAAGGTTTCGTAAACGTGCGAATCGGCCAACTGCCAACTGCCACTGCCCACTGCCTCCAGTCCCCGACGCACATCGTCTACCAGGTCGGCGGCGCCTTCGATTCCGCAGGAGAGCCGGATAAGCGAATCGCGCACACCCGCAGCATGGCGCTTTTCGCGGGGAATGCTTTTGTGGGTCATCGTGGCCGGGTGACAGATCAGGCTTTTGACACCGCCGAGGCTTTCAGCGAGCTGGAACAGCCTGGTACTGGTTGCGAAAGCGCGGGCGGCTTCTTCGGTGTCGTCTTTAAGCGTGAAAGAGACCACACCGCCGCCGAGTCCGCGCTGCTGGCGGGCGGCGATCGCGTGGTTTTTGTGTGTCGGCAGACCGGGATAGAAGACTTCGGCGACGGCCTCGTGTTCCGAAAGCGCGCGGGCGACGGCGAGCGCATTGTGCGAATGCGCTTCCACGCGCAGCGGCAGAGTCTCGATGCCCCGGATGGTCAGCCAGCTGTCCCAGGGGCCGAGGATGCCGCCGCTGGCGTTTTGGATGAATTTGAGGCGGTCGCCCAGTTCTTCGTCCTGCACGGCCAGCAGACCGGCGATCACGTCGGAGTGGCCGGCGAGGTACTTCGTGGCTGAGTGGATGACGATGTCGGCGCCGAGTTCGAGCGGACGCTGAAGGGCGGGGCTGGCGAAAGTATTGTCCACCACCACGAGCGCGCCGGCAGCGTGTGCGAAACGGCTGATCTCCTCGATGTCGGAGATTTTCAGCGTCGGATTGGTCGGCGTTTCGAGCCAGACAAGACGTGTCTTCGGCGACAACACTTCGAGGATGTTGTGCGCGTCGGTGGTATCCACGTAGTGGACTTTGACCCCGAATTTCTGATAGACGTGGGTGAACAGGCGGAACGAACCGCCGTAAATGTCGTCCACGGCGACGATCTCGTCGCCGGCTTCGAGCAATTTGAGCACGCAATCAATGGCGGCTAAACCGGACGCGAAGGCGAGGCCGCGACGTCCGTGTTCGAGTTTAGCGATCAGGTTTTCCAGCACTTGACGGGTCGGATTGTTCGAGCGGGCGTAGTCGAATCCCTTGTGTTCGCCCGGCGCTTCCTGCACGAATGTGGCGGTCTGGTAAACCGGTACGGAGATGGCCCCTGTGAGCGGGTCAATGGGGAGTGAATGGAGAATTCTGGTAATTTCCTGCATTTTTCCAGTGTTTTTAATGGTGAAACCAAGAAAAACTTACCGAAAAAGCCGGTTGCCGGGTGTTGTGTGCTGCTTGCCCTTGGGATGGTTGTTGGTTGTTGGTTGTCGGTTATTGGTTAATGGTTATTAGAGAACTTGAAACTAAAAAAGTCCAACTAACCAATAACCAACAACCAATAACCAATAACCAAAATAAAAATCCCCTCCGGCAAGCCGGAAGGGACAATTTCTTGCGCAGGGAAATTGGCTGTTGCCTTCCGACTTATCTGTCCCGAAAGCATTCGGGACGGAATTGGCACCTTAATCACATTTGCGCTAAACGCAATCAGGTTGCCAAGGCTTCAACGGGCCGGTCCCTCTGCCTTTCTGGATAAGTCTGCCCCGGCTCGCACCGGGACTGTTTTTAAATGAACTGGCGCAAAGGTGGGCAAATGCGGGGGAGAGAAAAAAGAGGGGGTGGAAATTTTAGGGAAAATTTAACAAAAAGGCAACGCGTGGCGTCATGTTTTATGAGCCATCGGCGGCGTCAAAAAATCAAAACTATTTGTGTTTTATCGAATTCATTTTGTTATATTTGCGTCGAAAACCAACAAAATGAACAATTTTATGTCAAAACAACTTCCCGACGCTCCCCAACCCGTTTTCGAACAAATCAAACGCACCGATGAAAATGGCGTCGAATACTGGTCGGCCAGAGATTTGGCTAAAGTGCTCGAATACTCCGAATACCGGCACTTTTTACCTGCTATCGAACGGGCAAAAGAAGCCTGCCAAAACAGCGGCCACAACCTTGCCGACCATTTCGAGGATATCCTCGAAATGGTCGAAATCGGTTCAAAAGCGCAACGCCAAATTGAAAGCGTCAAACTCTCCCGCTACGCTTGCTACCTCATCGTCCAAAACGCTGACCCCGGCAAAGAAGTGGTGGCGCTCGGCCAGACCTACCTCGCCGTCCAGACGCGCTTGCAGGAAATCCGGCAAATGGAGGAATACAATCGCCTGAACTCCGAAGAAGAAAAACGCCTCTTTCTCCGCAACGAATTGCGCCGCCACAACAATCAACTCGCCGATGCCGCCAAAGATGCAGGCGTGATAGACCCCGTTGACTACGCCGTTTTTCAAAACTTTGGCTACCAGGGGCTCTACGGCGGTCTCGATGCCAAAGCCATCCATCTCCGAAAAAATCTCAAAAAAAGCCAGTACATCCTCGACCACATGGGCAGCACCGAACTGGCCGCCAACCTCTTCCGCGCCACTCAAACAGAAGAAAAACTCCGCCGCGAAAACATCAGGGGCAAGTCAAAGGCCAATCAGACCCATTTTGAAGTGGGCAAAAAGGTGCGCCAGACCATCAAAGAGCTGGGCGGTACTATGCCGGAGGATTTGCCTGCGGAGGAGAGTATTAAAAAGTTGGGGGGCGCGAAGAGGAGGAAGATTGAAGGAAAATCAAAATGACTCTTACCCCCCAAACGCCCCTTCCACCACTTCCCCCTGCTCCTTCTCATGCGCTTTCGGAAAGCCCGTCGCCGGCGAAGCGGCAGCGCGGCGGCTTACGCATTTCCAGCCGTATTCCGGTTGATTGACAGCGAGATGGCTCCAGGCGCCCATATTGCGCGGCTCCTCCTGAACCCACACGAGTTCGGCTTTGGCGTATTTTTTCAACAAGGTGTCGAACTGTTTTTTCGGGAAGGGATAGATCTGCTCTAAGCGGACGATGGCCACGTCAGCGCGTTGCTCCTCTTGTTGTTTTTTCAACAGGTCGTAGTAGATCTTGCCGGAGCAAACAAC
Organism: Saprospiraceae bacterium; assembly: GCA_019187225.1. Taxonomy (GTDB): domain Bacteria; phylum Bacteroidota; class Bacteroidia; order Chitinophagales; family Saprospiraceae; genus M3007. The sequence goes on from JABAQQ010000012.1 coordinate 14,376, forward strand.
CAGGCGTTTTACCTTTTTGGCGTCGACGTTGGCATCGTCTATCAGTTCGCGGAAGCGGTTACCGGTTTCCAGTTCGCTGATCTCCCCTAAGTTGTACGGTGCGCGCAGGCCCGATTTGGGCGACATGACGATGAGGGGTTTGCGGAAAGGCCGCGCCTGCTGGCGGCGCAGCAGGTGGAAAAAGTTGGAAGCCGATGTTACGTTGGCAATGGTCACGTTGTTCTCCGCGCAGCCTTGCAGGAAGCGTTCGAGGCGGGCGCTGGAGTGTTCGGGCCCCTGGCCTTCGTAGCCGTGCGGCAGCAACATCACGAGGCCGCTCATGCGCTGCCATTTGGCTTCGGCGGCGAAAATGAACTGGTCAATGATGGTGCCCGCGCCGTTGGCGAAGTCGCCGAACTGGGCTTCCCAGATCACCAACGCTTCGGGAGTGGAGAGCGAATAACCGTATTCGAAGCCGAGCACGGCGTATTCGCTCAGCAGCGAGTTGTAGATGCGGAATTTTCCCTGTTTGTCGGAAAGCCCGTCCAAACGGTTGATCTCCTTATAGTTGTTGGCATCAATGACGCAGGCGTGGCGGTGGCTGAAGGTGCCGCGTTTCACGTCCTGGCCGCTCATGCGCACGTCGCGGCCTTCGAGCAGCAGCGAGCCGTAGGCCATGAGTTCGCCGAGTTGCCAGTCAATTTTGCCGGTGGCGATGAGTTGTTTTTTCGCCTCGTTGAGTTTGGCGATCTGCGGGATGGGCGTGAATCCTTCGGGGAAAGTGGTCAGGTGGTTCAGCAATTGATCTATCACCGGACGCGGGATACCCGTGTCGGGACTTTCCTGAAAGTCCTTGTCGTCGGTCGTTTTTTTCAGCGCCTTCCAGTGGAGTTCCGGTTCCTGGTAAGTGTAAGGCAGCGGTTTTTGGCGCACGTTGTCGAGGCGGGCCTGCAGGTCGGCGCGGAATTTCACTTCCATGTCTTTGGCTAATTGCTCGTCCACGTCGCCGCGCGCGATGAGTTTCTGGTTGTAAAGGGTACGCGGATCGGGGTGTTTTTCGATGATCTTCCACATTTCCGGCTGGGTAAAACGCGGTTCGTCGCTTTCGTTGTGGCCATGGCGGCGGTAGCACACGAGGTCAATGAATACGTCGGTGTTGAAAGCCTGGCGGTATTCGATGGCCAGTTCGGCTACGAATACGCAAGCTTCGGGGTCGTCGCCGTTGACGTGGAAAATGGGCGCCTGCACCACATCGGCCACGCTGGTGGAGTAGGTCGAAGAGCGCGCGTCTTCCCAACTCGTGGTGAAGCCGATCTGGTTGTTGATCACGAGGTGCACCGTTCCGCCGGTGTTGTACCCATCGAGGCTCATCATCTGGATCACTTCGTACACGATGCCCTGACCGGCCAGCGCCGCGTCGCCGTGGATCAGGATGGGCAACACGCGGTCGTAGTTGTCGGTGTAAAGGATATCGAGTTTGGCGCGGCTGAAACCCTCCACCACGGGATCCACCGCTTCGAGGTGGCTGGGGTTGGGCAGGAGTTTGACGTAGACTTTTTTGCCGTTGAGCGCCTCCGTTTGGGAGGAATAACCCTGGTGGTATTTCACGTCGCCGGAGCCGAAACTCTGGTCGGGGATCGTTTTGTCCTCGAAGGCGCTGAAGATCTGCTCGTAGGTTTTGCCCACGATGTTGCACAAAACGTTGAGGCGGCCGCGGTGCGCCATGCCGATCACGACCTCTTCCACGGGCGTTTCGGTTTCGGCGGCGCGGTTGATCATGGCGTCGAGCGCAGCGATGGTCGCTTCACCGCCTTCGAGTCCGAAGCGTTTTTGACCCACAAATTTGGTCGCCAGGAATTGTTCGAAGCCCACCGCGCCGTTGAGTTTTTCCAGAATCCGCTTCTTTTTTCCGATGGAAAAACCGTAGTCGGGTGCAAGGTTGCGGCCTTCGATTTTTTTGCGCAGCCATTCGCGTTTTTCCTTGTCGAATACGTCGGTGAACTCGAAGCCGATGTTGCCGCAGTACAGCAGTTTGAGGCGGTCCACGATCTCGCGCAGGGTCGCGTTGGACATTCCAAGTTCGAAACCGGCGGCAAAACGGGTATCCAGGTCGGCCTCTGAGAGGCCGTAATCGGTCAGGTCGAGCCGCGGCTTGCGGTCTTTGCGTTTTTTGATGGGGTTGGTCGTGGAAAGCGTGTGCCCCCGGTCGCGGTAGCCGTGGATCAGGCCGACAACGGCGAATTCTTTGGCCAGCTCCGCCCCCGATGGAAGGGGAGACGTCTCACTGCCATTGCCGGAGGTCAGAGCGAAGTCGAAGCCTTTGAAAAATGCCTGCCAGTCGGCCTCCACCGAAGCCGGATCGGCGAGCCAGGAGCGGTAGAGGGAGTCAATATATTGCGGATGCGCGTTAAATACGGCGGATTGGTCTGTCATTGCAAAAAATCAGGTTGATGAAGGTTGATGAGGGTTGATGAGGGTTGATATAAAAGCGCATCAACCTTTATCAACCCTCATCAACCTTTTCAAATTGTAATGTTGTTACGGGTTTAACCGGGAGCGCAAAGGTAACGCCGGAAACGATGGCAGGGTTTGAAAAAGAAATCAAAGGAGAGAAAATTTTTCAACCTTTTTCATTTTTTCCGCATAGAAACACTACCTTTGCCCGCCCAAAATGAAAAACCACCTGTTTTTTCAACATACAGCACATTTTTGCTCAAAATATGGCACATCACAAGTCCGCCCTGAAACGCATCCGCCAAAACGAAAAGCGCCGCCTGCAAAACCGCTATTACAAAAAATCGGCACGTACGGCTATCAAAAACCTGCGCGACCTGAAAGACAAGGCCGAAGCTGCATCGTTTTTGCCGAAAGTCATCAGCATGATTGACAAACTGGCAAAACGCGGCAACATCCACCGCAACAAAGCCGCTAACCTGAAAAGTGGCCTCACGAAACACGTGAACGCGCTGGCCTGAACCATTGGGCAGTGGCAGTGGCAGTGGCAGTGGCAGGTTTACCCGCCGAAGCCCTGGCGAAGAAGGCGGAGGCAGCATCAACAACGACAAAAAGTGTATCCCGTGACCGCGAGATACACTTTTTGTGTTTGCGTTCTTTGCTTCACTTGACCCAAAATTGTAAATGGGTTTTCAACCCGCCCTGTTTTAAAATTTTCCGAGAAAATTTTAAAACAGGGCGGGTTGAAAACCCATTCCCCTATAACGAGATATGACCAAATTCTATCCTCTGAAAGTCCGCGACATCCGACGCGAAACGCCCGACACCGTATCGGTTGCCTTCGAAGTGCCAGAGGCACTGCGCGATACGTTTCGGTTTAACCAGGGACAGCATTTGACCCTGCGCACCGAGATCCACGGCGAAGAAGTGCGCCGCGCCTACTCCATTTGCACTGCACCGCACGAAAACGACCTGCGGGTCGCCATCAAAAAAGTAGAAGGCGGCATGTTCGGCACCTTCGCCTCGGAGCGGCTCAAAGTAGGCGATACGCTGGAATCCATGCCGCCGCTGGGACATTTTTACGCGGAATTGAACCCTGAAAACCGCAATCTCTACGTCGCTTTCGCTGCCGGCAGCGGCATCACGCCCGTGATGTCTATCCTGAAAACGACGCTCGTGCAGGAACCGCACAGCCGGTTCATCCTCTTCTACGGCAACCGGGGGTTCGACCACATCATTTTCCGCGAACAATTGGAGCACCTCAAAAACCTGTATCCCGACCGCCTGGCCGTGCACCACGTTCTGAGTCGCGAATCTTTGGGCAGCGACCTGTTCAACGGGCACATTGACGGCGAAAAATGCCGCTCCTACGCCCGCCTGTTGTTCCGCGCCGAAGACGTGGACGCTTACTTTCTCTGCGGGCCGGAGGAAATGATCTTCAGTGTAAAAGAGGCATTGGAAAAACTCGGCGTCGCTCCCAAAAGAATTCATTTCGAACTGTTTACCACTTCGGGCGCCAAAAAGCAACCCGCAACGGGAGCGGCAAAAAAAGAATCTTTCGACGCTTCCGTAACCGTCATTCAGGACGGCGCCCAGTTCGATTTTATGCTCACGTCCGACGGCAGCACCCTACTCGACGCGGCCATGCGCGCGGGCGCCGACCTGCCTTTTTCCTGCAAAGGCGGCGTATGCAGCACTTGCAAGGCCAAAGTTCTGGAAGGTGAAGTGGAAATGGAAGTCAATTACGGCCTCGAACCCGACGAAGTAGCGGCAGGCTACGTGCTCACCTGCCAGTCGCACCCGAAAACAAAACGGGTGGTGGTTAGTTTTGATGCCTAAAAAGAAAACCATGCAATACTGGCTCGTCAAATCCGAACCCGACACCTACAGTTTTCAGCAACTCGAAAAAGACGGGAAAACGCGCTGGGATGGGGTGCGCAATTACCAGGCGCGCAACAACCTCCGCGCCATGAAGACCGGCGATATTTGTTTGTTCTATCATTCTAATATCGGACTGGAAGTGGTCGGCATCGCCAAAGTGGTGAAGGAACACTACCCCGACCCTACGGCGGAAAAAGGCGACTGGTCAGCGGTGGATCTGGGGCCTGTAAAGGCATTTAAGCGCCCCGTCTCTCTTGTCGAGATCAAAAATCACCCGGCTTTGCAACAGCTCTTATTGGTGCGCAACGCCCGTTTGTCGGTAATGCCCGTTTCGTTCGACGAATTTTCCGTCATCCTTCAGTTGGGAGAGACGCAACTTTGAGCCCTCAAACCTTCAAACCCATACAATATGTTTGTCTATTCCTCCGGGCGCGGTTATCGTGCCCGATTCAACGGCGGCGGCGGTATCGGCTGCCTGATATTCGGCATCATCGGGATGGTGGCCGCTTTTTTCATTTTGAAAGGGTTGTTCACACTGCTCTACTGGGCTTCGCCGGTTTTGTTCGTCCTGGCGCTCGTCATCAACTGGCGCGCCGTCGTGGATACGCTGAAAAACTGGCTGAAAACCATGGAGACCAATCCCGTCGGCGGTCTTCTGATAGCAGCGCTGGCGGTGTTGTTGTTTCCCGTGTTTGCGCTGTACCTGTTTGTGAAATCATTAGGGTACAGGAAAATAGAACAAATGCAACGTGAGTTCAGGGCAAACGAGCCCTCAGCGGGCGAATTCGCGGAATTTGAAGAATTGGAAAGCACGCCCAAAGGCGGTGCAAAAGAAGAAGCGCCTATGGAACCTTTGGTGCTGCCAGACAAAGAGCCCGAACCGGAAAGCAGTAAAAAACAAAAATTACAGGATAAGGGTCAACAAGCAAAAGCAGGCTCGAAAAAAAATGAACCTCAACCTTCCCACCCCGATGAGGCCCAAAAACCGGACAATCCCTATGACAAATTATTTGAATGAACTGCTCCCGGTTAATGTTACACGATGGGCTTTTTGCATAGAATCACGGCGGGTTACCGGAAGATATTTTCAAAAAATGATAAAATACAGATAATACGTTTGGATTTATCTGCCGAAACAATATCTTTGCATGAGCATTAATGCTTCTCGGCTTAATCTGATTCCCGTCCTTAAAGCAACAAAGCCAAAGATGAACAGGTATCCCCACAAAAGAAACAAGAACTCCTTCTCCGCACGCCGCGGTGAGGAGTTTTTTATTTTAAGTAGCCGGGCATTGGATTTTAGACATTGGACATCAGACTAAATGATTGGTTTCCAAGGTCTAATAGTCCAACGTCCAATGTCAAACTATTTTGTCCACATATTTAACACCGGAGATCCAATATCATTAGCAAAAGGTAAAAACTTAGGCAGGGGCAGCGCCCCGAAAAATTTGTTGCAGAAAGACCGATATTATTTCGAGGAGGGGCAGCGCCCCGGAATATGTTTCGGGGCGCTGCCCCTCCATAGTGGATTTTGTTCATAAATCACTACAAATCTTTCGGGGCGCTGCCCCTGCCTAAGTTTTTACGCAGGGCGGGTTTCCCTTTTGGATTAAAAATGCGATAAAAAGTAATTTTAGTCGTATAAAAAATCATCATAAGTGTTTGACATCTAATTATTGGGGGGGGTAGTTACACTAAAAAGTATCCTGATTTCCTGTCGAATTTGTCCTTGCAGGACTTTGAAGGCATGTTTACATTTATTCCGTAAATGCTGTGAGAATTAAAATATTGAGAGTCGGGGGCGTCGGCCCGGGATTTGGCCAACCACAATGCTGAACCTCGGTAAAGTACCCGTTACGGCACCCATGATTCGCACTAAAACTGTCGCTTTATGCCCTTAAGTCAGCCACTGACGACTATCCAACGCGAATTGCGCGAACAAATGGCAGACGACCTCGCCGCCGCGCTGTTGCGTTTGAAAGAACTTCTCCCCGATTTTTCTGAAAAGCAGGAAGATGTGATTGCATTGTTGGGCAGGCTGAACGATTCCAATAAAAAGCAAATACGGAACCTGATCTCAAACAAAGAGCACCAACGGGAACAAGACCGCATTCGATCGGACTTCTATCAATTGGTACAAGGTTTAGAACTTATTGATTTTGAAGAAGTTGCTGCCAAAAAACCGCGTGCTGGAGGTAAATCCACACCCAAAACAGGCAGCGTCCTGTATCGGATACCCCAACGAATGTCCCTTCAAAAATCCAGCCGTTGTGTGGTGCGCGTCGCATTGGATGAAGACGCGATCATTGAGAACATTACCCTCGACGAATATGTGCAATTGCGCTCGTGCGTGGAAGTGTCCAACGCGATGGAGGCTCAGCTGCTCGATCCTTCCGGTCAAAATTTCTTTATCACTTCGCCCAACAACACCCGCCAATTGGTGCGCGATACCGGATATACGGAGTGGTTGTTTTACGTCACTCCTTTGCATGAAGGGACGCATCAACTCGTCGTAAAGGTTTCGATACTTGAAAATGTGCCCGACATCGGCCTCATACCGCGCGAAGTGACCCTCGAAGAAACGGTGCAGATCGTAACCGAGTCCACCGACTCCGCCGGCGAGCCGGCGCTGAAACCCACAGGTATTTCATTTGCCCTGCAAGCGGCCGGGACAGATGCCGCTTCCCTGCGAAATGCCATTCCCCCCGCGATAGACGCGGATACACCTGCCGGCGATCGCAAACAATCGGACATCCCGGCGGCTATTCCACCTGCGGTTACAAAAAACGCCAGTCAGATTTCGCTCCTCCTGATTGCCGGGGTGGCTGCCCTTTTGGCTTACCTGAACGGCTTGTTGCCCTTTCAGGATGATTGGCCCGCCCCGGCCGTTAACCTTCCTCATACCCGTGGGGTATATGTGATCGTCCACTCCCCCTCGGACACCGCTGTGGAAGCATTCGCTGTTTCCAGAAAAAAAATTGCTTTGCAACGCCTGACCCAGGGTATTTGGGGGACTTATATCTCCGTTCCAAATGATCCTGCCGGGAACTTCGAAATTTCTTACCTTGGGAACAGGGCAAGGCAGATCTGGTATGATCCCCTGCTGAAGGACACAAACGATCTGTTCGTGACGATGCCTTCAGACACTTCAGGATGCGGTTTCTACACAAGCGTTGACACCGTCATCCGCCCCGCCGAGCGCTGGCAATTCATTTGGCAAAGATCGCCTTTAGATACCGTCGTCTTTAAAAAGGTGCATGCTTTGAGCAACACCACCTTTTTCGTTCCGCTCGCCGGGTGGTGCGAGGCATTTAATGCCCTGAACCACAAGCCTGGTGTTTTGATGACCCATGGCAGTGAAAGCCCGGTAATCCCACCCAAACCGTCGGGCTCTCGGCGACAGGACACTCCCACCGGCCCCGTGCACTTTTCCACCACCCATGTCAGATTGCTTTTTAGCCGGCCTGTATCGCTCAGCAGTATCCGGGTTAATGATCATGCGGTCACGCGTTATACAGACTTTGATTTTTCAGATGACCCTTCCAGGAAAACAGGCGCCGACTTTTTTATCACTCAATCCACAGCGGATGGGGTGAATGACAAGGCAAAAAATTACAGGATTGAAGTTGTCAGTGCCGATTGTGACTGCGTTGCGAAAACCAGGGCAATCGAACCTGCCATCCGGGATACGATCATATGCCGGCTTAAACCGCCTCCCCCATCCCCACCGAAATCAACTGTAAATGTATCGCTGGCCATTTCACCCAAATGGGCTGCTCACCTGGAAGACCTGGAGATCACAATAGACGGCGCGCACTTCTCCAACAATCTTCAAATGAAAAATGGGAAAGTAAACCTTGAACTGAAACAAAGCGAACAACCCCGCACCATTTGTCTTCAGTTTTTAAACGGAGTGAAATCCGGAAAGCCTTTCGTAATAGGGTGTTACAACGTCCCTGTCAAACCAAATTTAAAATTGGCATTTCAATAGGTATCCTCTGTGCAGTGTTTGTTTAGTCAGCCTTTGTTTCCACTTTTTCCCTCTTTTTTGCCCAACGACTCCCGAATATGGACGATGTTGGCAATAATAAGTATGTTGAACGAGAAAGCAAGTAATACTTCGGCCGAAACGAAAACCTGGGCACTGGTCGAGCGCGGAAAAATATCGCCAAAACCAACGGTCGTAAAAGTGGCGATACTGAAATAAATGAACGTCACAAATTCATCCAGTATGGTCTGCTTTTGCTGAATCCCGAGGAAAGCGGTGTTATCAATCCGGAACAGACAGTAAAAATCCACCGCGAAGGATAAAATGATGAGCAAAACATAGTACAGGATAAACGACAGAAATTCGTGGTAGAAAAATTCCGTATCAAGCGTTTTGCGAATGCGCCCGAACGTCAGGATGACAAAGTATACGGATTTGCCGATCGTCAGCAGAAACAACACCAATTCATTAGCGCCAGGCCCCACCCGTTCAAAGTAATCGAGCAGAAATACGATCACTCCAATCAGGATAACTGCAATGGGTTGGATAACCGATTTCAACATAAGATTCAGATTCTCAGTACATTCTACTGTTTACACTCCGCCACCGCAATCTTCGAATCCGCCGTGCCGTAGTACAGCAGCCATCTGTCTTTGTGCCACACCATCCCTTCGAGGAAGCACACGTTGTTGACCTGGCCGGTCTTTTCGTAATCGCGGTCGGGCGCCATCAGGTAGCGGTCGGCGCGGGCGGCAAGTTTTTCAGGCTTCGAATCCGAAAAGAGCGCCTGTCCGACGGCATAGGTCATGTCCGGGAGCGATTTGTCGCCGGTACCGGCATCGTTGGCGCTGTTGTACAAGAGCAATATGCCTTCCTTGCGCAGCAGCGCGAAAGGGCCGGGCTCCACTAATTTGCTGTCGAAAAAGCCCGGGCGCGGCTTCAGAATGGAGATCAGTTTGCCTTTTTTATCCGTCACCGGTTTCCAGGAGATCAGGTCGTCGGAAGTGGCCAGGAAAATATCCGTATCGCCCCAGTACATGTAATATTTGCCTTTGATCTTCCGCGCGACGACTTCGCTGCCCACCAGTTCGCACACGACAGCGCCCGACTTTGACCAGGTGTCGCGGTATTTTCCGCTGCCGAAAGCGAGACCGTGTTTTTGCCACATCACGAGGTTGCGCGAGGAGGCCACGCAGAGGCGGGCGGTTTTGCCGTCGTAAGCGGTATAGGTCATCACGTAGGTACTGTCGTCGCGTTTCACCACGCGCGGATCTTCGCAACCGCCTTCCCATTCGTAGACGTTCAGCGAATCATTGTCCGGATACAGCACCGGGATCGGATTTCTGCGAAACTGCAATCCGTCGCGGCTTTTAGCCAAACCGATGCGCGAGGTGCCGGCGTATTTGCCGATAAGGTCTTCAGCCCGGTAGAGCATCCACACCCAACCGTCTTTCACCACGGCAGCGGGATTGAACACATCCTTTTCCTCCCATTTCAGGTTTTGTTTGCGCACGGGACAAAAGAACTGAGCCTTGCCGTCCGGCTCGAGGACGGGGTTGTAGTCGTCAAGTTTGACGGCGGGCCGGAGCATCCAGGCGTCTTTGCCGGAGGTGTTCTGACCAAGGGTAATTGCCGGCAAAAGACTGATAATCAGAGCGAAAAATGCATTTTTTTTCATAAACTACTTTCAGAGTTCAATTTTGAGTTTGAATACGGTACCCCTTCATCACATACCACACCACATAAGCGAAACAAACAAACGGCACCAGCAACGCCATTTTCATGCCGCCTGCGCCCGACAATAACCCCGCAATCGGCGGCATCACCGCACCGCCTACAATGGCCATGATGACGAGCGAAGAAGCCAGCTTGCTTTCCGCCGGGGGTAACCCTTTGGTCGCCAGGGCAAAAATGGTCGGGAACATGATGCTCTGGCAGAAATACGTCAGCATCAGACACACGATGGCGGTGAGACCGCCGGTAGCGAAAGCCAGCGCGACGAGGCCGACAGCGGCGACGCAATACCACAGCAGTACCTTGCGCGGCTCCGTTCTGCTCATCAGGTAGGTGCCAAGAAACCGCCCCAGCATAAAAAGTACCAATGCAAAAGAAGCGTGAAAACCGGCGATCTGCTCCGGCGTCATGCCTTCCGCCACCCGGTACAGGCTGTTCACGATGCCGAGGTGTTCGTCTTTGGCGAAGTCTATTTTAAAATCCACAAAATAACCCCACAAAGTCGCCTGGGCGCCCACATTGGCGAACTGGGCCAAAACGCCAAGGCTCAGGTGCCGGTATTTACCCAGAAGGTCGAAAATGCCCACTTTGCCTTCAGCCAATTCTTCTTCTCTCCCCACCTCGGGCATTTTTGTAAATGCAAACAACACGGCCACTGCCGCCACAATCGCAGCCACCGCCAGATACGGCCCCTGCACCGACAATGCCTCCTCCACCCGCGCGGCTTGTATTTGCTCCGCCGTCATGGTCGCCAGTACTTCCGGGGTGTATTCTTTTTTGGAAAAAATAAACAAACTGCCGATGACAGGCCCCAGGATGATGCTGATGCCGTTGAACGACTGCGCGAAATTGATGCGCCACTCTGCGTCTTTTTTATCGCCCAAAACGGTCACGTACAGGTTGGCTGCCGTTTCCAGAAATGCCAGGCCCGAAGCAATGGTGAACAGGGCAAAGAGGAAAAAGGCATATACCCGGATATCCGCTGCCGGATAAAACAGCAGCGCACCGCCGGCATATAAGAGCAAACCGGCCAAAATGCCGCGTTTGTAGCCCCATTTGCGCATAAAAATGCCCGCCGGGATGGCCATCACAAAATAACCGAAATAAAAGGCCGAGTCCACAATGCCCGCCTGCCAGCGTTTCAGGTCGAGCGCGAACTGAAAGTGCCGGATGAGCGAACCGTTGAGGCTGTTGGCGATGCCCCACAGGAAAAAAAGGCTGCAAACCAAGGCGAAAGGGATCAGGTAGGGGTTTCGATTGGCAGAAGTTGCATTCATGGAAAAAGGCCGGTATTTTCGTACAGGGGGCAAGATTAGTAAAAGATTGCCGCTGAACGGCCAGGATTTTTTTCTTTTGCTGCGCCAAACCATTTAACGGACAATTACAATGACAAATCAAAACGCATCGCAACAAAAAGCCATCGTCGTCGGCGCCGGTCTTGTCGGCTCCTTATGGGCCGTTTTTCTCGCCCGGCGCGGTTACCAGGTCGAGGTGTACGAACGCCGCCCCGATATGCGCGCTGCCGGGTACTCCGGCGGGCGCTCCATCAATCTCGCTATGAGCGAGCGCGGCTGGAAAGCCGTCGAACAGGCCGGCATCCGCGAAAAAATTGAAAAAGTCGCCATTCCCATGCCGGGCCGGATGATGCATTCGGTAGCGGGCGAGATGACGTTCCAACCTTACGGCAAGGAAGGCCAGGCCATCTATTCTGTGTCGCGCGGTGGACTGAACTTAGAATTGCTGAACATCGCCGCTTCCTTCCCAAATGTTCAGTTCTTTTTCGACCACCGCTGCGTCGAGGTAGACCTGGAAAATCCCGTCATTACTTTCGAGGATATGAAAACCAATGCGCTGAAAACAGTGGAAGCGCCGCTGATCTTCGCTGCCGACGGCGCTTTCAGCGCGGTGCGCTATGCACTGCAACGCACCGATCGCTTCAACTACACGCAGTTCTACCTCGAACACGGCTACAAGGAGCTGACCATTCCGCCGAATGCCGACGGCAGTCACCGGATGCAGCAAAATGCCCTGCACATCTGGCCACGCGGCAATTTTATGCTGATCGCCCTGCCCAACGCCGACGGCAGTTTTACCTGCACCCTTTTTCTGCCCTTCGAGGGAGAAGTTGCTTTCGAAAAAATAAAAACCGACGCCGACGTGTCTGCTTTTTTCCAACAATATTTTCCCGACGCCGTGCCGCTGATGCCGACGCTGATAAAAGATTTTTGGCAAAATCCGACTTCCTCGCTCGTGACGGTCAAATGCGCGCCCTGGCAATGGCAAAGCCGCATCCTGCTCATCGGCGATGCCGCGCATGCCATTGTGCCGTTCTACGGGCAAGGCATGAACGCGGGTTTCGAGGACTGCACCATCCTCGCCGCGATGCACGACGAAATGGGCGGCGATTGGCAGCACATCCTCCCGGAATTCGCCCGGCGCCGTAAGGCCGACGGCGACGCCATCGCCGAACTCGCACAGCGCAATTTCATCGAAATGAGGGACTTAGTGGCCGATCCGAAATTTTTGCTGCGCAAAAAGATCGCCGCCCGTTTGCACGAGCAACACCCCGATTTTCTGCCGGTGTATTCGATGGTCACCTTCAGCAATACGCCCTACCACATCGCCCTGCGCGAAGACGACGCTCAGAACGATCTGTTCCGGCAAATTCTGAGTTTGGACAATGTTGAAAACGAGTGGGACGGAGCAGGCGTGGAACAGGTGTTCAAACGGTGGACGGTAGACGGTGGACGGTGGACGGTGGACGGTGGACGGTGGACGGTAGACGGTGGACAGTGGACGGTAGACGGTAGACGGTAGACGGTAGACGGCTTACCCGCCGAAGCCTCGGCGAAGGCGGGTGGACGGTCTCTGTATTCCACCCTCCTCTACCGCGGCACCTCGATCTTTTTCACAATTTCATCCAGCACTTCGCGCGTGGTGTAGCCCTCCATTTCGCGCTCCGGGGTGAGGATAACGCGGTGGTTGAGCGCCGGAAAAGAGACATAGCGAATGTCGTCGGGCGTCACAAAATTGCGGCCCGCCATGGCGGCAACCGCTTTGGCGGTTTTCATCAGGGCGAGCGAAGCGCGGGGACTGGCGCCGAGGAAAAGATCGGCATTGTTGCGGGTGCTATGCACGATGGCGGCGATGTAGTCGAGCAATTCTTCGCGGATGTATACCTGCTCGATCAGCCGCTGCGAATCGGCAATTTCAGCGGGAGTGATGACCGGCTCGACGGTTTCGCGCAAGACTCCTGAAAAGTCGTTTTTGAAACGGCGCAGGATGGATTGTTCTTCTTCCAGACTCGGATATTCCAGGATGATCTTGAACAAAAAACGGTCGAGTTGCGCCTCCGGGAGTTTGTATGTACCTTCCTGCTCGATGGGGTTTTGGGTGGCGATGACGAAAAAAGGCGCTTCCATGAAATACGTAGTGCCGTCTACCGTCACCTGTTTTTCTTCCATGACCTCGAACAGGGCCGCCTGGGTTTTAGCCGGGGCGCGGTTGATCTCGTCTATCAGCACCACATTGGAAAAAATGGGCCCGGATTTGAAGTTGAAATCCGATGTTTTCATATTGAACACCGGCGTACCCACCACGTCGGCCGGCATGAGGTCGGGTGTGAACTGGATGCGGCTGAAACCCGTGTCGATGGTCCGGGCCAGCAATTTGGCGGTCAGCGTTTTGGCGATGCCTGGAACGCCTTCCAGTAACACATGACCTCCGGTGAACAGGGCGATCAACAATTGGTCGAGCATTTCCTCCTGACCCACGATTACCCGGCTGATCTGCGCTTTCACGCGTTCGGCGCGCAGCATGACAGGCGCGACGTCCACTTGACGGTCGTCCACAGACGAATGTTCGGCTGCGCCATTGTCGGCTTCAGGTTGTTCGGGAATAATTTCTTCGTTTTCAGACATATAGAAAAGTCATTAAGAGTCATTGGGAGAAATTGGAGTAATTATGAGGTAGTTTTTCACCCGGTTCCGATGGAAAGAGTTACATTTGAAGAGACCGTCTACTGTCTACCGTCCACGGCCCCCTCATTTCGCTTTTTTCCAGAACCGCTCCATAGCGAGGTGCAAATTTACCATCATTTCTTCGGTCGGCTGGTATTGAACGGCAGCGGTATATTGGGTAAAAATATCGCGGACCTGAGATTCCGGCACTTCAGATACTGCGGCCAAGCGTTGGAAAAAGTCGTGATCCGTATGCGGTCTGAGTGTTTCGTGGTCGAGGTGCGCGAGCAGGCCATAGCGTTCGCGGATTTGGGCGATGAAAAGTTTCATGCTTTGGATGCACAGTCCCTGGTAATTTTTTTCCCGGAAATGCAGGTTGGCGATGGTGCTGATGAATTCATAGGATGAGTTTTCATTTTTCGGCAGTACCGGAATGACGCGCTGGCGGCGTTTGGCCCGAAAGATCAGCCAGGTCAGGGCCAGACCGGCCACAAGGTACCACGCCCAGGCCAGGGCCGGTTGTTTCAGGATGTACGACAAGGGATGCTCTTCGTCGAGCGTGCGGGAAAATGCGCTGCGGTTGCGGCGGCGCGCGACGGCCTCCGGTACACGGCTCATGGCATCCCAGTAAATATCGCCTTCCCTGAGCCAGGAAAGCACTCCTTCGAGGTAAAGGCGTGTACCGGTGCGAAGCAGGCTGTAGTTGCTGAAAACCAGCGGATTGGTGTGCAGCAAAAAATACCCTTGGCCATAGGGGTACCGGGCGAAATTGACGAGTGAATCGTTTACGTACCCGAGCGGATGATGTGGCAAAGGGGGGCAGAAATATTGCCCTGCGATAAAATGCCAGTTGTAAGAAACAGGTTGGTTTTGCCGGGCATAGTGAAAAATTGCGACTTCAGGAGCAGCCATTTTGGGTTCGCGCAGGGTCATGCGCACCAATGTGTCGGAGAAATAACTATAATCATTCCACTCCGCTTCCGGGCATTCCCGGTAATAAAGTTTGAACATCAGGTCGAAGGGTATCGTCTTGCTTGCTAAGAAGACGGTATTGCCCGCTTCCACGAAGCGGAGCAAATGTTCCGTGCTCGCCGAATCCATATACATCGCCTCGCCGATAAAAATGTAATTGCTGCCGCCGGTGGAGTCGAGGGGAAGTTCGCGGATGATGCTGCTCTGAATGTCTTTCAGTTGTTTGCCCGGAAAATACTTTTCGAGCAACCGGTGTACGATCTGGGTGCCGTAGGGTTCGGCATTGGTTTCCCGGTATGCCTTTTTCGACCACGAATCGCTCCAATCGAATTTGGGTTGGCCCGATTCGTAGGTAAAATAGAACGCCGCTGCCAACAGGATAAGGGCAAGAAGGGCGATGATAAGTGGCGTTCTGTTGGAAGACATGTTAAAGGAGGAAGGCAAAGTAATGAGAGGATTCAGACCTCCGCCAGGAGTTTTTCGATATTCAGCACGATACCCGGCATGATATCGAGATCGTCCGACCTTCGTCCACTTCGTAGATGAGGTAATCCGGTACGGTTGCCGATACTTTGGCCTTTTTCGCGCGAGATGTCGCCGATGCTGCTGCTTCCACTTGCATAGGAGTGATTTTTCAACAAAAGTAAAGATTGGCAGCCGGATCCGCAAATGGGTTGATGGGTTTGCGGGTTAACGGGCTGACGGGTTAACGGGTCAACCCATTAACCCGTCAGCCCGTTAACCTTATTTTATCACCCGCATTTTCATTTTCACATCCTGTACGGGCCGGTCGCCGGGCGCAGTTTTTACGGCGGCAATTTTGTCGATCACGTCCAGGCCCTTGATGACGCGGCCAAATACCGTGTAGTCGCGGTCGAGGAAGGGGGTGCCGCCGAGGGTCATGTATTCCTTGCGTTGTTCGGGGGTATAGTGGAAGCCTTTCTGCATCTCGATCTGGTTGAGCATTTCTTCCTTCACGGGGCCACCGCCTTGAACAATGTAGAATTGAGAACCGGACGATTTTTTCTCCGGGTTGTTGGTACGGGCTGCCGCCAGTGCGCCTTTGACGTGGCATAGCGTATCTACAAATTCGGCGGGGATCTGGTAACTCGGGCCGCCCATGCCGAGCGGCTGGCCGGCGGGCGCGTTGCGCGATTGCGGGTCGCCGCCCTGGATCATGAAGCCGTTGATAACGCGGTGAAAGAGCAGGTCGTTGTAGTAGCCTTCTTCGGCGAGTTTGATGAAGTTGTCGCGGTGTTTGGGCGTGGCGTTGAAAAGTTCGGCGGTCATGGTGCCGAATTCGGTTTCGATTTCCACGAGGCAGCGTTCGGGTGCGGTGATCTGTACCATTTGTTTTTTAATGACTGTTTTTGAACCTTTTGTGGCTTTGAGCGTGACTTCGTAATTGCCGCTGTGGGTGTAGCGGTGTTTCGGATTGGCTTCTGTGGAGGTGGCGCCATCGCCGAAATCCCAGGCGTAGGAATCGGCTTTCAGCGAATTGTTGGTGAAGGCTACTTCCACGGGCGCGACGAGTTTGCCGGTCGGCACGGTAAAGTTGGCGACAGGTTTGACGGCGCAGGAAGCGAACGCGAGGGCGGCGAGGAGTGTGGGGAAAATGAGTTTTTGCATGATTGTTTATGTGTTGATGTGGTGATTGGGGGATTTGAGGGGGCAAAAATGGGAATTTCCGCCCTCAACCAATAATCAAATAACCAACCTTTAATAACGCAAGTCCCTCGCGTTATTTCACCCTCCCCAATCCCGCTTTCGCCTGCGCGTGCAAACTCGCGGCATACTCCTCCGGTTTCATGCCAAGGCAGCGCTGGAAAGCCGCGCGGGC
This sequence comes from Saprospiraceae bacterium, assembly GCA_019187225.1. GTDB lineage: Bacteria > Bacteroidota > Bacteroidia > Chitinophagales > Saprospiraceae > M3007. The sequence continues at coordinate 31,186 of JABAQQ010000012.1, forward strand.
GTTGGCAACGTCTTTTTGCGCTTCGTACAGCAGTCCGAGTTGGAGCGCGGCATTGCAGGCGAAATACCAGGGGTCTTTGGCGCCGTTGTCCATCGTTTGGGTGTAGAGGCGAATGGCGTCCCGGCTTTTGCCCAGGAGGTGGGTAATACGGCCGAGACGGTAGGTGTATTCGAGGTTTTTTTTGCGGTCGGCAGCGTAATCGTCGGCGTTGTTTTTCAGCAGCTCGTAGGCGCGCTGGTAGTAGCCGCCGTCGAAGAGCAGGCGGGCCTCGAGCAGGCGCTGGTCGGGCATTTCGCCGGAGTCGGCTTCACGGAGCGCCGCTTTGTCGCCTTCGCTGTTGGAAGCGCCTTTGATTTTGGCATAACGCATGTAGGTGCGGTAGCCGTTGTCGTTGTCGAGGGAGAGGTGGTACCAGGCGAGTTTTTGGTAAGCTTCCTTGATGCCGTTCTCGCCTTTAAAGTGGTTGACAAAAGCCTCGATGGCTTTGTTGGCATCGGAATCGAGGCGGCGGAGTTTGGCGAGGCCAAGCAGGTAATTCCGGTAGTGGAAAGGCGCGTACTGATGCCCGGCCGGGCTTCCCTCCAGCAATCGGATGGCTTCGTCGTTCTGGCCGGTACGCATGGCAACGGTGGCCATGGCATAAGCGGCAAGTGGGTTGGTTTTGGGTGTTAATTTACTGTTTTTCAAAGTATTCCACGCGATGTCGCCGCGGTTGTTCAGGTACAACTGGAGAAATGCGTACACCACGACGGTTTCATCCTCAAAAATAAAATCGTTCTTTTGGGAAAAGGCGAGGGCTTCTTCCAGTTCGCGCATACCTTGTTCCATGCTGCCGTCCATACCGCCCAGCGTTTTCACCGCCCAGCGGTATTCTTCGGGCACATTGCCGATGAGCGCGTGCATGATCCCAAGGCTTTTTTTGTTGGGGGTAAAGCCGGGGAAGCGGCGCCGGTTTTCTTCCAGCAGCGCATATGCCTGTTTGATGTCGCTCATGCCGGTGAGAAAATCGCCGTAGCGGCTTCGGGTGATGGCCCATTGCAGGCGTATTTCGGCCTGGGTGTAGAGGTACCAGGGAGAATTCGAGGGGCCGCGCGCGATCTTGTCCAGGTGCGGCTCCATGTTTTTGGCCAGGCGCTGGTATTCGGCCTTGTTGTCGTTGACAAAGACGGTGAAAAAATCGAGGTAGTTCTCCAAATAGACGGCCATCAGGTTGTCCGGTTCGCTGCGCTGCATGGCGTCCAGTACCGTGCGCGCTTCCGCAAAGCGCAGGCTGGTCACTTTGCGGTAAGCATCCCTGGCGGAAAGGGAGAAATCGAAATATTTGGCTGCAATAAGATCGCAGGGTGGCAGGGTTGCAAAGTTGCAAAGTCCGGGTTTCGGGCCGGCGCTGGCAGAGCAGGTGAAAAGGCAAACGCCGAGGAATATCAATGCGTGTTTTTTCATCGTGTAATCGGAAAGATGCGCAAAGGTAAGGGGTATAAAAACGTTCGATACCGGACTTTGATACATTTGTCCATCTTTGCGTTGCCCGAAAACCGAGTTTGTACCACAACCACGCAACATGACATCACCGGACGACACCCGCGAATTTTCCGCCGAAGAAAATGCCCATAAGGCCCAACACACTGAAAATCATACGCCAACAGAGCCTGAGCCTTCGACCTGGCAAAGCGGCTGGGCTACGCTCCTCATCATCGGCCTGAACGTCGCCGTTTTCCTTCTAATGGCCGTCAGCGGCGTCAACATCATGCTACCGGAGACGCAGGACCTGATCGCCTGGGGCGCCAACTTCAAACCGCTTACGCTCGACGGTCAATGGTGGCGCCTGCTGACCAATTGTTTTTTGCACATCGGCGTATTGCACCTGGCCGTGAATATGTATTCCCTGTTCAGCGTCGGCGTATTGCTGGAAAACATGCTCGGCAGGGCGCAATATGTCATCGCTTACCTTGTGTGCGGTTTAGCCGGAAGCGCCGCCAGCTTGTGGTGGAATGAGGCGACAGTGAGCGCCGGCGCTTCGGGCGCGATCTTCGGTATGTTCGGCTTGTTCTACGGCTGGGTCACCACCTCGCACCGGCTCTCGTCGGCGGAAAAAAAGGCGCAACTCGCCAGCGCGGGTACTTTCCTGGCTTTCAACCTGTTCATGGGTTTGAGCGGGAAAATTGACAACGCGGCCCACCTCGGCGGTCTGGCGGCGGGCATCGTCATCGGACTGCTGGTGAGCAAATGGCACGGCGCCGGCGCCTGGCGCCCGGTACTGGCCGGGAGTGCGATCGCCCTGGCGCTGGCAGCTGTTCTGATCGGCAATTCGACCAACGACGTAAAGGCATTTCAGAAAAAAATGGAAGAGTTTTCCGGTATCGAAGAATCGGTGTTGCAACAATGGGCGTCGGCCCAAACGGTGGCCAACGCATCCAATTCTGCTCAGATGTACGAAGCTTGCACCGTTGAATGGGACAAAGCCATGGCCATCGCCCGCGAAGTAGAAGGCTATAAACTGCCGGAAAACATGCATGCTTTTACCGTCCTGTTGGTGGACTTTTGCGAAAAACGCGGCGCCTTGCTGCGCCTGCTGCAACAAGCGACCACAAATAATTCCATCGAAGTGCAAAGTGCCATTGACTCTCTGAACACCGAACTGGAAAAAGTGAATGCGCAGATGGAGAGTTTGACGGATTAAGAAGGTAAATGCCGAAGAAGGAAATAAAGGAAATCCATCGGGGGGCGTCGGAGACACGATGATGCTTTGCGCCAGCCGGGACATGTGGTCTTTTATAACATTTCCCGCAGATACAATATTTCCCGCAGATACAATATTTCCCGCAGATACAATATTTCCCGCAGATACAATATTTCCCGCAGATTTTCGCAGATTTTGATCTCAATCTGCGAAAATCTGCGGGAAATGGTTCTAAGTCGCCTGCAATCAGACTCAATTACCGACTACCACGCTATACTCCTTCGCTAAGTAGTTTTTTACCCAATCGGTGGTGACCGACTTGGGGCGTTCGAGCGGAAGACCCAGCGCGCGGGCCCAGCATTGAGCGGCGAGCACACCGAGGGTGCGGCTCACGCCGAACAGGACTGTGTAATAATTGTACTGCGTGAGTCCGTAATGGATGAGGACTGCGCCGGAATGCGCATCCACGTTCGGCCAGGGATTTTTCACTTTACCGAGGCTGCTGAGGATGGGCGGCACCACATCAAATATCTTCCAGACGATTTTCACCAGATCGCTGTCCTGCACGTTGTCTTCGCAGAACTGCCGCTGCGCCATGAAGCGCGGGTCGGGTTTGCGGAGCACGGCGTGGCCATATCCGGGGATGACGCGACCGCTGGTGAGGGTACTTTTCACGTATTCCGCGATCTGCTCGCGACTGGGTTTGGAAGTACCCAACGTATCCACCATTTTTTGGATCCAACGTATCACTTCCTGGTTGGCAAGACCGTGCAAGGGGCCGGCCAGCGCGTTCATCGCGGCGCTGAGTGAGAGATATGGATCGCTGAGGGTAGAACCGACGAGTTGGGTAGTATGCGCCGAGGCGTTGCCGCCTTCGTGGTCGGCGTGGATGGTCAGGAACAAGCGCATGTATTCTTTGAAGCCCTCATCGTCGTAGCCGAGCATGTGCGCGAAATTGGCGCCCCAATCGAGCGAAATGTCCGGCAGGATTTGTTCACCCTTGTGGTATACGCGGCGGAATATATAGGCGGCTACACGCGGGAGGCGCGCGACGAGATTCATCGTATCCTCATAGGTGGCGTCCCAATATTCGGATTTGTTCATGCCCGTCGTGTAACGCTGAGCGAACACGCTGGTATTCTGCATGGCCATGATCCCGACCGATAGTTGGGTCATGGGGTGTGCATCTGCCGGCAGCGTATCAATGGCGCGGAAAACGTGTTCCGGCACATTGGCGCGGCGCACCCATGCTTCGGTGAGCCATTTGACCTGATCTTTGCCTGGAATCTCCCCCACCAGCATCAGCCAGAACAAGCCTTCGGGTAAAGGTTCCTTGCCGCCAGTTGCGCGGGGCAATTTTTCGCGCAGTTCGGGGATGGAATACCCCCGGAAACGGATGCCTTCTTCTGCATCGAGCAACGACGGCTCCCAGATCATACAGGTGATGTCACGCATGCCGCCGTACACCTGGTCGAGTACTACATCATCTACCTTTTTGTCGCCGTGTTCTTTCAGCAATTCTTTGACTTCCTTAGAGAGGGCTTGAGCTTTGTCGTAAAATAGTGCTTTTAATGGATCCATACAATAGAGAGCGTCTGGAGGGTTAAGGGCAATGTTTGAGCGTAAAGGTATAAGTTTCGGGGTATTTATAGGGAAAACAGTCGGAAAAGGGTTTGGTTGCTTCAATACGCCCCAAAATATCTTCTCATAAACCACTCCGCTGCCAGCAGTCCTGCCAGCAGGGCAAAAATCCATTTCAGGTTGATGAGCGGGTTTGTTTTGGTCGTCTGATACAGCACCGGTTTCACCGTCTGATTCGCCTTGATTTTTTCCGCGATGCTGGCCATCTCTGCCGGAAAAACCGTTTCTCCGCCGTATTGCGCGCTGAGTTGTCGCAACACCGCATGGTTGGCCGTAGTCTCGAACAATTCCAACTGAATGGGTTGAACGCTGAATTTACCTTCGAACACGAGATTCTGACCGTTGAAATTGGTGGTGGCTTTGAAAGTGTAGTTACCCACCGGTAAAATACCCGCATTGAGCGAGTAGGCCTTGCCTAATTTGTTGAACGTATAGGTAAACTCCTTGCCGTCGCGATTGCGGATGCTCATGGCGACATCGGGGTCGTTGGTCAGTTCGTAGTTGTCGTTGTACAGCTCGGCGCCAAAGGTCACCGGCTCGTTTTCGTAAAAAATGTTCTTGTCAAGATTGACGCGGAACTTGCGTTTGTCTTCTTTCAACGAAAGGTATTGGACGGATTTGCCCACCAGTTCGTTGAAAATATCGTGGTTTTGGTGTTGCAAATAGTCGAACAAACGCCAGCGCCACAGACCTTCACCCAGAAAAATTCCCGTCTTGATGCCGTTCGTTTCACCGAAAGCCAGCAGCGGCTGCTCCGTGTCCACCTTTCCGATGCGCTTCCACAGCAATACCTGCGCCTGCGGCGTCGCGGAAAAATTGCCGAAAGCAGAAGTGAGGGGATTGAATTTGGGCAATTCCTGCAATACGTCGGGATTCAGCGTAAAGGCAGCGAACTGAGCGGCGACTTTGCCCTGCACGTCGTCGCTTTGTTTGCCATCGCTTTGAACGCTGACAAGCCCCTGCGCCTTCGACAAGGCAGTATAGCCCGTCTGCATTCCTGCGATAAAAAGGCGGGGAATGCGCTTCTCGTTCAGGGTGTTCAGCACACCCGTGAGGTCGTTCGCAGCAGAAGGCAGGTTGTGCAGCACCACAAAATCGTATTTCACCACATCCAGACCGGGATCGCCGGCCATAGCGACGGACACCTGGTAGTTTTTGTTGTTTTCCAGGGTCTGCCGGATCGCGGAAATATCGGGGTGAGGGCTGTTGGCCAGCAGGAGGATTTTCTGGCGGGCGTCGAGCACGTCAATAAAAATCTCCTTCCGGTTGTTGGCCGTGGAAGCCTCGCCCGGCAATGCCGCGACACTGATCAGGTACTGCACCACACCGGGTTGGTCGGCTTCGATCTGCACTTCCCTGGTCGTAAAAAAGTCATTGCCTGCCACCGCAACCGGGATGCTCTGGAGTGCGCGCACCTGGTCGCCATCTATCCTTCCGATGTTCAGAACAGTCTGTTGTCCGGCGCAATTCGTGGCTGCCACATCTACCTGGAGGGTAAATTTGTCGCCCAGGTAAGCGATCTTATTGTGAAAAACGCGTTTGACGAGCAGGTCTTTCCTGGGCGTCGTGTCACCTAAGGCCACGGTGTAGACGGGCGCGGCGAGTTGCGCATCCGAATAGGCAGGGTTGCTGCCTTCGTTGTATATGCCATCGGAGGCGACGACGACCGCGCCGAGGTTCTGGCCACCGTAGAGGTCGTAGACGCCGCGCAGCAATTCCGACAGGTTGGTGACTTTGTCCCTGAATTCAAAATTCACGCCTTCGCGCACCTGGTCGCCGAAAGCCAGTTCGTGCACTTCGTATTCTCCGGCCAGCGCCTCGCGGAGGCTTTGCCAGTTGTGTTTGTACTGTTCCAACACATCCGCCGGCAGGTCGGCGGCGGCGCTTTCCGACTGGTCCTGCGCCAGCACTACAATGGGCTTTTTCGTCTCGGTCAAAAGACTTTTCAGGAGCGGCGACAACAACAGCGCACTGAGTATGGTAATGACGAGCCAGCGCAATACGCCCAGCCAGCGGTGCAGCCGGGGCGCTTGTTCGCGGAAGGTCGTGTCGCGGTAATACAACAGCAAAGCATAGCCCAATCCCAGCAACGCGCAAAAAATCAGGAACCAGGCGGGATATTGAAACGAAAGGTCGAGCATGGAGAAAATAGTCATTAAGGGTCATTGGGGACGCAAATTTCAGGAAATTGTTGTGAAACGAAGGCCATGCTTTCGACTGAAAACGCTTCAGGGCCTCCCGGAGAACCGGAAGAACCGGGATATTTGCAAAATAATGACAATTTGGACGCCTCCTGTTCTTTACTTTAGTAATCCCAGATCGAACTCAAACCCCGGCAATACATCTTCCCCGCTGAGTTTTGCGGTGAAATCCGTTACAACCTGAATGCTGCCATCGGCGCGGTAGATGTATGCTTTTTGTTCCGAAGGATCAATCAACCAGGCAAGGCGCACGCCGTTGGCGATCCAGGTCTTGGTCATTTTTTCTTTCAAGCGGGCAAGCCGGTCGGTATCGGAGCGCAACTCCACGACGAATTCAGGGACGACGCGGGCAAAGTTCTTGCGCTCTTTGGGAGAGAGCCGTTCCACCTGTTCGTTGGAAACCCAGGCGGTATCGGCGGCACGGGTAGAGCCGTCGGGAAGTTTGAAGCCGGTGGAGGGGCCAAAAGACAAGCCTTTACCCCGGCTTTTTACATAATTGCGAAGCTCACTGGCTATTTCCAGTTCAAAATGGCCGGAGTCAAAGTGTGCGGGAGGCATAATAAGAAGCGTTCCATCCGGCTCGAGTTCCACTTGCAGTTCCGGGTTTTCCTGGCAGAAAATCTCGAATTCGGCATCGGTCATCCTCTGAGACGGGATGATTTCCACACTGCCGTTAAAGGGCAATTCGACGTGGATGGTTGGATTAGTGTCAGTGTTCGTGTCCATATCGCCCGCAAGTTAGGCTTTTTTATCCGGAAAAATCAACCGGATATTTGAGCCGTTCCAATAACTTGCCGTCTGCAATTATCTGATCTTTATGAAATTTACCACTCTGATTGTTCTCTCATTGCTCGCAGCGATCACACCTATTGCCTGCACCACCAATTCTCCATCCAATATCCCCGATCTCCTGCTACTCAACGGCAACTTCTTCACCGCCGACTCGCTCCGCCCGCAAGCAACGGCCGTGGCCGTCGCTGGCGACCGCATCCTCGCGGTTGGTTCTGACGAAGAAATCAAAAAACTGGCCGGCGACAAAACGGAGATCATTGATTTGCAGGGCGCATTCGGCATGCCGGGATTTATCGAAGGGCACGGGCACTTCGCGGGGCTGGGCCAAAGTCTGCTGAATCTGAACCTGATGACCACGCGAAGCTGGCAGGAGATCGCCGGTTTAGTGGCTGAAAAAGCCGAAACCACAGCCCCGGGCGAATGGATCGAAGGCCGGGGCTGGCACCAGGAAAAATGGACGGTTTCGCCCGGCTCCACCGTGAACGGCTATCCTTACCACTTCGCACTGGATTCCGCTGCGCCCAACAACCCGGTCGTGCTTTACCACGCCAGCGGACACGGTCTCATCGCCAATACCCAAGCCATGCAACTTGCCGGTATCTCCCGCGAAACCGGCGACCCCATCGGCGGACGCATCGTGCGCGACGCAAAAGGCAATGCCGTGGGCGTATTCGAGGAAAATGCAATGAATCTGATCGAAAAGCCTCTACTGGATTGGAAAAACCGCCGCACCGAGGCCGAAAAAATCGCGGCATTTGAAAAGATCGTCCAACTCGCATCGCAGGAATGCTTAGCCAAAGGCATCACGTCGTTCCAGGATGCGGGCAGCGACTTTTGGGAGATCGGCCAGTACCGCCGCCTCGCCGAAGCGAGCCAACTGCCGCTCCGATTATGGGTCATGATCAGCCAACCCAAATCTTCGGAGCTTTCCAAACTCGCCGCTTTTCCCCAGATCGGTCTCGGAAACGGCCACCTGACCGTCCGCGCCGTGAAAGCGTACCTCGATGGCGCGCTCGGTTCCTACGGCGCCTGGTTGCTCGCTCCTTACGCCGACAAACCCGATTCCTACGGCCAGAACGTCACACCCACCGACAGCATCGCTGCGGTGGCTGCCGCCTGCAAACAATACGGCCTTCAATGCTGTGTCCACGCCATCGGTGACCGCGCCAACCGCGAAGTGCTCGATATTTTTGAAAAAACCGCGGACGGTAAACCAACAACAGGAAACCAACTTCGCTGGCGCATCGAGCACAGTCAACACATTGATCCTCAGGACATTCCCCGATTTCGTCAACTCGGCGTCATCGCCGCTATGCAAGGTATTCACTGCACGAGCGACGCGCCGTTCGTGGTCAAACGCCTCGGCACGGAGCGCGCCCGCACCGGCGCCTACGCCTGGCGCAGCCTGCTCGATGCCGGCGCGCTTATTGCCAACGGCACGGATGCGCCGGTGGAGGATGTAAACCCGCTGCCTTGTTTGTACGCGACTATCACGCGCTTACGCACCGATTCGGGCCTGGAATTTTTTCCCGAACAAAAAATGACCCGTGAGGAGGCGTTGCTTTCCTACACCCTCTGGAATGCCTGGGCCGCATTTGAGGAAAAGGAAAAAGGCTCTCTCACCCCGGGCAAATACGCCGATGTCGCAATTTTGAACAAAGACCTCTTGCGCTGTGCGCCGGAAGAAATCCTGCAGGCGAAAGTGACAAAGACGATTGTCGGCGGGAAGGTTTTGTACAACGCGAAATAGCTTTCCGCATATTTAAAAATCTACTTCCAGGAGAGCCTTCAATTGCCGCTCATTCACACTTTCAGGCACCAAACGGAACAAGATATTGCGCAAGCCGGCCAACCAGGGTTGACTCAGTTGGGCAATTTTTCCGAGCCGCCACGAATTGTTTACAACGAAATGGACGCGTTCCATTCGCCGGCGCTCGAAGGCAACGAAAGCCTCAGCGGGATCGGTATTTTTCCCCAACTCGTCGGCCAGCACGACCGCGTCTTCGATGGCCTGGCAGGCGCCCTGGCCCAGGTTGGGTGTGGTAGCGTGGGCGGCGTCTCCGATGAGTACGATGTTGCCGAATGCGAATTTGCTGATCGGTTTCAGGTCAATGATGTCGCCCCAGATCAGGTCGTGGTCGCGTGTGTTTTCCAGAATATCCCTGACCGGTTGGTGAAAACGGCAAAAAACCTGCTGCAGATCGGCTACTTTGAAGATGCTCCTGACCGGATCGTTTTGCGGGGCATCGACACACGCGAACCAGTAGACCTTATCGCCTGCCAGCGGGACGATGCCAAAGCGCCCGTCCGGGCCCCAGGTTTCAGAAGCGACATAAAGCCCCTTTAACGATGGCGGTGTTTCCACTACTGCCCGCCAACAGGTATAACCGGCATAACGCTGCTCCGAATCGGGCAGCAATTGCCGGCGAATAGCGGAATGAATGCCTTCGGCGACCACCAGATAATCCGTCCGGTGTGTAGAACCGTCGGCAAAACGAACTTCGAGGCCGCCATCGCTCAGCCGCTCGAAACCGGCAGCGCGTTTGCCGGTTTGCACCTGACCCGGTTCCAGTTCAGCCAGCAGCGCTTCATGCAATTCGGCCCTGTGAATGGCGAAATTATGCAGTCCATACTTTTGTCCGATCTTTGCAGCATCGGCGGAAGTGATGACGCGTCCTTGTTGGTCGAAGATGCTGAAAGTGGGCAATAACTTGCCTCTTGCAATGATCTTTTCAGCGATACCGAGGTGTTGGTAACCTTTGACAGCGTTGGCAGCCAGCAGCAGCCCTGCACCGAGCGGTTTAATTGCGGGCGCAGCTTCGAAAACCGTTGCCTGGATACCTTTTTGTTTCAAAGCAATGGCGGTGCTGAGTCCGGCGATGCCGCCGCCCAGAATGGTGTATTGTTTCATAAACCTGTTTTTTAATTGCTGAAGCAAAGGTCGCGGCAAATGCATCGCCCGGCTGTCGTAATTTGCGCCAGAAAAAGTGCAAATCGCGCCAGTAAGCATGGAAAAACCCAATATCTGGGCGGGAATGCCCCTCATTCGGAACATTTTCCTGGCGGCAGTGAGTAAAGGCGCCGACCTTTCTGAACTGTGCCGCGCCATTGGTGTTACGCCCGAAACGCTCGACCGCCCCGATGCTTTTGTGGATCTCGATCAAAGCATCGAGGCCTGGAAAGCGGCCATTCGCACCACAGGCGACTCTTTCCTGGGTTTGCACATGGGCGAAGTGACTTCGCCCGGGCTGGCCGGGATATTGGGATTTTTGATGGAAACAAGTCCCGACCTGCTCAACGCTTTTACCCATGCCACCCAGTTCAATGGCTATATTTCCAACATGACCGTTTTTACGCTGGAAGTACGGGGCGATGAGTTTTTCTACTTTGCGGAGCCTTTGGAAGTATGGAACAACGCCTCACCGGAAACCGCCAGGCAGGTGGTGGACCATTCCGCCGCCGCTTTTGTGCACCTGACCAAATTGCTTTCCGGTAAAACCAAATACCCGCTCCGGGTCTCGATGCGCTATCCGCGCCCTCAGGATACCCGCGAATACCTGCGGGTTTTGAAAACCGAACCTTTGTTCAACCAAACCTGCAACTGCCTCGTCTACCGGCTGCGCGACATGCACCTGCCGGTCATTGGACACAATCCGCAACTCAACCAAATGTTCCGGGAATTATTGGAAAAAGAAATCGCTAAAACGAAACAACGCGCCACTTTTACCAACGAAGTACGCCGTGTCATCCTGCAAAATTTCTCCTCCACCATGCCTCAACTGAACGACGTGGTGGAGTACCTGCATGTGACGCCCCGCACCCTCCAGCGCAAACTCCAGGAGGAGGGCACTTCGTTTCAGCACATTGCCGAGTCGGTGAAATCTGAACTGGCCATCGGTCTGCTGAAAAACCGCTCGCTGACGGTCAACGAGGTGGCTTACCGGCTGGGCTATACCGAGCCGAGCGTATTCCGCCGGGCGTTCAAGAAATGGACGGGGGTGAGCCCGAAATCGTACCCGAAGTGATGTTGTGATGTACAGGGCGGATGGCCCGGAGAAGGATTTGACGGCAAGAAACTGGACGGATAAGACGTGCTGCCAGGATTTGAATTGGCATTAGAAGAGTTCAAATTGCCCGATTGACAAACCGTTGGAAATACACTTCCTCCTCGCCAAAATCCAACGCGGTCCATTCCTTTTTCAAGTTTTCAATCGCCTCCAGCTGTGCCCGCGCAAATGCCCGGTGCTCCTCCGAAGCGGGGTTGAATGGCCGGTGTCGCGCCGCCGCCACAATTTTTCCGATCCGTTCGTTCAGTCTTTTTGTGTCTTCCGAAAAAAAAGTGCCTGCGAAAAAATTCCAGATGTATTGCACTGCCACTTCGGAAGGATGCACCATGTCCGCCGCATAAAAGCGGTAATCGCGCAGATCGTCGAGCAGGAGTTCGTAGGCGGGGAAATAATGCGCAAAGTCGAGCCGGCGGCATATCTCGTCGCAGGCCAACACAAGGGTCGCTTTACTGCGCTGGCTGGCCACTGCGCCGCTGCGCAGGTGCCGAACGGGGCTGACGGTCAAAACCACCTGTAAATCAGCATTTTTTGATTTTATTTTTTGTAAAATGCCGATCGTACTCTCCGCGATTTCGGTCACCGACAGGCGGCGTTCCTGAAACAAAGCGGCCGACATTTTATGGTTGTTGGCGACCACAGGTAGCGCGGCTTTCAGGCCGCCCTGGCCAAGGTCATTTATGGCCGACCCTACCCGTGTTGCGGGCCTGAACGCCCCCGAACCGGGCGGCGTAACTGCAGCGCTACCCATGTCGCGCAGCATAAACACATCTGCCGTACCGAAAGTGAGCAACAGGCGGTTCGCTTTTTTCAGAAACGCCACAGCATCAGCATATGCCGCGTTGATACCTGCCAGGGTTTCTTCTTTTCCGGGTTTTGAAAAACGCCCGTGGTGCTCCCAACTGTGCCACAGTCCTGCGTTTTCAAAAATTTCCTGTTCTGTAAAAAATTGATTTTCGTTAAAAAGCCTTTCCAAACCGGAGACAATAGATGCGGGGTTATAAACAATCCCAGACGGATTGGTCAGTGTGGGGAATTTATAACCAGCCAATTGGTTGCCGATGTGTTCGGTAAAACACGAACCGATCAGCATCAAATGTTCCGAATGACTGATACCGAATGGTGCCGGTTGCACTTTTAACGCGGTACGGAAGGTCTCCATATTTGACAAATAAATAAAATCCCGGCAAACTTGCTACTTTTGGCGCTCATTTTAAGCCCAAACATGAGTTTCTTTAACCGCCTTTTCGGTTCAGATAAAAATATTCAGGCGCCCGACATCCCGTTTGGCCGTTATACCGACGCGTACAAAACCGACCTGCAGCAACGGGCGTTTGACCGCTCGCTCGAACTGTTTGATGAAGGCAGGCATTTAGAAGCCTACGAAGCGTTCATGTCATATCTGAAAGACAATCAGGCAGATAACATCGAATGGCGGAAAAAAGACGACACCCTCGAATTTGAATTCTGGCAAGGCTCCCAGCACATCACAGGGACGGCGACAGCCGAAAAAGTGAAGGCGGAAAGCCGGATCGCCCGGGCCGACGACCTGAACGTAGGTTTCCTGAGACGCCTTATGGAAGCCAATTTCAATTTGAAATTCAGCCGCTTCGCCCTTGCCCCCGACAATATTCTGACCATTTTGTTCGATACGCACGTAACCGACGGTTCGCCATACAAGCTGCTCTATGCTCTGCGCGAACTCGCCATCCATGCCGACAAACAGGACGACTTGTTGCTCGACGAATTCAAAACCCTGAGTCCGGTGCAGGAACGCACCTACGGCGATATCCCCGAGGCGGAAAAAGAGGTGAAATACAACTTCCTCCACCGTAAAATCGAAGAAGTGTTCGCCGAAATGGACAAAGCCAAACCCGACCCCAACACCTATCCCGGCACCTTCGCCTACTTGTTGCTGTCGCTGGCATTCAAACTGGATTATCTCGTTCGACCCGAAGGTTTTATGATGGACACACTGGAGCGAATCCATGGCATTTATTTTGCCAAAAACGACCGCACACCGCAAGTGAAAGTCACCAGTATCCGGAAGGAGTTGCATAAACTCCTTGACCGGCCCAAAGAGGCATTGTTTAAGGAAATGTACCGCACGCGCAGCACATTCGGCATCAACCCGGCGGTCAACCACGACAGCATCGTGAGCCTCATCGAAGGTGAATTGCCCAATATGGAGTGGCCCCTTCAACAAAATTACGAAGCGCTGGCCCTGGCGGTGCCGCAATATGTGGCGGGCTTTGCCTTGTTCCATTACGCGCCTCCGAAACCCGACCGTGAGTTGTTCCACTTGTTTTTCCAGATCATGGAGCCGGCGTTTTTCAGCGGCCTGGGTTTTAACGTTCCTTATGCGGGTGCGAACGGAAGTCTGAACCGCAGTGAGATCACCAAAAGGATCAAGAACATCGCCGAGCGCAACCGGAGCCATTTTCCATACCTGCGACCACAGGTCGAACGGCTGGATTTTGCCTCGCCGGTGTTGTTTGCCAGGTCTTACTTGCTGATGATAAAAGAATTGAATTTGACCAAAGACGTATAGGGATGTTGGACTATTAGACGTTGGACTATTGGACTGTTGGACTTTGGATTTTTATGTTGCTAAAGCCAATCAGTCCAATAGTCCAACAGTCCAAGGTCCAATATCCGATGCCAAAGAGTCCAATGTCATAAATGAGCGATTTCGTAGAAACATTCCGCAACATTATCGTCCAGATCGCCACTCCCAACAGTACAGGCACGGGTTTCTACCTGCGCGACCGAGGACTGATCGTCACCAACCATCATGTAGTCGAGGGCAGTCGTGCAGTGGTGGTGGAAGGTGCGAAATTTTCCAAACAGCTTTCCCGTGTCCGGTATACGGATCAACGGTACGATCTGGCATTTCTGGAAGGCCCCAAAGAACCGGTCGATCTGCCGGAAGTACGCCTCGGTGTGGGCAAGACCCTGCGTGAACGCGATCCGGTGACGGCGATCGGTCATCCTTTCGGGCTGAAATTTTCGGTTAAAAGCGGCATCGTTTCCAATACGCGCGAAGTGATGAACGGTATTCCTTACCTGCATATTGACGCAGCGCTCAACCCCGGCAATTCGGGCGGCCCGCTGGTGGACAACGACGGCGAGATCGTGGGCATCAATACTTTCGTGATCCGCGACGGCGACAATACGGGCTTTTCATTACCAGTTAATTTTCTGGAGGAATCGCTCGACGGCTATCAGAAACTCGATACCGACAATGCCTGCCGTTGCCCGGCTTGTATGAATATTGTGACCGAAAAAACCGTGGAAAACGGCTTTTGCTCCTTTTGCGGCAACAAAGTGGAACTTCCCTCTGCCGTAGATGAATACGTGCCGTCGGGCGTTGCCAAAACCATCGAAGCGCTCATTGCCCGCATTGGTCACGACGTATCGCTCAGCCGCTGTGGACCCAACGCCTGGGAGATCAGGCAGGGCAGTGCCAAGATCATCATTACCTACCACGATAAATCGGGCCTGATGTCCGCCGACGCGGTGTTGTGCCAGTTGCCCAAGGAAAACATCAAGCGACTTTATGAATACCTGCTCCGTGAAAATTACCGGAACGAGGCGCTTACGCTCAGCGTACACGACCAGGACATCGTTCTTTCGCTGCTCATTTTCGATCGCTACCTCAACGAAGAAACCGGTCAGCAAATGCTGCAAAACCTTTTTGAAAAGGCGGATCACTACGACAATATCCTGGTAGAAGAATACGGGGCGACGTGGAAGGTGGAGGAGTGAACAAGTATTTTTTTGCCATCACCACTTACTTTTGTCCCGGTTTTTATCCAAATACTCAAATACTCAAATACTCAATTTGATGAAAAATCTCCCGTTCATTCTCAATATCATCCTGTTTGCCCTCGTCGGGCATTTGTATTATTTGAACCTGAAAAAACCGCAATCTGCTGAACAACAGGCAATTCTGCCACCGGCATCCCAGGCTGGCGGGGTGAAGATCGCCTGGGTCAATGCCGATACGCTTAACGAAAAATACGAGTGGCTGAAACAGCAAAAGGCAACCATCGAACAGCGCCTGCGCAATGCCGAAAGCAGTCTGCAAGCCAAAGAAGAAGCCCTGATGCGCGACGCATCGGCCCTACAGGAAAAATATGCCACCGGCAATATGACCCAGGCTGATGCCGAAAAAGAACAATCTGCCCTTATGCAGCGCGGTCAAAAATTGGAAGAAGAAAAAGCCCGGCTCAGTAAGTCGCTTGCCGATGATCAGAAAAAAGCACTCGATAATCTGTATTCCAACCTGGAAGCGAAACTCAAAGAGATTTCCGGCCAAATCGGCTACGATTATATCCTTTCCTACCAACGCGGTGCCCAGATTCTGTTGGCCAACGACAGCCTCGACATTACCAGACAAGTGCTGCAGATGCTGAATGCCAAGGAAGAAAAGAAACAGTAGCAGTGGCAGGTTTACCCGCCGTAGCCTTGGCGAAATCGGGAGGCAGTGGAGAGATAAATCAACATCAAGGTTTCTGAAAAATGGCCATCATATTACAACAAGCGACGCCGGGCGATATCCTGCGCATCGGGAAATTGGCACATCGCATCTGGCGGGCACACTATCCGCCTGTTATAGGAGAAAAACAGGTGGAATATATGCTCGAACTGATCTATTCCCCGGAAGCGCTCCAGCGACAAATGGAAGAAGGCCAGTTGTTCCAACTGGTTGTGGATGGAGAGGAAGTACTTGGATTCATTTCAATCAGCCATCGGGGCGAAGGGCGGTATTTCCTGCATAAGTTTTACTTAGACAATGAAAAGCGTGGTCGCGGACTGGGAAAGATCGTCTTTGAAAGCCTGCTTGACCATTATCCGGACTTACGCGAATTGCGTCTCACCGTGAACCGCCAGAACTTCAAGAGCATCAACTTTTATTTCAAGATCGGTTTCAGCATTGAAAAATGTGTTGACATTCCCATCGGCGAGGGCTATGTCATGAATGATTTCCAAATGCTTTGGCGCCACGGGATGCGGTGTAACCTCCCGGACGGAACAAGTGTCAGGTAGACAAACACCTGTTCCCTATGCGTTTCTTCGCACTATTTACCCTTGGCTTTTTTCTGCTTTTCCCCTCCGGCTCCTTTTTTGCCCAAACGGAAATTTCTATCGTTCACCCGAAATTCACGCTGCATGGTGCGCCGGAAGACAGTGCATTGTTATACCCCCGCCTGACAGCGGGCGTGGATGCCGTAGAGCAATTTTTCGGCCAGCCTTTTTCCCGAAAATTTGATGTGTATGTATTTCCCCATCGCGCCAGCCTGGACAAGCAATGGCAACAGGATTGGGGCGATCCCACTTTTCAGTCGGCTTGCTGGATGGTGGCGAGCGGCGTTGCCCACCGCCTCGATATTCTTTCTCCCCGGGTATGGGCGACGGAAGCCTGCGAACACAAGGCTGCCGATACGCTGGCCTTGCGGCGCTTGCTCCAGCACGAACTCGTACACGTTTACCACGGCCAGCACAATCCGAAGCCCGATTTCAACGGAATGGATGAAATGGGCTGGTGGATCGAGGGCTTGGCTGTATATGCTTCGGAACAATTGGACAGCGCCAGGCTGGCCGGGCTGCGGGAGTTAATAGACAAAAATGCTGTGCCACAAACGCTTCAAAAATTTTGGAGTGGAAAACATAAGTACGGCCTTTCCGGGTCTGTGGCGGCCTGGCTGGACCAGACTTACGGCCGGTCAGTGGTTGTACAACTCCTTTCCTGCACCGGCACTGACCAAGCGATGTCGGTTCTTAAAACTGATGAAGCGACCGTCCTCGATCGTTGGCAAAAGTTCTGGTCGGCACACCATTAGAGACACCATTGGCAAGCTTGCAGCGACCACCTACCTTCGCCACCCAAAACACATGCTATGTCGCCTGCAGAGCACAAAACGCGCGCTTATCTCTCACTTGCAGCCATCTGCATTATCTGGGGTACAACCTATACCGCCATAAAGTATGCCGTGCGCGACTTTCCGCCTTATCTGCTCGTCGGCATTCGCCAGACGTCGGCGGGGCTGCTATTGCTGGGACTGGCACTGGCGGGCGGGAAACTGATTTGGCCTGGCAGGCCGTATGCCATGCGGCAGGCGCTTACCGGAGTCGCTACTATTACCGGTGGCAATGGCTTCATTACATGGGGAATGCAGTACGTCTCGTCGGGATTGGCAGCGATCATTGGCTCGCTCACGCCGGTCATGGTAGTGCTGATCTCGCTGGCCTGGCGCAGTCCGGAGCGGATCAACCCCCGCATGATCGCGGGCGTTTTGATGGGTTTTGGAGGCCTCGGAATTATCTTCAACGACGGCTGGCAGGATTTTTTAAAGCCCGAATACCGCTGGGGTATCGCCGGCTGTTTCGCTTCTTGTTTCACCTGGTCGCTTGGCACCGTAATGGCCAAGCGCTGGAATTCGCCGGAGGTGCCTCCTTTGCTCAACGCCGGTATGCAGATCACCGCCGGCGGTTTGGGAGGATTTATACTGAGCGTACTGTTCGACAAAAGCCATACGATCCATCACACAGCGGAGAGTTGGATTTCTATGCTGTATCTCATCACCATTGGTTCGGCCCTGGCATTCACGTTGTATATGTACGCCTTGAAACATCTGAGCGCGACGGTTTCTTCACTTTATACCTACATCAATCCGATGGTGGCGATCGTGCTGGGCTGGGCGCTGCTCGGCGAATCGCTCACAACCGGAACGATCTTAGGGATGACCGTCACGATAACAGGTGTCTGGCTGGTCAACCGCGGAGCGCGGTAATCCGAAATCCGCAATCCGCAATCATCAATCGTCAATCCCCCTCCCCCAACGCTCCTTCCACCAACTTCACTCTCAATTGGGTCAGAATATTTTGTTTGCGATTGAGTATGGTGACTTCGTATTTATCGAGGACAAAAGTTTCGTTGCCCGGCGGTATCCTTCCGAAGCGATTGAGAATAAAGCCATTCAGCGTATTGTATTGCCGGTTTTCGGTGAAGGGGAACGGAAGAAAATTGTTCACATCGTGAAGTGGTGCAATACCTGAGATGGTAAATGAGCCGTCGTCGTTTTTCACTACGGGATCGGTTTCTTCGTCGTATTCGTCGCGGATCTCGCCCACGAGTTCTTCCAGAATATCTTCCATGGCGAGCAATCCCTCCGTACCGCCGTATTCGTCAATGACGATCCCGATGTGGATGCGTTTGCTTTGAAAATCTTTGAGCACGCGGTTGAGCCTTGCCGAATTGTAAACGTATTGCACCGGTCGCAACATGTCTTTCAGGTTCCAGTTGGGGTTTTGCACATGCGCCTTAAAAACGTCCTTGGCAAACACGATACCCAACATGTTGTCAATATCATCTTCATAGACCGGAATCCGCGAGTAACCGCTCTCCAGCAATTCCTTGATGATCTCCTCTTTGGGTGTGTCAATTTCCAGGGCAAAAATGCTTTTGCGCGGCACCATCACCTGTTGTGCCGTCAGGTCGGAAAAGTCGAAAGCCTTTTGGATGATCTGGAAATTGTCTTCTTTGATGGCGCCGCTTTTCTGGCTTTGTTTAACCAAAAGACGCAATTCCTCCGCGCTGTGCGCTTCGTGTTCGTCTACCGGCTGGATACCGATGGATTTCAGGATAAAATTGGAAAAACCGTTCAGCAGCCAGATGGCCGGACGAAAGAGCAAGAAAAACACCCGCATCGGCAGCGACACCGCCAGGGTTGTCTCTTCCGGCTTGCGAATGGCAATGGATTTGGGCGCCAGTTCGCCAAAAACGATGTGCAATACCGTGATCAGTGCGAATGCCACCGGCAAAGCGATTTGGTGCGCCAGGTCTTCCGACAGTTCCAATCCGACCAGGTGAAAAAGCGTTACCAACAATTTTGACACCACCGGCTCGCCGATCCAGCCCAGGCCCAGGCTCGCCAGCGTAATGCCGAGTTGGGTGGCCGACAGGTATGCGTCCAAATGGTTCAAAATATTTTGCGCCACGCCTGCCAGGCGATTGCCTTTTTGCGCCCGCAATTCGATCTGCGAGTACCGGACTTTGACGATGGCAAATTCAGCCGCCACGAAAAAGCCGTTTAATGCCACCAGAAACAGGGTAAGGAGTATATCGAAAGCCATTGAGCCGGGTTTGTTTCACGGAATTGTGCAAAAAACTGAAAAAATCAAATGCCGATGGGGAAAAAGGACATTTTTTTGAAACCTGCCGCCCTGGGATGCAAAGCTGCATTTTCCTGAAACCGTCTTTTTGTCAAACTTTCGCCAACTTTGCCGTTCCATTGTTGGTTTAAAAAAGGTTTCATTTTCCAATATTCTGCATCCAACCCTTTCACGCTTTTTTACCGCTTATACATGAAACGCAGCAAAATCGCCGGCATCGGCTACTACGTCCCCGAACGCATCGTGACCAACAACGAACTGACCGCCGTGATGGACACCACCGACGAGTGGATCCAGGAACGCACCGGCATCCTCGAGCGTCGCTATGGCAAAAAACACCAGGAAACGACTTCTTCTATGGGCGCCGCAGCAACCCGAATCGCCTGCGAGCGCGCAGGCATCGCTCCGGAAGAAATAGACTTCATCATTTTTGCCACCCTCAGCCCCGACTACTATTTCCCCGGCTGCGGCGTGCTGCTCCAACGCGAACTCGGTATCACCCACAAGGAAGTGGGCGCACTCGACGTGCGCAACCAATGCAGCGGCTTCGTATATGCACTGAGTATCGCCGACCAGTTCGTCAAAACCGGTATGTATAAAAACGTGCTCGTCGTCGGTTCCGAAATGCACTCGATGGGCCTCGATTTCAGCACCCGCGGGCGCAACGTGACGGTCATCTTCGGCGATGGAGCAGGTGCAGTCATCATACAACCCACCGACGATCCCCATCGGGGGATTTTGACTTCCAAACTGCATTCCAACGGCACCTATGCCGAGAAACTCGCTTTCATTAATCCCGGCTCACACGGAGGGTATCATTTCAAAAAATTGGGCGAAGAAGTGGATTTTGGTTATCCGCCGGATGACACCTACGGCGAAATATTCCTGACGCCGAAAATGAAGGATGAAGGACTTTATTACCCCAATATGGAAGGGCAGTTCGTTTTCAAAATGGCCGTGCAAAAATTTCCCGAAGTCATACACGAGGCGCTGAACGAAGCAGGGCTGAAACCATCTGACATCAACATGCTCATTCCGCACCAGGCCAACCTCCGCATCAGCCAGTTCGTACAAAAAATACTCGGTCTGCGCGACGACCAGGTGTGGAACAACATCCAGAAATTCGGAAACACAACGGCTGCTTCGGTCCCGATCGCCCTGTGTGAAGCCTATGAAGCGGGGAGGGTAAAGGAAGGCGACCTGGTATGCCTGGCAGCATTCGGAAGCGGGTTCACCTGGGCAAGTGCCCTGATCCGGTGGTAAAGGCTTACAATTTCCCGATGAATTCCGCCATCTTTTTCCTTCCCGCTTCGTCGGGCAATTTCCCGAATCCGGCGCCCATATTGTCCGCCAGGTGTTCGGGATTAGAAGTGCCGGGGATTACGCAGGTCACGGCAGGGTGCGAAAGGATAAATTTCAGGAAAAACTGCGCCCAGCTTTTGATGTCGTAATCGGCGGCCCATTCCGGCAGTTCTTTACCTTTCACGGCGCTGAACAGGGAGCCTTTTTCAAAAGGCTCGTTGATGATGACGGACACGCCCTTTTCCTGCGCGGTTTTGAGCAGGCTGGTTTCGGCATTGCGCACGCGGATGGAGTAATTAAACTGCACAAAATCAATTTTTTCCGACCGGATGATCTTTTCCAATTGTTCGTGTGCCGTAACTGTGTAATGCGTAATACCGATGTAACGGACTTTGCCTTCATCTTTCCATTTCCTGAGCGTTTTCAGGTGGGTTTGCCAATCCATCAGATTGTGTATCTGCATCAGATCCATCGTGGTGCGGCGCATTTTGCGCAAAGAAGCCTGCATTTGACGGATGCCTTCCTGTTCGCCGGTGGTCCACACTTTGGTGGCGTAAAAGAATTTGTCGGCAAGGCCCATGGCGGTTGCCCGATCTCCGACCACTTCTTCTGAGTTGCCGTACATGGGCGAGGAATCAATGACCTTGCCGCCGTGTTCGGCCATGCGTTTGAGCACTTCGCCGAGCGGTTTCCGTTCTTCTTCCGACTTGCCTACATCGAATTGAATCCAGGTTCCCAGCCCCACAACGGGGAGCATCTCATTGCCGGAGGAAAGAATGCGGCGTTTCAGCATGGTTTTGTTTTGAAACATGAAGGGAAGTGTCGCAGCCACGCCGGTATAGCCGGCCAGTTTCAGGAGATCGCGGCGGGAGAGGGTGTTTTTCATAGCGTCGTTTTTTAAGGCAAATCTATCCCATAACAGCGTAAAAGCATCATCCGCATCCAGGCAATTCTACCACAAATCTGCTCCCTTTCCCTTCCTCGCTTTCTACCCGGATATGCCCGCCGTGTTGCCGCACTACATTGGCCACGTAATTCAGTCCCAATCCATGCCCTTTTATATTGTGAATATCACCCACCGGTACGCGGAAGAATTTCTCGAAGACCTTCGGCAGGTATTCCGAAGCGATACCGATACCGTTGTCCTGAACGGTCAGTTTTATGGTGTCATTTTGATTGTGACAAAGCATCACTTTTATTGCCGGCGCCTCTTTCCTTCTGTATTTCAATGCATTGTCCAGCAAATTGAACACCACGCTGGTCAGGTGCAAGCGGTCGCCATTCACCCGGAACGGACCATCGCCCTCGATTTTGAAATGAATGGTTGCGCCGACACTTTCAGCCTGCAGGTGCATGGCGGTCAATACCTGGCGTACCAATTCGGCCAGGTCGAGCGGCTCCAATTGGAGATGCAGTTGTTTTTCTTCGAACATGGACAAGCGCAAAACTTTGTCTACCAGCAAGGTGAGGCGTTCGAGTTCGAGTTTGGCAATATCAAGGTATTCGCGCGCTTGTTCGGGTTTTTTCAGCACGTCAAAATCGCTCAGCGCTTCGAGTGTCACGCCCACTGTGGTAATGGGAGTCTTCAGTTCGTGGGTGATGTTGCCGATAAAGTCGTTTTTTAGCGCAGTCAGCCGCTGTTGTTGTCGCAAACTTTTGTAAATCAGTCCGAAGGCCGTCGCCGTGACACCGAACAGGAGCAGAGAGAACAAGAGGTGCGGCAATATTTTTTTGAATAGATAACCTTCAAAGGAAGGGAATTCGGCTGTGTAAAAACGGTGTGTCAGAACGCCGGAAAAAGCGGGTTCTGTCCGAAGATAAGCATCGTCGGGAATCTCCGGAGTCTCTGAGATGAGCAATCGGAAATCAAGCGGAATGGACGCTTTTGCCAATGCTTCCCGGTATGCAAGACGAAGCGAATCAGTCGGGATCGTGTCTTTGGCGACCTTAAAAACAAAGCGCTGCCGCCCGCCCGCCGGAGGCGGTATTTTTGAGATCAATCGGCCGAAGTGCGGTTCATCGGGAGTGATACTATCACTTGTGGTCACGATGATTTGCACCTGTTCGAAACCCATCGAGTCAGGATGCGTAACATTTGCCCTGGTTTTTAGCGAAATAATACTTTGCGCATCTTTTCGGAATTGCCACTGCTTCATTGGCGGCGATTCAGGGTCGCGCGGCAATTCGGGTACCACAAACTGTCTGGGCAATACGGGAGGCAAGGCGCTGTCGGGATAAAGGTGACTTTCTGCCAGATTGCGCCGCACAAGGGTATCCTGCAACGCCATCACCGTTTTTTGGAAAATATAATCCGCTTCCTGCCGGAAATTCTCACGCTGTTCCCGCCACACCTTTTGCAACCACAACGCCTGGAACACTACCAGGAGAGCCAGGCTGCTGAAAATGAGCCAAAGGAAAGGGTGATGCTTGCGTAACAACGGCATGATAGCACAAATGTAGGGGCTTTCACCTCCCGCGCGTCCTGCAATTAACCTTAATTAACCTTATATCAAGGTCGGTTAACCTCCCGGCATGAGGGAGGACTCTACTTTTGCCGCATTCTTTTGATTTTAGATTGACGATTACATGATTTAAGTATATGGACAAAATAGATTGACATTGGACGTTGGACTATTAGACATTGGAAATCAATCATTTAGTCTGATTTCCAATGTCCAAAATCCAACGTCCGGCTACTTAAAAATGTTGATGGACTATGAGAACATCTAAAATCAACAATCAGGTAATCGTCAATCTAAAATCAAAAAAAACAAAAATATCGTGCCATGAAAATCAACGTTTTATTCTTATTTTTCGTGCTTTTTCTACCCCTCGCAGCCCTTGCCCAGAGCAACGAAGGCATTATCCGGTTCGAGGAAAAAGTCAACGTACACCGCTCGCTGCCACCCGATGCGGAGGATATGAAAGCCATGATCCCCGAATTCAGGATACATCAAAGCGAGCTGCTTTTCAACCCCACCGAAAGCCTCTATCGCAATGTGGAAGAGGAGGAAGAAGACGATACGGATGCAGGGGGCGGTGGCATCGTGATGCGCATACAGCGCCCTGAAGCGACGTTCTACCGCAATTTCGTTGCGCACCGGAAGGTGGATTTCCGCGAGTTTTTTGGCAAAAATTATCTCATCGAGGATACTCTCGCGGGTGGCAACTGGAAAATGACCGGACAGACCAAACAAGTGCTCGGCTACAACTGCATCAGTGCCACCACCACCGACACAGTGCGCAAACGCGAGATAACCGCCTGGTTCACTGATGCGCTCTCCCTCTCCTCAGGCCCCTCGCAATTCGGTCAGCTGCCGGGAATGATCCTCGAAGTAGACATCAACAACGGAGAAATCGTGATCGCAGCAAAAAAAGTAGAGTTTAAAAAACTCAAAAAAGGTGATCTCGAAGCACCCAAAAAAGGCGAAAAGATCACCGAGGCCGAATTCCAGAAACTTATGGCCGAACGTTTGCGGGAAAACGGCGGCAGACCAATGCGTATCATACGAAATTGACGGTGGACGGTGGACGGTGGACGGTAGACGGTGGACGGTGGACGGTGGACGGTGGACGGTGCATGGTCTCCCGGCATTTTGGTTCGACAAGATGACGACCTTAAAAATTGCCAGAGTACCCCGTCTACCGTCCACCGTCTACCGTCCACCGTTAAAGAATCGCGCGATTCCGGCGCAGTTCATCTCTCAGATCAGGCTTCAGGCGCTCCGCTGCCTGCACCAGCAAGTCTTCGTCGCGGGGGAAGGGTTGGGGACTGTTGCCAATACGGCGTTTGGAGCTTTCACTCAGCGCGCGGCGGTCGCCGGTGTACGTGGAAGCGTAGTTTTCAAACAGTATTTCCGTGCTCAGTTCATGGGAGTCAAGGCGGGTGTTCCGGTACGCATCGTAGATTTCCACCACACCGGTCAGCCGGGCCGCTTTGGTTTGGTAGACCTCCAGGACATTGGCGTGAATACATACTTTACGCGGCACTTTGATGTCGTTGCCAAGCGAATCTTTTTTGACATTCCCCCTGGAATCGAGCACATAATCCCACCCGTCCTGAATTTCTTTTTCGTCCACATACGCGCGTTCGTGCACCCGCTCGGGGCTGATATCCACCTGACGGATCCTGAAAACAGCCTTGTAGTCGTACTGCACCCCAGGCTCGGCTTCGAAATAAAACGCTTTCCATTCACTGTCGAGTTCGTATTTCCCGATGGTCATCACCCGATCAACGAAAGTGCGGGGCAACACTTTGTCCGATTGGTTTTTCACCTCGAACAAGACGTAGGAAGTGCCGAGGTCGCGCGCGGTGTTACGCAGTTGGTCGGCATCCCGGAAATTGCGGTAGTATTTCGTCTGGAGTTCCTGCAAAGCGCGAAACGCCTCGCGGGCGGCAAGTTTGTCGCCCTTTTCACCCTTGGCGATCAATTCCTGCGCCCGGTTGTACAGGTATTCGGCGGCCTTGGCGCGGCTGTCGCGTTCGAGTGCGGCCACGTCGAGAAAATCGAATTTAGCCCGGTAGCCGTCTTTGGACACCAGCGGCGTGAGCGGCGATATCTTGCGCTGGCGGGCAGCCATGTCGCGATGGATCGCGTTGATGCGTTCCCAGTTCTCCGCTCGGCCATCGGCCATTAAATGCTGTACTGTAGCCAGGTCGCGCGCCTGCGCTTTGCGAAAAGCCGCTTCCAGTCCTTGCACGAGTTCGGTTTTTTTCTTCGTTTTGCCGCGCAATTTGCGCACACAAAACTCGATGGCGCCGTCGTAATCGCCGTTTTCGACAAATTTTTGGGCAGTTTGACAAGAGGTCAGCACAAAAGCCAACAGGAAAAGAGGGACAAGGATGCGGGTCTGAGCGTTCATAATATTTGACAGGATTTACAGGAATTACAGGATTTATAAGATTGACAGAATCTAAAAGATTCAGCTATTATCATGTCAATCCTGCCAATCCTGTCCATTTTTGCCCGAAAGATGCGCGCCTTCCCCGATGCTCCGCTTTTAAAAGATGTTATGGGTTTTGCAAAATTTGTTAAAATCCAAAATGGATTGTAAACGCTTGTAAATCAAGTTTAAAAGAGATGGAAAAAGTAACCGAAAGCCCTTCCCCTTACCGCCATCTGGAACGCATGAGCGTCCGCGAACTGCTCACAAACATCAATGCGGAAGACCAGACCGTACCGCTGGCAGTAGCCAAAGCCATCCCTCAGATCGAGGTTTTGGTGGAATCCATCGTGCCGAAAATGCGCGAGGGAGGGCGGCTGTTCTACATTGGCGCCGGCACGAGCGGCCGGCTCGGCGTAGTGGACGCTTCGGAGATCCCTCCTACCTTCGGCGCGCCGCCGGAGTGGGTCGTAGGGCTCATTGCCGGGGGCGACCAAGCCATCCGCAAAGCCGTGGAAGGCGCCGAAGACAGCGAAACACAAGCCTGGATGGATTTGAAAGTGTGGCAGATCGACGATTTGGATACGGTGGTCGGTATTGCAGCATCCGGCACCACCCCTTATGTGATCCACGGCCTTCGCGCCTGCCGGGAGCACGGCATCACCACCGGCTGCATCACCTGCAATCCCGGCGCGCCGGTGCTGGCCGAAGCCGACTTTCCCATCCTCGCCGTCGTGGGGCCGGAATTTGTGACCGGCAGCACCCGTATGAAGGCTGGTACCGCTCAAAAACTCATTTTGAACATGATCTCCACGTCCGTGATGATCCGGCTCGGCAGGGTACAAGACAATAAAATGGTGGATATGCAACTGAGCAACAACAAGTTGGTGGATCGCGGCACCAAAATGATCGTGCAGGCAACCGGGCTGGAATACGACGCCGCACAGAAATTGTTGTTGCGGTTCGGGAGCGTACGGGAGGCGTTGCGGGCGTACGGATCGTAATTAAGGGTCATTAGGGGGCATTAATGCCCCTAATAATGACTCTTTAATGCCCCCTAATGACCCCTAATTACTCTTAATAATCTCCTCCAACCGCATCCCCCGCGAGCCTTTGATCAGGATCAGGCAATGTTCAAATTGCCGGTCGTGAAACCACTTTTTCGCTGCCATCGTATCGGGGAAGTGCAAGGCGCCGAATTTTTTGTAATGCGTACGGCCGAATTCCGGGCCGACGAGCGCCAGCACATCGGGGTTCTGCCGGGCAGCGAAGCGAAGGATGGCCTCGTGTTCTTTCAGGCTTTCTGCACCCAGTTCGAGCATATCGCCCAGGATCGCCACTTTCCGCTCACCGGGCATGGCGCGCAGACTTTCGAGGGCGGGCCGCATGCTCGAAGGATTGGCGTTGTAAGCGTCGAGGAAAATGGTATTGGAGCCGCGATGCAGCAGTTGGGAGCGGTTGTTGGATGGTACGTAGGCTTCAAGGGCGGCCTTGATCTTTTCAGGCGGCACTTTAAAATAAATACCGAGCGCGATGGCCGTCATGACGTTGTTAAAATTATGTCGGCCAATGAGTTGCGTCTGAACTTCCACCACTTCACCCGTCTCGTCGGAAAGGAAAGCGGCCCGGATGAACGGCGCTTCGCCGGTGAGCATGACGTTGATCGTTTCTTCATCTTCCTTTGCCATCAGGCTTTCTGTGCGCGCATAGCCGATCTTTCGCGGATGGCGGCGGGTCATAGCGCCGAGGTATTTCTCCGAAAGATTCACAAACACCCAACCCTTGTGCCGGGCGAGGAAGCGGTACAGTTCGCCTTCGGCTTTTTTCACGCCTTCGAGGCTGCCGAAACCCTCCAGGTGTTCTTTTCCGATGTTGGTCAGCAAACCGTGTGTGGGGCGGGCGATTTGGCACAACAGATCAATATCGCCGGGTTGGTTGGTGCCCATTTCGATGACCGCGACTTCAGTATTGGCAGGCATGGCAAGCAACGTAAGCGGCACGCCGATGTGGTTGTTGAGGTTTCCTTTGGTGTAGTGGCAGGGATAATTTCCGGCCAACACGTTGGCTACCAGTTCCTTGGTCGTTGTTTTGCCGTTGGAGCCGCCGATGGCGATCACCGGGATGTCGAATTGATTGCGGTGGTATGTCGCCAGTTCCTGCAAAGCTTTCAGGACATCCGGCACGAGCAGGAAACGATCGCCCACTTTATATTCGGGATTGTCAATCACGGCGCAGGCGGCGCCTTTTTCCAAAGCCTGCGCGGCGAATTTGTTGCCGTCGAAATTGTCGCCTTTGAGCGCAAAAAAGATACAGCCCGGCGTCAGTTGACGTGTGTCGGTACTGACAACGCGGTGCTGACGGTAAATGGCGTAGAGTTCCGGTATGGAAGTCATAGATGGAGCATTACAAACGGCGGCGAAGTTCCTACTTCCCACGCAATTCTGCTACTTTTTGCTCGGCGGGGGTGATGATGGCGGGGATGATGTTGTCTAAAAGCGATTCCGGGGATTCGTAGCGATACAATTGCAAAACCGATTTGTAAACTGCAATGCTCTCAAACATTCCGTACTCTTTTTGTTTTGCTAAAATAATAGGAACAACCGGCAATGAAGGCGCGAATGGCACGATGGCATATAGTTCCTGAGGTATGCTTTTGGCATCTGTAATATCCGCTATCACGAATTTCGACATTTTGGCAAGAAGTGAGACTGTTTCAGTAAGGCTTCGATTCTCCGTATTTTCAAAATCAAAAACAATAGGCAGGTAATTCCGCTGCCGCAATTCGTCTTTCAGCGCGTCCAGCACCTTTTTTCGCTCCTCCGTGAAGCGTCCCAGTATCAGCACAGCCTTTGAGGTGATGGTCTCGATGACGTCGCGGATTTTCTCGTTGTTCAGCATCAGGTAGATGAACTGGGCGACTTCGAGGTCGTCGACGGTGATTTCGGGCTGGTCAGGTGGAGTTATAAGTAGATTTTCTTGGTATGTTTCAATCTTGACAATATCCCAAACTGCAACTCCATAAATCCCAACATTACTAAGAATTGTTTTTGTGAGATTGGTTTTAATTAATACTGCACCTTCTAAATCAGAAGCAAAAATTTGAGATTCAGAAAGGTCTGCATCTCTGAAATTCGCCCCTTTAAAGATTGACCGGCTTATTCTCAGGTTTCTTAAATTAGCAAAGCTAAAATCGGCAAGTTCAAAATCGGTATTATAAATAAACGTTTCAAGAATTTTTGCTTTGGAAAGATCGGAACGAGCGAATCGAGCTCCTTGAATATTTGATTTATACAATGAAGATCCACTCAAATCAGAACTATTCAATACAGACGAACTTAAATTTGAATAAGAAAAATCTGTATTTGATAAATTGCAAGCATGAAACCATGTTTCTTCTAAGTTTGATTTTGAGAAACTTGATTTAGAAAAGTTTGCTTGGAAAAACCTTTTACCTCGCAAATCAATATTACTAAAATCCGGTTCCACCTCTGGTTTCTCAACGCGCCACTTATTCCACACTTCCACGCCTCGATTGAGTATTTTCAAGTGTTCCGGGTTTGCCATGGTGCGGTGGTGGGTTTTGATTTTTGATTTGGAAAAACTTTGGTATTTTTGACACAAATATAAACGAAAAATGACCGAACGGGAACGCGCCGAACTTTTGCAAGAACGTGAAATATTGGTCACGTTGCTGGATTTTCACACGAAACACCGCGCCCGCATCGGAATGACCGACCGAGAGTTCGAGGAGTATGCCAACGCCGTCCTCGACCGGCTATTGGAAATCAAAAAAGCGTTGGAAGAAGCCTACAACACAGGAGAAGAATCATGGTAACAAAATATGCGCTCGTCCAGAATGTCGTCAACCGCTTGACCGACGACCCTACTTTTCGCACGTTTTTTACGCTCTATCTCATGGCGGAGGGAGAAGCGGAGCGCAACCGCCTTGATGAGCGGTTTTGGAAGGAAGCCGACCAACTGCCCGAGCCCGAGCAACAACTGCTGCGCGCTGAATTGACCCGTTGTTTTTTGCGCCTGCCGATGTTGACCAACAATCTTTTGGAACGCGCTTCGACGGCATCGGCAGCACCATAAAGTCACTAAATCTTTGTGATTCCGGGAAAGTAAAAAATACAACGGGTCGCCCGGCTTTCACGCCGAACGACCCGTATGTACGCCGGAAGTCCGTTCCGGCACTGCTACACGCCGGAACGGAATTCCGGCGTACGTTTATCGCGCATATGCCACCGCCCGCTTCTCCCGGATCACCGTCACGCGGATCTGCCCCGGATACTGCATTTCGTCCTGTATCTTTTGCGAGATCATGAACGACAGGTCGTCGGCGTATTGGTCGGTCACTTTGTCGGCTTCGACGATGACGCGCAGCTCGCGGCCGGCCTGCATGGCGAAGGCTTTGGCGACGCCATCGTAGCTCATGGCGAGGTCTTCGAGTTCGCCGATGCGCTTGAGGTAGTTTTCGAGTATCTCGCGGCGGGCGCCGGGGCGGGCGCCGGAGATAGCGTCACAAGCCTGGATGATGGGCGAGATGATGTTGTTCATCTCGATCTCGTCGTGGTGCGCGCCCACAGCGTTGATGATGACGGGGTGTTCGCCGTATTGCTCGCACATTTTCATGCCGACGAGCGCGTGCGAGAGTTCGGTTTCTTCTTCCGCCACTTTACCGATATCGTGGAGCAGGCCGGCGCGTTTGGCCATTTTGATCTGCTTCGGGTTGAGGCCGAGTTCGGCGGCCATGATGGAGCAGAGTTCGGCGGTCTCGATGCTGTGTTTCAGGAGGTTCTGGCCGTAGGAAGAGCGGAAACGCATGCGGCCCACCATACGCGTGAGGGCGGGGTTGAGGCCGTGAATGCCGAGTTCGATGACGGTGCGTTCACCGATCTCGATGATCTGCTCTTCGAGTTGTTTGCGGACTTTGGCCACCACTTCCTCGATGCGCTGCGGGTGGATGCGGCCGTCGGCCACGAGGCGCTGGAGTGAGAGGCGCGCTACTTCGCGGCGGATGGGGTCGAAAGAAGAGATGACGATGGCTTCGGGCGTGTCGTCCACGATGACTTCGACGCCGGTGGCCGATTCGAGGGCGCGGATGTTGCGGCCTTCGCGTCCGATGATCTGGCCTTTCATCTCGTCGTTTTCGAGGTTGAAAACGGAGACCGTATTTTCGATGGTAAATTCGGCGGCCATGCGCTGGATCGTCTGGATGACGATCTTTTTCGCCTCTTTCGAGGCGTTGAGTTTAGCCTGGCTTACAGCGTCTTTCACGATGGCCATCACCTCGGTTTCGCTTTTGGCGCGCACGGCTTCGAGTAATTGGTCTTTGGCGTCCTGCTGGCTGAGTTTGGCGATGTTTTCCAACGCCTTGATGCGCTCTTCGTTGGCGGCGTCCAGTTCTTCCTTTTTCTTGGCAACGATCTTCAACTGCTTATCGAGATTATCACGCAGGGTACTGAGTTCGAGTTCGCGGTTGTCGAGTTCGCTTTTACGGGCCTCCACTTCATCTACCCTGGCCTGAAACAAATCCTGTTCGACTTTCAAATCCTTTTGCTGGGACAAAACCTCCATTTCCAGCTCCTTCATTTTCAATTGGTGTTGTGTCTTCTCTGCCTCTAAATCCTGTCGCATCTGGGCGTACCGCTCTTTGGCTTCCTGGATCTTTTGTTGTTTGATGCGCTCGTTTTCCGCTTCCGCTTTGCCTACGATCTTTTCTGCTTTAACCGCCGCTTCGTCTTCGATGCGTTTTGCGGTAAGGCGGGCTTCCTGAATAGCGAGGTCAGCCTGGCGGTTGCTTTCTTCCACGCGCTTCTTGTTGTTTTGGGAAGCGAAGAAATAAGCGATAACGCCACCTATGACCAACCCTATGAGTCCTATTGCTATTTCCATATTGTGTTGTCAATTAAGTGGTTAATGTTGTGTGCGTGACCCCGCTGGAGCGGGGAGTATTTTTCGTTTTGAAATGCGCGTAGAAGCTGTCTCATAAGTCGGTGATTTGTTTAATTGTGGATTTGGTTATTGCATTACACCCTTATAACCAAGAGTGTCTTCAAATAAACAAATCCACAATTAAACAAATCACCGACTTATGAGACGGCCTCTACTGCGATGGCGACAACAAAAAAGGAAAAATTCACACCGTTTCCAACCGCTTGTCGGCGGATTTCGATGCGGCGAGGCGGGTAAAGGCGCGATGCAATTCGACGGCGTAAGTGAGCAGCGCCATAGCGAGGCAGTCCTGGTTATCTTTTGATGGCTGGGCGGTTTTGAAAGCCGCCGTTTTATCGTTGATTTCCTTTGCCAGCCGGTGTACGAGCGCCTCGTCTGCCGCATTGATCTTGAGCAAATAGGGTCGTCCGGCTATCAGGACGGTAACTGGTATGGAATGATATGCTTGCTGCTCGGTTGCCATGTCGGATTAAGTTGAATGTGTTAAATCTGGAAAAAAGCCAATGTGCCATAAACGATGCCACATTCAGCGTGTTATCAGGTTATCACATTCTTTTCAAAAACCGCGCCTTTTTACCCAAAATGGTTGATAAAAGTTGATAAGAGTTTATGAAGTTGATAGAGATTTATCCACTTTTATCAACCTTGTAACCTTTTACCCCCCCTTTACCCCTTCCTTATCGTCGCTTTCAAATTATTTTCAAATGCCTGCTGCAGTTGCTGCATGAGGCTGTCAATTTCTTTTTCTTGTAAGGTTTTTTCCGGGTCTTCAAAAATAAAACTCACGGCACAGGACTTTTTTCCGGCGCCGAGTTTTTGTTCGTCTTCGAATACGTCGAACAAATTAACCGACGATAACAACTTTTTGGCTGTTTTGTTAGCCAACTGCCGGATGTCGGCGAAGGTCACGCTCCGGTCGAGCACCAGCGCCAGGTCGCGCCGCACGGTGGGGAAGCGATTGAGTTCGGCGAATTGTATCTTATTGTTTGCCACTGCTTTCAGCACATTATCAAAGTTGATATCGGCAAAAAATACGGCGTTTTTAACGTCCATTTTTTTCAGAACCGCAGACTGCACGGCGCCAAAGGTCACTATTTCCTGCGGACCACGGTGGTATTTCATAGCATATTGAAATGCAGCTCCTGCAGGTTCATCCGTCCGGGCGTTGAGCGCTGTCTCCTGAAATCCGCTCACGCCCAAGCGTGCGAGCAGATTTTGCACGATGGCTTTCAGGGTGTAAAAATCCACGTTTTTTTTAGCGGAAGGATGCCAACTTTCAGGCGCATGTGCACCGGAAAGAAGAATGCTCAATCTGGAAATTTCTGTAAATGCTGCTGCAGCCTGCCGTCCATTGTCCACCGGCGACTGTTGGTAGGTTTTGCCGAATTCAAACAACCTCAAATCAGGATGCTGGCGGTTCTGATTCCGCTGCGCCGCTTCCAGGCCGCTGAAAAGCATCGTCGGCCGCAGGCAATCCAGACCCTGGTTGGCGGAATTGTGGATAAATACCAATTTTTCCCTTTCCAAAGGCAAAACAGCGCCTTCACCGAGGTAATATGCCGAATTGGAAAGAGACATTCCCATGCACTCGTTGAAGCCATTGGCCGCGAGAAATTCAGCAGCGAGATTGCGCACCGCGTCGGGACTGGGGCGCTGCGCAATCTCCATGCTGCTGCGTATCTGGGTGGGGATAGGTACGTTGTCCAGCCCGTGAATGCGCAGGATCTCCTCCACCACGTCGGCTTCGCGGGTCACATCGGGCTTGTCGGTGGGAATGACGGCGACAAAATCCGTATCTGTTTCATTATCAATGCCGATTTCGAGCGCAGCGAGGATTTTTTTGATTCTTTCTTTCGATAAATTTTCCCCGATCAAAGCGTTCACACGGGCGTACCCGCAGGCCACTCGGGCGGGCTGAACCGGATTCGGGTAAATATCCACCCCATCGGAAGCGATTTCGCCACCGGCGATTTCGACGATGAGTTGGGCGGCGCATTCGAGCGCGCGGCGGCAGCCGTTGGGGTCCACACCTTTTTCAAAACTCCAGGCAGCGTCGGTACGCAGGTTGTGGCGCAGCATGGAGCGGCGTATCCATTTAGGGTTGAAAAAAGCGCTTTCGAGGAAAATAGCGGTCGTTTTTTCGGAAACGCCGCTGCTGAAGCCGCCGAACACGCCACCGATACACATAGGGGTAGACTCCGCGTCGCAGATCATCAGGTCTTCGGCGAAGAGTTTGCGTTCCACCTCGTCGAGCGTTTTGAAAGGGGTACCTTCCGGTAGTGTTTTTACCAGGATTTTTCCGCCCTTAATTTCTGCCAGGTCGAAAGCGTGCAGCGGCTGACCGAGTTCGACGCGGACGTAGTTGGTGATGTCCACTACGTTGTTGATGGGGCGCTGGCCTACAGCCAGCAGGCGGTTTTTGAGCCAGTCGGGGCTTTCGGCGACCTGGATGCCCCTGATCACCATACCTGTATAACGGGGGCATGCTTCCGCGTTTAAAACTTCAACCCCGAAATTGATTGCGGATTGCGGATTGCGGATTGCGGATTGCGGATTGCGGAGTTGGATATCCCGGTTTTCCTGCACGCGGAGATATGCGGCCAGGTCCTTCGCCACGCCGAAATGGTTGGTCGCGTCGGCGCGGTTGGGCGTCAGGCCAATCTCGATGACCGTATCGGATTCTTGCCGGAGATAGGCGGCTGCGCTGATGCCAAGCGGCGTTTCGTCAGGCAAAATCATGATGCCGGAGTGGTCGTGGCCGATGCCAAGTTCGTCCTGGGCGCAAATCATCCCTTGCGAAGGCACGCCCTTGACCTTGCGCTCGCCGATTTGAAACAATTGGCCGTCTTTGCTGAAAACATTGGCGCCCGGTAGGGCCACGAGGACTTTCTGGCCCGCAGCCACATTGGGCGCACCGCACACAATGGAACGCACGCTGCCGTCGCCAACATCCACTCTGGTAGCGGACAGGTGGTCGGTATCGGGTATACGTTCGCACTCCAACACCTTGCCTGTGAATACTTTATCCAGATCGACTGGCGAGGGTCGCACCGTTTCCCAACCTTCCACCTCCAGTCCCAGCGATGTCAGTATGTCGGCGATTTCAGAGGGTGATTTATCTAAGTCGAGAAAATCTCGAAGCCAGTTCAGCGAAACCTTCATTTTTCCTCAAAAAACAATTCGCGCTCGGTTTTCGGCGCGGGGATTCAACAAGTTGGGCAAAAGTAGAGAGAATCCCTGAAAAGGAAAGAAAAAAGGTTTACGGGTTGGTGGGTTGCGGGTTAACGGGTTTACAGAAATGGCACCCGTAACCAGTAAACCCGTTAACCCGCAACCCGCCAACCCGTAATCCTTTACTGCTTCGGATAACCCGACAAAATCCAGCAATTGATACTGTCGCGCTCGGCTTGGGTCATGTTGGTAGGATTGCCCTGGGGCATATCTTTGGTAATGACTACTCTATCGCGTAAGTGCCCGGCGTCCAGGTGCGGTTTCAAGCCCTCGTACGTGCGAAAATCGAAAGTTTCGGCGCCTGCGACGCCACTGCCTGCAGCATGGCAGCTGATGCAGTGCTTGTCAATAATTCCTTTGATATTGGAATTGTATGTGAAAGTGACGCCGGAAATATTGCATTCAGGGCCATCGGGTTTGTCATCGTCTTTATCGCAGGAGGTCCAGAAGATGGTGCCGGTCAACGCAATCAGAAGCAGAAAAGGCGCTTTTTTGCTGAAAATGGTGTGCATTGGATGTATCGTTTTTAGTGAGTGACAAAATTGTGGCGCCGAAAAGTACAACGAGGCAGAATATTTTATTGCTGCCGGTTTTGGCAAAAATGGGGTTTACAGGTTTCTGGCTGGAAGATTTGAAGGTTTCTGGAAACCGCAACCTTCAAACCTTCAAACCTTCAAACCTTTTTTACCTTTGCCCGCTTTTTCGACAAAAAATTTTTAACCAAATTAAAATCAGCCAGATATGATAATTGGTGTACCAAAAGAAATTAAAAGCAATGAAAATCGCGTGGCGCTCACGCCGGCCGGAGCACTCGAACTGACCCGTCGCGGCCACACGGTATACGTACAAAGCACTGCCGGCGTAGGCAGCGGCTTTGAAGACGAGGAATATATCGGCGCAGGAGCGAAGATCCTCCCGACTGCCGACGAAGTATGGGCGATTGCCGAAATGATCATGAAAGTAAAAGAACCGATCGCGGAAGAGTATCCGCGTTGCCGTGCCAATCAATTGATCTTCACTTATTTTCACTTTGCTTCCAGCGAAGAATTGACCCGCGCCATGATCAACAGCGGCGCAGTATGTCTTGCCTACGAAACGGTGGAAACAAAAGACCGCCAGCTTCCGTTGCTGATCCCGATGTCGGAAGTAGCCGGACGTATGGCGATCCAGGAAGGCGCCAAATACTTAGAAAAACCCGTAAAAGGCCGCGGCGTACTGCTTGGCGGTGTGCCGGGCGTGCCTCCGGGCAAGGTGCTGGTGATTGGCGGTGGCGTGGTAGGCACTCAGGCGGCGAAAATGGCTGCCGGTCTGGGTGCACAAGTGGTTCTGCTCGATACCAATCTCAACCGGCTGCGTTACCTCAACGATGTGATGCCTGCCAACGTCGTCACGATGTTCTCCAACGAGTACAATATACGCAGGCTCATTCAAGACACCGATCTCATTGTTGGAGCAGTGCTGATTCCCGGCGCCAAAGCGCCCAAACTCATTACCCGCGACATGCTCAAAACCATGCACCCCGGCGCCGTGATGGTGGACGTGGCCGTGGACCAGGGCGGCTGCTTTGAGACGACGAAAGCCACCACCCATGCCGATCCAACCTATATCATTGATGACGTGGTGCACTATTGCGTGGCCAATATGCCCGGCGCGGTACCGTTCACTTCGACCGTCGCACTGACGAATGCTACGCTGCCCTACGCGATCCAGTTGGCACAAAAAGGTTGGCAAAAAGCCTGCAAAGACAACCACGAATTGTTGCTCGGCCTCAACGTGGTGAAAGGCAAAACGGTATACCAGGGCGTAGCCGATGCGTTCGGATTGCCAATGAGCAGTGTAGAGGAAGTTTTGTAAAGGGGTTGACGGGTTTCGGGTTGGCGGGCTGACTGGGAGGAGGTGAAAATTAAAATGCGGATGATACAAAGCGTTTGTTTTTTAAAAACATACTGCTGACATGTCATCCGCATTTATTTTTGGGAAAATTTGCCCTGAGAAACAACCTGCTTACTCCAATTCCCGTTAACCCGCTAACCCGAAACCCGTAAACCATGAAGTATTTAATTCTCCTGCTCAAAGTCGCCATCTTCACCGCGCTCGTCCTGATCCGGTTGGGCGAATGGAATATTTCCGGACTTTATGCCTGGTCGAAATACCGGGAAGCATGGGCCTACTACTTAGACGCGTTCGCGAGTATCGCTATTTTTCTGATGTTCCTCGATTTCGTGCAGTTCTTCACGGTTTGGTGGTACCGCCGCCGGCACAAGGTGAAGGGAGAAGACAACTTTATCATCGGGGTCGGCAATATTTACTCGCTGCTGGTGGCAGTAGGCATTATCGTAGGCATTTTGTCGCTGTTTCAAATCAACGTCAAAGAATTATTTACTTCGCTGTCCATCATTTTTGCCGGTCTCGCCATCCTCACCAAGGATTACATCTCCAACATGATCAACGGGATGATCATCACCTTCTCCGGCCAGTTGAGCATCGGCGACAACATCCGCATCGGGCAACACCGCGGCAAGATCACCGACATCACCCTGCAGAACATCCACCTCCTCAACGACGACGACGACATGATCTTTATCCCCAACAACCTCGTGCTGATGGCAGAAGTGGTGAACTATACCAAACGCGAGATCAAACGCACCAGCATTGATTTCGACATTGACCTGAAACACCTCAAAACGGTGGAAGACCTGGAGGCAAGCCTGACCGACGCGCTCACTCCTTTTCAGGATGTGATCAAACCGGACAGTTATTATCTTCGTGTGGCGGAGGTGCGGAAAGACAGCATTTCACTAAAATTTCAATACATCCTGAAGCAGCCGAACAAAGACCTCGAACGCCAGATCCGCCGCCGCACCATTCGCCGCCTGGTGGAGATCATCAGCGAGCGCGAAAAATTTGTGGATAAAATTCCGGAGTTGCCCGATTCGCCGGGGCATGCGGTGATTTGAGGATAGGGGGAGATGAATTTGTTGGATACCGCAGAAAGAAATTTTTTCTGAAAAATTTCTTTCTGCGGTATCCAACAAATTCATTTACAGATTTTTAACTTGAAGTGGACAGAGATAAACAATTGTGTCGGCTTTATTCCAACAAACAAATGACTTCAATGACTACAATTACTAAATCCTATCTCCCCGCCTTTGCGTGGCTATTGTTCATTACCGGAATGTCGCTGGTGCCCAAAATCCAGCTCCCCAAATTCGACCTGTTTTCGACCGATAAGATCGGCCACATGGCCGCTTACGGGTTGTTGGTCTGGCTGATTTTATACGGTTTTAAAAAACAAAACGAGCGGAACATGAGTTGGAAAGAGGGGGTGGCAATCGTCATCGGTACAACGCTTTACGGCGCTCTCCTGGAATTTGTACAAGGCAATTTTATACCGGGGCGCTTTTTCGGTTACGACGATATGATCGCCAATGCAGCCGGCGCTCTGGCCGCGTGGGGACTTTTTTCATGGAAACTACGCCCGGCATAACTCATCACTTATCATTCATCACTACCAATGGCTTTGATAATTCCCTGTCGAGATTTCACCCCGCAATTCGGCCAAAACTGCTTTCTCGCCGAAAATGCCACCGTCATCGGCGATGTCATTATGGGCGACGAATGTTCGGTGTGGTTCCAGGCGGTCGTGCGCGGCGACGTGAATTTCATCCGCATCGGCAATAAAGTGAACATCCAGGACGGCGCCATCCTGCACGGCACTTACCAGAAATGCGGCACCACGGTAGGCAACAACGTCAGCATCGGCCACCGGGCGCTGGTACACGGCTGCACGCTGCATGACAACGTGCTCATCGGCATGGGCGCCATCGTAATGGACGAGGCGGTGGTGGAAGAAAACTGCCTTATTGCAGCAGGTGCGGTGGTGTTGGAAAAAATGGTGTGCCACGCGGGCGGTGTGTATGCAGGTGTGCCGGCGCGGCGGGTAAAAGAACTCACGCCGGAGTTGTTCAAAGGGCAGATCGAGCGGATCGCGAACAACTATGTGTTTTATGCGTCGTGGTTTCAATAGATGCAAATTCAGAGAAAAAACACCTTTTCTGTTTCTCCGGTCAATGTGTCGCCTGTGGATTTCACGATCTCAACTCTAAAAACAAACGGGGCGGCCAATTCTGTCGGCTTTTCGTAAGTTGTCATTTCGATAGAGCGTATACCGGATTCGAAGTGCAAAAAATCATTTGGTTGATAATCCGGCTGCATCAAATAAAGCGCATCGCCGTTCAATTGATAAAACAATGAATTGAGCGAAGTACCCACAGGAAGTGTGTCGTTGAAATCACGGTCGGCATAAATGTTCAGGCTTTGGATGCCGTATTTAGGTCCCTCGTGGCCGTTCCACAAGCAGCTGCAAGCCCATGCAGACGATATGACGCCAAAATCTGTTGGCGCAGGGGCGTTCGCCAGATATGTTAAAGAATCGGCGTCAATCTTTAAGGACAGACCCAATGAGGCTACTGGTGTATTGGCGCCAACTTTCAGCTTCTTATAATCGAAAAACGGTGATACTTCAGCACAATCGCAGTCGGATTCATCGTTTTTATTGCACGCCTCCGCAAAATGAAAAGCAGCGTAAAGTGCGAACAGAAAGGTGATTTTGGCAGAACGAGATTTCATATCGGAATTTTTCCTCAAAAATAGTCCCCTTCCGGGAGCAGCGACAGATCATTTCCGTGCTATGTACAATCCCGTCAAAATCACTGCCGTTCCCAGCAAGTCAAGCCAACCAATCACCTCCCCATCGAACGCCCCCAGCACGATGGCCGCCACCGGCAGCAGGTAAGTGACCGAAGTGGCAAAAATCGCGCTCGTGCGCTGCAGCAGCCAGAAATACAGAATGGAGCCGCCCACAGTGCCCAGCAAGGCAAGATAACCGATGTAACCCAACCCTTCCAGACCCCGCTCGTGCTTCCATGCCGCCTCCCAACCGCCCGACAACCAGAGTCCTATACCGAACATCCAGCCCGTCAGCACGAACGCCGCCGACGCGATGGCCGCCGGATGCTGATCGCGCAGCCAGGTATTCACAGAATTGGCATTGATGGCGTAACAGATCGTTGCCAGGGCGCACAGGCTCGTGTAAAAAGCATTGCCCGACATGCCGCTTTTGCTGTTAAACAATATCAGTATGGCCGCCCCCGCAAGGCCCATGATCACACCCAGTATCTTATTCCCCGAAAATTTCATTTCAAAAAACGCCACGCCAAGGATCAGGGTAAACAACGGCGTAAGTGAATTGAGCACTCCCGCCAGGCTACTGTCGACGTGCTGCTGCGCCACGGCAAAAAGAAAGTTGGGAATGGCCGAACCGCAAAATGCCACCACCACGAGCGGTTTCCAGCGTTTCCAGTCAATCTTTGACCAGTATAAAGCCGCCACCGGCAGATAAATCGCCGTCGCCAATACCATGCGCCACATCGCCATTTGCGTGGGAGTGAAAATGGCAACCGATTTTTTGATAAACAGGAACGACGCACCCCAAACGACGGCCAGAATAAACAACAACAACCAGTCGAGGGCGGAAGGCGGGCGGGAATACATGGGAAGGTTGAATATCGGATACCGAACAGGGAATGATGAATGATGAAACGAGCATCAGTGCCCTCCTCCGGGCGCCATAGCAACCTGTTGATCGCTGTTTTTGATAATTTTTACAAACAAAACCGCTATCGCCGCGCAGATCAGCAAACCACCCGCCAAGCGGACGACATTCTCCGGATTTCCACCCAACCATGACTTGTAGTACAGCGGCAAAGTGAAAATCTGGATCATCATGGGTATTACAATGAACATATTAAAAATACCCATGTACACGCCCGTACGCTCAGGCGGAATGCTGCCGGCCAACATGATATATGGATTTCCCATCATGCTTGCCCACGCCAATCCGATGCCGATCATCGGAATGAATAAAACAGCCTTGGTATGTATCTCCGGAATGCACATCATGCCAATACCGGCCAGTGTCAGGCAAAAGCTGTGCATGACTTTCGGTCCGAATTTATTAGTGAATGGCACCAGCGCAAACGCCGCAACAAAAGCAATAAAGTTGTAAAAACCGCCCACCTGACCGTTGATCAAACCCGCTTCGCGGAAACCTGCCGACGATTGCTCGGTGGTCTGGAAAAATGTGGTGGAAATGGACAGGACGATGTATTGCCAATAACAGAACATGGCATACCACTGGAACAACTTGACCAGGGCCAATTGCTTCATCGTCAAGGGCATGTCTTTAATGGCTTCCCATATCTCTTTCAATGTACTCGCCCATCCTTTCGGGGCTTTTCGGATGTGCTCCTTTTCTTCTTCGGTCAACGGATTTTCCTTCGTGGTCTTTACCGTCCATAAGATGGAAAACAGAGAAAAAAACGCGCCGATGATAAAGGCAGTGACGGTGATGTAAGGGATGTTTTTAGCGTTCACAGCGTCTTTGTTCATGCCGATCAGTACCAAAAGCGTCGGAGTCAGGTACGACAAGGTCTGACCCAGGCCTGTGAAAGCACTTTGTGTCAGAAAACCTATGGAGTGTTGGTCTTCGTTGAGCTTGTCGCTCACAAAAGCCCGGTAAGGCTCCATCGTGATGTTGTTGGCCGCATCGAGTATCCAGAGCAGACCGGCAGCCATCCACAGCGCGCTGCTGAATGGCATAAAAAACAAGCTGACACTGCACAAAATGGCACCAATCAAAAAATAAGGCGTTCTCCGCCCCAGTCTGCTGGTGGTTTTGTCGCTCATGGCCCCGATGATGGGTTGAACGATCAGACCCGTCATCGGTCCCGCCAGCCAGAGATAGGGCAGACTCGCTTCGTCAGCGCCCAGGTATTTGTAGATAGGGCTCATGTTACTCTGTTGCAACCCAAAACTGTACTGGATGCCGAAAAAACCAAAGTTCATATTGACGATCTGCCAAAAACTCAGGTGCGGTTTTATGCTTGCCATGATACGAAAAATATTTGCGGCAAACGTAAGCCGGAGAAATGATAAGTTTTTGAAAAAGTATGGTTTCGGCTACTGCCGCACCGCTCAATGGAACAAGGAATATTGCAGGATGAAAACAACCGCACCGGCCAGATAACCGATAATCGCCCAGAATGTGATGCGGCGCAGATACCAGAAAAAGTCAATGCGCTCCATCCCCATCGCCGCGACGCCTGCCGCCGATCCGATGATGAGCGCGCTGCCGCCCGTACCTGCGCAATAAGCGAGGAATTCCCAGAAATAGTGATCGGTAGGAAACTGTTCGAGGGTGTACATCCCCTGTGCAGCGGCGACTAATGGGACATTGTCCACGATAGCCGACAAAAAGCCGATGATGATAACGATGACGGTAATATTTCCCACCGTGTTGTCGAGCCAGGTCGCCAGTGTTCTCAGCAAGCCCAGGCTTTGCAAGGCCGATACCGCTACCAGTATACCGAGGAAAAACAAGATACTGGGCGTATCAATCTTTCTCAAAGCATGCACGACAGACCGCGTTCCTTTTTCCACTTCATCTTTCCCTTCGTGGATCATTTCTGTGACGATCCACATCATGCCAAGTCCGAGCAGCATTCCCATGAAAGGTGGAAGATGGGTGACTGTTTTAAATATGGGAACAAAGAGCAATACTCCCAACCCGATGGCGAACACAGAATTTCGCTCTTTTACCGTGGTCGTCAGGGCATTTTCTATTCTGGAAGGCGATTCCACCTTTCCCTTCGTACGGTATGAAATGATCAGTAAGGGCAAAGCGATGCAGGCGAGGCTGGGCAGGATCAGCATTTTCACGATGTTCAGCGCCGTTATCTGTCCTCCGATCCAGAGCATGGTGGTAGTGACATCGCCCATTGGCGACCAGGCCCCTCCGGCATTGGCCGCCACAACGACCAGCCCTGTGAACAATATGCGCTCTTCGCGTTTAGCCATCAG
Organism: Saprospiraceae bacterium; assembly: GCA_019187225.1. Taxonomy (GTDB): domain Bacteria; phylum Bacteroidota; class Bacteroidia; order Chitinophagales; family Saprospiraceae; genus M3007. The sequence continues at coordinate 74,037 of JABAQQ010000012.1, forward strand.
TTTGCGCAAAAGGCTGACCATCACGATGGTCGTGGTGAGGTTGTCGAGCAGTGCCGACATGAAGAAAGTAATGCCGCAGATCAGCCACATCAGGTGCTTCTTGTTTGTCGTGCGGATGCGTTCGGTCACAATTTCAAATCCATCATGCGCATCTATCAATTCTACAACTACCATCGCCCCCAGCAGGAAGAACAATATTTCGGAAATTTCACCCATGTGCTCCGTCAGGTGATGCGCAACAAGGACTTTATCCGGTTCTCCAAGTATATAAAGCGTCCAGCAAAGTACCCCTGTCACCAGGGCAAAAGCAGCTTTGTTGATCTTTAAAGAATGTTCGAGTGTAATAGCCGTGTAACCAAGCAGGAAAATAATAACAATCAATTCAGTCATGGAAGGTACAGTTGAGGGGATCTAACCCGGGATGGAATAAAAAAATGAGCGGCGAAAAAACAGAAAATCCGGCAAATGCAATGCCCCGGCTCATGCCGGAATACGCCGCTTGTGAAGTTGCTAACAACTCCTGCTCCGTCTTGTTTCCGGTCAGAGTCGAATCTGATTTCGCATTTATTGATTTCGTTTATTTCTGTCGCCGGCAAAGACTTCACGATAATTTAAGATTCAATCCCCATTTTTGCCGCCCCGATCTGCATGACTTTCCATACTCAAACCGCTCCGCATCAAACGCTTTTTATGAAAATTTTCCCATTCTGTGCCCTGTTCTTCGCCTCCTTCTCCAGCCCGCTTTTTGCTCAAAATGCACCTGCAAAGCCCAAACTCGTCGTCGGCATTGTGGTGGACCAAATGCGCTACGACTTTTTGTATCGCTATCAATCCAAATACGGCTCCGGCGGCTTCAAACGCCTGCTCGGTGAAGGTTTTTCCTGCGAAAACACCCATTACAACTACGTGCCTACTTATACCGCACCGGGGCACGCCGCCATTTATACCGGCGCGACACCCGCTTTGTCGGGCATTATCGCCAACGAATGGTGGGATCCCGAATGGCGCAAACACCGCTACGTCACTACCGATGAGCGCTACAAAACAGTAGGCAGCCCCACGGTGAAAGTCGGCCAACACTCGCCGTCGGTATTGTTGTCCACTACCATTACCGATGAATTGCGTCTGTCCAACAACTTTCAATCGAAAGTGGTGGGCGTGTGCCTCAAAGACCGGGCAAGCATCCTTCCGGCAGGGCACATCCCCAACGCCGCCTATTGGTTCGACGACGCGACGGGCAACTGGATCACTTCAACGTACTACCCCGACTCCGCAGGGCTTCCGAAATGGGTGCTGGATTTCAATGCCCGCCGCTTGCCCGATACATTGCTGTCGAAAAACTGGGACAAACTCGCCGGCGGTACGTACCAGGAAAGCTTTGCCGACTGGGACAAATACAACGATGGCGAGTATGCGAAATATTTTATCGGGAAAAAAATGCCTTACGATCTGCCCGATCTGAAAAAAGCGGGCGGCTACGGTTTGCTGCGCTTCACGCCTTTCGGCAATACGTTCACCCTCGACTTCGCTATGGAAGCCGTGAACCGGATGCAACTCGGCGCCGATGATGTACCCGATATGTTGTGCATCAGCTTTTCCAGCCCGGATTACTGCGGTCACCAATTTGGTATCCACGGCGAAGAAACGGAGGATACTTACCTGCGCCTCGACCGCGATATTGCGCGTTTTCTGGATTTTCTGGACAAAAAACTGGGAAAAGACAACATACTGGTTTTTCTCACGGCCGATCACGGCGGCGCCGAGACGCCCGTACATCTCAACGACCTGCGCATTCCGGCAGGGGTTTTTCCCGAAAGCAAATTGGAAGACGTGCTCGAGAAGGGGCTCGCTGCCTCGCTCGGCACGCCAGCCAATTTCATCCACGAAGTGGGCAACCAACAAATCTGGCTCAACTGGGACGCCATGGCCGACCTCGACATCAAACCGGACGACGTGGCTTCGGTCATCATTGATTACCTGCGCGCCCAACCGGGTGTGTACGACGCTTTCACCCGCGAAGAACTGATGATGTTCCCCGCCGAATATCCCTTCGCGCCCGAACTCCGACGGGGCATACACCTGCGCCGCTCCGGCGATATTCTCTTTCAACTCGACCCCGCGTGGCACGCCGACGACAAAGCCTTCGGCAAAGGCGGTTCCACGCACGGCTCACCCTACCCTTACGACACCCACGTCCCCCTCATTTGGTACGGTTGGAAGATCAAACCCGGTGAAACATTCGCACCGGTGAACATCACCGACATAACACCCACGTTGGCGGCCATGCTGCGGATCATGGAGCCGAATGGAAACCAGGGGAAGGTGATCGAAAGAGTCGTTGAGGGTAATTAACGCAAGTTGTGACCAGCCCCGGAGGGGCGAAATATTTGTAGAAAAGTGATGGTGATTAGGGGTAGAGCCCCTTTAGGGGCGGAATATTGTCGCCCCTAAAGGGGCTCTTGTCCAATAAAATTCGGATACTCCTACAAATATTTAGCCCCTCCGGGGCTGGTCACAACTTGGGTTAATTAAGGGTAATTGGGGTAATTGAGAATCATGAATTACCCCAATTACCTCCAATTCCCCCTCACAACTTCCTGATCCTGATATTCTTAAACCACACAGGATCGCCGTGATCCTGCAGTGAAATCTTCCCTTTTGCCGAAAGACCGAAATCGGGGGCAGGCAAACCGGGGAATTTGCTGCCATTGATGAGTTCGAGCCATTCCTTTGTCGGTTTTCCGTTTTCAAACATTTGCAGTTCGACGACTTTGCGGTAGTTGAGCCAGTGTTCCACCTTGCCGTTTTTACTGACGAGGCGGATGTGGTTCCATTCGCCCGCCGGTTTCACGGTCACGTATTTGCATTCCACGAGGTCGTAGAGATCGCCGGCACGGTGTTTCGGGATGCGGGCGTCGGGATGACAGGTGTTATCGAGCACCTGCATTTCGGGGCCTGTTTTCCAGACGTAGTCGTATTTAGCCGGGTCTTCTTTGACGTGATAAATGATGCCGGAATTGCCGCAGGGAGCAATTTTCCAGTCCAATTCCAGTTCAAAATTCTCGTACTCGTCAGCGGTCAGGATATCCCCTGCATCGGGCGCCTGCCAGCCGCCGTTGGGATTGGGTTTGGCATCCAGGTGAATGGCATTGTCGTCCACGACCCATGATTTCCCGACGGTAGTTTTGCCGTAGTTGTGCCAGCCGTCGAGATTTTGACCGTTAAAGAGCAGTTGCCAGCCATCGGCTTTTTCTTTTTCCGTAAGGGTATTGTCTGGCTTGGGTGCAAATGCCGGTCGCGCCGCCACGACGCCATAGTTGCCGGCAGGAATGGCGTTCATGGTGTACCAGGTTTCGGTGGTCCACAATTCATGGCCCAGATCGCTGACAGGCAAATTTTTCAAACGGATGTAGACGACGTGTTGCGCCTTGATACCCGGTATTTCCAGGAATACTTTTTTGCGGTCGGCGGATACGGTGGCAGATCGGGCGGGAAGGTCTTCCTCGTCCATTTTTGGCCCGCCGTAGTGGGGAGTGGGTTTGTACCACCATTGTTTCACCAGGTAATGCGACGCATCCCAGCCGTCGCCTTCGCGCAGCGGTTCGGTGAACTCGATCTCCACGCCGTTGGTTTTGGCGCGCACGGCGAGCATTTCGAAGGTGGATTTTCCGTTGTACTTCATGCGCTGCAAGCCGTACCACAGTTTGTCTTGCTGGCTCCAGTTGCCGGGGTTGCCGATCATGCCGATATACAGGGCGCCATCGGGGCCCCAGGCGAGGCGGTGAGTGCCGCCCTCGAATCCCTGGCTGAATTTGAATACCGTGCCCTGGTAGTCGCCGTCGACTTTTTCCATAAACACCCTTTGCAGACCGCCATAACACACATCACCGAAAATGATTTGATTCTGGTAAGGGCCGTCGTTGAGCAGCGCGGGTTGGGTAGGCGAATTGCCGATCTCGTCCTGCGGCAACCAAACGACGGGTTGTTGCACCGGCATTTGGGCGACGGCGGCGCTATCTACTGAAAAGGAGCCGAAGAAAGCGCCCGGTTTCACGTGAACGATCTTGGAGGAGGGCAGCCAATCGCCCTGGTTGTCGGCGATAAAGAGTTCGCCGTCGGTACCAAGCGCCACCCCATCGGGTGTGCGCAACCCCCGGGCGATGAACTCGATGCTACCGTCTTTGAGGCTGATCTGCACCACCTTTCCCCTGTCTGCGATCTGCGGCCGGGCGCTGGCGCCACCGGGCAGGATGGCCGTCGCCAGGGCAGCGTAGAGGTAATCGCCTTTATGGGCGAGGCCGAAAGCAAATTCGTGGAAGTTGGCCGAGGCTTTCCAGCCTTTGGCAAAACACTGGTATTCGTCGGTCAGGCCATCGCCGTCCGTATCCACCAACTTTGTCAATTCCTGCTTTTGAAGCACAAAAATGTCCTTACCCACTACTTTCAACCCCAGCGGTTCGGCCAGCCCTTTGGCGATCATTTTCATTTTAATCTTTTTCGGGTCGCCGGACTGAACGTTTTCAAGTGCATAGACCGCGCCCATAGCATCCCAGGTCGAGACGAGCAGGCGGCCATCGGGCAAAAAGTCCATGCCTGCCACCTTGGGCAAAAACTCGTCGGGACGCGCCTGCGAAAGGTCGTACGAGGGGTGTACCTCCTTCAGCGGGCTGCCGTCACCCGGAATGGCGTTGGCCGAATTGGACAAGGTTACGGCTCCCTCCAGATCGCCGGAGCGGCGGTGCGTAAAATTGTTTACGGGAATCGTTTTCATCACCGGGCTGCCGGAACGCGCCCATTTCAATACAATTCCGCGTCCCCCGCCGCCCTGGTAATAGGTGATACGCAGGGGGTGGTATCCTGCGCGAAGGGCCACTTCGGCTTCTTTCGGTTCCATTCCGTGGTCGCCGTCGTTGTCTATGATCTTGCGGTCGTCAATCCACATCCGGCTGCCATCGTCGCTGCTGAGCTGGAAAAGAACATTATCGTCCTTTTCGAGGTACAGATAGCCCGTAGCGGTGAGGGCAAAGTTGTCTTTGAAATCGCCGAAGTCTTCGTTGCCCGCATCAATATTGCCCGCTATGGCAATGAGATCGGGTTTTTTATTGAAATTAATGTCGTCAAGCGCGTGGGGGGAGGATGCAAGCTGGTATAATTGAACAACCAAACCCGGAACCAGGTCGCGGTCGCCCACGGCAGCGTCTGCGCGAAGCCATTGATCGGGAGCGATGTCTTCCAGACTTTTGACGGTGTTGCCGCCTTCACCATCGTCCTCGCCTTTGTCGAGCGACAGCACGTAAGTCACCATGGCTTTGGCATCGTCGGGTTGCAGATCGGGGTGGGCGCTCATGGCAGCGGCGCCCCACACGCCGGCGCCGCCCTTGATGACTTTTTGCGCCAGCATCTCCACATTTTCGGGTGTGTTTTTGTATCGCTCGGCGATTTGAACATAACCCGGGCCGACGGTTTGCACCTCCGGATTGTGGCAGGTGCGGCAGTCGCTTTTGGCCATGATGCGCTCGCCGGGGCTAATGGTCGCCTCGCCCTCCGCCTCTGCCAACCGTTCGGCGTCGAAGGGGTTGGGGACGAGCGGTTTTGCGACGAACATGGTGGTAAAGCGGGTTGGTTTGTCCACATTCAGGGTGAGTTCTCCATCAAGGGTAATGGCCTGGATATTGCCGGCGCTGCCGGCGTCGGGTTTTGAACTGGTGGTTTTCCAGGCGCCATTCGTTTCCACATTTGCGGAGGCGGCGATGCTGGCGGCATTGGCCCGCAGGGTAACTACGGCGCCCTCCGGGGCACTTTCAATGGTAAAGGTGCGTTCGAACCCGTGCTGGCGATCGCGCTCCAGGTATTCAGGGCGCTCATTGATCCGGACGCGCCGGCCGTCGGAGAGTACGAGGTCATACAATATTTCGGCTTGCCCGTCCGAAGTGTAGCGATGGCCTTTGTAGTCGGCGTTCGGCGCCTCCGTTTTGCCGTCGAGGGTGACGAGCCAGGGTTGGCGGTATTTGTTTTCAAACCAGGACGCGCCGATGCTCATGGGTTGGGGACCGTGACGCATATTGTACACGGCGCCGCTGAAATCAACGCTACCCGCCCAGGCTTTATACAGCGAGCAGGAATCGGTGGAATAAGAAACCCACAGGTTGTCGTTCAGCGCGAACGTGATCATACGGGGTTGTTTGTCCATCACGGAGCGGAATACCCAGGGATCATTAGGGCGTTCGATGGCCCGGGTAAAAGATTTGTCGCGGCGACCGGCAAAGTACCAGAGTGCCGCTAAGACGAGCAGGATAAGCAGGAAGAGGGTACGGGTTTTTGTCATTGAAAAAAAATTTAGTACATGCAGGATAGCACAGGCAGGACATTCCGGTGCGAAAAGGATGTTTTTTGCCGGAACAGCCGAATTTTTTCGGGAAAAATTAAAAAGTGTGGCGGTATAATTCGGAAAGGACGGCAGCGAAGGTAGACGTTTGAATAAATTTTTCATCGCGCTTTGCCCTTAACGAACCATTAAATCCCCCAGCGGCGCAATTCGGCAATCGCTTACTACTTTTGCGGTACGATTCATTCACTAAAATTTACTCCCCACCATGAAGTATACCTCTACCCTTCTGCTGATCGGCATTTTTATTTGTTCCCTCTCCCCAAAAAGCAGCGCACAGGATTTCCGCGTTCAAATCGCCGCCTACGCCGAAGCCGTTCCCGATACCTTTTTTCGCGAAAAAGGAGTAGCCAATGTCATCGCCAGCACAGACCAGATGGGCATGCACCGCTACTTTGCAGGGTCGTACACTACCCGCGAGGAAGCGGAAAAAGTGCAGCAGGAAATGATCGGGAAAGGTTTTGCTTATGCTTCCGTTATTGATCTGGAGGAACAGCGGGTGTTGTGCGGCGCCAATTGTCCGTATTTCCGCAATGGGGCGGTTTTTGTGCAGGATCCCAAACGCGAGGCTACTTTGCAGAATATCTATTTCGATTTTGGCCGGTACAGCCTTACCGTCGAATCGAAAGAAGTGCTCAATACAGTGTGCGCAAAACTCAAGGAAAATCCCACCCTGAAATTGAAACTGCTCGGCTATACCGACGGCGTGGGCAGCGCCCAGGCCAATATGCAATTGGCGGCCAGTCGCGCCCGTTCGGCGCGCAATTACCTGATCAACAAAGGTATCCGCGCCGACCGGATGTTTATCAAAGTATTCGGTGAGACCGATCCGGTAGCGCCCAACGCAGAAGAGGTCGGCGAAGGAAAAATGGAAGACTTACCTGAAAACCGCAAGTGGAACCGCCGCGTCGTGCTGGCTATTATAGACGACGCCGGGGAGGTGAAAACAGATGACTCGGTCACAAAAGGGAAGTGACTTCACCACCTGCGCCTTCCCAACGACAACACCGTAGCGGCCAGGAACAGTGCGATCACCGACAGAAAATAGACCACATCGCGGGTATCGAGCACCCCGCGGCTCACCGAATTGTAGTGGTATTCGATGCCAATGGCCTGCACTACGTCGTCTGTTTTGCCGAAGAAAATGGGCAGGCGGCTGAGAAAATCAAAAGCGAGGTAGACGAAAAAGCAAAGAAAAGTAGCCAATACGAATGCCACGATCTGGTTGTTGGTCAGCGAACTGGCAAAAATGCCGATGGCCACAAACGATGCCGCGAGAAACAACAATCCAATATAAGAGCCAAGAATGCCACCCGAATCGAGGTTGCCAGGAGGCGCGCCGAGTTGATACACCGTGAAATAATACAGAACCGTCGGCACCAGGGCAAAGGCGACCAGCACGAAACAGGCGAGAAACTTTCCGCCTACGATCTGCCAGTCGGAGATCGGTCGCGTCACCAGCAATTCTATGGTGCCGGTTTGTTTTTCCTCCGCGAAGGTACGCATCGTCACCGCAGGGATCAGGAACATAAAGACCATCGGCGCGATACCAAACAAGGTGTCGAGGTTGGCGTAATTGTTATCCAACACGCTGTAGTCCGGGAACACCCACATCACCAGGCCCATGAGCACGAGAAATACCCCGATGACAATGTACCCGATGAGGGAGGAAAAGAAAGTATTGATCTCTTTTTTGAATATTGAAAGCATAATTTCAGGCTTTATGGTTTCAGGGTTTCAAGGTTGCGACGTTTTTTTAAACCCTGAGATCCTTATTTGGTCAGTTGTTGGAAAACTTCTTCGACCGAATAGGTTTCTTTGCGCAACTCCAGCAGGGTCAGTTTGTTGGCTACTGCAAAGGCGAACACATCCGCCCGGATATCCTTATCGGAGGGCGCGATGAGTTGCCACTGGTTTTTGCCCAGGTTTTTTACCGATTGTACGTTTTTGATCTTTGCCAGCAGGTTTTTGTCGGCGCTTTCGGCAAATTCCGCCGTCACGATGCTTTGTCCGGTAAATCGCTGTTTCAACTCCTGGATGGGTGCATCGGCCACCAATTTGCCCTTGTTGATGATGATGGCGCGGTTGCATACAGCCTCCACTTCTCCAAGAATATGGGTGGAGAGAATGACCGTTTTTTCCCTGCCGAGATCTTTGATCAACTGGCGGATCTCCACGATCTGGTTCGGGTCAAGGCCGCTGGTGGGCTCGTCGAGGATCAGCACTTCCGGGTCGTGGAGCATGGCCTGGGCAAGTCCCACGCGCTGTCGGTAGCCCTTGGACAATTCACCGATCTGTTTGTGGCGGTGACTGGTGAGGCCGGTGCGCTCCACCATTTCATCCACGCGCCGGCGGGGATTCGCCACACGGTGTATGCCGGCAGTAAAGGCGAGGTACTCGCGCACGTACATTTCGCGGTAAAGCGGATTGTGTTCGGGCAGGTAACCGACGCGGGCGCGGGCTTCCATAGGCTGTTCAGCCACGTCAAAGCCGCAGACTTCCGCCGTGCCGCCGCTCTGCGGCAGGTAGCCGGTGATGATCTTCATGGTGGTCGTTTTGCCGGCGCCATTGGGGCCGAGAAAACCGAGCACTTCGCCCTTGTGCGCTTCGAAGGTCACGTCGTCCACCGCGCGTTGGGTGTCGTATATTTTGAGTAGGTGAGAGACTTTTACGGACATAGCCTTTGCATTAAATTCGGGGCTTAGCGTATTTTACTTTTCGTTCATTAAAAAGCAGCAACTGCTGGTCAGCAGGTTTGAATTTCGGTAAAAGTCCGAACTTTTCAACGATATGATCAGGAACAGGCAGTTCCGCAAGATTTTGCGGCTCTGCTTTTAAGGCGCCTGAGCCATAACTTTTTCTGACATAATGCAAATTTGCCAGCGTATCGGGGTGATTCAAAGCTTGCCAAAGCGCGTGTACTTGTTGCGGATCCTTTGAATGGGTATAAACGCAATGCAGGCAATGCAACGGGACCACTCCTGCATCATTTCGGATAAACCGGGTGCTACGCCTTCCGATATAAGCAAAGAGCAGTTCCGGCACTTTTCTTTTTTCCTGCGTGTACCAGGGCTTTCGCTGACGAATCAAGGCCCTCTCCGGCAGTCCCAGGTCATTTCCTTTTCTTAGGTAATCTCGCAGGACGGCAGGGAGTGAATCGAAAGGCTCTTCTACGGAAAGCAATAAAGTCGGACGGCCATTTTTGTTCAACCGGGTTATGTCGAGGTCATTTAAAACATCACCTTCCACGTCCCTTGTTCGACCGATTGTCCTTTTAAAATATTCGAGTGGCAAGCCGAGTTCAGCAATTTGCGTTTCATTCAAAAAAAAGAATTCGTTGGCGCCGGTGGCGATACCCCGCATTACAGTGGCAAAGTCTGAAAGGTGATACTTATGCACCGGCGCCTCGTTTTGAGGCCTGGAAAAACCGGTTTTTACCGCCTCGGTCAATGCTCTTTTTTCAAAATACAAAGATTCAAATAACTGACTATCAAACTTTTTCCTTACAAATTCCCGAAGATCAGCGCCTCTTTGAAATACTTTTACCCAAGCGACATGGCTTTGAGGTTTTTCATTTTTGATAAAAAAAACAAGCGCATTGGTGTCTATCGCTGGAAAGGGGGCAGCCTCTTCGGAAAAAGTCGCAACACACTCGATGCAAAAATGGCTGGTTATCCATTTCCACAATTTCGGAGCAAATTTTCCTTCGCAAATGTCCGCCGGGACGAGAAAGGCCAGACGGCCTCCGGGTTCAAGCAGATGTAAGGCCTGGATCAAAAAATAAACATGCAGCCCCGCCCGTCCATCAATCGTAAAGCCGGTGGTACGGGCAGTCATTTGCTTCAACAGATGTTTGGTTTGTTCGTCTATCCGGTGGTGGCGGATATATGGCGGATTGGCCACAATAGCCTTAAAACGCTGATCAGGCGGATTTTTAATAAAGTCGCGTTTTTCAACAAAACTGTTTTCACCAAAATAAATCACGTCCTGTAATATATCTTCGTCAACATCGGTCCCATAAAAACGCATTTCGTGATGTATCCTGCGCAAAGCCGCTAAAAAGGCTCCACTACCTGTTGCCGGATCAAAAATCATATCCGTATCCTGGGCAACATACTCCACCATCGCATCGGCTACCCAATCAGGTGTCCAAAACTGGCCTTTTTCACGCAATGCTTCGCGTTTGTGCCAATTGTTCGGAATTACTTTTGTATCTGCCCAAGCGATTACACCCGCGCTCCGCAGTTCGAGTTCAACTTCTTCTTTACTGACACTCAGGATTTGTTCAAAAGGGTGCATACCGAAATTTATTCGCTGCAAAAGTACCAAAAAACGTCCGCCCCAAAACACTTCCCGCTTTCATGTTCGCACTGAAAAACGAAAAGCCAGAAAGCCTCGTTTACCTGCCGGAAAATGAACTTTTTAAAAGTGGAGAACGTCAATAGTCCAACGTCTAACGTCCAACAATCCAACATCCATAATTTTTTACCATGTTCAGGAACATCTTTTATTGCGCCACCTTTTTGATTGCAATATTTTTAAACATTTCGCCCGTTATTGCGCAGGATACCGCTCCTTCCCACCTTGGTCTGGATTCACTCTTACAAAAATACGTCTCGGAATCCGGCCAGGTAAACTATAAAGGCATAAAGACCGACAAAGCCGCGCTTTACGCCTATTGCCAACTCCTGTCCGACAATCCCGTACAGAACAACTGGACGCGCGAAGAAAAAATGGCTTACTGGATCAATGCCTACAACGCCTTTACGCTCCGGCTCATCGTGGACAACTACCCCACCAAAAGTATCCTGAATTTTGACGGGGGCAAAACGTGGGATGTCAAACGCATCCGCATCGGCGACAAAAAGTACAGCCTCAATCAGATCGAAAACGATATCCTCCGACCGCAGTTCAAAGACCCCCGGATTCACTTCGCCATCAACTGTGCCGCCAAAAGTTGTCCGCCGCTGTGGAATCGCGCCTACGTACCCCAAACCCTCGATTCCACGCTCGATGCGCGTACCCGCGCTTTTATCAATGACCCGAAATTCAATGCCGTCGGCGCCACAAAAGCATCGGTCAGCAAGATTTTCGAGTGGTATGCGGCGGACTTCGGCGATCTGAAAAGTTACCTGAACGTTTTTTTAAATTCCCCTTTGAAAAGCAATGCCACCGTGACTTTCAGGGAGTACGATTGGGCTCTGAACGAATAAACATGGGCCGAATCAGGGGTTAAAACGCATCATTGAATTTGAAGCATTTGAGCTTTTTGCCTCTGATTCGTATGACTCATGTTTTACAGCACCCGACCAAGCCCCGAGGCCAAAGGTCAGCTAACCCTGCGCCCTTTCCATTCATATTTTTTGAAAAACAAACTCGCCGTGCCTGCCAGCGGGATATACAATGTGTGCAGGAGAAACGAGGGCGCAAACCAGCGCATCAAATCTGTTCTATTGAAAAAACGGCACATTTCCCGGAGGAAAAGGTAATCGGCAAGTGCTTTTACAGTCACCTGGAACAAAAAAAGTACCGGCAGTAAATGATGGTTCAGGATACCAACAGCGGCCAATATGGATAAAACGCCATTGATCAGGATACACCAGCAAAACAGGAATACCGTCAGCAAGGACAACCGCACCGGCCATTCCGGCAGTGCGGCATTTTTGGCGCCCCAGCGCAGGCGTTGTTGCCAAAAGGAACGCCAGTCTGGTTTGGCTTCCGTCAGCACCGTTGCGTGGGTATTTTTCAGAAAAAAAATGCTGCCCGGCCAACGCGTCGCCACCTTCTGTATCAGAAACATATCGTCGCCGGACGCCCGGTTCTCGTTGCCCGCAAAACCGCCCGCAGCTTCAAATACGGCTTTGGGGTAGGCAAGGTTGGCGCCGTTGCCCATGCGCTGCCAGCCGAGTTGAATACCTGATCCCGTGATGCCCATGAGGCCCAGAAAGTCGAGCGACTGAAAGCGCTGGAGGAGATTGCGTTCGCGGTGAAAGGCTACCGGAGCGGCAAGTAGTTTTATGGCCGGAGAGGCGTCGAATGCCGATGCCACCAAACGCAACCAATCTTTCGGCACAACACAATCTGCATCTGTCGTGACGATCAATTCTCCACCGGCGCAGGATATCCCAGCTTCGATCGCCCTCTTTTTGTGAGACAACACAATCTCGCCGGGGCGGATGCAACCGGCCAATGAAAACAAGTGGATAACTGGCCATCTCCCTTCCGAAAGTTTCAGACTTTCTGAAAATTGAATGACCAAAGCGGCCGTACCGTCGTCGGAGAAATCGTCTATCACAATGACCTCCAGCAGATAGGCAGGATAAGTGCCCGCGACAATAGACCGCAGGCAAGCGGCTATGTTGGCCACTTCATTGCGCGCCGGAATGATGACGCTCACTTTCATGGAAGGCTCCCAATCATCCGGGACCTGCCAGGCGGGCATACTCCGCCAGCTGTGCACGTATATCAGGAGCAACGCAGCATAAGCGACGGTAAAAAAAACAGAAATGAATATAAATGCGGCGAGCATATCCCTGAAATGAAAAATCCCCCGCAAATCCAGAAAGATTCGCGAGGGATTTTCATCGTTGTTGGCTCACAAGGACTCGAACCCTGAATAACAGAACCAAAATCTGCTGTGTTACCATTACACCATGAGCCAGTGCTTTTTCAAAAGCGGGGCAAAATTAGGCCGATATTTGATTCTGTGCAAGCCGTCCCGAAAATTTTTCCTAAAATCGTTTTTTGCCTTTTTGCCGGTATTCAAAGCAAAGGTGTTTTTTGTCCGCAATCCGCAATCCGAAATCCGAAATCCGAAATCCGAAATCCGAAATCAAAACACCCTGCTCCAATACTGCGTCCGGTAAAACGGCCCGAGATAACCGCGCACAACGAGCGTATTCGGGTCGCCTTCTTTGAGCCATATCCTGCAACCGTACCATTTGCCTTTTTCGGGGTCGAGAATATCTCCCGATTGCCAGAGACCGTCCTTTTGCAGCATATTGACCAGGATGATCATGTTCAGTACGGGCTGGTTTTTGCGGTCGCCGGGACATTTGTCGCACAGGCGGTCGGAGCGTTCGCGCAGGAGTTTTACGACTTTGCCAAACATTTTTCCACCTGCTTCGTAAATCTCGACGTGGCTTTTTTCCTCGTTGGTTTCGTCGTCTTTCGTTTTCCAGGTGCCGAACACCGATTGCGATTGTGCAGCCGCGAAGGCGAAACACGCCAGCAGCGTAAACAAAATTTTCTTCATGAACAGGATTTTAATACCTGAGAACGTTTACAAATCCGGGAGTGTTGGCTTGGGTTGAAAAAAATTTATCCCACCCCGCTATCAGGCACATGCAACCGGATTCATTCCCCTGCGTCAAATAAAAAATTACTCTTCATGGATTGCCATTCTTTTTCATTGTTCCGTTCGTGTGTCCGGTTTCCGATCGTCAGATTCGTCCTTATCTCCTTTTTGCTTTCTCCTTTCACCCTGATTTCCCAAGACGAAACAGACGAAAATCCGCACAACGAAAGTCTTATCCTCGATGAAGAAATCCGTTCGGCGCAGCTGTTCCTTGCCGGAGCGCCGCTGACCCTCCCGATCGTGGAAATCAAAACCGGGTATAATTCACTTATCCTCGAATTCGACCACCTGGGTACCGACCTGAAGGATTATGTCTATACCATCGTGCATTGCAACAGCGATTGGCAACCGTCGGAACTCGCTGATCATGAATACATCAACGGCTTCACGGAAGACCGCATTCTCGACATAGAAAATTCGTTCAACACCCTCGCACAATACACCCATTACAGGCTTGGATTGCCGAACCAGAATATGCGCTGGGCCCGGTCGGGTAATTACCTCCTGAAAATTTTCGACAACGACGACGACCGCCGTTTGGTACTGGTGCGGCGCTTTATGGTGGTGGAGCCGAATTGGAGGGTGGATGCAAAATTTGTCAGCCCCGCCACGGTAAGTAAACTGAATACCCACCATGAGATTGATTTCGAGGTGGTTCACCGCGGCGTTCGTATCCCCAACCCGCAAAATGACGTAAAGGCATTCGTGCTGCAAAACGGCCGCTGGGACAATGCTGTGGGGCCGGTGAAACCCTATGTCACCCGCCAGGAATCACTGGTATTCGACTATCAGGACAAGATCATTTTTCCGGCAGGAAAGGAATGGCGCTATTTCGATCTGCGTACCTTCGAATACCGCGGCGACCGGGTGAAAACGATTGACGAAAGGGACGATTTTTACGAAGTGACGCTCCTTACCGATCAGGACAGGGCAGGCAGCACAGTAGGTTATCGCGGCGACCTGAACGGACGCTTTTCCATTGAAAACCAGAATTTTAACCAGACCTTGTACCAATGCGATTACGCGAAGGTGCTCTTCTCTATTGCCCGGCAGGCGCCAATGGAAAACGAAGACGTATACGTTTTCGGCGAGCTGACCGACTGGAAACTGAAGCCCGAATGGAAAATGGAATACAGCCCGGAGGTGAAAGCCTACTACGTGGAATCACCTTTGATCAAACAGGGGTTTTACAATTACGAATACCGCGTGATCGAGCGCACCACGGGCCAGCCGGACCTCGACGGCGTGGAAGGTAACTGGTACGAAACCAGTAACATGTACACAATTCTCGTTTACTTCCGCACCTTCGGCGACCGCTATGACCGGCTTATGGCAGCGGTCACTGTGGATTCGAGGGACAGGCAGTAGGCAGTGGCAGTAGGCAGTGGCAGTGGCAGTAGGCAGTGGCAGTGGCAGTAGGCAGTGGCAGTAGGCAGTGGCAGTAGGCAGTGGCAGTGGGCAGTGGCAGTGGGCAGTGGCAGTGGGCAGTGTACCGTCCCGTTCCACCTTCTACCGTCCACCGTTATTATTTCACAACGAACTTTCCGTTGGATTCTACCCGTCCGTTTAAATGTACGGTGTAAAAATAGAACCCCTGTTTAAGGGAATGCTGCCAGTTGTACACGTTTGTGCCATTCTTCGGAGGGGTGGGCATTTGCAGGAAATGAACGAACCTGCCCGCCGCATCGTAGACCTTTACGCTGACTTGCTCCGACCTCCGCACATAACATCTGAAATTCAGATCATCGTCGGATGGGTTTGGGTAAAGCTCGGTTTTGAAATACTGATTGACATCGTACACGCCTGCATTCAGTACCACCATCCGGCCATCCATCCATTCCAGGCGGTTGATGAGCCAATCTTTGAGATAATTGACGTGCTGCTGGTATGGGCCGCAGCAGAAAGCGTTCGGCCACACCCATACGTTGAGCACTGGCCAGCGCTGCCAGTTGCGCGCCTGGGACTGCGCCACTACATCCACCAGGGAATCTACCAGTCCGGTGATGCGTTCCGTTTTGAACAGATCGCTGCGCAGCTCGTGCCAGCGGGTCACCAGCCGTTGACGAAAAGCGGGGTCGTCCCATAGCTGTTGCCACCAGAAATGAATGATCCAGTTATCCTGGATGCATTCATCGTTGAAGTCCATTGCCCAGCCCATGTAACTATCGCCATTGCAATAGTTGGCATTGCCCATGGCGATGTTGAAATCCCAAACCGGCCCGGCGTGGAGGCGGGCATCCTTGCTGTCTTTGTCCTTGTAAAAAAACGTGCTGAGACGGTATGCATCCACGTTCTTCGTCAATTCGTTGATGATGACGAAATCAACGAACGACTGGACGTCGAGGTATTTGGGATATCCATTCACCGAGTCTGCAAATTCAGAGGAAGCCATAAGGTCTTCAAAAGCCGTCATCCAATCCTCGATGTACTGCCGTTGAGCAGGTTGAATATCGTCCGCCTTAGGGTAATGATACTGGTAATAGGTACTTTGCCAACTGCCTGCCTGAGCGGGATAGGGCGAAGTCCAGCCATCGGTTTGCGAACCGGTGGTTTTGTCCATTTTAATGATGTACCCTCCTGTCAGGTCATCGCCGGCGATGTCCGTTTCGGTGAGTTTGGAAATATCCACCCGGTCTTTTCCGCGTTTGATTTTTTCAGTGACGAGATAAATGCCCTGATAGTCGCCGTTGAGCACCACTTCGACAAAACGCGAACGCGGGGCCCAAGCCATGATGCGGCGCGCCAGTTCAAGCGTAAAGGCGTCGCGGACGAGACTTTTGTCATTAAAAGGCGCGATGAACACCCAGTCAGCTTCGGCGGGCATTCCGAGCAGCGGCACATCGAGGTCGTCGCCGTTGGCATCGCGCGTTTCCACGGCAAATGGTTTTTTATCCGACAGATCCTGCGAACTGCTGCCCCGCCGCTCGATGCCGATAAAGCCGTCGTAGCCATTGGGCGGGTCGGTGAGGTGGTTGATCTGGCCCGGACCATTGTCGATGACTTTCATCTGCGCCGTGATCTTCGGCTCGTCGGGTATCGGCTGGCCGTTGGGCGTCGTGATGGTGACGATGGGCAGATCCGACGATTGGAAATTTACCTGGCCGAAGGAGAAAATGGGATAAAACAGCAGCAGTGTCCACGTTTTTTTCATAAGCAAAACAGATTTTTGACCGATGCAAATTTGAAAAAGGCTACCTGAAAAAAACTGCGACCTCCTCCGAACCGGTAAAAAACCAGTCCGGGGAGGTCGTTTTGTTTTATTGCCGTTATTCAATTATCTGCTTTTCACGAGTTTTCGCATGGCCGTTTGCCCGTCCACCGTCAGCCGGATGAGGTACAGCCCGTCAGGGAAATTGTTCAGGTCGAGTTGTTCTGAAAGATTGGTTGTGGAAGATGCACTGGTTTCCCAAATACGCCTGCCCAGCAAATCCACTATTTCCGCGTGCACGTCCACCGGCCGGTCGAAAGCCGCCCGGAGCATTGCGAAACCGGAAGTCGGGTTCGGTTGCAAACGGAGCGACGTCAGGCTTTCGATGTCCTGCGTGGCGGTGGCGCCGACGTTGATGGTCAGTTCATCGGTGCAACCCAGGGCATCGGTCACGGTCACGGTATAGGCGCCGATGGCCAGGCCGCTGATGGTTTGGGTAGTATCGCCGGTACTCCAATCATACGAGTACGGCGGGTTACCGAGGCCGACATTGACGGTGGCCGCGCCATTTTGGCCGTCAGTGGAAGGCGTCACGGTAGGTGTCAGTTGCATATCGGCAGCACAGGCGCGCAGGTTGATGTTGTCGAGGTCGAAATAAAAATCGCCGACAGCCCAGGTGCCTTTGAAGCGGATCTTGACCGACTTTCCGGCGAAGTTGCCGAGGCCGACTTTTATGGTTTTTAAGTTGATGGAAGGCACGTGGGTCAAACTATTGATGCTGAAAACATTCTGATAGGAAGTGCAATTGGTCGAAACCTGTACTTCGATCTTGGTGCCGAGAGAGAGCGTCGTCGGCACCTGACCGCCCGAGCCGAAGTCGGTGATGCGGTAATCGAAACTCAGCGTGTCTTCCGCACTGATCACACCGTAGCGGGGTAAATCGTAAATGAATTCGTCGTTGCCTCCCCAGAGATTTACTTCCAGCACATAGGAAAGGTTGTTGTTAAAATTGGTGACAAAAGGGAAACCAGTGACAGTCCAATCCGTTGGAATCGCAAGGCTTTCAAAATTCTCGTAAAAAGGAACCGGTTTGGGCAAATGGCTCACGCTGTAATAGGCCGTATCATTTTCCGGATTTTGCTCGCCGGAGAGATTTGTCCAGCATTTGATATCGAACGCGCCATCGCGGCTGTCGAAGGGCGTCGTGAACGTATAGGTGAATGTTTGGTCTGGCTGTACAGTGGCATTCACGGTTTCCACAACGGGAGCGCCGCCGTTGATGGAATAGGCTACCGGGAACGACGACTGCGGTTCAGTGCCGAAATTGATAAAAGTGAACGTCACTTTATCGTTCTGGAGGCCACAATCGTTGTCGTTGCCCTGGCTACCGGCGCTCGACCCGGTGAGGTCGTTGGCCAGTGGCACGTACACCCGTATGTCGTCCACACCGAAGCCTTCGCCGCCAAAAAAGAAGAAACTGCTGAAGGCGAAACGGAAACGCACATTGCTCTCGCCGGCCATCCCCGCCAAAAGGATACGCGCTATTTGCCAGCCGTCGCTTTCTCCTGACCACACGTCGCCGAGGCCGGTATTGATGTTGAAAGTATTGTACCAATTGGAGCCCTCCCCTACAGCGCCGACTTTTTCCCACGACTGTCCGTCATTGGTGGATATTTCCAGCCAGCCGCCGTCGAAATCCGCAAAATCGCTGTAGATAACTGAAGCCTGAAAAACGGGGTCTTCGGTCAGGTCAGTGAAATCGAAACAGGGAGAAGTGAGATAGGAATATTCATTCGAATTGTACGGCCCGTCGAGGTTGGTAACCCAGGCATTTTGGCCACTGGCAGCAGCGGAAATAATGGCGTTCTGCGGTGTTCCGAATTCCCAGGAAGAGTTGACACTGTTCACGGTGTCCACGTACCATCCGCCCTCCCAGGTTTCAAAATTCTGAAAATAAGGCGTGATCAGGCGGTTGACGATGTAATACCGGAAGGTGTCGTTGGCCATGTCCTCATCGCCGCTCATTTCGGTGTAAACGGTAATGAGGTATTCGCCCGGCGCCGAAAAGTCGAAGGTAGTTTCAAACTCGATGACTTCCGAGCTGTCTTTGCCCAGGACGCCGGTGAAAAAGCCGTCCTGCGGTTGCGAAACGCCCGCATCCACGCCGTTGACGCTGAAACGGAAAGGTATGAGCGACTGGGGTTTGGCGCCAAAGTTCTTCATCACGATCTTCACTGTCTCCACGCCGAGATCGCAGCCGCTTTCGGGGGTCAGGACGCCAGTAATGCCCACATCGTTCGACCAGTAGGTTTGGAATGAAACGGGACCGACAAGATCGGCGAATTCGGTGCTGTCGCACATTTCCAGCACATAAAAATCGTAGTCAGTTTTTTTCGACAGACCGGTCAATGTCGCTTTGGGCGTGGTCACATAGAGCGAATCGCCCACACCCGGTCCCGGTACAAAGCCTTTGGGGCCGTAAATGACCCACCATCCCAGCGATGGTACCAGGCTCGAGGGTGTCCAGCGGACTTTAGCGTACGTATCATACACATTCTCAGCCTGCACATTTGCGGGTTTCAGGCAATCGGGACAAAAGCCGATGCCGTCATAAAGGTCTCCTTCATCGGGGAAGGTGGTTTCGTAGACTAAGTTCCCGTTGTAATCCACCACATTGAAAGAAACTTCTTCATCGAAAATGCCGCTGTTCCATTCGAGCACGAGCGGTTCGCCGTTGGTCACGATGAAAGTAAGCGTGCTGTCGTCGCCGTCGTCGAACGGAAAACCGTTCAGGGTAAATTGATACACCGTCGAACCGCTGGTGATGGTGAGCGAGCCGTCGTTCCAGCCGTCGCCGTAGGAGTCGAACATATTGAGGGTATATTCGCATTGAGCGCCGGCCGAATGCAGCAGGGGAAGGAACAACGCGAGCAGGGAGAGGCGTAACAGTTTCAAGTTCATGTTGAAGTCTGGTTGTTTTATTATAACATCCGGCTTTGCCGGTAAGGCTTCAAAGGTAAGCGAAGGACGGAATTTACAAGGGGCAGAGTTGGTTTCGGCGATTTTTGGCAAAAAAATAACCCTGCAACGCGCTGTGTCGCAGGGTTATCGGGTTGATGGGAATCCGATCGTTCATTTTGACCTCAACCCTTATCTAACATTCAATTCCCCACATACGACCGCTCTTTAATGCGCGGCGATACCACCATGAACAGAAACGCCGTAGCAAAACAAATGCCTGTAAAGAGCCAGAAAAAGTCGGCGCCGTGGAACTGGGCGAAGAATCCGCCGTTGCTGATGTTGGTCTGAATGACCGACACCAGCAAATTGCCCAGCGTGACGGTGAGCAGCCAGCAGGCCATGATGGTGGATTTCATCGAAGGCGGCGACTGCGTGTAGGCATACTCGAGGCCGGTGATCGAAATGAGCACTTCGCCCGCCGTGAGAACGACAAAAGCAAATATCTGCCAGCTGATGTTGGGCCGTTCGCCGGCGTCAATCCAGCCCTGGACGATGGCGACGATCACGAAAGACAAAGCTGTGAGCACAAAGCCCGCTCCGATCTTTCGCAAGGGGGTGACACGAATCCCCATTTTTTCCAGTGCGGGATACAATCCGAACGAAAACAAGGGAATAAATGCCAGGATGAATGCGGCATTAACGAACGATATCTGTTCGGCCTGCCAGGTGATACCCAGCCAGTTCAGGTCCATTTTGGTGGCCTGTACCACCCATTCCGATTGGCTTTGATCCCACAAAGCCCAGAAAACGGGAATAAAAATAAATACTGCCAAGACCCGCCATACGGATCTGATGCCTTCCACCGCCTCGTCGCCGTATTCTTTGGCAGCGGCGCCAAAACCGCCCTTGGTGAGGGCATAGAGGTTGATACCCACGAAGTTGCCCGGTTTGGCGAACCATTGTTTTTTAAAGATAAAGGCTAATGCGATGATGGCCACTGCCCAGGTGCCCAGTACCGGACCGACACCCATGTGTTTCACTTTATCGAAATAAAGGTAGCTGACCAGCAGCGATAAAAAGGCCGTCACGAGAATCACCATTTTATTGCTGTCATATTTGGGCGGCGGTATGCGGCGGTACTTGTTGCGGCCAGCCCAAAAGAAAAATACCGCGATCAGCATAGCAATGGCCGGCACGCCGAATGCCACTCGCGGGCCGTATTCCGCTTTCAGATAAGGGATCAAAAGGATGGAAAGCACCGAACCCGCGTTGATGCTGAAATAAAAAGCGTCGAAAGCGCGGGAAATAAGGTGTTTGTTCGATTCGTCAAACTGGTCGCCCACGTTGGCCGACACGCACGGCTTGATGCCGCCGGCTCCCACAGCGATCAGCATCAATGAAGCCAGGAACATCTGCTCGTTGTCTACCGACAGTGCCACGAGGGTACTGCCCAGCGCATACACCAGCGACAGCCGGAATATGGTTTTGTACTTGCCCCAAAACCAGTCGGCGATCATGCCGCCGAACATGGGCAACAGATATACCATCGCTACGAAATCGTGGGTTTTGGCATTGGCAGTAGCCTCAGCCACCTGCACCACCGCCGGGTCGGTCGAGCCGGTGGGGTTGTAAAACTGCTGAATCATGAACGTGGCCAGAATAGCGCGCAGGCCATAGTAATTGAAGCGTTCTGCTGCCTCGTTCCCAATGATGTAGGGAATACTGGAAGGAAATTTACCGCTGGGTGGTGTAGGCGTTTCGGCCATAATCGTTTGATTGAGTTTGTTTGAAAAAAGTTTTTTTACTCATTTCCCTCGTTTGGGACGGGCAAATGTGCAAATTTTTTTCTCCGGCAAGGTTATTTGCTTTTTAAAAGAAATACCGGAACAAAATAGTGCCGATATGCCCGAAGGATTACTTTTCCCGATTTTCAGTTGCCTGCCATCCGCATACGGCATGTTCTTTCGGTGTTATCTTTATCCATTTTTTGAAAAAAACGATTGAAATTCCTGCAAAAACCCGCCATTTCCCGACCTTTCACCGAAATTCCATACATTTCAAAAATCCGGTTCTCATGTTGCGTTTTCCTGCCGCCCTCACCTTTGCCCTCCTGTTCCTTTTGAATGCCTGTGACCAGGAAGCCAAAAAACAAGCCGCTGCAGCCGCCGCCCGAGCCGCGCAGGATTCGGTGAATTGGGCCGCTTATCGCGCCGGCGACTGGAAAAACCACGGCTGCGATCTGATCAGCGACGACGATGTGATCGCCCTGTTCGGCGTTGACCCTCAACGCGATGTGCTCAACACCCGCACCTTGCCCGAACAGGCTTTTTGCCTCCGCACCTGGAACAAACCCGACTGGAAAGAACGCGAAAACGCCAATGAAAAAGAAACCGCTACCTCCTATCTCGACCCTCAGAACAGTCTCATCGTTCAGGTATTCAGTTACCCTTCCGACGAACACGCCCGCCAACAGTTCGAATCGCTCAAACGCGACCGCCGCGACACTTACGACGAAGATGTGCCGGACCTCGGTGAAGGGGCTTTGTGGAGTTCGACAACCGTAACTTTATTGGTAAAAAAAGGCCATTCCATGCTCAGCATCGCGCTGAATTACAAGGATGTACCGCACGACAATCTTGACAAAGCCAGGGAAGTGGCGGAAGTGGCACTGAGAAAAATGTAGATTAGGAGGAAATGATAATGTCCGGATTGATACCCCTTGTTTTGAGGTGATTTCCGATATTCGCCTCGATACCCAGCCATACTTCGATGTTTTTGTTCCAGTCAATGATTTTCCAGTCCTCCCCGGGTGTGGCTACCACCACTTTTTTGCTTCGGGTAAGCACCCATAGCAGGCGTTTTGTGCCAAAATCGAATAGCTTTTGTGTCTTCAAATTCAAAAAATCTTCAAAAGATTGCAAGCCAGTTTCGTCTAATGAAACTTTCATATCCACCTCGATCACCAATCGCGGTACCACCGCCAGATATTTGAAATCAAACTTATCTCCCGGCAACATAGCCGTTTCAAATACCGCTATATCGAGACCCAGGTTACTTTTGTGTTCGAGATGAGTTTCCACTTCACCCATAAACACTTCGTATACGGCGGGGTCGAGATGGCGCAATAAAAGGTCGTATAAATATTTTTTGATCAGGGATTGCAAACCGGAGTCGGCCATGATATCTTCAAAGGTTTTGTTTTTGGTCAGAACTTCTTTGTAGCCTTTGTAGAAAAAGGGAATACCATTGATCATCTCCCTTACAAGGTAGTCGGGTACTTTCCGGGTGCGGCGTTGAGCCCGAGTATGTGAGGGAGAGCCGGAACGGATATTCTCTTTAACAGCGATATTTGCCGATGAAGCCATTTCTTAAAAATTTCTGGACAAAACTATTTAAAAATCCTCGCTATGCAAAAAAGAAGGGGAAAAAGCGCAGATTACTGATACATCGGTGCGAATCCCCGAACTTGCGCCTCCATTCAAAACAACTCCGTCCGATGTACTCCACCGACGATCAACGCAAACTCTACGATCTTTCCAAAAAACTCCTCTATACTCCCCAGGCCGACCTGTTCGGAGAAGGCGTCGCCGAACGCGCAGAAGACTTGCGCCGGGTCATCCGCTACCACGACTGGCGTTATTACGTGCAAAACGATCCGGTCGTCAGCGACTTCGAATACGACCAACTCTACAAACAGCTCCAGGCCATAGAAGAGCAATTCCCGGCATTGGTGACGCCGGACTCGCCCACCCAACGCGTTGGCAAAGACCTCGTCGAAAGCTTCGGACAAGTGGCCCACCTCATCCCCATGCTCTCGCTCGACAACTCCTACAATGCCGGCGATCTCGACGACTTCGACGAGCAGGTGAAAAAACTGTGCAAACTCGACAAAGACACTGATGTGGAATACTGCGTGGAGCCGAAATACGACGGCGGCACCATCGCGCTTGTCTACGACAACGACCGCTTTCTGCGCGCCGCTACCCGCGGTGACGGTTATATGGGCGACGACATCACGCTGAATATCAAAACATTAAAATCCGTGCCCCTGCAGGCGTCGTTTTCAAAACACGGCATTGCCAGGGCCGAATTGCGCGGCGAGGCCCTTATCCGGAAAGATATATTTGAAAAGATCAACAAAAAACGCCAGGATGCAGGGGAAGCCTTGTTCGCCAATCCGCGCAATGCCGCCACCGGAGGTCTCCGCATGAAAGACCCCAGGGAAGCCGCCGAAAGAGGTCTCGAAGCCTTTCTCTACCAACTCGGCTACGCCGTGGACAAAGAAGGAGATGATATCCTGAAGCGATTCACCACGCACGACCAAAGCATCCATCTGCTCCGCGAACTCGGCTTCAAAGTCCCGCTGCACCAACCCGAACCCGGCAATCACCTGGAAGAAACCAAGACCTGCCGCAACATCGCCGAGGTCATCGCCTTTTGCAATGCCTGGCAGGAATACCGCGACGAATATCCGTACGAAATTGACGGCATGGTCATCAAAGTCAACAGCCTCGAATACCAGGAGCGCTGCGGATACACCAGTCACCACCCGCGCTGGGCAATCGCGTTCAAATTCAAAGCCCGCCAGGCCACTACGCGCCTGCGCGACGTGGAATTCCAGGTCGGAAAAACCGGCGCCATCACTCCTGTGGCCAAACTCGAACCCGTGCCGCTTGCGGGCGTCACGGTGCAAAACGTCAGCCTGCACAACGAAGAATTTATCCGCTCCAAAGACATCCGCATCGGCGACCAGGTGCTGGTGGAGCGCGCCGGCGACGTGATCCCCTATATCGTGAAAAGCCTCGCCGAACTCCGAACCGGCTCGGAGCGCGTGATCCATTATCCGAAACATTGCCCCGTGTGCCATTCCGAACTCGTCAAACCCGAAGACGAAGCGATCTGGCGCTGCGAAAATTCCGACTGCGAAGCCCAGGTACTGGCACGTATGATCTTCCATACCTCCAAACACGCGATGGACATCGAAGGATTGGGGGAAAGCACCATCGAAAAATTCTACAAACTCGGCTGGCTGCATTCCATCGCCGACCTCTACCGGCTCGACTACGAAAAAATCGCCCAACTCGAGGGCTTCGGTGAAAAATCGGCGGCCAATCTCCGCAACGCCGTCGAAAAAGCCAAACGCAACCCCATCCACCGCCTGCTCCACTCCCTGAGCATTCACCACCTGGGCCGCAAAGGTTCTACCCTGTTGGCCGCCGAAATCGGGCACGTCCTCGATCTGAAAGACTGGGATTTGGAAAAATACCAGACCATCAAAGACGTAGGCCCGGTGCTGGCACAAAATGTCTTCAACTTTTTCCAGAACCCGCACAACATCGAATTGCTGGAGACGATGGAACGCCTCGGCGTGAACCTCCATCAAACCGACGAAGACAAAAAAGCCGGCGTGAACACGGAAGGGCCGCTCTACGGCAAAAGTATCCTCTTCACCGGCACCCTCTCGCAAATGACCCGCGAAGAAGCCGAAAAACGCGCTGCCGCCGCCGGGGCAAGCATCGCCAGCGGCGTAAGCAAACACCTGAGTATTTTGGTGGTGGGGGAAAAAGCGGGGTCGAAATTGAAGAAGGCGCAGGAATTGGGGACGGTGGAGATATGGAGTGAGCAAGAATTCCTGCAAAAAATCGAGCAATAACCTATTTTTGTGCAATCAGTCTGACATTCGCCATGTATATCTACAAAAACATTATCACCGTCGAGCCTGGCAAACGCAGTGGCAAACCTTGCATCAGGGGAATGCGCATAACGGTAGAGGATATTCTTCGCTGGTTGGCTTCGGACATGAGCATTGATGAAATAATATCTGATTTCCCGGAGCTTACCCGCGAAGATATTTTGGTTGCACTTGAATTTGCTGCCAACAGGCAGGAACGAACTTTGGTAGCCGCATGAAATTGTTGATTGACCAAAATATTTCTTTTCGACTCAAAGCAAGAATTGCCGTCGCTTTCCCTGATTCTTATCATGTAAAAGACCTCAACCTGACCGATTTGCCCGATGCTTCAATTTTTGACTATGCTCGCCAGCATCAATTTGATTCAATACTAACACTCGATGAAGATTTTCACAATCTGGTATTGGTACGCGGCACACCGCCCAAGGTTATCTGGCTTCGCATCGGGAATTGCTCCACTTCGGTTCAGGCACAGGTAATTCTGAGAAATCTGGCTGTCATTCAGGCATTTATCAACGACCCAACCATTGACGTTTTAGAAATTTATCGTTAATCAATGATTACGCAAATCAAAATTGAAAATTACAAATCCATTCTCTCGCTCGACCTCGACCTCGGGAGGGTGAACGTACTTATTGGTGAAAATGGAAGCGGAAAGACGAATATTTTGGAGGCAGTGGCGTTGGGGAGTGCGGCGGCCGAAGATAATCTTGAGGATTCCTACTTGTCTATCAAAGGGATTAGACTTTCCGAGCCCAAAATGATGAAACCGGGCTTTACATCTGAGCAGGTTAGCGAAGTAGCGATTGAATTTTCGGGTTCGGCCAAAAAGAAATATCGCTTTGTCCTTTCAAACGATGGAAAACCATTTTCAAAATGGATAAACAAAGGAGGTTTTACTAGTAACGTTGGTGAAATATTAAAATTTCTAAAGGAAAAAAATTTGCCAGATGGCACAGAGGTCACATATAGCTTGTTTAAAGAATTAATCGCGCAAAATGTATCAGATTTAAGAATAGATCAATTTGTCATTTTTGCTCCAGAACATTCCGCTTTACGAAAATTTGATGTTGAAAATGGTAACGAAATTGGATCATTAGGAGATGGATTATTCTTTCATATCAAATTGTTAAGTGAAACCAATCCTGATCTCTTCGATAAGATAAGAGATACGATGTGCTTCATTGATTGGGTTCAAGGTTTTGAAATCCCCAAAGATTTGATGTTTACCGAGCGGCGCATCCAAATCAAAGACCGCTATTTGGAGGAGGGTATCCAATACATTGACCAACGCAGTAGCAACGAGGGCTTTTTATACCTGTTGTTTTATGTCACGCTTTTCGTCAGCCCATACACGCCCAGATTTTTTGCTATTGACAATGTGGATAATGCATTGAACCCCCGGCTTTGCAGCAAACTCGTCGAGGTCTTGATCAAATTGGCTAAGGAACACGACAAGCAGGTTATCCTCACGGCACACAACCCTGGCCTCCTCGACGGCCTCAACTTGCACGACGACGAACAACGGCTTTTCGTCATTTCGCGCAATGTGCACGGCCACACCAAAGCTCTGCGCATCGAGCAAAAACCCTCTGGCAACGGCTACGAACCCGTGCGCCTTTCCGAGCAATTCCTGCGCGGCTACATTGGCGGCTTACCTCAAATTTGAAGCCTATGCCCAATCCAACTTTCGGACTCATTGCCGAAGGCCCGACTGACCAACGGGTACTCAAAAACATTCTCATCGGTTTTTTCAATGACCCGGATTTAACCGTCCGTTTCCTCCAACCCTTGCTCGACGCGACCGACGTATCCCAGCGGCAAGGCGGCTGGACGCAAGTGTTGGCTTACTGCCAATCTTCGCGTTTGCAAGAAGCATTCGGGCAAAATGAGTATCTCGTCGTACAGATTGACACGGACCGATTGTTTGAACAGCCGTTTAATTTGGACTTGAATCAGCCAGTCGAAACGCTTGTGAGTCAAGTGATTGAAAAAATAGAAGAATCTATGCGGGGAGCATTTGAGAAAGATTTTTTAGAAAAATACAGGTCGAAAATCTTATTCGCTGTTGCTGTAAATGAAATCGAATGTTGGCTGTTGCCGCTTTATTATCAAGATCAAACATCTACTGGCACGCGGGGGTGTTTAGGCAAATTGAACGACAAACTTAGGAAAGAAAAAGAGCATATCGTCAATCCTGACAACAAAGTGCCTCAGCGATACGACCAGCTTTCGAGACCACTCCTAAAACACAAAACCTTTCTGATCACCGCCGAAAAAAATCCCTCCTTCCAGATATTCTTCGGTAAACTTAAAAAGACATTCTCCGAAAGTTGAAAACAAAAAGCCACCGACGCATTGCGCGCCGGCGGCTAAACCCCAAAAAACCAAATGAAAACAATCTTCCTTTTTTGCCTTGTGCCCCTGCTCGCTTGCAGAGAACGCATTTAAAACGCGGGGCACTCAATTTTGTCACTGCACAAAGGTACGATTAACAAGTTGTTTCAATCAAACGTTTGTTTAAAAAAATTTTATTAACAAACCTGATCGTTCTGTGACAAAACTGCGCCGCTTTCTGATCTTCAATACCTTTTTCTCATTCCCTTCATTCTCGGCGGCGCCCTGTATAAGAGACGTTGAATTAACCGTCCTGGTTGCTCAATTGTTCGCAGGGATGCAACTTTTTCGGGAGCAAATACCGTCAAATAAAGTAGATATTATCTTTGTCAACATAAAATGACAGGGCCGTGTTTTACCCTTCCATGAATGCAATCATTTTTCTACCATGACACCTACAGTCCTTCTCGCCGGTGGCACAGGCCTTATTGGCAGCCGTCTGACTGAAATGTTGCGCGAAAACGGTTATGCCGTGCGCGTTCTCAGCCGCTCGCCCAAAGGTGAAGATCAGTTTGCCTGGAATCCTGCCGAAGGATACCTGGACACCGCTGCCCTGGAGGGTATTGATTACGCAATCAACCTGGCCGGTGCGGGCATCGCCGACCAACGCTGGACGGCAGTTCGCAAACGGATCATCATCGAAAGCAGGGTGCAAAGCGCCCGCACCTTGCGCGACGCATTCGAACGCAGCGGCCACCTGCCCGAGGCATACCTGTCGGCTTCGGCAATCGGTTATTACGGCAATTCGGGCGAACACTGGATGCGCGAGACGGATGCTCCGGTGGATAATGGCTTCATGGTCGAATGTTGCCGTCAATGGGAATCAGCTGCCGACGAAGTAGCAGCGCTCGGCATCCGCACAGTCAAGCTTCGCGTCGGTATCGCACTGGCAAAGCAGGGCGGCGCCCTGGCGGAATTCGTCAAGCCCATGCGTTTTGGCATCGGCGGTTACTTTGCCGACGGCCAGGCGTGGTATTCCTGGGTACATCTCGATGATGTATGCCGCTTTTATATCTGGGCCCTCGAAAATCCGGGTATCCACGGCGTCTACAACATAGCGGCTCCCCACCCTGTCCGCAACAAAGATTTTGTACAATCCATCGCGCAGGCCATGCACCGGCCTGTTCTGCTGGCCCCCGCTCCTGCTTTCGTTATGCGCCTGGCACTCGGAGAAATGGCAGATGCAATCCTGAACAGCAACCGGATATCCGTAGAAAAAGCCAGCCATGCCGGGTTCCACTTCCTGTACCCGGATCTGAAAAACGCTTTGGAACACATATTCTGAACCGGTCGGAAGGTCATTTTCACGCATTTCAATCCTCCTGCCCATATGTCACCGGACAGTAATTTTTTGATAAATAATCGTTAAAAACGCTTTCGCAAGCAGCCTGTTCTGCCCAACATTCACCAAATGATATTTTATGAAAACCGCATTTCAGCCCGTTTGCCGTATTGATTTTTGGAAAAAAGCAACAAAAAAGAATGAAGTTTTAAAACCGGTAAAAAACTCCAAACGGGGTGCTTTAACGCACTGTATCTTTGCGGGTGACAAAATGGTTTATTCCGCGTTTCCCTTCTTCGTACAATAACCTCCGCTGCTATGCTACTGAAACATTTATCTTGTATCATATTATTGTCGCTTCCCTGGACACTCCGGGCACACGAGGAAAATTATGACGACCGGTCGCGCGCGGATGCAGATGGACCTCATGTTTTTTACCGCGGCCAGAACGTAGTGGTAAAAAGTGTGGAACGCCGCGATACCAACGCAATCGCCCGTACCCAGGTATATACCAGCCGGAAAATGGTAGTACTTACCTGCCGCATCCCGGAAACGGGCGACGAATTCAGTTTTAAATTGCACGACACCCTCCTCGTCGAGCCCGACAGCTACGAAATGCCGGCACGCCTTCTGGCGCTCTCCGACATCGAAGGTAATTTCAAAGCTTTCAAAGCCATGTTGCTGGGGGCAAAGGTGATGGACGAAAAATTCAACTGGACGTTTGGCAAAGGTCACCTTGTGTTGCTGGGTGATTATTTCGACCGGGGTCTCAATGTGACCGAGTGCCTGTGGCTGGCCTACAAACTCGAAGCCGAAGCGCACGCCGCCGGCGGCAAGGTCCATTTTATCCTGGGTAATCACGAAACCCTCAACCTCGAAGGCAACATTCAGTACGTCCGCAGAAAATACCTTGAAAACGCGGCCCTGATCAACGAAGAGTATAAACGCTGGTACGACAACAACAGCGAACTGGGCCGCTGGCTGCGCACCAAAAATGCCGTCGAAAAAATAGGCAACTACGTGTTTTGCCACGGCGGCATCAGCCCCGAACTAGCCCGCACCGGAATGAGTCTTTCGGAGATCAACCGGCTTACCCGGCATTATCTCGGCAAATCCCTCGAATCTATGAATGAAAAGGCGAAAGCGGTTTTCGATTATAAGACCGGTATTTTTTGGTATCGCAACGCCGCCAAAAACCTCCTCAAACCACAGGAAGTCGCCGACGTACTGAAATTCGCCGGCGCCTCCAAAATGATCGTGGCGCATACGCTGCAACCCGACGTGACGGCGCTGTACAACGGCACAGTTATCTGCATTGACCTTTTCCACGAAGAAAATATCCGGCAGGGTTTTGTCAAAACACTCTGGATGGAAGAAGGCGCCCTTTATGCCCTCGACAACCGGGGAATGAAGTCCACGCTCAATTTGAAATAGTATGGAAGATTGGGAACTCGATTTTGAATGGCTGCACGTGCAGCACAAGGTAAAAGATGCCATGCGCCGGGAGACGTTGCCCGACCTGAATACCGTGCTCTTTCTCATTGGCATTCAGGAGTTGGGGCGTTGGAAAAAGAGCTTCACCAAAGAAGAAAAACAGGATCTGATGCATGTTGCAGTGTGCAGCCTGTTGAGTAACGACGGGTATTTTGAGTTTGTTGGTCGCGACGACGACGGTTGGCCGCACTACCGCCAGGTGGTGGAAATGCCGCAACAGAGTACCCAGCAACAGGAACGGCTCCTGAAAATCAATGCCGTGCGGTATTTTAAAGAGATGGATGCAGAGACTTCTGCCGGCTGATGGCTTGTATAACTTATTTTTGCGGCAAAATTTCCCGATAGCAACGGGACACGACACGCCATGCCGCAAATAGTTGAACTGGTTCTCCTTCCCGGCGAACGACATGACGAAACCGCCCTCCGGCAAAAAGCAGCCCGACAAGCCGCTCTCAGGCCCGATCAGATATCTTATATTGAAATACTAAAGTCGTCGCTCGACGCCCGCTCACGACAGCCGGTGTACCGGGTGCGCGCGGAAGTATATGGCGCACATGAAATATTCACCCCCGAACCGGCCATCCTTTCCGGTTTCAAACCGGTAGATGGGAAGAAAAAAGTCGTCATTGTAGGAGCGGGTCCGGCGGGATACTTCGCCGCACTCGAACTGCTTGAATTGGGTATCAAGCCCATCGTGCTCGACCGGGGCAAGGACGCGCAGGCGCGTCGCCGCGACCTGCGCGCCATTCAGCAGTTCGGCATTGTCAATCCGCACTCCAACTACTGTTTCGGCGAAGGCGGCGCCGGTACTTATTCCGACGGTAAATTGTACACCCGCTCCGTCAAACGCGGCGACGTGCGCAAAGCCCTGCGGCTGTTGGTAGAACACGGCGCCAAATCCGACATTCTCTCGGAAGCGCACCCGCACATCGGTTCCAATAAACTGCCCGGCGTGGTGCAGAACATACGCACCACCATCGAGCGATACGGCGGCGAAGTACATTTCGGCCAGTGCGTCACCGATTTTATCTTAAAAAAGGGCGGCATCCTAGGCGTCGTCACGGAGAAAGTCCGGTTGGCCGACGAACCAACAACCAACAACCAACAACCAACAACAGAATGGCTCGCCGACGCCGTCATCCTCGCCACCGGTCATTCGGCGCGCGATATTTACCGGCTATTGCACGCGAAGGGCATTCGCATCGAATCCAAACCCTTTGCGCTGGGTGTGCGCGTGGAACATCCCCAGCCGCTGATAGACAGCATTCAATACAAACAAAACCAGCGCGTTGACGATCTTCCGGCGGCCAGTTACAGCCTCGTGTGCCAGGTTGGGCAAAGGGGCGTTTTTTCGTTTTGCATGTGCCCCGGAGGCTTGATCGTGCCTTCCGCTACCGCGCCCGGCGAGATCGTGGTGAACGGCATGAGCATGAGCCGCCGCGACTCGCCGTTCGCCAATTCGGGCATCGTCACTTCCGTCGAAGCCGATGACCTGGCCGACTGGCAAAAACACGGCGTTTTTGCCGCGATGGAGTTTCAAAGTCACGTGGAAAGGCTGCTTTTTCAGGCCGGCGACGGCAGCCAGAAAGGCCCTTCGCTGCGTTTGCCCGATTTTATCCAGGGAAAAATGTCGGCGGACCTGCCGCCTTCGTCTTACATCCCCGGTCTGTATCCGGCGCCGCTGTTCGAGTTGCTTCCGCCGTTCATTTACAAACGTTTGCGCGACGGGCTGGCGCAATTCGGCAAAACGATGCGCGGTTTTTATACCGCCGAGGCCAACGTGGTGGCCACAGAGAGCCGCACCAGCGCCCCGGTGCGCATTCCCCGCGATCCGGCCACACTGATGCACCCGGAAGTACAGGGTTTATTTCCCTGCGGGGAAGGAGCCGGTTACGCGGGCGGCATCATTTCGGCTGCGATGGATGGGCAGAATGTGGCGCGGGGGATATACGTCATTGCAGCATTGAGGTAACTGGCGGCACTTCGAATGTGTCCTGTGGTATTCTTGTTATCGTTGTTGGTAATAAGACAAGTTATGGCTATTGCATGTCCTTGACATCCAGCCGATTGAATAGCCCATGTTGCAGACAGGTTTGCGATTTTTTTAGACAAAAAATAAATTTGGTTCAAATTGCGAACGAAACGGTAGCTATTCAAAGAAAGCGCGCCATTTCATCGAAAAAGTGGAAAAGCACCCAATTGCCCCGAATGTTAAATTTTCCGATGCCCCTTGCTTCACTCTGACGGCTATACGACATTTGCAATGATTCTTCTTTCTAATATGAAGTGCGCACGGGAACAGAACCAATAAGCCTATTCTCCTTAAT
>JABAQQ010000008.1 GCA_019187225.1 Saprospiraceae bacterium
ACCGTCTACCGTCCACCGTCTACCGTCCACCGTCTACCGTCCACCGTCCACCGTCCACCGTCCACCGTCTACCGTCCACCGTCCACCGTCTACCGTCCACCGTCTACCGTCTACCGTCCACCATCTACCGTCTACCGTCCACCGTCTACCGTCCACCTTCTACCGTCTACCGTCCACCGTCGAAGCATGTTCAAGAACCAGACCCCCCAACAGCTGTCCGCCTACATTGCCGCCACCTCTGCCCTCTTAATGGCCGCGCTCGCGGTTTTGTGCAGGGAATTCCGCGTTTTTAATATTTCCTGGGGCAGTATCGGATTGTTGCTTCTGAGCGTATTCACAGTGGTGTTCCTGGCTAATTTCCAATTCATCCGGTATTACATCTTCCGCCGTATCAAGTTGATTTACAAAATCATTCACCGCCACAAACTCCCTTCGGATTTCAAAGCGGACAAACTCGATATGAGCAAAAACATACTCGCGAATGTGGAACGGGAAGTGGATGAATGGGCGGAACAAAACGACCGCGACATCGAGGAACTGGAACGGCTCGCCACCTATCGCCGGCGCTTTATCGGCGATGTGTCGCACGAACTGAAAACCCCGATCTTTAACATTCAGGGTTTCATTCACACCCTGCTCGATGGCGCCATCCACGACCCGCAGGTCAACATGCAATACCTCCAGCGCGCCGCCAAAAACGTGGACCGCCTGCAAGCGATCGTGGAAGACCTCGAAACCATCAACAAATTAGAGTCGGGACAGATGATCCTCGACCTTCGCGAATTCGACATACACGACCTTACCGATGAAGTGTATGCCGACCTGGAAATGCGCGCCCGCGAGCGCAACATCCGCCTGACCTACAAAGAAGGCGCCCACCAACATTTTCGCGTGCGCGCCGACAAAGAAAGCATCCGCCAGGTGCTCATCAACCTCGTGCACAATTCCATCAAATACGGAAAAGAAGGCGGCGTTACGAAGATCAGTTTTTACGACGCGGAAAGTTATATCCTCGTGGAAGTGAGCGACAATGGCATCGGGATTGACCCGGAACACCTCAAACACGTGTTCGACCGTTTCTTCCGCGCCGACAAACACCGTTCGCGCGAAGCGGGCGGCACAGGACTGGGACTTTCCATCGTGAAACACATCATCGAAGCGCACAAACAAACCATCAACGTGCGGAGCACGCAGGGACAAGGGAGTACGTTCGGGTTCACGTTGGAGAAGGCCTGATTCACTCCCTTACCACCTTCTCCACTACCCTGCCCTTTTTCGTCGTTACTACTACCAGATACGTCCCTCGCTGCTCCGGCAACCAAATCGTTTCCGAAGCGGGTTTGTCCCATATCAATCTCCCCGCAACATCCCATACCTGAACGCGTTGGATACGAACGCCCGGAGCGGCTTGTATCTTCACCTGCCCGTCGCGGTTCAGCGTGGGGAATATTTTTACAAAACCCTGTTTATCAATATTTTTTGTCGAAACCGGCGACACAAATACGGAATCCAGTAGCCGTTCCGCCATCAAAACCGGCGACTTGTCTGCCGCGTCGAACATTGTCTTGAACGCATCTATCTCCGGCGAACTGTAGGCAAAAATGGGCGCCATCCACTTGGGCGGCAGGCTTTGATACCACACTTTAGCCGACACCGTCAGGAAACCGGTATAGCCGTTTGTCGGGATGCGGTAAAACACCCTGTCGGAGCCGCCGTCAACATCGAAATCGGGGTCGCCGCCAATTCCGGTCACTTGCGTCGTGTCGTACACCGGGTCGCTGTAGGAAAACCCTTGCGGCACGAGCCGGTTGTCCTTCAGCCCTGTGTGGGCGCGTTCCAGTATGTTGGTAAAAAGTCCGGTAACATCTCCGGGCACCAGTTCGTAAATCTGCACCTGGCTGGGATCGTCAATCGTTTGATGGTGCGGTTCGAAATTCGCGTCTTCATCGGGCAGGCTGAAATCGGGGTTCATGCGCCCGGAATGGAATACGGTATTCCCGTTTTGATCTTTCACTTCCAATTCGATCCAGGCGCGCCGCGAAGGGTAGCCTGAGGGGAATTTATGGCCGGCTTTGTTCGTCAGTTTCACTGTAAAATTTGCCGAATCGCCGTGCAGCCCCCCCGTTTCCAGGGTCAGGTCGAGCGTTTTGTGTTGCAACATGCGCAGTGTGGCGGCAATCGTGCTGTCGAAATGTTCCGGTTTTGCCTCGATGCCGAGCGCCGCGCGGTTTTCTTTCATCAGTTTCAGCATGGTCACATTTGCCCCTGCCAGTTCGTGCAGCCCATAGGGGAATTTGTTGGTCAAAAACTGGTAATTTGCCGAGATCACCACGGCCTCGTCGAGGCGCGGCATGTGGCAACCCTGGCAGGTAACGTTGTCGTGTTCCTCGTCGTAACGGCTGTTGAGCCACTCGTGGTAGGTCGCCTGTTCCACAAATGTTCCGCCCGTAAAATTGCCATTGTTATCTACCGATTCGGTGATCAGGGTATGGCAGCCCGCGCATTGTCCGGCGTCGAAAATGTGTTCGCTGTACACGGGTGTGATGCCCACAAATTCGTGCATCGGAGGTTCGAATACAAATTCATAGGGCCCGTAGGCGACGCGGATATAATTCGTGTCAAAGTGCAGGTTTCCGGAGTGCAGATCGCCGAGCAGTTCGGGCGCCTGGGCGTGGCAAACCTGACAAGTGACGCCGTCCAATCCCAGGGTGTCGGCGTACATATCGGCCAGCGTGTAATATTGTTTGTGGTCGTGTAACTTGGCCTGGTAATGTCCGGCGGGAGCGTGGCAAGAGGTGCATTTGTCCTGCAAGGCAAGGCTGTGGGCGGGGTTTACCAAAATTTCGTGGCTCACTTTGGCGCGCCAGAAAGGGTCGCGGGCCGCGTTGGCCATCATGGTGGAACGCCAGTCGTCGTAGATGTTCACGTCGGTGCCGTCGGCAGTGACCATAGCGTTGCCGTTGGGGTCTTTGCCGTGACAGCCGCCGCAGGTGCGGGCGGTGGGGAAAAGGATATTGGAATCAATGGGAAGCAGGAAGGTTGCAAGGTTGGAAGGCTTCAGGGTTTCAGGGTTCGCGTTATTGCCGAAATGTTTATTAAATAAAGCCAGTTCGGCTTCCGAGTGAAATTTAATCTTTTGATTATCAACAGGGAAAAAGGCGAGTGCGCCGGCAATTACTGGTACGGTGAGGGCGAAGAGTGCTGTTTTTTTCATGCCTGGGTATCCAAATTTTTGGTTGGCCAAAAATAGGAGGAGTTGTCGCAAGCAAAACCGGAAGGCGGGTTTTTGCCAAAAATAGACGGTAGCGTTAAAATCGTTGTCTCAGGTGTGTTTCGTATTACAGGTTTCGACGTGTCGGAATATCCTGACCACCGGCTCATTTTGTCCGATTTGGCAGGAAGGCAAGTCAAAAATGTGTGCTTGGCCGACGGAGGCGAGATAGATGTGTCAGATTTGCCGAACGGTCTATATGTTGCTACACTTTGGGACAACCAGGTCCGCCTGCTGAGCGACAAGTTAATTGTCAATCATTGAAATTCTCTTAACCCAATCAACATGAGTCACCCCGAATTTTGTAACAATATAAAAGCCCGGAAGAAATAGTAACTGTTCAGGTAGGGGCAGCGCCCCGTAATATTTGTAGCAAAATGAGAGATGATTTCGTGGAGGGGCAGCGCCCCGTAATATTTGTAGCAAAATGAGAGATGATTTCGTGGAGGGGCAGCGCCCCGAAAAATCTCCGGGGCGCTGCCCCTCCACGGATGATTTTGGGCGTAAAGGACTACAAATATCACGGGGCGCTGCCCCTACCTGAATAGTTACAAAAACTAAACGTATCTGTTTTGTTACAAAATTCGGGGTGACTCATGTTTTCGTTGTTATGTCAAAAATAAAGGCTATAATAATTTGTGCTTTGATTTTTTCGGCAAACACTTTGGCGGGACAAAATCTGATACCGAACCCTGGGTTTGACTTCTTACTACAATGCCCAAACGATGAGTCACAAATTGGCTATGCTGCACCATGGGAATCGGCTGGTTGGACACCCGATGTGTACAATACATGTTCAAACGATGATATTGCAAATGTACCCTATTCACGCTGGCCCAACTATCAGCTTGCGCGAAGTGGGAATGGATACACTGGGATTTACGTGTACAACAATCACCCGACACAAGGTGCCAATGAGTATCTGTATGCTCCACTCCTACAGCCTTTGCAAAAAGGCACAAGTTATTTTGTTCAATTTTATGTGGTACCGGAGGCCAACCCCTTGAATACTTGTTGTTGGGTTTACACAAATGCAATAGGGCTTGCTCTGACTCAGGAAAAAATATTTTTGAATTATCCATCTCAATTAGAGATACCCGTGAAGCCTGCCATCGAAAATCGCGGCGCCCTCATCAAAGACACTGTGAACTGGACGGAGGTGAGCGGCTGCTATACGGCCAAAGGTGGAGAAATATACGCGACCATCGGCAATTTCCGCTCAGATGCGGAAACCATGACTGAAGTAGCAAACCCCAATATCCTTCCGCATTCCAACTACTTTTTCATCGAGGACGTGCTCGTCATGCCTTTCGACCCTTTGCCCGACACTTTGCTGCTCTGCGACGAGACGCCCCGGCAATTCGATGCGACTTTTCTGGACGCGACTTATCATTGGAGCACAGGCGACACTTCTCCGGTTGTTCAGATTGACCGGCAGGACGTGTTCTCGGTGGCTGCCGATATGGGCAACTGTTTTTTGCGCGACACGGTGGTAGTCATAGACACTCGCACATTGGATGAGTTCAGCTCCGACACGCTCATTTGTTTTGGGAAGGAATTAAACCTTTCAGCGCCACTGCCCGGAGTGTACCAATGGTCAACAGGTTCGGCAGAGCAGGTAATCGCTGTTCAATTTGATGGGACCTATATGCTTTCTGTAACAAATGAGTGCGGAGAATTCGTTTTTGAAACCAACATCCGCACGGAAAAATGCGATTGTAATGTGTTTGTGCCAAACATTTTTTCACCCGAACAAGGCGGCGTGAACAGTGCGGCGACCATCGGCTTTGGCTGCGATTTTCCTTACCGCCCCATTCGTTTTCAAGTGTTCGACCGCTGGGGCAGTTTGGTGTTCTCCACTGCCGACCCGGAAAACTCGCCATGGGATGGAACTTACGAAGGCAAAGTGCTCCTCAATGGGGTGTACGTGTGGACACTTGTGTATGAAATTGGCAAAGACTCCGAATCCGAAGTCGTTTCAAAAACCGGCAACCTCACCATTATCCGGTAAAATTTCAGTATCATGATTCGAGCAATTTATCTGTTCATTTTCATTGGAGTTGGTTGCGCAACCCAGGCGTTTTCTCAACACTCGGACGATGCTCGCTGCGGAAATGTGGTATGGTTGCACCAACAAATAGTGTCGGACACTTTACTACGAAATAAATTTAAACAAAATGAAATTAAAGTTCAGAATCTTTTGGCAAATAAAGACTTGACAAGTTCTGAGCGCCAGCAAGTTACAATCCCTATGACGGTGTGCTGTATGTGGGAAAATTGACAGTAGGAATATGAAATTTCACTTTGGCGGGCAAAAACAAAAGGAAGCAAGGGCGCGGCATGCGGAAGGTACAGTTATTATCGAAATTGTACGAAGCGATAATATTGTGAACTTCTTTATCTTCGCAAGAAATCCAGACAACGATGAACACAATTCCTCGCCGCTTCTATGGCCTTTTCATCCTGCTTCTCCTGTTTTTTGTTGCCCATCCTTTGCTCAGCCAGTGGGAGCAATTGCCAGCCCCCGATCATTTTCCACCGCAATACACCAGCGACCCGTTGATGTTGCGTTATCACGAGAACGGGGACGCGCGAACAATTTATCGCTCCGTTGATCGGGGACGACATTGGGAAGCCGTTTATACCTACCCGGAGCAGCAATATTTTTCTGCTTTCCTGGAAGCCGACGGGCATTTTTATGCGCTATCTTACAATCATCTTCTGGCAAGCGCAGACCAGGGCGCTACTTTTCAGGATTTTCCCAACCAGCCTCAAGCCAGTTATCGTCCGAAAGCCGTGTGGCACGACACATTGCTCGCGGTCAGCCTTGTACAAACCAAAGTGCGCCGGTATTTTCCCGGCGGGGGCTTCGACGATGTGCCCATAGGCGGCACGCCGACATCTTATATACAATCATTGTGGAGAGTGGGTGACAGATTATTTGCCTGGCTGAAAGAGGGTATTTATTACTCTACCGATGGCGGAGCATCCTGGTTTCCTTCTGCCATGCCGGATTTACCCTCCGGCAACCAATATGAAGGCATCATTGTCCCTTCCGGCAACCGGATTTTTTCGGTATACAATACTTACACCACTGGCAATCATTCGGTGTTGCTGCGCTCCAATGATATGGGAGAAACATGGCTTCGTGACACTTCCGCTTTTAAAGCCGGACAGTGCCAAATGGTAAACTTGAGAGCCACTGATGCAGCATTGTTTATGTGGGCAGCCTCCACATCACCGCCGTGTACCGCTATAGATGGTTCCTCGGGCGAAACCTGGCGTCTGCCCCATGATTCGGACGTTTGGGAAAGAGATACGTTTGTTTTTGCAGGACTGCCGTTCGACATAGAGAGCGATTCGTTGTTGGTCAGCGGCAATTACCACAGTACGGATGACGGCACGACCTGGCAGGCTTACCCGCCTCCTGTCTATACAAATGATATGCGGAATTTTTTCGTCTGGCCGGACGCGCCGCCGGTCTGTCAAAATGACTATGGTATTTTCCATCGCGCCGACAGCGCTGCCCCGTTTACTTTGATCGAGCCGGACGCGGGCGGTTTGTATGGAAATTACTCGGCCCAGCGCGGCGACACAGTCGCCTGGTTCTACAGCAATACGATGATACTGACGACCAACCGCGGCGAAACGCTGACACATATCCCCTTACCCGGCTCTCCCATTATTCCTTATCACAATACCTGGGGAAACGACGGTTTGTGTGTATATGCATTTCGCAATGTCAATGGCTTAACAGTGAGGCAATTGCTCAAATGGTCGTTTGAGACCTTAGATTGGACCGAATTGCCCATACCTGCCGGAACCAAATGGGCGATCGTCTGGAACGGCGTGATTTACGCTGTTTTGGAAAATGGCTTTTCGGGCGTAATGATCTCTACTGATTGGGGCAATACCTGGTCACAGTCGCTCAACGGTATTGATCCGTCCGGGCAATTGTGGTCTTTGTATGCGCTGGATGATAAAGTTTGGGTGCAAGGTCAGACCGGCAACTTTCAGGAAATTACATACATTACTGACAATCAGGGCATTACATGGTATGCTGCGGAAGGATTTCCGGGATATACCGGCAGCGCCGGTTATGCGCCCTCCCTTTTTTCCGCCAATGGCCAATTGTTTGCCGTGTTTGGATGGAGCCCTTATTTCGTCAGCTCCGATGACAACGGTCATCACTGGTACCCCGTTACTGACGATCCGACAGACATAGGCACTCCGACCCGATTGGCCGGAGATTATATTTATACGCTTGGAAAAGGTTTTCGCCGGCGCCCGCTTACCGATGCAGGGTTGAAAAAAACGAGCGTGTCCGTAGTTCTTGACCTGAACGACAATGGCAGCGCCGATCCGAACGAACCGCCGTTGCCTTTCCTCGTTGTCTGCTCTGGTAATGGTTACGATTGTGCATTCACAGACCCGGGAGGCTCAGCATTTATCGCCTTTTCTTCGACCGGCGATACGTTATTACCCGGTTGGCTGCCCTTCTCGACCTTTTCGCCGGCTTTCCACTTAATTGACAAAGCCGACTCGACTTATGTATTCCTGGTTTCGAGAGAAAACCACAACGACATCGCGGTCAGCCTGAATAATAACAGTGCACCCAGACCCGGCTTTGAATCGGTGTACACGCTCCAATTCAACAACGCCGGCAACACGGCGCAAGGCCTCGGCGTAAAGTTGACGCTCGACCCTTCGCTCGAACTTCAATCTGCCGCGCCCACGCCGGATTTATTGGTCAACAATACTTTATCCTGGTATTTTAACCAGTTGTTGCCTTTATCCAACGGGACAATTTACATACGCTGCAAACTTCCTCCAGGCTTGTCCATCGGCGATA
Source organism: Saprospiraceae bacterium (assembly GCA_019187225.1). Taxonomy (GTDB): domain Bacteria; phylum Bacteroidota; class Bacteroidia; order Chitinophagales; family Saprospiraceae; genus M3007. The sequence continues at coordinate 8,124 of JABAQQ010000008.1, forward strand.
CGCTGTTGTCCATTGCCGAAACCATCCCCGACTCGCTGGATAACCATCCGGATGACAATGTTGACACCCTCCGGGAAATAGTGGTCGGCTCCTTCGATCCCAACGACAAACAGGTATTTCCCGCCGGCAACATCACGCCTTCAGAGGTTTCTGAAGGGAAACGCCTGACTTACAAGATCAGATTTCAGAACACAGGTACCTATCCGGCGGAAAATGTGTTGATCACTGACACCGTTGCGGCGGAACTCGATATCCGGACGATTGTAACCACCGCATCGAGCCACCCTTATGCCGCCACATTGGCGCAAGGGAATGTCCTGCAATTTTATTTTGGGAACATCCATTTGCCCGACTCGAACAGCAACGAAGCGGCCAGTCATGGATTCGTGGAATTCAGTATCGAAGCCAGAAAAGATCTGTCGGTCGGGATACTGATTCGGAATACCGGATCTATCTATTTTGATTACAATGCCCCCGTCATCACCAATACCGTTCAAACGGAAGTGAAGACGACCGTTTCATCAACTGTTCCGGCCTTCGAAACCGCAACGCTGTTGGTCTCTCCCAACCCGGCTTCCGGTCATATCAATCTGGAAATTGACACCCCGGAGACGGGCGAAGGACGCCTCGAAGTGTGGGATGTGAACGGCAGGCGTATTTACGATATACCTTTTGAGAAAAAGGTGGCCGGGCGTTCGCAATTCACGATTTCACCGCCTGTTATTCAGCCAGGAATCTACATTGTGGCTTGTGTTTGGGAAAATGGAAAAACAGAAACGAGCAGAGTCCTGTGGATGAGGTAATTCGCTCCATGCGAAATTTATCCATCCGGCAACAAATCCCACCCATAGCCCGACTGCGTCCACCAGCTGTACGTCGAGAACCGGACGATGCCAAAGGCTTTGGAAAAAACATAGGTCGAACCGGCGCCATCTACAGCCATCGGGGAATTTTCAACGATGACATTCAATCTGCCGTATTCCTCACCGAATAAAGTGTAACGTTCGGCATATCCCTCTTGCAGGCATTCGCAATAAGGAAAACCCGTTTTCCAGCCAAGGATATCCACCTTGGGAGATGTGATCGCTTTCAGCGGAAGCCCCTGCCCGGATACTTCGTAGGAGAAAATACGCGAACGCAGGTACGGATATCCAATGGATACAAGGTGTAGCGTATCATTCGAAATCTGAAGGTAATAGTAATAAGTACTGTCTTTTTCCACATCCAGCCACGAATGCACCTCGTCAACATAATGCAGCGTTTCGGCTACTTTATAACCGTTGTTGTCTTTGCCAACGATTTCGAGCCGGAGCGTATCATCGCTGTATTCGTATTGGTCATAGTCATTGGTGTAATACATCTCTCCCGACAAACCGAGGTATTGACTTACCTGCCCTACCGCCGGATAATCGAAACGGATCCGGTTGGATTCGGTCAATGGCACGTCTGTCAGAGGATTTTCTTTTTTGCAGGACGGAAGGAGGGAAACAAAAAGAGCAAGATAAAAAAGAGGCTGTCTCATACGGTTGATTTTTTCCGGTCAGACGTATGAATAGGACAAAATGGTTGGGGGTACTCTGCTTCGACCGGATCATTCCCCCAAAAAATCCCCTTGCCTTTCATAATCCAGCGGTGGCCCCACTGCCCAGTTTTCCCGCCAGTCGCGCACGGGCAAGCGTTCGAGGGGGTACCAGTTGCCCCACCAGTCGAAGTATTCCAAGTTATTGAAATTCAGTTTATAATCGAATTCGCTGGGCAGGTCGTACACAAAACCGGGGTAGTAATATTCGCGGCCTGCTTCGATGGCAAATTCTATCTCTTTCAGCATGGTGAAGGTGCCGAGGCTGCGTTGCGCCTCGTTGAGATCGTAAATGCCGTAATTGCCCGCCATGCTTTTCCGGCCCATGTGGAAAAAACTGGTGGCGAGCAGTCTTTTCTGTTGATACACATCAAATTGCACCCCGAAACACGGCATGATGGCGCTGAAAAAACTAAAAAAACCGTAGATACTCATCGGGCGGTTGTGCACGAAACGCTGGGCGTGCTGATCGAACAAAGTTTCGTGTTCGGTGGAAATATGGATGGCGCGGCGCACCAGCTTCAGATCGGCGTTGCGGCGCAGGCATTTGCGCTGGCTTTTGCTGAAGGTGAAATTTTTCAGGTCAATGCGCAACATCACCACCCGGCAGGGCATGCCGCGCCATTCCCAGTGGTTGCGGCGGAAGATCAGATCCGCCCAGTAGCACCAGCCATCCTCGCAAAACCGGTCGAACACCATCGTATGCAACGACTGCATCGGGATATATTCCTCGATGTGGTTCGGATTGAACGCGATGTCGCGGAAAACGGGCAGCGATTTCGGGTGCATTTTGAAAAAGGTTGACGGGTTGCGGGTTACTGGTTTCGGGTTGTTTTAGAAGATTTTTTAAGAAGCGTGATTTTCTGTTTCCACTTTTTGCCTGAAGCCGTTTGCAGATGGATTTGCAAACTTAATTCAGAAAGAGTTTTTACCAAAACAGGTTTTGCCCAAAAAGTGTAATTCCATCTTTCCACGGCCAATCCGCTTCCAGAGAAGTTGTGGTTAAAAGGAGGCAAATTCTTTTTTCAACATAGTCAGGCCATATTTCCCGTGCCCAAAAATAGCCTTTTTCCCTACTTTTGCCCGCCTGAAAAATTATTACCACATTGACCACATTGGCCACTTTTCTCACATTGACCACATTAGCACATTATGTCTAAGGTTCTCATTATCGGCGCAGGCGGTGTAGGCCGCGTAGTCGCCTACAAATGCGCCCAGCACCGCGACGTGTTCGGCGACATCATGCTCGCTTCGCGCACCAAGTCGAAATGCGACGTTATCGCCGACGCCATACACGCTGCCTACGGCGGCAAAAAACTCGAAACCGCCCGGCTCGATGCCGACAACGTGGCCGAAACGGTGGCGCTCATCCGCCAGTTCCAGCCCGACCTCGTCATCAACGTCGCGTTGCCTTACCAGGATCTGCCCATCATGGACGCGTGCCTTGAAACAGGCGTAAACTACATGGACACAGCGAATTACGAGCCGAAGGACGTGGCCAAGTTCGAGTACTCGTGGCAATGGGCCTACCAGGACCGCTACAAAAACAAGGGCATTCTCGCCTTGCTCGGCTGCGGCTTCGACCCCGGCGTGACGAGCGTTTTCACCGCCTACGCCGCCAAACATTACTTCGATGAAATCCACGAACTCGACATCGTGGACGCCAACGCGGGCAGTCACGGTAAAGCCTTCGCCACCAATTTCAACCCGGAGATCAACATCCGCGAGGTGACGCAAAGAGGCAAATACTGGCAGGACGGGAAATGGATTGAAACCGAGCCGCACGAGATTTGGAAAGACATCAACTATCCCGAGATCGGCCCGAAACGCTCCTATCTCATTTACCACGAAGAACTCGAAAGCCTCGTCAAAAACTACCCGACACTCCGCCGCGCGCGCTTCTGGATGACCTTTGGCCAGGAATACCTGACCCACCTACGCGTAATCCAGAACATCGGTATGGCGGGCATCGAGCCGGTAAAATACAAAGGCATGGATGTTATTCCGCTCGAATTTTTGAAAGCCGTACTTCCCGCGCCGGAAGAATTGGGCGAAAATTACACGGGTTACACCAGCATCGGCTGCCGTATCAAAGGTGTGAAAGACGGCAAAACCCGCACTTACTACGTCTGGAACAACTGCTCCCACGTGGACGCTTACAAAGAAACCGGCACCCAGGCCGTGAGTTACACCACCGGCGTCCCGGCCATGATCGGTGCGCGCATGATCCTGGAAGGAAAATGGAGCGGCAAAGGCGTGTTCAACGTCGAAGAATTCAACCCCGACCCCTTCATGGAGCGGCTGAACAAAGACGGGCTGCCGTGGCACGAGAAGGTGGATATTGATCTGGAGATGGATTAGTGGATGTTGGACTGTTGGACGTTGGATTGTTGGACGTTGGATTGTTGGACGTTGGATTGTTGGACGTTGGATTGTTGGACGTTGGATTGTTGGACGTTGGACGCTTGATTTGTCCAACGTCGAATGTCCAAAAGTCCAACGTCGAATGTCCAAAAGTCCAATGTCCAAAAGAGCGGCAATGCGATTTGGAAGGGTATAATGGTATCACTGTTTTGCTTATCTTTGTAAAAAATTCCGGCCATGACAACACATGTCAAAGCATTAAGGGCAAAAGACGTGACGGTGACCAGGCGTTCGCGGCCAAAACGAGACTTTACTGAAAGAGGCTTTGAAATCAAGTTTGAGCGACGGCTCACAGAAGAAGAACTTATGGAGTTTAGTGCCGAGAATGATCACCTGCGCATTGAAGAGGACAAAAACGGAAAAATAATCATTATTCCCCCTGTTGACTTTGACGGCGGCATCCGTGAAGGACGCGCCCTTGGCTACCTTTTTAATTGGTGGTTCTCCTATCAAAAAGGTGAAGTTTTTAGCCCAAACGCCGGCTTCAAACTTCTCGATTCTTCCACCCGTTCGCCCGATGCCGCCTGGGTCTCTGCTGAGAGGCTGGCCACAGTGTCGAAGGCGGAACGCAAAAAATTCGCCCGCATTGCGCCCGATTTTGTCATCGAAGTGCGCTCTACCTCCGACCGCTTGAATAAGTTGAAAAAGAAAATGACCGATACCTGGATGAAAAATGGGGTTCGATTGGCCTGGCTGATTGACCCGATTGCCGAGAAAGCCTTTATCTACCGGCAAGACGGATCCATGGAAGAAATCAACGGCTTCGACAACGTTTTAAGCGGAGAAGACGTTTGCCCGGGCTTGACGCTGAACTTAGCAAGTTTGCGCATCTGATTTTCAAGGAAAAGATGCCGACACCCGCAGCGGCGATGCGATTTTGGGCGTGTCGCCGCTTTTTGTATTTTTGCCTGACATATTTTTTCACTTAAATTTGCAACAAAAAAATCTTATGGGTTCTCTCGTCGTCACGCCGAAGTCAGCCGAAGAAATGAAGTTTTTGTTAGACCTGCTCGAACGGCTGGGTATTTCCGCGCACCTGCTTTCGGAGGAAGACGAGGCTGATTTTTTAGCGAAACATGAACTGACGGAAGCCGGAAAAGATTTTTTGGAGCATCGCGTTCAAGCCGCCTTGCAGCAAAAAAATCGCAAAGCCTGGAAAGAAGTGCAGGCGGCAACATCGTCTAAATACAATTGGCCCAAAAACTGACCATGTACAGCATCGAACTCTCCGACGAAGCCACAACCGACTACGAAGATGCCGTGGCTTGGTATGAAGAGCAGAAAGTTGGTTTGGGTTTCGATTTTTCGGTTCGCTTAGCGGAAATATTTGAGGCGATCGAACAATTTCCTGAAAGACAAAGGTTTCTCTACGAAAACCGCCGCTTCGCGTTTATCAAACAATTTCCCTACATAGTTTATTTTACAGTGGACGAACCCAATTTGCGCATCATCGTCTTTGCCATTCTGCACGAAAAACGCGACCCGCAGATTTGGCAAAAACGGAGCGACAAATTGCAATGACGACCTGCATTATGCGACGCATAGGAGCGGCGATGCGTTTTTGGGCGTGTCGCCGCTTTTTGTATTTTTGCCTGACAGATTTTTGAAAAATGATAAAAGAACTGACCATCAAAAACTTCCGCAGTATCCGCGAAGCGACATTGGAACTCGGAAGATTCACGGTGCTGAACGGCGCGAACAACAGCGGGAAGAGCAGTGTGTTGTATGCGTTGCAGGTGTTACAAAATACTATATATAACTCAAACCGTCAAGTTGAAGAGTTTTTTAACCTACGATTTATTAACATAGGAGGACTACAAGAATCTTCATTCAATAAAAACACCCGGAATAGCATAGCGCTTAAAATAGAGGTAGAGAAGGACCAATATGAGTGCTCATTTCAAGTCACTTTTAGTGAGACGGAAGGCCACTGGTTTTCTATTCAGGGGAAAAAACCCTATTCATTCCAAGGCCGATTAGCAGTAAGTTTTCCGTATCCTCAAAATAAAACTCAAAAAGTAAAAGTGATAGATTATCCAGATGTAGATTTTTCTTGGAATGGTATTAGGCCAGTTCAGATAACTGGTAAAATGACAAATCCGGGTTTAATCCCATTGTTAAGTGAAGAAGCCATTGCACCGTTTGAATCAATCATTCGATTTGATATAATCCCGACTCAACGAGGATTTACAAAAATTAACTTTAATGAAATACCACTTGGTGTATTGATATATAATGAAGAGGAGGTTGCTTCACTGCTTTTGAAAGAAAATGGACTTCAAGATAAAGTTAATTATTATTTCAACAAATCTACAGGTATGAGCTTTGCACTACGCAAAGTTCCTGGAGCAGGTTTCTTTTACCTCAATGTTTATGAACAAGACTCTGTTTTTGGGACGGAATTAGTGAATCAAGGGATGGGTATCAATCAAATTATTTTCATGCTCGCCAAAATCCTCTACGACAAAAACCGCCTCATCTGCATTGACGAGCCTGAAATCCATCTCCATCCTACGCTTATAGAGCAGTTCGTCAAGGTCTTGGTGGAAATCGCCGAGAAGGAGGACAAGCAATTTATCTTCTCCACGCATAGCGAGCATTGGCTCATGTCCATGCTGGCCGAGGTGAATGACGGGAATTTGAAAGCAGAAGATTTGAAAGTTTACTACCTCACAAAAGAAGGTCAGGAAACGAAAGTGGAAAATCAACAGGTTTTTCCAAATGGCCAAATCGAAGGTGGTTTGAAAAACTTTCTGGAAGCCCAATTGCGCCTCGCCAATCGCTTTTTTGACCATCAGCCTGCTTGAAAACCGATGGAGTTTGTCATCAACGAGTGGTATTTGGATTGGCATAATCCAAAAATCTCAACGCCTGAAGAACAATCAAAGGCGCGGATATTTTTGCAATGGCTACAAAATAACCAACACCGAATAGTTGTCTTGGTGAACACAAATTTCACTCAAAAATTGAATGACTACCGGCGAGATTTCAGTTTTCACCCCATGTGTTCGATTTACCTGAAACTGTTTTTCAGCCAAATATTCATTAACCCCGACAAATGCCGAATTTTGGATGAATCGTCATCACTTCCTGCTGATATTGAAGAAAAACTCAGTGTCGGCAATTTCGTCAGCGACCGCTACCTCTTCCAATCCGCCGAAGCCACCGAAGAAAAAATCATCGTGACGACCGACACCAAGTTGATGAAGCACTTTGAAGGCAACGGACGATACCAGCTCTGGAGTGTCGAAGAATTTATGAACAAGTTTGATATCAAATAACCAATCCACTAATAACCAGTCACAAAATAATGCGCATCCTCCTAGTCGAAGACGAAGAATCCATCCGCGAAGCCCTCCGCCTCAACCTCGAAATGGAAGGTTATGAAGTCGTCAGCACCGGCAATGGCCGCAAAGCCCTCGATCTCATCGGCGGCCAGCATTTCGACCTGCTGCTGCTCGATGTGATGCTGCCCGACGTGGACGGCTTCACCATCACGGAACAGGTACGCCTCACCAATGCCTCGACGCCCATCCTGCTGCTCACCGCCAAAGACATGGCGCAGGATCGCGTGACCGGGCTGAAAAAAGGCGCCGACGACTATCTGACCAAACCTTTCAACCTTGAGGAACTGCTTCTGCGCGTCAGCAAACTGCTACAGCGCAGCCAGCGCGTGAAAGGAGAAGCCCCCGGACTTTTTGAGTTCGGCAACAACAAGATCAACTTCGAAACTTTCGAGGCCATCACCTTTCGCGGCGAACAACTGATGCTGACTAAAAAAGAGGCCATGCTGCTCAAACTGCTCGTGGAGCGCAAAAACGAAGTGGTCAGTCGCAATCAAATCCTGCAGGCCGTATGGGGTTACGACGTATTCCCCAGCACCCGCACCATTGACAATTTCATCCTCGCTTTCCGAAAATACTTCGAAGAGGACGCGAAAAACCCGCGTTTTTTTCACTCGATTCGGGGTGTGGGGTATAAGTTTACGATGTGACAGATGAACCTTCCCGTATTTTTTCTATTTAAAAAGTATGGAAAATCAACCTTCGCTCAGAGCAAAACTCCACCAGCTCCGCCAAACGTCGTCCGACCCATGCATTTCTATCCTGCTCAACACACACCGCACGTTCCCGGACAACAAGCAGGACGAAATCGTTTTGAAAAACCTTGTGCAGGAAGCCGAAACCCGTCTGCTCACGACGTACGAAAAACGCGACATTCTGCCCGTCATTGAAAAAATGAAACAATTGGCGGCCAGTGTTGACCACCGCTACAATTTGGACAGTTTGGGGCTGTTTGTCAGCCGCGACACAGCAGAATTTTTGAGACTACCTGTGTCGGTGACCGACCGCGTCAATATCGGCCCCAACTTCGCCGTGCGCGAAATCGTCCGCGCCATCAACCAGACCGAACGCTATTACCTCCTCGTTGTCAGCCAGCAAAAAGCCCGCTTGCTCGAAGCCAAAAACGACCAGCTGACGCGGGAAATAACCGACGACGATTTCCCAATGACCAACGACAACCTCTACTCCACCCACGCATTGGACAGGTCATTGGCTGGCGTGGAGGAAAACTACCTTCGTGAGTTTTTCAACCGCGTGGACAAAGCCTTCGTCGAGGTGTACAGAGCCAACCCGCTCCCGACCATACTTGCTGCCGACCAACAAAACCACAGTCACTACCGCCAAATCTCCGACATTCCCGATGCCATCGTCGCCTATCTTTCCGGCAACCGCGACAACGACAAACCGCATGAACTCATCGCCGACGCTTGGCCCGCGATGCGCGCCCACAACGCCCGCCAGCAGGACGAGGCGCTCCAACAACTTGACCTCGCGCAAAGCCACCAAAAAGCGCTGTCCGACCTTCAGGACATCTTTTTGGCCGCCCGCGACGGACGCGCCGAGTTGTTGCTGGTAGAAAAAGGATTTTTGCAACCCGCCGTCGTCATCGGCGATTCCGTCAAAATCGTCACCAACGCAAATGCGCCCGGTGCGTCGGAGGACATCATAGACGACATCATTGAAATGACAATGGACAACGGCGGGAAAGTCGTCTATTTAGACCCGGGCCAACTCACGGATTATCAAAAACTTGCTTTGGTGGTCAGGTATTGAAACACACAGCCGTCGTCAAAAAAATGCTGAATTCGCTCCTCAAACAGATCCTCATCCTCCCCATTCGCATTTACCAATACACCCTTTCGCCGCTTCTGGGGCCGAGCAAATGCCGTTATCGCCCCACTTGTTCGCACTATGCCATCGAAGCCATCCAGGAATGGGGCATCTTCAAGGGTACCTACCTTGCGATTAAAAGGGTCCTGCGCTGCCACCCCTGGAGCAACCACCCGATGCACGACCCGGTGCCGAAAAGAGGAGAGTAGGGATTGGGGATTGGGGATTGGGGATTGCGGATTGCGGATTGGGGATTTCGGATTGAGACGTGGAAACTGCAGAATTTTGTAGATTTAATCCTGAAGAATAAAAGTAAAACCAATCCGCAATCCGAAATCCGCAATCCGCAGCAATATGATCGAACACAAACGCCGCCTGCGCATTGTCGCCAAAAAATGGGAAACCGCCGACACTGCCACGTTCATCCTCGAACCGGCAGACGGCCTGCTGTTCCATTACAAACCCGGCCAATATTTATCCCTGATCTTTGAAACCGTCAGCGGCGAAAAACGGCGGGCCTATTCTTTCAGCTCCTGTCCGGGAGTAGATCCGCTGCCGGCCATCACCGTCAAACGGGTACCGAACGGCGAGTTCTCCAATTGGTTGCTTTCACATGCCGAACCCGGCGACCTGCTTACTGCCACAGATGCCAACGGTCGCTTTTTATTGCCCGAAATTCAACCGGACACCCTTTTTTATCTCGCTGCCGGTAGCGGCATTACGCCGGTGATAAGCCATTTAAGAAGTCTCTTTTTTGGCGACGGGGTGACTTCGAGTCACCCCGTCGCTAAACCACAGGTAGTGCTTTACTACGCCAACCGCGACAGCCGGAATACTATTTTTAAAGGGCAGATTGACCGTTGGATGGATGAATTTCCGGGCCGTTTCGAGTGCACGTATTTTTTCAGCCGGGAAAAAAACGCCGCACATGCCCTTCACCGCCACCTGAACAACGAGTTGCTGGAACAACTGTTGCTTCGACATTTCGGCGGCAAGCTCACGACCCGTGTCCGGCGCAACACCCAGTTCTATCTCTGCGCGCCGAAGACAATGATGCGTATGGCTGAGATGACCCTGCGCACGTTGGATTTCCCGGAAAAAAACATCCTTAAAGAAACCTTCGTGCCGGAGACCCGCCTTCCCGTCAGGGTAACGGATCGCTCCAAAACCCACGACATTGTCGCCATTGGGAAAAATGAACGCATTGAATTTCAAACGTTTGAAGGAGAAACCATTCTGAATGCAGCGCTGCGCCAGGGTATCGCGTTGCCTTATACATGTAAAAGCGGAGTCTGTTTTACCTGCTTGGCAAAATGTACGAAAGGCGAAGTGGAGGTGGTCTTTGTGGACGTTACCCGCCGCGAAGGGCCGGGGAATATGGTGAACACGTGTATCGGGTATGCTGTGACGGAAAAGGTGGAATTGTGTTATGAGTAGCAGTGGCAGTGGCAGTGGCAGTGGCAGTAGCAGTGGCAGTGGGCAGTGGCAGTGGGCAGTAGCAGTGGCAGTGGCAGTAGCAGTAGCAGTGGGCAGTGGCAGTTATTTCTTGGGCAAAAATTTCTCAGGATGATCAATCATACCGCCCAACATTCTGCCAACTTCCTCATAGCGTTTGATTAAGTCCCTGTGTTTCTCAATGGTAATATAACCGCAATCCTTTGCAAAATCCAGGTGCACCGTGGTTTCACTGGCTTCGCCGTCAGCATCGGTCATCTTGCTGCGAAAGTGGGCCGGAAAAATTCTTTTGCGATAACCTTCCCCAATATTTCCCGGCACAGCACGAGAAGAGCGGCGTATTTGGTCCGTGAGAGAATAGGTCTCTTCTTTGGGAAATGTTTTAGCCAAAATGAAAATTTCCATGGCTAGTTCATAAGAGAGTTGATAAACTTTCAGAGAACGAAAATCATTTGAAGCGTCTTTCATATTGATAAGGATTTAAATGAATAAATTTGTTTGTCCGCCACTGCCACTGCCACTGCCACTGCCACTGCCACTGCTACTGCCACTGCTACTGCCACTGCTACTGCTACTGCTACTGCCACTGCTACTGCCACTGCCACTGCTACTGCTACTGCCACTGCCACTGCTACTGCCACTGCCACTTCAACGTCCCCACCAATCTATCTAAGTCCTTTTTCATAAAAGCGATCACCGGCGCGAGCGAATCGGGGCGGCTCTGCGTGTTGAAATACAAGGCGCCGCGCAGAAAATTCCGGGTGGAATCGGTCAGGAAAAACTGGTAAGACGAGGCCGCAGCACCTTCCACATTGAAGACAATGCCGTATACCTTATCCTCCGGGCGGTGCACGTGCAATTCGTCAATATAACTGGCTTTGATATTGTGTTTGTTCGTCATGGCAAATGCATCGGCCACCAGTTCGTCAAAGTCTTTGCGGCTGCGGATGGGGTTGTAACTGCAATAGATTTTGGCGTTCAGTTGCTTCACGTCGAGATTGAACCAGCATTCGTCCTTTGGCTTCTCATCAAAAAAACTCGTGTCCTTTTCGATCGTCGCGTAGGCAGGCATCTCGAAGGTGAAATTGCAGTACGACGCATCGAACGGCTTGTATGTTTTTTCCGGGTAAACGACCCGCGGATAGGCGCGGGGTTTCGGTACGGGGGTGTAGTCTTCGCAGGAAGAAAGTAGCAGTGGCAGTGGCAGTAGCAGTAGCAGTAGCAGTGGCAGTGGCAGTGGCAGTGGCAATATGGTTCGGAAGAGAGGTATGGAAAATCTGTAATTTGTATTAGTCAAAGTCATGGTTATGGTATGTGATATGAAGCGTAAAGTTCGTTAAAAAAGGCAATCCACCTACTGCCACTGCTACTGCCACTGCCACTGCTACTGCCACTGCTACTGCCACTGCCACTGCCACTGCCACTGCTACTGCCACTGCCACTGCTACTGCCCCTGCTACTGCCACTGCTACTGCCACTGCCACTGCCACTATCTCCTGTTCCACTCTTCCACCCGCTCTTCGTAGCGCCGGCGGTCTACCGGCCAGGCATCCTTGTCCAGCGAGCCTTCGATCTCTTCGTCCAGACCTTTCAACAAATTCGGAAAAAAATCCAGGCCGGTCAGTTTTTCCACCTGGTCAATCGAAACGGCGTAGTCCATCACCGGCTTGGTACTCATTTCATTGGGCATCACGAATGCAATGGCTTTGTGTTGCTCCGGGGCATACAGCACTTTGTAGTAAGCGCCCGGCACAGTCACCTTGCTGAAGCCGATGGCGCCCAGGGGCGTCTGGGGCAGCACGGGACCGGTGACGACGTACAGGTTTTCAAATTTGCGCGCCCAGTCGCGGGTACATTCTTCGAGTTCGCGCCAGATGCCGCCGTTGAAGGGCCTGAGTTGTGGACTCATATTGCTCATCAGGAAAGTTTCGTCGATGGCGGTGGCGTCGAAAGCCATATCCGCTGCCGCACAGAGATGGCCTTTGTCGTAGCCGCTGCCGTTGTAATCGCGCGGCGTGGCGCTTTCAGTGCGCACGTCCGGGTCAGGACGGAAGGTATTGGGGCGTTCTGCCCATTTTTTGTTGAGGCGTTCGCGCGTCAGTTCGTAAGCCACCCATTCGGCCTGTTCGTGGTCTTCGCTGTAGGAAAGGACGAAGTAGGTATGGCGCACCACCTCGCCGGTAGTGGAAGCCGGTAGAATATTTTCTGGAACGTATGATTTCGGATCGCGGATTCCGGATGGCGGATTGTTGTCTGCCGGCAGCTCCGTTTTAGGTTGATTATCCTGGGAATCGGGAGTTTTTTTCCCGGAAAACCGGTTGAAAGCCCAGAAAGCCAGGCTGGCCAACAGGGCAAAAAGTCCGGTTTTGAACAGGAAGCCTCCGGAGTCGGAAGAAGATTTGCGTCGCGCCATGGGTGAGAGTCGTGCGTTTTTTGAAAAATTTTGTTGGCGCAAACATAAACTTTTTGTTGTGAATCAGGCGGCGATTTTTATAGTTTTACCACTTTAATTGTTTTTCCCTGGCTTTCATCTTGTTGAATATAAAAGAAATAAACGCCGCTGGCAAGCGTGGGGATTAACTCCAAAACAGCTGCTTCCGAATCAATTTGCCCCGATAAAACCTGTCGCCCCGCCACATCGAACAACCGCCATTGAGCGGGCAATTGGCGTTCAGGCAAAAGACAGCGCACGAACAAGCGCTCGTGAAACGGATTGGGAAAAACCTCGGCTTGCAACGTTTCGATGGGTAAAGCAGGTGTTGGCTGGCCGTCGCGGATTTCTACTGCGTCGAGTCCGACTTCGAGAAAAGATTGATCGAAACCGGAAGTTGTGTCTTTTGCTTCAAAAACGATTCTCCAGTTGCCCGATTTCACTTCTTCAGGGAGAGCGATGGTTCCGGAGGACGTCCAAACGTATGCAAATTTGTTTCTCGACCATATTTCTTTCCTGATCGTTTCATTTTCAATAAAAACTGAAAACCGGAGAGAGGTATCCAGGAGAGAACACCAGAATTGAAAATGCAGATCTGGCTGCTGAAATCTGCGCAGGTCAACTTCCGGAGAAACGAGCCGCACCGTGCCGCCATCCACATCGTAAGTTATTTCACCATAGTTGATGCGAATGTCGGTCAGATAGCATAATTCGCCCCAATCATCAGGTACATCTTCATCAGGTCCTGGTATAAAAGGCTTAAATTTTTCCAAGATACCCCGCTCCCAAAAACCTTTCTGCGCATCCCCTCCCGAAGTCCATCCCAAATCAAAATAAAAATCGTCATAATAGCCTCTCTGTAAACGCACTACCGGCGATTCCACAGGGTCCATCCACATCTTTTTCAGCGGCAAACGGCCCCATAGGACTGGCAGTACATCGAAACTGTCCGCATACACAATCGGCACTTTGGCCCACCCCTTCGCATCGGTTTTTATCTCAAATTGAAATATCCCGTTGCGGACAACCACTTTGATGTTGGCAAGCGGTTGATTATCTTCGGCGGCTAAAAACAACATGGACAAGTCTTTTCCGGGTGAGGACAGCGGGACAAGTTCCACATTGAGCAGCGCCACTTCGCTTGGTTTCAGTTCGGCTTTCTGCAAGACAGGGCGAAAGCCTTCCTTGTAAAAGAGCACCTCAAATTCGCCCGCTTTAGTTTGTCCAGTCCGGTATTCGCCTTGCGCCGAGGTATGCGGAGGTTCCACCTGATCGCCCTTAAAAATAAGGACTTGTACACCTGAAAGAGGGTTTTTCGATGTCGCATCCTTAACGGTTCCTTCCAGGTAGCAGGCGCGAATGTAGGCGGGCGTGAGTACGAACAAGCCCTGTTCGATGTCGCTTATCAGCGTATTGCCCGACGGAAGATAAGGATAGTTGCCCCAGGAGCCATTATAACCGTCACCTTCAAGCGGGCAGGTGTCGTAGTGTCCGACCTGAACAGCGTTTTCCGGGCGGGTCAGATCGAGCAAAATGAGGCCGTCGCGGTACCAGGAGACGAAAGCAAAGTCATTTAGAATGAAAGCGTTGTGTGGTACCGATCCGCTACCGGGCGTCGGGCGGAAACGGCTCACTTCGCGGATGTCTTCCAAGTCGCCTGTTTCCCAAATGGAAGCGAAACCGTTGCTGACTTCGTCGGTTGCTATCAGGTGTCGGCGATCGCGGGTAGGCCAGGTGTTGTGCGGGAATTTACCGGGCGTTTCAAAGGTAGAAAGCACGATGGGGTTCGATTTGTCGTGCATATCCACCACTGCGACAAAGCCTTCGTAAATATGTGCCGCAAACAAAGTGTCGTTGCCGGCATAACCGTCGTGGATGCCGCCTAATTCATCGTAAAAACCGGCAAAAACAGGAGAAAAGGGTTGGGATGATATCTTAAATATCCAGGATCGCGTACTGCCGCCATCATTCAGATACAACACCCCGGCAGCAGTATCCACATGCAGGGTATGTCCGCGCGTCTGTTTTCCTCCCGCATAGTTGATCTCCTTTTTCGGATAACTTGCAGGAAGCGTATCCGGCAAGGCAGACAAGTCATATATTACCAATCCCGGCCCCGATTCTGCACACACATAAGCAACATGTTGAAAGGTACGCACTTCTTTCCCCCAGTCGTCGGTCATGGGCAGACTGACAATATGCGATGGCACATCGGGGTCGGTCACTTCTACAATATGCAGGTTTTTGGCGCCCGCCACCAGAGCATATTCCCTTCCGGCCTTTTCATATCCCCACACGCCGGATATTTTTTCATTGGGAAATGTAAATTGAGATCGCAGCGTGAAGTTGGAATTTTGAGCAAACGACTGCGCAGCGTAAAGGAGCAGAAAATGAAGGATAAACTTTTTCATAGGTCAATGATTTTGGTCGCCTGAAAGTAAGGAAAACACCATTCTTGTGCCCCAAAATTCACCGTGTATCGAGTGAACGCCGCCTTTGAGGGTGTGAATCCACCTTTTTTCAAATTCAAAATTTGCAAAAACGAAATGGAGGCTTACCTTTGCACCCGCTTTCAAAAGGCGCGATAGCTCAGCCGGTTAGAGCGTGCGATTCATAATCGCAAGGTCGGGAGTTCAAGTCTCCCTCGCGCTACCATCTTAACGCAGGTTTCACGACGAAGCCTGCGTTTTTTATTTGTGCGAACAACGCAAAAAGCAGGCACTCCATCGGCAAGCAAAGGCAATACGTCCAAAATCCCGGCACTCTTTGCCAATCCTGGTGTTCATAGGCGCAAGAAATACAACCTTTGTCCCGTAAACCTGCAAGCCATGCGTTTTACCGCCACCCTCCACGACCGCAACCAAAACAGCGCCGCCCCCGTCACCGTCCGGACGGAACCGGGGGTGTTGTTTATCGAACTCGAAAATGGGCATATTCTCGACTGGACATTGAGCGATCTCGATTCCGCGCGGGCCCTGGAGGATGGATCTTACATTCTGCAGAACGGCAAACGATTCCTCGAAGTGACCGATCCCGGTTTTCGCGCAGGTCTGGAGCGGAGTTTCCCAAAAAACAAGCTGTTCCGGCACACTTTTTTCGACCGGATCGGATTTGCGGGATGCCTCGTGGCCATCGCGGGCATCCTGGCGCCGCTGCTGGTGCTGTACTTCTTCATTGCGCCCCGGATTGTGGAAAAAGCCGCTGAAAAAGTGCCGCCGGAGATAGAAAAACAGATCGGCGATACGTGGTTTCATTCCCTTACCGCCGCATACAGAACGGACACGGCTCTCACCCGGCTCGTGCAGCAATTCTATGATTCACTCGGCTATGGCAGCGACTATACCATGCGCATCACCGTTGTCAGCGAGCCGGTCGTCAATGCCTTCGCCGTGCCGGGCGGCCATATCGTGGTGTTCGACAGCATCATCGGCATCATGGATGCGCCGGAACAATTAGCCGCATTGCTGGCGCACGAGGCGAGCCACATCCAACTCAAACATTCCACCCGCTCCATTTTCCGGGAATTGGCCAACAGCCTGATGTTCAGCCTGATGCTCGGCGACTACGGAGACTTCAGCGCCATTGTGGCGCGGCACGGCGACGAATTGGCCGGACTTTCCTATTCACGCAAACTCGAATTCGAGGCCGACGAAAACGGAATGGAACTGATGTTCGCCAGCGGCATTCCTCTGCACGGCATGGCGGATCTGTTCCGGAGAATGAAAATGGCACAGGAAAACGGGCACAACGACGTGCCGGATTTTCTCAGCACCCATCCGTCCATGGAAGAGCGACTCGGCGTTGTCGAACAAAAAATCAAGGAACGGGGTGAGAGCAGCCGCAAAGCGAACGCCAGCCTGTACCGGATCTGGCAGGAAATCAAACGCCAGTGACAGGATTAATGCCTGTAAATCCACCGTGTATTGAACTTCTTTCGAAAGGAAAGACCTGCCAGCACACCGAATACGAAACCGCCGATGTGCGCCCACCAGGCTATGCCGCCACCGGTCTCAGCCGGGGTGCCCAGTACTCCCATACCTGAAATGGCTTGTTGCACAAACCAGATGCCCAAAAAAACCCACGAAGGCACGTAAAAAACGATGAAGAAAATCAGGAAAAACATCTTCACCCGCGAGCCGGGAAACATGATGATGTAGGCGCCCATCACCGCTGCGATGGCGCCGCTCGCGCCTACCACCGGCACGCCGCTGGACGGATCTATCGCCACCTGCATCAAACTCGCCGTGATGCCGCCCAATAAGTAAAAAAGCAAAAAGCGGAAATTGCCGATCACAGCCTCGATGTTGTCGGCAAAAATCCAGAGATACAGCATATTGCCCAGGAGATGCAGCCAATTGCCATGCATGAACAGGCTCGTAAACAGCGTCTGCAGGTCGAGTCCCCGTACAACTTCATTCGGAATGACGCCCCAGGTTTCCACAAATGCGGCTTGCAGGGGTGCAACCATCGAAGACTGAAAAATAAATACTGCGATATTCAGCAACAGAAAACCGTAACTGAAAACGGGCGGGTGGCCGCCTTTAATGTTGTCGTCGCCGATGGGGAAAAGCATTGGATTGCGGATTGCGGATTGCGGAGGGAAAGGTAGTTTTATAGCGGGAATTTATGGGTCATCTTTTTAACGCCTCTTTCAATTTCGTCAAAAGGCAGTTCTTCTTTGGCGATATAGATCAACATCAGGGAAATGTGCCGTCCGGCAAGTTTGGCGAAGAGCTGGTGTTTGTTCAGGCGGTAGGCTTCGCGGATGCGGCGTTTGATGCGGTTGCGCGCCACAGCGGTTTTGAAACTTTTTTTAGGAACGGTAATGGCAATTTGGGCGTTCGTTTCCGACGATCCCTCCCCTGGCCCTTCCCCTGCAGGAAGGAGTGGGGAACTGGGCTCGGGCAACCACACCACCCGCAGCGGATAGGCCACGAACGAGTTGCCTTCTTTAAAAAGCCGCCCAATGGTTTTGCGGCTTTTCAGCCTTTCCTGCTTTGAAAATGTGGGCATGACGAGGCGAATATAGGGGTTCCGAAGGGATTTGAATACAAAAGAAACCCGTCCTTCGGCGCAAGACCGGAGGACGGGCAGATATTTTGTATGCGGCAAACCGCTTGCTGCGAACGGCCCGATGTTTTATTTGAGGCGGCGTTCGTCTGAGACGCTGAGCTTCCAACGGCCTTGTTTGCGGCGACGCGAGAGGACTTTGCGGCCATTTTTCGATTCCATGCGCTCACGGAAACCGTGTTTGTTCTTGCGGGAGCGGCGGGAAGGTTGATAGGTACGTTTCATCGCTTATCGAAAAGTATTGTGTGCGGTCAAAAAATCGGAGCGCAAAGGTAATGCTACTTTCCGAAAATCAAAGAAGGGAATTTATATTTTTCTGAAAAACAACGCCAACATACCGGCAACAGACAACGTTACCGCTCTGTTTGTCGTCCGTTCGATGGCCAATGACCCCATGATTTCAGGAGCGAAATGACCCGATTTGGCTTCGGGCGGACATTTCAAGCGGTTAATATTCTTTTAAAACCCAACTATATAAGCAGCAACACGTTAATTCGCTGTTTCTTTGCAAACTCAAACTGTGAGTGGCGTGAGAGGCGTGAGAAAATTCAAATCCGACATTTTCAATATTCAACCAAAATATGCGCAACGGTACCCGTATTTCCCTGCTTGCACTTATTTATGCCTTGGTTTCAACGGCATTGCTCGCTCAAAACCCGGTAAAATGGTCGTTTTCGACCAAAGATGCCGGCAACTGTCAGGTGGACCTGATTTTTACAGGCACCATTGACGAAGGATGGTACACCTATTCGCAATATCTTGAAAGTGAGGATGGCCCGGTGGCGACGAGTATCACATTCGACCAGCAACCGCATTTTAAACTGATGGGTAAAGCCAAAGAAGGCGGCGAGATCATCAAGGTGCACGATAAGGTTTTTGATATGAACCTCACCAAGTTCAAACACAAAGCCGTCATCACCCAGCGCATAGAAGTGAGCGACCCGACCAAGCCGATTGTGGGGTATATAACGTTTATGACCTGCAACGACGAGATGTGCCTGCCTCCCAGGGATGTGGATTTTACCTTCAAAACCGGAACGCTGAGCAATTGCGTCACCGCTCCGGCAAAAAATGACAAACAGACATTGCCCGGCGCCAAAGATCAGGGTGCTGTGACGCCCGAAGCAACGCCTGCCGCGCCCGTCGAGACGAAACCCGGCACTGAAAACATCGCCGCCTCACCCGCTACCCAGGAAGGTCTGACCGCACCGGACGACCCGAATTTCAAAGGGTTTTTCCAATCCAAGCGGCCCGAGATCAATGCTGCCAAATTCGTGGGCAGCTGCGGCGACCTTTCCGCTGGCGGCAGCCAGGGCGCTTCGCTGGTGTCGTTGTTCCTGTTTTGTTTCATCGGTGGGCTTATTGCCCTGCTGACGCCCTGTGTGTTCCCGATGATCCCGATGACCGTGAGTTTTTTCGTGAAACGCTCGAGAGACCGCAGTGCCGGACTCCGAAACGCATTTATCTATGCAGCCAGCATCGTTTTGATCTTTTTGGCCCTGGGCACGGCTGTCACGGCTGCGCTCGGCCCCACCGCGCTGAATGACATGAGCACGAACAAGTGGTTCAATCTCGTGGTGTTCGCGCTGCTCGTGGTTTTCGCTTTCTCGTTCTTCGGTTTCTATGACATCAGCCTCCCCTCCTCGTGGGTCAATAAAAGCGACCGCATGGCCGACAAAGGCGGGCTGGTCGGTACTTTTTTTATGGCATTCACGCTGGTATTGGTGTCGTTTTCCTGCACAGGCCCGATCGTAGGCACACTGCTGGTGGAAGCAGCCCGCTCCAATGCAGGCGCTTCGCTGCTGGGTTTCATCCCTTTAAAACCTGCGGTAGGCATGCTCGGTTTCGGCATGGGTCTGGCCTTGCCTTTCGGCTTGTTCGCCATGTTCCCCGGCTGGCTCAATTCGCTGCCCAAATCCGGCGGCTGGATGGACAACCTGAAGATCACCCTCGGCCTCGTCG
This sequence comes from Saprospiraceae bacterium, assembly GCA_019187225.1. Classification (GTDB taxonomy): domain Bacteria; phylum Bacteroidota; class Bacteroidia; order Chitinophagales; family Saprospiraceae; genus M3007. The sequence continues at coordinate 28,219 of JABAQQ010000008.1, forward strand.
AACTGGCCCTGGCATTTAAATTTCTCAGCACGGCCGATATGGTGGAACAATGGGGTATCCTGCGTTTTGAGACCTTCATGGCACTGTGGTTCCTGATCGCACTGGCATTGGCGCTTTATCAATTCGGCTTGATCCCCTGGAAAGGTAACAAGGGCAGGCCAGGTGTTGGAAGACTGGCATTGGCGATATCCTCCCTGGCATTTGCCATTTATGTCGGTTGGGGTTTGTTGAAATACGAATCTTTGTCGCTGCTAAGCGGTCTCGCACCGCCGGTACATTACAGCTACAAGTACGAAAGCAATAAAGGTCATCACGAAGGGCCCGGCTGCCCGCACGGCCTGAACTGCTTCCACGATTTCGACGAAGGTTTGGCTGAAGCGAAACGCCAAAATAAACCTTTGTTTATTGACTTTACAGGGCACGGCTGCGTGAACTGCCGCAAAATGGAAGAAAACGTGTGGCCGAAACCCGGCATCATTGACCACCTGCGCGACAATTATGTCGTAGTATCGCTCTATGTGGATGAAAAGGTGCGTTTGTTCCCGGAAAACGATTTTGCCTACCTGCTCGACCCCAAAACAGGCCAAAAACTCCGCACGGTGGGCAGCAAATGGAGCGCTTTCCAGGTCAACAACTTCGACGTGAGCGCCCAACCCTATTATGTACTGATGCACAACGACGGCAAAACGCTCCTGAACAAACCGACCGATTACACCAACGGAAACGATCCCGTTGTGTACAAGGCTTTTCTCGATTGCGGTCTGGAGGCTTTCCAAAGACTGAAAAACGGGGAAGGACAGGAGTTGATCGGAGCGAAGTGACATACGACGTGCGACATGCGACGTAAATAGCGGAGCGCCATTTTCCAACAGGAGGATGGCGCTCCTTGTTTTTTACAGAAAAGACTTGTTTGTTGTCACCATTTTTGGTTACTTTTACTGGCACATAAACCAGTGATATTATGAAAAACAATCTGACCTCGCTCGCCCTTTTACTTTTATTCGCCACTTCATCATCCGCCCAGAGCACCTTCGAAAGACATTACGGCGCCCCTTCCAAACTCGACGCTTTTTCGGCCATAGTCCCGGCCGCCGACGGCGGCTATTTGTGTGCAGGCACAACGGCTAATTTCGGGAGCGAAGATTGGGACATTATGCTGATTAAAACCGACGCGGATGGCAATGCGGTCTGGACAAAAACCTGGGGCGGGCCCGGCAACGATGGCGCCGCAGGCATCGTGAATGCCACAGGAGGGAACGGCTATTTATTGGCAGGTTATACTGCTGGCGCCAACGGCGACCGAGATTTCCTGGCGTTGCGCCTCGATGAAAACGGCGAAGAAATGTGGCGCATCGTGCGCGGCGGATCGGACGACGACGCTGCCACACATGCGCTGGTTGCAAGCAACGGCGATTTCCTCGTCTCAGGCCATACCATCGCCTCTCAATTTGCCGGGCAGGAAGTGCTGGCTATCCGCCTCTCAGCCACCGGCAATGTTGTTTGGGAAAACACCTACTCTCCCGATGAATCAAAAGGCGCGGTCGAAACCGCGGACGGCGGCTTCATTTTGCCGTTCGGATTCGATTTTTTGTACAAAATCAACGCGCAGGGTGTTTTTTCCTGGGAAAAAACGCTCAGTACGCCGGATTTTTCTCCTTATATCGAATTTATACAACGAGACTCCAGCGGACAAATTCTGATAGGGGGCGGTGATTTTGGCAGTGGAAGCCCCTTCCTCGCTTTTTTGGATGACGATGGCAACATCGCATCGCGGTATCACATTCAGGACAGTGCTACTTTTGCGTTTTCACAATTGCAAAGAGCTATCGGCGCCGTACCGCTTGCGGGCGGCACATACGCCCTGGCTTTCCGCGATTTATTTTCGCCGACCGCTTCACCGTTCACCCCCGGATTGGCAGTATTCTCCCCTTCAGGCGACACCCTTCTCTGGTATTCCACTTATGAGGCGCTCGATCTGGCCGATATCTGGAACCCCGGCCAACTGATCCGGGCCGGAACAGGCACTGACGTGTTGTTGGCCGGAAGCACATCGAACAACGATGAAGGCGTGAACGCCATGCTGGCAAAATACTCCGGCCCGGGCGCCCCCCTCTGGCGCAAATCTTACGGTGTTGCCGCTCCGGCCGACAATGAAGGCGCCCGAAAGGTGCTGCAAACCAGCGACGGCGGCTATATAGTGCTCGCCAACAAAGCAGTAGCGGGCAATTCCCGCGATATCTGGCTCATCAAAACCGATGCAAACGGTTCGGTGCAATGGGATGCAGCATACGGGTTTCCCGACGCAGACGACATTGCCGGGGTGGATGCCACGCCCGACGGCGGTTATATAGCGACGGCATACAACGGTCCATCCATCCGGGTATTCAAAATCAGCGGCAGCGGACAACTGCAATGGCTCAAAAAATTCGATACCGGACTTGCCGACGGCACCTTCGGGATACGCGCTACCGCCGACAACGGGTGCCTGCTGATCTTTCCTGCCATTATCCCGAATATCATCGTAGGAAGCACTTTGATGAAAGTTGGACCTCAGGGCGACAGTTTGTGGTCCAAATATTATTCAGATTTAGGCTCAGGATACGACGAGCCCTTTTTGTACGGCATCGCATTCGCTTCGGACAACCGCTTTGCGCTGTGTGGCGGGGTGGAGGCTCCACCTAATGGTGACTTATGGCCGGTTGTGGCATTCACAGATATCAACGGCAACCTGCTCTCGGCAAAAGCGTACGATACCAATGATCTGCTGGCCATCATGATTGATGTCCATACGACTGCCAGCAACGGCTTCGTCACCCATGGTATCCGGATAGACAATAACACCGGCACCCTCCGGCCACTTGTGATCCGCACCGACACAAACGGCAATCTGCTCTGGACTGCCAAGCCCGACGACCCCAATGCAGGATTTTTGTTTCCCTGGGCAAGCGCTTACACGGGTAATTCCGGCCATACTTTTCTGTTTGAACAAAAACGCCTGGATTCCGGCAACAAGCCGCTGCTGCCCCTGCGCGACTACGCGGGCAGTGTTCACAAACTGAACGCCGACGGCCAAATCATCTGCGATGTAAATTTTGGCCTTGGGAAAGCCGGCCAATTCTCCGGCGGCGCAACCACTTCCGACGGCGGTGCCGTCGCGGTGGGCAACGCTGTTTTCGACAACTCCACCGATGCGTGGATCGTGAAAATGAACCCCGATTGTACGGTGGGATTTCAAACGCCGCTTGCGCCGCCGTTTGGGATGAGGATATCGCCCAGCCCTTCATCAGGGCCGTTTGTCCTGGAAATTGAATCGGAAATAAACGGCTCCCTTTCTGTAGATGTAGTCAATGCGGCGGGTGATAAGGTTCTGGAGTGGCACGGAAGAAAAAACGCGGCTGTGTTGCGCCAAGCCTTCGATCTGAGCAGCGTTGCCGACGGGGTTTATTTTGTGCGGGTGCAAATCGGCGAAAAAGCGCGGGTTTCGGGCTGGGTGAAACACAAATAATTGTTTAAACACACAGGCACATAGAACACAATAGTATTTGTCTGTTTTAAGGAGTTGACTGTGTGTTCTATGTGCCTGTGTGTTTAATGTAATATCTAATCCTTCCGGCTTTTTTGGAGCAACTCCCGCGAAGCCTCCGACAGCTCAGCCGGGTCGAATTCGACTTTCGATAAAATATCGAGCAGGCAATTGATGCGGGCTTCGGTGTCGAAAAATCTGTTGACCACTGCAATGCGGCGGTTCTCAACGAGGCAATACCCGCTTTGAAAATTGCCTTTTTCGTAGCGCACCGTGTAGTCGAGTTCTTTCAATACTTCCTCGAGTTTTTTTAATGTCGTTTGAGTATAGCGCATCGCATTTATGGGTTGTTAGTTGTTGGTTATTCGTTCCTGGCGACAACCTTGAAATCAAATTTTATACGCAGACAACCGGCAACTGTCGGCGAACATCTATTTTGCAGCGCAAAATTATCCAAAATTTTACACCATGCGGATCAACACATACTACTTCCCGGCGCTGCTGGCAGCGCTTTTTTTACTTCCGGCTTCTGTACAAAGCCAACGGACCCAACGCTTTAAAGCCGGCATCATTGCGGGGTTGACGGCTTCGCAAATTGACGGCGACGTGTCGGCCGGTTACCACAAAGTGGGCTGGCAGGCGGGCCTTCGCGGGATTGCCAGATTGAAAACCAAGCAAGAGGCCAGCATCGAGATCCTTTATACCCAACGCGGTTGCCGCAACGAACCGAAAACGATCCCGTTTTACAGTACCACACTCGATTACATCGAAATACCGGTGCAATGGCATTATGCCGACTGGCTTGTGGACGAAGGCGACGATGCCGACAATTTTTACCGCGTTCAACTCAATCTGGGCGTTACCTATGGCCGCCTGATGGGATATAAGGATAAATACGATGACGGTTACGGCATCGCCGAAGCGTTGCCCGATTTGAACGAAAACAGTTTTTGTTTCCTGGCAGGCGTCACTTTCTACGCTACCAAACACCTCGGTATTACCGCCCGGTGGCACCGGGCGGTCAACAGACTCTACAGCCCCAAAGACAGTGGAGGATTTGCCAACTCGCTCAATGAACATTTCCTGGCTTTTCAGGCAATGTATGTGTTTTAAACGGACTTCCATGCGCGTCGCCGTCCTCGATCTTGGAACGAATACCTTTCACCTGCTCATCGCCGAGAGCGACGGCGCAGGCGGCTGGCAGTATTTGACTAAAAACAAAATTTACGTAAAACTGGCCGAAGAAGGTATTCATAGAATCGGCGAAGCGGCGTTCGGACGGGCGCTCGACGCTTTGCGTATTTTTAAATCGGAAATGGATGCCGCCGGGGTATTGCCTTCCCGTATTCGCGCATTGGGCACTGCCGCCCTCCGAACGGCGGACAATGCGCCGGATCTTGTCGAACAGGCCGCTGCCATCACCGGCGTCCGGCCCGAAACGATTCCCGGCGAGCGCGAAGCCGAATTGATCCATAAGGGTGTTCGCCAGGCGGTGCCTTTCCCCGATCACCGGGTCCTGATCATGGACATCGGCGGCGGAAGCGTCGAATTCATCATAGCCGACCGGGATAAAGTGTACTGGCAACAGAGTTTTCCGGTTGGTGTGGCAGTGCTGCGGCAGGCATTTCACCACAGCGATCCTATCACCGCTGATGAAATACAGCACGTAGAAAATTATCTTGAAACTGCGCTTGCAGACCTATGGCGGGCGCTTGGAAATTTCCCCTCCCCCACCCTCGTGGGCGCTTCCGGCACTTTCGATGTGATCGATCTTTTCCTGCTCGATGCGGCGGAAAAACCCGAATTGTACGGGATCATCCCCGTGGAGGATTTTTACCCTTTATATCAAAAATTGGTTGAAAGCACGATGGCCGGGCGCCGCGCCATGCCCAAAATGCCCGACGAACGTGTGGAAATGGTGGTTGTAGCCGTCGTGTTGATCCGCAAAGTGCTGCAAAAAGCGCGTATAGGAGACATTTATACCTCCACCTATGCGATGAAAGAGGGAATGCTGACGGAATTGTTGGATTTGTTCGATGAGAAAAACCAGTATCCTTAAAACTTTCCTTCCAGGAATGCCATCACATCTTTTACCGTTTGTTCCGCGTTCTCTTCCTGCGGCCAATGACCGGTATTGCGGTAAATCCGCAAATAAGAGCCCCGGATATTGCGGTGAAAGTCGTAGGCAAATTCCGGCGACAGGCGTGCATCCTCCGCCCCCCACAAGATCAGGGTAGGGATGTTGATGCGTTCTATAATGTCTACCGGAGGGCGGTTCTCGCTAACGGAAGCGCGGTCAATAAATGCCTGGCGGTTGCCGGAGCGAAGTAAAAGTTCGAAATGGCGCTGCACCAGTGAATCGGTCACCAGCGCGTGGTCGGCGAACACTTCTTCCAGCATGATCTTCAAAAATGAGCGAGGGGTGATTTTGGTCATCACCTGATTGAGCACGGGAGTGCGGGCGATCCATATGATCCATGGCGTAGTTTTCGGCTCAAAGCCGGGTGCATCGAGCAGGATGAGTTTTTGGAGCCGTTCGGGATGATCTGCCGCGTAGAACCACGCGATTTCTGCTCCAAGTCCGTTCCCCGCCAAATGGAACTTTTTCAGGTCCAGCCGGGCGACAAGGCTATCGAGAAAACCGGCGTACATAAAGGCACTGTAACTGCCCCGCGGGTGCGGCCCCGTCAATCCGAATCCCGGAAGGTCTACGCTGATCACCTGATATTTATGCGACAACTGTTCCGTCCAGCCAGCCCAGGTATGCAATGAACTCTGGGCGTTGTGCAACAACAGAACCGGTTCTCCTTTTCCCGTGATGCGGCAATGTACGTCCATGCCATCCAACCTCAGAAAGCGGGAATCCGGGTAAGTGTATTGCTGTAACAGTTCCTGCGGACGGATATCTTCGTGCCAATTGCGATAAATCCAAATGAGGATGCTGAGGAGCACCGCCCCACGCAACAAGCGGGAAATACTCAGATGGCCTACCCATTTCCGGGCGGTTTCGAGGCGATCGTCGTCGCCGCCGGAACGCTCGTCGCGATCCGTGTCGCTTTCGATTGGTTTTTGGTACCCGAAAGAATCGGGATCGCGTACATTTTCATCCATAGGCATGGGGAGGATGCTTTTTTTCAGGAATCACGGTGTTAAGTACATGGACAATAGATTTTTGACATTGGACATTTGACCAAATGATTGGTTGTCAGGGTCAAACGTCCAATATCCAATGTCCAATGTCGATTTATTTTGTCCGCTTACTTATCTGTCATTTTCTGCCCATATTTCGAACAATGGCGCCGATGCCTGCCGACAACAAAAAACCGCCCAGTGCGCCGATACCCATCTGTAAAAACACAGCACCCATGGTCAGAGTTGTCCCTTCTTTCTCCAAAACCTGAATTTGATCCCGCAATTGATTGGCGTGTTGAGGATCGCCGGGACCGGTGGCAAGTTGTTGTTTTAAATAATTCAGTTGAAGGGCATTTTCCATCTGAAGGAGTTCCGGATCGGCGAGATGCAACGTATACCAGAACAACCAGAACAGGAGATTGATCAATAAGAACACGATGAACGGCGTGCGCAGGATTTCGCGAAAATCGCGCGCAACTCCCTTCTCCTCACAGTCTTCCCTCGCCGCCCGCCACATGAACAACAGGTAAATCGCCATACTTGCCCAGTAAAGCCAGGTATTGAGAAACAACTCTTTTTTGATAAAATACAGGATGGCGAAATAGAAAACGACCGTTGCGCCGCCCAACAAGCCGTATTTGACAGCAGGGTTCTTCATACGTAAGTTTGTTCTCGTTTCATGATTAATCCCGCTACCAGACCAATGATCAAACCGAGCAGCGCGCCGCCCAATGTTTGCCAGACCGCCAGCATCACCGGATTGGTGAAAGCGGAAGACATACTCAGTGCCATTTCGATCTGTTCCTCGCTCATACCCTGCTCTTCCCATTGAGCGATCATTAATTCTTTTAACTGCTCCCTGAAGCCGGGATTGATGACGGTCATGTAAAGCAGGGTGAACAGCGCCCCGATCGCACCCGCGATAACACCCGTGAGCGCGCCAATCCCGACACAACGCCCCAACCCGATGTAACCGCCCAATTGTTGGTCGCGGTCAATGCGAATGACGGTTGCAATCGCCCAGATGGCAACCCCGATCCCGATCAGGGTATACACCCATTGGATGGGGCCCGCATTGGGAATAGAACCGTCGGTGTTGGTCAGATAACCGACGAGGGAGGTAAGGATGCTGACCCCGCCCCAAATGGCGCCATAGCGCAAGGCGAGAGGCCGGTAAGGAACATTGGCGGGATCAAAAGGAGGTTGGCGGTCGGGTGTGTTCATGGTATTTCCGTTTCGTGAAAGATGATTTGATTTTCAGCACGAAACTACACATTCATCGCGGATTGCAACCCGAATCTATATTTTTTTAATAAAATGAGGCAGCCCCGGGATAAAGGAGACTGCCTCATGGAATAAAAGTGAACTTCTATTCAAGCCTTCGCAACTCAACGAATGGAAATCTCGGGCTGTTTTTTCATAAATGCAGCCGCGATCAATCCGATGATAAGTCCATAGATGGCGCCGCCGGTGAGGCCGTTCATGAGAATGGAACCCAGATCGCCCGCTTTGTCGAAACCTTCGAGCGCTTTTTCCAGTGCTTCCGGAGGCATTCGCTCTCCCCAGGACTCCACAAACCGCTCTTTGAGATTCGCCACATAATTGGGATCAATGAAGTTGATCAGCACGTAATTCCACAGACCGGAGACAAACACGCCGATGAATACGGTCAGCAAACCGACCAGCAACGCTTTGCCGTAACTGATGTAGCCACCGTCGAGTTGGTCGCGCTGATGACGCATGGCCATCACTGCGAAGACAAAGCCTACCGCAAACAAGGTGATATAAAAAACGACCATTCCTCCAATTGACATCATGTTAAAGTTGATCAGGTACATCAACAGGGACATGACCACGTAACCGCCGGTGCAATAGGCGCCATAACGCAGAATAGTATCCCAAATGGGAACATTGGGCAATTGTTGACTGGGGCTGTCGAGTGTGCTCATACTTTTTAGTTTGATGAAAAGATTGATTTTGATTTGCAGCACGAATCTAAGCCGCTTTCCCTTGCTTTTGTCTAATAGTTACGACTACTTTTCTGTTTTTTCCGACAAAAATCCACCGGGCAACGGCTTTTGCCGAACTTTGCTGAAGGAAAATGGTTTGAAGGGATGGCCAATGTAAGGCACCCGACCCTCGACCCGCAAACAATTATTTCGTATTCATTTTTCCGGTTTCGCAGTTTTCGTCCACCGTCAGGTACCGTCTACCTTCTACCATCCACCGTCTACCATCCACCGTCTACCGTAAATGTCCGATTCTCAGAAATTCAATTATTCCTTGTTTCGCCGGGTCATGGCCATGGTGAAACCGTATAAAAAAACGTTTTACCTCACTGCCGCACTGACCATCGTTCTGGCGCCTTTAGCTGTGTTGCGCCCCAAACTGGTGGAAACGATGGTAGATGATTACATCTTTGCGGGAGATGTAAAAGGCATGACCATTCTGGCCTGTATCATTGTCGGCATCCTGATCCTGGAAGTGGTATTGCGGTATTTCTTTCTCTTCTGGGCTGATTGGCTGGGACAGGTCACTATTCGCGATCTCCGGGTGCGGGTATTCAACCACGTCACCGGACTGAATCTCAACTACTTCGACAAAACGCCCATCGGTCAAAGCACTACCCGCACCATCAACGACATCGAGGCCATCAATACGGTGTTTTCGGAAGGTAGCATCACCATTCTGGCCGATCTGATGACGCTGAGTGCTGTGTTGTTCATTATGTTTTATACCTCCTGGAAACTAACCCTGGTAGTACTCGTGGTCTTCCCCCTGTTGATCTGGGGCAGTTATATGTTCAAGGAAAGTGTGCGAAAAAGTTACGAAAAGGTGCGCAACCACATTGCCACGATGAACGCCTTTTTGCAGGAACGCATCAGCGGTATGCGTATCGTGCAGATATTCAATGCAGAAGCCCGCGAAGCGGAGAAATTCCGCCAGATCAATCACGACTACACTTCCGCCAACCTGAGAGCCATTTTTGCCTACGCCGTTTTTTTTCCGGTGGTGGATATCATCTCCGCACTTTCGCTCGGCCTGATGGTATGGTACGGCGCACGGGGCGTCTTGTCCGAAGAAGTGACCATCGGTATGCTGGTGGCCTTCCCGCTTTATATTACGATGCTCTACCGCCCGATCAGGATGTTGGCGGACAAGTTCAATACGTTGCAAATGGGACTGATCGCAGCCGAGCGCGTTTTCAAATTGTTGGAAAACAAGGACAAAGTACAAAACACAGGTACACTTGCACCGGAGCGGCTGCGCGGAGACGTCGAGTTCGACGACGTATATTTTTCTTACAGCGACGACCTGGCTGGCGATGCCATCCTGAAAGGCGTATCATTTGAAATAAAATCCGGCGATACGCTGGCGATCGTGGGCAGCACAGGCAGCGGCAAAACGACCATCATCAGCCTGCTCAACCGGTTCTACGAGATCCAGAAAGGACAGATCCGAATAGACGGACAAGATCTGCGGGAATACGACGTGTTTGCATTGCGCCGGCGCATCGCCGTCGTGTTGCAGGATGTGTTTTTATTCTCCGGCACCGTTCTGGAAAACATTACCCTCCGCGATCCGGACATTTCGGAGGAACAGGTGATCGCGGCGGCAAAAATGATCGGCGCACACCAGTTCATTCAGAAATTGCCGGGCGGCTATCATTACCAGGTGATGGAACGCGGCGCCACCCTCTCTATGGGACAGCGCCAGTTGATCTCTTTCGTCCGCGCACTCGTCTTCAATCCCGACATTCTGATCCTCGACGAGGCCACCTCTTCTATTGACCCCGAAACGGAAAGCGTGATCCAGCATGCCATCGAAACGCTCATCGCCAAACGCACGAGCATCATTATCGCGCACCGCCTTTCGACGATCCGCCATGCCACGAACATCCTGGTATTGGAAAAAGGCGAGGTCAAGGAATTCGGCTCGCACGATGTTTTGGTCGAACTGGAAGAAGGAAAATACCGGGAATTGTACGAAAAGCAGTTTTTGCAGGTGAGCGAGGCGTAAGGTTCGCCATTGGGGTCATTATTAGACATTGGGGCATTCCCAAATAATGACTTGAATTGCTGTAATTACCAACAACTCCCCCTTTTCACTCCTTCGCCTTTTTGTACACCGGTACCGTCGAACACGGCTCGCCGAACATAATGCTCAGTGCCACCGGTTGTAAGCGGCGCGTGATCTCGAGGTAAGCGGAGGGTGGTACGGGTTTGTCGCTGCAGCCCTTGATGACGAGCCGTTTGCCTGCGTAATCGCTGATGTCCAGCGCCGCAAGTTTTTTCAGGAAAGCCGTTTCGATAAAATTCTCGGGCGAGGTTTGGGCGATATCGCTGACGTGAGGCGCGGCATAGGTAGCCACAAGCATATAGGCCCACATGGGAATAATGGCATCGGCGGAGCAAAACACGGCGAGGTTTTTCCCCTGGTATTGCGACCAGTCGTGGTTTTTGAGGGCTTCGCGGAAGTCTTTTTCTTTCAGGATAAGGCCCATGAACAGGTAATCCTTCAGATCGAAGGGGACGATCGCACCTGCCGGATACAACTCTTCCAGGTCGATGGTGACGAGGCCGCTTTGGGCGACCCGGTTGACGAGCGGTTGTTCGAGTATGGATTCCACGAATGATGAATGATGAATGATGAATGATGTTATTCGTCACAAATAAAATTATTCCCGGTGACTTCAATTGCCTCCAATTACTTCTTCCGCCGGCGGCGCTTCCCCTATCATATTTTCCACCTCTTTAAAGTCTTTCGGCTTCGGCAGATCGTTCAGACTGTTGATGCCTAAGTAGTCCATAAACTTTTCGGAAGTGGCGTAGAGTAGCGGCCGCCCGGGACCCTCGCTGCGGCCGGCAATTGTAACAAGTTCTTTTTCCAAAAGTTTCTGGAGGGCATAATCGCAGTTGACGCCTCGGATCTCTTCGAGTTCGGACTTGGTCACCGGCTGTTTGTAGGCGATCAGCGCCAGCGTCTCCATCGCCGCCTGCGAGAGACGTTTTTTGGTGGTTTGTTTGAGGTGAATGGCAATGGTGTTGTGGTAAGCGCCTTTGGTAAGAAATTGCCAACCACCTGCGATTTCTACCAATTCGAAAGCGAAATCTTCCTGCTGAAACCGGACCTGGATCTCCGCGATGGCTGTCGTTATATCCGCGTCGGCCACTTCCGCCTGCAGGGCTTCTTCCAAAACCGACTTGATGTCCCCCGTTGAAATAGCTTGTGGCGAGGCAAAAATGAGGGCTTCAATGTGCTGCTTCATAGGGCAAAGGTAAAATGGGGATTTGGGATTTGGGATTGGGGATTTGGGATTGCGGATTGCGGATTTGGGATTGCGGATTTACTTCACTTTGATCACCGGCTTCAGAATATAGGCGCCGTTACCGGTTTCGACGATGGACTGCTCCGCGTCGAAGTCAAAAATGAGTGTGTTGATATCGAGGTTGAGGTTCTTGTCCACCTTGATCTTCAGGCCGGACTGTTGGGCGCTGGGCGTCGTGAGCGGGTACAACACGCTGTCTATCATGACGGTATTGCTGTCGCCGAGGACGAAGCGAACTTCCTTGAGCGCAACAGGCGCATTCAATGTGTCGGTAGCAACCAGGGTGTCTACTCCGTTTTGCAGTTGGAGCAGGTCATAAATGCCGGCAGCAGTGTTCAACGTAATCCATTGGGAGGTGTCATCGGAAGTTTTGATGCGGACTTCCCTGATGTCCACGTTCACCTGCTGGTAGTCACCGGGACCGTCGGTGAGTCGGATGTTGAGTGCGACGGCCTCTTTATCGTCCTTGTTGCAGGCAAAGAAAGCGATTAAACCGAGTGCGCATGTGATTAACAGTGTTTTTTTCATGTTTGAAAACAGCATTTTTGTTAAAAAATCGGATAAAGGAACCGGATTAAAAAAGATGTTCAGGCGCCTGGAAAATTGCCCCAAAAACGGCCATAGCCCGGGTTTATTTTCACAAAAACAAAAATTGGCTGCCCCGCATGAGATGGAAGCAGCCGTTTCTGACTGATCGTTCGGCAATAGATATTTGCGATGGAAAGAGTTATGGTTTGCAAAAAAACACCAAGCGGCGTGAAAATTATTTTGCCTCTAATTTTCCGGCGCCAATCCTTTTTCCCGCCGATTCGATCAAAAAGTAATATAGCCCGGGTAGCAACGCTTGACGTTGAATGACAAACTGTTCGCCAGCAAACTCCGCTCTGCGCACCTCCCTTCCCAAGGCATCGAACAGGCGAAGGGAAAAAATTTGGCCAAGCGTGACGAAGCCGTTCACTTCAAAAGTGATATATTGTTCGAAGGGGTTCGGGTAAGCATGTACAGAACTGGAAGAAACATGAGGCTGGGGCAGGGAGACGTTTGTCGTGGGATCAGTGCTTCTATGTATAACATCTCCAAAAATCGAAAAGTAAAGATAATCATCCGGAGCGATGTACAAATCGTAAACCTGGGTCGAAAATTTATTCAACACTGCTTTTTCCTGCCAAGTTACGCCATTGTCCTTGCTCACATAAAGCGTCGTATTGGGGTATGTATTGGAAAGAACGAAAATCTCTCCCAGACTATTTGATGTTATGTAACGCACGGATTTGTTGTTAAAAAAACCGACAGTATCAAGCACATTGGTATTTTCATTCCACCTTACCATACTCATCGGATCTTGATAGGCAGGTCCTTTAGCCCACATAAAAAGCAAACCGGAAGGCTGGTGATAATGGAAATCAGCAATTAAACCAAATCCGTTGAAATTGATCTGAACAGTTGAATCTATATCGGCCCGATAACGAAACAGGTCATAATTGCCCAAATAAATGTCATCATTGGACAGGAATTCTGCCGTGCTGCCGATGTAGCTGAACTTCAGATTCACCTGCTGCCATGACTGCCCCTTATCGGTTGACTTAAAAGATGTTGCGTCAGGGTTCAGCATATAAAATATTTCAGAGGGGCTTGCCAGCAACCTGCTTTGCGATGTCATTCCGGGCGGTGCAGACGCGTTTGTCCAATTTGCACCATTGTTGTCGGTGTAAAAAACATTCCCCATCTCCGAAATAGCCATGCCAACCGGGCTGTTTTCGATAAATACAAGTTGTTTCGCAAGCGATGATGGCAATACATCCGGCAGCACCATGTCTTCCCAGGTTTCGCCGTCGTCTGGGCTTTTTTCCCATGCGCTGTTTCGACAGGTATACGCATACAGATTTGCGTCCGCATCTTTTTGAATGTCGTAAACAGTAGGGTGTTTTAGCGAAACGGAAATATCCAACCACGTCGCGCCATTGTCCGAAGAGAGCAATAGTTTTTCACGACCGCAATCATGCTGCGACGTATAATACCTGCCATCAGGTGCGATCAGAAACTTCTCGAAAGTCGTTTCACCAATATTTGTTTTCGCCCAGGTCAAGCCATCGTCTTCGGATTTGTAAAGTCCATTTCGAATTGAGCCCGATTTTTCAAATTTCAACTTTCCAAATATGAGCGGGTTGCCATCTGCGTCATCTGACGTCACAGGCGACCATGTCAAGCCGCCGTCAATAGAACGCAACAGCGTGTCGAATCTGGAATAAAACGCTGTGCCTGAATAGGGGCTGTACCCTATAAAACTTACAGAATTCAAACTGTCCTGCAAAAGAACGGTCTCCCCTGCCGCATTGAAATGATAGAGATTATATTTCGTGCTCCCTGTTCCGTAAGAAGTGACGAACAGTCCGTGATCGTCCGAATAAGGTGCCAATTGAGAGACTACACCATTGGCAACCGTATAATAATTGAAAACAGGTTGAAATGTATTGGCATCGTCGGTTGAAATATACATTTTATAGCTGTTGCTTGCCCACAAACGCCCTTGATTATCTATACCCAAATTGCCGAAGCTAAAGTCAGGATACACCCAGGTATTGGAGGATGGGTCAAATTGCATCAATTTAAAGTGAGTCTTGGCAAATACCTTACCCGAAGGCAAACTCCAAAAGTTTCGGATATGAGCAATATCTTCAGGATCGGTCCATCCTGTAGAAACGTCCGTCCAAGTATCCCCGCCATCGGTGGAGCGGTAAATCTGACGCATCCGGCGCAAATAAACAGCCCCCGAAGAGTCGGCTTCAAGCATGGAAACGTTGCCGACACCCCGCGGGCCATTTAACGGAGTTAAGAAATCCTGAGCATTTGATGTGGTTGCAGCGAAAAACAGACAGAAGGCGAGGAGCATTTGGTAATAAGGTATCATAGCGGAAAAGAGTATTGGGTTAAAAAGCAATAAAAATAGCCCTTCCTCTTTGTTGGCAAATTTAAAGTCGGCGAAATGTCGGCGGTCAGTCAGAATTGTCGCAAAAAACGGTTGCCCCCGCGCCTGGCGAGAGCAACCGTCCGAATAATTCCTGCTCTGAATTTTATACGCCGAAACTCATCCCGCTTTATGGCTCCGCTTTATTAAAAGTTTCTTCTTCCGCAGTGTCCTCGGCGATCTGTTCATGGGTGCGGTATTCCACCGCGTTCAGCATTTGAATAAGGCCGTCGCGCACGATTTTGAATTCTTCCAGGACTGCGCCTTTAATGGGTTCCGGTTGGGGCAGGTTGAGGCGCAGGTGGTCCACTTCGCGACCGTTTTTCCAGAAACGGAAACACACGTGCGGCCCTGTCGCCAGGCCGGTGGAACCCACGTAACCGATCGTCTGTCCCTGCGCTACGCGCGTGCCGGGGCGAATACCTTTGGCAAAGCCGCTCATGTGCAGGTATTGCGTTTGGTAGGTACCGTCGTGGCGGATTTTGACATAGATACCGTTGCCGCCTTTGCGCGCGGCTTCCACCACCGTACCTTCAGCGACCGCCATGATGGGCGTACCGTGCGGGGCGGCGTAGTCGGTGCCGAGGTGCGCTTTGTGATAGCCGAGAATGGGATGCAGGCGGCGCAGGTTGTAGCGGCTGCTGATGCGCGAATAACGCAGCGGCGATTTAAGGAACGCCTTGCGCGCCGGGCGGCCGTCGTAGTCGAAATAATTCGTTTTTTCGCCCGGTTTTTCAAAATTAAAGGCATAATATTCTTTGCCTTCGCGCTCGTAAAGGGCCGCAATGATCTTGCCGGTACCGACGGGTTCGCCTTCCACATAATGTTGCTCGAACACCACCTTGAAGCGGTCGCCTTGTTTTTGGTGGTAAAAATCCACGGAAGAGGCCAGTATGTCAATCATGCCGTCGGCCAGTTGGTCGTTGAGGCCGTTATCCATCAGCGCCTGCCAGAAACTGGTTTCCAGCACGCCCGAAGCGGCGACCGTATCAATAACGACGTCGCGTTTCACTACTTCCACTTTGTAAGGCTCCTTCAACTGGAAAACAACGTACTCATAGGGCGAGGGTTCGTACACCATGAAGTCCGGCGACTGTCCCGCTTGTTTGGTGAGAAAGTTCAACTTGCGCCCCACCCGCATCGAATTGATGTTGAACTTGCCTTTGCATTGCTCCACGATCTGGTGTACCTGCGGGTAATCGAGGCCGTGTTGCATCAGGATTTCGCCCAGCACATCGCCGCGTTTGAGTTCGTCCTCCAGGAGGTGGAATTCGCCGAGTGCGAATCCCCAGCGCATATTTTCGGGAACGACAGGGAGCGCATCGAGCGAAGGATCAGCCATAGCCAGTGCGGCGGCTTGCCGGGTATTGGAAAATTGGACGGTGGCTGCAAATACTCCTATTCCGAGCACAATACTGGTTGCGAGCATAACATTTTTACGCGTGTGCAACCGTTTTAAACGCCGCAGCCCCTGCTGCAGCCAATTACTGTCTGATTTCACGTGTGTGTAAGATTAGAACGAGGTTCAGTGAATCGTTTTCACGGCCGGGGGAGCGGCAAAAATAGAATTGCATTTCGGTTTTATACCAATTGTGAGATTTTTTTTAACCAACACCCTTCACACCGTTTTACACCCAAAATGTTGATAACCTGATTTTTGAAGGTGATAAATTCTTGAAAATAAAAAAGCGTGGCGATGGCAGAA
The DNA here is from genome assembly GCA_019187225.1 of Saprospiraceae bacterium. Classification (GTDB taxonomy): domain Bacteria; phylum Bacteroidota; class Bacteroidia; order Chitinophagales; family Saprospiraceae; genus M3007. The sequence continues at coordinate 44,873 of JABAQQ010000008.1, forward strand.
ATATGGCCGTTTGCAAAAACAAAGCACAGAAAAGCGGATTTCGGTCTGAAAGTTTCGCAAAAAATGCACCTACCTTTCGACGATTACAAAAAGCCTGCGCCATGCGATCTTCCATACTCTTGCCCTTGATTTTTCCCTGGTTGGCCACCGGTCAATCCAGTACCTTCGACTCCGGCAACGAAGGCTGGACGACTTTTGGAGACGCCACCAGCCCCAACGCGACGTGGGTTGCCAACGGTGGCAACCCGGGCGGTTTTATCCGCGCTACCGATCTGTCAACCGGCGGCACCTGGCATTTTGTTGCGCCTTCCAGATTTACAGGGAACAAATGCGACGCCTATGGCAACTACCTGCGTTACGACCAGATCACCAGCGATACTACCAACGAAGACCTGTACGGCGACCTCCCCGACGTAGTGCTGTTCGGCGCAGGGCTGGTACTCGTATACGAAAACGACGAAAACCCTAACCTTACCTGGACCCATTACGACGTTTTGCTGCGTGAAGATGCGGGTTGGCGGCTCAATTCCATCACCGGCGCCGTACCCACCGAAGCGCAATTTCGCGCTGTGTTGGCCGACCTCGATGGGTTGCGCATCCGCGGCGAATACCGCCCTTTCGACGATGTTGGCGGACTGGATAATGTGGTATTGGAAAGCAGTTTCGGGTTCGACCTCGACGGCGACGACAGTTCGGGCGCTTCGAATGGCGACTTTCGTTCCGATACGCTCTGCGTTCCTTCCGGCGCCGTTGCCGACCTGGATGCCGTGCTTTTTTCGGAAAAACCGATTGATTCCATCGTGATAAGAATTCAAAACGCGACAGTCGAAGAATATATGGAGCTGGACGCCATCCCGGCTGGTCTGGATGTTTACGCACCCGATGTGCACACCATCGTTCTGAGAAATGCGGGAGGGGCAACCGCTCAGGATTTTTTGCTCGCCCTGCCGCTGTTGCACTACAACGATCTTTCTGCTTTCCCGGCCCGCGGGCAGCGGCTCATTGAATTCAGGGTCTTCACGGAATGCGGAGAAATTGCTGTGCGTTATGCCCGCCTGCTGCTCTACCCCAAGCCTCACGCCGGGGGCGACGCCGATACGCTGGTGTGTGCCGGAAGCCCGCCTTTCGATCTGTTTGCATTGCTGAAAGATTCGCCCCAAACGGGCGGCATGTGGTATCCTCAGTTATCCTCCGGCAACGGCATTTTCGACGCTGCAAAAGACCCCTCCGGAACATACGCCTATTTCTTCCCCAATGCCGGCGAATGCCCCGGTGACACAGCGTTCCTTACCGTCCGGATCGAAAAGCCATTCCAACTCCGGCCGGACACTACGATCTGTTATGAAGATACTTTGATCGCATCGGTGCCGCCTGGCGTGACAGAATGGCAATGGAACGACGGCAGCCGGAGCAGCGAAATATCCATTGCGTTACCAGGCACTTACATCCTGAAAGGCGAATTGAACGAGTGCATATTCACCGATAGCCTCCAGGTTGGTTTTTATACTTGTGAAGAATGTCCGTATTACGCACCCAACGTTTTTTCGCCCAACGACGACGGTGTAAATGACATATGGCAAGTCTATCTGCCGTGCAACTGGATTCAATTTAACCTCAGGGTGTATGACCGATGGGGCGGCCTTGTGTTCAGCGCCGACGACCCTGAAAACGGCTGGGACGGCTCCATCCGGGGACGCGAAGCCGTGCCGGGTGTGTATGTGTGGAGTCTGGAATGGACGGGTGAGCTGTTGGGCGAACGCAGGGTTTTCCGGGCGGAAGGAGATGTTTCGATAGTACGATGATGTACGAAGCTAATTCGCTTTAATAAACATCCGGCTGATCAATTCGCTTTTTCCCCTGAGTGTCAGGTAATAAACTCCATCCGGCAGTTTTTCTACTGAAATTTCACAATGAGGGTTGACGACTTTGCCGGATAACATCAACTGGCCTGCAGCATCGTGTATTTGCCACCCTAAATCAGGTGTGGTTTGAGTTCCGCTCGAAACTTGCAGCGTATTTTGAACTGGGTTGGGCGATAAGAAAAGCCCGGCTTGTCCGGCATTTTGTTTTGTGGAGGTAACAGAGGGAACTTCAAAACAAAATTTTGAAAGGTGGCCCGCCTTTGTGGCATGCACTACCATTCGGCAAACATTATCATCGGGATGGTAAGCATTCAGATCCACTGCTTCCCAATAATAGTATTGTGTTTTGTCTCTTCCGTAAATCCACCCGTCTGTTCCTGCTGCGGACAAGTGCCGGATGCAATCATCCATTTCCGGCAAGTCGCTTTGATCGAGGTTTGTAATGTCGTATTTTTTGTTCCGGGAATAAATAAAATTGCCCTCGTCTGCAACGGGATCGCCATAGTCGTACTGCTGGTCTTTCAAATTGGAAAGGCTTCCATCATTGTTCAGCGTGAAATAGAGCCGACCATATCCTTCATCGAGGCATCCGATGTAAAAATAGTAATCAATCCAACCCCAGAGTTGCCCGTTTGGCAAGCGACGGAGTTGGCCTCCATAAGCATGATAGTCGTCTCCGGTATATAACGGGCCTAAATCCGTTTTCCAACTCCCTTCGAGGTTCATCCGCATAAGGCGGAAACCATTGAGCCAGTAGATTTTACCGTCTTCTCCTTCGCAGATTGATTGTGCTTGAGCGCTGCTGTTCAGAACTATGTAGTTTGAACCGTCGGGGTTGACGCTGAAGATGGTCTCATTATATAATAGTGTATTTTTGCCTCCTCCTATTAACTGCCCGTTGCTGCCATACAGCAGGGAAAGCATTCTGGTATTGGCCGGCAATTGATAGATTGGTGTAAAATCCGAGCCGTCCGCCGCCATTTTAAAAATGTAGCCGCTGTTGTATTGTCCGCCCAATGTCACTGCCCCGTAATAATTTTCATCATTTCCCCGGATCAACAAGGTAGGCATGGCACCTGCAACAGGCGGTTCATCTATGACATACAGGTATTGAAAATCCGTACCGTCGGGTTGCATGGAAAAGATCGCGCCGCTGATACCACTCAAACCGTCTACGTTTTCGTTCAGGAGCCGGAGTTTCCAACCGTATAATTTGCCGTCCTGTCCTGAAACAAGGTTGTCGGAAGGTGAGCCAATGCGGGGGTACGCCCAATTTTTCAGAACATTGAAATTTGTACCGTCGGTATTCACTTCCCAAATCATGCCGCCGGAATGTTCATGACCAAAATTGCCATATTGGGCGAGGCCGACCCATTTTTTTTGAGCGGAAAGCAGGGGAAGGAAGAAAAGGCAAAACAGTGCGGAGTACAGGTATCCGATCGTTTTCATATCACTGGCATTTAAAAAGTGAACGGAATGCCGGAGTTGTTTTTGAAAACGTCTGACCGCTGAAAACTGCTGCCTTCAAAATCGGCAATTGCCGGTTCTGATTCGCATAATTTATCCCTCCGATCCCGACAGTCCCTCTATCCCCGTCACCGTCGTGTATTTGAACGATAATTTCTTGTCCGGATGCACGAACTTAAATGCCGACTGGCACGCCAGCGTCGCCTCGTGGAAGCCGCAGAGAATAAGTTTGAGTTTGCCCGGATAGGTGTTGATGTCGCCGATGGCAAAAATGCCCGGCACACTGGTGCTGTAATCGAAGGTATTGACCTCCACCGCGCCTTTGTCAATCGCCAGTCCCCAATCGGCGATGGGCCCCAGTTTGGGTGTGAGACCGAACAGCGGCACAAAATGGTCGGTTTCGAGCACAAATTCGCCTTCTGTGTCGTGCTGAATGACCACGCCGTTGAGTTGGCCGTTACCGTTCAGGCCGACGACCTGGGCATTGGTGATGAGTTTAATCTTTCCCTTATTGGCCAGATACTGGATTTTTTCCACCGAATCGGGCGCGCCGCGAAACTCGGTGCGGCGGTGGATGAGCGTCAGTTCTTTCGCTACTTTCGACAGATAGATCGCCCAGTCGAGCGCGGAGTCGCCGCCGCCGGCGATGACCACGCGGCTGTTGTGATAAAATTCGGGATTGCGCACAAAATATTCCACGCCCTTATCCTCGAACTGTGCGATGTTGTCAATCGGCGGTTTGCGCGGTTCGAAACTGCCGAGACCGCCTGCAATAAAAATGACCGGTGCGAGGTGCTTTGTGCCTTTTATGGTCGTGACCAACCATCGGCCGTCTTCCTGTTTTTCAATGGTTTCGGCGCGTTCGCCAAAAGTGAAGCCCGGCTTGAATGGTTCGATTTGTTTCATCAGATTTTGCACCAGTTCGCCCGCCAACACACTGGGATAACCGGGAATGTCGTATATCGGTTTTTTAGGATAAATCTCTGTTAGTTGGCCGCCCGCCTGCGGCAGCGCGTCTATCAAATGACAACGCAATTTCAGCAACCCGGCCTCGAATACAGCAAACAGCCCAACCGGGCCTGCGCCGATGATGATGATGTCAGTCTCTATCTTATTTTGATTTTCCATGCAATGGCGTAAACAAGTCAGAATCTGTGTAGTTGTTCAAACGGGCGCAAAAATATGACAACTACAGCGAGCCTCGGTTGATGTGCGTCAGCCTTTCAACTGATTTTCGGCGTGTGGAACATCCTCCAGGTAATAATCCCCCATATAATTATACATGGCACGGCTTTTAGTACGTAAGGTTGGATGATCCCCCGCCGCACATCAGCGGGGAAAATGTCGGTCGGCGAAAGCGACACCAGGGCAAATGCGACCCATATCAGTGCTTTCTCCCACCATTTTTGCTCCGAAGCGCACCACCACAACGCTGTGCCACACATAGCGATGACAAAAGTCGGCGATTCTGCTTTATGGTTGAAGATCACGACCCAGATCAGCACCGATGCGCAGGCGAGGAGACGGTGGACAGCAGACGGTGGACGGTGGGTAATGGACGGTTTATCTGCCGAAGCCTCGGTGGGTGATAGATTGGTCGGGGCATCTTTACTCCATCTTCGGCGAGCCGGGACAGCAAAAATCGAGAGCAAAAAAACTGCCAGACCGGCCAATGTCACACCCATTTTCGAGGGCATCCAGCCGAGCCATGTTTGCAACCAGCCTTGTACCGACAGGCCAATGGACGCTTCGTGATCTTCCCGGAGCAACTCCCACCACCATTCATACACTTGCCACAGGTGAGAAGGGGTGATTACGAGCAACGGTATCAAAGTAAAAAATACAGCCCATGCTGTCAGCCAAAATGAAAACTTTAGCCATTTCGGATACAACAGTGCCAATATTGCGCTAAAAATTCCGAATATCTTGATGAAGGCAGATACCGCCACATATCCCGCTGCCTGCCAGTTCTTGCCGCGCTCAAAAGCAATGAAGGCCCATAACATCAATCCGGCAGTAAGGCCATTGCTTTGGCTGCTCTGCATGGAAGTGATCAATTCGATAAAAACGAACCAGGCCATAAAAGCCCGTTGGCCGGACGTGAGAACCGGCATTTTCAGGATGGCAGCCAGCAGCACGAGCGCATTCAACAGATTCCAAAAAAGCAACCCCAGCCAGTCGGGCAGCAATGCGAACGGCCCCATCATCAACGCGAATGCCGGGCTGTATTTGAACAAATCCCAGGGGCCGTTGGAATAACCCGAATAGGGGTTTTGGCCTTCGGTAAGGTAAAAAAATGCAGATTTAAAAATCCGGTAGTTCTCGTAGGCTGTGCGCCCCCCCCAATCATAAAACAAGGAGCCGTCGAAAAAACCCTGGGTGATCTTTTGGAAGGAAATGAGCACTGCCGCCGCGATATAGGCTGCCCAAATAACACGCGTGTCTTTCCAAAAATGCTGCATTTCTCTTAGACGTTGGACTATTGGACGTTGGACTATTGGACGTTGGACTATTGGACGTTGGACTATTGGACGTTGGATTTTTGGGCGTTGGACTATTGGACGTTGGATTTTTGGACGTTGGATTTTTGGACGTTGGATTTTTGGACTATTGGACGTTGGACTATTGGACGTTGAAAAGTGGAGGGTATTGACTTATCTAACGTCCAAAGTCGAATAGTCCAACGTCTAATAATCCAACATCCAATAGTCCGATAATCCAATATCAATTCCGATCCTTAGCGGGCATATTGGTTTGCACTTCCACGACGCCGTCCATGTCTTTTAACACGTCAATCAGCGCCTTTTCTTCGATCTGTTTCGGATCGAAAGCCACGATCCAAATGTTTTCAGCGGAAATACGGCGCACGAGGCGGAGTTTGAACTCGGTGAACTGGTTGACCCAGTTGCCTGCATTTACGTCGGGTTTGAGTTGGACGATGACTTCTTTCATGGTACCTGAAGGCGGCGAGTTTGGGTTGATGCCGCGTTTGAGTTGAAGACCGTGCGCTTCGGCGAGGTCTTTAAGCAGTCCTTCGAGTTCGAGCAAAGGCGCCGGCCGATCAATGGAGCCGCGCACCGTTTTGCTTTTTTCTCCTTCATAGGCGATCAAAGTGGCAAACGGCGCATCCACGACATCGGTCTTGATCATATCGGGGTATTGCCAGAGATTCACCGATTGAATTTTTTCCTTCAACTGTTTGAGTTCCGTCCGGGTGAGGTAAAACGAGTCTTTGCCCACTTTTTCCACAAAACGTTCGCCGTTGTACCGCACAAAACCATTGTTCAACACCTCCAGTTTGAATACCGGACAGAAACCGAAACAGGGACCGGTTTCGAGGCTGACGAGGTTGGATGCGTCGCCGCCGGGCGATTTTTTTTTGCACTTTTCGGCGGAAAAAAACGCAAGAGCGGAGAGAAAGAACAAGAGGGTTTTCATGTTGTTCTGATTTGAATCGCTAAAAAAGGTTGATGAATATTTTCGGCTTCACGACTTTCCTGTGCTTTTTCCGAACGAACTGACGGGCACAAAGTTAGGAAATGTGTTGCACTGTGGGTTTTCTCTTTTGGAGCAGGGCGTCCCGACGCGTAAATTGTATTCCTGCGGGCTCATCATTGGTCGGTGTATGTGTTGAAATTAATGTTAGCCCTGAGGGAGGTTTTTTGCGTTGCCGTTTTCTCCAAAGCGACAGCCTTCACTCCACCAGCACAAACCCCGCCCAATAGTATGGCCCCAATCCCGCCTCACGCATCTCTTGTTGCGCCGCTTTGAATGCGACAGGTATCTCCATTTTTCGCTCCAACCAATTCCTGTAAAATGCCGTCATCAGCCGCGCCGTCTCCCGATCCTGCACTTTCCACAAGCTCATCAGCAGGTATTTCGCACCTGCGATTTTGAAAGCGCGCTGCAGACCATAGACGCCTTCGTTGCCCTCGATGTCGCCCAGACCCGTCTCGCATGCCGAGAGTACTACCAGTTCCGTGGCCGACAAATTCATTTGGCTGATTTCATAGGCGGTAAGAATGCCGTCCTCCATGCCGGCCTTCACAGGCTTGCCTGTATTCCATGCGTGGTTGGCGCCTGCCAGCAAAAGGCCGGAGCGGATCATCGGATGATCGCTGATTTTGAAAGCAGGATCATTGCGGCCCGCCATCAACCGTCTGTCGTTCAACGTAGTATCTTTGGGATCGGGAAAGAAAAAGCCGTGCGTGGCCAGGTGAAGCACCCTGGGTGAGGGTTCATCCTGTCCGATTTGTTTAAATGATTCTTCGGAAGCGGAATATCCTTTTCGGACGACAAAGGGCATGCCGGCAATGCGCATAATACGACTAATGGTATCTACTTCCCGTGCGGATCCGGGCAAATAATACCAGTTATCGCCGCGGTGCGCAGAATCAGGAGGAGAAAAAGACACTCTGTCACGGCTGGCAACATTCTCCAGTCCAATCATATCAACCCGTGCAAGGGTGGCAGAGTCCATTTGATATTGAACCCCGCCGTAAAGCAAAGCGGTTTGATTGTGAAAAACATCCGGAGAAGGAATAACCAGTTGGCGCGTGCTGCCAATCTCGATCAGGCGGTATCGGTCGGCGAGGACGGAATCAGGACTGACAGGGATGGCATCGAAGTTGAACCGGTGAAGCAAGCCGGAAGGGGAAAAATAGATGATTTTTACTCCGGCGAGGTATTTTTCGAGGGGCTGCCAGAGGAGTTCGAACAGTGATTTTGTCGGTTTGTCAGGGTTAATGATACCGCGTTCGGCAAAGGTATAGAGGTCGTTGACATAATCTGCACGCCGATCTTTGTGGAGTTGAAGAAGGGAGTCGAGCGCTCGTTCTTCAAAAAGGGCCACCAATTGAGGATGCGTATCGCCGGGGCGAAGCACCAGCGCAGCGTACATGAGGCTGTCGCTTTTTTTAGGAGTATAATACTGGTAATGAATAAATTCGATGGCAGCCTCTTCTGGTTTTAGTCGCGCCTGCACTTCCCGCCAACGCACTTGCCGGAGCGCGTCGTCAAAACCTGCAACGGTGCGAACGAGCTCTTTTTCAAGGGCATTGGTTTTTTCTTCGAGTCGAGCAATATTAACGCTATCGCGTTCTGCAATGGGGAGGGCATACTGGACGGCGAGACGGCGATGATATAGTTTTAAGAGGTCGAGCTTTTCTGCAATTATGGAGTCGGATAAAGCCAAACGGTTGATATAAACGACGCTATTGATGATGAAGCCTTTGAAAAACAGGATGTTATCATAACAAACATCAGACATGTTTAATTTGGCCGGGTTAAATTCCCTGGCGGCATTCTGAGAATAAGAGAACATCTGATCAAGTTTATTCACATAGCCCCGCAGGTATTGATACAACTCAATCTCCGTCAAATGATTAACTGATCGGGATAAAAGCAATTGGGACAATTCGGAAGATTGAATAAATAAAGCGTCAGATTTCTCGGGTTCTTCTGATTGCCAATAATAGAGGGCTAAGGAATGTAAGTTTTCAACGTATTCCGGGTGTTCCTTTCCAAGAATTCTCTCCACTATCGCCTTCGATTCAAGAAAAAGAGGGAGTGCCTTTTCATGGTTTCCCATGTCCTCATATAACGTCGCCAGGTTGAAAAGGCTCATGGCATAATCCTTGTGTTCCTTTCCCCATATTTTTTCCTGAATAGAATTGGCCTTGTAATAAAGCATTTCAGATTTTCCATAGGCTTTCATTTTTTGATATAAAACAGCCAGGTTATTCAGGATCATCGCATAATCAGTATGTTCTTCGCCCAGAGATTTTTCAAAAGCAGCCTGAGATTTCAGATAATAAATTTCCGCTTTATTATAAGCGCCTTTCCTGTTATATAAATTTGCAAGATTGTTCGCACACCAGCCATAACGCGGATGTTCAACACCTAAAGCTTTTTCTATTATGGACATCGCCTCTTTATAATAAACCTCAGATTTATCATCATTTCCCATTTGCCAGTACAAAGATGCGATATTGTTCAGGCACCAGCCATATTCCGGATTTTCTTTTCCCAGTACCTTTTCATAAATAGCCCTGGAATCCAGATACAAAATCTCAGCCTCTCCGAACCTGCCCATACTCCTGTACAGATTAGCCAGGGACTCCAGGCTGGGGGCATATTCGATGTGTTCTTTTCCAAATACGCTTTCAAATATAGATTTCGATTCAAGATAAAAACTTTCAGCTCGATCATAATCGCAGTTTTTGTGATATAAATTTCCCAAACACTCCAGTATAGCTGCATAGGAAGTATGTTCTTTTCCACGTACTTTAGCAAAGATTTCCCCGGCTTCGGTGTAAAAGAGTTCAGCCTTTTCGTACAACTCTTTTTCAAAATATATATTTGCCAAATTTGCAGTGATTTCTGCATAACCATTACTTTCCTTTCCAGTCAATTTTTCCCAAATGTCTTTCGCAATAAGGTATATGGATTCAGCCTTATCCAGGTTTCCCATCATCCTGTATAGCACCCCGAAGCCGTTTAAGCAAATGGCATAATTAATACCATCTGTCTCCATTATTTTTTCATAGATGGCTTTGGATTCCAGAAAACGCTCTTCGGATTCCCTGTATTTACCTATCTTACAATAAAATCTCGCTATCGTGTTCAAGATATCCGCGTAGTAAGTATTTTCTTTACCCAGCAAGTTATCAACGATAGACAGGGCTTCAAGATAAACTGATTCAGTTTCAGCAGGCAATTTTATATAATAAAGGACATTCCCATAATGATGCAGGCAGTTTATATACCATATATGGTTTTTCCCGAATACAGATTCCACTTTACTTTTCGCTATTTCGACTACTTGCAGCGCCTCCTCGTATCTTTGCTTTTTTAATAAAGTCTGAGTTACTTGTAACAGGCTATCTACTTCCTTCGCTACGCCCAACGAATCAATTGTTTGAGACAAGCCTGTTTCCGGTGTCATCAAAAAAAAGAGTAAAAACAGTAGTACAACTTTCATCTTAAAGAGGTTTTTAGTTGTTGGCAAAAAAATGAATTTGAGCAAAAGCCTGGTTGCGCCGGTAAAAGTAATAAAGCCGGTAAAAAGGCGCAACAGACATACCAATTGAAATTCCGGTAAAGTTCCTCCTGAATACCATGCGTACGGAACCACGGGTTATGCGGCGTCCGGAGTTGGCTTGCGCAAGGCAATGCGCAGAGTAAAAAGGCCAGGATTATCAGCCATCCTTTGCTCACTTGTTAGCCGGGGATTTTTAATCCGGGAAATTTAAAGGTACGATATTAGCAGCGAAAGTGCGGGGCAACTCCTTTCTCAATCGGAAACCGCTTAAGACATTGCGATCGCCTCCTCCAAATCCCTGATGATATCTTCCACATTCTCAATCCCCACCGACACCCGTATCATCCCGTCGGTGATGCCGTTCTGCTCGCGTATCTCTTTTGGCACCGCGATATGCGAGCTCGATGCCGGGTGCAGGATGAGCGTATCCACATCGCCGAGTGTGGGCGCGAGGGTACAGAATTTGATCCGGTTCATGCATCGTATCCCCGCTTCCAGTCCTCCTTTCAGTTCGAAACTCAACATCCCTCCGAAACCGCCGTTCATTTGGCGCCTGGCCAAATCGTGGTCGGGATGCGAGGGCAAGCCGGGATAATTGACGCGTTCTACGGCAGGGTGTTTTTCGAGGAACTCCGCCAGCGCGAGGGCGTTGGAGCAGTGCCGTTCCATGCGCAGGGCGAGGGTTTTCATGCCGTTGTGCGTGAGCCAGGCCTCGAAAGGCGAACAATTGGTGCCGGCGAGTTTCATGGCGCGCCAAACCTGTTTGCGCATCAGGGTTTTGTCTGAGCCGAGGATGACACCTGCCGTGGAGTTGCCGTGGCCGTTCAAATATTTAGTGGTAGAGTGAATGATAAAATCCACGCCGTGCGCGAAGGGTTGCTGCAACAGCGGCGTCGAAAATGTATTGTCTATCGCGCATAAGGCGCCATGCCGGTGCGCCAGATCAGCCAAAGCCCGGATGTCCACGCAGGCGAGCGTGGGATTGGCAGGCGTTTCGCAATAGAGCAAGCGGATGTTGCGGTAATGGGGGTCATTGGAGGCATTTTTCAAGATGCCTTCCACACGGGTCAAATCACGCAGGTCGGTCAGTACCGTTTCCACGCCGAATTGGCCGAACACAGCGGTCAGCAACTCCGTCGTGCCGCCGTACAAGTTGCCCTGCGTCAGTATTTTATCGCCCGCTTTCAGCACGCCCAGCAGCAGCGTGGAAATGGCCGACATGCCGCTGGAAGTCATCATGGCGTAGGCTTCGAGGCCGAGGCCGTGCGTTTCAAGATCGGCAATTTTGGCCGCTGCCGTGTCTACCGTCGGATTGGCGTAGCGGCTGTACACGTGCCCGCTTTCGATATTTTTGAAAATTTCGATGCCCTGCCCGATGTCCTCGAAAGCGAACGAGGATGTGGCATAAATGGGCAGCACGTGCGGCGCAGTGGTGCGGTTGTCGGGGCGTTCCTTTACGGTGAGTGAGTCTATGCGCATGGTTATTTGTTAATTTGCTGATTGGGTGATTTGGTTATTTGTTGATTGAGCGAAAATCGTCCTTTTATTACATGTTGTAAACAATAGTCCGACCGAAACCGGCACTCTGCGTTGTCCTGCTGTAAGCACCTGTCCGATCTACGTATTGCACTACATGATCTCATTCGCAGTTTTTCACGTAGAGCGGACAGGTGTTACAGCATGACAACGTAGAGTACAAATAAACGAGTAACATAGGAGGAAATCGCAAGTCTTAAGTCGCATTTCGTATGCCCTCAATCCCCCGGCCAGAAATGCTCGCACACCTTTCGCAAGTATTCGCCCGGTCGGGCTTTGGAAGAGAGGAACAGCGCATCGCGGCAACCCATTTCATAGGGGCAATCGTCGAAGATGGCGTCGGGTTTACCGTCCATGTCGAGGTCGCCGTACCAGGAGAGCCGGACGTTGGGATTGAATTCTTCCGATTCGGGTCGTACCCAGGGCGTAAGGTCTTGTTGGCGTGGTGGAGTAGTAGTATAATCGAGCAAAGTCAATTTGTAATTTTCAACCTTCACATTGAGGTATTCCGAGTCATCCATCCTGGCACAGCCGGTGGCGACGAAGATGTAGCTGGGTTTGAGCGTGGTATCATTGGAATCCATTTCACCGCCGGGATGGATGGAAAGCGTGCTGCCCGGCGCCAGTTCGCCGGAAAGGTACATGTCGCGCACTTCGAGGGTACCGAGCGGTCCGGCATAGCCGGTTTTCATAGGTTGCAGGCTACCGACGATGAATTTACTCGCGTCTTTCTGGTTGGTTTTCAGCACTTTGACGTTTTCGCCGTAGAATTCGTTTTTTTCTTCCACGATACGGACTTCGATTTTGCGCAGTTCGTCGGCGAAAGAATCGCGCTGGTACACGCCGTACCAATTCAGCGGCGGCAGCGGGTTGTCATTCCAGAACAGGTCGCCCTCGTGGTATAGTCCGATCGTGCCCGTTACATGCGCGCCGAAGACCCATCCGCTTTTGTCCTGGTGGCGCACTTTGAGCCAGGGGCCATAAGGCGAATTCGGGTCGGTGGTGTCGGCCTGCACCCATTGGCCATTGTTGTGCGCCTCCACAAAGCGCACTACCATTCCGCGGGTAAGCGAAGCGATTTTTTTCGCGTTTTTATCGGGCGCCTCGCGCATGTTCAGCGAGGTGGCGGTGACGACCATTTCTTCGGGGAAAAACTGCGATTGGGCAGGCGATTTTAATGTAAAAAACAGTAAAAAAGCAAGTGTGATGATTGATTTCATTGAGTAGAATTTAGACGTTGGATTTTTAGACGTTGGACTGTTGGACGTTGGACGTTGGACTATTGGATGTTGGACTGTTGGACTATTGGATGTTGGACTGTTGGACATTAGATGTTGGATGATGGGTGTTGGATAATTGGACGTTGGATTTTAAGCATTCCATCAGGATTTTGGACGGCAAGTTCGTATCACATACGGGAGCGTTCAAAATAGTGTGCTATTCCGGATTACCTCAACACTGCATGACCGCTTCGCGGTCGGATTTACGGCGGTTAAAAAACAAAATGACACGCTTTTTGACCACTCCCTCACATGCGCCCGCGAATCCAACAATCCAACGTCCAATAGTCCAACGTCCAGCGTCTAAAAATCCAACGTCCAACAGTCCAACGTCCTCAAAAAACTATTTCAGCAACACAACCCGGTAACCGAACAAGCCGCTCCGGACAGGTAAAAATACCGTTTCGCCGGATTTCGTCAGCGGGTAATACGATTGGGTTTTGTATTGAAAACGGAGTTCCCGTCCTTTTTCTTTAACGATGAGATAGTAGCCCGTCGGTTTCAGTTTTTCTCCTTTCAAAATACCGTAATTGGAAGCGAGGTAGGGAGTTTCGGAGACAAACTCAAAAGATTGATGGCTGTTTTTTCCCAACGATCTGTTGAGCAAACTACCGAATAAGGGTGCAAACAACACGCTGAAGATCAGGAGAAACAATACCTCCGGTAGATGCCGCTCCCAGGGCGTGAACCGGTTGCGCCAGCGCCACAGTCCACCCGTAACCAGCATCAATGCCACGAACATTGAACCTAAAACCAGGCTCTTTGCTTTGATGGTATTATACAACACTGCAAACTCACGGACGTAAAGCCAGACGAGGGCGAAAAAAACGAGGACGGCGAGCAGCGCGAGAATTCGGGTGCGCATGGTATATCTCAATTATTTCAGATTCCGCAACACACGCTTGAGGTCGCGTTTGCTGTGAATGACCCGATGCACAATACATTACTTTTTAAGCAGGACATACACCAATGTCAATGTTTCGGTATCGTCAGTTTGTTCAAGCAACTGATGGATAGACAATTTTAAATCGCGGGCGCTCATGAAATTTATATTTATTGACAAAAATAAGGGTTTCAATCCAATTTTTCCAACACCGGGCACACTTCGATTCCTCACACCTTTAACCCAACCTTTCCACCGCTTGCTCCCATTCTCCGTAAACGGTTTCCAATTCCGATTTCAAATTGTTGTATTTTTTTATCGCTTCGCCTGATTCCGGCCGGTTGTAAAACTCCGGATCGGCCATTTTCGCTTCCCATTTGCTGATCTCGCCCTCCAATTCGCCGATGCGTTTTTCGGCTTTTTGCACCATGCGCTGCAACTGCTTTTTCTCCTCCGAACCCAACACCACCTGACCATTACTGCCACTGCCACTGCCACTGCCACTGCCACTGCCACTGCCACTGCCACTGCCACTGCCACTTCTTTTCTCCACGTCCCTCATATTGTCTAATTTCCGCTTTTCTAAGAAATAATTCACATCGCCGAGGTACTCTTTCAGATGGCCGTCGCGGAATTCGATGGTGCGGTGGGTCAATTCCGAAAGAAATTCGCGGTCGTGGCTCACCACGAGCAAGGTGCCGTTGTAGTCCTGGAGCGCCTGTTTCAACACGTCTTTCGACAGCATGTCGAGGTGGTTGGTCGGCTCGTCGAGCAGGAGGAAATTGAAGGGGCGCAACAACATACAGGCCAGAGCCAGGCGCGCGCGTTCGCCGCCGCTGAGCGCCGCCACTTTTTTGTCCACGTCCTCGCCGCTGAACAAAAAGGCGCCGAGGATGGCGCGCAGTTTGGTGCGCATCTCTTCGGGCGAATTTTGCTCCATTGTTTGCAGCAGCGTGAGCTTCGGGTCGAGGGTTTCGGCCTGGTTCTGGGCGTAGTAGCCGATGCTGACGTTGTGACCCAGCGTGGCCTTGCCCGAAGTGGCGGGTTCTGCCCCGATGAGGATTTTGGCCAGCGTGGTCTTACCCTGGCCGTTTTGACCGACGAAGGCGACGCGTTCGCCGCGGAGCAGTTGAAAATCAATGTTTTCCAACACCTTCACGTTGCCGTAGCGCTTGCTCAGATGCTCCGCTTTGGCCACTACCTCGCCCGAACGCGGAGCATCGGGAAAGCGGATGCGCATGGTCGCCGCATCAATATCGGGGATTTCGATGCGCTCCATTTTGTCCAATTGTTTTTGCATGGATTGCGCCATGCTGGTCTTGGTGGCTTTGGCCATGAAGCGGGCGATGGTGCGCTCTTTATCCGCGATGACGCGCTGTTGGTTTTCGTAAGCGTTTTGCATCTGCTCGCGGCGTTCGGCGCTGAGTTCCACGTATTTGGAGTAAGGCGCTTTATAGTCGTATATTTTACCGAGCGATATCTCCGCCGTGCGGTTGGTCACATTATCGAGGAAGCGCCGGTCGTGGCTGATGACGATGACCATGCCGGGATAGTTGACGAGCCAATTTTCAAGCCAGAGAATGCTCTCGATGTCGAGGTGGTTGGTCGGCTCGTCGAGCAGCAGCAGGTCGGGTTGGCGGAGCAGCATTTTGGCCAGTTCGATGCGCATTTGCCAACCCCCGGAGAATTCGTCGGTCAGGCGGTTCATATCGGTGTGCTGAAAACCGAGACCGGCCAGCACTCTTTCGGCATCGGCTTGGGAAGTGGCGTGACCGAGGTGGTGCAGGTGTTCGGTCACGTCGCTCATCTGCTCAATGAGTTTGTGGTAAGCGTCCGATTCGTAGTCCTCGCGGGTCGCCAGTTCATTTTCGATGCGGTGCAATTCCGCTTCGAGCGCCAGGATTTCGGCGAATGCCGTCATCGTTTCGGCGATCACGGTTTTGCCTTTGGGCAGGAGCATGTCCTGGTGCAGATAGCCGAGCGTGAAATGCGCCGGCACCACCACGTTGCCTTCGTGGGGCATCATTTCGCCGGCGATGATCTTCAGCAAGGTGGATTTGCCCGCGCCGTTGCGGCCCACAAGGCCGACGCGCTCACCGGGTTTGAGCACAAAATTGACGCGATCGAGCAGGATGCGGTTGCCGTATTGGATATAGATGTTAGAGAGGGAAAGCATAGCGGGCGCAAAGGTAGGGATTCTGCGCTGCTATTCGGGTAGCGGCTCTACTTTCACATAATCGAAAAAAGGGCCTTGACGATCGGTATCCGGCACCTTCCACCAGGTGTTTACTGGGTACAAATCATTGGAAACGACGGTATCCGATTCGGCAAGTTCATCAAACAGTAGAAAACATTAGGCCGATTATAACCGGGCAACTCGGGCGATCGCTCGTGGTGCCCTTTTTGTCATGAAAATCAATGTCATTTTATTGACACTGTTCATTGGCACACATCCGCTTTGTGTCCGGGTATACAATAGGGATCATTTCGTATTTTTGCGCCAACTTTCCGGCAATGAACATACCCGACGAAATGAAGGGTGAAACCGTCCCGAAATAGGTCTTTTTCAATGATCCACATCACCGTCCTCGACCGCGAAGATACCCCCCACCAGCTCGAAGCCCCTACCGACATGGGGCTGAACCTCATGGAATTGTGCAAAGCTTACGAACTCCCGGTGGAAGGCACCTGCGGAGGAATGGCCCTCTGTGCGACATGCCACGTGTACGTGCTCAGCGACCACTCCTTGCCCGAGCCCAGCGACGACGAGCTGGCCATGCTCGATCAGGCGTTCTTTGTCAAGAACAACAGCCGCCTCGGTTGCCAGATAAAGCTCAAAGATGAACAACTGGACGGATTGACGGTGCAACTCGCGCCCGTAGCAACGGATTGAGGGGAGTGTAATGTCTTTGGAAAGTCCGGATCATATCTCAAAACCCTGTTTCGATCAGCGTCCGGTAGTCGTCCCAGCGCGCATCCTCCGTTTTCATTTCGAGCAGATCGAACAATTGACCTTCGTAGAGCGATTCCAGTTCCGGGGCCGTGCGGTCTGTGCGCAGTTCGACGATGCCGCGGCGCACCTGATCCATACGCCAGGCGAATGTTTTTTCCATTTTTTCAAAAATCGCAGCACAGGCGGCAGCATGGTCGTCGCCTCCCGTTCCCGCAACGATCGCTTCTTTGAAGGCTTTCGCATTGCGGGCGATCATTTTTCCCTCTTCTAAGATAAAATAAGCGGTGTGCGGCCACTGTCCTTCGGGGGGGAGCAAGCGGGCATAAAGAACAAGTTGCAGGTCTTCACCATTCTGAATCAATTCTTTGCGCCGTTTTGCTCCGCTCCATTTCAGGTCAACAATGGCCTGCTCGCCGTCCCGTTGTAATACGAGGTCGGCTTTGCCGCGCACAGGTATCCCGCCGAAATGGCCTTCCAGTTCCAATTCCGTATGCGCGACCGTCCATCCGTTGGAACGCAGCAGCGACACTAAGTTCCAGGCGGCGTTTTTCACCCGGTTGAGGAAGGCGTTGCGCTCGGGTTCACGGCCATAAAGCAATAAGGTCGCGCCTTCACGGGGCAACAGATGCTCCGCTTCTGCGTCCACCCATTCCTGAATGGCACGACGGTCGAGACCCGACAGATCTTCTTTCAGCAATTTTTCAAAAAAACGGTGAGCGAGGCTGCCAAACAATGTGTTGTCGCCCGTGACGCTCAACAGACTGGACGGAAAAAGACGCAATTGTTGCCTGAAAAACCAGCGGTGCGGGTAGTAAAACAGACTCTCTAAGTTGGTCGGCGTTTCGTATTCGCTCTCATTCAGCAGTTCCGGGTGGGCGATATGCAGGTGCGGACGGGCGCGCCCGCTTGTAAGGACCGGGAGGGTTTCAGGGGCAGGGATACGGATAATTTTTTCCAGACGTACGCGGTCGTTTTCGTCATCGAGGCAAAATGTAAAATCCCTGTAGTTCGGCAATGTCGCTTCGATATCGCCCAACAGCAGGCTGGGGACGGCTTCCACGCCATTTATCAATTCCGGCACTGACAGGATAAGGCGATGGGTTATTTGCAACACCAGCCTCGTTTGTAACAATTGTGTCAATTGGCTTTCGCTGCGCGGCGTACTCAACGCAAAACCCTGCTGTTCTAAAAATTGTCTTTCTTCCAATTGCCATTTGTCGGGAGAAGGTGCCGCATTATCATATAAACAATTCCACCAGACAAGGGTATCAGCGGGCACCGCCAGGGCGCCGCGATGGTGCACGAACGCAAGGCTCCCTACTTCAGCCGGGGCAATTTGCACCGGCGACGGCTCGTAGATCGTGCGCACAATGCGTTCCAATTCGAGAAAGGTCAGCCGTTGTTCCGGCAGCGCCTCCAACAAGTCGCGGATGCGGCGGGCTTGTTCAGCCAGTACGAGCACGGAACTGTTCGTGCTGCCGCTTTCTTCGTAGTAATCGAGCGCCCATTCGTGCAGGTAGTTGTAAATGACAATGGCATCGCGTTTGGGGGCCGTGCCGCTGGCCGGGTAGCGGCGGCGACCGAACCAAAACTCGTACTGATCGCGGGCCACATCGGGCACTTCACCGCGTTCCAGATATCCGTACACGGCAGCAAACCAGGTATCGCTGAACAAACCCGGCTTTTCAGCCAATACCCGGGCAATTTCAAGCGCCAGGCCTGTATCCAGCGGCTTCACCGGCAACGTAACAAACTCCATGATCTTGAACACATCCACCGGTTCCCACAGGAATACGGGAGCGAGTTTCAGCACCTGCAATGAAGGACGCGCCAGGGAAGCGGAAAGAATACCCATTGCCGGGAAACCCTCCAGCGCGAGCGCCCGTTCGAGGCTCAGGTTCATTTCAGGGATAAAAAAAACAGGTCGCAATGCCGGGTTCTCTCTCATCATCTGCGCCAGATCCGTGGCGGCATCGCTGTCGCGGCGGGAACGCAGGATGAGGATGCTATCGTCATTGTGGTCATTACTGGAATTACTACAATGATAATGACCTGCTATTTTCCGTTGCAACTTTCCCAGGTTTGTGCTTTCGCTCGCCGCACAGGCGATTTCTATTTCCGAGACTTCGATATTTCTCTTTTTACAAATGACGATCCAGCGCCGGATATGCGGCAATTGCAAATATTCCGGTTCGTACAGCCATATCTTTTCCAAAGGCGCATTTCGTTTTTCAAGCGCGTTCAATGCCTGGACAAAACGGTCGGCAAACCCGGAAGCAAGGGGGCTGATTTCAGGATCGGACAATTTTTTTTGGAAAATAATTTCGACCGCCAGGAAGGTAGCAATGCGGGAAGGGAGTTCGCCGGAATGCGATAATTTTTCAACAAGCGTTTCTCCCACAGGGTTGGCGAGCAATAATTCGTCGCGCCAGGCAAGCAGCGCAGCAGCCGTAGCGAAGCGGTCGGCTGCGAATGATTTTTCATAAAAGGGATGGCTGCCAAACAACGGTTGCTGGCCGGTTTCGGCGAGATGCTGCCCCAGCGACTGCCGGTATAGTTCAATGCGGAGGTAATCGGTATTTTCAGGATAACCGCTCAGTCCAAGTTGACTCTCCAGCCAGTGAAGCAGTTTTTTCGGACCGGCGTAAAATTCGCCTGCCCTTAAACCGGTGGAAGAGGCGTATACCGGTCCATCGAAGTCGTTGCCAAAATGTAGGACGAACATGGTGAGCAAATGTAGGCGCTCCCGTCTTTTTCAATTAGTTTTGCCCCGATTTTTTAAAACAAATAATCAGACATTGGACTTTTGACAATTGGACATTGGACTTTTGACAATTGGACATTGGACTTTTGACATTTGGACATTGGACTTTTGACATTTGGACATTGGACTTTTGACATTTGGACATTGGAAGTGTCTGTTTTTTTAACTGTAAGTACATTGACAATGGATTTTTGACATTGGACATTTGACCAAATGATTGGTTTTCAAGGTCAAACGTCCAAAGTCTAACGTCAATTTATTTTGTCCAATTACTTATATCTCTTCTTTTTAACAATATGGAATCGAACGAAATCGCGAAAACGAGCGACATCACGCTCCGGGTTGGATTGAATGCAGAACAGGTACCCGTCAAAATCGAATGGGGCGCCAGCGACCGCAACAACGGCCAAATGGAAGAATGCAAAGCGATGGCCGTCGCCTTGTTCGACAAGGAGCACCGCGACACGCTGCGCATTGACCTGTGGACCAAAGAAATGCAGGTCGTCGAGATGGATCGTTTCGTTTATCAGATACTCCGGTCGTTGGGGCAGACTTACCTGCGGGCCACCCAAAACAAGGATTTAGCCGAGGATTTGGCAAAATTCGCGCATTATTTCGGCGAACAAACGGAGATCATTCCGAAACAATCCTGATAAAAATCGTTACTTTTGATGGCTGATTGACCCTTATGAGGAAAAAGCCTATATCTATCGCGCCGGCAGGTCCGAACCTGAAATTGTGGAAGGTTTTTCCGGGAAAAATTTGTCGGGAGAAGACGTGCTGCCGGGTTTTGAAC
Organism: Saprospiraceae bacterium; assembly: GCA_019187225.1. Taxonomy (GTDB): domain Bacteria; phylum Bacteroidota; class Bacteroidia; order Chitinophagales; family Saprospiraceae; genus M3007. The sequence continues at coordinate 65,456 of JABAQQ010000008.1, forward strand.
TGCCACTAGAGACGATGATGCGAAAGATGTGAGTACTTTACGCCATCTCAAATTGCAGTCGCGCCAAACTCGAATAAACACCCTCTTCCAGGGCCGACAATTCCTCGTGCGTGCCCTGCTCCACAATACGGCCATTTTCCAGAACATAAATACAATCCACATCCCGGATCGTCGCCAGCCGGTGCGCGATGATGATGCTCGTGCGGCCTTCCATCAGGTTGTTGAGCGCTTCCTGCACCACTTTTTCCGATTCGGCATCGAGTGAAGAAGTCGCTTCGTCGAGCAAAAGAATGGAGGGGTTGCGCAAAATGGCGCGGGCGATAGCGATGCGTTGGCGCTGACCGCCGGATAGCTTGATGCCGCGCTCGCCGACGATGGTGTCCAATTTATCGGGGAACATCGAGATGAAATCCCAGGCATTGGCCTGGCGCGCGGCAGCGATGATCTCGTCTTCCGTCGCTTCGGGTTTTCCGTACAGAATATTTTCCCGGATCGTGCCGCCGAACAGGATAACCTCCTGCGGCACAATAGCGAAGTTGCGACGGTACGATTCGAGGTCGTAATCGTAAATGTTTTTTCCATCCACGACAATGTCGCCCGAAGTCGGAAAATGAAATTGGAGTAGCAACTGCATGATGGTGGACTTGCCGGCGCCGCTCTGACCCACGAGCGCCACTTTTTGCCCGGCGGGTATTTCCAGACTCACCCCTTTCAGCACCTCCACATCAGGACGGGTGGGATAGGAAAAATGCGCGTTTTCAAAAGAAACATGCCCCCGCAAACGCCCCGCATTCGTGTTTCCACGGGGGCGCTCTTCCGTTTCGGCAGGCGATTTCAGGATTTCCCGGACGCGCTCGGTAGCGCCCACTGCGCCCACAAGTTCCGTATAAAAATTGCCCAGACTGGCGATGCTGCCACCGATCACCGCCGTATAAGTCACGAAAGCGATCAGGTCGCCCGCCGTGATCTGCCCCGTCTGCACCATGTGCATCCCGTATCCGATGACGAAAAATAAGGCTCCAAACAACATGGTGATGATAAACACGGCGAATACCGCCCGGCCTTTTGCGTAACGCATCGAGACGTTCACGACCGAAGAATTGGAGCGGGAATAACGCCGGCTTTCAAAGAGTTCGTTCGTAAATGCCTTTACGGCATGGATGCTTTGCAGGGTTTCGTCGAGAATGGTGTTGGTCTCGGCGAGTTTGTTCTGGCGCTCTTTGGACAATTTACGCACCCAACGACCGAAAAACATCGCGCCGATGACGATGACCGGAAAAGTCGCCAGCATCACGAAGGCCAGACGGTGCGACATCCACCACAACACCGCAATACCGCCGACGAGGATGATGATCTGGCGCAAAAACTCGGCGAGGATGAAATAGAAGGTGTTGTACAGTTTCTCCACATCGTTGGTCAGGCGGCTGACCAACTCCCCTACCCTGCTTTTTTCAAAAAACACGATGGGCAGTGAAATGAGCCGCTTGTACAGCGCCACGCGGATATCGGCGGTGCCTTTTTCGCTGACCTGTGCAAACATCATGACGCGCAGGTAGGACACAATTCCCTGAAAAACAAGGATCCCGATGAGCCAGAAACCGATGGTTTTCAAATCGAGGTCGGTCGTGACTTTGCCCTGCGCCACATCGAGCATTTGCCCGATGATCTTGGGAAAGATCAGAAAAACCGTGCTACCGAGGAACAGCAGGAACAACCCGAAAATGAACTGCCATTTATAGGGACGGATGTATTCAAAAATCTTGACAGCCTCGCGCAGACTCTCGCGGCTGAGTTTGGGGCGGGTGGATTCGTTTTTCTCCATGACGGCGCAAAATTCGGGAGCGAAACTGAGAATCGCAGGAAAAGTTGATAACGAGCAGAAAATTGACGGTTTTGTGAAGGTTTACCAAACCCCTTGCCGTTTTTCAAAAATTCGGGAACTTTGCCCGCCTTTTGCATGGCGGGCTTTCGCGTCCGTATGCAGCGCCATTGTTAAATCCAACCTTTTTGGCGGACCGGAAAGTCCGCACTACCGCAATGAAAGAACTGAAAAAGTATTTTGAAGCCAACAAAGACCGCTTTCTCGACGAACTGCTCGAACTGCTGCGCATTCCTTCCGTGAGCGCCGACCCGAAATACAAGGGCGACGTGCGCCGCATGGCCGAAGCCACCGCTCAGCACCTCCGCAATGTGGGCGCCGACTCGGTGGAAATCTGCGAAACCGACGGCCACCCCATCGTTTATGCCGAAAAAATGGTGAACCCGAAAGCGCCGACCGTGCTCGTGTACGGCCACTACGACGTGCAGCCGCCGGATCCGCTCGACCTTTGGGACAGCCCACCGTTCGAGCCGGTGGTGAAAAAAACGAAATTGCACCCGCAGGGCGCCATTTTCGCCCGCGGCGCCTGCGACGACAAAGGACAGTTTTTCATACACGTCAAGGCTTTTGAAATGATGCTGAAAAACAACGTATTGCCCTGCAATGTAAAGTTTATGATAGAAGGCGAGGAAGAAGTCGGCTCGAAGAACTTAGAGAAATTCTGCAAGGACAACAAAAAGAAACTCGCCTGCAATGTGGTGCTGATCTCCGACACCAGCGTCATCGCCAACGACACGCCCAGCCTCACCGTCGGGTTGCGCGGTCTGTGCTACATGGAAGTGGAAGTGACGGGGCCGAATAAAGACCTGCACTCCGGCGTCTACGGCGGCGCAGTGGCCAATCCGGTCAATGTACTGTGCCAAATGATCGCTTCTTTGCACGATTCGAAGCGACATGTCACCGTCAAAGGTTTTTACGACGACGTGAAAAAAGTGAGCGCCAAGGAGCGCAAAATGATGAACGAAGCGCCCTACGATGAAAAACAATACATGAAAGACCTCGGCGTGAACGAACTGATGGGCGAAAAAGGCTACACCACCATCGAACGCACCGGCATCCGCCCGACGCTGGATGTGAACGGTATCTGGGGCGGTTACACCGGCGAAGGCGCCAAAACGGTATTGCCCTCCAAGGCATTTGCCAAGATCTCCATGCGCCTCGTGCCCGACCAGGACCCGAAGAAAATCGAAAAATTATTCCAGAAACACTTCGAGAGCCTCGCGCCCAAGTCGGTCAAAGTCAGGGTTACGGCCCATCACGGCGGCTGGCCGGTGGTGGTGCCCACCAACTCGGTGGAGTACAAAGCCTCCGAAAAAGCGATGGAACTGGCTTATGGCAAAAAGCCCCTGCCCCAGCGCGGCGGCGGCAGCATCCCGATCGTAGCGATGTTCGACCAGGTACTCGGCGCCAAATCCGTGCTCATGGGCTTCGGCCTCGATTCGGACGACATTCACTCGCCCAACGAGCATTATGGCCTGTTCAACTACTACAAAGGCATCGAGACGATTCCGTATTTCTACAAGTTCTATTCGGAAATGAAGAAGAAAAAATAACCCGAAACCCGTTAACCCGAAACCCGGAACTCGTTAACCCGAAACCCGTTAACCTATTTGTCTAACTCACTCAAATTCAACAACCGTATTACACATTCGATCATGAAAAAAACGCTTTTGCTGCTCTTCGTTGCGGCCATGACCACGGGGCTGTTCGCCCAATCCAAAGTGACGCTGACCAACGCCAAAGACAGCGCCAGTTACGCTTACGGCATCGTTCTGGCCAACAGCATCAAACGCCAACTGAGCAGCGACCTCAGCCGCGACGTGCTCATTGCCGCGTTGAACGGCGCGCTAAAAGACGAAAACATGCTTTTCACGCCTGAAGCAGCCAATAAAATATTCAGCGATTACAACCGCGCCATGCAAGCGAAAGCGAGCGAAAGGATCCGCAAGGAAGGTCAGGAATTCCTGGAACAGAACAAAAAACGCAAGGAAGTGACCACCACTGCCAGCGGCCTGCAATACGAAGTGCTGAAACGCGGCACGGGCACGGAATCGCCCAAAGAGACCGACAAGGTGGAAGTGCACTACCACGGCACGCTCATCAACGGCGAAGTGTTCGACAGCAGCGTCGAACGCGGCCAGCCGGCCCAATTCGGCCTCAACCAGGTGATCAAAGGCTGGACCGAAGGCTTGCAATACATGAAAGAAGGCGACAAGTTCAAATTCTACCTTCCGGCAGACCTGGCCTACGGCGAGCGCAGCGCAGGCGCCAAGATCAAACCCGGCTCCACTTTGGTCTTCGAAGTGGAACTGTTGAAAATATTGAAATAAAACCAGTTTGCAGTGGGCAGTGGCAGTTTGCAGTGGCAGTGGCAGTGGCAGTGGGCAGTTTGCAGTGGGCAGTAGTCAACGTGCAGCAACAATACATGAAGCGAGCTAACTGCCCGCTGCCCAGTGCAAACTGCCCACTGCCACTGCAAACTGCCACTGCCCACTGCCACTGCCCACTGCCCACTGCCCACTGCCACTGCCCACTGCCCACTGCCACTGCAAATTGCCACTGCAAACTGCTACTATGAACAACCTCCACTACCGGGCCATCATAATGGTGTTGATCTATGTCGTTCTGCGTTTTTTCGGCGGGTCGTTCGGCAACTTCGTGTTGTATCCGGTGACGTTACTGGTCACCTTTTTACACGAATTCGGCCACGCGCTGGGGGCGATCCTGACCGGCGGCGCCGTAAGCGGCATGCAGATCAATCCCGACGGCAGCGGCTACACCGTTACGCAGGGCGGCAGCCCGGGGGTGGTGCTCATGGGCGGCTACCTCGGCAGCGCACTGCTGGGCAACATCCTGTTCCGCATCGGCGCCCGGCACCCTTCGTTTACCCGGGTGACGCTCCTGACCTTGTCGTGCCTCATGGTACTGGCTGGCGTGGTGTGGTTCGAGTCGTTCGGCAGCACTGCCCTCCTGCTGGGATTTGCCGCTTTGTTGTTCGTCGTCGCGTGCAATACCGATTGGGGTCAGGACGTGCTGATGTTCCTCGGCCTCGCTGCCGTGCTCTACATCATTCAGGATTTCAACGTGGGGCCGCAAAGCGACCTGGCGATGTACGAACAGGAAGTCGGGGTTTTCCCTTCACACGTATGGATGTATGTGTGGTTGGGTGTCGCAGGGGCGTTGTTTTATCTGAATATCAGGGAGATTTTCGGTAGACGGTAGACGGTGGACGGTGGACGGTGGACGGTGGACGAAATTTGAGCAAGAAAACTTATCTGATTGTCTGTCAATAATTTTTTTCAAAAATTGCATTTTTAACCTTCAGGAAACGCCAGACTAATTAACGCGAGCCCTACCCACCGTAGGAACAATGGGAACGCAGATGACGCGGATCAGGCGGATTTTCACAGATTTTCATCTGCTCGCAATCCGTTTTCATCCGCCCAATTCGCGTCATCTGCGTTCCCATTGTTCCTGCGAAAGGCAAGTCACAACCTGCATTGATTAAATTGGATTGGATGTGATCTACCGTCCACCGTCCACCGTCCACCGTCTACCGTCCACCGTCCACCGTCCACCGTCCACCGTCCACCGTCATGCTCATCGAAAAAATACCGCTACGCCGGTTTTCCCGGTTCGTCATTGGCTACATGGTGCTGGCCTTTGCATGGTGGACGTACAGCCTTTGGCAGCAAAACGACCGAATATACGAATTGGAAAAACAGGCGCTGGAAACGCGCTTCACCCGCGGCAACAAAGGCGTCAACCTGACGCAATTGTACGAGACCGCCGAGTATAAAAAGATCGAGCGCAACTGGCACAAAGGCCACCGGATGGTGATCGCCGAAGGTTTGTTCTTCACCGCCTGCCTGATCTTCGGCCTGTGGGTCATCAACCGCAGCGCCAACCGGGAAGTGACGTTGGCGCGCCAGCGCCGTAATTTCCTGCTGAGCATCACCCACGAACTGAAATCGCCGATCGCTTCCGTACGCTTGGTGTTAGAAACCCTCAGCAGACGCGAACTGTCCCGCGAACAAATCGAAAAACTCTGCAAAAGCGGCCTCAAAGACGCCAACCGCCTCCAGCAATTGGTGGAAGACCTGTTGCTCGCCGCACGGCTCGAAGACAACTGGCGCCCCCTGCGCGAACCTGTTGACCTGCCCGCACTCGCCCGCGACGTGGTTTCCGGTCTGCACGTCCGCTTCCCTGAAGCGAACATTCAACTGCGATTCCCGAATAACTTCCCGCCCGTTCAGGCCGACAAGTCGGGTCTGACCGCCATCGTCCAGAACCTGTTGGAAAATGCCGTAAAATATTCACCCGAAGGCGCACTGATCGAGCTATCCGCCGAGCATAAAGACGGCGCCTTCCGACTCCGGGTCACCGACGAGGGACGCGGCATCCCCGATGCGGAAAAGCAGGCCGTTTTTGAAAAATTCTACCGCCTCGGCAACGAAGAAACCCGGCAGGCGACCGGCACCGGCCTGGGGCTTTATATTGTCAACCAGGTCGTAAAAGCGCACAGCGGAACCCTCCGGGTGGAGGACAACAAACCGCAGGGGACGGTGTTTGAGATCGAGATGTAAGGCCTCTATTGCTTTACCTATCTTCTCTGATGACCCATTGCCATTGAAAAGTCCGGACTACAACAATGACAACCGCATCAGCTTACTCCTTTCTCATCCAACAACTCAGCCCCCGCTACGGCCCCGGCGAAGCGGCGGCCATCGCGCGTATTGTCCTGGAAGATGTGTTTGGGGCAGAGGGTAGAAGGTGGACGGTAGACGGTGGAGGGCAGACGGTAGACGGTTTATCCGCCGAAGCCCCCGTGAAGGCGGAGGGATGGACGGCGACAGAAGTGGAACAATTGAAAAACATCACCGCCCGGCTGATAAGCGGCGAACCAGTGCAGTACGTGCTCGGCCAGGCGGATTTTTTCGGCCTGAAATTCAAAGTGAATCCCGCCGTGCTGATTCCCCGGCAGGAAACGGAAGAACTCGTGGCATGGATACTGGAGCATCTGAAAAACAGTAGGATAGAACACCCCGCCGTGCTCGACATCGGCTTAGGCAGCGGCTGTATCGGCCTCACGCTGAAGAAAAAATTCCCCGGACTGCAATTGTTCGGCCTGGAAAAAAGTCCCGCCGCGCTGGAAGTGGCAACAGAAAATGCCCGCCGCATCCTGGGCGAAGATGCGACGTTCCAGTTTGTCGAAGGCGATGTCTTCGACTACCGCGTTTGGGTTAAATTTCCTTTTTTAGACGTAGTCGCAAGCAACCCGCCCTACATTCCGAACGTACAGAAAAGTATCATGCCCGAACACGTGACGGCGCACGAACCCGCATTGGCCCTGTTCGTGGACGATGAGGACCCGCTGTCGTTCTATCGCGTGATCGCGGATTTTTCTTTACAAAAACTTAAACCCTGCGGCGCACTTTTTTTTGAATGCAACGAGTTCAACGCCGGCGAAGTCGCAGCATTGTTACAGGAAAAAGGATTTGTTCGGGTAGAATTGCGCAAAGACCTCGCGGGCGCAGAAAGAATGGTATGCGGGATGGTTGCGCGGCATTAAACCTTATACCAGGGGAACAGTCGAATCTTTTTACCGCGTGTTGTGACCTACGCTTCGTAGTAGTAGTGGGAACTCGGATGACGCGGATCAGGCGGATTTTCACAGATATTTTTTTAAAATCCGCTTTTATCCGCCTGATCCGCGTCATCCGAGTTCCCACTGTTATCGCGTTGGATCCGTTACAACCTGAGTTGTTTATTCTTATTCCACATCAAACCACTTTTTGCCGACTATTTCCAACAGATTTATCCATGAAATTGAATCTCCTCTCCAAACTGGGCCGTCTCGTATCGAACGTCGAAAACGAGGCGTATTACAACGAGGCGCATGAGACCTCGGAGCCTGTTTTCTGGCTCGTTTTCGGCATGGCGATGGTGATCGCCGTCGTATCGCTTTATGTGGCCATGCCCCTGCGGCGGTGGCTGGGCGCGCGCATGTAAATTCCACTTCCAACAGCTGCAACCACCACACAGGAGGGCTGTCTTTTGCATTCAGCAAAACCCTCCTGCATGAAAAATGCCTCTCTGTTCCTGCCTGCCCTCCTCATTCCAATCGTAAACCTGCCTGCGCAACCGCCCAAGGCAGAAATCACTAAAAAACTGTATTTCACGGAATTGGCCGACGACAACGCCATCGAGTTCGACGGCATCCCGAATGAGGCCGCCTGGGAAAAAGTAACCTGGGGCGGCGAATTTATTCAGTATCAACCCCACGAGAATACGCCGCCCTATCAGCCTACCCAATTCAAGATACTTTATACGCAAAAGCACCTGGTCATCGGCTATCGCTGTTTCGACGTGTCGCCCGACAGCATCGTACAGCGCATGAGCCGGCGAGACGAATTTCCCGGCGATTGGGTGGAGATCAACATTGACAGTTACCACGACCTGCGCACGGCCTTTTCGTTCACCTTGTCGGTGAGCGGGGTAAAAGGCGACGAGTTCATCTCGGACAACGGCAACAACTGGGATACCAACTGGAACCCCATCTGGTATGCCAAAACGAATGTGGACAGCTTAGGCTGGACGGCAGAGGTCAAGATCCCGTTCAGCCAATTGCGCTACGGCAACCAGGGCGATCCCGTGTGGGGCATCCAGGTGCAACGGCGCATTTTCAGGCAGGAAGAGCGCTCCACCTGGCAATACATTCCCCGCAATGCCGGCGGCTGGGTCAGCGGCTTCGGCGAATTGCACGGCCTGTGCGACCTGCCCTCCGGAAAGCAGATCGAGTTGGCACCTTACGTTGTGGCGCAGGCGGAACGTTTCGAAAAACAGGATGGCAATCCCTTCGCCGACGGCTCCAGCAACCGCTTCAGCGCAGGTTTGGACGGCAAACTGGCCGTCACGAGAGACCTCATCCTCGACTTCACCATCAACCCCGATTTTGGGCAGGTGGAGGCCGACCCTGGCGCCGTGCGGCTCGACGGCTACCAGATCTTTTTCAGCGAACGGCGGCCCTTTTTTATGGAAAGCCGCAACCTGTTCGATTACCGCCTCACGGGATCGGAAGCGGGCGGCGATTACGACTCCGACCTGCTTTTTTACTCCCGCCGCATCGGCGGAGCGCCCCATGGTTATCCCAACGTGGCCAAGGGAGAGTATGCCGACGTGCCGCAGCGCACATCCATCCTCGGCGCGGCCAAATTCAGCGGAAAAACAAAAAAAGGCTGGTCGCTGGGCATCCTGGAAAGTGTGACGCAACGGGAAATGGCCACCATTGACCACAGCGGCGAGCAACGCGACGAACTCGTCGAGCCGCTCACCAACTATTTCGTCGGGCGGGTGATGAAAGACTACGACCAGGGAAATACCATTTTTGGCGGCATCGTGACGGCGGTCAACCGGGAAAAAGGGCTGGACTGGCTCCATCGAAGCGCTTATTCGGGCGGGCTCGATTTTCAGCGCTTCTGGAAAAATCGCTGGTGGTACGTCAGGACGAATGCGCTCTTCAGCCGGGTGGAAGGCAGCGAAAATGCCATTCTTCAAACGCAGACCGGTTTCGTGCACCTGTTCCAGCGCACCAATGCAGGTCACCTCTCGGTAGACAGCACCCGCACTTCACTCAGCGGCACGGGCGGCACTTTTCGCATCGGCAAGATCGGCGGCAAACCCGACAAACGCGGCGGGGTGTTCAAATTTGAATCGGGCGTCACCTGGCGCTCACCCGAATTCGAACCAAACGACGTGGGATTCCTGCTGGCCGCCGACGAGATCAACCATTTTACCTGGGCCGGCTACCAGATTCAAAAACCGTTCTCCATTTTTCGCAATTGCCGCATCAACTACAACCATTGGGCGCGCTGGGATTTCGGCGGGCAATTTCTGAATTCGACGTTCAATACCAACGCCCACGCCTGGTTTAAAAACAACTGGTACATCGGATCGGGAATGAACTGGAACCCACTCGACATTTCCAACAATGCGCTCCGCGGCGGCTCCTCCTTGCGGCGGCCACCGGGCATGAGCACCTGGGCGTACTTAGAGACCGACAACCGGAAAAAAGTGTCTTTTTCGCTCAATACGTCTTTTGCCTGGGGCTTCGGAGAAACGGTGCGCGCGCAGGACTATTCAGGCGGCGTGAATTTCCAACCCCTCGACGCCCTGCGCATCGGTCTTTACCCGGGATACAGCCACTACTGGCGCAAACAAGACCAGTACGTCGCACAGGCCGATCTCGACGGCGAACTGCGCACCATCGTCAGCGAAGTGAAGCAGCGCAGTTTTTCGCTTACCGCCCGCCTCAACTACAACATCACTCCCGATCTGACGGTGCAATACTACGGGCAGCCATTCATTTTCAGGGCTTTGTATCAAAATTACGGCTACGTCACCGATCCGCTGAACAAAACGTACGACGCGCGTTTTCACCGCTACGGCGCGCAGGAGATCAGTTTTGCCGGTGATCAGTATTTTGTGGATGAAAACGGCGACGGCGCGACGGATTACGCCTTCGGCAAGCCCGATTTTAATTTCATTCAGTTCCGCTCGAACTTAGTGGTGCGCTGGGAATACATTCCCGGTTCGGAAGTCTATCTCGTGTGGTCGCAGGGCAGCACGCCGGACGCTTATGCCGATCTGGATACCCCGCTGCTGCGCAGCCTGCTCGACAACGTCTTCGAACAAAAGCCTCAGAATATATTTTTGGTAAAATTCACCTACCGGTTCTTATTGTAAAACCGCTTCGATCCGCGCGAGTTCTTCCTTGTCGAATTGCAGGTTTTCGAGGCATTTCAGCGAATCCGCTAATTGCTCCGGGCGGCTGGCGCCGATGAGTACCGAAGTGATGCGCGGGTCTTTTAAAAGCCAGGCCAGGGCCATTTGAGCGAGCGACTGTCCCCGGTCGCGGGCGATGGCGTCGAGCGCCCGGATCTGGCGGATTCGGTCTTCCGAAATCGCGCTTTCCTGCAAAGCGCCGTGCGGCTTGGCCGCCCGCGAATCAGCGGGAATACCGCCTAAGTATTTGTTTGTCAGCAATCCTTGCGCCAAAGGTGAAAACGGAATGCAGCCCACCCCTTCCTTTTCCAGCAGATCGAGCAGGCCGTTTTCCACCCAGCGCACAAACATGGAATATTTCGGCTGATGAATGAGACAAGGCGTGCCGAGTTGTTTCAAAATGCGCAACGCTTCACGCGCTTCCTCCACCTCGTAGTTGGAAATGCCGACATAAAGCGCCTTCCCCTGCCGCACGATCAGATCGAGCGCCGACATGGTTTCTTCCAGCGGCGTATCGGGGTCGGGGCGGTGGCTGTAAAAGATGTCCACGTAATCCAGCCCCATGCGCTTCAGGCTCTGGTCGAGACTGGCGACGAGGTATTTTTTGGAGCCCCATTCGCCGTAAGGGCCTTCCCACATATGATAACCCGCCTTGGTAGAAATGATCATTTCGTCGCGGTATCCCCTGAAATCCATGCGCAGGATGCGGCCGAAGTTCTCTTCCGCCGAGCCGGGCGGCGGGCCGTAGTTGTTGGCGAGGTCGAAGTGCGTGATGCCCGCATCGAAAGCCATCCGCAGCATGGCACGGCAATTCTCCAGCACATCCACATGGCCGAAATTGTGCCACAGGCCAAGCGATATTTCCGGCAACCGGATGCCGCTGCGCCCGCAGCGACGGTATTGCATAGACTGGTAGCGTTGGGGGGAAGGCAGGTAGGTCATTTTCGTTGAATTTGAGGCGAAATGTAGGGGTAATTGGGGTAATTAACGCAAGTTGTGACCAGCCCCGGAGGGGCGAAATATTTGTAGAAAAGTGATGGTGTTGTCCAATAAAATTCGGATACTCCTACAAATATTTAGCCCCTCCGGGGCTGGTCACAACTTGCGTTAATTACCCTTATTGACCTCACATCGAACTCGCCGATTTGAATATCCGGTTCCAGTTGATGCCCTCGCGCATGTTGCCGTTTTTGGTCGAGAACCAGATAAAGAGCGGTTTGCCCACGATGTGGTCTTCTGGCACATAGCCCCAGATGCGGGAATCCTCCGAGTTGTGGCGGTTGTCGCCCATCATCCAGTAGTAATCCTGTTTGAACGTGTAGGAATTCGTTTCCTGGCCGTTGATGAAAATTTTTCCGTCGCGCACTTCGAGTTGATTGCCTTCGTAAGCTGCGATCACCCGCACGTAAAAGGGCAGGTTGTCCAAATTGAGCGGCGTCGTCACACCTTTTTTGGGGATAAAGATGGGGCCGTAATCATCCACCGTCCAGCCGCCGTAGCGTTTGGAGTCATTGGGGAAAACGTAGCCGGGTTCGCGGTCCTGCGGGATGCGGGAGACCTGGATGTTGGGGCCCAGCGATTTGATTTTCCGCACCTGTTCGTCGTCGAGGTTGAACAAACCCCGGCTGGCCAGCATCCTGTCCTGCTCGCTGCTTAACGAAACGCCCCACTCCTCCAGTTTTTTCAGGTTGACGTTTTGCGGCGTTACCTGGTATAAAAACTGGCGGTGTGTGGGATTTTGCGCCGGCACGCCGTTGATGAAGAGTTGCCCGTCGCGGATGGAAAGACTGTCGCCCGGCAATCCCACGCAGCGCTTGATGTAATGGTCTTTTTTGTCCACCGGGCGGGTGATGACCTCCATACCCGGCGGGATCTTGCCGCCGGTTTGCTGCTTTAGTTGGAACACGGCCCAACTGCGCTCCGGCGTAAGCACGACGCTGTCGCCTGCCGGCCAGTTGAACACCACCGGTTCGTTGTGGTCAATTTTTTCGATGGCGGGAAGGCGGTAATAGGAAAGGGAGGGTTTTTTGGTGTACGATTCGCCGAGATTGAACGGCAAGCGGTTGTGCATCAAGGGAAACTGCACGACAGTCATCGGTGTGCGGATACCGTAATGAGCTTTGCTGACGAACAAAAAGTCGCCGACTTTCAGGGTGCCTTCCATCGAGGGCGTCGGGATGACGTAGGCTTCGATCAGGAACATCCGGATGAACGCTGCGGCGAATACGGCAAAAATGATGGCTTCCGTCCATTCGCGGAGCTGCGATTTGTGCATGTAAGCGTACTCCGTTTCGATTTTTTTCAGCGCCAGTTTGTCGTTTTTTTCCACAGCTTCGTGGTGCAGGCGGTGGAACTCGCGTTCGCGCTCCAGGATGGGGCCTTCGTAGCGGCTGTTTTTATCGAGACCGATCTGAAAAAATGGAATGGGCGCGTAGATCACCGCCATTGCCGCCTGCCAGAAACTGTGTTTGCCGAACGACCGTACCATATCGATCACCATTCCCGCATAGATAAAAATATTGACGATCGGGAACAGGAACCACCAGGCGTAGCGGGGTTTGCGGCCGATCATTTTGCACCATTCGACAGCAGCCAGGCCCGGTACCAGCGCCTTCCAGCCGGGAATACCCGCCTTTTCAAACAGTTTCATCATGCTCACGCCGAGCAGGATATACAAAACGACAAGGAAAATCAGGACTGACATAAGAGATGGAGGTTTTCGATTGCGGCAGGTAGGAAAAAAGGCGTTTTTTTACGAAAAACGCCTTTTTTCCTACCTGCCGCAATCGAAAACCGTTAATTAATTGATTGAAAAATAATGAACGGCGCGAAGGTATTGCGCGACCGTTCTGTGCAACTCATGCTTCGACGAGTTTTAGAAAAAAATCGTTTTTCGCATCACTTTCAATGTACGAGTAACGATTGGCAATTATTCACTCCGTTAAAACTGTAAATAAAATCCCGCAGGCGGCCCAAAATTCGATTTTTCCCGGAAAAATCGAATTTTGGGCCGCCTGCGGGATTTTATTCCCCTGCCACTTTCCGCCGCTTGCGCCGCGTTTTGAACATTTCCACCACCTCTTTATCGGTCAGAAAACCGAAATCCACGAATTGGGTAGAAACGAATCTTTTCACGTCCTGGTAATCTTTGGCGCGTTTGTCGGTGAACCGCTTGAGCAATTTGCCGACGTAGTTCAGCGAAAGTTTTTCGACATCCTGGTTGAACTGCTGATTGCCAAATATTTTCATGTAAATGGCAAATATCTTGGTCAGTTCGAAGTAATCGGCATATTCGCGTTCGGTCAGGCCGTTGATCAGGCGGGTAAAGTAGGTCAGCACCAATTGACGCAGGCACTCACTTTCCACCGATAAACCCTTGTGGGTGTTGTAGAAATCCTGCACGGCCTCGATGGAGTCGGGATGCACGTAGCCGAGGCTGTGGATCTTGTCGGCAATGCGATAATAGTCCGAAATTTTGTCCTTCCAGTTTTTGTCTATGGCAGCGCTCATGCGCTCGTCGCTGGCGGAATTGATGCCGGGCGACTGGTACAGAGACAAAAGGAAGCGCAGGTAGCGCACGTCGAATTCGGCAAAAGAGCGGCGTTCGCGCTCGAAGTGCGTCGCAAAAGCCAGGCGTTCTGCCGGGTCGAGATCGGAATAGTTGCCGTACATCGCCAGCATTTCCAGATATTCTTCCGTTGCCTGAAAACTTTTGTTGTCCAGGAAATCCTTCATCTGCGTTTTCAGGCTTTCGTTCACACCGCCCACTTCGAAACGTTTGAGCAGAAACTGGCGCAAAGCCGAAAAATTGGCCTTCATTTCGCCTAAGGACGTGGGAAAATCCGCCGAATAATACAGTTCATTGCGGAACTGGTTGGAATAACGGCGGTAGAGGTCGGCGCGCTCTTTGACGTCGCGGTAGCGGTCGTTTTTCAGTTGCTGGAGGAAATACCGGATGCGTTTGTTTTCCACCAGGCTCATCAGGTTGGTGATCCAGATGTCGCTGCTCAGCGCAAAGCCCACGGTGATACTCTGTCCGATGCGCTTTTTCAGCTGCTCGAAGTGAACGCTGTGGCATATCGCCAACAGGATGTCCTTGAAGTGGTCATTGGGACGCACGTATTTGTACTGATCGTTGATTTCGCCCCGCAGGACCGCGTAGCCGAGCACGCGCGGGAGGTACAGCCCCTCGAACGGCGGCTCCAGGAGATATTTTTCAAAAGTGACCAGTTGCAAAGGCGCTTCTGCGGCCACCTGGTGGTGCAGGTCGGACAACGGCGGCTCGAATTCCTGGCGGAGCGCGTTGTAGTATTCGTCCTCTTCTTCTTCGAGGTACATGGCCAGGTTGGGCGATTCCTGGATGGTCACCGCGATTTCATTCAGGCGGTCGTAATATTGCTCGTCTAAGGGTTGCATGTGTGAGAGTCGTGAGAGTGTGAGAGTCGTAAGAGTATGGAGAAATGAAGGGTATTTTGAAAAAAGACCCGGTAAAGCCACACAGGGCTTTACCAGGTCTTTACTTCACCATCAAAATCACGGGCAAATATAAATAAACCGCCCGGAAGATTTTGTTTATGCTTCTTCAGATTTTTCTTCTTCCGCAGCAGGCGCCACTTCTTCGGCAGCCGGAGCAGCCTCTTCAGCAGGGGCCGTCACTTCTTCCGCCACCGGAGTCACCGTTTCTTCCACTGCCTCCGTTGCCACGGCTTCCGGTTCTGCCGCTGCTACTGCTACTGCTACTGCTACTGCTTCTTCCGCCACTGCTACCGGCTCTTCTGCCACTGTCTCTTCCACTACCGGCGCCGCCGGTTTGGCTTTTACTTTCGCCGTTCCATCCACTGCCGCCACGAATTTGCGTTTATTCTCTACGGTGGCTTCACGGCGGGCAGCGATCTTCGCTTCTTTTTGCTCGATCCACTGGGCGAGTTTGGCATCGGCCTGTTCAGGCGTCATCGCGCCTTTTTTCACGCCGCGTGCAAGGTGTTTTTTCAGCAAAACGCCTTTGAAGCGGAGGATTGCGCGTACAGTGTCAGTGGGTTGCGCGCCCTTGGTAAGCCAGTCGTAGGCGAGGTCGCGGTTGAGTTCAATGGTAGCGGGGACGGTCAGGGGGTTGTAGGTGCCGATTTTTTCGATGAAACGGCCGTCGCGGGGCGAGCGGGCGTCGGCGACAACGATGTGATAAAAAGGCGCGCCTTTGCGACCTTTGCGTTGCAGACGGAGTTTGACTGCCATGTGTTGAAATTTGAAAATTGAAGTGAGAAAATCTCGCCCGGTTACTTGTCTCAGACAACGCCGGGCTTTTCGAGGGCGCAAAGGTACAAACACATTTCCTGAAAAACCAAACATCATTTGTTTTTGTGCGTTCCAAATGCGCCCCCGATCGCAAAAAATTTTGTTGATAACCATCATACCGATTCCGCATGAACAATCTTCCCCGGTACATTTTCGGATCTTTTGCTCCATTGTTCCTCTTTTTTCTTCTCTTCCCTCCCGTTTTCCTTTTCTCCCAAGCTACTTCCATTTCCGGCGTCATCAACCATTTCGCAGCGGTCACCGAAATAGATACCTGTTCCGGCAAGCTGACCGTGAGCGATACCGCCGGTTTTCGTCCGGGCGGGGCCGTACTGCTCATTCAGATGCAGGGCGCCGAAATCGTGTCGGACAACAATTTCCTCTACGGCATCATCGAGTCCATGAATTTTGCGGGGCGCTACGAACGCGCCGTGATTGATTCGGTGGGCGCAAACGCGCTTTTTGTGCAAAAAAGGCTTGTTTACACCTATTCCGTACCGGGAAAATTACAGGTGGTCTCCATCCCGCAATACACCCATGCCGTTGTGACCGACACGCTGAAATGCCAGCCCTGGAACGGCGCTACCGGCGGCGTGCTGGCGCTCGAGGTCGCCGGCAAGCTGACCCTGAACGCCCCCGTCCTGGCCGATGGCGCGGGTTTTCGCGGTGGAGCAGCTTACGTCGGGTCGGGCAATAACTGCAATTTTCTGGTGCCGGAAGTCGGCTTTTATTACGCTTTTCCGAATTGGCGCGGCGGGTATAAAGGGGAAGGCATCGCTTTGCCGGAAGTGGGCAAAGAGCTCGGTCGCGGCCCGCAGGCCAACGGCGGCGGCGGCGGCAACGACCACAATTCCGGCGGCGGCGGCGGCGGCAACGTCACCGACGGCGGCAACGGCGGCGAAAACGACGAGCCAAGCCTGCTCGGCTGCGACGGCTATTACCCCGGCGTGCGGGGCTATGGCGCTTTTTTCACGGCAGGGCGGATGTTCATGGGCGGCGGCGGAGGGGCGGGACATTCGAACAACACATCAGGCGGCGCCGGGGCCAACGGCGGCGGCATCATCGTCATCGAAGCAGGCGATATTGACGGAACCTTCCCGGTTGTTTCGGCCAACGGACGCTCTGCAGCGTTTTCCAACGGCGACGGCGCAGGCGGCGGCGGCGCAGGCGGTACCATCTGGCTCAAAGTCAACTCCGCGCCTGCCGGCATCATTGTCCGCGCCAACGGCGGCATCGGCGGCAATACCATCAACAACAACGCGAACCGCTGCTTCGGCCCCGGCGGCGGCGGCGCGGGAGGACGCATCTTGACCAATTTGTTCGGCATCGCAGCGCCCGGCGGCGGCCTGGCGGGCGTCGTCACCGGCTCCACCAACGGCTGCAACGGTACTACCGGCGGCGCCGGCAATGGCGACGGAGGCATAGTGGATACTTTACCCGCCCTTCCCCAGGGAAGCGAAACCTATATTATCCCCCAGATCGTCGGCTCGCCGCTGCCCGACACACTTTGCCCGGGCAAAACGGCAACGTTCCTGGTGCTGGCCAACAACGGCGACTGGGATTACCAGTGGCAGGTGAACAATGGAAGCGGCTGGATAGACATCACCGGCGGCGCGCAATTCACAGGTTTTCAAAACGACACGCTCACCGTAACGAATGTTACCGCCGGTCAGAACGGACTGCGCTTCCGGTGCCGGGTGCTGCGGGCGGGCTGCTACGAGGTCATTTCAGGCGAGGCCGCCATCGTGTTGTCTCCGGCCCCCAGCGCGGGATTCACTACTACCCAGAATGGCCTCACGGTTGATTTTTCAAACCAGTCGGTCGCGACGGGTTATTTCTGGGATTTCGGCGACGGCGCCACGAGCCAGGCCGTCAGCCCGCAACATACTTACGCAACGGAGGGCGCCTTTACCGTGACCCTGTACGCCATCACGGATTGCGATACGGCGCTGGTGACCCAAACGGTGGTCACCTTATCGCCCCCCGTAGCGGGCTTCACGGCGCCTTCGCTGACAACGGGCTGCGGATCGGCGAGTGTGACCCTCACCAACACTTCTTCGCCCGGCGCCACTTCGTTTTCGTGGTCCTTTCCCGGCGGCACTCCGGCGACCTCCAACCAGCAAAACCCGACGGTGAGTTATCCGGCCACAGGATTTTACCCGGTTACTTTGGTGGCGTCCAACGCCGCCGGCCAGGATACTTTCGTCCAGTTTGTGGCCGTCACAGTACTCCCCCAGCCCGTCGCGGATTTCGCTTTTTTCGTGCAACCCGACGGCACGGTGCAGTTCGCCGATCAAAGTCAGAATGCCAACGGCCTGCTGTGGAACTTTGGCGACAACACGACTTCCACCGATCCCGATCCCCTGCACGTTTACGCCATGGACGGCAATTACACGGTGATGCTGACCGTCTGGAACGACTGCGACACGGTTTCCTACCAGCAAACGGTCGCGGCGTTCTTTCCGCCCGCGGCAGGTTTTTTCGTGCAGGACACGACGCCCGGCTGCCAGTCGTCGGTCGTCGAATTCGAAAATACCTCATCGGCCAATGCGAGCGCCTTTTCCTGGAGTTTTCCCGGCGGCGATCCTGCGACGTCGAACGCCCTCAATCCAAGCATTTCCTATGCAGCGTCAGGCACTTACACGGCACAACTGATCGTCTCGAACGCCATCGGAAGCGATACGACGGAGCAAACGTTCACGGTGCAGATACTGGATTTTCCCGTCGCCAATTTCACGTATACCTTCTTCCCGGGCGGCGTGGTGCGATTTACCAACACGAGCCAGCAGGCCCTGAGTTATTCCTGGGATTTCGGCGACGGTACGCCGCAGGTCAACGGTGCGACCAACATTGACCACCAGTTCCCCGCCAGCGGCGCCTACGTCGTCACCCTGATCGCGACCAACCCCTGCGGGGTGTCCATCCTGCAACAAACCATCGAAGTCGTCGTATCGGGCGTGGCGACGGGCGAGCCGCAGGGACTGGGCGTCGTCCGGCTTTTCCCCAACCCGGCGAGCGAGCGGCTGGCGGTGGATTGTTCGGAAGCGACCGCGCAACCGCTTGAAATTCAGGTTTTTGACGCAGGCGGAAAACGGTGTTTTGGAAAAGATTTTTCCAGTGCGACAAAGATGATGGAAGTATCCCTGGATAATTTGCCGGCCGGAACATACCAGGTAAGGGTGCAACTGGAAAATGGTTTTTTGACAAGGATGGTTGTGAAAATCTGACCGACCGGCCCGGCTGGCGCGAGTCTCCGACTCATGCCTATTATTTTCACGTCTCCGACGTGAAAGCCACAAGCCGGCTTTAACCGGATCAGAGGCATTTAAATCTGCGTCGAAGACGCGGTGATAATAGGCACGAGTCGGAGACTCGCGCCAGCCGGAGACTCGCGCCAGCCGGAGACTCGCGCCAGCCGGAGACTCGCGCCAGCCGGAGACTCGCGCCAGCCGGGGTTGCTGGTGCGCACGATGGTGAAGATATAAGATTTGGTTTTTAATGATAAAAGGTAAAAACTTAGGCAGGGGCAGCGCCCCGAAAGATTTGTAGTGATTTATGCACAAAATCACCGTGGAGGGGCAGCGCCCCGGAATATGTTACGGGGCGCTGCCCCTCCACGAAATAATATCGGTCTTTCTGCTACAAATTTTTCGGGGCGCTGCCCCTGCCTAAGTTTTTACGATAAAAGGTTATTTTTGCAAGAATAAAGTAGGATTATATGGCATTTCGGTCTTTTATTTGCAGGATATGGCCTCTTTTGCTGCTTGCCGAAGCATGTAAGCCGGCGTTGCAAGTGGCTCCGACGCAAGTGCGCGGAGGCGAGATGGTTTTCATCAGCCGGGACAAGCAACCTTTTGACACGGCCAAGGTGTATTCCGTTCGATTCGGAAGTGAAACTGCTCCGATTTTGGGAGTGGATACACACGGCAGGCTGATGGTCATGGCGCCCAACCAGCCTGAAGGTGCCAGGAATATCAGTGTAAGTGCCGATGGCCGGAAAATCGGGACGAGGCGGCTCACCCTTCTGCCGCCCTTGTTCCGGCAAGCCCTCTTCACACTCGACAGCGCGCAAAATTTCCGTCTGTTAAGCACAAGGCCCCTGGCCGGCATCGAAAATCGCGCGTTTTCACCTGCTCAGGAAAAGCTTGCCTACGACGTGCTTTCCGAACGGGGAGACCTTCTTTTTTCGGATGCAATTCCTTTTCCGACGCTTGAAATCGAAGTTTTCGAGGAGGGCAACCGCGAATTTTCCAGAACAAGGGCCTCGATCACAACTTTTTCTCTGAAAATCCCCAACCTGCCACAGGCCGGTCTCATCCGCTTTTTCCGTGTGGCGCCGGGAGTCGGTATATATGATCCGGAAGACCGGAGAAAACGCGTGTTGTTGCAGGAGTTCAAACTATGAACAATCAAGCATTATTCTATCCATTCTGACAAACCATGAAAAAATATTTCTTTCTTTTTACAGGTATCCTGTTGTTCCCCTTTCGCGGAAATGCCGCAGTAGACGTCGTAACCCACCCCGACGGTCGCCGCTATACACAAGTAGTATTCAACGGCTCTATTGATCGCAAATATGATATAGTATTTATCGGCGACGGATTTACCCTTGCCGAACAAGGTTTGTTCAACAAAAAAGTCGGTGAGGCCTGGAAAACGTTGTGCGAAACTTACCCCTGGTCGGAACGCCTCTGCGCCTTCAACATCTGGCAAGTCAATGTCATTTCGGAGCAATCCGGTGTGGACCGCCGCGCAGAAGGAATATACCGAAACACCGAGCTCAACTGTTATTACGATGCCATCACAACCCGGCTGATCCAGTCGGAAACACCCTGGTTGTGCCAGGAAGCAGCCAGTTATGCGCCGGCATACGATGCCATTTTTGTATTGGTCAACGATACCACCTGGGGCGGCGCAGCCGGCAGTTTGGTTTTCTGTTCCATCAATCCGAAATTCGGATTTATCGTTTCGCACGAACTCGGTCACTTTTTGGGCGATTTGGCCGATGAATATGACTGTTACGTGTGCGATGGCAGCGATGACAACAGGTCGTATTTCGGAGGGGAGCCATGGGAGGCCAACCTCACGAACAAGAAGACGCTTGCCGAAATCAAATGGAAAGATTTGATCAATCCCGGAACGCCCCTCCCCACAGGACCAGGCGTCAGTCCGGGCACGGTCGGTATATGGGAAGGCGGCGGTTATTACCGCTTCGGGATGTACAGGTCACAGTTCGATTGCCATATGCGGAGTCGTTACAAACCCTTTTGCCAGGTATGCGCACGCCACCTGCTGCCGAAACTGGAATCACGTTGCGATTCTACGGATATCCGGTTCTTTACGTGCCAGCTTTCGGCCCTGCCGCTCAGAAAAATATCCCGCCCCCGCCTTTCCTGGAAATTCCCACCTTGTCTCTCGTGCCCGTTTGAAGACCCCCTGGTGCGTTTTATTTTTGAATTGTCCGATCCCCGTATCCAGTCAGGACAAGCTGTTGTGCGCAACACCCGCGGAGAAATCGTTGCGCAACAAGAGGTGTCGGAGAGACAAAAGATCAGGATTTCATTCGAAGGACTGCGTTTTGAGGAATATTCTCTTGAAATTCATACGACGGAACAAGCGGCCGGCCTCAACGGGCTAAATCCCACCGTTACGATCAACGGTAAAGAAATGGCCGGCAACCTGCGCCAAATGTTCTGACAACGTTGATTTGCCGTTCCCTATCAATATTTATTCATCTTATTCCCTTCGCATTTCCTCTGTCAACGGCGACTCCGAAATTCTGCATATCGGTTCATAAGGAGTACTTGTAGCAGGAACCACAATCAAATGGCTGGTGCTTGTCATGCCCCTGGCTTTAAGTCTGGCGACCCATGTGGGTTGCATAACAGTCTGGGCCCGGTTTTTGGGCAAGGAAAAATAACCCATAGAAAAGAATTCAGGTTCAAATTCTTCCAATGTGAGCGTTTTATCGGGAAGCATGGTTTGAAGTTCTTCCAGTACCTTTTTAGCCCCTTCCGCCGGGTCTATGGTGAACGCTTTATCGAAGGGGTCATCGTGAACCCGGCGCCAGTCTATTCCAAAAGAATCAACCTGGTTTTTTGCGGCAAGTTGGACGAATACGGAAGCACGGCCCCACACAGGCAAACCCGCCAGGTAACGTCTTGATGCACTCACAACCCTGGTGAGTGCAACATTGCCCTGCCTGCCATCCCTGGTGATACCACTGGCTTTTAACTTCCACAACCGCTCGAAGCGAAGGTCTTCATTTTTATCTTCCCTGATCAATGACAATCGTTCAATTACTTTTTGCGCTTTATCCGCGAATTGGCTATAATCTATTTTTTCAGCATCCGGGCTGATAATGTTATGGAATGGCGGCCACCCCCGGCTCGCAATTACAGCGCCGGACAATGGATATAATTTTACCTTAGCACCTTCGGGGAGGAGTATTATATGCTTCTTATCCTTTTGCACAACGGAATAACGCGCTGCACTTAAACCATGATCTTCAGCGAATTTCTTTGCCAAGCTTATTGTTTCCTTCATTAATTCTTTTAAGTCTCGCTGGCGGATTCTGAAAACAGGAACCGTCTCCTCATAGTTTTTATTTATCGCTATCAGTCTTTTTTGAAGTGCCTTGTCAATTTTCATGATCTTTGAAATTTTATGCAATGATGGATCAGTGGTCAATTCGCCGGACGGTTTTTATTCGCCCGATGAATGCGCAGGTTTTGGCAGCGCAAAGTATAATTGCCTGACAACAAATACAAAATCAATAAGTCAACCTTCTGCCCACCAACAACTCATATAATACTTTTCAGCCGGTTTAATATCGACGACGGTAATTCCGTGTCCCCAAAGATGATCCCGACCCATCGTCGTGTTGGGCCAGTCGACATTCCCGCCATTCCACGTTGAGGCCTTTTCAATCGCTAAAACCATCGGATGGTTATCGGCCCACCAATCTGAAACACCCTCAATCCATGACCATGCTACAGTTCTTCCGTCGGTAAGATTGTCGCCGACATCTTCTCCTACTTCATCAGTAGTTATACCATCCCACATTTCGCCATAGGCGCCACAGAAGATATGCAGACCTTGGAAAACATGCCAGAAATCAAGAGGACGCTTGCGGTTAATGGTCCGGCACGAGTATATCAACAACCATTCAAGATCCCATTTATCACCAAAACGCCAGTCATAAAAGGAACCCTGCCATTTGTCGCGATCAATGTCATAAAACAGCGTGGTGTTATTATCCACAAGCCGACCATGTGTCAGAATAAAAAACAGATCAACATTATCAGCAATATCCTTATCGATGCCTCCCAGGGAGGTATCACGCATATCTATCTCCCAACAATCCCTGTTTGCATAGTAAAAACTACAGGTATGCCCCCCTTTGTTTAATTCCCGGTAGAGGCCATTGCAAATGTTAAACACGTAGTGCAAATCCTCCGCTTTCGCTACTGCGCCGGAAGCACGAAGATTTGAAAAATGGCGAATACCTTCTATCCCGAATGATGCCATAAATTTTCAGTTTAATCACCCTGAACGGGCAATGCATGAATGAATTTTTCTTTCAAAGGTTTGAACATAAACACTTGATAAAATATGATTTATGGCATAACAACAATTGATTTATGTCAAGCGAACAAATGATTTATATTATACAGGCGATTCGGACGATAAACGACAGACGATGTTGCAGATGTAAAGTCGTCCCGCTGAAGAACCTGAATATCAGGCAAAAAAAATCCGGTTTTCGGCTTCAGCGAACCGAAGTTGCCATCTTATATTTGCCGCAGGCAACCCATGTCGCTTAAAAGGTTATAATCAAGCCTCGCCCGGCGTTCCTTCCATTCTTTATCATTCCATACCCTTTTACTGAAAGGTCGGCGGGGTCAAAAAATACGGGAGCGTTTACATATGTGTGGCACACTTAAGTTAACTAATTGATTATCAATGTGTAGAATAACGTGTGCCACACATACGTGAACACTCTCGAAAATACTGAAATGGAATTAGCAGATTTAGGATACAATGAAACGTTAGAGCAATTCAGAATTGAAAACGGTCTCGATCAGTTCGAGACAGGAAGAGTCATTGCCGAGCACAAGGAACGATACATCGTAAAGACAGTCAACGGTGAATTAGAAGCCGAAATAACCGGCCATATGCGTTTTACCGCAAAGAGCCGCGAAGATTTTCCTGCCGTGGGGGACTGGGTGGCCTTGACGACTTACGACGGTGATTTTGCATTGATCCACAGGATTTTACCGAGGTTCTCCGTCCTGAAAAGGCAAGCTGTAGGTCAGTTCGGAGAAATTCAGATCATCGCTGCAAATATTGATTTCGCATTTCTGGTTCAGGCGGCAGACAGAGACTTCAATATCAACAGGCTGGAAAGATACCTGACTATTTGCCACGCTTCGAAAGTCAGACCGGTGATAGTGCTCACTAAAATCGACTTGATCGACGAATCCCGGCTCTATGAAATTACAGCCCGTATCAAAGCGCGCATCAAAGACGTTCCGATCGTCGCGGTAAGCAACGAAACGCCGAACGGATATAAAGCGATAGAGGCGTTTATTGAGAAAGGAAAAACGTATTGTATGCTCGGCTCGTCGGGTGTCGGAAAATCCACCCTGTTGAACAACTTGTCCGGCAAAAACATCATGAAAACCGGCGCCATCAGCCGGAGTACAAGTAAAGGAAAACACGTTACAAGTCACAGGGAATTGATTGTTCTTGAAGGCGGCGGAATCCTGATAGACAATCCCGGCATGCGGGAAGTAGGCATTGCGGACACAACAGGCGGTTTGGAAACCACTTTCGATGCGATTTTTCAACTATCGCAACAATGCAAATTCAAGGATTGCACGCATACGCAAGAGACCGGCTGCGCAGTCATTGATGCTGTGGAAAAGGGCGAACTGGATAAAACTTCCTATGAGCATTTCCTGAAACTGGAAAGGGAAAAAGCGCATTTCGAATCGACCCTTGCGGAGCGGCGGAAAAGAGAAAAGGAATTCGGGAAAATAATGAAGAACTATAAAAAGGACATGAAGAAAAACGAATACGAGTAGAGGCAAAAGACGCCGTCCGAAGTCGGGCCCGGCTGGCGCGAGTCTCCGACTCGTGCCTCTTATCCTCACGTCTCCGACGTGAGAAGCCCCAACACGGCTTTAACAGTATCCGAGGCATTTAAAGCCGCGTCGGAGACGCGATAATAATTGGCACGAGCGGAGACGCGCGCCAGCCGCGCCAGCCAGACCAGCCGGACATATATGCACACCCATTTTGTCCAATGTCCAATTGTCTAACCTCTACCATCCAAATTTGCCGTTTTTGTCCAAATTTCACCTTATTTCAACCGAAAACAGCATTTGCAAAGTACGTTTGTCCAATGCAAACGGCACTCAAAATCCTGATCATCGTCCTGTGGGCCACAGACCCGTCGGTCGTGTCGTCGCAAACCAACGAGGGCACCGAATTCCGGTTCGGGTTCATGCACCACTTCGACCCCGGACTGAACGACATGGTGGCGATGATCACCTCCAAATACAATACCTCCGGCGTGGTCAGCATGCCTGGCTACAACTGGCAACAAACGTTCACGGTGGGCGCCAATGCCGTCACCATCATCCACCTGCCTTCCAATGCCGAAAATACTGCTTCGGAGATAAAGGAAGCAAAAGGCGTACTGGTGACATCGCAACTGCCGGTGTCGGTGTACCTGCACCAGTTCCATTCCATGCGCTCCGAAGCGACGGTGGTACTGCCGGTGTCGTCGCTCGGCACGGAATATTACGCAATGACTTTCAGCGGTTACCAGGAAAGCGGTCAGGTGTTTCCGTCCGAATTCCTGTTGGTGGGCGTGGAGGACGGCACCGAAGTCGAAGTGACCGTGAGCGACGACACCAAGGGCGGCAAAACGGCGGGCGAAACTTTTACCGTCTCGTTGAACGCGGGGGATACCTACCAGGTGCAAAGCCTCGGCGGCAGTTCGGGCGACCTGACCGGCTCGCACGTCGTTGGCAACAAAAAATTCAACGTCTTTGCCGGATGCCGCTGGACGCAGGTGCCCCAGGGTTGCAACTACCGCGACAACCTGCTGGAACAAATGTACCCCGTCGCCACCTGGGGGCGGCAGTTCGTCACCGCGCCGTTCGCCCACATGCCCTATGATCTGTTCCGCATCCTCGCCGCGGAGGACGGCACGGAAGTAAGCGTTCAGGGCGCTTCGGGAACGCAGCAATACACGCTCCAGGCGGGCGAATACGTACAATACCAGCGCTCCGAACCCACTTTTATCAGCGCCAGCCAACCGGTCGCAGTGGTGCAATACCTGATCGGCAGCGCGTGCAGCGGCTACCCGGTGGGCGACCCTTCGATGGTGTTCCTCAACAGCGTAGAACAGATCCGCGACACGGTGACGATGTACAACTCCGCTTTCGAGGCGATCACGGAAAACTACCTCACCATCATCACCAAAACGGCGGATGTGCCGCTGACCATCTTCGACGGACAACCTTTGCCCAACTACGGCGCCACCATCGAAACCGCCGGGCCGAACGGGGAATTTTCCCTCGCCACACTCAAGGTCAATGCGGGAGCGCACACGGTCATTTCGCAGGGCTGCGGCGTCATCGCCACGGCCTACGGCTACGGCAACGTCGAATCCTACGCCTACGGCGGCGGCGCCAGTTTCAAGCCGCTCACTGCCGAAAGCCTGATCCCCGAAGGCGGCTGCCTGAACGACACGCTTTTTTTCGACACCCAACTGCCCGAACCGCGCTATTCCTTTTTCTGGGACCTCGGCGACGGCGCCACCTCCACCGAAGCGGCTTTTTCGCATGTGCACACCGGCCTCGGCGCCTACCAGGTGACGCTCTTCCTGACCGACAACTGCCTCGACCTGCACGACACCCTGTCGCGCGAGCTGCTGATCACGCTGCGGCAGGCCGCTGCCGTGTCGGGCGACCCGGAACTGTGCGCAGGCGGGACCGTCCACCTCGGCGTGACCGACCTGCCCGGCGCGCGTTTCGAGTGGACCGGGCCGGGCGGATTCTTTTCCAACGAACAATTCCCCGTCCTGCCGGACGCCCAACCGGATCAGTCGGGCGCGTACAGCGTCATCGGCATCATTTCCGGCTGCGCCACGTTTCCGGCCACGGCCACCGTGACGGTGCACCCCACCCCGCAGCCCGACCTGGGCGCGGATTTTCTGATCTGTCCCGACGAATTGGGCGACACCTTGCCCGCGCTGTTTCCCGGCGATTATGCGGTTTATTCCTGGCAGGACAATTCCCATTTGCCCGTTTTTACTGTTCAGGAGGGCGGCCTCTACCGGGTGCAGGTCACCGACGAACACGGCTGCACCGCCGCCGATTCGCTGACCGTCCGGGAAGTATGCCCCACGCGCTACTACATTCCCAACGCATTCAGCCCGAACGACGACGGCGAGAATGACTATTTCGAAGTGTATGGCCGGGACATTATTTCCCTGCACTTGTCGGTGTACGACCGCTGGGGCAATCACCTGTTCGGGTCATCGGATGTGAACGCCCGCTGGGACGGCACTTTCCGCGGCAAGCCGGTCAATCCCGGCGTGTATACGTGGGTGGCGCGCATAGAAGGGTACCGGAAAGACGGGGCGGTGTTTCGGAAGGTGGAGAGCGGGTCGGTGACGGTGGTGCGGTAGGGGATGGGGAAAGTTCTTCGGTATCGCTTTAATCCTGGATCATCATTTTGCCTATCCAATATTGTATCTGACAAGATATTCCTCGCGAAAGAATCTATTTTCTGACGATCAGGACGGTTTGTTTGGAAAATTCCATCCAGGCGAAGTCGTAGACGTAGTGGTATAGTTTACCCTGGGAGTTGGTGTAGATGCCGGTAATGTATTTGAAATTGAACCCTGCGCGATCCAATACTAAGCGATCCACTTCCATCTTGGTCGTTTTTTCACCCATAAGCATGGCCAATATCTCCCGGTTGCGGTGCAGGATGTTGTCGATTTGTTCCGTCACCGAGCGCGCGTTGCGACGCCGGGCGGCATTCCAGGCGTTTTTGCAAGCGACCGAGCAGAAACGTTTGTCGGAGCGGCCATGCAGAGGTTTTTCACATTGGAGACAAGATTTGACTGTTGGCATAAGTGATGATAAGCGTTTATTCCGGCTAAGTAACAGATAATAATCCGATGTAATCGCTTAGCAGCGGTTAAGTTAATAAGTTTTTGATTATGTGCTTTTAACGATGGTCATTTTAACCTTATTTTTGTGGGTATCAGTGAAAAAAGACTACCTATGACTACACTCGCTATTGAAAACGGAAGGATTTTTCTGCAAATCAATATTTGGGAAAAAGAGCATATCGCAGCTATCAAACAACTGCCGGGCAAATTTTGGCACCCGGATCGGAAGCATTGGTCATTGCCCGATACGCCGGAGAACCGGGTGTGGGCCGGACTTGTACCTGCAAGCCCTAAAAACGACGTTGCCCCGTGTGCGATTCCCTTGGCAACTTTCATAGAACAATCAATTTCAGGTACACCACCTCTCCCTTCGCCCATTGTGGCAGTCGGAGCCTTACCGGCAGTGCAACCTCAAACTTCACAAAAGAAAGATTCCGGCAATGCAAAGTCGGATTTACCTGCTACGCCGAGCTCTGGTACGGTTTCTTATTTAGCCGACGGACGTATCTTTTACAAAATAGAAATGATCCGCGTGGATCAGCGTGCTGCAATCAAAAGTATTCCGGATTGCCGATGGCATCCCGGTGAAAAAATATGGTCGGTTCCGGACATGCCGGAAAACAGACTGAAAATCAAAGCAATCCACGCAGGGAAAACGGCTCTCCCCAATTCCCCGGAAGTCATTATTGTAAAAAGGCATCCTACCGACGCCAATTATATCGGAGTTGACTTACCTCTCCATCTATTGCATACCCATTTAGATACGATCAAAAACATACATGGCCGACGTTGGAACCGGGAGTTGAATTTATGGGAACTGCCTTATACGCAATTGACCCTTCGGTTTTTAAACAAATATTTGGGCGATCAGATACGCTGGACTTTCCAACCGGCCGATAATTTGCCGGAACGTTTGCCGGAAACAGTACAGAAATCGTCTGTTTCCAAAAAACCTGAAATACAATTGGCTCGTTATGAAGAAGCCGTGACAGCTTTAGAACAATGCTTGCGATTAAAGCGATACAGCCATCGAACGATCAAAAGTTATAAAAATTCGCTGCGGGCATATATTCGATTTTACGACGAGATCAAACCCAGCCAGATCACGCGAAAACAAATCGACGCCTATATCAACACACTCGTGCGGGACAAACACATCACTGAGAGTTACCAAAACCAGATTTGTTGCGCCATCAAAATGTTTTACGCCGAGGTAGTTCATCAGGAAGAGAAAGTGAAGGGTTTAGTGCAAGCTAAAAAGCCGCAAAAAATACCGCAGGTGCTCACCGAAGGCGAGGTGACACGGTTGTTGCGGGCAGTAGACAACCTAAAACACCGCACCATCCTGATGGTCGTTTACTCGGCCGGTCTGCGGCTTGGTGAAGTGGTCAAACTGCGTCTGACAGACCTTCAGTTTGATCACCACCGGATATTTGTCCGGGATGCGAAGGGTAAAAAAGATCGTTGTACAATCCTGGCCAACAAAGCCGAAATGCTTATTCAGGAGTATATGGAAGTGTACCATCCGGTTCATTGGCTTTTTGAAGGAGCAGATGGCGGCGCATACAACGAGCGCAGCGTTCAAGCCATTTTTACATCTGCCAAAGAGCGTTCCGGTATCAACCCCTTGGCAACTACTCATACACTTCGACACTCTTTTGCCACCCACCTGCTCGAAAAAGGCGTGGATTTGCGGTATATCCAAGACTTGCTCGGCCATGAGAGCTCCAAAACCACCGAGATATACACTCATATCACCAAAAAAAGTTGGGATAAGATAAAAAGCCCGCTCGATGATTTGGACATCTGAAAGGCCGGCAATATATTTGCAAGTGAATTCTCAACTAAATGAACATCCCTTCCCAATACAAATTTTTGACCACTTCCCCACAATCGCAGTTGCGTAAAGCTTCTACCTTCTGTTGGTTTTACGCAATTGCCGTTTTAGACCGTATGCACCATCCGTTCCAAAAACAGTTGCGGCCATCCAATCAATTAGGTTGGATAGCCGCAACTGCAAGGGCTACAAAGCGAGTTTTGCCGCAACCGGATGATATGGCATGAGGTAACGGAAAACAAGAGTTAGCCGATATTAGATTTAGTACACTCGTTTAACTGGTGTCTTAGGTCTTCTATTTCTGCCTCCGCCTCTTCAAGGGCGGCGACCAACGCGGCTATTTGTGACGTTTGAATTTGGAGCGAGTTATAGTCTTTATCATATAGGCGCACAGAATGTTTGTCTGCCCGCGCTTTGCCTTTTTGTTTCATATTTTTTTAAAATTTAAAGATTCGGCTAACCCCGCGTTGCCGCAAATTTTTCCTAAGCGTCAAAAACCGTCAACGCACCAGTTATCCGATATGAACATGGTTATACAGCCAAATGCAGCCAATAACCAGAAAATACAGTAATGCAAGAACTCCAATTATTGAGAATACAATCATGCATCCCCAAGGGCCGTCACCTATTTTTGCTCCGTTCATTTTATTGAATTTAATGTGTTAAAAAATCGGATAACCCTGCACTGCCTTTCATGCTGCCTAAACGTTGCACGTCGGCAGTGCCTCAGATGGGTGCAATAAGACAAAAAAATACCAACCTCATAAGTTCAGACAAAAGTCTAATCATTTCATTCTCAAACTAGTAAAATATGAAAAAAAATACTTTCATCACGTCTCTTGCATTGGGCCTTTCCTGCCTCTTGCTTCACTTTTCATGCGGGAAAAAGGAAGTATGCAGATTTCTTGTCCAAGACGCAGCATTCACTTTCAGACTTGTTGATCAATATGGAGTGAATCAAATTGCCAAGTGGGGATCAAGGTATCTTTCGGATTCGGTTTATGTTACCAAAATTGATGGAACACTACCGAATCAACTGAGTATTAGCCCAGGCGGAAGTATTAGTTTTTTTATTCCTGACAGTTATAATGAAGCCTTAGATTCACAAGTTATGCGGCAGTTTTTATTGTATCTACCTGACATACAAGGGCATCCAAAAGATGATATTGATACCATTACGTTTAAGTATAGGTTTCAAAAAACAGAGGATTTCATCTGCTACGAAAGATTACAGGTCATATTCAACGATAGCATCTACCATGATGGGCAATATACTAATTTCATTATTCTCACTAAAAACTAAAACTTCAAAATCATGTTCAAAAAATTCTTTTTCGCTTCGCTATTTCTCCTTTGGTCAATATTTCCATTGATTGCCCAAGAGAATACGCCATCATCATGTGAAACGGTTGAAAAAACCGACGAGGAAATGGAACAACTCCCTTGGTATGGAAATAATGATTTTCTTGACCAATTTCGAGGCTCTGATTCCGCTGCGTTCCTTTTCAAAGGGAATATGGCAGTGGAAGAACGTTCGGGAAACTCGTGCCCTGACATAGATGGAATGTTTCTGATTCCGATCAGGTTTTGGATTTACAGAGAAACTGATAACGATCCGGCAATGCCAGATGAGAAACAATTACAGGATATGATGGACAGACTCAACTTTCTATACCAAAGCAACGGGATGAATGTCCGCTTTTTCATGGTTTGCCCACAGTATGAAACAAACTCGGCAATGACTGCTGCGACCGATTGGGACTCATTCTGGAATACTTTTGGCGGTTCTAATACGGATGCCGATGCTATAAATGTTCATGTCGTAAAAGATTATGTGGATGCAGGCGGCGTTTACAACTCTTTTGCTGACCTGATCGTTGTCGAACGAGATGTTTATATGGATATTCCCTCTGTTTCTACGCTTGCGCACGAGATCGGCCATTATTTTGGTTTGGATCATACTCATCGGAACTGGGACAAAGGGAAATGCAGACAGGAATGTGTCAGTCGAACGAGAGAATTTGAGTTTTTTAGTGGGCCAGTCTGTTTCAAAACAGGTAAGGTTTGCGAAAAAAACGGTGATGCGCTGTGCGATACTCCGGCAGACCCTCTTTTGTCTAGATCTGGTATGGTCACATCGTGTGCTTATACAGGAACAGCCACTGACAATTACGGAGATTCCTATTCTCCTGATGTGGCTAACATCATGTCCTATGCTCCAAGAGCATGCAGAACATCCTTCTCGCAAGGGCAAATTGGAGCGATGGCTTACAGCATGCTCTACATCCGAACAATTTTTCAGATAGTCGATTTGAACGAGACCGATCCTGACAGGTATGAGCCTGACGATAGTGACTTTCCCGGCGTACCCCGCCCAATTGCGCTTGGTGAATCTCAATGTCACTCTTTTTACGATATGCTAAGTTGCCAGGACCCTGCAGATTGGTTGATTATGAGTTTGAGTCAAGGTGTGATCGGTTCTTATCAAATCAAAATTGAAAAAGTTGATGATGCCCCAAATCCTGTTGAAAAAGTAAGGGTATGGAATATTGGTAGCGACGGTATGCGTTCTACTGAGGTAGCAACGACTTCTTCCACCGTTGGGACGACAATGATCTTCGAATTTCCATGTTCAGCAGCCAGTACCAGCAGCCTTTTGATTGAAATAGAGCGAAAATCCGATGTCACGGAAGGGAAATATAAAATTATACTGACTTCAAGCACCCCATTAAGTATTTCGGGCAGCAATATTTTGTGTCAGAACACCTCATATACGGTAGAAGGACTTCCAAACGGTGCAACCGTAAGTTGGACATCCAGCCCGAGTATCACCTTACAAAATGCTACTGGTTCAACCTTAACTATTCAAAGTTTTATGGGCGGAGGATCAACGTATTGGGTTGAAGCAACTGTGACTTGGGGCGATTGCTCTCAAATAATTCGCAGAACATTTTCTTATGAAGGAAGTGGAGGGGTACCTAATTTTTTCATTGTTCCCGAGATTCCAGCATGTTATCCGGGTGATGGTGAATACAGCATTTCAAATGCGATAGACGGTATAACGTATGCTTGGTCATGTGAGGGTAGTCCATGTGGCAATATTCAATCGTTTGGAAATGGTGAGTATGCAGTAGTGGAACCAGATGGGACTGGAACAATGAAATTGGTTGTTACAGCAACTGACGAGTGCGGCAGTAGCCGTGTGAAAACAAAAGAGATAAACGTGCAAAGGTGCCGTGATAAAATGGAGAATATAGTCATCACGCCGAACCCGACAACCGGAACAATAAATGTAGAAATTCAAGATACATATGTGACTGATGGTACTTACCACGTGCTTGTAATCAGTCAAATGTCCGAATTGAAATTTCAGTCGGATTACCTAAACAAGAGTTTTTCGATAAACCTCGGCGAGTTACAAAACGGGGTTTACAGTATTCTTGTTTACAGAGATGATACTTCTGCTACGGCTACTTTTATCATAAATAAATAAGCACCCATCTATGCATGGCTGTCCATACCTCCTAAGCGTCGGTACGGGCAGCCATGCCCCCGTTGGCAGCAAGTATTATGAACAGTGCAAACAGAAATAAACGGGGAATCGAAAATCGTAAAAAAGAGCAGGTGAAAACCTTATCTGAACAAGGAATAGATATAAATGATAAAAAATGGCAAAAAACATTGAACCAAGACTTAAGCTGATAAGCGAATACCTTAAACTGGAAAAATCTGATAATTTTGTGATACCTGAATATCAACGTGGGTATTCGTGGGACATAACCCAATGCGACAAATTGTGGCAAGATGTTGAAACATTTATTGAATCTGAAACAAGTGACCCATACTTTTTCGGTACGATTATCATAGATTGTTCTGATGATAATAAGTTCAGTTTAATTGATGGACAGCAGCGTACGACAACTTTTTTGTTATTACTTAAAGCATTGCTAATAAGACTAAAAGAAGTTCTTGATAAATTCACAAAAGACGATGAGTCAGAGGCGTTGGAAGAGGGGCTAAAAGAAAACAGAAACAAGATTATTGATGTTTTATATAAAGTTGATGTTGATGACAGGACTGAAATATTAAAAAAATGGGATAAAGTAAAAGGAATTACGATATTAGAAAACAAATCTATTAATGAGCAATATAAGGACGAGTTGAAACTAATAGTTGAGGCAATAGATTATACTGCTGCTGAAAAAAATGCGCATAAAATTCCACGTAAGCAAAAAGAAAATAAGTACACCAACCATTTTCGAAACTTTAAATACTTCTATAATAAATTATGCGAAAAATCTGAGTCACAACTCAACAAATTTGCTAGAGTATTTTTGGGGAAATGCCAAATTATTGAAATTCGTAGTTGGCAAGTTGACCAGGCGATAACAATGTTTAATTCGCTTAATTCTACGGGTATGCCGCTTTCAGATGCGGATATTATTTCGGCAAAACTTTATTACAATGCGGGTGATGATAAAAAACATTTTAATGAGCAGTGGGAAAATTTAAATAGATTAGCCAACGAACTAAACGCTCGAAAAGTCGTAAATATTGATGCGATATTGCAACAGTTTATGTACGTTAATCGCGCGGTTAAAAAGGAATATATTAATAATGAATCAGTTGATGTAACGACACCAGGTTTGAGGCGATATTATACAGAATTGAAAAAAGAGTTGCTGATTGAGCCGCTAGAATTATGCGGTAATTTGATGAAAATTGCTCTAGTTTGGGATAAAATTAAAGAATTTCCAATCGTCAAATTGCTCTTGAAGTTTAATGAGAATGTAAAGTTATATTTATCTGGATATTTGTATCGCTACGAACCTGATGATATATCCCAAGAAGACGTTTTAGAAATATCTGAGTGTTTATTGAGACTATTCACGATATTGGAATTAGTTGATGCAGGTTATTCAAGTAAAAATTTCAAAACATTTTTGTTTAGTGAAAACATTAAATTAGTGGTTAAAGATACTGCGATTGACGAAATAAAAGAAGATTTTAATAACCATATCAGCAAGAATTGGACTGTCATAAACATAAAAGAATTAATTTATGAATATGATAAAAATATCTTGGTTTATCTCAACGAATATTTATACGCCAAAAGCAAGGGTGATGACTTTGATTTTGCGGAGAATGTCAATATTGAACATATTATGCCCGCTAGTGGTCGAAATATTGATACAATACGACAAGATGCTGGAATTACGGATCAAGATGAATTTAATAGCATCGTGAATAAACTTGGCAATAAGATATTGCTTGAAGAAAGCATAAATAAGTCACTGGGCCGTGAGTGGTTTAAGACGAAGAAGCAGACTTCGGTTAATAATAAATCTGGCTACAAAGACAGCAAATATGCGATTGCTCAAGCCTTGATAAATTTTTCTAATGACACTTGGGGGAAAGATGATATTGATACCGCAACGAAAAAAGCGGTTGAAAGGATTGTGAAATTTATATTCAACAAGCAGGATGATTAAAACACCAGCTGCCAACAATCCACTGCCTATCATGCCTCCTAAGCGTCGGCACGTCGGCAGTGGTAACGATGGGTGCAATAAGACAAAAAAATACCAACCTCATAAGTTCAGACAAAAGTCTAATCATTTCATTCTCAAACTAGTAAAATATGAAAAAAAATACTTTCATCACGTCTCTTGCATTGGGCCTTTCCTGCCTCTTGCTTCACTTTTCATGCGGGAAAAAGGAAGTATGCAGATTTCTTGTCCAAGACGCAGCATTCACTTTCAGACTTGTTGATCAATATGGAGTGAATCAAATTGCCAAGTGGGGATCAAGGTATCTTTCGGATTCGGTTTATGTTACCAAAATTGATGGAACACTACCGAATCAACTGAGTATTAGCCCAGGCGGAAGTATTAGTTTTTTTATTCCTGACAGTTATAATGAAGCCTTAGATTCACAAGTTATGCGGCAGTTTTTATTGTATCTACCTGACATACAAGGGCATCCAAAAGATGATATTGATACCATTACGTTTAAGTATAGGTTTCAAAAAACAGAGGATTTCATCTGCTACGAAAGATTACAGGTCATATTCAACGATAGCATCTACCATGATGGGCAATATACTAATTTCATTATTCTCACTAAAAACTAAAACTTCAAAATCATGTTCAAAAAATTCTTTTTCGCTTCGCTATTTCTCCTTTGGTCAATATTTCCATTGATTGCCCAAGAGAATACGCCATCATCATGTGAAACGGTTGAAAAAACCGACGAGGAAATGGAACAACTCCCTTGGTATGGAAATAATGATTTTCTTGACCAATTTCGAGGCTCTGATTCCGCTGCGTTCCTTTTCAAAGGGAATATGGCAGTGGAAGAACGTTCGGGAAACTCGTGCCCTGACATAGATGGAATGTTTCTGATTCCGATCAGGTTTTGGATTTACAGAGAAACTGATAACGATCCGGCAATGCCAGATGAGAAACAATTACAGGATATGATGGACAGACTCAACTTTCTATACCAAAGCAACGGGATGAATGTCCGCTTTTTCATGGTTTGCCCACAGTATGAAACAAACTCGGCAATGACTGCTGCGACCGATTGGGACTCATTCTGGAATACTTTTGGCGGTTCTAATACGGATGCCGATGCTATAAATGTTCATGTCGTAAAA
This sequence comes from Saprospiraceae bacterium, assembly GCA_019187225.1. Classification (GTDB taxonomy): domain Bacteria; phylum Bacteroidota; class Bacteroidia; order Chitinophagales; family Saprospiraceae; genus M3007. The sequence goes on from JABAQQ010000008.1 coordinate 102,105, forward strand.
GATTATGTGGATGCAGGCGGCGTTTACAACTCTTTTGCTGACCTGATCGTTGTCGAACGAGATGTTTATATGGATATTCCCTCTGTTTCTACGCTTGCGCACGAGATCGGCCATTATTTTGGTTTGGATCATACTCATCGGAACTGGGACAAAGGGAAATGCAGACAGGAATGTGTCAGTCGAACGAGAGAATTTGAGTTTTTTAGTGGGCCAGTCTGTTTCAAAACAGGTAAGGTTTGCGAAAAAAACGGTGATGCGCTGTGCGATACTCCGGCAGACCCTCTTTTGTCTAGATCTGGTATGGTCACATCGTGTGCTTATACAGGAACAGCCACTGACAATTACGGAGATTCCTATTCTCCTGATGTGGCTAACATCATGTCCTATGCTCCAAGAGCATGCAGAACATCCTTCTCGCAAGGGCAAATTGGAGCGATGGCTTACAGCATGCTCTACATCCGAACAATTTTTCAGATAGTCGATTTGAACGAGACCGATCCTGACAGGTATGAGCCTGACGATAGTGACTTTCCCGGCGTACCCCGCCCAATTGCGCTTGGTGAATCTCAATGTCACTCTTTTTACGATATGCTAAGTTGCCAGGACCCTGCAGATTGGTTGATTATGAGTTTGAGTCAAGGTGTGATCGGTTCTTATCAAATCAAAATTGAAAAAGTTGATGATGCCCCAAATCCTGTTGAAAAAGTAAGGGTATGGAATATTGGTAGCGACGGTATGCGTTCTACTGAGGTAGCAACGACTTCTTCCACCGTTGGGACGACAATGATCTTCGAATTTCCATGTTCAGCAGCCAGTACCAGCAGCCTTTTGATTGAAATAGAGCGAAAATCCGATGTCACGGAAGGGAAATATAAAATTATACTGACTTCAAGCACCCCATTAAGTATTTCGGGCAGCAATATTTTGTGTCAGAACACCTCATATACGGTAGAAGGACTTCCAAACGGTGCAACCGTAAGTTGGACATCCAGCCCGAGTATCACCTTACAAAATGCTACTGGTTCAACCTTAACTATTCAAAGTTTTATGGGCGGAGGATCAACGTATTGGGTTGAAGCAACTGTGACTTGGGGCGATTGCTCTCAAATAATTCGCAGAACATTTTCTTATGAAGGAAGTGGAGGGGTACCTAATTTTTTCATTGTTCCCGAGATTCCAGCATGTTATCCGGGTGATGGTGAATACAGCATTTCAAATGCGATAGACGGTATAACGTATGCTTGGTCATGTGAGGGTAGTCCATGTGGCAATATTCAATCGTTTGGAAATGGTGAGTATGCAGTAGTGGAACCAGATGGGACTGGAACAATGAAATTGGTTGTTACAGCAACTGACGAGTGCGGCAGTAGCCGTGTGAAAACAAAAGAGATAAACGTGCAAAGGTGCCGTGATAAAATGGAGAATATAGTCATCACGCCGAACCCGACAACCGGAACAATAAATGTAGAAATTCAAGATACATATGTGACTGATGGTACTTACCACGTGCTTGTAATCAGTCAAATGTCCGAATTGAAATTTCAGTCGGATTACCTAAACAAGAGTTTTTCGATAAACCTCGGCGAGTTACAAAACGGGGTTTACAGTATTCTTGTTTACAGAGATGATACTTCTGCTACGGCTACTTTTATCATAAATAAATAAGCACCCATCTATGCATGGCTGTCCATACCTCCTAAGCGTCGGTACGGGCAGCCATGCCCCCGTTCTGCGTAAAAACACAAATCATAAAAAAATAAATTGTTCGACATGAAAAAATCGCTCAACCTCCAACTTGTTTTTTGGGTTACGGCCAGCGTTCTGGCTTTCTTACTTTCCTGTGAAAAAAAATCGCCGGAAGATGACATCCCGTTATGTGAGGAACCGCCTAATGTTACAAGTGATTTGTTCCACCTAATACTATTAGATAAAAATGGGACCTCATTAATTGGAGGGCATTTTAGCGAATATGAGCCTGATAGCATCCAAATTTTTAATGGGGATTTTTCTCTAAATCCAACAGCCCTAAAAACAAAAAATTCTGTGGCTTTTAGTTTTGTCCAGATGCCAAAAGATTCTGTGGCGTATTTGGATACGGTACAGAGAACGTTTTTTATACGCCTTGATAGTCTGGATACAGACACACTTAGCACGGAATTCAAGTTGATTTACATTGAGGAATGTTTTGTGACCCAATTTGAATATTTGAAGATTTTTTACAATGATAGCCTTTACTATTTCAGCGATGAGGTAAGAGGCTATCCCTACCGCCCTTTTCTCAAACTTTAAAATAAAACGACTATGAAATTTCATGCTTTTTTCCCAGCTGCATTCGCTTTGCTTTTCTACGCCAATCTGCCGGCTCAGCCCACCTTACAATGTGGAACCCCCAGCATATCGGATGAAGAATTTGAGCAGTTGCCTTGGTATGGCGACTTTTCGAAAGTTGAACGTGGTATTGATACCTTGCAAGAGTTACTTGCTCAAAATGTTTCAGAGCGCAATGGCGCAGCATGCCCATATCAAACAACCGGTTGGCAGGGGGTTATTCCTGTGCCAGTACACCTTTGGATTTATCGAGAAAATGAGGATGATGATATCCCAGAGGATGAATTCTACCAACAGATGTTCGATTTTAACAACTTTGTGTTTCAGAATAGTGGCCTGCCGATACATTTTTACATCTCGTGCCAAACGGTCATCACAAATCCGGCATTCGTTGATATTGACAATAACGATGAATTAGACGATATGATGGAAGAAAATTCTGACGGTTCATCGTTAAACCTTCACGTTGTACGCTCTGGGCAGACAAGTGGCGGATTCCAATGGGGAGGCATCTACAACACAAGTCATGATGATTTTGCAGTCGTAAGAGGTGCTGTAAACGGGTTTAGCACAACACTTGCTCACGAAATCGGACACTATTTCACTTTGCAACATACTCACAGAAGAACCAATCAAGACCCTGCGTTTCAAAATGCAGATGGGCTAAATACCCCATGTCGAAGGGAAGCAGTAAGTAGGGTGCCAATCATTGACCCTGGTTGTCTCTTTCCTCCTTGGCTAAAAATCTCCGATTGCAGTCGTACTGGCGACGGTTTCTGTGACACTCCCGCCGATGCTACAGGCAATGGGTGTTTTTCGTATTTTGGTACGTTTGTGGATTTTACTGGAACTGCTTTTACCCCTGACATTACAAATGTTATGTCTTATTACCCTTGTACAGAAACCTTCTCAAACCAGCAAGTTCAAGCAATGCTTCACAACATTCTGTCGAGAAGTGGACAATTTTTTAGTCCTTGGTTTCAAAATTATTACGGCCTTATCGTTCGAGGCGACCAATTTGAGCCGGACAATGTAGTTCTTCAAGCCCGTTGGATAACAGGTGGAACAACCCAAATCCACAGTCTCCACTCTGGATGTGACAAGGAAGAAGATTGGTATCGCCTACAACCGAATACGGCCATTGGCAACTATGTTGTAACGGTTTCAAAAATTACGAACTGCGACTTCCCTGTTGACGAACTAAAAGTGCTGTACCGCGATGCCAACGACGAAATTGTAGATTTCCCCGGTGCAACAATTACGCAAAGTGGCAGCACCATAACAGCCACAATCAGTTGCGCGGACGTAAATGCCAATTCTATTTTTGTCCAAGTGGAAAACAACGGAACTGCGCCGAGGGGATATTACCAAATCAGCGTGACCAGCAGCACGGGTCAACCCGTTCTCAATTCCTCTACGAACTCGCTGTGTAACGGGCTTACGCTTGAAGTTACGGGATTGCCATCAAACGCAACTGTGACATGGACATCAAGTTCAAACATCACCCTTACGAACACTTCTGGAGCGACTAACTCGATTGCAAGTTTTGTCCAAGGAGGGAGCAATTATTGGGTCAGGGCGACCATATCTTTGAATGGCTGCACGATGCAACTTGTCAAGACATTCACTTATGATGCGAACCTTGGAATTCCTGACTTTTATATTGTGGAGGAAATACCAGCCTGCTACTATTATGGAACCGGACACTACAGTATCTCAAATGACGATCCCAATGTAAACTATTCATGGACCTGCCAAGGAGCACCCTGTTTTGATATTTCAACTATCGGTAATGGCTCATTGGCACTGGTTGAGGCGGATGCCCCTGGTTTAATGACACTCACAGTTGTTGCGACAGATGGCTGCGGAAACAATTTGACTAAAAGTCGCTCATTTAATGTAGGCAGATGCGATAAACAGCAAATGAGTATTACACCAAACCCAACAAGCAGTGTAATAAATGTCATGATTGAAGACGAATTTACGATTGAGGGGATATACACGACATATATCGTCAGCCAATTCTCCGAACTGAAATTTCAGGGAGATTTCTCAACTAAAACATTCCAGATAAATGTCGCAACGCTTCCTAATGGTGTATACTACATCCATGCCATTAGAGAAAACCAAATTCTCTCGGCTACTTTCATAGTCAATCACGAATAATAGACGCAGAACATTACACTCCTGTCCATGCCTCCTAAGCGTAGGCACGGGCAGGAGTGCCCCCGTTAAGCGCAAAAAAAGAGAAATAAATAACTCACCCATATTTTTCACAAAATCAACGCTTTAACGGTATGAAACACGCATTTCAAAACCTCGGCTTGGCTCTTTTGAGCCTGATTTTCATCCCAG
>JABAQQ010000029.1 GCA_019187225.1 Saprospiraceae bacterium
AACTTATATTTGTCCCGTATATACATGATAACCTCCTGTTTTTGTGATTCGACACCACTAAAATACAGGAGGTTCTTTTTTTGACCCAAAATAAAATGAGTCACCCCAAAATTCGGGATGACTCATGATCATTTGAATTGGAGCATCTCGCGCTGGAGGCGCTTGGTCAAAAGACACAAGCAGGGCGGGAAGAACGGCGAGGCGAAAGACGCAAGCGAGAGGGAATCAATCTGGTTTCTGACTTGGATTTGGGCGATTGATGCGAACCAATTGATTTTCAAGATTCCCGTTCGCAGTTTCTATCGCTTCGTGAATCCTGTTCGCCAGGCCTTCAAAGCCAATATCCTCTGTGCGGGTGATGATTCCAAAGTGCCGGGGATGCTGGCGATGCAATCGAAAAAAGTCTTTTCGATTGAACGTTAGCACAACCCGTTTTTCAGAAATGGCAAAGGCTAAAACTTCCTCGTCGGGAATTTTTCGGTTGGATTTGTTGGCCTCGTGAGTCGTCAGCACCCGCCACTAACTAAAGCTAAAACAAAAAAACCAACAACAATGTAACCAATAATTTCAAAAAAAGAACTCCCTCCCTCTGATTCTTCCTTTTTAGGGGTAGTTGCAACAGGCTGATGCGTCATTGGTTGGGATTGAGGGATTGGTCTTTGCATTCTGCTGCTACTTTCTTGAGGCTCGATTTTGCTTTTCATTAAAATCTGGTCAATTTGTTCCGATGCCCTCGTAAAAAGGTCGTTTCTTTTTCTCAATCGTTGAAGCAAGTAAATCGCATCTTTTTTTTCACTGGGGATATCGAGCCTGCCTTTCAACTTAGCAATTATTTCTAACTGACTAGCCATGCTTAAATCATTACTGGAATCGATTTGATCTTTCAATTGATCTAAATACGATATTGGCACTTCAGGTGATTGTGGCAAAGGATTTGGCAAGGGTTGAGATGGGGGCAAATTGCTAATTGCCTTTACTAATGAAAGGAACGAGGCTTTGCTGTCTTCTTTATAGTCAACAATTTGCAAGGAAGTTAAGGTAGATGGTAAAATATTGAGAGAAACATTATCTTCTATCTTTAAAGGAAGTATCCTTTTCCTGAGATCATATGCATATTGATATTCCAACCTGCACGCTTGAGAATTAGAATATGAGTTGGATAATGCAACAACGAAAAGGTCGCATTCTCTTATTTGGGACAGGATTTTATCCCACCACGCTTGTCCGCCGGTTAGCTCTTTGTCCAGCCAGACTTTATGTTCTAAGCTGGAAAAATCTCTTGCCAAATGCATAGCGGAAGATTGATCTGTGCGACTGTAGCTCAAAAAAATTTTCAACATAGGAGAGGCGTTACTTGCAGCAAAAATAACAAGATTTTTGGATTGTAAAAAATCAGCATTGAAAGTTAAAAAACCAAACTACCTGTGTTTTGTCGCACAAAAAAAGCGGCCCGGTGTCCCACACACCGAAGCCGCTACCACTTAGCAGAAATAATTTTTTGGGACGTTGGACTATTGGACGTTGGACGTCAGACATTGGACTATTGGACTCCTGCAATCAACTCTACGGGTCTAACGTCCAATGTCAAAAAGTCCAACGTCTAATCTACATTGTCGTGCAAATACGAATTCCCGCCCACGCGGATTTCGCCTTCTTCTTCGAGTGAAATCGTCCAGTTCGACATTTCGGGCTGCTCCGAATCGGGCACATCGTCGAGATTGATGCTCTTGCGGAGGTAAGCCGGTTGATTTTCCAGTTCGATAATCGTCTGCGGCGAGTTCAACTTCACCACATTAATCGGGCGGTTGAGCGCCTCCTGGCGGCGGCGCTGCGCTTCCTCGATGCGGCGGCGGCGTTCTTCCGGCGAGATTTCATCGTCTTCAGGCCGGCGGATATGCGGGTCGCTGTTGGCAGGTGTCGTGCGGCGGATCTTGTCCACCGTCTCCCGGATGTTGTCGAACTCGAATTCGAGTGCGGTGGCAGCCTTCTCGTCCACCGGGGCATACGGCTCATCGGACGTAATCGTAAAGAGAGAAGGCTGGTTCTTTTTTCCGGCGGCCTCGTCGTCGAGGTGAACGACCTGTCGCTCGTGCGGATTGGCCTGGCGCAGCGGCGTCGTTTGACCCGGCACACGGCGCTCGCTCACCTCGAAGCCGGTGGCGATGATCGTGACAGCCAGTTTGTCGCCCAGGCGCTCGTCGAAGCAGTTACCCCAGATGAGGTTGGCGTTTTCGCCGGCTTTTTCCTGCACAAATTGCGTGATCTCGAAAATCTCGTCCATCGTCGCCTCCTTCGCGCCGGAGGTGATGTTGACCAGGATGTTCTTCGCGCCGTAGATGTCGTTGTCTTCCAGCAGCGGCGAACGCAACGCCTCGTCGGCGGCGCGGAAGGCGCGGTTGTCGCCCTCGACGCAGGCCGTGCCCATGATAGCCACCCCTGAGCCGCGCATCGTGGTGTTCACGTCCTCGAAGTCCACGTTGACATAGCCAGGCACGGTGATGATCTCGGCAATACCTTTGGCGGCAGTGCAAAGGATGTTGTCCGCTTCGGCGAATGCTGCCGATATGCTGAGGTTGCCGAAGATGTCGCGCAGTTTGTCGTTGGAGATAATGACCAGACAGTCCACGTTTTTGCGCAATTCTTCGAGACCTTCGAGGCCGTTGCCCACACGGGTTTTGCCTTCGAAAGTGAAAGGGAGGGTGCAGATACCCACCGTCAGAATACCCATTTCCTGTGAAGCTTTGGCAATAATGGGCGCTGCGCCGGTACCGGTGCCGCCGCCCATGCCGGCAGTGATGAACACCATTTTGGTGCCGTCTTCGAGGAAACGTTTGATCTCGTCGAGGCTCTCGATGCAGGCTTGTTTGCCCACTGAGGGCTTGCTACCTGCGCCGCGTCCTTCGGTGAGGAGTTGGCCCAGCGAAATTTTGGTGGGCACCGGGCTGAGATTCATGGCCTGTGCGTCAGTATTGCAAATGGCGTAGTCCACGCCAACGATGCCTTGTTTGTACATGTGGGTCACGGCATTGCTCCCGCCGCCGCCGACTCCAATGATTTTAATGATGGAAGGTTCATCCTTCGGAAGATCGAATAACATGATATTTTGAATTTGAGTGAGTTATCGAGTTTCTTCTCCCACCGATAAATCGGTGGGTTGAGTTGATAAAGTCCTGCGGACTTGGACATTCAGCCCACCGATTTATCGGTGGGATCAATACAAATGCACCGATAAATCGGTGAGAACACGTACAGGGTCATTTTTTCCTTTCGAAATCCAAATCGGGTTCTGCCTCGAACCACTCCTTGGTCTTTTTGAAAACCGTGTCGAACCACGACGGACCCTTTTCTTCGGAAACATTGGAAGGCTCGCGGTCGTCGGAAACGTTCTGATTGTCAACCGTTTGGCTGTTGCCCGGCTCGATGTCCTGCAAACCGCGCAGCAGCAATCCAATACCGGTGCTGAAAATCGGGCTGCTGACTTTTTCGTGGTAGCCGTGCGCGAGGTTTTCCACCGGCACACCGATGCGGCAAGCCATGCCGGTGTGGAATTCGGTGAGTTTGTCGGCGTGGAGCATGAGCGCTCCGCCGCCGGTGAGCACGATGCCACCGATGAGTTTGCGCTCGTAGCCGCTGCGCCGGATTTCCCAGAGTACGTAGTCGAGCACTTCTTCCATGCGCGCCTGGATGATGCGGGCGAGGTTTTTCTCGCTGATCTCCTTGTGGTCGCGCCCTTTGAGGCCGGGGATGGTGATGATGCGGTTGTCGAACACCTCGTTGGCGAGGGCGGAGCCGAATTTGACTTTGAGTTTTTCGGCCTGCGGCTGCATCACGGTGCAGCCTTCTTTGATGTCGGCTGTGATGACGTTGCCACCGAAGGGGATGACCGCCGTGTGGCGGATGATGCCCTCGTGAAAGATGGTGATGTCGGTGGTGCCGCCGCCGATGTCCACAAGCGCCACACCCGCCTGTTTTTCCTCTTCGCTGAGGGTGGCGTCGGCGCTGGCGATGGGTTCGAGGGTGAGGTCGGCGACTTTGAGGCCGACCTTCTCGATGCAGCGGTAGATGTTGTTGATGGCCGTGATTTGGCCGGTGATGATGTGGAAATTGGCTTCCAGCCGCACGCCACACATCCCGACGGGGTCGGTGATGCCCTGCTCGGAGTCCACGGTGAACTCCTGCGGGAAGACGTGGATGATCTTGTCGCCGGGCGGCAGCACGAGTTTGAACATGTCGTTCACCAGCCGGTCAATGTCGCGCCGGGCGATCTCGGTGTGGTCGCTGTCGCGGGTGAGGATGCCCCGGTGCTGGAGGCTTTTGATGTGCTGGCCTGCAATGCCGACATGGACGCTGCGAAATTTCATGCGGGCGTTGCGCTCGCAGATGTCAACGGCTTCGCGGATGGCGTTCACGGTTTTTTCGATGTTCGACACCACGCCGCGCAGCACGCCGGCGCTTTCGACTTTGCCGATGCCGAGGATTTCGAGTTTGCCGTGCGTGTTTTTGCGTCCTGCGAGGCAGCACACTTTTGTCGTTCCGATGTCGAGTGCAACTACAACATCATGGGGTTGTGGGAGTAATTCCGTCATAACGTTTCTGTTTAAGTGGTCGAGTTTCAGTTTGTTTTCTCGTTACCCCCTGCTGCCGGCACGAAACTCTTTTCCGGCAACAAAGGTATTTTTAAATTTTTTGTTTCAAAATTTTTTGTTTGGTTTTTTGTCATTCTGGAAGAATCTGTCCACTCCAAACGATCGCCCGCACTTATCTTGCCCTCGTAGATTGGACGGTTGTTTACAACATGACAAACTCACTCTACTCTAAAAACTCCATCTCGCTTTTCACGTCCTCTCGTCACAGTTTGGCTTTTGTAGTTCCCTCACTTCGTTCGGGGTTACAACATGAGGTTATTTGCTTAAGTAAATCGTATCGTTTTGAGGGTTTACAACTCGTTGACTGCGATAACCTTGTTTGGATATTTCCAATTCCAAATCCGGGCATCTCCAAAGGCCTCCTGAAATGTAACTGGCCTCAAAACTTCCATTCTTTCCGGAATAAAATACCCATTCGGATTCCCGTTTGCTCATTTTTCTAATCTTCACACTATCAACAGGCAGATTAGTCGCAGCATCAAGAACTACTCCGCTTCCGTCCTGAATGCAATCGCCGCAGCCAGCCAGGAATAAGATGAGTTTGAGATATAATATCACTTTCTGCATACGACCTGTCCGTTGTACTTCAAATTTATTGTTTCATACGCCCGCCATCCCGAATACGGCATTCCCTCCCGGTAAAAAATCTTCAGGCGGTTCAGTTTGTCGTCCAGTTTTCTTGCCGAACCCAATACGATTTTCTGGTCGCCCACAAGCGGAACAAGGATGAACTCACCCGCGTTGTTGATGTGGATTTGCTGGATGAACGAGCCCAAAAATTCGTCGGCCAGCAGGGTTTGGGTCAGGGCAAAAAGGTCTTTGAGCGTATTCCGTTTCTTTTCCCGGAACTCGGCCGTGTATGGCGCCACATTGCCTGTTGCGATCAGCACCCGCGCGGCAAAATTTTTGGAGGGCGGCATCTTTTTGCCGTTTTTATCTAAGTAATAATTGCCGCCGTTGTTGTCGAGCACCCGCAGCACGGGTTCGCGTTGGGTGACTTTTACGTGCAAAATATTCTTCTGGTCAATGTAGGTCTCCGCGTCCAGTACGAAGGGATCCTGCTCCAGCACCCGCTCCATGCGCTCCACTTCGAGGCGACCGAGTTCGGTGCCTTCGAGCGTGTTGCCGAAAGAGATCAGCAGTGCCTGCCGAACATCGCGCTCACTGATGAGTTTGTCGCCGCCAGGAAGCGGTACTACCTCCACCCGCAGCCCGTCGGCAAAGGCGTCCTTCTTCCGGCGGATGGCCGCGAAGAGCAAGAGACCCACCGCCAGGAGGAATACTACCCAGAGGATACGATCGTAGCGGAGATGTGGCGCTTTCAGCATTTTTCGTTTTTTCCCCACCGATCAATCGGTGAGTTGAGTTAAAGAAGTCCAAAGGACTTGGATATTCAGCCCACCGATTTATCGGTGGGATTTCAGGTTCGCATTCAGCCCACCGATTTATCGGTGGGATTTCAGGTTCACATTCAGCCCACCGATTTATCGGTGGGAAATAAATGATTTTATCGGTTCAACCATCGTATCAATATCTCCCGCCCCCATTGTCATCAGCACTTCCAGGTTCCTGGTTTTCAGCACATTCAATAGTTCGCTTTTCGTTGTCAGGGTCACGTTTTTGTTTTGCATCAAGCCCGCGATCATGGCTGATGTCACCCCGGGTATCGGCAGTTCGCGGGCGGGATAGATGTCGAGCAGGATGCACACGTCCAGCATGTCCAGCGCCGCTGCAAAACCATCAGCGAAGTCGCGGGTGCGGGTGTAGAGGTGCGGCTGGAAAATACCGGTGACCTTGCGATCCGGCCACAGCATTTTGGCAGCGCCGATCACAGCTTCAAGTTCGGCGGGATGGTGGGCATAGTCGTCCACGTACACCACGTTTTCATTTTTGAAAATCGTCTCGAAGCGGCGTTTCACACCTTTGAAACCGGCCAGGGCGGTTGGCAATTCGGGAGCAAAACCGCCTGCTGCAAGCGTGGCTGCAATAGCAGCCGTTGCGTTCAGCACGTTGTGCAGTCCGGGGTAATTGAGCCGCAGATCGCTCCAATCCACGATGCTCGATTTGAGACCGAACGCCATTTGGCCATCCGCAACATGGACGTTATAGGCTTCGTAGTAGCCCTCGTCTATGCCGAATGTGAACACATGCCGGCCCGAAGCGCGCAGTTCCGCCGCGACGTCGTCGAGCGGCAGCCCGTGGCGGTAGATCAGTTTTCCGCCAGGCTTGATTTGGCGGACGAACTGCTTGTACGATTCCACCACCGCTTCGGGTGTGCCGTAGATATCGAGGTGGTCGGGGTCGAGCGAGTTCAGCACAGCGACTTCGGGGTGGAGGTGCAGGAACGAGCGGTCGTACTCGTCGGCTTCCACCACAACCCAGTCGCTGGCGCCTTCCACGAAGTTGCTGCCGAGATTGAGCGAAATTCCTCCGACGAACGCTGTAGCGTCCACGCCGCAGGCGCGGAGCAGGTGAGCGGTCATGGTACTGGTAGTCGTCTTGCCGTGCGTGCCGGCGATGGCGACGCAGCGTTTGGCTTTGCTGATGATGCCGAGCACTTCGGCGCGCTTTTTTACCGGTAAATCATGTTGCAAAAACCAGTTCAGTTCCGCGTGGTCTTTCGGCACGGCGGGTGTGTACACCACCAGATCAACGTGATCGGGAATAAAACTTACGTCGTCGTCATAATGAATGTGCATTCCTTCGTCGGCCAGGGCGCGGGTCAGGTCGGTTTCGGAGCGGTCATAGCCGTACACGTCGGTGCCGTGCTTTTTGAAATAGCGCGCCAGTGCCGACATCCCGATGCCGCCGATGCCGATGAAGTAGATGCGTTTTATGTCGTCGAAATTCATTTTAACTGTTGATAAGGGTTGATAGAGGTTTATTGTTGAATTAAAATCAGGGTATCGGATACCGTGCGTACTTTAAGCCAGTCGAAAATGCGCGATTTCTCCGTATTCGATATCCGGCGGCTGGTATGTAAATAAACCACCGGAAGGGTGTCGTTTCTTTGTTTTGCAAAATCAAAATAGATGTTGCTGTTGATAGAAAACTGCTGCACTGCCGGTTGCAAAGCCTTCAATTCGCTGGCAATGGCACCGGCTTCGGATTCCAGCCGGTGATAACGGTCGAGTTCGGATTGCAACAGGTTGATTTGTCGTTCTTTTTGCAGTAAAACCTCCTCGTTTCGGCGGTAGAGATCTTCCAAAATCCCGGTGCGCAGGGCGGTCACATCCACGTTTTGCTGAGCCGTCACACCTTGCCGGACTTCGAGTCTCGAACCGTCCAGTCCGTGCGCTGCCAGCCTCGATTCGAGCCGGTTGAGCGCCGTCGAGTCCAGCGGCGCGCCGACGGCGTAGAGCCTGATGACGCAGGTTTTACGGCTGTATTCGCTTTCGGTTTTCAGAAGCTGAGTATTTCTGAAATTAAATTCCTCACGGACGTATCGTTTTACTTTTTGATCGAAAAATCCGCGTTGTACGATGTTGTAGGCCAAAACAATGCTCGGCAAAACAGTGAGCAGCACCATCGCCGAAATGTTGCGCTGCACCCGGCGCTGCACTTCCTCGGACACGAAGGAGGTTTTGGGAAATTTCAGCAACCGCACCACGATTAGTGTAGAATAGGCGATGAATACGGTATTGATAAAAAACAAATAAAAAGCCCCCAAGAAGTACCGCCATTGCCCGGTAGCTAGGCCGTAGCCTGCTGTGCAAAGTGGTGGCATGAGCGCGGTAGCGATGGCAACTCCCGCTACCACATAAGTTTTTTCTTTCCGTGTAATGCCCACGATACCTGCCAAGCCGCCGAAAAATGCGATCAGGACATCCCAAATGGCGGGCGATGTGCGCGCCAGCAGTTCAGATCGCGCTTCGGACAAGGGGGTAATGAGAAAATAGAGGGTGGACGTGGCCAAGCTGAAGGCGACCATGACGGCGAGGTTTTGCGCTGCTTTTTTGATAAGGTCAAAGTCAAAAATCGCGGTGCCGAGACCAATGCCCATAATGGGGCCCATGAGCGGAGAAATAAGCATGGCTCCAATGATGACCGCCGTGGAGTTGACGTTCAGGCCGACCGATGCAACGAACACGGCAAAGATGAGCGTCCATAGGTTGGTACCTTTGAACACTATGCCGCGTCGAATCGCGTCAATCGTTTCTTCCGGTGCTTCCTGGTCTTCGCGCAGGTCGAGCCTGTAGCGCAGGAAGTTGCGGAAGTATCGCCACAATACGTTGGTCTTCATGCCTTTGTATTATTTCTTGACGAGTCTCAGAGTTTCTAATTGGCCGCCCCGGTTCATTTCGAAATCGAGGTTCTTGCCGTCGGCTTTCAAGAGTTTTACCATGATCTCTTTTTTACCGGTTTCGGTCGTATACAGTTTGTCTTTTTCCGTGCGCCAGGTGCCGTTTTGATTTTGACTGCCAAATTGAGCGGTATAAGTGCCGTCTTCTTTGAATTCAAAATACACCTGCGAAGCGTCCATGCCGGAGGGTTTGTCAAAAATGAGCCACTCCGTGCCCTTCCATTGTCCGAGCAGGGCGGGGCTTTTGTCGTTGGCCGGCTGGCAGGAGACAAAAGCAAGTGCCGTTATGGTGATTAAGAATTTAATTTTCATGTTTTTACCTTTTATCCCCACCGGTAAATCGGTGGGTTGAGTCGAAAAAAGTCCTTCGGACTTGGCACTCAGCCCACCGGTTTACCGGTGGGGGATTCGTATGGACGTTGGTGTTCACCCCGCTGGTTTATCGCCCGTGCGCTCCGCCAGTTTGATTACCTCCCGCGCTATCGCTTCCGCCGCGTTGGGCCGGCCTAACTGCCGGATGCTTTCGCTGAGGCTGAATGCCAGTGCTTCGTTTTCCAGGATCAAGAGCGCTTCCTGCAGCATTTTCTCTTTGGCTTCCGCGTCGCGGACGAGGCGGGCGGCACCTTTTTCCACCAGCGCAAGGGCGTTTTTGGTCTGATGGTCTTCGGCTACATTGGGCGAAGGCACGAGTACCACTGGCTTCCCTACCAAGCACAACTCGCTGATGGTCAGAGCGCCCGCGCGGGAGATCACCACGTCTGCCGCTGCGAAAAGCAAGTCCATCCGGTCAATGAAAGGCAGCAGTTGAACATTCTCCAATTTTGCCGTGTCGCATTCAGTGAACTCGTATTCGTAAAATTTCCCGCATTGCCAGAGCGCTTGCACACCCTCATATTTTTCAAAAAACTTTGCGTTGTCGCGCATGGCCTCGTTCAATGTCCGCGCGCCCATGCTCCCCCCGATGACGGCGATGGTTTTTTTCCTTGGATTGAGGCCGTAGTGTTTTATGCCTTCCTGGTGTTTTCCTTCCAAATTCAAAATATCGGAGCGGACAGGATTGCCGGAGAACACGATTTTTTCCGCCAGGAAAAACTGCTCCATATGGTCATAGGCGACGCATATTTTTGAGGCCCTTTTACCCAGAATTTTATTGGTCACACCGGCGTAGGAATTTTGTTCCTGGATCAGCGTCGGTATTCCCGCTCCCTGTGCCGCCCGCATCACCGGCCCGCTGGCATAGCCGCCGGTGCCGACCACCACATCGGGCTGAAAACGGCGGATGATCTTGCGCGCTTTCCAGAGGCTGCTCACCAATTTAAACGGAAACGAGAGGTTTTTCCAACTCGCGCTCCGCTGAAAACCGGCAATATTCAAGCCTTCTATGGCATATCCGGCCTGCGGCACGCGATCCATCTCCATTTTTCCATTGGCGCCCACGAACAGGAACTCCGTATCGGGGCGCAACTTTTTGATCGCGTCCGCGATGGCGATGGCCGGGAATACATGTCCGCCGGTACCGCCGCCGGTTATCAATATTTTTATTTTTTGACTGCTCATTTCAACTTTATTCAGGTTTGGTGCGATATTTTTTTGAACACCGATTTGACCGAGACCACCGAAACCACCGAATTTTATTTTTTATGTTTTTTGCGGTCATTGGTAAAGATTTTCCTTGAAAATTCTGGTTTGGGGCCAAAATTGAGTATATAGCCTACTTCTTTGTCTGTTCCTCTCAAATAGTTAATCACTTGCGCTTCATGAGCATCTGTAATGATCTCTGCTGCTTTCAATTCCAAAATCACTAAATCGTCAACTAACAGGTCGGCGTAGTAAATGCCAACTTCTCGTCCTTTATAGTAAATTCTAATTTCTTTTTGTGCTTCTACCTTATGGCCTTTGGCTATCAATTCAAAATAAAGTGAATTTTGATATACTCGTTCCAGGTAGCCATATCCAAGCTGATCATAAACTTCAAAGAAAGCATCTATAATTTTGTCAGTTAATTCCTTGTGAAGTATATCCATATTTTTATAAATAATTAAGTTGGTGGTATCGGTGGTGCCAGTAAAATCGGTGTTCAAGAACCTACTCCAAACTTTCAATAAACTTACTCACGCTCAATATCATCCCCAGCGCCACGCAGGTGAAAAGCATACTCGTGCCACCCATAGAGATCAACGGGAGCGTAAGCCCTGTGGCGGGTACGAGATTGACATTCACTGCGATATTGGCCAATGCCTGTACTGTGAGCATAAGGCTAAGGCCGATGGCCAGAAACGCGCCGAATGCTTTGGGACTTTTGGTCACGAGTTTTACGTTGCGGAGGAACAACAGGACATACAAGGCCAATACAATGGTGCCACCGAACAATCCGTACTCTTCACAGACGATCGCATAGATAAAGTCCGCATGCGCATAGGGCAAAAAGTTGCGGATGATACTATTGCCCGGTCCTTCGCCGATGATACCGCCCCGGGCTATGGCAATTTTGGCCTGTTGTACCTGAAAACCGCCATCCTCACTGTGCAGAAATTCCTGCACCCGCGATATCCACGTATCCACCCGCACAATGCCCGATTCAGGATAGAGTTGTCCGACTGCGATCAGACCCGCAAATACCACCAGGCCCAGCAATCCGAGCAGGAAAATATACTTCCAACTCACCCGGCCGATGAACATCAGGAGGATACAGGTGAAAAACAGAATAGCCGCCGTACTGAGGTTGGCGGGCGCAATAAGTCCGCAGATGATCAATACCGGCACGATAATGGGCAAAAAAGCATCTTTGAAACTCGTGATATAATCCTGTTTGCGCGTCAGTTCTCGGGCGATGTAGATAATGAGCGCGATTTTGGCAAATTCGGAGGGTTGAAAACTGAATCCGGCAATGTTGAGCCAGCGGTTGGCGTCGTTGATGTTCTGACCGAAGAACAGGGTGAACACCAGCAATGGGATCGTAGCCAGCAGTAATATCGGTGCCACGCGCTGGTACTGACGGTAGTGCAGCAGGTGGCACATATATACGATGAACAAACCGAAGGCCAGCCGCACCAGGTGCGATACGAACATCACGGTGGTATTACCGCCGCGCGAACGCCATGCCTCCCACCCCGAGGCCGAATACACGGCCAGCAGGCTGAACAGGCTCAGCACGGCGATGATCATCCAGATGGTGCGATCGCCTTTTAATTCTGCTGCGATGCGGTTGCCGAGAGACATTGTTGTTGGTTGTTGGTTGTCAGATCAATTTTTTAATTTCAAAACCGCTATCCGAAACTGCTCTCCCCTATCCTCATAATTTTTAAACAGATCGAAACTCGCGCAGGCCGGGCTCAGCAACACCGTATCCCCCTCATCTGCGAAACCCATCGCCGCCCTGACTGCTTCTTCCGCGCTGCGCGTCTCCGTCATCGGTTTTTTGAGCTTCTTAAATGCGCTCATTATCTTAGAGTTATCTACACCCATACACACGATCGCTTTCACTTTTTTCTTCACCCATTTGAACAGTGGGCTGTAATCGTTGCCTTTGTCCTGTCCGCCGACAATCCACACAGTCGGCGTGTCCATCGCCTGCAGGGCGTAAAAAACCGAGTCCACGTTGGTGGCTTTGGAGTCGTTGATATATATCACACCGTTCACTTCCCCCACTTTTTCAAGGCGGTGTGGCGGCGGCGTGAAATAATACAATCCTTCTTCTATCACGCCGGGTTCGACGCCCAACCGCAGCGCCACGCGGATGGCACAGGCGGCATTGAACGCATTGTGCGGACCTTTCAACGGCGTATTTGCTATGTCGAATGCCAGGCTTCGGCCTATACGGATATAGCCATTCTTCAGATCGCTCTTGCGGACGCGTTCTATCCGGCATTTGACCGCTTCGGGGTGTTCTTTCATATAATGGGCGATGTTTTCATCGTTTTGATGGGTGATAAAAAGATCGCCGCGCTTTTGATTCATCCCAATCCGGAATTTCGAGCGTACATAATTTTCCAGTTTATCATCATAGCGATCCAGGTGATCGGGCGTAATGTTCAGCAGCATAGCGATATTGGGGCGGAATCGCTGAATGTCATCCAGTTGAAAACTACTCACTTCCAGGACAAAAATCCTCGATGCATCCTCCGTCTGCCGTCTGTGCACATCTTCGTATACCATTGTCGCGAACGAATTGCCCACATTTCCGCCCATACGCACATTCAGACCGGCGTGTTTCAGGAGGTGGTAAGCAAGCATGGTCGTTGTCGTTTTCCCGTTCGAGCCCGTGATGGCGACGATGGTGCATTTTCCAGCGTAGCGATAGCCCAACTCTATTTCTCCGATCACGTTGATACCCTTTGCCCGCACCGCCTGCATCACTTCGCTTTTTTCCGGGATACCGGGACTTTTGATGATCTCATGGGCATTCAATATTTTATCCAGCGTATGTTGCCCTTCTTCCCAGGCGATGCCGTGCGCGTCAAGTTGTTTCTTATATGCTTCTTTGATGACTCCCTTATCCGACACAAAAACGTCGAAACCCTGGCGTTTGGCCAAAAGGGCCGCACCGGTGCCGGACTCGCCGGAGCCGAGTATGACACAACGGGGATTTTCGCCAATTTTCGCGTTTTTTTTCATTCCGATCATTTTTATCAATTTATGCACCCGGAGCCTTTTGACCTACCGGATTTTAAGGGTTATTATCACGGTCAATACCGCTAAGAATATCTGCACAATCCAGAACCGCACGGAAATTGTCACTTCATGGTATCCCTGTTTCTGATAGTGGTGGTGCAGCGGCGCCATGAGAAAAATGCGGCGCCCCTCCCCGTATTTTTTTTTCGTGTGTTTGAAATACCAGACCTGCATGATCACAGATAGATTTTCTATTAAAAAAACCCCGCACAGCAAAGGCACCAGCAACTCCTTGCGCAGTACGATCGCCAATGCCGCGATAATGCCTCCCAGGGTCAGGCTGCCCGTATCACCCATAAATACGCGGGCAGGAAACACATTGTACCACAAGAAACCGATGCAGCCGCCCAGCAAACACGCGATATAGACTACCAATTCACTGCTGTAAGGGATATAATAAATATTGAGAAAATCTGCCGCTACCGCATTACCGCTCACATAAGCCAGTATCCCCAATGCTCCAATGACAATCGCAGATACACCCGCCGCTTGCCCGTCCAGGCCATCGGTCAGATTGGCCCCGTTGCTGACGGCAGCGATCACGATAATAGCCATTACAATGAACAATATCGAACTCAGACCGCGCGCATTATCGCCCAAAAACCACAACAGCCGCGAATAATCCAGTTCATTGTTTTTAAAGAATGGCACCGTTGTAATAGGTGCTTTCACATATACGATCTCTTTGTACGTATCAGGCTCGTTCCTGACCTTGGTGAAAATAGATTCGGTCACATCGTAGCCGTTTTGCTCGGCTATTGCAGGATCCATCCGCACCACCACTTCTTCATTCAGCAACATGGTCACACCAACTATCAATCCCAGCCCCACCTGCCCTGCAATTTTAAATATACCTTTCAATCCCTTTTTATCCTTTTTGAATACCTTGATATAGTCGTCAACAAACCCGATAGCAAACATCCAAATCGTACTGAAAAGCATCAACAGAATGTATACGTTGTCCAATTGCGCCAACAACAGGCAGGGAATGAGCGTGGCTGCCACGATGATGATGCCGCCCATCGTCGGCGTGCCTGCTTTGGATGTCTGGCCGACGAGGCCGAGATCGCGCACGGTTTCACCGATTTGCATCATTCGCAGCCAATTGATGATCCGTTTGCCAATGATGATGGAAATCACCAGCGACAATATCAGAGCCAAGCCCGCGCGGAACGAGATAAACTGAAACAACCCCGCGCCCGGCACGTCGAATGCTTCTTTCAGGTATTGAAAAAGGTAATAGAGCATTGTTGCGTCATTATAGTCAATATGGTCATTAGGGGGCATTAGGGGGCATAGGGGGCATTGTCGGTATTGCTTTAAATACAGTAATTTTTATCGTGACCTAAATTACTGCAATGGCCTCAAAATTTGGCTGTGGGGCGATATTACATCGCCCCGCAACCTGCTCAAAATAATAGTCCCTCCACTATTATATCTTGTTGTTGGTTGTTGGTTGTTGGTTATTGGTTATTGGTTATTGGTTATTGGTTGTTGGTTGTTGGTTATTGGTTATTGGTTATTGGTTGTTGGTTGTTGGTTGTGCAATATCCTTGTATCCAACAGCCATTAACTGACAACCAATAACCAACAACCAATAACAAATACCTATTAACTCATCGCTTTCAAAAGAACTTGTTTGTCATCGAAAGGGTATTTCACCCCGTTGACGTCCTGGTATTTTTCGTGGCCTTTGCCCGCTACCAGTATTATGTCGTTCGGTCCGGCCAATCGGACTGCCGTTTTGATGGCTTGTTCGCGGTCCTGGATCACCAGCGTTTTTTTCAATCCTTCTGCATCCAGACCTGCTTCCATATCGCGCAGGATGGATGCGGGGTCTTCGGTGCGGGGGTTGTCGCTGGTCAGGATCAATTGGTCGCTCATCCGGGCACTTAACTGCGCCATCAGGGGTCGTTTGGTTTTATCGCGGTCGCCGCCTGCACCGGTAACCGTGATGACACGCGATGTTTTTTTCTTTAGTTTCTGGATGGTTTCGAGCACTTTTTCCAGCGCATCGGGGGTGTGGGCATAATCCACAATCCCGATACAGCCGGGTTGGGAGGGGTGATTGATGTAGTCGAAACGGCCTTCGGCGCCGTGGAGGTCAGAGAGCGCGGTTAGGATGTCCAGTTTACTAAACCTTTGAGGTTTAGTAAACTTCGCCATGAGTGTCGCCACCGCATATGCCGCCGTGAGGTTGTAAGCGTTGAATTCTCCTATCATACGGGCAAAGAGTTCTGCGCCATCCAATTCCAGGTGAAGTCCCGTCAGGCTGTTATCGATGATCTTCGCTTTAAAATCAGCCACCGTGCGCAGCCCGTAGGTGTAATGAGCAGCTTTGGTATTTTGCAGCATCACCGCGCCGTTTTTGTCGTCGGCATTGGTAAGGGCGAAGGCCATTTTGGGCAGGTCGTCAAAGAACTTCTTCTTGGCATCGCGGTATTCCGCGAAAGTTCGGTGGTAATCGAGATGGTCGTGGGTCAGATTGGTGAATACGCCACCCACGAAGGTCGCTCCGGCGATCCGCCGCTGGTGCACCGCATGGCTGCTGACTTCCATGAACACGTGCGTACATCCGGCATCGGCCATTTGGCGCAACAATCCGTGCAACTGCACCGCATCGGGAGTGGTGTGGGTACTGGGGACAACGTCCTCCCCTACCCTGTTTTCCACCGTACCGATAAGGCCGCACTTGTATCCTAAGCGGGTGAACAGTTGCCACAGCAGGGTCACGGTGGTGGTTTTGCCGTTGGTGCCAGTCACACCAATCAATTGGAGGTCATGCGAAGGGTCATTGAAGTAATTGGAGGCCATTTGACCGAGGGTTTCAGCAGAATCCTCCACGCATACCACTGTGATTTCGGATCCCGCGTTAGACAAATCCGAAATCCGAAATCCGAAATCCGAAATAACAAGCGCCGCCGCTCCCCTTTCTATCGCTTTGTCAATGAACTGGTGTCCGTCCACCTGCACTCCCCGTACCGCCACGAACACATCGCCGGGCTGCACCTGCCGCGAATCGAAGCGGATTTGGCCGACTTCGGTGGCGAGGATGCCGCGTGCGTCCAGGATGCGGACGTTTTGGAGGAGGTGGTTGAGTGTCATTTTATTTCAAATTCAGAATTGCATTATGAGTATCTATACCTCTTATTATTGGTTCATTTTTTTTGTTGGAGGGCGGTTTGACTTATTTTCCTCAAGTGTTTCACCGCGATTCAATTTTTTTAATTTTCTCATTTGTTTAAACAGCCCTACTACACAAAGTAAACCCACCGTTCGGGTAAAATCTATTCCAGGTACAACACGCACGTCTGCCCGCTTGCTCGTGTCCCCACCGCCAGGCTTTGCCGCCGCACCTTGCCCACACCTTCCACGCGCACTTTACACCCCCGGTTCTCCAGCAGATAAATAGCGTCTTTCAGTCCCATACCGATGACCGACGGCACTGTTTTATCCGACACCACGCGGTTTTGCATCACCAGCGAATCGCCGCGGTGGGCTGCCAGTACCACCCAGTCGGGCAAGTCCTGCTCCCTGTAAAAATCCAGGTTGAGCCAGCGCAGCGCCTTTTCCATGTCTTCCTTGCCGCCGGCATCCCAGGCAGGTAATTCGCTGGTTTTCAGTTTGTCCGGTTCTTCGGCATTCACCGGCGTATGCAGTTCCGGTTTCATGGCAAAGCATTTGTCGGCGATCTGGCGGAACACCGGCGCGGCTACTTCTGCGCCGTGGTAACCGCCGCGTTCCGGCTCGCTGATGACCACGATACAGGAATAAACAGGTTTGTCCGCCGGAAAAAACCCGCAGAATCCGGCTTGGTGGCGTATGCCTTTTGTCGCCTTGAATTTGTGGTAATTCAACTGCGCCGTACCGGTTTTGCCCGCAATGCCGTAATAAGGTGACCGGATGTTTTGGGCCGTACCTCCTTTTTCCACAACAGATGACAGGAGTTCTTTGGCCTTCTGAATGGTCGTCCTGGAAGCGATGCTGCGTTTGATGACCGTCGGCCGGAATTCTTTGAGCACTTCGCCATAGCGTTCGGTGCGTTGCACGATGTAGGGCTTCATCATACGACCGTCGTTGGCGACGCCGTTGTAAAACGTGAGCAATTGCAGGGGCGTGAGCAACAGTTCGTAACCGATACTCATCCAGGGCAGCGTCGTGCCCGACCATTCGCTTTTGGGGTCATTGGGATTCTTGATGATGGGAGCCTCTTCGCCGCCCACTTCGATGTCGGTTGGCAGATCGAGGCCGAAACTCCGGAGGCGTTCCACGAAGTTGGCGGCTTTGCCTTTCCCGTAGTATTGCTGTGTCAGGGTGGCGGTACCAACATTGGACGACATGGCAAAAACCTGTTGAATGCTCATGGTGTCCATACCATGCGGCACCGCATCCACGAGTTCTTCGTCGTATATCTTTACTTTCCCTTTGTAAACCGGTATTTGTTCCTCAAAATCAGAGATATAGCCATCTTCGAGCATTGCCATAAAGGAGGCGAGCTTGAACATGGAACCCGGCTCAACCCGCTCGCCGACGGCATAATTGTACGTTTCCCACCAGCCTTCGGGGGTGCGGCCGATGTTGGCGATGGCCCGGATTTTCCCGGTTTTTACTTCCATTACGATGGCACAGCCATGGTCGGCGTTGTGGGTCTGGCAGGCGTTGAGCAGCGAGCGTTCGGTCACGTCCTGGATGTTGATGTCGAGCGTCGTTACCACGTCGGCGCCGGCTTCGGGTTCGATCTCGGCCAGGTCGTTGACTGGTATATAAATATCGCCCGGTACACGAATACGCAGTTGTTTGCCCAATGAGCCGCCGAGCACTTTGTCGAAACTGCCTTCTAAGCCAACCGGCAGTGCGCCTTCGCGGGTATAACCGATGGTCCGTTGTGCGAGGATTTTGAATGGCCGCTCGCGGCGCGGATTCTGCTCCAGGATAAAACCGCCTTTATATCGTCCTTCCCGGAAAATGGGAAAGGTCTTGACCAACAGCGCCTTGTTGTACGGCAGATTTTTTGCGATCGGTATATACCGGATGCCGCGCGTATTGGCAGGAGCGGCGCGGAGCTGCATCAGCCAGTCACGGTAGGCGCCGGGGGTGTATTGCTGGTCAATATAGGTGGAAAGCAACCAGGCAAGGCTGTCCACTGCCTGCTGATTGAAGATCTCGTCGTTCAAACCTTCTGCTTTGGCATCCCAGTGCACATCGAAGAATGGCAGCGAAGTGGCCAGCAGGCTGCCGTCGTCGGCAAGAATATTGCCCCGGTCGGCGTGCACGTCCACCCATTTCACATAAAGGCTGTCGGCTTTGGCGCGCCACTCGCCGGCATCCATTACGCTGATCTGGTACAAACGCCCGAATATCGCCAACGCAGCCAGCAGTATCATGGCGGCCACCAGATACACGCGGACAAGGACTTCGTTTTTGATATTAAGCATTTTGTTGTTGGTTGTTGGTTGTTGGTTGTTGGTTCTTGGTTGTTGGTTCTTGGTTGTTGGTTATCTATCATCATTTTAACCAAGAACCAACAACCAAGAACCAAGAACCAACAACCAAGAACTATTTTACTACTATAACTTTCGGGCCTTTATTCTCCAAATCGAGACCGACGGGTTCGAGGGTTTCGTCTATCTGGCTTTGCATGGATTTGTACATCGTCTCGCTCTTGATGGATGTATATTCCCATTTCAATTCGCGGATCTCTTTTTGCAGCAATTGTATGCGTCGCACGCTTCTTTCGGCAAAATGCGCGTTGGCGATATACAGGATTCCGAGAAATCCGAGGAACATCACATACGAGAAATTCCCGAACACGAGGTTGGTCGTGTGCTGACTGACGTTGAATGCGGATAGAAGTTTGTTTGCCATATAATAATGTGGTCAATGTGGTTAATTCGTACTATCCCGCTTTTCTCCAACTCTCAATTTTGAACTTCTGGCGCGCGGATTTCGGCTGATCTCTTCTTCGGAAGGCTCTATGGGTTTCTTTGTGATCAGTTCAAACGGTCGTTCGATGTTGCCATAAAAATCCTTTTGCTGATCTCCTGCGACATTACCCGTTTTCAAAAAATGCTTCACCATGCGGTCTTCGAGCGAGTGAAAAGTGATCACAGCCAATCGTCCGCCCGGCGCCAGCATTTCATACGCGTCCTTCAAAATATCTTCGAGTGCGCCGAGTTCGTCGTTGACTTCCATGCGCAGGGCCTGGAACACCTGCGAGAGATAACGCATCTTTTCACCCATCAGATTTTTGTTACACAAGTCCGCCAAATCACCTGTCGTCCGGAAAGGCTTTTGGGCCCGCGCGCGAACGACCGCCTGTGCCAGGGTCTTCGAGTTGCGCACTTCGCCAAGTTCGCTGAATACCCGTTGCAATGCATCCGCTTCGTAACCATTCAAGATGTCAGCCGCCGTCTGGCCTTCCTGTTTGTTCATGCGCATATCCAGTTCTGCCTCAAAGCGATAACTGAAGCCGCGCTCCGGCGTATCGAACTGAAAACTGCTCACGCCGAGGTCGGCCAGAATACCGTTCACCGTGCCGGGTCGCACCGCTTCGGCGCGAAGATGTCGTTTCAAATGCCTGAAGTTCGCATGGATGAACGTGAAGCAGGGATTTGCTGAAAATTCCGGCTGCTCCGTGTTTCGCTTCGCATCTTCATCCTGGTCGAAGGCAAACAGGCGACCTTTGCCGCCTAATTTTTCGAGTATCAACCTCGAGTGTCCGCCACCGCCAAAAGTTGCATCCACATAGATACCGCCGGGGATAATCCCCAGATATTCAATGGATTCGCGCAAGAGGACACTTTCGTGATACGTCATTTTTTAATGATGAATTATAAATGATAAATGATGAATCACCCTATACGGCCTCTCCCGCATCATTCATCATTCATCATTCTGCATTCATAATTCAAAATCCCCTACCCCTTCGACGCCGCCGCCCATCACATCATTGGCGAGGTCGGCGAAAGCGTTGGAATCCATAGCGGCGACGCGAGCGTGTTCTTCCGGCGACCATATCTCGATGCGGTCGTCCATGGCGACGAGTATCGCTTCTTTCGAGAGGCCTGCATAATCCATCAGATGTTTTTGCAAAAGAATCCTGTCCGCGCTGTCGGTCGCGATGGGATACGCACCGAGGTAAAAGGAGCGAATAAAGGCGCGGTTCCGGTCATTGAAGCGATTGAGACGGCTCAACTTGGCAGTAATACCGTCCCAGACCGGTTTGGGGTAAAGTGTGAGACACTTCTCGAACCCCCGGTTGACTACAAACTCATGACCTGCCCCTTCGCCATTGTCCGCCTTCGGGCCGGACAACTGTCGAAGCAGCGCTGTCGGCAAACGCATCCGGCCCTTTTCATCGAGCGCGACGGGATATTCGCCTATGAGTTGCATCATTGAGTGTGGGACTTGTTCAATGGAATAATGGGATAATTTGACAATGGGATAATTTTGGATCACCCCATTCCTTCAATCAGTCCATTTCCTCCATCAAAATTATTTCTGCTGCGGAGCTTTACAGACGCTTTTTTGTGGGATTGCGCCTACAATTCACCGCCACAAATGTATTCGCTTTTCCCACTTTTTCCCACAAAACGACATATTTTTTCATTTTTTTGTCACAATTTTTTAGCACATAATTTTAAAATACTGAAAATCAATTGTTTAATTAAAATAGTTTAATTGTTAAAATTTGAGAAAATATTGGCTGAGCAAACGAATAAGGGGGACCAATAGCGTATCGGCGGACAAAACGCGGTTGAGAAGCGGGGAAAAAACCGGCAAAGATTTCCCGGGATCCGGGAGATGGAACAAGATGTGGGAAAAAGTGGAAAGTGGTTGGGCAGAATGCCGGAGCGGTGGCGAAAAGTGGGAAACAGAAGATAAAAGCAGGCACCGCAATGCCTCCTGATGACCTTTAATGACTTCCGATGACTGCCACTTCATTTGGGCATTTCCCAAAATTACCGTTTCTTTGGAGAAAATTTCAGGATATGAGTACCGCAGCGAACATCGCATCCAAATCTGCTGATACCCTTACAAAACCTGCGAAGGGGCGGAATATCCCCGCTTACTTAGTGCGCGAGGTGATTGACGGGATACCTTTCTATTACCCCGGTTACCGGCAGATAATGAACAAAACCAAAACAATCGAAGAAGCCATGAGCGACAGCGGACTGCAATTTTTTCTTAAGCTCTACGTCTATGATTTATTCAACGATAATTTGGACAAAAAAAAATACCGTATCGGCGCCGGCGAACTGGAGTTCCATCCAGACTACCGCAACAATATGGGCTTAGATGTGGTAGTCTTCGACCGGAAAGTGCTCACGCCGGATAAAATAACCAACAAATTTGTCAGCGTACCCGCCCGGTTCGTGCTCGAAGTGGATGTGAATGTGGAACTGCCTGACCGGAATTCCGACTTGTTTCAGGAATATGTAGTCCGCAAAGTGCGCCGCCTGTTTGCATTCGGGACGGAGAAAGTAGTGTGGGTGTTTACCAAAAGTAAAACCGTGATTTCCGCCACAGCGGATAAACCCTGGCAATTCTACGAGTGGGATAAGGATGTGGAGTTGCTCAACGGTGTGATCATGAACATCGGTGCCTATATCCAATCGGAGGGATTCAATCCCGACCTGAATTCAGGCCGGTGATTCAATACCGGATGCCCCAGAAATAAGGCTCCTCCGCCTTGCGCTTTTCTTCGAGGAATTTTTTCAGCACGTCCTGATATTCCGCTTCCCTGATCTTTTTGCCTTTGATCTTTTTAGGCAAATCCAATTCTTTGTTCAGTTTTTTCATTTCGATCAGGTCGGCGGTGATAACCATAGCGCCATTGTTCACATCCACTTCGAGGATCAGGCCCGGCAAACCGCAAAAGCGTTCCGGCCCTCCGCTGTGCGGTATATCCTGAGCAAACCAGGCCACAACTTTTTGCTGTTTTACGGTATCTTCCCAATAGGCTTTCATACAAATGTGGCCGGCCACCTCCTTGAGATCGTTGTGGATTTTCCATTCGGGCATATAGAGCGAATCCTCGACGATGTATGTTTTGCCCAGCATTTCAATCACGTCATACGTTGTATTTTTTTCAAAATTCCGCTTGATGTAATAGGCGTCTTTTCGCCAGGAATAGCCCTGATCGTCCGCTTCGGCTTTTTCTTCCGAGTCTTCGTATTTGGATTCGGTGGCGGTGAAAAAGAAATTAGCGTACATCTTCCATTCCGAATCATTGCCCCACATGTAGGCGATCCTTTCTCTGCTCTGTTTGCTCAGATAATCCACCGCCGCCATTTTTTTTGCCCAGTCGTGTACGATGAGATAGCGGACGCGGCCTTCCAGGGGCGCCTGATCCTGTGCGAGGGCGGAAAAAGAAATAAGTAAGGTAAAGAAAAGCACTATTTTTTGCATAACAGATCAATTTAATTGCGGATTGCGGATTGGGGATTGGGGATTGGGGATTGGGGATTGCGGATTGCGGATTGGGGATTGATCTGAAGCGGTAAATCCGCAATCCGCAATCCGCAATTCCCAATCAAATCACCACCAGTTATTTTTGTTCAATTTGTTTTCGTAACCGCGCATATTGTAACTGGCGCTTAGCATGAAATAACGCGCCAGTGTGGGGGCTATGTTGCGGACAACGTAATTCTGTGTGCCGTTTTGCGTGATGCTGATGCGGCGGTCGAGCAGGTCGAAAACGGCGAGGCGCAGTTCGAGCCGGTTTTCCTTGCCTATCAGCCGGCGCACCGAGGCATTCCAGATCGGCACATCACGGTCGAATCCGTAGCGGTCGTTGCGGTAAATATTGTAATTGAAATTGCTCTCCAGGAAGAATTTATTCGCGAATTGCCACTTGGTGGAAGCATTCACGCCGTAGTTCCGGATCTTTTGGTTTTGCTCTTCCTGTATGGAGTAGGTGATGTTGTTGGGATTGATATAAGCCCCTGCTCCAAAAATGAGTTTGTTGCCTGGCGTAAAATTCAACCCCGCATTGAGCCGGTAGCCTCTGTTGCGGGTTTCGTTTTCTTCACCGTTGACAAAAGCGGGGGTGTTTCCGAAGTTCAGGCTTCCGTTGAGGTTCATCGTCAGTTTGGTCTTGACAATAGGAAAATTGGACCACAGGTACATGTTGAATTCTTGTCCGCCCGAAACATTTTCAGGTCGGGAAGTCGTGCGTATTCCCACACTGTCGAGGGCCTCGATCGTTTGACTGTACACGATCTGATTGTCGTACAGGTTCAGATTGGAGCCTATGCCGATGCTGCTCATATTGGCTGGGTTCCAGCGATTGAGATTGAGTTCGATACTGTGATTGCGCTCGGGGTCGAGGTTTGGATTGCCCTCCGTCCGGAAAAGGGGGTTGTTTTGGTTGGGTACCGGCTGAAGGTCGTTGGGTTGGGGTTCGCGAACGTTGTATCCGTAGTTGGTGTGCAGCCAGATATTGTTCTTGAACTCATAACTGAGACCGATGTTCGGCGTCCAGTTCAGGAAATCGCGGTCAATGGGGTCTGCGATCAGGGGCGCGTTGCGGTCGCGGGAGTATTCGCCGCCCAGACTCAGTTGCTGCGCCGCGAGGCCGACCGAAACGTTCAGCCCTTCATTGGAATAACGGATGCTGGAGCCGACGCGGTTGTAGAGAATGTCGTAGTGGTAAAAAATACTCAGGCTGTCTATGCGCTGTCCGTTGTTTTCGGGGTCAGCTACCTGGCGGTCCACTTCGTTGCTGGAAGTACTGAAATTGTAAAACGTTTCCCAGTACCATTTTTTCGACAGCGGTTCGGTGAACAACAGACTCGATTTCAACTGCATTGCCCGGTTTTCATTGGCATTCAACTGGCGGATCTGCTCGGTAAAAGTATTGGCGTCGAAGAAGCGGTTGATCGAGAACGTGTTTTCGGAGCCGTCCGTCCGGTTGTGGTTGTAACCGGCGCTGGCAGCGAAGGAGCGGCCTTTTTTCCGGAAGCGGTGGCGGAAAATGGCAGCACTGGTCATTCGCCACGAATCGAGGTCGTTGTCCTGCTCCATCTGCAGGCGATTGGTGGTAGCACCGTTCTCCAGGAAGAACAACTGGGATTGACCGGTGGTCGCGTCATTGTGGCTGAGTCTGCCTTGCGCCTTGATGATGAGGAGGTTGTTGGAGTCGAGGTCTTTTTCGAAGCGGGTATTGAGGCTGTGGTTCTGCCGGAAATCCGTTTTTTGGGTCGTATCGGAGTTGAAAAACGAAGTCCCTTCGGCGAAAGTCTGGCGGTCGGTGAACTGGTCGAGTTGAAGATCCGTCTGGTTATAGAAATAACTGACGTTGAACTTGGCTTTTTTGTTGTCGAAATTGTAGTTGGCGCCGCCGCCGTAGTTTTCGGTAAAGCCGCGTCCGTCGAAGTTGTTGAGCGGCGAATCGTCGCCGCCGAAGACAAAATAGCGCCCGCCGCCGTTGTTGAACCCGAAGTCGCCGTTGTCGAAATCGCTGAATGTGCTCTGGCCCTTGAACTCGCCGTAATCCTCCCAGTTCACGCCCGTCTGGTTGATGTTGTTGCCGTAGCCGATAAAGGAAAGTTGCTCCTTTTGGTTGAAGCGGTTGTAGTTGCCGCGCGCCGCCCAGCGGTCTTCGTTGCCCAATGCCCCTGTCAATTTTCCGAACGAACCTTTTTTGTATTCATCTTTCAACTCCAGGTTCATCGCCTTTTCTTTTTTGCCGTCGTCCACGCCGGTGAGTTTGGCTTGTTCCGATTGTTCGTTGTACACCTGCACTTTGGAAAGCGTTTCGGCGCCGAGGTTTTTGGTCGCTGCCTTGGGGTCGTCGCCGAAAAAGGTTTTGCCGTCCACATACACGCGTTTCACGTCCTTGCCCTGCGCTTTGATGTTGCCGTCGCCGTCCACCTCGATGCCGGGAAGTCGCCGCAACAGATCCTCGACGGTGGAGCCGGGCGGCACTTTGAACGATGAGGCGTCGTATTCGATGGTATCGCCCCGGATGCTGAGCGTGGCCTTGGCAGCTTTGACCACCACTTCGAGCAATTCAGTGGTGATCGGTTTGATCCACAGCGTGCCCAGGTCGTTCACAGCAGTGGCCGACGGCTCCAGGCGCATTTGAAGAGGCAGGTAACCGACGTACGACACTTTGAGCAAATAGGCCTGATTTTTTACATTTTTCAATTGAAAAAAACCCTTTTCATCACCGCGCGTGAAATTGACAAGCGTGGAGTCCGATGGATTCAGCAGCATGACCGTCGGGAGCACCACTTCGTCGCCGGAAGTATCGGCGACAATACCTTTGATCGTGACGCGGGAAGGATTTTGTGCTGAAAGTATGGCGCTGAAAAACAGCAGAGCGGGAAGCAAAAGGCGTTTTTGCATGAGAGGTCGTTGAGTAGTTCCAATGTTTATTAAGCGGGACGAAAATATATTCGTTAGTACACAAGGTGCGGGCACTTAGACAAAAACGACCGGGCAGACTGCGAATGCTGCCATACAGGTTATAAAAACCATTGGTCGAGAACGCCGTTACAGAAAAAACCATCTGAATTCTTCCTTCACCCTGGCCTTTTTCTCAGGTGCCAAACCGGCAGCAAATGCTGCTCCGCGCGCCGTAAATAAAATTGACGGATAATGACTTTATCCAGCGTACGGAGGTTGCATCACCGGTCATATACATCAGGCGGCATCGCGAAACTTTTTTTCAGAGAAAAACGAAGGGGCCAACCATTGCACCAATACCGCAAGCAGGAACAGCCCGCCAACCGCATAAAACCATACAGAAAGGTTGTTTTTTTCAAACACTACCCTGCCATCCACGCCGGTCAGTGTAAAGGCGGCCCAGTGAAACGGCGCTTTGCGGGCGTCGGGCAAAGAGGACGCGAGGTAGCGGAGCTTGGCTTGGCGGAGCGCCTCGGCCTTGGGCAAACCTGCGTCCAGGCTTTCATAAAAAGCGGAAAAAAGGTCAGCGGTAGAGCGCTCATTCACCTGCCAGTGGCTTGCCACAAGGCTCCGCGCGCCCGCGTAGGCGAACGCCCGCGCCAGGCTGAGCACGCCCTCGCCTTCGGCAAAACGCCCGGCGCCCGTCTCGCAGGCGCTGAGCGACACGAGCGAAGCGTGGAGGCGTTGGGCATAAATTTCCGGTAGGGTCAGCCGCCGGTCGTACAATTCGATGCCGGGCACGTCGCGCCCTCCGGCGTCGGCGTGGGTAGAGAGGTGCAGCGCGTTATAGCGCGGGGCGCTTTTTAAAAATTCGGTCGTGGTCGCTTCCGCTCCGTTCAGTACCGCAGCGCCGGCGGACTCCGGCGCGTCGCGGAGGCTGTTGGGCAAAACGGCAAGACCGTCGCGGGCGGCATCGGCAAAAGGGGCAATATGAAGCAACCCGTTCTTCGGCGGCTTGCCCGTTTCGGGCAAGGTCAGCAAGGTGGCCGACCAAACGTATTGCACGGTTTTCGAGCGCAATAGATACGGCGCGGTGCCGTAACTGCCCGTATGCGGCGCGGTCAGCAGCGCCTCGAAAGGCAGGTAACACAACAACCCGTCGGGGGCGATGACAAGGGACCGGTCGGGGGCCAGGAACGTATCGGGAAACAGTTTTTGAAATAAAGTGTGGCTTGCCGTAAAGCACGAAGTGGGATCGCTCTGTTGCGCATTTTTATCGGCCAACGTGGTCAGAAAACCGGAAAGCGTCCGCGCCAGCAAGCTATCACGCTTGACTTCAAACGCCGTTATGCCATGGCGACGCACCGCCGCGCACAAGTAGCGGTCGCCCGCGTCGTACCAAGAAAACAAAATGGTGGTATCTGGCAGCGCAGCCTGAATGACCGATAAGTTGGCTGTCAGATCGGCCTGGTTATATTGACGGAACTGGGGGTACTGTTTTTTCAACCCGGTGAGCAAATCATCATACGCTTTTTGCTGCCGGAACGCGATGTCTTTCGCGTGTACTATCGCTGTCGAATCGCCGCTTAATTCTTTCTCTTTCAGGTCTATTGCGGCGATGGCAGCTTC
The DNA here is from genome assembly GCA_019187225.1 of Saprospiraceae bacterium. Lineage (GTDB taxonomy): Bacteria > Bacteroidota > Bacteroidia > Chitinophagales > Saprospiraceae > M3007. Next base: position 27,604 of record JABAQQ010000029.1, read on the forward strand.
GAGTCGCAGGTTGTTCTCTTTTTCCAGCAGGGAATCGGGGATGCCCGTGAGGGCCAGCGCGCGTTGCTGTTGCAGCGCGTCGCCGAGTGCCTGGGCTTTCGATTGCTCGATGAAGGCGAAGAGGCGGGCGAGCTGGTTGTTGTCGCCGGTTTCTTTCCAGAGTTGCCAGAGGTTGAGCGCAGCGGCATCATACGCCGCACGATTGCTGGCGGCAAGGGCGAATTTGTCGGCGTCGTTGCCGTAGGTGCGGCGCAATCTGGCGGCGACGGCGAAGGAGAGATCAAAGCAGTGGGCAGCGTTGAGGCGCAAATCTGTCATTCCATTGCCGGGAACCCCTGCAACGGCCTTTTTCAACAGCGCCTGCGCCTTCGCCGCAGCGGCGCGCAGGGCCTGCGATTCGAGTCCGGCGTCTTCTACCGGCGGATTGTCGCCGGGGTTCAGGCTGTTGAAGTTGGGAAACGCCTGAACGAGGGCTTTTTGATAAAACGCTAACGCCCTGTCGGTCTGCCGCTGTTGTTCGTAAAAAAGCCCGGTTTCGACGTAGAGTTTTGCCATTTCGCGGCTTTTGCCGGAGTAGAATTTTTTGCCTTCGGCTTCGGCCTGCCGGAAATAGGATTCGGCCTGGCGGGGGTTATTTTGGAGGGCGGCGATTTCGGCGAGGGCGGCGAACGCACGGATGCGGTTGTCGCCTTTTGAAGGTATTTCCTGGTAATATTTCAAGGCATCGAGAGTATGAGTCCGGGCTGCCGCCCAATCATTGCGATGTAAGGCAAGGGCAGCGCCCACATCGTTCAGGGATGCAATGTTCGACGGCGATTTTTGGAATTCGGCGCACCCTAGCTTATAGTATCGTTCGGCAGCCTCAAAACTGTCCAGGAAGATATACGATTTGGCTAATTGAGCATATACGCCTGCATTTTGAGATCGCGAGGTATCGGCGCGCAAGGCCGCTTCAAAGTAAGGTATAGACTGGCGATCATTGGAATAACGGAGCAATATCTGAGCAACATTTTTATAGGCATAAGCCAGACTCTGACCTTTGAATTTATTTTTTTCGTATATCCGTATAGCAGCCTGATAAGCTTGCAACGCATCGCCATATTCTTGCAGCATACGGGATTGAAATGCTTCCCATCCCAAAATATTTGCCGCTATAATCGTATTGCCCATTCCTCCGTTTTGCAGAGTGACGAATGCCTGCCTGAGCCGTTGCCTGGCCTGGGTATGGTCTTGCAATTCTGTGAGCGCGTCCGCAGCAATTATAGTATAGTCCGTAAATTTTTCCCACTCCCCCCGGTCGGCACTGGCCGATATGGCCGGATCGGCCAGACGGAGCACTTCTCCATATTTTTTCTCCTCCATCAGGCCAGCGACCCGCATTTTAAGTGTATCGGGATCTGGTGTGGTTTGGGAAAATATTATAGGAAAAAACAAGAAACATCCCAATATCAGGACGGCAGTCAGCGAGCGTCTCATTTTGAAATTTTGCAATTGAATGATACGCCCGCAATTTTATGGTTTTTTTATAATCTTCCAAACAATAACTGATACGACTGCCAAGGCAAGCGCACCTATCAGGTAACCAATTAAAGATCTATTGCAGTTGGCTTTTTGAGGATAAAACACCTTAGTACAGCCGTTGGCATCTGTAACTGTCGCTTTTACCGTAGTTTTGTTTCTTAATCCGAGCAATACCGGCCCCGATGCGGTTTGGGTTTGCCCCTGCTGATCTTGGTAAATCCAGTTTACAGTATAAGGTGGAGTCCCCCCTGATATAACCAGGTTTGCTTTACAATCTGTAGGCGCATCGTCTACTTGCAAAGGCGACGGTTCTTGAATAATAAATTTTTGTTCCAACGTGCATCCGGTGCTAAGGTCTGTCACGCCAAAATGATATTCGGTCTGACCGGATTGATAAGGCATCGAGCAAGTGACCCCTGTGACATTGCACAAGTGCCATTGCAACTGAGAAGGAGTACCTTCATAGCCGCTGACAGTCGCTGTCAGTTGGCCGCTACCGCCGCCCGCGCAAAGGCCCCCGGTAATTTGAGGAACAATTTCCATGTCAAGGTTACAAAGATTGAATGCCCCGACGTGAATGACCATGTACCGGCAAGGATCATCTGAAGATGCCACCAACGTATATTCCCGGTGCTTCAAATCGGTTAGTCCGGGATTCTTTATCGCTGCATTGTTCAAACCTTCCGACGGATACCAGTGATAACGATCATGATCACCAATCCACAGAGCCAATGCATCCGATAAAATATTATTTCCCAAAATAAACGTGTCGGTTACCGTCGTATCGGGGGCAACTACAGAACACTCGAGGCAATTAGTGCAATTGATATGGGCTGTGGCAAGGGAAGTATTGATAGGCGGGTTGCAATCAAAGAACACTTTGGCTCGATTCAAAATTGCATTGCAATATGCCTGACTCGACTCAATCTGACATCTGAAAGTAAAAGTGGCTTTAGTAGCATCTTCGTCGAACAATGTGCCATAGCCCGGCTCATTCAAGCCATGCAATTGTAAATTGGGGAAATCGAACACCACCGTCCGCTCGTCCGGGTCAGAACTTTCCCAGGAAACTGAGGGTTGCTGCGGGGTGTCCCAACTGAGCATAGTCGGGATAGACCGCTCCAAATACTTATCCAGTTCATCCAAGACCTTAACAGAAGAGGTCATGCCCGGCCCATCGTTCTGGAAAGTCACAGTAAAATCTACATATTGGGCATCTTCGCAAATATGGGATTGAATCGCAAATTTTTTATTAGGGTCATGTGAAAGGGTAATTTGCTGAGCAGTGAGTTCGTCCGAGTCCGTAATGGTAGTGATGTCGGAGCATGCACCCACCGAAGTGGTCCATTCAGCGGAAAAGTCTACCTTAGGTTTTGTCTCCATGATGGTCCCCGATGCAAGGTCATTAGTCCTGAACCGCAGGAATATACTGCGCTGTTCTTGTTGTGCCAATTGCTCAAAACTTACTGTGAGAGTCCCGGAATTATTAATAGCAGACGTTGTGGCCGAAGGAGGAGTTTCCTTGTTATTGTCAGTGTGAAATAAATCAATACCCTCATAGGTCATGACATCTTTATCAAAATAAAAATTCAAAGTGCCATCCAGCGCGGCCCGGCAATTCGGTTGATTGTGAGCATAAGTAATGATGTATGTAATAATGTCATTTTTCTTCGGGTCACGGGTGCTTTGCAGTCGCACGGCGTCGTTGCCCATGATTACCGAAATAGGGGACTGAGTGGACACATTTCCTGAACTAACCGTAACAGTTCTGTAAAGCGCTTTAGGCGGTTTATCGTTGTCATCATAAGTTGGAGTTATCTCCGCATAAGCTTGGTAAGTACCTGCAGCACTGTAAGTAAAAGTCATGGCATCAAAATCCGCTTTGCTGCCTTTCCAAAAAGTGCCGTCACCTAAGCTGAGAAAGACCTGCCAGTTGTCATCCCCTTCGCTCCCCTGAGCATCGAGATTTGATCCGAAATCAAATTGGTAAGTCAGGGAGGTGGGGTTGGAGTACTGTAAATCCGGGTCGTAGAGAAAAAATGAAAAGCATATTGCCGTAATTCCCCATGCCAATGAAACAACGAAAAAAGATTTAACCGCCTTCATAGTATCTCTGATTTTTTGAAATAAAAAAATATTACATTGAAAAGCCAAAAGTTGAAAAAACAATTCATTCCCGAAAGAAAAAAGTTCCAAACCGGCATTCAGCCGACATTTTTTTCGATAAAATCCACGAAACGGGAAATTTGTTACCCTTAAAAAAGCATTTGCTTCGATTGAATGCCGGTATTGTGTGGAAGTTCGCCGTTCACAGCCACTATTGCCGGATAATTTTAGCAGTGGCAGTCACTTGCCCGGCTGTTGTCATTTTGACCAGATACAAACCGGCAGGCATATCTTCCAGGTCAATATCCCGCTCCTGTGTGCCCCGGGGAATCGTACTTCGGTACAATACGCTGCCCTGCATATCCATCAGTTCCAGCAATGCGTCCTGCCTTGCGGGGCGTGTCAGCCGCAGCGTGCAGATTCCGGTCGTCGGATTGGGTTGGACAAACAAGACCTGCGGCCCGGCAGGAATATGGGTAGCCACGGATGCCAGCACGAGTGTTTCGGCGGTATTGGTCGGGACGACCGGGTTGGCGTCGAAATAGATGCCCGCGCGATTCGGAACGACCGTACCCGGCGGGAGACCCGGTTGAAGTTGTATCGCGAATTGCACAAAACCCTGGCTCTCAGTGAAATTTGTAGTGCTGTCGGGCAGCGCGATGTCGTCGAACGTGAATTGAAGCAGGCCGGTCTCGCTGTTGAGCACCACATAATACGGATGACTCGAGCCCAGCGGTCGCAGGGTCGTCCAGTCGAGGTCGGCACTCAAGATGTCGCGCAGGCGCACGAGAAAGGCCGTGTCGTTGCCGGTGTTTTGAAAACGGATAGTGTAGATGAGTTCATGACCTTCCGGCGAATAATCTTTCGGCACCGTCGGACGATCCACCATTTTGTCGTTCGGGTCGAAGGAACATCGGATTTCGGTAAGGTAAGCAGTTGCATCTGAGAAAGTATAACTTCCGTCCGGCTCATCCAGCCAGGTAAATGCCCGCAAGTGGATGGTGTCGCCGGCCGAGCCATTGATTTTGAGTACTAATTTGATTTTCCTCAATGCGAAAGGCTGAATGGTATCGAAATTCCACCACAGTGTATCGCCGGTGGTCGCTGTCGGTATTGGTTGGGAAGAGATAAAAGAAACCATATCATCCAATACTAAAGCGACGCGACCGGCCGCTTCATTGCAACTGCGGTTGACAAGTGAAATCCAGAACGGCACTTCACTGTCACAACGCGGATGCCCTCCTGTTACTATCGGTCGCACATAGCGATTATCATTGGTAGGTTTAAATCCAAATTGATAACCACTGAGTGTCGTATCGGCATAAGTCAGGTGGTATTCCGCAGAATCCGTGGTGCGTTCCCAGCAGGAGTTGGCAAGATAGGAAAGGGTATAATCTCCGGAGGAGACGAAAAATTTGAACGCTCCATTAGAGGCAACAAACGTGCGCAAGCTCGCCGGTTGCAGACTCAGGCTGATGCCCGCAGCAGGCGGTTCGCCAGGATCCCTGATTTTGTTTTCGTTTTTGTCCCAAAAACAGATACCGCTTATAAAAGGCTCGTTACCCAGGTTGTCCCACCAGCCCACAGCATAGGCAGAATGCCAGGCAAGCTCCAGGTCGCCGTCGCCGTCGAGATCGGTGGCTTGCAGACCCAAACAATCGGCCGCTTCACCGAAATAATGCGCGGCGGCAAATTCGCCGCCTCCGAGGTTTTCATACCAGGCGAATTGCCCCGGTGCATTGAAAAGAGAGTCCACTTCAGAAGCAGTGACGATATCGTTGTCGCCATCCTGATCGAAGTCGGCAACCACCGTGCGTACACGTCCTGTCGTATTTGTCGCGATGAGCCTTGGGGAATTGTCGAACAGGAAGCCGTTGTTTAAATTGACTAACCACTGCATGTTGTTATATTGGTCAACAATAAGTATGTCCAAATCGCCGTCGCTGTCCATATCAGACGGTATGGTCGTGGGGAAATTGTTTACGCCAATAGTACCGATATATTCCTTACCGGCAATTTCTCCATTGCCGAGGTTGAACTGCAGGTACAGGTAGCCGGTAACCGGATCGACAGAAACCATATCCTGGTCGCCATCGGCGTCAAAATCTCCAAAACCAAGCATTTGATATTCAAACGGATCCCAAAAAAAGTACGAAAAATTGCCCGTGCCATCATTAACAAACCATCCTGCCAATTGAGAGAAATGATTCCATCCCACCAGGTCAATGTCCTGATCGCCATCCATATCGAGTAAATACCTTACTTCGAACACACTGCTCAATAAAGTTTCCGGGCTGAAATTCCCGGCGCCATCGTTCCAACGTATATACGTGTACCAATCACTATTGACGCGGTGCACGACAAGATCCTGGTCGCCGTCGTTATCAAGGTCGCCAACAAGGGTTGATTGAAGTGTATCATAGTCGGGTGTCAGAGACTGGAATGCACCGAAGTTCCCGTCGCCGTCGCCGGCACGCCAGCCCAATATGCCGTCGTAACCGTTTTGGGTGTAAATCACATCCGGTTTGGCATCGCCGTTAAGATCAGTCAATTGAAAACTCTCTACATCGGTCAGCGTATGGTGTACCCGACGGCGCGATTCGAAAGTGCCATTTCCGTCACTGCGGAACACATAGATGGAAGAAGCAATCTGAAACGTTGCGTCAGAGAAGCCATCGGCATCCAGATCAGTTGCCTGAGGCCCAAAGAAAGGTGTTTCAACAGTAGTAATTTCGGATTGGATGAATTCGCCGGAGCCGTTATTCTGATTGGTCCAAGCTGTCAGATGACCACTCCAGTAATTTCCCTGATATATCATTGCCAGCCCCAGAATATCCGGCGCATCGTCACCGTTGACATCTGTTATTGTGATAGGATGCGAAATCCCCGATGATATGGAAGGAATAAAAATCGGGATAAATTCCGGGAAATTACCGGCTCCATCGTTTGGCCACCATAACAATTTCGCGTAAGACAATTGGGGGTAAGGTATCTGGATTGCGCCTATCACGTCGGTGTCGCCGTCGCCGTCCAGGTCGGCGAGTTGAATATCAATGCCGGACTCGGAAATATCGCTCTGAATGCCCACGGCTGCACCAAATACGCCTCCCCCCAGATTAGGGTACCAGCGCAACCAGTTCGGTTCGATCCCAGACACCACGATATCGAGTCTTTCGTCACCGTTCAGATCGGCTACGCGCACAAGATAAAGGCAGCAGGCTTGTTGGATGATCGTCTCCGCATCTTGAAAATTGCCTGCCCCGTCGTTCGCGCTCCATTGCACACTGGTATCGTTATGGCCCACCAGGTCAGGATCGCCATCTTCATCCACATCGCCCACCTTGTCAAGTATAAAGTTGTCGCCAGCAGGCAAGGCGATCGTCAGTTGGCCAAAATTTCCGCCTCCATTGTTGGGTTGCCAGGCGACGCCGTCTCCGGCATAGACGAGATCTTCCAGCCCATCGCCGTCAATATCAGTTGAGATTATTTCATACAGACCGTTATGAAAATCGTTTATGGAATTGAGCAATCTCGGCGCTTCATACCCGCCCACGTTGTCATTGCGATGCCAGTCTACCGCATAATAATAATATCCGGTACCCGGCCTCTTCGTTCGTTTTGCAGTAATCAGGTCTTCATATCCGTCGGCATCGAGGTCGGCGTGGCGGTAAAAAATTAGTGTCTGTTCGAGGCCGTTCCCGGGCGGCAACAAATGCGGCCCTGCAAATTGAGCGGATGCGATGGTAACGATGCCGGGCAAGCACAGAACCGTGCAGGCGATTTTAATCAGGTTGACGTTTTGCATGCTGGTATTGTATTCAATAGTGAAAGGCGGGGCAGGTATCCGACCACCCGATGAAAAATGGAGAATAAAAGAATTGGAAGCAGTGTTTCGGAGTGCGTGTCCGGGCAATGCGATCCGGCGTTTGCGCAATTATGATGTTGTAAAGCAACGTGTTTTCCTGCAGTTTTTAACAAAACAAAAGTTTTCTTTTCAAATTAGGGTATTTCATTAGTACTTGGACATTGGACATTATCAAATTTTATATTTTTATATTAATAATTTTCAATTTTTAAAGTTTAAAATGTCCAATGTCCAATGTCCAATGTCCAATGTCCAATGTCCAATGTCCAATGTCCAATGTCCAATGTCCAATGTCCAATGTCCAATAAGGCAACCCGGGAACCAACAGCGCCGGGTCATCAATACCGCAGCACCACAAACTCCGTCCGCCGGTTTTCCTGGTGTTGTTTTTCGGAGCATTCCACGCCGTCGCGGCAACGGTTGCGGAGTTGGGTTTCGCCGAAGCCTTTGGCGGCGATGCGGCGGCCGGCGATGCCTTTCTGAATGATGTAAATGGCGGCCGATTCGGCGCGGCGCTGCGAGAGCGCCTGGTTGTAATCGTCTTTGCCCCGGCTGTCGGTGTGGGAGCGCAGTTCGATTTCTATCGTGGGATTCAGCTTCAGGATTTGCACCATTTTGTCCAACTCTTTGGCCGCGTCGGGCCGGATGTTGTGTTTGTCGTAGTCGTACAAAATGGGTTTGAATTGGAAGCCGCTGATCGTCAGGTTTTCATCTATGACATTCACTTTTTCCAGCTCGATCACGTCGATGGAAAGGTAAAGTTTGACGTACAACGTGGTCGTCCGGTCGAGACCTTTCGTGGTAGCAGTGCCGACGGTGGTAAAGTAGGCGTCTTTTTCTCCTACCAACTGATAATCCGCTTTTTGCGCAAGCTGAAAAGTAAAATTACCTGTCCCATCCGAAGTAATAGAATCCACTTGCATGGTTTTCAGGTTGGTGAGCCGCACCAAGACGCCCGCCACGCCGGATTTGGTTTTGCCATCGAGGCACTGCCCGCGCAGGGTGAAGCGCGGATCGTTGTGTTCGAGTTCGGCAAACATTTTTTCGCCCGGTTTCAGGTCGCCTGCTTCGGCGCGTTGTACACTGGTGGCAATACCGTTTTTCATGCCGCTGATTTCATAAGCGCGATTCGGATTCACCGGCACGACCGCTTGTCCCTGGGCGTTGGTAAATCCGGTCAGCACATCGCCAGTGTTGAGGTCGCGCACTTCTATCGCTACGTCGGGCAGGGGAATACGGGTGTGTTTGTCCACCACTTGTATGGTAAGTTCGTTGGCAGGTTTCATCTGTTTGAAAAAATAGACATCATCGGTGCCGTTCGCATTGTTGCGGTTGCTGGCAAACCACCCTTCCGTAAGATCGCCCCGGCTGATCAGACTGAAATCGTCGAACGGCGAATTGATCGGAAAGCCGAGGTTTTGCGGTTTTTGCCATGTTCCATTCTCGTACCGGGAAAGGAACAGGTCGAGGCCGCCAATACCCGGATGCCCGTCCGATGCAAAAATCAGGTGACCTTCGTCGGTCAGAAAAGGCCACAGTTCCATGCCGGGCGTATTGACGACATGGTTCAGGGGTTGCGGTTCCGACCAGGCATCTCCTGTTTTTTTACACATAAAAAGGTCGAAGGCGCCCGCGGAACCGGGCCGGTCGCTGGCGAAAACGAGCGTTTTACCGTCGCGGCTGAGCGCCGGGTAGCCGCTGCTGAATTCTTTGGAATTGTATGGAAACGCTCCATCCATCTGCCATTTGCCGTTGGAAAACGCGGCGGCGTACAAACTGAGGTGCAACACGTCGCCGCGTCCTTTGCCCTTGCTGTTGCGGGTGAAATACATCCGCTGACCGTCGGCGCTGAAACAAGCCGCCGCGTCGTGGTACGTGCCATTTACCTCGCCGCGCAAGGGTTCGGCTTGCGCGCTGCTTTGTTGTGCGAAGTAAAGTCCTGTAAAAGAACGCCCGGAGGAGGCGTCTTTTTTATCTCCTGCACTCGATCGGTCGGAACTGAACACCAAGCCGCCTGCAAACCAGGTCGGCGCGAATTCAGCGGCATCGGACGTGTTGAACGGCGCGGGTTTGACATCGAACCGGCTTTCGTTTTTGTAAAACAACTCCATGTCGCGCACCGCTTGCCGGAGCGCCAGTCCGCGGGCGTCGCCCGGTTTGTGTTCCAGGAATAACTGCGCCTGACGGTCGGCCTCTTCGCGTTGTTCGGAACAAAGCAGCATCTGGGCGTAATACAGCCTGTTTTCAGGGTCGGCGAAAGGCATTTCCAGCAGGCGCGCATACCACTTTTGGGCGTTGTGGTATTGTTGCGTCAGGCGGTAGCAGTGCGCCAGTTTTTCAGCGGCTTCCGCGTTGTGGCCCTTTTCCAGCACTGTCAGGTACAGTTCGATGGCGCGGGCATATTCGAGATGTTCGTAAGCATCGTTGGCTTTTTCAAGCGCCCGCTGGCCGAACGACAGGAACGGCGCGATGAGAAAGCAGCAGCAGAATAATATCTTTTTCATGTTGACATTGTATTTGGGAGGATTAAGAAGGCAGGAAAGTTGATGGCGTCAATTTCCTTCTTAATACGCTGATAATGAATCACCCGGACGGAAAAGATTTCCGTCATACTACTTAATCATTCTGAGGGTGTCTCATAAGTAAATTTGAAATTTAGAACACCGAATTTTTATGAAACACATAGGCACATAGCGCACATAGATTTTATTATATGTCCTATATGTCTATGTGTTGAAATTAAATTCTGTCACGTTTTTCAAAATCTGACTTATGAGACAGCCTCTACTAAAACCGCATTGTTTTGGGCCGGCGCGGGCCGGTCACTTTCAAATCGTCGCGGAAATTGTATCCCAGCATCACTTCATGCGTTCCCGACGATACATTGCGCAGCGGCGTGATGGTATAATCGAAGGCATAACCGACGGAAAACTTTTTGCCGATAGGAATTTCCACCATTGCGGAAACGGCGTCGTTGGTGCGGTAAGAAACGCCGCAGGAAAAGACGTCGCTGAACCATACGTTCAGGTTGATGTCGGCTTCGAGCGGCGCGGCAGGCTGGTATTTCAGAAGGATAGATGGCTTGAGGTCAATTTTATCGTCCAGGTGAAATACATACCCGCCGTAGCCATAATAGTGACGCCGCAAAATGCCGCTTCGGTCGAGGTTCACATTAAAATCCGTGCGTTTGTCGAGGGCGATCAGGGTAGGCACGGACAAACCTGCGAATGCCTGTTCGGTGAACCAGTAAATTCCCAACCCGGCGCGCGGGACGAGTCCCTCTATGTCGCCGGAATACACCGGGTCGCCGCTGTCCCATACTATTGCGTCGTCCAGCAAAGATTTGTAAACAAAAGCACCCGCTTTGATGCCGAGCGCGAGAGTATGCTCGTCGTTCAGCCGGATATGATAGGCATAATTGGCGGAGAGGTCCGTCACCCGCTCCAGGCCGATTTTGTCGTGGAAAAGAGCGAAACCCAACCCGGCGTTTTGCCGCCGCCCGACCATACCTTCTCCGCCGAGGTAAAGGGTCTGAGGTGCGCCTTCGAGCCCGGCCCATTGGATGCGGTAAAGCGCATTGGTGGTCCAATATCCGTGCGAACCGGAGTAAGCGGGGTTGTTGAACAGGTACATGGTGTTGAACATATACCGCGTAAACATGGCGTCCTGCTGTGCCGCTAGGCTGATTACGCTTAAATAAAATGCGATGATAATGAGTATGTTGCGCATGGTTTATTTCATTTTTTGGTGAAAATACCGGGCGGGCTTTTCTTTTTCACCCGCCCGGAAAAGCATAACAATCCTCCCTTTTTATAATCGTCTCAAATCCACGAACCCCGACATGGAAACACCGCTGTCGTGCAGTTTCAGGAGAAAATAATAAGTCCCTTGCGGCAAATCTTCGCCGCTCTTATTGACGCCGTTCCAGGAGTTGTCGTAGTGATCTTTTTCGTACACGACGTTGCCCCAGCGGTTATAAACCGTCAGCGTTGTTTGCTGACACCTTTCGATGCCTTTGATGACGAACAGGTCGTTCATACCGTCGTTGTTGGGCGAAAGGCCCGTAGGCAGACTGATGTTTGCCGGGTAGCAACAGCACTTGGGCGGGCAAATCGTGTCGGGGAAACAATCCGGTACCCGGATGGTGTCTTGTATGCCTTCATAGCAGCAGGTATCGCCCATGAGATAGCGCAGCCGGTAGCGGAATATCAGGAACGAATCGTTCAGGGGAAACGAATCTGCTCTAAAACAAACGCTCAGGCGGATGGTGTCGCCGGGATTGAGCGGCGGCAAAGGGAAAGTGCCGCCTCCGCCGGTGAATTCGATGTCCGCGCCGGTCATTTCAAACAGGTCGAGGTTCGTGGCGCCGAAGGGTATGTCGGAAGTATTCTCCACCGTGAACGAATAACAATACAGACTGTCGTCGGGAAAACATTCGAGCAACTGGTTGGTCACTTCCAGGCATTCGTAATCAATCACAGGTTCGCAGGGCAAAGTCAATGTGTCGGTACAGGCGAGGCTGTCTTTCCCAAAGCGATCTTTCGTAAACCATTTAATGGCAATCAGTTGCGGCGATTCCGACGCATGGTCAATGCCGTCGAGACAGAACTGGATGATGTCCATCGTGGTACCCGAAGGGATGTAGTTCGGGCCGTTCATGACCCAGATCAGGCTCGTCGGTGTGGAGCCACCCATATTCCAGTCGGAAGCATCGGGGCCGCCGAGGGAGTGATATCCGAACTGGATGCCCGGCGTGATGATCTCCGTTTCGACCTTCGTGAAAAACTTGTACGCGCAGTTGTTCACGATGTCTAAGCTCCAGCAGCATTGTTCGCTGCTGCCGGGCACGACCAGGGGACTTTCCTGAACGCTGATATCGGAACAAGGATCGCAGCAGGGCTTCAGGCTGAGGCTGACGGGGACTTCGCGGTGGCAACAGTCGAAGGGGCTGTACAGGCCGGGGAAAAAGGTGACGGTGGTAGCGGTCAGCACCGGGTTAAGGCTCGTTATTTTGACGCACAAGGGCGGCGAAGTGTTTCCCGGAGGCAATGGCGACGGCAGCGGAATGGCGATAGACGACAGGTGATCGCTCGCCGTACAGGCGCTGAATCCGAATTGCACAGGGTCGGAAATGTTGTCCAGCGAAACATGGGTCGCCGTGAAGCCGCTGTTGTTGGTGACCGTAAAGGTGACAAAATACTCGTAAGGGTTTTGCGGGTGGCAATCCACCACACCGTCGAAGGTCACGCAGGGGTCGTTGATGTCCGGCTTGCAATCTCTGATGATGGTATCCTTACAAACCGGCCGGTAACCTTGCCCGCCCGGTATAGGAGTGTACCAGGTAAACACCACTACCTGCGGTTGTGTGGTGCCCGACACTACCGGTTCGAGACAATAATACAGAGCGTTGTTGAAAAAACCGGGCGGAATGGCCGTTCCGCCGGCGGGCGATGTAATCGTTATTGGCAACGAAGTGGCGCCCGGCGGGCTGAACCAGGAGAAACCGGAGCCCAGTGTCGCGCCGGCCGAAAACATCCAGTCGGTAGAGATCAGCGTCGCTTCGACGTAAGCGATGGGGGCGGATTGGGCGTTGAGCAGGTCAATGGAATAACAACAACGGTCGTCGGTCACGAGTGTCGCCGACACCAGCAGCGAATCGCAGTTGACCGGGCCGTTTTGGCAAATAAAATCGTAGTCGTTGTTTTGTCCCAGCACTACACCGTCGGGCGCATCGCCGATTTTTTTATCGGGCAACACCATTGTTCCGCCCATGTTGTCGGGGATGGTAAAATGGCCGGTCACGCTGAAGTCGAAGCCGCCGAGGCCGTTGTTCAGCGCAGAAAGGTTGGAAGTGTTCAGAGGAAAACAATACTGGCTGCCGAAGGTTAAAACCGGGCTGCTGAACAGCACCAGGGGAACGCCGTTTTGGTATATCGTCAGATCTAATTGGCAATCACCGGTGACAGCGCCGGAATTCGGTAAGGTGTAATTGATGCAAATTTCACCCGGCAAGCCGCAGGTATCGGATTGGGCGGAAGCGAGTTCGAGACTGCCGGATGCGCCACCCGAGCAACTACCGCAGATATTGTCAATATAAGTATAACCAAAGTGGGCTAAACCGAAACAATCCCGGTTATAAAACTCAACCGTGATCATCTGATTCACCAGCGTGTCGAGGTTTATTTCTCTGCAGTCCCAGGAAGTGTAATACACTTGGGAATTATATTCGTGAAAGAGCGAACTCGATGGGTCAAAAGGCAGAAAGTGTTCACCGTTTCCCAAATCAACCAGAAAACTAAAATCATTACCGAATTGGTCAAAAATATTCACGCCGAATCCGGGTCTTAACGCGCCGTCGCCAGCCGTGCAATCGTGCCCTGATCCGGGATTTTCCATAACGGAAGCAAACCAGAACCGCAATGTGGTTTGGCCGGGTTGAACCAGAAACCGCTTTATCAATTTTTCGTCCCCCCTCTCAGTCCACGTATTGCCCAGTCGCACCGAGTATAAATTACTGCCCGGAAATGGCGGCACAGTCATCAGAGCCCCGCTAGTGGTCGGATCAGGACCGTCACTTTCAATGGTGTGATGGGCTGTTTGTGCGCCCAATGGACCGGGCACAATACCCGTGTTGAATGGCAATACATCCACACAGTTCCAGGCAGGGTTCATATCGCGATATTGTCCAGTCCACTCCGCCGGATCAATCGCGCCGCTCTCGAAATCGCCGTTCCCGCACATCGTATTCACCTGGGCGAAAAGCCCGGCGCCGGAAAAAAAGAGTAACAGAATGAGAAGTTGTTTCATAGTATGTTGATTTTAAAGGAAAAAAGCCTCCGCCCGAGTGGCACGGCACTCGGAAACTGCACACTGCCTGCGGATGGAGGCTAAGGGAAAGGGGAAAGTTCTTTGGGGAACGACTTACTGGTAAGCGACGTTGAACTCGCCGTCTTTGAAAGAGGCGGTACCGCCGTTAAAAGCGTCTTCACCCTCGAACTCGAACGTGCCTTTGATGCGTTTGCCCGCCGTGTCGTGCTCCGTCACCACCACTTTGCCCGACTTGGGCGTGTAAAGCGAAGTGCTGCCGCCGGTGTAAGAAACCTGTACATCACCGAACGCTTCGATGGTGTAGGTGCCCGCCGCTACGTTGGCCGGAAGTACCAGCATCAGGGTTTTGAACGTTGCCGCATCAGCGCCGGTAAGCGAAATGTTGTCGCCCAAAGCAGCCCCGGCAGTCGTGGGCGCTACCCATTCCGATCCGTTGATCGAAACGCGAATGCCTTCAAAGTCATTGTCGGAGTCTTTTTTGCAGTTGGCAAAAACGAGGGCCACAAGGCCAAGGAGGATGAAAGAACGAAAGGTCTTCATGACGTTAAAAAAAGTTTTGGTTAAATGATGTGATTATGTTGCCCCTACTCTGTTAGCGGCTTTTCGGGTTCCGCCGTTGATTGTACCTGTTTCGTACACGCCCATATCCGCGTCTCTTTTCTTTTGTTACCTCATCCGCAATTTTTTTTCAAAAAAATATTTTAAGCCCCCACCTTTACCTTCGCCTTCGGATAATTTGTATTCCGACCACGCCGCTCCGCAACAAAACCATGCACACCGATACCCGTTATATTCATGCGCTACTGCACAATGACCGTCAGCTCATTGAAGAGATTTACACCCGCTACTCCGCCCGTATCGCACGTTTCGTACAGGCCAACAACGGTTCGGCGGACGACGCCCGCGATGTGTTTCAGGAAGCCCTCATCTCCATTTCGAGGCAGGCACTCCGGCCGGGTTTCGTACTAACCTGCCCTTTCGAAGCGTATCTCTATTGTGTATGCCGGGGCAAATGGCTCAACGAACTCAAACGCCGCCAGAGAGAAATCGTAACAATCAGCGAAACCGGCGGATATGCCGGAACAGAAATAGCCGACGCACTCGCCGATGCCACCATGCTGGAGGAAGAGCGCGACCGTCTGTTCCGCCTTTTTTTTGAAAAATTATCTGCCGGCTGCCGCCAGTTGCTCCGCCTGGCATGGTCGGGCATTTCGATGGAAGAGGTAAGCGCGCAATTGGGTATGAGTTACGGATACGCCCGCAAAAAGAAACATGAGTGTGTGAACCAATTGATGACACAAATCCGCAATTCGCCTCAATTTACGCTCATCAAAAACCCATAACCGATCCGCATGGAAGAACTATACGCCCGCATCGAGGATTATCTGGACGGCGCCCTGACTGCCGCCGAGCGCGTGGCTTTCGAAGCAGAATTGCAGGCCGACCCGGCATTAGCAGAGGCGCTGCAGCAGGTACGCGAAACCCGGGAACGGCTCGCCATGCAATGGACTCAGGAAAGCAAAGAGGCCGGATTGCGAAAGACGCTCAAAGAATTGGGTAAACAACATTTCAGCGGCGGCGGCTCAGCGAACGAGGTGGCGCGCCGCATCCCATTGGTGCGGTGGTGGATGGCAGCGGCAGTATTGACAGCGATCGCTATCTGGATTTTTTGGCCGGCAGGAGAAAACGCCTTGTACGACCGCTACCGCCAATTCCCTGAAGCGGCATTCACGGAGAAAAGTGGCGGCGCACCAACCCTCAGTGAAGCCGGGCAATTGTTCAATGACGAGAACTACGCTGCCGCATTGACCATTTTAACCGCCCACCTCGAACAACAGCCCGCCGATCTTGAAGCGCGGTTTTTCGCGGGACTTTGCCAATTGGAAACCGGCCGGTTGACCGCCGCAGAATCTGCTTTCCGCCAAATCCTTTCCAACGAAAATGCATGGTCGCAGGAAGCGCGCTGGTACCTGGCACTTACCTTTCTGAAAGGCAAAAAGACACCGGAATGTAAAGAGACTCTGAACCGAATACAGCCCGGCGAAGCATACTACGAGGAGGCACAGCAATTGTTGAAAAAACTGTGAGTGGACGATGGGCTGTTGGACGTTGGACAGTTGGACGTTGGACTGTTGGACTGTTCGATGCTGATCTTCTGACAACCAGTGGGAGCGTTCAAAATAGTATGCTATTCCGCATTACCCCAACACTGCATGACCGACCGCGAAGCGGTCAAATTTGATTAGCCCATGTGTAACGCGGGGCTGATGGACAGAAGAAGTTTTGCAACTGCGGAGCAGTTGAATCGCATTCCAAGCAATTGATATTCAACCGCTTCGCGGTTGGCATTACGGGGTGAGGCTCCCCCCGTGTTGCACACGGGGTTAATCAAATTTGATCGCTTCGCGGTCGGATTTACGGCAGTTAAAAAACAAAATGACACGCTTTTTTAAACACTCCCCAACCAGTCGTTGAGTCTAATGTCCAACAGTCCAACGTCCACTCACTCATCTGCCTTGCACGACAACACCCCCACCAGGCGTTCCGTCGCTTTCGCCCGGTGGCTGATCGCATTTTTAACACTTTCGCCCAGTTCGGCAAATGTCTGTTCGTGGCCTTCGGGAATAAACACAGGGTCGTAGCCCCAACCGCCGGCGCCGCGTTTCCCGGTCGCGATACGGCCTTCGCATACGCCTTCGAGCAAAGTTTCCTTTCCATTAAAAATCAAGGCGATAACCGTCCGGAAGCGGGCGCGTCGCGTCGTTTTACCTTCCAGTTTTTTTAAGAGCAGGGCGATGTTCGCATCGGGATCTTTATCTTCGCCCGCATAACGGGCCGTATTGACGCCGGGCGCTCCACCGAGGGCTTCCACTTCGAGGCCGGTGTCTTCGGAAAAGCAGTCGTAACCGTATTTCTCCTTCACATAACGGGCTTTGAGCAGGGCATTGCCTTCGAGCGTGGGTTCGGTTTCTTCGATTTCCTCGAGGCAACCGATGTCGCGCAGGGTCTTTACCTGAAAATTGCCGCCGAGGATTTGTTCCACTTCGCGGGCTTTGTGGTGGTTGTTGGTAGCAAAAACGAGTGTGTGCATTTATTTTTTAACAAAAAAACAACGGATAAAAGAGTGTTATTACCTTTCCTGCCAGTTTTCCTGCCGCGTGCTGACCGGGGTTTATAATTGCCCCGCAAACATCAAGACTACGTTCCATATTTTATCTGAAAAATTCCGTCTGGCCGATGATAGACGGATTGCGCTGTGCGTCTAACATGCCAGACCAAACGTCATCTTCATGAAAACGTTGGAACAACCTATTCTCTCAACATCGCCGGAACCCGGCCATGCCCTTACCAATGTGCTTACCTTCGGGCGCTTCGTCGAATTGCTGAGAGAAGAGGAAGACTACTGGCCCGGAGAGCAACACAACACGAAACTGACGATCACCCGGCTGCGCAAGATATTTTACGACCAATGGGGGTGGAACAGCGAACTGATCAGAGGCGCAGCAAAAGTCGAGGGACGTTACTTAGTCACTATCGTGGACGACCCCGTCACCGAAGTCGTCAATGGCGCTACCGTTTGCCATAGCAAACCGCTGAGACGCTACGAAGACAACGAGTATCAGCCCAAACACCGCACCATCACCTACCGCCCCGACGACCGGGTGTTCGGCAATTCGCGGGTAGGGAAAACGCCGTTCATTTATCAGGACGACCACCAGGAAGTGCGCCTGCCGGAAGGTTTTTATTGCGACATCGCGCACATCCTGGCGGGTTTGGACGCATTCAACCACCCGCAGATCGTCACGCCATTGCCCCCGTTTTTGACTTTTGCCGCCCGGCTTTTCCCACACGTGGATTCCAACATGGACATCGTCACCTGGCTTGGCGATATTGCCAGTTCGTCGGGCGATTTTTTCTTCGATTACCTCAAACACAACAAAAAGCCGCTGACCACAGAACAGGAACAACAATACATCAACCAGGATGCTCCAGGCTCCGACATGCTGGGCGACATAGACCCTTATGTCATCAAGGCACACTATGATGTAGCTTCCGAAAAAGGCCGGCGCTTTACCGACATCCTGCTCGATTACTACAGTCCCGACAATCCGCACCGCCGCCGCCGTACCTCCATTTATTGCGAGCAAATCGGGCTGAAAGGCTGGAATGGGGAAAGATTTTCCAACGAAAAAGCGTGGCTCGCTTTTTACGAAAGACATCTGCGTTTCAACACCTGCTTCCAGGTGTTTAGTCTGACGAACGAAAAGTTGCGCAGCGTTTGGCTGCCCGCTGTCGTGTGGTTCGGGTGGTATAAAGACGTATTGAAATTTGAACTGCTGCTGGAAATCTTCCTCAAGGCGCTGAAAGAAAACATCAAAAGAGAATCATAACGAAATGAAAGAACTGACCAGGATCTGCTACCTGTTGGCCGCCTTTGCCGCCATCGCATTCCTGCCGTACATCGGCGCGTGGATTCGTTTCGACGGCGTTTTCCCAAATGACTATTTCAATTTCCCCACGTTGGTTGCCCCGGAAAAAGCCCCTTTCAACCCGCTGATTTTCGGGATGGTGGCTGTTTTTGTAGCGGCGGTAGCCGTGCTGTACATTTTCCCGCAGGTTTTCGGTTTTAAAAAAACAGTCGTTGCACGAAGGATCGTGCCGCTCAAAACAAGGTTGCCTGTCTGGTTTTGGGTGGGGCTCGCAGCCTGGGGCGCCACACTTTTCGTGCTCTGGGGTAAGTTTTCGGAACCGAAATGGCTCATCAACTGGGCTGACCTGCCTCTGTTCTGGGGTTTCGCGTTGATGCTCGACGGGTGGGTCTATGTGCGCACCGGCGGCAGGTCCATCATTGCGACGGCGCCCCGCGATATGATCGGCATGGGCATCGCATCCATTTTCGGATGGATGATCTTCGAATGGCTCAACTTTTTCGTGAACGACAACTGGGTTTATTCAAAAGGCAACCTCATTCCCGATGACGAGTTTGTCGTGTACGCTTTTTTGGGCTCTTCCGGTTTGATGCCGCTCACCTTCCAGTGGTACAGCCTGCTGCACTCATTCGACAACCTGCGCAACCGCTACACCAGCGGCCCAAGGATCAGCCTGCCGCATTGGACATCCATAACCATTTTAGCGGCAGTGTGCATTGGATTATTCTTCATTTCCGAATTCCCGAACGCGCTGTTCGGCGTACTGTGGGTGGCGCCGATGCTGGTGCTGGCAGTTACGATGCGTCTGATCGGTATCCGTACACCCTTCACCCTTGTCAAAGAAGGCAACTGGACGCCGCTGCTGCTGCTCGGGCTGACCTATCTGATCCAGGGTTTTTTACTCGAAGGCCAGAATTTTTTCAGCGGGTACTACGAAAACGGCCAGCTCGTCACCCACAACCCGGGTTACTGGCAGTACAGCATCCCGTATGTGGACAAGTTTCACATTTTTGAAATGCCGGCGCTGGGCTTCGCGGGTTATATTCCGTTCGGGGTTTATTTCGCCATCGGGTGGATCGCTTTTGCCTGGCTGCTCGATATTCCCGCCCGGTTCATCGAGGAAGAAGGGGTGGATCCGTTCAAAAAATAAAACATGAAAAACGCACTGACCCTTTGTATGCTTGTGGGGTGGCTTTCCGGCGCGGCGCAATCCGTCGTTTGGGACGGCACGGAGCGGTCGCTGACTTTTTCGCGGGGTGTCGAAGTGTTTGAAGACAAGGGAAAAAATCTGAGCGTCGGGCAGGTCGCCGATCCGGGTTTTGCCCGGAATTTTATCCGCAACGAGAAGAACGTGCTGGATTTCAAATTCACCGACGCGGTTTTTTGGGTCAAATTTTCTGTTGAGAACAAAACGAAAGAACCGCTTGTGCTGGAAGTTGCACAAGCTTTGATCCCAACGGCGGATTTGTATTTCAGGGACAGCACAGGACACTGGCAGGTACTGCGTTCGGGTTATAAAGTCCATCTTTACGACAAGCCCATCGCGCACAGCCTGCATGCTTTTCCGCTTCCCCATCATGTAGAAGCATTATTTCTCCGCTACCAGTCAACCGAACAACCTGTTCCGCTGAAGATCTGGACAAAAGCGGCTTATGAAAACAAACGGGCCCATCAGGTCATTACCTATGGCGTGTACATGGGCATCATGTTGTTTGTCATAGTGCTCAATTTGTTCCTGCTCGTTTTGATGCGGCGCTTCACCTACCTGCATTATTCTGTGCTGGTATTGATGTACGCGTTATTTTCGGCCATCTTCGACGGATACCTTTCCTATCTTTTCCCGGAAGCCGATCTGATGACGTGGTTCATCCTGAACCCCATTATCAATCAATTCATTGGCGTGTCATTTTGCCTGCTTTTTCTGGAAGTAAAAAAATATTCGCCGGGGTTGTACAAGTGGGGCCTTGTAGTACTGGCCTATACTTTGATTTACATATTTGCGCATTCGTTCCTTCCACTTCAGATCGTTATTCCGCTAAGCCAGTTCAATGCGTTGCTGGTGATGATCTTTGAAGTTACATGCGGTTTTGTGACGGGCCGGAAAGGCAACAGGATCGGTTATTTGTTTGCTGCGGGCTATCTCGTTTTCTTTATCCTGTGTGCGGTGGAAGTAGTTTACCTCCAGACGGGCAGCCCGGGTTATTTATTTGAAATGACCCATGTTTCCATTGGCATTTTCTTCGAGGCCCTTTTCCTCGCTTTTCTGTTGGTACAGCATTTTCAATGGGAACGCGCCGACATGCTTGCCGCGAACGAACAGGCACAAAGACAATTGCTGGACAAAACCCTCGAGAACGAGCGCATCGTCCGGGAACAAAACGTTGTGCTGGAAGAGACTGTCGCCCGCCGCACCGCCCAGATAGAGGAGCAAAAAGCGGCATTAGAAAAATCGCTGGCCGAACTCAAACTCGCCCAAAGCAAACTCGTGGAAAGCGAAAAAATGGCCTCGCTCGGCCAACTCACCGCGGGTGTCGCCCACGAGATCAACAACCCCATCAACTTCGTCTCCGTCGGTGTGAAAAACCTGACACGCAATTTTGAGGAAGCCAAGGAAATCTTTGAAAGTTACCTGAATCCCGACACCAACGCCGAAGAAGCAGCGCTTCAACTCGCGGATCAAAAACACCGGGAACAAATCCTCGAAATCTTCGACGAAGCAGAAACCCTTTTCAAAAGCATCCAGAACGGTGTGGACCGCACCATCAGCATCGTCAAAAGCCTGCGCAATTTCAGCCGCCTCGACGAGGGTGAATTCAAATTGGTGGATTTGCACGAGGGCCTGGACTCCACGCTGGAGATTTTACAAAGCCAGATCAGAAAAAAAGCGGAACTGGTCAAAAAGTACGGCCAACTTCCCCTCGTGAAGTGCGCTCCGGGAAAAATCAACCAGGTATTTCTCAACATCATCAACAACGCCCTGCAGGCCATGGACGCGCCTGGCTTGCTGACGCTGGAAACCCAATACCTGAAGGAAAAGAACGAAGTGGCGGTCATTATTTCCGATACCGGCAAAGGCATGAACGAAGAAGTAAAACGCCGCCTCTTCGAGCCCTTCTTTACCACCAAACCCATCGGTGAAGGTACCGGCCTGGGGCTCAGCATCAGTTACGGCATCATCGAGGAACACAAAGGCCGCATCGAAGTGGAAAGTGCCGAAGGGAAAGGATCCACATTTGTTATTTACCTCCCTGTGCGTCCATCGGAAGAGGGGTGATAAAAAAGACGCTAATCAGCGCATCTCCGTTAAAGCCCGCACCAGGAACGCAGCCAGAATGATACCGATCAAAATAGCCAGGGCAATGAGCACACTCCGCCCGCTCGCAACGCCGTTGGGCGCGACGGTCTCGATGGCTGCCTGGTTGAGTATCTCCCGCGCCCGGGCCGAATCCACCGGGCGCACATGCAGGCGGATAATTGTTTGTAAATGAGGTAATACCGTCTGCGACATGGTATTGGCAAGAAAACAATGGATGCCTTCCGCGCGCAGCCGCGCAGCCGCCACCTCGGCTTCCATCAGCGAAAAAAACTTGGCCACCACCTCCCCTTCTTCCGCGAAGCCGGGCCGGACATTCTCATCAAAATCAAAGTCGTCGAGTATATCAGTCGAGTGCATATCGCTGCCAAACATCGAACTTTTCTGCGAGTTCGCAAAATCTCCTTATTTATGCCGCTTAATCTGGATTCACAGAATTTAAGAACTGGCAGAATCGAAGGTATTTTACAAGATTCGCAGCATTCACGGCATTGACAAAATTGACAGGATTTACCATGACTTTCAAACGCTTTCACCTCCCTTTTCCCTTTCTCCTTTTCTCCTTCTTCTTCTTCTTTCCTTCTTTCCTCTTTTCCCAGGAAAAACCCAAATGGGATGTGTCGAATCCCACCGGCGGCGTGCCGCATAAAGACGTGGAGTTCACCACCTCCGAAGGTACCTGGATGTGCCTCGACGTGTCACCCGACGGCAAAACAATTGTGTTCGATATGCTCGGCGACATCTATTCGATGCCGATAACAGGCGGCACGGCGACCCCGCTGCGGCAAGGTCTGGCCTGGGATGTGCAGCCGCGTTTTTCACCCGACGGGAAAAAGATTTCCTTCACCAGCGACGCAGGCGGCGGCGATAATATCTGGGTCATGGACGCCGACGGCAAAAACGTCAAGCAAGTCACGAAGGAAAGTTTCCGGCTGCTCAACAACGCCGTTTGGGTTGACAATGAGTACATTGTAGCGCGCAAACACTTTACCTCCACCCGCTCGCTCGGCGCGGGCGAACTCTGGATGTACCACCTCAGCGGCGGCGAAGGGCTACAACTTACCAAGCGAAAGAATGACCAACAGGACGTGAACGAGCCGAGCGTCAGCCCCGACGGACGCTACATCTATTTCAGCGAGGACATGTACCCCGGCGGTTTTTTCCAGTACAACAAAAACCCGAACCAGCAGATTTTCGCCATCCGCCGCTACGACCGCGAGGAGGGAAAAATCGAGGAAGTGACCGGCGGCTCCGGCGGGGCCTGCCGCCCGCAGGTTTCCCGCGATGGTCAGTGGCTCGCTTTCGTGCGGCGCGATTACACCAAAACGGTATTGTGTATCAGAAACTTAGCAACGGGCGAAGAATACCCGGTTTACGATGGCCTCGACAAAGACCAGCAGGAGGCTTGGACGACATTCGGGTGTTATCCGGGGTTTGCATGGCTGCCGGGAGACCGGGGGATCATAATTTGGGCAAGAGGAAAAATCAACTTGTTGGACTTCAAAGTCATCCCTGACCCGGAAACAGCCGACGGTAAAATTCGCCATGTACGCTCCAGCATTTCCTTCACTTGCAACGTAAAAACCAAAGTCGCCGAGACCTTGAAGTTTGAAAACAAGGTTTTTGAAAATGAATTTACGGCGAAAGCCATTCGGCAAGCGGTGACAAGTCCCGATGGCAAAATCCTGATTTTCAACGCGGCAGGATTTCTTTATCGGAAAAATTTAGAAACTGGCAAGGTCGAACCAATCACTGGCGACGACAAAAATCTGGCCTTTGAGCCATCTTTTTCACCCGATGGGAAATCGCTTTTGTTCGTCACCTGGAACGACGAAACCAAAGGCTCCATCGTGAAACTCAACCTTGCAACCCTGAAACCCGAAACCCTGAAACCTTTTCAAGCCATCTACCGCACCCCTTCCTTCTCTCCAGACGGCAAACAAATCGTCTTCCGCATCCAATCGGGCGACGACGAACTCGGTCCCGGCCTGACCGACAAGCCGGGTATTTATGCCATGGATGCCGATGGAAAAAATATCCGCTTCGTCACCGAGGGCGGCGAAAACCCGCGTTTTTCTCCGGATGGCAAACGAATTTACTTCAGCACAGGCGGCGCTTTGTTCGGCGCATTGGACAAATCTTTCAAATCCTGCAACCTCGACGGCAAGGACGAAAAAGTACACGTCAAATCGAAATACGGCCACTCGTTCACGCTTTCACCCGACGGCAAGTGGCTGGCTTTCATCGAATTGCACAAAACCTATATCTGCACCTTCCCGCAAACGGGAAAAACCGTAGACCTCAGCGCCGACACCAAAGCCATCCCCGTCACACAGGTCAGCCGCGACGCGGGCTACAACCTGCACTGGAGCGCCGACTCGAAAAAACTCCACTACACACTCGGCGACGAGTATTTCACGATTGATCTGAACGAGCGCTTCGCGTTTTTACCCGGCGCACCGGATACTTTGCCGAAACTGGATTCCTCCGGCTTGAAAATCGGTTTGACCCTGAAAACCGACGTGCCGGAGGGCGCCCTCGTATTTGAAAATGGCCGCGTTATCACCATGGAAAACGACCAGGTCATCGAAAACGGCGTGGTGGTCGTGGAGCGCAACAAGATCACTTTCGTCGGCTCTCAGACCGACTACCAGGCCATCAAATTCAGGGTCAACAACCCAAAGATCATTGATTGCGCGGGCAAAACCATCATGCCCGGCATGATTGACGTACACGCGCACCCCGGCAACTTCCGCTTCGGCCTCAACCCGCAAAAACAGTGGGAATATTACGCCCAACTCGCTTACGGCGTGACGACCCAGCACGACCCCTCGGTGAATTCTGAAATGGCTTTTTCCAACGCCGAAATGATCAAGGCGGGTCGGATGGTCGGGCCGCGCCTCTACTCCACCGGCACGATTCTCTACGGCGCCGACGGCGATTTCAAAGCGCCCATTAACTCGCTCGACGACGCGCGCTCGACCCTGCGACGGACGAAGGCCTGGGGTGCCTTTTCCGTAAAAAGTTACAACCAGCCGCGCCGCGAACAGCGCCAGCAGGTCATCGCCGCCGCCCGCGAACTGGGCATGCTCGTGGTACCTGAAGGCGGGTCGTTTTTCCACCACAACCTCACGCATGTCGTGGACGGTCACACCGGTGTGGAACACAACCTGCCCGTCGCACCGCTTTACAACGACGTGATTTCGCTGTGGAGCAAAACCAACGCGCACAACACACCCACCCTCATCGTCAACTACGGCGGCCTCTACGGGGAGTATCAATGGTATCAAAATTCGGAAGTCTGGAAAAAGAAACCGCTCCTGAATTTCACGCCCAAACACATCCTCGACGAGCGTAGCCGCCACCGCACGATGGTACCGGAAGAAGAGTACCGAAACGGCCATATCCTCGTGTCGCAATCCTGCAAAAAACTCCAGGACGCGGGCGTCAACATCAACCTCGGCGCGCACGGGCAACTCAACGGTCTCGGCGCGCATTGGGAACTCTGGATGCTCCAGCAAGGCGGCATGAGCAACCTGCAAGCCCTCAAATGCGCGACCATCAACGGCGCGAAATACCTCGGCATGGACAAGGAGATCGGCACGCTCGCGCCCGGCAAACTCGCCGACCTGATCGTGCTGGACAAAAACCCGCTGGACGACATCCGCAATTCAGAATCTATCCGTTATGTCATGGTCAATGGCCGTTTGTACGCGTCGGAAACTTTGAACGAAATCGGGAATTACGACCGCAAACGCTCAAAATTCTGGTTCGAGCAGCCTGGGAGCCAGACGAGCGGGGCGGGCATGACGCATACCTGTCAGGAACAGAAGTGTGTATGCGGGCATTAAAACCAACCAAATTAAATTTCTGAATTTTGGTTGAGTTAGCCTGACTTTCCCTACATTTGACAACATTAAAATCCTTCCAACCTTATGGCAAAAACGATCTTTCTCTGCTGCCTGCTTGCAGCGTTCGTTGCCCCGCTTTCCGCCCAGCAAGCCGACACCACCGACCTCGATTATGAATTTTTCAAACGAAGCCGGGGCAGTTGGGACTTCGCCGCCGGCGGACGGGTCAATTTTTACAATTTCGACGACATGAACCATATTCTGAACCAGGCGGGTTTGGCCGACCTGGAGCCAGAGGCGACGGGTCTGTTTGTCGCTTCGCGCGCATCGTCGAAAAACAGCCGCTGGTCGGGTGAAAGCAGTTTCGATGCCGTATGGACCTACGCCAACGGCGGTCGCGTCCTCAACGGCGGCGGGGTGCTTTACCGCGACTATGCCCTGAACTTTCGCCTGTTGTACGATGTGTCGCATCGCGCCCGGTTAACCAAACTATTTCCATTCATCGGATTGGGAATGGGATACCAGGTATTGCGCACCTACCAGAACCTGCCGGGCAACGGCAATTTCGTCATGACCCTCTCACAAAACGTAAAAAAGAACAGATTCGACTGTTTTTCGCTTCCCTTGGAAGCAGGTTTAAGCCTCGAACAGGGCTTCAAAACCCGGATTTACGACATTTTCCTCGGCATCCGCGGCGGATATACGTACCGCGCTTTGCGATCCGATTGGGCGCTGGATGGCGACATCAACGTTGATCTGCCGCAGCCGGATGCAGGAGCGCCGTTTCTGGCGTTCAGCGTGCGGTTCAAGACTGACCCGGCGCGGGCATGGGAGGCGTTTAAGAAAAGGAGGAAGAGCCATTGAGGTCGCCACAACCGCCGGATACCCCAACTAAGCAACGCCAAAATTACCCCCACCAGATAGCTTCGCTATCGGGCGCCTGCCCTTTGCAAACCTTCGCCACCTCCACCCTTCATGCCCGCATTCCGCCGGTAAACGCGCTTTCCAGTACGCGCTCTATGGCATCCGGATCGGGGCATGTCGGGAATTTTCTCACCGGGCCTGAAAAGAACCGTTTTTAGCCCGGTGAAAAAATACCCGACATACTCTTAAACGCTCGCGTCAAACTATTTTTTAAAATCATAGTTTTATAAATGATAGTTTTACTTTCAAAACCTGATAAACAGAAAAGACATGTGTATCCGAATATTCTTCTTCACTGCGTTTTTAGCAGTCGGTTTGAATCCGGCGACGGCGCACCCCGGCGATAGCCCCGAAACCCTCGAATGGGTAAAACGCACTGCCGACAAAATTGAATTGAGCCTGAGCAGCGCTACCAAAAGTATGGATTGGGCCGACCTTTTAATAAAACTCATGCAATCGCACGATGAATTCGAGGCCGTCGCACTTGCCGGACTTTATTGCCATGAAGTGCGCAAGGCAGCTGAACTCGGCAGGTCTTATTGCAATTGGCTCCATAACGCCACGTTGGACAAAGACCTGAATACCTGTATTATACGCGCTACCGAAGCGCGACTGCAAGCCATCAGGATGCGGGAAGCAGCCGAAATCTGCCTGTTGGAAGCGCGGCAAAATCCTCCTGACACCACCTTCATCCTTTCCGACCTTTTGCTTGCCAATGCCGAAATCATCGAACACGATATTGCCGACGGACTGGCCAGCGAGGACTTTCACATTCTTTCGCAAAAACTGGAATACGCGGAACGCATCTTTTACAATACCGAGGTGCTCGCGGCTACTATGTTCGATTGCAGCGAAGTGACGCTTGCTGCAAAAGAGGGAATTCGTGCCTGCATGGATGCCTTGCTGAGTAAAGAATGGGCAAATGCGATCCGGCACGTCCAAAATGTCGCGACTGAAGCGGGAAAAATCAAATCCCGTGCAGGCAAATGCAGGTAAAGATCAAATTTTCAATCCTACCGTCAGCACCACGCTGCGTCCGTCCGACGGCCAGATGCCGGGGCCGGGATAAAAACTGGGGCGTTTAGTGAAATACTGCACGTCGGTCAGGTTGTTGATGCTGAGTCGGAAGATCAGGTTGCCGTACCGGTAGGAAGCGTTCACATCCAGCAAATTGTACGCGGGTACGAGACCAACCGCGCCGGTTGCCGAAGGTTCCACCGTATTCAGCGGGTCGGCGAAGGAATTATCCGTGTAACTGTACTGGAAGGTAACGCTCAGGTCTTTGTATTTGAGATTCAGGCCGTTGCGGCTGATCCATTCCGGCACGCTTTCCACACGGTTGCCATCAATATCGCGATTTTCGTTGCCGACGCGGAATTGGGCATCTTCGTATTTGGCATCAAAGTAAGCCGTAGAGGTAAACACGCTTGCACGAAGGTGTTCCGTCAGGTGAAAGTTATATTCGCCGAAAATTTCCACCCCGTTCGTCATTGAGTTGCCTATGTTGGTACGCAACACATAAAATGTGCCGTTCTCGTCCACCGACGCGCTGCCGAGGCGGTTGTTGTATTGAAGGCGGAAGGCACTCAGGTCCCATTTGAAGCCGCCCGCTGCGCCGCGCCAGCCAAGTTCCAGATTGTAGCCGTAGGCATTTTCAAGGTCTTTATTAATCAACTCGAAAGTGTTGCCCGGAATGATGTCTTTAAAAATGACAGGACGGTAGGCCTGCGACCAGCCTGCATACAGATTTTGCCTGTCGCTGAGTATGTATTCGGCGCTTATCCCAAACAAGGGAAAATTGTGCTCGATGGTAGTAGGCAAATCTTCCGGATCGTAATAGGCAAGTGTGCCTGACATTTCAGAGTCGCCCATTTCGTAACGCAAACCGGGTGTAACCGAAAACCGGGAGCTGATCTGGAATTTGTTTTCTACAAAAAATGCAACATTCTGCGTTTTAAAATGCAAATCGCGCAGCCAGCCTTTGGCGGGGTCAACAGATACATCGTAATCCGGGCCGGTAGTACCGCCATTGGGCGTAAATCGCCGGTGCAGATCATTGTTAAAATATTGAACACCGGCAACCAGGACCGACTTTTGTCCCCAAAGACTGTAGTCTTGCAACAACCGGAGTTCAGTGGTGCGACTGTTAAACCTGTCTATGTCCACAGCGCGTGCGTTGTAAGTCAAAGTTGCTGTGTTGATCGTGTCCGGCACAGTAGCCGGATTGTCGTTGCGCACACTGCCGCGTTCGCCAAACACACCGGAAACCGTCCACTGCAAACGGGTATGCGGACTGATGAGCCAGTCCGCCGTCAATGACGGAATATAGATTTCCGGGTTGAAATAGTTGCGCGCACGAGTGCTTTGGCGCGGGTCGGCTTTAAACATCGCGTCAGTGAGCGGACCGGGAATCTGGTAGAGATAGTTGGAACGCAGAAGTTCGGCTTTTACGGAGAATTTCGCCGAAGGTGTATATTTCAACACTATGCCCTGGCCGTCGTAGTCCGATTCGCTGTTTTCCCGGTAGCCATTGCTGACACGCTTGCTGTAATAGGCGTAATACTGCACTTTGCCCACTTTGCCGCCGAGGGCATTATAGGTACTTAGTAAGCCGTAAGAGCCAATGGAATTGAGGGATTCGAAGCCGACAGCTTTCGTCGTGTCGGGCTGTTTCAATTTGTAATTGAGCATCCCGCCGAATTGAGCGCCATATTGCAGTGCTCCTGTGCCGCGCACGAGTTCGATGCGTCCGACGGCTTCGAACGGCAGGCTGAAATGGCTGGCCGGATAGCCGTACATGTCTGAATTGGTGATAATGCCGTCGGTGCGAATGTTATACTCCCAACCCCGGTGCGGATCGAGTCCGCGTGTGCTGATGTTGGTTTGGTTGCCTGTGCCATCCATGTCGTACACGAACACACCTGGAACTTTAGCGAACACCTGGCGCGGCGTTTTCTCGGCAATGTTGGCGTCCAGATTCTGCAGCGAGATCACTTCATTCTTTTTACCAGACCAGAGATATGTTCCCTCGATTTGCCGCAGGCGCTGGATGTTTTCTATTCGCGCACTGACGCGCACTTCGCGTAATTGCTGAGTTCGGAGGCTATCTGGTTCTCGTTGGGCAAAAACCGCCGTTGTCGCCAGGAGGGCAACCGCAATAGGGATATAACGCATGTCTGTCGTGGAATTAAAAATGTGCAGCAAAGAAAAAGCGCAAGCGTCGGACATCCCCTGTCAACCGCATTAGAAAACCATTAAAAACATCGCATATTCAAGGGCTTTTAAATAAAGTCGCCGTTTACCCAACGGCCCCGACGCCATCAACGCAACTGCAGGCTATCCTGACCGACACGGCGCCCTTTCACTTCTATGAGCGTGTCGTGGGCATAGCGTGATTCGAAGACCAACTGGCCGGAAGGCGACCACTTGCGTAGATAGCCGTGTTTCGTGTTGTTGTCGAACATAACAGTGAATTGGGCCCGGCCGGTTTCGTACCATATCGTATCTCCGCCGTGTTGTTGGCCTTGTCGGTAATATTGTACTTCTTTGACCTGACCACCAGGGTAATAAATGACCGTCCGGCCGTCTTGAACGCCGTTGTTGAACCAACGCTCGGCCATGAGTTTGCCATCGGGATAGAAGTCGGTCATTTTCCCCTCTTTTTTACCGTTCACGATTTGTACGCGCCGCGAAACAGCGCCTGTCTCGAATCGCTCCACACGCTCGTAGTTTTGGGGCCCGGACGATTCGCAGGCAACAGCGAACAGGAGAAGAAATATACTCGTAAAAAACAGGACACGCATCATAACTTTGTCTAATATCAGGTTGAAAAAGAGAGGCCGCCCGTCCCGGCGGCCTCTCTTGAAAAATCGGTTTCTGGTTCTTTGGTTACACAATCTTGCAGCGATTGTCCGGATATAGTATTTTCTCAATGGCAAAATTCAGGTCAATCGCCAACTTCAATTATTTCTTCCAAGGCAAAGCGTTAACGTAGCGGCCAATCTCTGTGCCATACCGTACGCCTTCTTCCGCGTCCATGCGGAAGTGTACGCCCAACGGCACACGCGACCACGCATTTTCCTGAGCCATTTCCAGGAAACTGCCAAATGTGCGCGGCGTACCCTCAAACTCCGAGCGATTTTCGTGGCAGCGGTCAGTCAGAGAGTAGTCGTAACCAAAAACACTGGCCAAGGCTTCCGCACCTGCCGAAGCGAATGTGGCGTGCCCCGATGGATATGCGGGAAAAGAGGGTGTGATGCCTTCTTCACCAGTCAGTGGGTTGAAGAGCGAGGGTTTCCAGTCCTGGTCAATCAGACGATTAATATACGTCTGCGGACGCTCCACGTTGTAATGATATTTGGAGTTCCAGCATCCCACGCCAGCGTCATTTATGGCCATGCTTACTTTGACATTGGCATACAGCGCCGTTTCAAGATCGGTATTTTCAAGCGCGTATACCTGATTGGCAACAGCGATCCAGCGGGCAGGAGGACTGAAGGTAAGATCTACCAAGTCGTCGCTCCAGAACTCAGCCACCCATTCGTCCTCATAGGAAAGGCTCGGCGTATTCTGCGCATATACTTCCAGTGCCTGCGCATAGAGTTTGGAGTTGGGATCCTGGCTGAACGGCAGCGGCGGACGCGAAAGCTTGGCTGTTTCCGGAAGAGCGAAAGTACGCACCTGTCCCCAATCGGGAAACATGCCTTTGCCGGGGCCGGGCGTAGTGGCAACCCAATCGCCGATACCATCGTAATGCGCTTGCCAATCGTAGGTACCAAATGGGTCGAGGTAATGATCGTGGCCAATCGCGTCCGTTTTCGACCATTCCCAAACAGCCTTCGCTACCGCTTTGCCGTAATCTCTTGAACGGTCGGCTATCTCCTGCCCCACTTCAGCCACCGCCTGATCGTAGTACTGATTTTCCAGGGTAGTCATCTTTTGTTTGTAAACGTCGGAAGCGGAGACAAAGAAAAGCGGCATCATATATCCCCACGAAGCATTGACAACTTCAGGCCAATAATAACTGCTGCCATCAGGCTCAGGGATGTTGAGGCCAGAATACAATTGGGCTACTGAATTGAATTCCGGCATTCCGCTTACCGCAGCTTCGTAAGAGGAAAGGCTTAAATAAGCCAAAGCGCGGGGGGCCGGGCCGGGCCGGTAGCCATCGGAATGACGTTCTACGTCGAGGAACAACCCATTCCAATCTGACACAACTTTATGGTCATGATTCTTAACAAGATTGGCTTGTTCGTCGTCGAAATCTTTGCAAGCGGGAATAAGCAATCCCATTGCCAGCAATGCCAGCGCACTGTAGATGAAATGTCGAAAAAGTCGCATGATTTCTTTTTTTTTGTTAAACATTTAATTCTGCTTGGAGGGCAATTGCAAAGTACCGGCCATTCTATCGCTCATGGCCCGAATTTTGATTAAAAACTGCTTAAAAAATGAGAAAATTCATTGTACATGACATTTCTCAATAAGTTAAGCAGTATTTTTGAAAGTCTTTTGTTGATATGAGAGTACTTTTAATCGAAGACGAGCCCAAAATGGTGCGCTCCCTGAAAAAAGGACTGGAGGAACACCTCATTGAAGTGGACGCCGCCTCCGATGGCGCTGCGGGAAGCAAATTGGCCGAATCCAACGATTACTCGGTCATTATTTCCGATGTAATGATGCCAGAAATGAACGGCCTCGATCTCCTTCGCTATTTGCGCCAACAAGGTAATAACACTCCGGTTATCCTGCTCACTGCACTTGGTCAGACAGACGACAAAGTGACGGGTTTTGAGGCAGGCGCCGATGATTATCTGACCAAACCCTTCGAATTCCGCGAGTTGCTCATGCGGGTGCGGGCATTGGCGCGGCGTCCGGTGGATACCTACCAGCCTTCCCCGGTGTTGCGATTCGCCGACGTGGAGATGAACCTCGATACCAAGGAGTTCCTGCGCGGCGGCCAACGGATCCAGCTCACACCGCGTGAGTTCGCGCTTATGGAATATTTTCTCCGCCATCCGGGCAGGGTAATTTCCAAAACAGAAATTACGGAACGCGTTTGGAATCTTAATTTCGATACCGGTACCAACGTGATCGAGGTTTACGTTAATTTTTTGAGAAAAAAAGTGGATAAAGGCTTTTCTAAAAAATTGATACACACACAATTCAAGACCGGTTATGTATTGCGGGAGGAAGAGGGTTGACGGTTTACCCGCCGAAGCCCCGCGCAAAGGCGGGTGGACGGTGGACGGTGGAAAATAATGAAAGAATAATCAAAAAATTCCAATCCCTGAAACTAACCATTCTGAAACATTGTAACCCTGAAACCTTTCAACCAGAAACCCTGAAACCTTAAATTATGCAAATCCGCACCAAACTCACATTACAATTTATCGTGCTGGTGGCAGGCATCCTCCTGTTATCGCTGTGTATCATTTATGTCAAATTCCGGCAGATGACAGTGGATGAATTTTACAACGGCCTGCGCTCGAAAGCACTGATGACCGCCGAGATGGTGCTGTACGATGAGGGCAAGGTAAAGCCGCTGGACGACCGCAAGGGGGATTCGGTATTGCCTTTTCGCGAAAACGTAGCGATCTACAACTCCGACCTGAAAAGGGTCTTTGCTTTCGACAGATCGGCAGAACCGCTCCCGGAGAAAACCTTGCTGAACCTGAAATCAGGCAATGAAACCCGCTTCCAGCAGGGCGAATTGCTCGCACTCGGATTGCGCTACACCAGCAAAAGCAGGAAGGAATATCTTATTGTGTCAGAATCGGTTTTTGACTCTGAGGAATTGAGCAACCTGCGCAACATCCTCATTATCAGCTTCTTTTTATGCATCGGTATCGTGGCAGCAGGTGGTTGGTTCTATGCCGGACAAGCCATGTCGCCTGTAGCGCGTATCGTCAATCAGGTGGACAACATTCTCCCTTCCGATCTCAGTGCCCGCCTCAACGCGCCCAACAACCACGACGAAATTTCACGACTCGTCCTCACGTTCAACCGCCTGCTCGACCGCATCCAGTTTGCTTTCCGGATGCAAAAGAGTTTCATATCCAACGTATCGCACGAACTGAAAAACCCTCTTTCGGTCATCATTGCCCAATTGGAAGTAGCGCTCGACAAAGACCGCCAGCGCGACGAATACCGCAGTACCCTGAGTTCTGTGCTCGAAGACACCCGGGAGTTGAACGAAGTGACCGAAAAACTCCTGCAGCTCGCCCGCGTTCATTCGGAAGGCGCCAATATTGCCTTCGAACAGGTGCGACTCGATGAGATCATGCTCCAAACCCGCGATACTTTGCTCCGTATGCACCCGGATTATCACATCGCCTTCGATATCGAAGGCATTCCTGACGATGAAGAACAGCTTTGCGTCCTGGGCAACGAACCCTTGCTGCGGTCGGCATTCCAAAACCTGATGGACAATGGCTGTAAATTTTCGCCCGACAAAAAAGTCGAAGTGAAGATATGGTTCGACCCGTCGGGCCGGCACCGTGTGGAAATCGCCGACCGGGGTCCGGGTATTCCGGCAAAGGACCTGCAGCTGATCTTCCAGCCTTTCTATCGCAGTTCGCAAAGCATCCATGTGCGCGGTTCCGGCATCGGGCTTTCGCTGGTGGACAGCATCATGCGCCTGCACCGCGTAGCACTCGACGTTTCTTCCATTCACGGAAAAGGGACGACGTTCAAAATGAATTTTCCGGCTGTACAGTAGTTTCTTTGAAAGCCCGAATATGAGAAAACATAATTTGAATTATTTTTCATCCTGGAAACGGCCAAATATTGGCCGGATATGGTTGGGCCCGGCTTTCTTTTGCTGTACAGTAAGCGTTTTGCAAGGGGAAAAAATACGAACGGCAGAAAGATGGAAATGCTGGATCATCGGTGGGGGAATATTGTGGCTTTTGATGCTGACGGCTTGTTCTCCTCAGATCGCCGATGAACCTGTTGACCAACGCACTGCAACCGAAGTAGTACTCGAATGGAACCGCCTGCTGCTCGATCTCGAGCGTCATACGGCGGGTTACCGCCCTCCTGTAAGCGCCAGGGCATTCGCTTACGTAGAAATGGCTGCTTACGAAGCAGCATTGCCAGCTATGAACGGCTATGTTTCCCTGGAAAGTTATTGTCCCGGCTATCAAAGCCCGTCTGCTTCCCTGAATGACGATCAATATTACCTGCCTGCTGCCCTGAACGCTGTATATGCCCGGATACTTCACCGTTTTTTCCCGAACGCGCCGAAAAAATGGCTTGACAAAATTGACCAACTCGAAACAGAATATACTCTTAAATTACAAAAACAAATTGACGGTCAAAGCCTTAACTATTCTGTGGCTTTCGGACAAAAAGTTGCCGAAGCCGTTTGGCTGTGGTCGGTAACAGACAGGGAAGGCCACAATGCTTTTTTATCCAACCACGACGAAAATTACGAACCGCCCGCCTGCAGGGGATGCTGGCAACCCGACAACAGGCATCCCATGCCAGCCCTGTTGCCCTATTGGAGAAAGGTACGCGGTTTTGTCGTACAAGCCGAAGACCTGAGATTGATTCCACCTGTGCCGTTCGATGAAACGCCCGGCTCGGCGTTTTTTACCGAAGCCATGGAGGTATTTTCCGTATCGCAACCCCTGAGTCGTGAGAACATCTGGATCGCTGAGCTGTGGAGCGACGACCTGCCGGGACTCACCGTAACGCCTGCAGGCCGCTGGATCTCCATTGCGAACCAGGCGATCGAACAAGCCCGTCCGCCGTTTTCCATCGTTGTGGAAACCTACTTAAAAACGGCAATGGCGCTCTGCGACGCGAGCATTGTCGTTTGGCACAGCAAATATCTGTATAACGTGGAGCGTCCCGAATCCTACATCGGGCGGAACATCAAATCCGGATGGGAGGCATTGCATGAAAATCCATCTTTCCCCTCTTATCCCTCAGGGCATTCCGCCTTCGGTGCAGCAGCGGCAGAAGTCCTGAGCGCCCAATTAGGAGAACATTTTCAATTGACCGACCGCACCCATGAGCACAGGCAGGAGTTTGTAGGCAAGCCGCGCACTTACCAATCCTTTGAAGAAATGGCCAAAGAAAACGCCGCCTCCCGCGTCTTGATCGGCGTTCATTATCGCATGGATTGTGAAGAAGGGCTGCGCTTAGGGAAAATAGTCGGCAGGAAAGTGGCGAATCTGCCGCTCCGTCACAAAGAAGAGGCTGGCATACAAGCGCGATGAAAATGTGGCACGACAGTTGGCAAGCCTATCTTTGATTTCGTTAAAAAAATCTGCGTCGCAATTTTTATTTCTATATTTCGCACATCAAAAATCGCAGCGTTCAATAATCAGTAGGCTATGCTGGCAAAAGCCATTGTTTTTTTTATCCTCCATATTTTCTTCATCCCCCTGGTGCACGCTCAGCAAGATACGCTTCACCCGGTGTGTAAGTTGCTCAATCTCAGCAACAATTGGGATTTTGGCGCAGGGGCCCGGTTTAGTTTTCTCGACTTCGAAGAGATCAACCGCTCGCTGGAAGCAGCCGGATTACCGGGACTGGAGTCTCCGCTTTCGTGCCTCGACATGTCGGTGCGAACGACTTGTTCCTGGAAACATCTGGCGATGGAAACGGGAGTACGATACTCTTTCGGGGCTTCGAAAAAGAACAATTTCGAAAATCGCCAATCTGTGACATTTCGGGACTATACGCTGCAATCCCGCCTGATGTTCGACGTGTTCCGATCCAACAAAATGAGTAAAATATTCCCCTTCGCCGGATTGGGGGTCAGCTACCAGGTTTTAAAGACTTATCCGGCAGCATCTGATTTCGGCAATTCCAGCGCGAGCGCCACCGTCAATCGGAACCGGCGCTTCAACTACATCCCTGTCTCATTTGAAACCGGACTGAGCCTGGAACAAGGGATGAAACTATTTGGCAAACATATTTTTTTCGGAATACGGTCCGGCTACGCTTTCCGCTTTTTTCAAACCGACTGGTCGCTCGACGAAGGCTATACGGTAGATTTGCCCAAACCCGCTGCCAGTTCGCCCTTCGTGGCAATGACCCTGCGGGTAAAAACGCCGCCCAAACAAGTTTGCATTCCGTATTCCCCGCGTTAAAGAAACGCGTCTTCTGGTAATATACAGTTCCCGCAGACAACCTGCTGCCCCTTTCTGAAAAGAAAGGAACATCCCGACATGGTATGTGCAGCCAGGGTTATCCGCGGGAATCGATCGTAATTGCACATCCTGCTTATAAATTCAGCAGAAATCCGATCGTGAAGTTCGCATCCCAGTCGAACACGAACTGTTTGCAACCGGTGGCATCGGCAACGGCCTGGTAAATATTCAGACCCGATTTTTGCTTGGCTCCGTCGGGAGTATAATCGCCCGGAGCTTTCAGTACCGTGTACCGTTCCTTGCCGTTCCGGATTTGTTTGGCCAGTTCGTACGGTACGCCGCCTATGATAAAACAGGTGCCGCGCAAATTAGCGGGGATTTGGCTCGCTTTGGTCTTAGCATCCTGATAAACAGTGGCGTCTGGCGTGTTGTCCTGGTAGTATTTGGCGCCGTAAGATTCGAGTGCGCCATTGGGCAACCACGAAATTTTGGTATTGCCCGAACCGATATCCACAACGAAGGCTTTGTTCCGGTAGGCATCAGGCAAGGCCGCGCGTAACGCGAGCCGGGCTTCCTGCTGCGGCGTCACTTCGTTCACAAAGTAACCCATGCCTTTCAACTGGGCGCTGATCTTTTCGGTGATCGCTTCTTTTTTGGCGCCTGAACTGATGACGAAATGAATGTCGCGGGCGCCCACGCCATACCCCACCATATCGGCGATGAATCGCTTCAGACCGCTTTTAATGTCCTCGTCTGTCGCCAGGTTTTCTTTTACAAGGCTCACGCCGAACTCGGCTTTTTCCAATTTCCAGTTCTTTTGGTTGTCCACTTTGATGATGAACGAGTTAAAACCTGTTGCACCCAATTCGACCACTCCTTTTAATTTACCGCCGGCAGGCGCCGGGGCGGTGAAATTGAACGGAGTAGGGGTGAACGAAGTGCCGGATTTTCCCCACGACTCGCTCGTGCCGCCAGTTTGCTCACTGCCGGCAGTTGCGGGTTGTTCGGTAGCCGCCGGGCCGCCGACGTCGCCGCCGCTTTTGCCAAGGTCCGGGAAAAAATAACGCACGCCAAAAAAGATGGCGGCAACAATCGCAAGGGTGATCAGCAACCGGGAAAAAGTGGTTAATCGTGCCATGGTATGTTTTTCTCTTGTTTTTGTGAAATGAATGTTTCGATTTGTATTGCCTTCATAATAGGCGGTACAAAATTGAAACAATTCGGGTAAACGGCGGAGGGTAATTTACAGGAATCGGACATCCTGCCGAAAACAAACTACCAATCTTAGTTCCCAATCGATTTTACCTACTTTTGCCTCCGGCAGATCAAGTAAAAAAACTTTTACCTGCTCCCGCCCCAAATCCTGTCATTCTTATCAATCCTGTCAATCCTGTCTGTAAATGACTGCTACAACGCAACAAAACATCCTGTCGCAACGTGTCCTCCACCTCGCCGAATCCGAAACCCTCAAAATGGCGCGTATGGCGCGCGAACTGCGCGCACTCGGCCACGACGTCATCAGCCTGAGCCTCGGCGAACCGGATTTCCAGACGCCCGATCACATCATAGACGCCGCATACCAGGCGATGAAAGACGGCTACACCAAATATACGCCTGTAGCCGGCCTGCCCGAACTGACGAAGGCCGTCAGTGAAAAATTCAAACGCGACAACAATCTGGATTACCGCCCGGAACAGATCGTAGTGAGCAACGGCGCCAAACAATCGGTCTATAACCTGTGCCAGGCGCTGCTCGACCCCGGCGACGAGGTAGTGATCTTTGCGCCCTATTGGGTATCTTATTGGGAAATCGTAAAACTCTCAGGCGGCGTGCCCGTACCCGTATATGCTGGTGTCGAACGCGATTTCAAACCCTCTCCTGCTCAAGTCGCAGCGGCTATCACCGAGCGCACCAAATTCATTATTTTTTCGTCTCCCTGCAACCCGACCGGCACAGTCTTCACCCGTGAAGAATTGCAGGCTTATGCTGATGTGATCGCTCCTTTCGGGCACGTATTCATCGTGAGCGACGAGATCTATGAGTACATCAACTTCACCCACGAACACGTCAGTATCGGCTCTTTTTCCAACGTAAAAGACCGCACCATCACCGTCAACGGTTTTGCCAAAGGATTTGCCATGACCGGCTGGCGGCTCGGCTACATGGGCGCGCCGAAATTCATCGCCGATGCCTGTACCAAGATCCAGGGACAAGTGACCAGCGGCGCTTCAGCCTTCGGTCAGAAAGCAGGAGCAATAGCGC
The DNA here is from genome assembly GCA_019187225.1 of Saprospiraceae bacterium. Classification (GTDB taxonomy): domain Bacteria; phylum Bacteroidota; class Bacteroidia; order Chitinophagales; family Saprospiraceae; genus M3007. The sequence continues at coordinate 66,807 of JABAQQ010000029.1, forward strand.
TCATGAGCGACCTCGGCCCCACAGAAGCCATGCGCGAAGCCTTCCGGGAACGCCGCGACATTGTGCTTTCCATGCTCGAAGAGATACCCGGCATAAAAGCCAACCACCCGGATGGGGCCTTTTACGTTTTCCCCGACGTCACTTCCTTTTTCGGAAAAACGGACGGTCACACAACGATTCGTAACGCCGACGATTTTTGCGACTACATCATGTCCAATGCCTACGTCGGCCTCGTATCCGGCTCGGCTTTCGGCGACCCGAATTGTTTCCGCCTGAGTTATGCCGCATCGGAAGAACAACTGCGCGAAGCCCTCCGGCGGATGAAGGATGTGTTGGGAAGGCTGCGCTGATAATGGCTTATCATTCGCGCATTTGACCGGTCGGGAAAGCAGGGAAAAAAATAAAGAAGGTCTTTACTGCAGTTCGCCGGAAACAAGGTCAGGTTTTGTTCATTATTTGTTCATTTCTTAGCTGCGGCTTGAGTATCTTAACGGAGTCGCTTCCACTCCGGCCATTTGTTCCTATGACAACTCTGACGACATCGAACTATTCAAACCCGGTTAAACAATATCACCTCGATCATGAAATTCCGGATCGCCTGCCTGCTCGTATGCTCTCCCCTGCTGCTTTTTTCCCATTGTAAAAAACATCAGGGAATGCCCGACATCAACCCACCCGGCACTGATACGACCGCTGCAGCGTTTTACTTCGGCGCCGACCTGTCTTATGTCAATGAAATGGAGGATTGCGGCGTGGTGTACAAGGAAAACGCCGCCGCAAAAGACCCCTACCGCATTTTTGCCGACAACAATTGCAAACTCGTCCGACTGCGGCTCTGGCACACGCCGGCATGGTACGATACGCTGAATTCCGGCAAACGGTATTCCGATTTCCGGGATGTAAAAAAAAGCATCCAACGGGCAAAAGCGGCCGGCATGTCCGTTCTGCTGGATTTTCATTTGTCCGACTTCTGGGCCGACCCCAGCCGGCAGTGGATACCTAAGGCCTGGGAACCGGTGGCGGACAACCTGCCCGTTTTAAAAGATTCCGTTTACAACTACATCGCTCAGACGCTCAGCAGTTTGAATGCTGAAGGTCTGTTGCCCGAAATGGTGCAGATCGGCAACGAAACCAACCGGGGCATCCTGCTTTCCCAGCAGGTGAACGACGCCGGCTGGGTGCTCGACTGGAACCGCAACGGCCAATTGTTCAATTCGGCCATCCGCGCCGTGCGTGATTTGGAAAAAGCCACTGGAAAAAAAGTAAAAGTCGCCCTGCACATCGCCGGCCCCGCCGACGCCAAATGGCTCATGGAAGGCTTCAGGGACGCCGGTGTGACCGATTTCGACATGATCGGATTGTCGTACTATTGGGCCTGGCATAAACCCACGACCATCAGCGATTGTGGGAATGTCATTACAGAATTGCGGCAAAAATATCCCGGAAAAGAGGTGATGATCTTCGAGACGGGTTATATCTGGACCACGCAATCGAACGATCAGGCGGGCAATATCATCAGCGAAGTGCATCCGGCATTTGCTCCCGCCAGTCCTGAAAACCAGCAAAAATGGCTCGTTGACCTCACCAAAGAGGTGATGAAACGCGGTGGCACGGGCGTCATTTACTGGGAACCGGCTTGGGTTTCATCGCCCTGCCGGACGCCCTGGGGACAAGGCTCACACCAGGAACACGCAACATTTTTCGACTTTCAAAACAATGTGCTGCCGAACGGAGGGATGTACTGGATGTCCCATAAGTATTGACCATTGGACATTGGACATTGGACATTGGACATTGGACATTGGACATTGGACATTGGACATTGGACATTGGACATTGGACATTGGACATTGGACATTGGACATTGGACATTATAAATTAAAATTTATATTTATGTAATTTCCAATGACCAATGACCAATTTTAATGTTCAATTCCGGGGGCGAACGGAAACTGTTCTTCCACTTCCCATTTTCCCCGCACATTGCGCAGAAGGGTAAGTGCATCGGCTTGAAACTGCCGCTCATATTTTTTTTCGCGGAAACTGGCCCATACATCGGGGAAATCGCGTTCGTCCAAATCGCGGTGGGCAATGGTCATGTGCGGGTGATAAGGCCGCTTGTTGCGGGGATCGGAAAATCCGAGTTCGCGTTCGAGGCAGGTAACGAGGTGATGAAAAAGTTGATTTAATAACTTGTTTTTCACGAGTTTTATAAAAACGACACGGGGTGGAAATGCGCCGAAGCCGTCGAGTTCGACGGCAAAGAGAAATTGCCGTGCTGCAAAGCGGGAGAGGCATTTTTTCAGCGCATCGAGGTCGTGCTCCGGCCACCCGAACGGCGGTTGGAGCGTGAGGTGCGGCGGGCTGTTCAGGGCGTGTTGCGAGCCCCACTTTTCGGCAATGTGGCGTTTGAATGCCGCAACTTCCCTCTGCAACTCATCCGGAGGCAATAATGCGATGAAGAAAAGCGGATTTTTTTTCACAGGTCACTCTTCGACTTGATCGAAGACGATCTTCTTATATATTTCTTTGAGTGTAACTTCCTGGCCGCCAATTTTAATACTTGCCTCCACCTTATCATAAACTGTATCGCTCCACAAGCCGGAGGATTCGTCTTTACTAAAAACTGTTATCTTTGGGAGGGTTGATTCAACCAGCAGGATCATTTTCATACTGGGAATGGTTTTGTAGGCAGGTAATTTATCGTTAATGTCGTGTTCACGAGTATTCTTAGACAGCACTTCAACAATGATGACGGGAGTCATTTCTGCATTCATGCCCGGACGGTATTGGTAGAATTGTACAGGCTCTGAAACAACTAAGGCATCCGGATTGTAAATTGCTCCAGTGGCCTCGACATAAACGGGGCGATTGCTGTTATGAGGAATGAATTTTTCCGAATCCCAAAAAATATTTGCCAAAATACGAATAAAAGAAGTTGATATGCGGCTATGAGGATTAGTATCGTAACTCATGGCAATGATTTCATTGTTTTGGAATTCGGCATAGTATTCTGACGCCTCAATCAGCTCCCAATATTCTGCCTCGGTACCTGGGAAATGATGTATTCCCGGCCCTAAATCGGCGAGTTCATATATAGTAATAGGAAATTTCGCAGCGGCCCCCATGCACTAAATTTTCTCCAAAGATAATATCAGATAAGCTGAAAAAGCAAATAATATGCTTTTTAAGGCAATTGTCGCGGCGGCATATGCAACAACAAGGTATTTTCCCCGAAGTATTCCTTGAACGCAAGCGAGAAAGTGCCGGGGTTGGTGAAACCCACCAATTCGGAAATGGCTTGCGGCGTGCCGGCGCGTTTTTCAAGCAGGACCTTGGCTTTTTCCAATCGCATTTCACGGATGAGTTGCACGGGTTCCTTACCCGTCAGCACTTTTAACTTCTTGGCATAGTGCGTTTTGGTCAGCTGCAACTTGCGGGCAATGTCGTCGGCCATAAAATCCGGTTCGGCGAGATGTTGTTCGATCATTTGGACCGAACGCTGGAGGAAAGGGTCATCCAGCGGGATACGGTTGTCAGTGAAATAGAGTTGCAGGAAACGGTTGAACTGCTCGTGTTTCACTTTGCGGGTATCGAGCAGGCGCTGCACCGAAGCGTCGAATTCGTCGTCTATAACGGGGCGGGTAAACCAGGCATCGGCGCCTGCGCGCAAAGCGTCGAGTTTGCCGTCGTTGCCGAATTTGTCGGTCAGCAACACCACAGGAATGTGGTTGGTACGCTCGGACAATTTGATCTGACGGGCAATTTCGATGCCCGTGCGGCCATTGAGCACCGCGTCGCACACCACGAGGTCGGGCAACAAATCGTTGGCCATTTGCAAGCCTTCGCTGGGCGAAGCTGCCGTCTCGATCTGAAAACGGTCGGATAACAGGGATTTCATATACAACACCACCTGGCGGTTGGGTTCGATGAGCAGGGCAATTTGTTCGGGTTTCGGACCGTGGTACAACAGGTAAGGATCAGGAGGCGCGGCGGTTACCGCCGTTTGTGCCGCTTCCACCGCCTCCACTGCTTGCGCGATGGCGTGTTCTTCGGCTTCCCGGCGCAGGTTGGTGCGCATCATATCCCATTCCAACTCCTTCTTTTCCAGCAACCTGCGCCATTGGTCGGCGTTTTTATAATAAGCGAACAGCAAAGCGATAAAAGCCAGTGCAACCACCCCACCCCACACCATCGCCTTGTCGCGTTCGATGTGGAAATATCGGGATTGCTCGGCCACTTCTTTTTTCCGCAAGGTGACTATGGAATCGAGTTTGGTCTGCAGGCCAAGGGTTTCGGTGCGGCGCTGACGCGCTGCGATGGAATCCTGCGCGGCAGAGAGCAGTTGCTGGCAGGTGAGCGCCTGATCGGGCAATTCCCAGTTGCGGCATTCTTTGACCAAGACGGCAAACAAAGCAGCTTTTGTCTCCGGATTGGGATCCTTGCGGGCGTCGAGTTCGGCATCGGAAAGCAGGCGGGTGGCGCTGCGATCGTCGGAATTGGCCTTGTATATCCCCGAAATAAGCGTCAATATTTTCGGCGTAATGGGCAGGTGGTGACGCTTCAAAAACTCCCGGAGTCCCTCGGCCTCTACCTGAGCCTGCTCATAACTGCCCGATTGCGAAAGTTGCGTCAGCAAAGTCACCCGGGCATTGAGCGTGTCTTTCACTGCTTTATCCTGACCGGCCATTGGCACGACCGCGCAAAGCAGCATCATGGAGAAAAGATATGTGGTCAACCGGCGCATGGGACAATGCGTTTGTTATTCGTCATTTTGATATGAAGTCAAATGGGGGCATTGGAGTCATTAAAGCAGTTAAAAGGTAATTTTTGAGGGTCAACGACACCGCGTCACTACCAAAATTACAGTATCAAAAACAATGCTATTTTGGGGCCAAATCCGTTGAAACAGGCAAATTAAGGCAAACTTACACAAAAACCGGTTTTTTTGCAAAAAGAATGTTGAATCGCAAAAGGCTGTCTTGTAAGGTTGATGAAAGTTGATAAGGGTTGATGAAAGTTGATATTTTGCCCAAACGGTGTCAGATATTGCACTTATTTGCATCGAAAACCGACCCTCATCAACTTTAATCAACCCTTATCAACCTTTTGAGACACCCAATTATGACGTCCATTGACAAAAATGACGTGTACATTTACCACGGTTTTAAGAAGAAAATAACGCTCCGCCCAATCCAATCATGTTCAATCTTAGAGGACAACTCACTCCAACGCAAAGCATTATCCTGGGCGTCGCAGGTGCGGCACTGATCATCGGTCTTTGGTGGCTGCTTGCCGAAATGCTCGCCGTGCCGGCCCTCGACTACCGCGCGCCCAACCTCGACGATCCGGCGCTGCAAAACCTCAACCGCGATTCGCTGCTCCGCGCCGACAGCATCCAATTCGCCAACGCCAGGGAGGTGGGGAAAATTTATAAGATCCTGCCGACGCCGCTCCATGTCGTGCAAGCTTTTCCGAAACTCGCCGACGAAGACAAACTCGCCTCACATACTTTTCATTCCGTCTGGCTGAACCTCAAAGGTTATTTCTGGGCGGTCGTACTGTCGCTGCTGGTCGGCGGATTCATCGGATTCATTCCCTTCTTCAATGGCCTCTTTGCCAAACCGGTGGATGCCCTGCGCTACCTGCCCATTTCGGCGCTCACAGGTTTATTCATGCTGTGGTTCGGTCTCGGCGACGGGATGAAAGTCGCTTTCCTCGCGTTCGGCATCCTCGTTTACATGATCCCCGTCATCGTGCAGCGCATCCGCGAAGTGGACGACGTGCACCTGCATACCACCCACACGCTCGGCGCCACCAACTGGCAGACCATGCGCGCGGTGTATCTGCCTTCGGTGTTCTCCAAATTCGTGGAAGACCTGCGCGTGCTGACGGCCATTTCCTGGACCTACATCATCATCGCTGAAATACTCAACAACACGGGCGGCCTCGGTTCGCTTATTTACTGGCTGGCGCGGCGCGACAAGACCGACAAAGTGTTCGCCGTGCTGCTGCTCATCATCGTCATCGGTATCCTGCAGGACCGGCTGTTCGTCTACCTCGACAAGCGGCTTTTCCCCTATAAATATTACAAAACCAAAGCCGACGGGCTCCGGGAAGTGCAGACAGGCATTTATATCGTGCTCGGCGTGTTCGCGCTGGCGGTGTTGTTGCCGTTGTTTGTCAACATCCCCGCCGGTTTGCTGCTGCAGGGCGCGGGTCTGGTGATCCTGGCCGCCATAGGATTGATGGTAATGGGAGAGTTAAAGTTGTGGAAAGGGTTGCAGACGGCATGACCTTTCCTGCGCATTTTTTGTAATTTTGTCCAATAAAACTTGAGCCAAACTATGGTTGACACGGTTTCAGACTTTTACACCGACATCACGCTGAGATACAGCCGCCTCAGCCGCCAGAATCCGCTCACATTGGACGGCAGGGGTATGAGCGACGAAGAGTTCTACGCATTGTGCCTGGAAAATCCCGAACTCCGCATCGAACGAAACGCCAAAGGAAAAATCATCATCATGCCTCCCACCACTTCAGAAACAGGCCGATATAACTCTGAAATCCATATCGAGATTGGCATTTGGAATCGAAAGCACAAACTCGGCATCACCTTCGATTCTTCCACGGGCTTCAAAATGCCCAACGGCGCCGACCGTTCGCCTGACTCAGCCTGGATTGCCAACGAGCGCTGGAACGCCCTGCCCGCCGAACAAAAAAAGAAATTTGCTCCCATCGTGCCCGACTTCGTACTCGAACTGCGCTCCGACGACCAGAACCTGACCGAACTCCGCGAAAAGATGGACGAGTACATGGACTGCGGCTGCCGCCTCGGCTGGCTCGTGGACCCGCAGAACCGCCGAACCTATGTCTATTCCGCTAACGGAGACATCCAGACGGTGAAGTTCGATGAGGTGCTGACAGGTGGGGATGTGATGCCGGGATTGGAGGTGTGGATGGGAAATATTCTTGCCGGATAAATATTCAATAAATTCTCTCCAAATAAACACACCAATAAGTAAGTACAACTAATTCTATCGTTCGTAAGCAAATTTTAAGATTAAAATGTTGTCATGAATTTTTCACAAGATTTTTTTAATTGGCTAGAAAAAAAAGGAGTTCCATCAGATAGCTGGAAAGCAAATCTAATAATGAGAGTTTTAATTGCGAGAAATTTGGACTGGGAAACATCAGAAGGAGTAGAAATAATTGAAAATATCATTAAAAATATTGTAGATCCAAACCAAAATGTCGACGCTGCTTTTAAATTTGTCTCTGAGCAGATCAAAGAAGTATCTGAGGTTAAGGCACACGAGCAATTGGGAAGAACGAAGAATACCTTTCCGACTCTAACTATAAACATCATTATAGGAACTTCACCACGAGAAGAAGTGTCTGACCTCTTATCTGATATTTCTATTCTCTATCGTAAAATGGGAGGAAGTGGTATAAATTTTACACCAGAAGGTACAATCATCTTAAGTCCAATACCCCATGAAGTATAACTTAGATAATGATTGCATTCAACAATACCTTGGAATTCCGAATATTGTAAACGCGGAAGAAGCAACCCTATTTGCTGGATTTGTAGCCCTTATTAACAGTACCTTATCTCATCCGCAAGATGGAGACATAAGTAAATCTCTATCGGAATTAATTATATCCGAGGCTAAATTGAGAAAGGCACGAGCTGATAAAGAGAGCGCCACAGCAGATCTTATAAGAACGCAAGTACAAAAAATGATGCAAGATATTGCTGAAGATGCTGCAAGAATGGAAAGAGAAAAACTATCTCTTTCTCCAATTACTGGCACATCAGCAAATCTGGTGAATGATTTTAATGACCTCCAGGAAAAAATAAAAAAAATGGAAATAATTTATGGATTGAAACTCTCCGTAAATCTTACTGATTGAAAAGAAGTCAGGATTTCAGAGAAAACCAATCCTATCCTTTTATAAACTCCAATTCCCCAAATACTTCAAAAACAACTTCGTCAGGTTTTCCGCATCCGAAATGCCGCGGTGGTGCTGACCCGTGAATGGGATGCCTTCCTTCTCCACCGCTTTGCGCAGGCCGATGCTGTGGCGCATGCGTTTCATGATCTTGTATTGCTCTTTGAGGTTGGCGTGGTGCTCCGTCCAGTCGTGATCGAGACGGTGCAGTCGGCAATCGTGGGCGAACATTTTGCGATCGAAACTGCCCCAGGAGCACAACACATAGTCTTCTTCTTCGATGCGCGCCCAATCCATAAACTCGCGGATGACTTCGGGAAAAGGCCGCGCGCGATTCACATCAATCTGGTCAATACCGGTGAGCTGGCGGCAGAAGGGCGATAACACGGGATGCACAGCCGGCCGGATGAAACGGTTGAATTTGCCGCGCACCTCGCCATAATGATTGACGCGGAATGCGCCTATCTCGATGGTTTCCTGTACATAGCCGGGCGGTTGATTTTCCCAGCAGGTGGCTTCGAGGTCATATACGATGTAGTTCATTTTCGCGGGAATGGATTTTTGCGGGCGGAGGGTTGAAAATTTTTCAGAAAAATTTTCAACCCTCCGCCCGCAAAAATCCATTTACAATTTTAATCGTGACGAATAATGGCTTTCATTATTCCAATTACCTTCCATTACCTTTTGTTCATCTCCAACCAAGCAGATGAAGCATATACCACAGCCACAGCCGGAACCTGTTTTTTTGCGACAGGTAAAAAAACTGCCGTTCGAGGGCAGGGTCGGGTTGCCGGCTTTTTGGATGAACGAGCGGAAACGAAATTGGTTGCGCGCGCAACCGCGCTTTTTTATTGAGGACAGTGGTATTGGTCGCTCCTTCCGCCCCTACGCCGACGTTTTGCACGAGATTGACCTTCGGAACAATGCACAATCCTTCGTTTTTCAAAATGCTGTAAAACCAGGCGTACGCCCATGAATTGTTTTCCCGGCGTTGCGTGACGCGGAACTTGTCGAGCATGTACGCCTGCGCTTTGGGGTCGTCGAGAAAATCGCGGATAGCTCCGGACTGTTCGAATTCATCCAGCCCCTCCAGATCCAGCGACATCTTTCGCCAGGCACGCCGCCAGCCGGCCCAACCCCACACAAAGGAAAAACGGGAAAAGACATAACTCGCCTCCAGCCCTGCCGTATGATCTTCCGCCAGATTGGAGCAGCCGATGTGCATCATTTGTTCGTCGTCTTTGTATCGTTCGAGTATCTCCTCGCAAAACCGGAAAAAGGTCAGATCAGGCACACAATCGTCTTCCAGCACGATGCCGTAGGGTTCGGCGTCGAAAAACCAGTTCAGAGCGCTGTATACGCCCTGTCTAAGTCCCTGATTCTCCTCGCGAAACAGCGTTTTCATTTCGCAATCCCAGTCAACGCCTTTTAGAACCAACTCCCGGACTTCAGCCACTTTTTCCGCTTCTCCCGCCACATGCGGACGCGCGCCGTCGCAGTGGACGTACAGCCGCGGGGGGCGCGCAAGCCGGATGCCTGCCAGCGATTCGCGGGTGTGCTGCGGGCGGTTGAAAGTGAGGAAAAGGACAGGGGCCTGCATGAATTTTCAGTTACATTTGCGGCAAATAACGACAATTTCTACATGCAAATGATGCTCCGCCAGTTGCGCCGCCGTATTTTGAAGTGGACAGAACGAAAGTTGAACATTCCCGTAGAGCCTTTGGTACCGGTCGAGCGCATCGGCACGCCTTACGGCGGCTGGATCATCCCCCAAAACCGGCTGAAACCGGACTCGGTTTGTTATCTCGTTGGCGCCGGTGAAGACGTTTCGTTCGACCTCGGTGTAGCAGCGCAATACGGTTGTACGGTACATATTTTTGACCCGACTCCACGCGCTGTGGCTCATTTTGAAGGACTTGTGCAAAATATAAAAAATGGACTGCCTGCAAAATGCGCCACCAGCCCCACCGGTTTTTACCCGGAGTATCCAGCCGACCTGGCCGAACGCCTGCATTTTCATCCGGTCGGCATCTGGAATGCTGACACGACTCTGCGCTTTTTTGCTCCGAAAAACGAAACATTCGTATCCCACTCTTTGGTGAACCTCCAGCAGTCCGATCGCTTCATCGAAGTGCCGGTGCGCCGTTTGTCCGGATTGATGCAGGAACTCGGCCACTCCAAAATTGACCTGCTGAAACTCGACATCGAAGGCGCAGAATACCAGGTGATACAATCTCTTTTAGAAGACAAAGTCGAAGTTGGAATTCTCTGCATCGAATTCGACGAATCGGCAGCGAACCACCTGGATACCAAGTATTTGCAACGCATTAAAGAAACTCTGATGGCTTTGTTGGCCGCCGGATACCGGGTGATCGCCAAAGAGCCTGATTGTCATAATTATACGTTGGCGCGCGATGCGAAACATATGTTTCCCACCGATAAACCGGTGGGCTGAATGACCAAATCCTCCGGATTTTTTGCCTCAACCCACCGATTTTTCGGTGGGGATGCGACATAGTTTCCCACCGATCCATCGGCGGGGCGCAATAAAAACATGAACGTTCTCCTCCTCAACACCTACCCGCACGGCGGCGCCGGCGTGGCCTGCCGAAGACTGCAAACAGCACTCCAGGCCTCGGGCGTCAAGGCTAATTTACTGACGGCCAACGATACAGGCGTTCGCTGGCCTTTTTACGCCGAGCGCCTGTCGTTCTTGCCGTATGAACGCGACAAGTCGGTGCGCTTTTCGTTTTCACTGGCCAATTTCGGGAAAAATCTCGCGCAGCACCCGCTCGTGCGCGAAGCCGATGTGCTGCATTTGCACTGGGTCAATCAGGGTTTTTTGTCCCTGAAAAACATCCGCCAACTGGCCGAAACCGGCAAATCCATCGTGTGGACACTGCACGACATGTGGGCATTCACGGGCGGGTGCCATTACAGCCGGGGCTGTGATCACTTTTTGAACGAATGCGGCGATTGCCCTTTTTTGAAACATCCCGCGCCAGGCGATCTGTCGAACAGCGTGTGGCGGCGCAAGCGGGAACTGTTTCCTCAAAATATACAATTCGTCACCTGCAGCGAATGGCTGGCAGGCGTGGCGCGGTCGAGTGGGCTGCTGAAAAACTATCCCGTAGCGGCGATCCCGAATCCAATTGATACGGTGGTTTTCAAGCCTTTGACGGCGGCGGAGCGACAGGCATTCCGTTCTGAAAAAGGCATTGCGACCGGCGCCCATGTCTTGCTTTTCGCCGCGATGAAAGTGGGTGAAACCCGCAAAGGATTTCAGTTTTTACTGGAAGCTCTGCAAATATTGAGGGCACAAAAGCCTGACTTCCCATTAGAAATACTTGTCCTGGGCAAAGCCGAACCGGAAGCCCTGGCGGCGCTCCCCTACCCCGTTCACGCGTTGGGTCTGGTACAGGAACTGCCGGCTTTGGTGCAGGCCTACGGCGCAGCGGATGTCTTTGTCATTCCTTCGCTGGAGGACAATTTGCCCAATACGGTGATGGAGTCGCTCGCCTGCGGCACTCCCGTGGCGGGTTTCGCTACCGGCGGCATACCGGAAATGGTCGGTCACCTGCAGGAGGGCTATATCGCGCCGCAGGGCGACAGCGGGGCCCTTGCGGAAGGCATCTATGAAATTTTAAAAGGGGGAAAAAGTCTGGATGTTTACCGGGAAGCGGCGCGGGTAAAGGCGGTAAAAAACTACTCGAACGCAGAAGTAGCGAAGCGGTATCTGGAGATTTACCTCACCCCGCCTCAAACACCATCGCTTCCTGCCACAATTTCCTGAAATCAATCAAGCACAACTTGCAGGCTACTTCCTGCAAGATGAACAGGCCGGATTTTGAATCGGCCGTGATGGAGAGACTTGCCATTGCGTGTGGCTTTACCGGTCAAAAAGTCTTTTATCGAACTCAAAAGGTTCACTGCCGGCGACTTTTATACGTTGAAAATCAGGATGTCGGGGATTGAGCAAAAAGTTGAACTCGTCCTGAACAACTGCGGAAGGCACTCGCAAGACGGCGTATTTATTCTCAGTAATAAAAGCATCGCCAAATTTTTTGGTATCCTCGGAATGGGGGAAAGCCTTCCAATGCGCTGGTAAAATGGCTTCTTCGAGCACTTCTACAACCAAGTCGTCAGGAATCTCAATGCTCACCAGCCAATAATCAACAGGAATAATGCGCAGCGGCAAGTGAACAGCCACCTCTACGGTACAAAGCGCGCGACTGGCGGCACTGTAAACCATTGGGATACCCACACTGTTCCAGCGCCCGCCGACGAGTTCAGCGCCTTTGCCGGAAAGGTCATTTTTGAATTGTCCCTTGGAAAGCCGGAAAACTGTCATGCGAGGATACCGTGTTCGATGCGGGTGAGTTCGTCCTTGATAATTTCTATTCCGAACGTGCTGTCCAGCAACGACTTGGGTTTAACGTCTCCCAGGGCGATATTTTCTGCATCCAGCCATACTTTGAAATTTTCCAGGTTCCCGAATACGGACTCGCCTTGTTTCAAGACCTGCGCAATTCCCAATACACGCTCCGAATAAATGGGGTCGAGCGGCGTTTTTTCCTGCCGGTAGCGCTGCAGGGTGCGCTCATTAAGTTGCACAAAGGCCGACCATTCCTTCAAGGTGAACGGACTTTGAGCAATGACCAGGTTGAAAAGGTCGAAATCCAAACCCTTTCTGGCGATGTTCATCAGCAGGTAAGGGTTCGACAGTACCTGTTGCAGGTTGGTGAAATTGCTCTCGGCGATAGGTTCGGACATGGCAGGCGAAATTTGTCGGTAAAATTACGACAATTTTCAGGAAAAGGATTTTTCCAAGTCGGATTTTGAATCGGCCGTGATGACGAGACTTTCCTTAGGGCGTGATGTTAAGGGTCAAATTTTTGCTCTGATTCGCAGCCTTCGCCCATCCAACACGGCAAAATTATTGGGCAAATCCGCGAGATTCTCTCGGATGGCGCGGAGAACCAATTTGATTCTAACATCTATTTGGAAACCGCCAAGCCGGATGAGCAAAATCCCGCGATGCGGCAATCGGAGGCGAACGACCAATTCGCCGAAGTCTTTGTCCTCTGTCAAGAGTAGCGCATTTTGGTCAAAAGCGATGCTCAAAACTTGCTTGTCTGTGATGCTGAGGTCTTCCTCCACAACCGCCCAAACATCGTATCCCTCGCCGCGCAAGGCCGCTACGATTCTGAAATCAACGCTTTCATCGGCGACAATATTCATAGAGAGAAAAAAGTAAGGAGAGGATTTAGGCGGCCATCACAAATTTAATTATTTCATTCTTAACCGTTTCGGCAGCGAAAATGAGGCAGGCGTGGATGGCTTGCTCTGAAACGCGCGGGTAGGCGAGCAGCAATTCCGGGATGGTTTCGCCCTTGCCCAATTTCTCCAAAATAAGATGCACCGGAACGCGCGTGCCTTTGATGACAGGCTTGCCGAACAGAATTTCCGGGTCGGAGGTGATGTAGTCTTGCCAGTGGATGTCAGTCATGGTTGGAAATTTTTTGCCCGACAAATATAGGCGTTTTTTCGGGCGACTGCTTGCAAGATTTCCAACTTGGATTTTGAATTGGGGGTGACGACGAGACTTTCCGTAGGGGGTGATTTTGAAGGGCAGTTAGAAAGGTTTTGCCAGCTCTTGTATGAGCCAGTTGAGTTGAGTCCTCGCTACACTAACGATTTCGGAATAGCTCAGGAGTTTAACATCTGGGCGTTCGTTATGGGATGAAATGTTCGAGTCAACTTTCCCTCCAACTACGAATATTTGAATTTTTTTGTTGTGAATCACCGAATTCAGGTCGTCTCGATACTCCAAAGCCTGCCGCTCCGCTTCTCTTCCAACTGAAATCGAAGGCTTTTTAAATTCGATTAGAAGATATTGCCGAAGGATACTCTCCCCAAGAAGCAAGTCGGGACGTTTGCTAGCTCTATTGCCAGAAAATGATTTATCTAACATTTCTTCAATGGCCTTTTTCAAAGTCTTATTTGAGAAACACAGAGAATATTCACTTCCAAATACCCAAAGGTTTCGTTCCAATGCTTGATGCATATTGGCTTCCAAAGTCTTAGGGTTTGCAATCAAGGCATCCAACTCATCTAAAAATTGCAATCTATTTTTTGCTTGACTAGAAATCATAGCCATTTCTAAAAAACCAAACTCTGACAAGACTTCGGAGAACTTTTCAATGTCGCCATCGCGAGATTCTTCCATTTTTTGAACCACATTCCAGTAATAATCTTTTTCTAGAGCATCAACCATCACAGAGATTATTATGCCCACCTTCTCATCAGATTCACTGTAAAATTTCTCTAACACTTTATTCAATTCTTTTTCCGCGAACGACCTTTTAAATTCTGGAAGTTTGGCCAACTCTCTGTCTATTCTCAATTTATGCCTCGCTTTTGCAAGGTTCATTTCGGAATGGAAAACTGAACTCAAACTAGCCTTCATCTCTACAGAAGCAACTTCTTTTATTTCATTATAGATTTTGCTATTTTCAACGAAGCCTCCCCAATCCGCTGTAACATCATTTTCAGCAAGGGAACCACTACTGATTTCCCCAACTAATCGTTTTTTTAAACTATCTGGCACGAGTTCATCTTGCTTCAGAAAGTTTTCGGGTCTGCCGATTACCTTGTCCCCGACGCGGAAAATTACGCCGGGAGTTTTGACAGGTTTTTCTGAAATAGTGTAATTAAATATTGCAGTTTCGCCATTCGATAATATGATTTCCTTTGAAAACGTTTCACCTTTAATGTCCTGAATACCAACTCTTTCATCGTTTACTTTGATGACGAAATCATGCGCCCGGCCATATTCCCAAACTAGAATCTGTTTCAATTTTTCGGGATTAGGGAAAGTAAAGTTTTGATTTAACCCCCGAAGCGTAATAATTGTACCATGCTCAGATTTGTCGCAGTCTTTAACATCAATGGGTAATTTGACTTTTTCCAAGTCATACTTCGCTTTCGCCAGTGCCTCTTTACTAATAGTCAGTGTAGTTTCTTTTCCTCCTGCCCGAGTTTTTATTTCCATAATTTCAGCTACCATCAAGCCTGCGAATTTACCAATTCCTTTTCTTCCTTTGACCAGCCTACCTTTTCCGAAGGTTCTCTCTCCTTTACGAGAAAAACGGCTATTGGCAATTTTAAGATACTCATGTCTCACTTCCTGCTCTTTCATGCCTGTCCCATCATCAATAATGACTATTTCAGGATTTTCGGAGAAATCCGGTTGAGGTAATATCACATACACTTCGTCAGCATCAGCATCATAAGAATTATCTACCAATTCTTTAATGGCATCTTCGGTTGACTTGTAGGTCTCACCAAGAAGTTCAGCAAGTTTAGGGTCAACTTGAAAGTTTGCAGAGTTTTTCATGTTTTGACGGAGTAGGAATTTTAGAAATCAAATTCATACAAAGGTAAACGCCACATCAAAAATCTACAATCAACAATCTTAAATCGCCAATCAATCCTACCCCGCCTCAAACACCATCGCCTCATGCCCCAACTTCCTGAAATCCACCGGCGTGACAGCTGACACCCCCTGTTCCGGCATATACACCCCGTAAATCGTATCCACTGCCGCCATCGTCGCCTTGTTGTGCGTGACGACGATGAACTGCGAGTCTTTCGAGAACTGGCGGATGATGCGGTTGAACTTTTCGATGTTGGCGTCGTCGAGCGGGGCGTCCACCTCGTCGAAGATGCAAAAAGGCGCGGGTTTGAGCAGGTAAAGGGCGAAAAGCAGGGCGGTGGCGGTGAGTGTCTTTTCGCCGCCGGAGAGTTGGGCGATGGTCTGGGGCCGCTTCCCTTTCGGCTTGGCGATGATGTTGATGTCCGATTCGAGCGGCGCGTCGGGATTGGTGAGCACGAGATCGGCGGAGTCGTCTTCGGTGAAGAGCGTGCGGAACACGCTGATGAAGTTTTCGCGCACCTGGGCGAAGGATTCGAGGAAGCGGGCGGTGGCGGTTTCCTCGATCTCTTTCATCGTCTGGATGAGGTTGTCTTTGGCAGCGAGGATGTCGTTGCGTTGTCCGGCAATGGTGTCGTAGCGTTCCTTGATCTCGTTGTAGGCTTCGATGGCCATCGGGTTGACTTCGCCGTAGGTGTCGAGTCTGCGTTTGAGGTTGTTGACCTCGCGCTCGAGGGAATCGCGCTGGTAAGCCGGGTCGGGCTCGTTGTTGATGACGTCGTTCACGCCGATGCCGAATTCCGCCCGGAGCCGCTCGCCGATGGCCGTGATCTCAAATTTGACGTCGCCGAATTTTTCTTTCAGGCGGTTCACCAAACCCTGTAAGTCCTGCTGCTGGCGGAAATTCTCGCGCTGTTTGTTTTCCAGTTCGTGGATTTCGTTGCGGGCTTTGAAATAGGTCTGCTCCACGGCGCTGAGTGCGGCTTCTTTTTCTTTTTTCTCTAAGTATGCTGCCTGTAGGTCTGTGATAATTTGTTGAATTTCAGCCTCGATCAGTTGCACTTCGTCGGCGTTGCGGGCCAGGTTCGTTTGTGCGGAGGCGAGGTTCTGGCGGAGTTCCTCGCGGCGTTTTTCGCGGTAGCTCAGTTCCTGCCGGAAAGCGTTGACCTTGTTTTGCTGCCGGATGAACTCGATGTTTTTCTGGTTAAAGGCGGCGCTGGTCTGGCTCAGGTGTTCGGCTACATCCCGGAAGGAGCCGTCGGCGTTGGCAAGGCGCTCGCGGACGGCAGTTGCGGCGCGGTTTTTTCCTGTCAATTGTATTTCTATCGCGGCATTGCTCTCCGAAAGTGATGCGATACGCTCATTGGCATCGCCCGCCTGGGCGTCGAAATTGGCGACGAACGCAGCGATGTTGTCCAGCTTGGCCTGCATGCCCGCTTTTTCCTGGCTCAGGCGGTGCAGGTTTTCGCGTTCGCGCTGGAGCAGGACGCCCTGGTCGGCGTTTTTCAGGCTTTGCAGGTGGGTGCGTAAAGTGGCGAGTTGGTTATTGAGTTGGTTTTCAGTGTTTTCTAATTTCCTGATTTCATTTTCCAGGATTTCCAGATTCTTTTTCCGGCCAATTTTTTTGCCTTCGAACAGACCGACAGAGCCGCCGGAAATACTGAATTTCCGGCGCACGAAGGTGCCGGATTTGGATAATATGGTCAGTTCCGGACTGGGGATTTGGGAGGGAGGCGCCGGATCGTCGGAAATGACGACATTCTCCAGCAGGAACTCCACCAGAGGCCGGTATTGCAGCTCCACCTCCACCAATTCGACGGCCCGAATGCCGCCGGGCAGCAGCGCGAGCGGCGCCGTGTAGTCGCGGAAAGCGTCGAGCAGGAAGAAATTGGCGCGGCCTTTCTGGCTCTGACCGAGCAGAGCGATGGCTTTGGCGGCCTCGTCCACATTGGGCACCACGTAGTAGTTAAGGTATTGTTCTAAGTAGTTTTCGATGACGACGCGGTACTCCTCGCGGACGTAGATCAGGTCGGACAGCAACGGGCAGTTTTTTGCCCAGTCTTTTTGCTGGCTCAAAAACTTGATGCTCTCCGGAAAGCCTTCGAGCGACTCGACCATACTCTTGGTGAGTTTGTACTCGTTGCGGCGGGCGTCGAGTTGGCGGTTGTGGGTGGCGATCTTTTTCAGCAACTCGTCCTGCTGCTGTTCGGCTGCGGCGATGTCGGCTTTGCGTTTGGTTTCGGCGGCTTCCAGGCCCTTGATTTTCTGCAATTCTGCCGCTTCCAGTTTGTCCTGTCCGGCAATGTTTTGTTCCAAAACCTTCATCTCTTCACGGCGGGCGGCGATGTCGCCGAGGGTGCGTTCCACGTCGCGGCGGAGGTTTTCGACCTGGCTTGTCTGAATGGCTTTTGTTTTTTCCAGTTCGACGATCTCGCGCTCCAGTCCCTGCTGTTCTTTTACGAATTCATCCAGATTGCCTTTCAGCAGGTTGTGGTCGGCACGGACTTTTTCCAGCAATTTTTGCGCTTCGGAAAGGGCATTCTCGAATTCAGCTTCCACATTGCGCTCGTAGTTCAAATCGGTCTGGTAGCCTTCGATCTCGGAATCGAGCGTGCGCAACTGATTGGTATTGTTGGCGATCTGGTCATTCAGGCGCTGCACGTCGTTGGCGACGAAGGAGCGTTTTTGTTCCAGCATCGCCTTTTCGTTTTCCTTGCCGCGGATGCGCCCGGTGAGGCGGTTGACCTCCTGCTGTTGTTCGCTGAGCGAGGTTTCCTTGTCGGTGTGGCTTTTTCGTTTGGCTTCGATATCGGCGTCGAGGAGCCGCGCCATCGCCTCGGTGGAGCGGTAGTTGTCCTCCTCGCGGGCGATCTGGCTTTCGAGGTCTTTGAAGGTTTTTTTGTGGCGGGCGAGGTTGTGGACGGCCAGTTCGATGCTGAGTTTTTTGTACTCGTCCTTGAGTTCGTAGTATTTACGGGCGCGCTCGGCTTGTTTTTCGAGTTTTTTGAGTTGGTCTTCTATTTCAAACAACAAATCCTCCACGCGGTCGAGATCGGCGGCGGTGGCTTCGAGTTTTTGCTGGGTTTCGTGTTTGCGGGCTTTGTATTTGCTCACGCCCGCGGCCTGCTCGAACATGCGGCGGCGCGCCTGCTCGCGGTCGCTGAGCAGGTCTTCCACCATGTTGAGCGCGATGATGGCGTAACTGTCGGCGCCGATGCCCGTGTCGAGGAACAGCGAAGTGATGTCTTTGAGGCGGCAGGTGACGCCGTTGAGGCGGTATTCGCTCTCGCCGGATCGGTAGAGGATGCGGCTGATGCTGACCGTGCCGTAGTCGGTCGGCAGCACGTTTTTCGTGTTGTCGAAGGTCAGCGTGACCTGCGCCATCTGGCCTTCCTTGCGTTTTTTGGTGCCGTTGAAAATGACCGACGACATTTTGTCGAGGCGCAGTTCGCGGCTTTTTTGCTCGCCCAGCACCCAGCGGATGGCGTCCACCACATTGCTTTTGCCCGAGCCGTTGGGACCCACCACGCCGGTCACGTCGGCATTGAAGTGGAGCACGGTTTCGTTGGCAAACGACTTAAAGCCTTTGATTTCGAGAGATTTTAAACGCATTATTTTGTGCAGACCGTTGACTTGTTGCTATCGATAAACTTTGGTAGTTATTGACTCAGATCAAAATGCAGGCAAAGGTAACGACAGAAAAATAATAGCAAGAAAGGATTGTCGAAGTGTTTAATTGATATTAAACTTTTTTATCATGGCATAATAATTGGCGCAGCGATTCTCGGTTTGTAAAAACGGTCAATATGTCTACTCCAAAAGCGGGAAGTCAAGTTGTTTATTTTTAGCAATAAAACGATAGATAGCGTTCATTGACAAGGCTGGTAAGAGATCAAATACT
>JABAQQ010000022.1 GCA_019187225.1 Saprospiraceae bacterium
TCACCCCAATTGCAATTGCTCAACTGGCTATTAGCAACAACTGCCCCTGCGTTCTTATTTTCTTTTCCGAATTGTCAAAGAACTTCAATGACGTTTTCACCTGAAAAATGTGTACCCTTTCTAAAATAGAAATTCACTCGCCTTTTTCACAAAAAAACAATGACCTATGGAAAGGAAATCTCTGAAGTATCGCCAGGTGCATCTTTATTTACTTTTTTTCTTTGTTACCCATTCAATGGTGGGGCAATTTGCCACTCCATTATGTTTGTCTTCCGAATCTTTTTCTTCTGGTAATTGTGGAGATGATGCTTGTTTTTCACAGTTTAATGTAAATGAAATTCCTGCGCTACCGTCTGCTACTATACAACTGGATTTTCATTTTGTAAGGTCTGGCGGGAATAACTTCCAATGTACGAATCCATTGACGTTTGATTATGCGCCGACTTATGTTGAAAAAATTATTTTCTACGCAAATGGCAATTTTGCCGATCCGCTGCAAAACCAGTACGGAACTTCTCCTGACATTCCGGATGCCCGTATAAGATATCAGTTGTATGGCAACCCATCCGACCCGTGCCAGGCTATATTCTTCCATGATGATAATCCTACGTCATTTTCAAACCCTGATGCACTCCACATCGTGGTATTCGACAACGGCTCAATTGGAATAGCGGGTCAACAAGCTGCTGACGATAAAATATATCTTTTAAATATACATCGTGCAGTTTTTGAATATAATCTAACCCCAGATGAAGTAGGTACAAATGGAGCGGCTATATTGAATCATGAAGTTGGCCACTTATTTGGTTTATGCCACGCATTTAGCACTTATAATGTATGTCCGGATATGAACCCTGCGGCCGAATGTGGCGGACCATCGGCCACAGAATGTGTAGACGCACTTGGCAACGTAGAACCATGTCCTACAGTGCCTCCAAATTCTGCATATCCTTTGACTTGTGGGTACAATGAATGCCTTGGATGTTATTGTACCTGGGGAACAGGGAATAATTTTATGGGGTATAATGGTTCTATGCGTGGCATGGCATTGTCGCAGTGGGCCCAAATGTATGGAACAATAATAGCCGAACGTCCTCCATTTGTTGTGTTCACTGAACTCTCCTGCACAGATGTGCCTCCGCATCCCCCCTTAGAAATTCCTTCAAATACCACTGTAGAATGGAATACATTTACGATGCTCAATCAACATGTGGAAGTTCGTCCTGGCGCTACATTAATCATTCGTTGTAAAGTTTGGGTAGCCAAGGATTTACCGATTATTGTGAATCGTGGGGCCAGATTGTTTGTACTCGGCGGCGAGATAACAAGCCAATCTCCTGACTGTCGATGGGGGGGGATCATCGTTCATGGAAATGCTGCGATGAATCAACCTGATATTGATGATGCGAGGGATATATCATTTCAATTAGATCATAATGGCCCCGGAGTAGTATGGCTGAATGGGGCTATCCTGTCAAACGCATATACTGCTATTTCTACCAAGGCAAGCGGCTCTTTAGACACACATGATTATTACGGCGGTTTGGTCATGGTAGATAACAGCGATTTCATTGACAACGGTCGGGCTGTTGAATTCATGAAGTACGGCAGAGAAAATAATAGCTATTTCAGTTTTTGCGATATTTTCCGCAATGGAACACCATCGCCTTCGGTAAACCGCGGAGTAACAATTTGGGCATGTCATGGCATTGAGTTTTTTCAAACTCATTTCGATAAGATTAAAGATGAAGCAATTTCCGGTATAAATTATAGTGCCAATTTGGAGTTGTGCTCCTTCAAGGGCTCTACCTACGCATTCAAATCGGAGTCAACTATGCCGAATATCGCACTTAGCACCACCACGATCAACAGATGTGATTTTGGAGTCAACCGGTATGATATGTATTGCAATGCCTCCCCCAATATGATATATGGCTTTGAGATCACTGACAACGATTTTTTTGATGGATATTCCCTGTCTTATGGGATACGAATAATTGGAGAATCTTCTTTCAATATCAGAGATGGAAATACATTTGAGGATGAATTTTTCTCAACTTATGTGAATGCTACCGGAAATTTCTTTAATCAAATATCATGCAATACATACACAACACATTCTCCGGTGGGAGTTTTTTCGGTTTTTAACAATTCAAATTTAGAAATATTGGGAAATGATTTCAAAGGTAGTGGTGGTACAGAAATCAGGGTTTCTGGTAATGATTCTCAAAGCGGTATTATCGGATTGCAACAAGGTGATGGAAATATGGCAGCGGGTAATTGCTTCATAAATCCAGTGAAAGCGATAACCACTACGGGGCCTACGGTACCATTTTCCTACTTCGTTCACAATTTACAGAATCCGGAATATTGTGAAAAACCAACCAATAACCAATATGATGGAGGGTCGAATAATTATTATTTGGAAGATGCGGATAATGAAATGGTTGATTGCGGAAGTGGCGAACCTCCCCGAGATGTGACGGAAGGCGATTTGTTTAATGCTCGCGAAATAACCGCCATTAAAAAATCAGCATGGGAAGCCGATCCAACTGATGAGCAGAAACGATCTGAATATCTGATGGCCGCCACAGAACAGGATTATATCTTGCGTGTTTTAGTAAGCCAGGCTTTTAATATTCAAGATTTGGATAAAGCGGAAGTCCTGATGTTAGGTGAAAATACGAACGCTTACCGACGCGGCGTAGTTGGGCTGCGTACCTTACGCGGCAACATCGCAGGGGCACAGTCACTTTTGAATAACATGGTGGTGGAGAATCAGGATGACATTTGGTTCAAAGATATAATGGCTATTAATTTTGCCATAGAACAATCTCCTGTTTTATACGAGTTGAATGCTGAGCAAGAAACGGTACTTCTCACTATTGCCAACACACCGCATTCAATTATGCGCGGTTATGCGTGTGCGTTATTGAGTTTATGCAAGGGTTATACTTGTGAAGAAATAGAATTGATAGAAGAATTTGTGGAAGGTGAAGAGAGAAGCCAAACACTTGCCGCTGCCCGGGGGCAAGTGTCAAGTTATCCTAATCCCACGGCGGGTTTGATGACACTTGAGTGCCCTATTCTTCTTGGTGAAACAATTTCACTTGATATCAGCAATATCTCGGGTCGGCATATCAAAGGGTTGGATTTTATCAATACCGGCAAATATACTCTTGATCAATCTGATCTTATTAATGGGGCCTATGTGTTACGCCTTTATCATAACGGCCAGCTTTTTTACACCACCCCTGTTATTGTGATTCATTGATTTCTCCAAACCTGTTTTGGCATGATATGCCTGTTTCAGTGCATGTCATGCCAATTCTTTGTTTCCGAATAACAATCACTGCATCATGAATCTGCGATGCTTTTTTCTATATATCTCCTGCTTCTTTGTTCTCAATACCTCAACAGGGCAATATTGGAGCAAAAGATTCGATTTGCAGATGGGCAACGAGCGCGGAAGGAAAGTGATACTTCTCGACGACGGTATTTTATTGTTAGTTAACGGTTTTTGCGACGAAAACACAAAAGATTGTTTGGGATTATTGAGGTTCGATATGGATGGCACCCTTCAGTGGAAGACAGTGATCCTGGATTCTTTAGAAATCAACCATGGCGAATCAATGGAGATGATAAAGGATACCATATATATCAACACTAATTATCTTGGGATACCGGATAAAAATTACACTATTTTAAAATTTGATAAGCAGGGAAACTATATCAGCCGGATAGATTACAATTATCCCGGACTTGCCAATTACCATTGGGCACGAGATATTGCTGCATCTGATCACCGGAGATTTATTACATTTCAATACCGGGATAGCCTGAACGGAGATTACCTGGGAAAGATCAGGGCATTTGACGAAAATTGGAGTATCTTGTGGGAGCGGAATATTCCCAATATATATTCGGATATTGGATGGTGCGATACAGAACCAACACCCGATAATGGAGCAGTAATTATATATTCCTCCTGCCAGTCCGGTCAATGCCGGGCCAGCATTGAAAAATATGACTCACTTGGCGGACTGGAATGGACAGCCACATTCCCCAAAGATTACTACCTGGCCAAACGGGTCGAACTGGCTGTTCATCCTGATGGAGGATATATTGGTTTTTGGCGCATAGATACATTTGGTATTTATGTATATCCTAATCCGGATATGGTTTTCAAATTAGATGCATCCGGTCAATTTGAATGGCAAAAAGTGGTTTTTAACTATGCCCAAAATTTTTCATATCTTTTTACTTCTCCCAACGGTGATATTTTGGCCTGCGGAGTTGCGCAGGACTTTTACCAGGACTCGATAAATTATTATACCGGCCTTATTCGTTGTTATCGAACGGATGGAGAGGTTAAATGGGAGCGTAAAATTTTCGATTATACCGAAGGAGGAATTGAGAGCATATTTAACACTGGCGCCCAAATGGCAAATGGTGATTTTATTTTTAGTGGCGAAATATGGGATACGCTGTCGAATGATCCTTACCCCGGAAATATCTGGTTGGTGCGGCTGGACAGCAATGGTTGTATTGTCCCTGGTTGCGGAGAAGAACAATATTTATTGAATTCTCAAGAGCCTGCGCAGGCGGAAACGAAGGAAGCATTTGCAGTATTTCCCAATCCGTTTATTGATAATATTACCCTAGCTTCGATATTTGGGAAAACCATACCTCCGGGTGAATATCATGCCAAGCTGTACAACATCCAGGGAGTGTTACTCAGACAGCAAGCAATCAATCCAATTTTATTGACCAGTATTGATACTAAAAATATGTCGGCTGGTACTTATTTGTTGGTTGTTTTTCGAAATGGGAGACCGATACAAACTTTAAAGGTGGTGAAGCAATAATGATTTGCATGGTGAAGGCAACGCTTTTTCATCTCCCCACCACCAGCAACCGTCCCACTACCTCATCCCCCGCCAATATCCGCAACTGATATACGCCCCCTGGTAAATCCTTCACGTCCAGCGGGATGTGCTGTTCCGTCACATTGTCCACCGTCCAGGAATGCAGCACCCGGCCGGCGGCATCCACCAACGCGAGCCGGAGCGTCACAGGCTGTGAGAAGGCGACGGCCAGCGCCGCCTTGTCGGAAGCGGGGTTGGGGAATACTTCGGCGAAGAACGCCTCGTTCGGGTTGCGTGTGCCCACCGTTTCTGTCAGGTTGTACGTAAAACTGGCCGTGCAGCCGTTGGCGTCGGTCACTTCAAGGCGGTAGTTGCCCTGCGGCAGGTTGGAGAGGTCTTTCGTTCCACTGGCATAGAGCGAGTTGTTCCGGAACCAGATAAAAGTAAGCGTTCCGGTACCGCCCGACACGGTCGTGTTGATAGAGCCATTGTTCTGTCCCTGGCTGGGGTGCAGGATATTGCCCGGCGTGATCTGAAGGAGCGGCGGGTTGGTCAGGGTTTGGCTCATGGTACCGGTGCAGCCGTTGGCGTCGGTCACGGTCAGGGTATAGGTTCCGGCATTCAGGTTGTTGATGGTGGCCGTCGCAGCGTTGTTCGACCAGAGGTATTGATACGGCTCCGTGCCGCCGTCCACGTTGGCGGTGATAGAGCCGGTGGCTTCGCCGTTGCATTTGGGGTTTTCGGGGAAAGGAGAGATCGTGACCGGATCTGGATCAGTCAAGGTTTGACTGACAGTGCCTTTGCAACCGTTGGCGTCGGTCACGGTCAGCATATAGGTGCCGGCGCTCAGGTTGCTGATGGAGGCCGTAACAGCATTGTTCGACCACAAGTATTGGTAAGATGGAGTGCCGCCGGTCGTGGTCGTGCTGATGGCGCCGGTGGCTTCACCGAAGCACTTGGGCGCCACTGTTGCAGGCGTGATGACGACCGCAGCCGGCGCCACAAGCGTTTGGCTGAGGCTGACCGAACATCCGGCGGCGTCGGTGATGGTGACCGAATAAGTGCCTGCGGTCAGGCCGGTGAGCGTTGCCGTTGTTCCGTTGTTCGACCAGGCGTATTGGTATGGCGTGATGCCACCCACCGGCTGGGCGGTGAGGGCGCCGCTGGCTTCGCCGAAACATTTGGGTTGGACGGCCGCAATGGTAGCGGTGATGGCGCAACCGCCCACATCGCAGGCATCCACGACACCGCTGACGCTGTGTTCGCAGCCGTTGGCGTCGGTCACGATGACAAGGTACGCCTCGCCGCTGGGTAGTATTTCGCCGTCAGTGTTGCCGGTGAAGGTGTAGGGCTGAACGCCGCCAATGACTGTGACTTGCAGCTCCGCCGTGTCCTGGCCGGTGCATTCTTCTTCGACCGCGATCTCGAGCGCCAGAAAATCGGGCGGATTGGCGCCGTTGGTGATTTTCAGGCACACGTCGCCCGCCGTGTTGTTGCGCGAGGCGATTTGCACGTAGTACGTCTGTCCGGATTCGAGGCCGCTCACTGTGACAAAGCCGTCGCAGCGCAGCGGGTTTTCGGCGCAAAATACCTGGGTGAGATTGTTGCAACTGCCCTGCCAGACGGCGAGGGCGTGCTCGAAGTCAGCGCCGCTGTTGAGGTGCACCATGCCGGATGGCGGCGCTATGAAAGAGAACCACACGTCGCGCGCTACCGAAGGGATGCAGGAAGGCACATAAGCCGATGGCGCCGCGTTCAGGTTGCTGCCGGCGGTGCACTGGCTGCCGAGCGAAATGGCGATGGCTGCCGCGCAGTCGTCGTTGGCGGGCGCATTGGCTTGTTTTTTAATGAGTTGCGGGCAAAGACTGCCTTCTATGGTCGCAAAATTCCCGGCGATTTGCACCCAATAATTTTGCCCTGATGTCAGGGCTGGCAATTCGAGGATGCCCCCTTTGTGGTTGCTCGCGATTTCCTGTAAATTGTTGCAGCCGCCGGAATACAGCGTGATAATATCTGAAAACGAAGCGTTGCTCTGAATTTCTAATTTTTCTCCGGTCGCCAGACTACCCGCCGTAAAAGTGTACCACAAGTCGGCGCGGGCGAGCGTGTTGAGCGACGGCAGAGTGGCCGACATCGTGGCGTTGGTGTTGCTGGCGATGGTGCAATTGCTATTGGCTGTGAGCGCGACGGCATTGGGGCAATTGTCGTTGGCCGGAGGGGCGGGCGCATTGCCGGAGGCGATCTCCACGCAGAGGTCGCCGCGCGGCACGCCGAAGCCGCCGTCGGCGCCGCTTACCCGGATGAGGTATTGAACGCCGGTTTGAACGGGAAAATACGTCGTTTCGCCGGTGAAGCCGTGTTCGTCGCGGTTGTTGCAGGCCAATTGTGTGGGGCTGGCGCAGCTGCCGGTGAACACTGTCACCACGTCGTTGAATGTCGCGTGCGTCGTCAGTTTTGCCGTGCCGCTGAAGCCCGACTGCCAGCGGTACCACAGACCGGCCACGCTTTTATCGGCGCAGGTGGTGGCGGGGCCTTCGAAGGTGGCGGAAATGTTGTTTTCCGGGATGCAGGCAGCGCCGGTAGTCAGCTGAGTGGCCGTGCTGCACAGGTCGTGCGCCACGCCGGAACCCGTCACCTTCACATTGTCCACACCGGCCCACCAGCCCCAGTCGCCGCCGTCGTCGAATTCGAACACAATGCGCATTTGCTGGGCGCGGTAGGGTGAGATGTCGAACGATTCGTGCACATAATTGGGGAAATAAGGGCCGCCCACATCGCCTTCCGATTCCCGCACGATGAATTCTTCGCCCGAAGTGTGCAATATGATGACGCGGATATTTTCCTTGTAATAACGCAGGATCACATCGTAGGCCAGGTTGAAATTGGCATAGGGCGTTCCGTCAATCCAGGGCGATAAAAGCCGAACTTTCGATGCTCCGGCGGTACCGCCATTGGCATCGTCGTCGAAATAAGCGAAGCAGGTGCCGTCCATCGAACTGCCGCCCTGCAGCGCGTTCGACCCCTGCTGGATCGTACCAAATTTCCAGTCGTTCGTACCGGTCACCAATTGTGTTTCCCAGCCGGCGGGTTTGGCGCAGCCGTTAAAGGTTTCGCGCACCACGTTGGTACCCGTGCCGGAACCAGTGATCTTGATGTTGTCCACGCCGGCCCACCAGGCCCAGGCGCCACCGTCGTTGTAGCGGATGATGAGGCGCGCATTGGCCGATTGGGTCAGCAGCGCAAGGTCGGCCTTCAGGGTAAAATGCTCGCTGATAGTGGCGGCGTTTTTACGGAATTTATCGAAGCGGGAGACGAGTTTTTCCGATGTTCCATCGGTCACGAGAATTTCCAGGTAGTCGTTGGCGTCGTCCCAGTCGCGGTAGTGTACGTCCATCGAAAGGTCAATGGTCGCGTACTGCGAGGCATCGAATGCGGGCGAAGAAAAACTGAGCGTATAACCTGCCGTGCCGTTCCCTTCCGATTCGTCGTCAATGAAAAGGAAGCAGGTGCCGTCTATACTTTGACCCAATGCGTCGTTGTTTTGCGAAATGCCGACCGACCAGGTGGGGGCTTGATTGCCGACAGCATTCACCTGCCAGCCGGAAGGCAGGGCGCAACCGTTGAAATTTTCGGAAAGGAGGACAACCTGAGCGTTCGATCCCTTGGCAAGGGCGAACAAAATGACAAGGCAAGAAAAAATCCGCAGGCGCATGAGCATTTGGTTTGGCGGCACATAATACAATACGTGCCTGAATTAAATTTTGGAGTGAAAGGTACTTCGATCGGAAGGATTAAAACCGATTTTGACATTGTTAAATTTGGCGTTTTGGAAAAAATCAGCGTACCTGCATAATTTAATATGGCGGGTGAAAAATGTTCTCTAACCTTGCTTTGGAAAAGTGTTCTATATTTAAAAAATATTGTAAAAACTTAGGCAGGGGCAGCGCCCCGAAAGATTTGTAGTGATTTATGCACAAAATCACCGTGGAGGGGCAGCGCCCCGGAATATGTTACGGGGCGCTGCCCCTCCACGAAATAATATCGGTCTTTCTGCTACAAATTTTTCGGGGCGCTGCCCCTGCCTAAGTTTTTACAAAATATTTATATCACGGCGCTTTTCCCAAATGATATTTGGAGATTGAATGCTGGATAAAACAAACTGATTCGCGAACTGAACCTCCGTTCTCATAATCCCGGGATCGAGTATAATTTCCAATTTCCATCCTCCAATCTCTCTGTTTACTTCATTAATACAAATGACCATGCCTGCTCCCGCTGACGCCTTTACCGCCGAATATGGCAGCATTGTTGCCGCGCCGCCGGTGAACGACCCGCTTGCGCCTTATGTGCCGACAACTTCCAAACCCTGGAACGCACGCCGCGTGGCGCACCTTTATCGCCGGCTCGGCTTCGGCGCTACCTATGCACAGATACAACAAGGGCTTCAAATGACGCCCTCGGCGCTGGTGGATCAGTTGCTCGATACGGCAACTGCTTTGCCTGCTCCAACCCCTCCCACATGGGCCAACTGGACTTTTCAGCAGTACAACGGCGATTTAGGGCTCCTCAACGAACACACCAAGGAATTGAAGCGACGCTGGTTACTCGATATGATCCAGGAGGGCATCCGGGCTAAAATGGCCTTTTTCTGGCATGACCACTTCGTGACGCAACTGATGATCTACACCTGCAATTCGTGGATGTGGAATTACTATTCGCTGTTGCACCAATATGCTTTTGGCAATTTCCGAACGTTCGCGTATGAGATCGGCAAGAGTCCCGCCATGCTGATGTTCCTCAATGGCAACCTCAACATTGTAGATGAGCCCAACGAAAACTACGCCCGCGAACTGATGGAACTCTTTACCATGGGCGAGAGCAACGGTTACACGCAGGCCGACATCGTGGAAATGGCGCGCGCGCTCACCGGATGGCAGGCCGATGACGACGACTGTACGCCGGCTTCTTATAACTCCGCCAAACACGACAACAGCCCCAAAACAATATTCGGACAAACGGCCAATTACGACTTCGAGGGTGCACACAACCTGATCTTTACCGCCCGCTCCGAGCAGGTGGCGCATTATATCCCTGGAAAAATATACAAATGGTTCGTGTATCAGAATGCCGACCCCCAGGTGATCGAGGGGCTGGCAGCTACTTTTAAAAACGGCAACTGGGAAATTATGCCCGTGATGAAGCAACTCTTCAAAAGCGAGCATTTTTTCGAAGAGTCGCTCATCAACGCGAAGATCAAAAGCCCGCTGGAAACGATGGCGTCCCTGCTCAAAATGACCGGCGCCGTTTCGCCGACGCACATCACAAACCACTGGCTCAACGAGATCAACTACTACGCCTATATCCTGCACCAGGACCTGTTCGAACCGCCCAACGTATCGGGCTGGAAAGAGCACAGGCACTGGATCAACGAAAGCACCCTCTCCCTGCGCTGGAAATACGCTGCCGGAACCATCGGCCTGCTTCAGCAAAACAACGGCATTCGCGACAACCTGCGCGACCTGGCCATCGAACTTACCAACAACAGCAAAGACCCGGCGGTGATCGTGCCGGCGCTGGTGGATTTTTTCCTGGGACAAACCCTCGATCCGGTGCACCTCCAGGCGGCCATCGGCTATTTCAAAGCGGGTATTCCTGAAAACTATTACCTCGACGGCTCGTGGAATCTCCTTTGGAGCGAAGCGCCCGATCAGATTTTTAACCTGATGTTATACCTGGTCAAATTGCCGGAGTTTCAGTTGACGTGAGAAAAAGGTAATTATGAGGTCATTGAGGTCATTATTTTCACATTAATTCCAATTGAATATCACTTGCCATGTGCGAACATCATAACAAACAACGTCCCGGCGCGACACTGAGCGACCGCAACGCCCACGAAAAAGACCACCGCCTCTGGTCGCGCCGCGACTTTCTTTCCGCCACCGGCTTGTTCGGCGCAGGCAGTTTTTTGCTCGGCAACCTGCCCATCCGCACCTTTCAGCCGACGCCGCTCATGGCCGCTTTGGCCGCGACGGGCGGCAACGACCGTTTCCTGGTGCTCATCCGGCTCGACGGCGGCAACGACGGCCTGAATACGGTCGTGCAACGCGGCAACGCGCAGTATTACAACATCCGGCCCACCATCGCCATCCAGGAAAACAACATGTGGGCGATGAGCCCGCAATACGGTATGCCATTGGCTACCAATGTGTTGCAGCCGATGTGGAACGACGGTATGATGAAGGTCATCTTCAACGTCGGTTACCCGGAGCCGAATTACAGCCACTTCCGTTCTTACGACATTGTCGCTTCCGCCAGCGATTCCAATACGATCATTGACACAGGCTGGCTCGGCCGGTTCCTCGGCACGGAGTATGCCGCGTTTCTGGAGGCGCCGCCCATTGTGCCGCCCGCTTTGCAGATCGGCCTTCAAAACAACCTCGTGTTCAAAGCCGACCAGGCCAATATGTCGCTGGCCATCAGCAGCCCGCAGGAATTCTATCAGATCGCCCAAAGCGGCCAACTCTACGATACTTCCACGCTGGGCAACACGCCCCGCGAGCTGGAACTGGCCTTCGTGCGCCAGACGGCCAATGCCGCCTTCCGCTATTCCGGCACCATTCAGCAGGCTTATGCCAAAGGGAAAAACGAAGTAAGCTACCCTGCCGGGGCAGACAATCCCTTAGCCGAACAACTCGCCATCGTCGCCCGCCTCATCAAAGGCAATCTCGGCACCAGGATATTTATGGTGGAGATCGGCGGTTTCGATACCCACGCCACCCAGTTCGACCTGCATCTCGATTTGCTGAACCAGTTGTCCACGGCGGTCAAATCATTCTACGACGACCTGGCTTTCGGTAACAGTGGCCTGGAAGACAAAGTGCTGAGTGCAACCTTTTCGGAGTTCGGGCGCACGATCTTTGAAAACGGCTCCAAAGGCACCGATCACGGATGGGGCACGCATATGCTCCTGTTCGGCGGCGGCTTGGGCAACGGCTTCACGGGCGCTTACCAGGATCTGAGCAACCCCGATCCGTTCACCGATCCGTCGTTCAGCGTGGATTTCCGCTCGGTATACGCGACGATTTTGCAGGATTGGCTCGGCAATTCACCCGAACTCGTCAATTTCGTGATGGGACAGTCCTTCCCCGTTCTGAACGGCCTCGTACCTGCCATACCGCCCGCGCTCGGCGACAACGACAAATGCGCCCTGCTCGGTCACAATCCGCACCCCTCACTGCCCGACACTGTGGAGATCAAATATTCGGTCATGGCAGAAGGTCCGCTGCGGCTCCAGGTGCTCGACAAAGCGGGCAATATACTGCGCACACTGCTGGATGAATACAAAACGCCGGGCAGTTATATTTTCAACTTTAAAGCCGTGGATTGGTTTCTCGCACCGGGAACGTATCAATACCGCTTGCAGTCGGGCGGGCAGGCGTTTCAAAGGGAGATAAGGATATAGAGGTCATCGCACCACATCATCCCTATCCTCCACAAAAGTCACCGACACCGCCGCCAGCAGCAGCAGCACTCCGGCCATCACCAGGGCGTAAATAGCGTTGTTCCCAAACAAATGGTGCACGATCGGGCGGTTGGCGACGCCGCTCACGATCTGTGGGATGGTGATAAAGAAGTTAAAAATGCCCATATAAACGCCCATTTTGTGCGCCGGTAAAGCGCCTGCCAGCATCGCATAGGGCATTGCCAGTATACTTGCCCAGGCGACGCCGACGCCCACCATCGAAAAGATCAGGAACGTGGGCGATGCGGCGAAATACATCGAGATCAAGCCCAGTCCGCCGCAGATCAGCGCCAGGGCATGGGTGCGTTTCCGCCCGATGCGCGCGGCGATGGCAGGCAGCATCAGGGCAAATACTGCGGACACGCCGTTGTAGACGCCAAAAATGACGCCCGTCCAGTTTTGCGCATCGCTGTACAGTTTTGAAGAAGTGTCGTCGATGGCGGCGCCATATACGTGGTGTGCGATGGCCGGCGTGGTGAATACCCACATGGAAAACAGGGCGAACCAGGTAAAAAACTGCGTCAAACCCAGTTGGCGCATGGTTTTGGGCATGGCCGCCAGGTCTTTGAAGATCAGTTCCAGACCACCTTTTTCCGGCGCTGTTTCCCCGCCCGAGTAACGAGCCTGTTCCTCCGGCGGGTACTCTTTTGTCGTCGTTACGGTCCACAAAATCGCGAAGAGAAAAACCAGGGCGCCGAGGTAAAACGACCATTTCACGTTATCCGGCACCGTCCCTTCCGGCGCGGTATCCGTCACGCCGGCTGTATTGGCCAAAAACCACGGCAGCCAGGAACCGACGACGGCGCCGATGCCGATCAGGGCGGTTTGTACGGAAAAACCGAGTGTTCGCTGTACGGAAGGCAATTTGTCCGCCACCAATGCCCGGAACGGTTCCATGGCCACGTTGAAAGAAGCGTCCATGATCATGAGCATTCCCGCGCCCATCAGCACCGGCGAAAGCGCAACGGTGAGCGCCCCCGCGTTCGGCATCAGCATCATGCCGAAGCAGGCGGCGATGGCGCCGGCGAGAAAATAGGGCTTTCTTCGCCCGAAGCGGTTCCAGGTGCGATCAGAATAATGGCCGATAATCGGCTGTACGATCATGCCGATGATGGGGGCGACAAGCCAGAAGTTGGGCAGTTCGTGCACATCGGCGCCGTAACGCTGCAAAATGCCGCTGGCGTTGCCGTTTTGCAGGGCAAACCCGGCCTGAATGCCAAGAAAGCCAAAACTCATGTTCCAGATGGCGCGGGTGGAGAGCAGCGGTTTAGCGTCCGCGCTTACTGTGTTTGTCGTGGTAGAAAGAGCCATGCGGTGTAATTCCTTCAGTGTGGAAGATTTGTCCGTAAAATGATTTTCAGGTAAAATTTTACTTTCCCATTGGTCGCAGCAAAGATGGAAAAAAATGGGAATGCAGTTTCCAAACCGCAAAAAAAGAACCCGAAATGTCCGACGACACTTCGGGTTCTTTTTTCAATCCGCAATCAACAATCCGCAATCCGCAATCCGCAATCCTAATACTCCGTATCATCCGGAATATCATCTCCTTCCTCGTCGCGCCGCCGCGTCACGATGATGTGATCGTCTTCATCGGAGCTGCCGTCTGCGAGTTCATCGTCGTCTTCTCCTTCACCGTCGAATTCGTCGCCCACTTCCACGTCGGCGAAGTCTTCGCGCAGTACGCCTTCTTCGTCGAAGTCTTCATCTTCTTTTACGAGGCGTTTGGCTTCGAGGACGGTCATGCGAATGAGGTAATAAGCATCGTCCGTTTCGAAGGGCAATGCGGATACTTTTTTTCCTTCCTTGTCATTATAAGATACAAGGTGGTCGGCGTACCCGGTGGGGTACTTCATTTTAACGAGGCGAACGATGTCTTCCGGGAGGGCATCGTAATCTTTGACAACGCGTTTTTTAGCCAAGGTCTGGGTGTAATTTGGTTTTGATAATCAAGGCGCTATGTGTTGCGCCCGGTTTCTCCTTGCGGCAAATTTAAACGAATGGGATTTGAAACGACAAAAATTTTTTTTGTCACATTTTTTTTGAGATGGAAGTCTGCTGAAAGTTGATGCGATCAGAGAATATGGATTTTTCAGAAATCGGATTGTTATCTGGTATCAACTTTCATACCTTTTTCTCCGCATCGTTTCAATGTTCCCTGATTTCAACAATTTCCACACGGCGTTCGCGCGCGGCATCGGGGTGGTAGACCGAATTGCGTTCGTCGGTCAGGTCGTCGCTGATATCGGCGCGAGCGGTCGTTTCCCCGAAACTGGTTTCCGTGATCTTCAATTGTCCGGAGCGCAGATAGGGTTGAAAAATCCCGTCGGCGAAGGTCGCGAAATGGTTGCGCACGCTGCTGATGCGGCGTTTGCCGAGGTTGAGGTTATAATCCGTCTGTGCCCGCGGGCTGGTAAAGCCCTTGATCAGCACTTCGACGGATTCTCCGTTTTGCAGACGCGCGAGCAGCAGATCGCACAATTGACCCAGGCGGTCGTAGCCGCGGCGGATTTCATTTTCAAAAAAATTGTCTATTGCGGCCTCCGCTTCGTCGGCCTTCAGATCGGGCAGGCCGGCGGAGAAGCGGTCGCGGTATTCGCGTTGGCGCTCCAGGTAGGACTGCACGGTTTCCTCGTAGGTCTTTTGAGTGGTCGTGCGGCGGGTGCGTTTGTCCGGTTCGTCGTTGTCGAAAAATAAAGGCAATCCCACGAAATCCTGCAATTTGGGAGGTTCGGGTATCGGTGGTTCAGGTATTTCTACCTCTGTTGGAGGCGATTTGGCGGAAAGCGTGGGGATGGAATCGGGCATTACCGGCGCCGGTGGCCGAACCGGTTTGGGCAATTTAAACGACCACAGATCATTGCAGCAGGCCTTGTTGGCCTCATCGAGATACAATGATCCCGGGCGGTTGCTGCTGAGGTACCCGTTTTGGCCGTCCGGTTTGAGGTAAAAATAGACGTCGTTGTAACTGCTGTTCAGTCCCGAGCCTGCATTTTTCGGTTCATTCAGCAGGGTGCTGTCTTTTACGGCGGAAAAAATGTCATAACCTCCGAGACCCGGCCATCCTTCCGAACTGAAATAAAGTTGCTGAGTCGGCGCGTGGAAAAAGGGCATGCCCTCGCTTTCCGGCGTATTAACAGTGGCAGCGTTCACTGGTTGTTCGAAGCGTGGAAGGCGTGTGATCTTTTTGCCCGGCATCGGCAGCGCGCAGGGGCAAAAGAACACGGTATCGAGCGGGACGTACCAAAGGTCCATCCTCCCGCGGCCCCCGGGACGGTCGCTGGCGAACCACAACACCGGTCCCTGGTGGTGAGCATCGTAACCGATGTTGGGTTGGGTAGTTGTGAAGCCGGGCATGTTGACGGGCTCGGGCAGGCGCACGGGCGGCAACCAGCGGTTACGGCGATCCACGACGGTAAGCCAGAGCTCGCAGCGTATGTCGTAGGCGTTCAGGTTTTTGCAAACACTGAAAACCATGTAGTGTCCGTCAGGTGAAAAGGCGGTGTGGGCGATGTGGGCAGTATCCGCCGTGGGGAAGCCGCGGCCCGGTTCGCGGGCGCGACCGCCTTTGGAGGAGATCATTACTTTCGTGATCTTGGACCTCGGTTTGCTGCGGTCGTTCTTTTTGTCGAAACGGTAGGAGGAGAAAAAAAGCGTGTCGCCCATGACGAAAGGAGCGAAATCGCTGTATGGGCTGTTGATGCCTTTACCGAGGTTTTTCACCTCCACCTGCTGACTTTCAGCAACAAGCGCCTTCGCAGCGCGACAGACTTCGATTTCGTCCAGCGCCTTCGCGAAAAACGCCGGTTCGGCTTTGGCCGGTTTTTCCGCCAGGAATTTTTCAAAGAAAACGATCGCTGCCGCGTAATCGCCCTGGCATTTTTTGATCTCTCCCAAGCGATAATGCAGCAATGGGTAGTCCTTTAAGGATCGTTTCGATGCCGCGATCTTGAGATAGGATTTTTCCGCTTCGCCGTATGCGTAAAACAGGCGCGCGCATTCTCCGTATTTCCAGAGAACGGCGAGGTTATCGTTGTCGCGCTTGAGAACGGTAGCGTAATGTTGTACCGCCGCACCGTAATCTTTTTTCTTAAAAGCGTCGTCGCCGGCGCGTTCGTAAGAGCGGAGCGATTGGGATGTGGCAGTGAAAGAGGATAACAGAATAAAGATTAAAATTGGAAGGCTGGTGACTGACTTCATAAAAATATGGATTCAGTTTTCGGATTCGGGATTTTTTGGCGGTATGAGGGATGAACGCAAAACAGGGTGGTTTCAGTCTGTGGTTTTCAGACGGCGGCAAAGAAATGACGAATTTTAACAATATTGAAGAAGAACTTTGAGCCTATACCGGATTGATTATCAGTCTCATATTTTCATTCAAATATTTTTTGGCGATACCCTAAAAAATTGGGCACGACTTGAATGTTTTCACCGGCGGAACCGGTAGGGTGCGGTACACCACGGCGATTTCAAAGCCACCGCGTTTGTTGGTGGCTACGTCGAAGTCGGAAATATTCAGGTCGTAACTCAAACCCGCCGTCCAGTTGAACCATTCCACCTGAAATGCCGGTATGAAGGCGTCGCCGAGGCGCGTGGCGAGGCTGAACTGCACGGCTACATCCGGAGAAAGCACGCGTCGTACACCGCCGCCGAAAAGAATTTCGCGGGCTTCACTCATTTGTTGCGCCGCTCCAAATGCCACAATATCCGTGAATTCGCCTGTTTGCAGTGTGCCGTCGAGCATCACAGTAAAACGGGCCGGCAAACGCCGGTCGGCGTCGTCGCGGAAATTGACCTTAGGTTGATTCAGGTGGAAAGCGCCGATGCCTGCATCGAGACGGCTGCGGGCCCCGGCGGGGCCGTAGTGCCAGTTCAGACCTGCCGAGAGGGTAGGGGCAAGGCCGGAATTTTTATTGAAATTTTCGCCTGTGGGCAATGCGGCATCGAACAAGTCGCCCGACCACTGGTTTTTGAAGGTTAGTTTTGATATGTCGAAAGCCCTTTGTGCGATGGCCAGCCCGATGCCTGCCGACAGGGCCTGGCTCTCGCCCAATGCATGCGCCACACCTGCTAATGCGCCCACCTGAGTCCAGGTCATAGCCGCATCGCCTGCGCGGTCGTGCTGCACCTGAAAACCGACCGAAAGCAAATTGACGTCGCGTTTAAGCGTTTTCCAATCCACCGTCCCGGAAAAAGTCTGGTATGGTACCGGCACACTTTTCCACTGGCTGCGATAAGACGCCGCCACCCGCAGGTCGCCCCGGAAGATGCCCGTCAGGGCGGGGTTTAAGTGCATGGGATTGAGGTAGAACTGCGAATAATGCAGGTCTTGCGCGGTTATTTTGAAGGTGGCGGACAGAATTAATAAACCAATGGCGGTAAAACGCATACAAGACTGATTTGGACGAATGGCCGAAGGTAAATGAAATTGGTGATTGGTAGGATTGGTTATTGGTTAATGGTTGTTGGTTATTGGTTGTTGGTTGTTGGTTGTTGGTGGATTTGCCGTTCAAAAGACCGACTTTTGCACAGCAATTCTCCTTGTGAATCAATGGGTGTATTCGAAGAAGAACGTCCTCAATAAATATTAGCGTAAGTTGTGACCTGGTTTCCGTAGGAACAATCGCAACGCGGGTGACGCAGATTGGGCGGATTTTCACCGATTTTGAACCCCTTCCAACCAATAACCAACAACCAACAACCAATAACCAATAACCAACAACCAATAACCAATAACCAATAACTATTAACCAACAACCAATTTCCATGACCTTCGAGATCTGCGCTGTCAATATTCAATCCTGCCTCGCTGCCGAGCGCACCGGGGCGCATCGCATCGAACTATGCTCAGCGCTCGATGTGGGTGGCCTGACGCCTTCCCAGGGACTTATCCGGGCGGCGGTGCACCAACTGACGATCCCGGTCAATGTGCTCATCCGTCCGCGCGAAGGGCATTTTTGTTATTCGGACAATGAATTGGACATCATGCTCGACGATATTCGTTTTTGCCATGAGGCCGGAGCCCATGGCGTAGTCGTGGGTGCTTTAACCGCTGACCATCAACTCGATCTACCCAAAATGCAGGCAATGCAGGCCATGGCGGGTGATATGGAAATCGTATGCCATCGCGCGTTCGATTTCACCGGCGACCCCGCAGCGGCGCTGGAACAGCTCATTGCGATGGGGTATCATCGCGTGCTGAGTTCAGGTCAGTCGCCTTCAGCTTATGAAGGTCGTTTTTTATTGAGAAAAATGGTGGAGCATGCGGCAGATCGCATCAGCGTAATGCCCGGGGCGGGTATTTCGGCGGATAATATCGCCGATATCGCAAAAGATACCGGCGCACAGGAATTTCATTTCACCGGGAAAACGAAGGTAAGCGGCAAGGCCGATATTCCGGGTCTGGAAAGCTGGTATTGGGAAAGCGACGAAAATCTGATCCGCGAAATAATGGCCCAATTGGGTTGATTTGTGCCAGAAAAAGGCATTAATACTCCGATTCCGCATACTTTGCCTGCCATTCTTCCACTTTTTTCGTTCGTTTCCAGCCTTCGGCAGCGCACAGATCGGCAATTTCTTTGGTCGTTTTGGCCAGGGTGGTGCCCGGGTATTTTTGCTGGACATAAGCCCACACATTTTTATACGCTTCCGTAATTTCCTGGTTTTCATAATTGAACACAGGAGTGTTGTCGGAGCCGTTCACCAGGACGAGGCGCGTCCATCGTTCGGATTCTTTCGTCTGTTCGTTCAATGCGAAGTATGGATTTTCCCGGTTGAATTGTTCCCAGAAGGTAGCCCGGTCGGCCAGTTCTTCCATCGGGATGACGATGCCGCCGTCGTCCCAGGCTCGTTTGTTGCGCTCGGCAACCTGCTGGTCGAGGTAGAACTTCATGGGCCGGGTGACTTTTGGCCCGAAAAAGGTCTGCAATCTGTTCCAGTCCACTACCGGGAACACCATCCCCTCACCTTCGGCCAGTTCAAAACCATTTTCCGCGAGCGATTTCGCAACCTGGTTTTTGTTCATATCGAACGTTCGGTTGGCTATCGCCTGGAAATCTGCATCTTCCCATTTTATCTTTTCCGTCAGTGTGTAGTATTCTCCTTCGCGTTCCATTCGGAAAAGGAATTGTTCCAGCAGGATAAAGGCCGCGTCGGCCAGCGCGCCGTTGGCCGAACCGAAACGGGCCGATACCTCGTCCCATGCTTTTTTGCCGCTTTCCAGATTTTTGGCATCCAGTGTTTTCAATAAACCGGTCAATTGCCGGAGTTGATCCAGGTGAGGAATGCCGGCGCGACTCCCGGCGTACAGCCTCAGCAAACCGCCGCCGAAGGCCCAGCCGGTTTTGGGTTCGGGTGATAGGGTGGCCACTTTATGGTACGGCTCCAGGTAAGTCATCCCGCGCAAGGTGGCTTCTTCCTTGTTTGCCGACACTTCACCCGTGCCCTCCACCAATTCTCCCTCGGTCAATTGGGCGAGTACCTGACCATTTTTATTGGGTTGATCGCGCAGATTCAATTTGTCAACGGTAGCGGCGTACAGTATGACTTCCGGTTTGACGACAGGAGCCGGCACCGTATTGGCATCCGGTTGATTTGCGTTCTGCTTGCAGGCGAAGGGTAAAACACCCCAAGCCAATAGGAAGAGAATGAGGATTTTGCTTGATTTCATCTTGAATTGTTTTGTCTTAGTGCGTTTAAAAACCTCACTGGTAACGTCGGATGAAAGGGATTTCATTGTATTTGTGGACGAAAAAACAGAAGCCCGTACTTCATGTTTGAAAGTACGGGCTTCTGTCTTCAACTGGAATACATCAGATCAATGCGTACACACTGCCGGGAACAATGGTCAGCAAGGCGATCAGCACCAGCCCTGCAAGCACTGCCCAGCGCACGCTTGCCGGAATACTGGCGGTGTAAGCATTCTCTTCGTGGCTGAAATACATGGCGATGATGATCTTGAAGTAATAATAGATCGAAATCGCCGAGTTGATCACTGCCAGCACCACTAACCAGGGATATTTGGCGAAGGCTGCGGTGAACAGGAAATATTTGCCGAAAAAGCCCGCCATGGGCGGAATACCTGCCAGCGAAAGCATCGAGATCGCCAGCACTGCCGCCAGCAAGGGTTGTTTTTTGCTCAGACCGTTGAAAGCCGCGAACGAGCCATCCCCATTTTGTTCTGCTACCACTATGTAAGCACCGAAAGCGCAAATGGTCGCCAAAGAATACGTCAGGGTGTAAAACAAAAGCGCCCGATCGCCGCCTTCCGTGCCGATGGCCAAAATGGCCAGCATCAGATAGCCGGCATGGGAAATGGACGAAAAAGCCATCATGCGTTTGAAATCCGTCTGGAAGATCGCCGTCACATTCGCCACTGTCATCGTCAAGCCGGCAACTACCGCCACCGGAACGCTCCAGAAACTTTCGGCGCCGGGGAATGCCATCGAAAACAGGCGGTACATCGCCGCGAAGCCAGCCGTTTTGACCACCGTCGCCATAAAGGCCGTCACGAGATTGGGACTGCCCTGGTATACATCGGGCGCCCAGAAATGGAAGGGTACGGCGGAGACTTTGAAACTCAATCCAAAGATGATCAGCAAGATACCGGTGTTCAGCATGCCGGCGGAATGCCGGCCGTCGGTGATCGCCTGAGCGATGGCATTGACGTCGAAACTACCGGAGGCGCCGTATACGAGCGCCATGCCGAACAGCAGTATCCCCGTCGTGAAAGAACCCATCAGGAAATATTTGAGCGCGGCTTCGTTGCCCGACAGCTCATCGCGGCGGCTGCCTGCCAGCACATAGAGGGGGATCGAAAGTATCTCGATGCCGAGGAAGAGCATGACCATGTTGGTAAAGGAGAACATGACCAGCGCCCCGCACACGCTGAACAGGATCAAACCGTAATTGTCGCCCAGTGTATCGTGCAGGCTCCTGAAGCCCCAGCCCGACAGACCGATGATAAGCGCCGTGGCCAGGATGGCCACGCCTGAAAACGCCAGCGCATAAGCATCGAAGTTGAACATGGCAGGGAACATGTCGTTCCAACCTGCCGGCGGGCCGGCTATCACGCCGCCCAGGGCCAGCAGGCTTCCGATCAGAGCGATGGCATGAACGGCTTTTCGATTTCCCGTCAATCCGGTGAAAAGCGCAGCGATTGCGGTGGTAAAGAGTATGAGTAATGCTGTCATTTTTTATTGATGCGTTGATTTGGGGATTTGTTTATTTGAACTACGCGATTATTCTGACAATGGTCTTATGGAATTCCACTTTGTCACCTGCTCTCAACTTTTTCCGTTTCTGCGTCTCTACCTCTCCATTCACCCGCACTTCGCCGTTGCTGATCCGGATATTCGCTTCGCCGCCGGTGCCGACTAAGTGCAACACTTTCAGGAGGTTGTTGAGGGTAATGTAGTCTTGGCTCTTTATCTCAAATTCGGTTATCATCTTTTTGTTTTATCTTTGGGTTATTCGCTCAGTTCTGGCTTTTTTTGTACAATTCATAATTTGCATATCCAACAGCCATCCCGAAAATCAATCCTCCGACAAGCGTTTTAATCAGAAATTTCCCGATGTGAAATTCATCCGGAGAAATGATCCTGTCGAGCACAGAGACGATCAAAATAAATGCGACAACCTGAATCAGGGTTCTGAGAAGCCAGTGTTGATTTTTCATAGATCAGTTGTTTTTTATGTCTCGAGCTGCCGGGTTTTAACCGATTCGTCGGGCGATTTTTTCAAATCTCGTTTCCCTTTGGCGGCACGTTTTTCCTGAAAGTAAAAAAACGCCATTGCAACAATGAACACAAAAACTGCCGTGATTATCTGAACGAGCCAGTTTATCCTGGTATAAAAGAAAAACCGGACGGAAGTGGCTATCAGCACAACCAGCGTAAATTTTAATGCTTTCAGAGTCGCAGATTTCCACATTTTCTGAAGTTTTAGTTTTTCACTTCATAATATCCCTCAACATTCACTTCCACTTTAGGCACGATCTTCTTTCGTTCAAAATACGCATAAACCGGCTGCAAATTTTCCCAAAACCGGCGATTCGCGGTATTAAAAAAATGCTCATCCGTCAAATCCTGCAATTTCATATCGTCCAGCCGGCAGGGAAAAATATGCACCGGAATTTGTTCCTGTCCTCCCGTCGTCGCATCCAGAGCCAGCAGATACACCTCCTCGATGTTCGCGTTTTCAATCGGGATACAGCCGACCGAGACGCACGCTCCGTGAATGTAAATCTCCCCGCCCGGTTTTTCCTTATCCGAAAAATAAAGGTCGGATTCGTTAGGATAATTCACCCGCATGGACAAGTGAAAATTGCTTTTCGGATTAAAAGCATCAATAAAATAAACGCCCTCTGGCACTTGTGAATCTCCTTCCCGTCGTTTCGGCCCCAACTTGCCCGGCACGTAGCAAATCGGATACGAACGGAACAGGAGAAAAACAGAGTCCTTTTTTATCCAGAGTTCCAGCCGTTTTTCCCGCTTGAATGCCCGCAGAAAAATCTCGCTGCCGGCTTTGGCGCCGAAATCGAGCACGGCTTTTTCCAACCTCGCGCCAATCGAATCCCGCGCCGCCGCCACTCTATCAGTGTCATTTTCAGTGGTTTGTCCGTCGGTTTTTGGGGTGCAACAGCAAAAAAGCAAGAGCACCGGGAGGAATCCTGTTCGCATGTTGAAAAGTTTTTCCTTCAAGATGCGGATGGGGTGGTTCTTGGCGGTTAGCGTTTAAAACCATACCACCCCAATCCTGGTCACATTCCCATCCGTCAGGCTTTTGTCCAATCCTCAATCTTTATCCCATTAATTCGACCCAAATGCGCCACGTTGTTCGTTATCATTATAAGGTCATTGAAAACAGCAGTGCTTCCAATCAGTAGGTCGAAGTCGTCAATAATATTTCCCGCTTTCCGCAGCCGGGTTTTCTCTTCGGCATACAAGTCGAGCGTACTGTATATTGGTAGAACCTGTACTTTTTTAATGAATCCTTCGATAACAGGCTTGCTTTAGGCGGGTTATTACTGCTTGCTGCACCAAATTTTAATTCAGCAACAGTGATTTCAGAGATAAAACAATTTTCCCATCCTGCCTTTTCTACTTTCGTTTCAAGGTCATACCTGCCTTTTAGGTAAAAAATGCAGATGTTCGTATCCAGCAAATAGCCGTTCATAGCGATTCAATATTGCGGTTGAAAGTTCTTGCCGATCGAATCCGCTCTATCCACGCCTCCGCCGATTCTTTATCGTCCAGCGCGCCGAAAAGTGAAGGGGGAGGAGCTGTCGACTTTTTTCGCTTGGCTTTCAACATTTTAGACAAACGTATGATGATTTCCAATTGATCATCTTCCGGCAATTGGTTGATCAATCTGAGATAATTTTCAAGCAATAAAGCATCATTTTTCATCATCAAAAAAAATTTGAAAGTCAAAGATACGGCTGTCAAATCCCCAAATC
The DNA here is from genome assembly GCA_019187225.1 of Saprospiraceae bacterium. GTDB lineage: Bacteria > Bacteroidota > Bacteroidia > Chitinophagales > Saprospiraceae > M3007. The sequence continues at coordinate 23,846 of JABAQQ010000022.1, forward strand.
AACAACTCAACTAATCCTCCTGTCCCCTCAAAACTGCACCGCTCCCAAGATCTTGTTCACGCTCCCGTCCGTCAGGTTCAGCACCAACTGCGGGAAAAATCCCAGCAGGACCACCAGCCCGGCAATCACCCCCAGTACAATCCATTCATTGGTATTGACGTCCTGAAACTGAGCCGTTTCGCGGTTTGCTTCGCCAAAAACGGCCACTCCGTAAGCCCGCAGCATATACACAGCGCCGAAAATGATCGTCAACCCCGCCACTGCCCCGAGCCATACATTGTAATTCCAGACGCCATTGAGCAGCAGGAATTCGCCGGGAAAACCGTTGGTCAGGGGCACGGCCACCGCGCCGAGCATCACGATCATGAACAGGGCGGCGAACTTCGGCGCCGATTTGGCGATGCCGCCCATATCGGCCAGGGTGCGCGTGCCAATGCGCCGCTCAATGAGATCAACGATGAAAAATAGGCCTACCACGTTGATGCCGTGATTGAGCATCTGGATCAGACTGCCCTGCAATCCCGCCTTGTTCCAGGCCAGCACCCCGGCGGCGATGAGGCCGACGTGCGCAATGGATGAATAAGCGATCAACCGCTTCAGATCGGATTGTTTCACCGCGATAATGCTCGCATAAACGATTCCCACAACAGCCAGCAGCATAAATATGGGGGTCCAGGTATGCATCGCCTCCGGTGCGAGGGGCACCATCCAGCGAATGACGCCGTAAATGCCCATTTTCAGCATGATACCCGCCAGCAGCATAGTACCGCCGGTGGGCGAAGTCACATAAGTATCAGGTTGCCAGGTGTGGAAAGGGAACACCGGCATTTTCACCGCGAAGGCGAGGAAAAAACCGAGCATAACCCAGTTGGCAGCGGCAGGAGACAGTTGCACATGAACGAGGTCAGACCAGGCGAAGGAATGTTGCCCTTCGACGTCGGTTTGCAGGTACACATATAACAGTGCCACCAGCATGAACAGTGACCCGATAAAAGTGTATATGAAAAACTTCAGCGTCACGCGGATGCGGTCTTGCCCACCCCAGATCGCGCAAATGAAATAGATCGGGATGAGCGCCATCTCGTAAAAAATATAGAACAACAAGCCGTCCTGTGCGAGAAAAACACCGTTCAGAGCACCGAGCATCATCAACACAAGGCCGTAGTAGCGCGGCTCATTGTCGAAGGTACGGCTGAAACTGCTCAGCACGATCAGGGGAGCCAACAGGTTGGTCAGCAGCACCAGGAGCAGGCTCACGCCGTCCATGCCGAGGCTGAAAGATATGCCGGCCTGCGGCAGCCAGGGCACGCTGAATGGGTGATTCACGGAGCCGTCGCCATTGAAACCTACACTGGCAAAAAGGCTGACGGCGAGATTCGCCAGCGCAGTCGCCAAAGCGAGGTTGCGCGCTCCGGCCGGACGCATTATCAGCAGGATAATGCTGACGGTCAAGGGTATTATGACAAGTAAAAGAGACATCGGATCAGTCTTTCTTTATTTTGTAAATCTGGAATTCGTTGTCTTCATACAGTTTGGGGTAGGGGAGCGAATCGCGCCAGCGCGAGCGCTCGATGATGGCGTAATGCAGTCCAACCGTCGCTTCCCCGTTCAGCCAGACTGTATCCTTCATGCGGTCGGTCACCGTCCAGCCGCGCCGGTGCGCAAAGTACATCATCATGGGGTTGCCATCGAGGTTATTCACCAGGATACGGCTGTCTTTGGGCACATACGCATCCGTGATTTTTTCCAATTTCAAATATTTTTGGTCCTGCCAGGGAATAAAAAAGTCGGTTTTGTGGAAATAGATGGCCTCCGTCGCGATCGCCGTAATGACCAAAAACTGAACGACCCACGAGCGGATCGCCTGACTCAAACCGTATCCCGTCAGCAGGGCCATCATCGGCACATACGGGATCACGTAATAAACATGCCCCGCAAAAGATATCCCCGCTTTCAGCATGAAGAAAAACAACACCGCCGAATACACGCCGAAAGTGACCAAAACCGGACGGTTTTTCTTCCAGGCCGCCAGCGCAAGGCCGATCACACAAAAACCGAACGCGATCTTACTCGTCAGCGCAATGGGGTAAAAACGCTCGATGGTGTGGTCTTTCATGTCCACCAATTGCTTCCAGCCTTCGGCAAAACTCTGGGGGTAAAACAACGGAAAGCCGTATGTTTTTTCCGCCCACGGCACCCAGATAAAGTACCATGCCGCCATCAATGCCGTCGCCAGCGCTCCTGCTCCGATGATCCGCAACCGCGCTCTATTGTCGGTTTCCCTGTTCAGTACCGGCCATACGAACAAGGCCATCACGCAAGCCGCCGGCATCTTACATAGCAGGCCCAAAGCCGAAAAGACAAAGAATAAAGCCAGTTGCCATCGCTTTTTTTCCTCCAGATACTGCCAACCCCAATTGATGCCCATCAGCACGAGCGATACGGCAAATACGTCGGGCATCGCTTTTCGCCCGTAAGTGAAGGCGATGGAAACGCCGAACATCACCGTCGCGAACAAAGCCGCCCGCTCATCTGTCAGCCTGCGGACTATTTTTGAAAACGCGAACAACCCGAAACTCGCCACCGTCAAACTCAACAGCCTGAAACACCAGTTGTGCACGCCGAACACCTTCCACATCAGGAACACTAAGTAGTTGTACAGCGGAAATTCCTGCGCCAAAATCCCGCCCCGGCTGTCGCAGATCACCGTGCGCGGGTGGAAAAAATTGGCGTCCACTTCCATATAGCTCCGCACCACCCCCAGCGTGATCGTCTGCCGCCATGCGTGTTCGTCCAGCGCCGGCAGGTCAATGTTCTCCAGCCGGATGAGGAACAGCACCAGTATCCAAAGGCGGACGTCGAAGAGAATGGTTTTTATTTTTTCGGTGTTCAAATTGGGCATCATTTCAACTCTTTCAAAATAGCTTCTACTTGTTTTTCGAGGATTGGCAAATCTTGTTCGATCGTTTGCCAAAGGACTTTATCGCTTGTGCCAAAATATCTGTGAACCAAAATGTTGCGCATTCCGACTATCTGGCTCCACGTCACTTCGGGGTGATTTGCCCGAAGTTCGCTTGTCAAGTTTGTCGCCGCTTAGCCGATGATCGCGAGATGCCGGACACAGGCGGAATGCAGCATCTCGTTGTTGCTGAAATCCTCGAAAGTTTCACCTTCGACAAACTTTTTTATCACGCGAGCAGACTCCAAAATATGTTCAAGTCTCGCCTTATCTCCGAGTTTTCCTTTCATAAATCAGTGTTTTATCTGCTTCGATGTAAGGTTTCACATAAGGCGAAAGCCCGTCGGACGTGAGTAAATCAACCTTCTTTCCGAGCAATTCTTCTAATTCCGGCTGCATCCCGAAAAACACCAGCCCGGTTTTCTGCGTGTAATCCAACTCTACCAAAATATCAACATCGCTTTTGCGATCAGCTTCGCCCCGTGCGTAAGAGCCGAACAGATAGGCCTTCAGAACGGGTTTGTCCTGAAAGTAGGCCGCGATGGCTTTGAGTTTTTGTTTGGACAATCGCATGGCGAATTGTTTTTGATTTTTAACACAGGGTGCGCCGAGTTCGGCACAGAGGTTCACGGAGTTGATTATCAAAAATTTAGCCTTTGTGGCGCTCTGTATTTTTCCTCTTTTTCTCTGTGTTTGAATTTGGGTTTGCTGGGGTTTCGTTTGGCCGCTGACTGAAGTTCGGCGGTTACAAGATGGTAGATGTTTTGGAGTAATAATCTAGTTGAGGCTTGAGGGTAGAAAAATTCGTAGTTATTAACTCTTTAATTTTGAAATGAAAGGCGAAAGGGCTTTTTCAAGGCGGATCATGGCATCAATCAATTCATCAGCAACTTTTTCCCATGTATCACCGTCTCGGTAGCCTCCATTTTCAAAATAGGCTGCAATTCTGCAAGCCCTTTTATTTTCAAGCAGTTCCCATGAAAGGGGACCTCCATAAATGTCTTCAATCTTGTCCTTATTTTTAAGTAATTCTTCAAAAATCCTCTTGTTTAGGGCTTCGCTGTCTTTTCCTTTGTCAATATACAATTCTGCCCTTGTTTCATGTTCTCCTACAACATAATTGTATCCTAAACCTGAAATGCCAGCCCCTGTTCCTATCCAATTTGCTGTCCCCGGCGTTATCCCCGAATGAAGTTTAGTCTTAGTTTTCGCTTTCTCTAAAAGAAATGTCCAAAAGTCTTTCCTAAGGTGGTGGCGTTCAGCATATTCTTTTTTTGTTTTACCAGCCGCCTTGGCTTCCTCGCTCGGCCCTACGATTAGGGTAAGCAGTGGTGCAGGTTCAGAATTTCCAATCTTAATCCCTTCGATTTTCAGAAGATAAAAATCTGCTAATCGAGTTTCGTTCAACCAAGCAATTGCTTTGATGTGCTCTTGGCGAGGTTCTGAAACAATCCAGATTGCTCGACTTGCGCCAACAGAAGCCAAATAAGTAATGACTTTTCCCAAGTGGTCATGGTTGCTTTTATCCAATTGATTTTCAATGACGACCAAGTTGCCATTTTCGTCTTCTGCAACCAAGTCAACATTGAAATTACCTGTACTTTGCTCTCTTTCTGGACTTGAAATCAAATTGAAATCAAGGACAGAATTCAGAACATCAATATTCTCTTGAAGCCACCTTGTGAATCCCGTTGCTTCGTGCTTCCAGATTGTTCGTAGCGGTACTTTTTCGATTTTTCCGATCATGGATTAGGATTTGAATTTTCACACAAACAACGTCAACAACAACAGCACCGCTCCCGCCACCATTCCAAGCAGGTAGTATTCAATATTCCCATTCTGCAATTTCCGAAACTCGGCCCCCAACCGCTGCACTCCTGCGCCGATGCCGTTCACGAGGCCGTCTATCCCCTGAATATCAACGTAGTAATGCAGGAAACGCGAGAGTTTTTGAATGGGGCGCACGAACAGGAAGTCGTAAATTTCATCCACATAAAACTTGTTCGCAATTACTCTTGTCAGACCGGTTTGTTCGGCATCCGGTACCGGGAGGTTCGACTTTTTGCCATAGATAAAATACGAAGCGATAATGATAGCCACTGCCAGCGAAGTAGTGAAGGTCATCAGTGTCCACTCCGTCGAAGGTTCGAGGTGCAATTCGGCCATCGGGATTACCGCAGTGCCCGAAGCGCCCATCCCCGAAAACCAATGCGCTAACCATTGATCATTGCCGAGGTGCAGGAAGTGCGGCGTGTTCAGAAAACCGCCCACGACCGAAAGCACCGCCAGAATGACGAGCGGCACGGTCATCACCGCCGGGCTTTCGTGGAGGTGGTGTTTTTGTTCCGAAGTGCCGCGAAACTCGCCGAAAAAGGTGACGTAGAGCAGGCGGCACATATAGATCGCTGTGAACATCGCGCCCAAACCGGCCAGTCCCCACCAGAGTTTGCCGCCGTTCGCCCAGGTGAAGGCGAAAATTTCATCTTTCGAGAAAAAGCCCGACAGCAGCGGGAAACCGGAAATGGCGAAGGTGCCAATCAGGAATACCCAAAAAGTAATGGGCATTGCCTTTCGCAGGCCACCCATGTTGCGGATGTCTTGTTCTCCACCCATGCCGTGAATCACCGAGCCCGCCGCGAGGAAGAGCAGGGCTTTGAAAAATGCGTGCGTGGTGACGTGAAACATCGCGCTGGCGTAAGCGCCCATGCCGAGCGCCACGAACATCAGGCCCAATTGAGACACCGTGGAATAGGCCAGCACTTTTTTGATGTCGTTTTGCCGGAGGCCAATAATCGCTGCGAAAATGCAAGTGATGAGACCGATTACGGCCACGAACTGCATGGCATCAGGCGATAGCGAGTAGAGCGGGTTGCAACGTGCCACGAGATACACGCCCGCCGTCACCATCGTAGCGGCGTGGATGAGTGCGGAGACGGGCGTCGGGCCGGCCATGGCGTCGGGCAACCAGGTGTAGAGCGGGATTTGGGCGCTTTTGCCCATCGCGCCGATGAAAAGTAGCAGGCAAATAGCGGTCACCACGCCTGCTTCCAGGCGTACCGTCGGTAAAGCGCCAAATATATCCGAATAGTTGATACTACCAAAGGTTCTGAATATCAGGAAAATACCGATCAACAGCCCCAAGTCGCCGATGCGGTTCATGATGAACGCCTTGTTCGCCGCCTTGACGTATTCGCGGTTTTTGTTCCAGAACCCGATGAGCAGGTAGGAGCACAAGCCCACGCCTTCCCAGCCGAAAAACAGCATCAGGAAATTGTCGCCCATCACCAGCAGCAGCATCGAAAAAATGAACAGGTTGAGGTAGGCGAAAAACTTCCAGAAGGCCTCGTCGTCGTGCATATATCCGATGCTGTACACGTGGATCAGGAAACCCACGCCCGTGACAATCAGCATCATCCACACGGAAAGATGGTCCACAAGGAAGCCGAAATTGACCGCGAGGCTATCCACCGTGAAGAAATTGTACAGCACCGAGTGAATCGCTCCGCTCGCGGCGACCTGGTTGAAACACGCCACGCTCAGCAGGAACGAAGCCAGCAAAGTGCCGGAGCCAATGAAGCCGACGACACTTTTCGGCAGGCGGCTGCCGAACAAGCCGTTGACAAGAAACCCGATGAAGGGCAGGAAGGGGATGAGTGGTATGAGTTGGTTCATCTTTTTATCGCGGGAATGGATTTGAAACCGGGAGTTGAAAAATTTTTGAAGGAAAATTTTTCAACTCCCGGTTTCAAATCCATTTACAGATTTAAGTTGATGGCGTTTGTTTTTGAACAACTTTAAAAACTTTTAGAACCCCTTGTTGTCTTCTCTTTTTTTGACGATACGGACGACTTTTTCCATGTTCCGGCGTACATTCTTTAATTTCTCAATTTATCCAGCAAGGCAATGTCCGTGCTTTTCGTATTCCGGTAAATCATCACCAGAATGCCCAGCCCGACCGCCGCTTCAGCCGCCGCGACGACCATGATGAAAAACACCATGATTTGCCCTTGTGCGTCGTTGAGGTAGGTGGAAAAAGCGGCCAGCAGGAGGTTCACGGCGTTGAGCATGAGTTCGACGCACATGAGCACGACGATGGCGTTGCGCCGAATGAGCACGCCGAACACGCCGACGACGAACAGCACTGTGCTGAGCCAGACGTAGTAGTCAATGGGGACGGATTTTATCGTTTCGAGCATGATTTTTTATTTGCGAGTTATCTGACTAAAACATGATTTTTTGTTTAAAATGGCTTTTTTGAAGCCCAAATGAGGTTTCCGTCAAAGTCAATTTTGTATTTTTCGTATTCAAAGTCGGTCAATTCGATATAGTCCGAATGTATGACAAGGGAGTTCTCGTCCTTTAATGTAACAAACATATCCCGACCGCTAAATTTCCATTTCGGGTTTCCGTTTTTATCGAGCCGGGTGATTTCCAATTCTCCATGAACCAGGTAATCTTCCTCTAATTTGAAGATTTGAAAACACGTTGCCGGGTCGGCTTGGGTTTTCCATTTGAGTTCCAAATTCGGGAGCGACAAACAAAAAACCGTGTCGCTGCAACAAACTACCAGCCGGTCATTCTCCAGAATTATCGAAGTTTTATGAGGGCTTGTTTTGCCGCCTGTTCCGAGTAAAACGCAGCCGTTTATGGCCTGGTCATCTTCGTCTTCGTAAATTTTGATTCCATGTTTCCACCAGCCACCCCTTTCGCCCGTTGAAAAATACTGTTTTGGATAATTGAAAATGTTGTCTGTCGAGGCGTAATTGTAATTCGGATCATCAAATATTTCGATTGTGAAACCTTCCCATTTGTATTTGTTCATGGTTGAAGAAGATAGTAGTATGGGGAAAACCTTACACCTTCAAATCCCTCTTCCCCACCAGTACCGCCCCCACCATTGCGGCCAGAAACAAAATCCCTGCAATCTCGAACGGCACCACGAAGTCGGTGAACAACGCCTTGCCGAGGTTTTCCACCAGCCCGACCGAGCCATCGGCAGTTTCGGGAATATTCACCTGTATACTGCCGCGCAGGGCGCCCACCAGCGTCACCAGTAAAAGCCCTGCTGCGATGGCTGCGCTCAGTTTCCAGCCGTTCGATTTTTGCGGCTCGGTGTCGGCATTCAGGTTGAGCAACATCAGCACGAAAAGGAACAGCACCATGATCGCCCCGGCATACACGATGATGTGCACGACGGCGAGGAATTGCGCGTTGAGCAGCACGTATTGCCCGGCTATCGAAAAGAAAGTAAGGATCAGGTAGATAACGCTGTGCACGGGGTTCCTGGTGAACACCATGAGCAATGCGGTGATGACTGAAATGACCGCCAGGGTCAGGAAAATGTAGAGCGTCATGTTGTTGGTTTCGCTTTGCGCAAAGGTCGGAATTCAGGAGACAATCAGGTAAAGCAAATAAGTGAAATAAATACCGGTAAAAATAACACCCTCTACGCGGGTTACGACGGATTTTGAGAGTGTTCGTGTTGACAAAAAAAGCAGGACGCTTGCGCCGATGTTCATAAAAGCGTCCACGTTCAATTGGGCGGCATTGTACGACAGCGGCTGAATGATACCACTCACGCCGAGGATAAAAAAGGTGTTGAAAATGTTGGAGCCCACCACGTTGCCTACTGCGATATCGGCTTTCTTCTTCAAGGCGGCGATGATGGAGGTAGCCAGTTCGGGCAGTGATGTGCCGACTGCGACAACCGTTAGGCCGATCACCCGGTCGCTGATGCCGAATTGGTGGGCCATTCCGCTGGCGCCGTCTACAAACCATTTGCCTCCCAAAAACAAACCGAGCAAGCCGGCAACAATAAATGTGACGGATTTCCAGGTCGGCAAGAGCAGGACATCTTCCGTGTCATCGGGCGATCGTTTGGCAATTTCAAAGGTATAAACCAGGAAAATGCTCATAAAACCCAATAATACCAACCCGTCGGAGCGCGAAACCACATTTGCGCTGTTGCCGTCGAGCCACGTGTCGTTGGCCATGATGAGCAGCACCAGCGCAGCCAGCAAACTCAGCGGAATTTCCTTCCACGTGGTACCGTGATGTACTTTCAGGGGGTAAATAGTGGCTGCAATTCCCAGGATCAGCAGGATATTGGCAATGTTGCTGCCCAGGATGTTGCCGATGGCGATGTCGGTTTTACCATCGAGCGTCGCAAAAAGGTTGGCAACCAGTTCAGGGGCAGAAGTGCCGAATGCCACTATCGTCAATCCGATCACCAGGTCCGGTACCTTCAGGCTTTTTGCCACCGACGAAGCGCCTTCCACAAGCCACTTCGCGCTGTAAAGCACCAAGACCAAGCCGACTGCCAACCAGAGAAAGTCCATTGTAATTGAAGTAATTAGGTGTCGATTTCTGACAGGTGCCAAGTTAGGAAGCCAATTCGACTGCCTTTTTCTCGGTGAGGTGCTTTTGTCGAACGGTCACATCCACCCGTTTTTCCGGTTCCACGCCTTCCACGAGCAGGTCCTTTCCGAAAATGAAATTCTGCCGTACGTAGTCCGCCGGAACGATGCGGTCGGTCAGGAAAATCGCCTCCTTCGGGCAGGCTTCTTCGCACAGGCCGCAAAAGATGCAGCGCAGCATATTGATCTCATACACGGCTGCGTATTTCTCTTCCCGGTAAAGGTTCTCCTCGCCTTTTTTGCGCTCAGCGGCCTCCATCGTGATGGCTTCCGCCGGGCAGGCTACAGCACATAAGCCACAGGCCGTACAGTTTTCGCGGCCCTGCGCGTCGCGTTTGAGCACGTGCCAACCGCGGTACACCGGCGCGAAGGGGCGTTTTACTTCCGGGTAGTTCAGCGCGTTTTTCTTCCGGAAAAAATGCTTGATCGTCGTCCACATTCCCGCCAGCACAGCGGGCAGGTAAATGCGCTCCCAGAAGGACATTTTTTTGTTGACGACGTTTTTCGAGCGGTTGGTGAGTTGCATATTTAATGTGCGAATGTGGTCAATGTGTGAAATGTGGTCAATTTGAAAACAACAACACCCCCGCTCCCGTCAGCACCATATTCAGAATCGCCAGCGGGATGAGCGATTTCCAGCCGAGGCGCATCAGTTGGTCGTAGCGGAAGCGCGGGATTGTCCAGCGGATCCACATGAACACGAAGATGAAGAAGAAGGTCTTGGCCAGCAGCACGATCGGTCCCATGAGGCCGCCCAACCATCCCGGATCAATGCCGGGGAAATTGTAGCCGCCAAAGTAGAGCGTCGAGATGACCGCGCAGGAAATGAACATGTTGATGTATTCCGCGAATAAATAAAAACCGAGTTTCATCGAACTGTATTCCGTGTGGTAGCCGCCGATGAGTTCCGTTTCACATTCGGCCATGTCGAAGGGGGCGCGGTTGCATTCGGCGAGGCTGCACACAAAAAATATAAGGAAGCCGAGCGGCTGATACCAGATGTTCCAGTTGAACCCCGCCTGCTGTGCAGCCATTTCTTTCAGGCTCAGGGTGCCGGTGAGCATCACTACGGCGATGATGGCAAGTCCCATTGCCAGTTCATAAGAAACCATCTGTGCCGACGCGCGGATGGCGCCGTACAGCGAATATTTGTTGTTCGATGCCCAGCCGCCCACCATGATGCCGTAAACGCCCAGCGACGTGAAGCCCATAATGTAAAGGATGCCGATGTTGAGGTCGGCGACTTGCAGGTCAACGGGAGTGCCGAATAATGTGAGTTGGGTGCCCCAGGGAATGACTGCGCTCGTCATCAATGCCACGAACATAAATGCTCCCGGCGCGAGGATATATAGCCAGCGCTCGGCAGCATTGGGCATGAAGTCCTCCTTGGTGAACATCTTCGCGCCATCCACCAAGGGTTGCAGCAAGCCGAACGGTCCCGCGCGGTTAGGGCCCAGGCGGTCTTGCAGGAAGGCGGCGACTTTGCGTTCACCGTAAGTGGAGTAAGCGGCCACCCCCAGCGTAAGTCCGAACAACACAAGGATGAGGATGATCTTTTCAGTCAGCAATGCGAGGGTGATGAGTAAAAGTGCGGTCATAGCGCGTCTTATTGTTGAATATCAGGGTTAATGCCTTCTTCTGCTAAGTATTTTCCGATGTTGAAAGAGACGCCTTCGATGAGTTCTATATCTTTATCCCAATCAATGATCTGCCAGTTTTTATCAGGTTCAGCGACGATTACTTTTTTACTTTTCGACATTACCCAGATGAGTTTTCGTGTGCCGAATTCAAATAATTTTTTGGTTTTCAGACCGATAAACTGCATGTCGCTCATATTGCCTTCTTCCCATTCAGCCTGAACATCAATTTTGATGACGCAATAAGCAGGGACATCGACATACTTAGTCGTTATTTTTTCGGCGGTCAATACTTTGCGTTCGAAGACGGAAATGTCGAGTGAAAAATTATTGCGATGACCGAGGTGATTGCCAGTTTCACCGGAGAAAATCCTGTATTTTTTCCGGTCTAATTTGTTGAGCACCTGATAAGTAAAATACTCAATAAGAAAGGCCTGTAATCCGCTGTACCCCGTAATGTCTTCAAAAGTTTTTTTACCACTTAATACTTGCCGGTAGCCCTGATAATAGAATTTCTTCCCGTCAATGATTTCTTTGACCAGGTAATCAGGCACCTTCCGCTTGCGCGCGGGTGGGCGACCTTGTTGTTCGACTGCTTGTGCTGCTTGCATATCCACAAAAGTAGTTTTTATTTCGGCGAAAATTCCATTTTATAGAAAAGTCGTCTTTCTCAACTCATCATGCTCAGCGCACCGTTAGCGCCTGTCCCTCATAATGGTTCTGCGAGATCACCGAATGCCGGTCAATGTCGCGCGGGCCCTCGATCGTCCAATCATTAATGCTCTTTTTTTCGAAACGGCAGGTGTTGCAAATAAAATCGTGCACTTCGCCGTATTTGTCTTTGCGGGCGGTGACGCGGTAAATTTCATTGCCATACATCCATACAACGGCTTTGCCGGAACAAGTCGGGCAATCGCGGTGCGCGTCCATCGGATTGAGGAACCACACCCGGCTTTTGAAGCGGAAGGTGCGGTCGGTCAGGGCGCCGACGGGGCACACGTCTATCATATTGCCCGAAAAGTCGTTGTCAATCGCTTTTTCGATGTACGTGCTGATCTCGGCGTGGTCGCCGCGACTGAGGACACCGTGAACGCGCTCCGGCGTCAGTTGATTGGCTACCATCACGCATCTGTAACACAGGATGCAACGCGTCATGTGCAGTTTGATGTAGGGGCCAATGTCAATTTTCTCAAAAGTTCGGCGCTCGAACTCGTAGCGGGTTGATTCCAGGCCGTGCTCGAACGACAGATCCTGTAAATGACACTCTCCTGCCTGGTCGCAGATCGGGCAGTCGAGCGGGTGGTTGATGAGCAGGAACTCGACCACGCCGCGGCGGGCATTGAGCACCTCGTCGCTGGTGATGTTGGCGACTTCCATACCGTCCATGACCGTTTGCTGGCACGAAGCCACGAGTTTGGGCATGGGGCGCGGGTCTTTTTCCGAGCCTTTGGTTACTTTCACAAGGCAGGTGCGGCACTTGCCGCCGGAACCTTTGAGCGTGGAGTAGTAGCACATGGCGGGCGGCACGATGTCGCCGCCGATTTGCCGCGCCGCGTTCAGGATGGTGGTGCCTTCGGGCACTTCGACTTCAAAGTTGTCTATTTTTACTTTGGGCATATCGTTGTTTTTAACACAGAGAAAACAGAGGTAAAACACGGAGAACCACCGAGAAAAAATCTCTGCGAAACTCTGTGAAAACTCTCTGTGTACTCTGTGTTTAATTTTTTTTCTAACACAGAGAACGCAGAGTTAAATCACAGAGAGGCACGGAGTTAGAATCCGTTGATTACTCGTTTGACTCCATCTTTCAGTCTCAAAACGTTGAAATTTATGAGCAATCCAAGTTTGTAGTTTCCGACCCGAAGATAGGTCAGCGTCTGCGCGAGGTAAAGGTCGTTGAGCGCTTCGACTGATTTCAATTCGAGTAAAAGTTGGTTTTCCACGAGCAGGTCAATTCGGTGGCCGCAATCCAATTTCACCTCTTCGTAAATGAGCGGAAGCGGTTTTTCTTTTTCCACCATCAACCCGGTTTTTTGAATTTTATGAAACAAACACTCTTTGTAAGCACTCTCCAAAAGTCCCGGCCCGAGGGCGCTGTGGACTTCCATCGCCAAGCCGATTACTTTTCCGGTTAGTTCGTTTTCATTCATGATTACAAAATCTAACTCTGTGGTTCTCTGTGATTTTTCTCCTTTTCTCTGTGTTTGAATTTTTTAACACAGAGTACGCTGAGAGTTTTTCACAGAGTTGCACAGATCGTTTTACAATTGATTTTTCGTAGTCTAACTCTGTGATTCTCTGCGCTTTTTTCTCTGTTCTCTCTGTGTTTGAATTTTTTAACACAGAGTACGCTGAGGGTTTTCACAGAGTTACACAGAAGTTTTTCAGTTCGGGTTTCAGGGCGGTGAGTTTGTTTTTGATGTCGGTGAGGGTCATTTTCAAATTATTTAATTGATAGAAATTCTTTAAGGCTCTCTAGATTTTCATCATCAAAATTTAAAATTGCAATGCTTTCAGCTGGATTCCAAGGCGAATTAGGATTGCGTTTCATGATTTTAAGTTTAGTTGTTACCCCTGCAACCCCTCCAAAAACACGCCCACCTCGCTCACCGGCCTGTAATTCCGCTCCATGCACAACTTCGGCTCTCTGATGTGCTCAAATACTATTCTCCCAACTCATGCTTTATCCGGGAAAGGAACTTGTCGCTAATCCAAAATCCGGCTGTTTCTCTCAATTCCAGCACAACAGGAATCACTTCTTCAATTAACTTTTTCTCTTTCGCTTTTATCAATACCCCCACCAAACCAATCGGGTGCAAACCCATGCTTTCTGCGATTTTTGTACCTGCCCTTTCATCCATCAAAATCCAGTCAGCAACAACTTCTTGCGCAAGCACAATGGCGTTAGATTCTCCGGCATCCAATTCGCGCATCAAATTTCTGACCTTGCCAATGTCGTTGACAGGATGGGTCTTTATCCAAGCCGCCTGTTTGAATTCGGCGAGGTCAATCCCGAAATGGCTCAATTCCATGATTTCTTCAAAAACGACCGGTGGCACCAACACTTCCTGAAAAACCTCGCGGAGCATATCCAGTCTTCCAACTTGAATCAAATTGGCAATAGGCGAAGTGTCCGACACGACTATCATGGCATCAGTTTGGCGGATTTCAAATCTCTTTCAAAATCCTCTTCGGTGTAGTGTACCGGGATTTTTCTTTTTGCCAATTCTTTTTGAAACAATATCTTATGCAACCCGGCCACTTTTGCGGATTTGCCGAGCGAGACTTTCTTTTCCTGAAAAAGCCAAATTGCCAAGGCCAGCCTGACTTCTTCGAGCGTCAGGTGGGAACCTGCAATAATTTCGTCTGAAATTTCCACTATCATCTTTATGTGTGATTTTAAGTCCAACAAAATTAAACAAAACGAAGCAAAATCCTACCCCTGCACCCCCTCCAAAAACACCCCCACCTCGCTCACCAGCCCGTAATTCCGCTCCATGCACAACTTCGGCTCTCTGACGTGCCACTCGAACTCCTCGCGGAAGTGGCGAATCGCCGCGCTCACCGGCCAGGCCGCTGCGTCGCCGAGCGGGCAGATGGTGTTGCCTTCGATATTTTTTGCCACATTCACCAACAGATCAATGTCGCTCATTTTGCCCTGACCGTTTTCGAGTCGCCACAGCGTTTTTTCCATCCAGCCCGTGCCTTCGCGGCAGGGTGAGCATTGGCCGCAGGATTCGTGCCAGTAGAAGCGCGCAAAATTCCAGGTGTTGCGCACGATGCACTGTTCTTCGTCATAGACAATGAAGCCGCCGGAGCCGAGCATGGAGCCGGTCGCGAAACCGCCGTCGGCGAGGCTTTCGTAGGTCATCAGGCGCGGCTCGCCCGCCGCCGTTTTGGTCACGAGCGTGTGCGGCAGGATGGGCACCGACGAGCCGCCCGGCACACAGGCTTTGAGGCGTTTGCCGCCTTTGATGCCGCCGCACCACTCGTCGGAGTAGATGAATTCCTCCACCGAAATGCTCATTTCGATTTCATAAACGCCTGGTTTGTTGATGTTTCCGCTGGCGGAAATGAGTTTCGTGCCGGTGCTTTTGCCGATGCCGATTTTGGCGTACTCGTCGCCGCCGTCGTTGACGATGGGCACGACCGCCGCGATGGTTTCCACGTTGTTGACCACCGTCGGGCTTTGCCACAGACCTTTCACGGCGGGGAACGGCGGTTTGATGCGCGGGTTGCCGCGTTTGCCTTCGAGGCTCTCGATGAGGGCGGTTTCTTCGCCGCAGATGTACGCGCCCGCGCCGGGGTTGACGTACAAATCGAGGTCGTAACCCGAACCGAGAATGTTTTTGCCGAGCCAACCGTTGGCGTACGCTTCGGCGATGGCTTTTTCCAAAATAAAAACAATCCACGAGTACTCGCCCCGGATATAAATATAAGAGGTGTTGGCCCCCAGCGCGTAACTCGACGTGATCATCCCCTCGATGAGCAGGTGGGGGATCTTTTCCATCAGGAAGCGGTCTTTGAATGTGCCGGGTTCCGATTCGTCGGCGTTGCAGAGCAGGTAGCGCGGCACGCCCTCGGGTTTGGCGAGGAACGACCATTTCATGCCGGTCGGGAAGCCTGCGCCGCCGCGACCGCGCAGGCCGGATTTTTTTACTTCTTCCACCACCGCCTCGGGCGACATGGTTTTCAATGCCTTTTCCACCGAGCGGTAACCGCCGTGTTTGCGATAGACCTCGTAGGTGTGGATGCCCGGTACGTGGGCGTGTTCGAGCAGGAGTTTACGTCCCATTTATTTTTCTAAATCTTCTATAATCTTTTGAATTTCGGGTTTCAAAGCGGGCATTTCAACGGTGGCGACGTTCCAAACAACTTGCAATCTCAAGCCGAAATAAACGTGTGTTACGATGTCGCGTAAACCAGCCATTTGCTTCCATGGGATTTGAGGATAATTGTCTCGAAGTTTCATGGGAAGGTTTTTTGTTGCTTCACCGATTATTTCGATTCGACGCATGATAGCGTCCTGTTTCTCAATGTTCAACTCAAAGTCGGCGAATGAGACTCCATGCGTGTATTGTTCGAGGTATTCGATGCACTCGAAAATATCTTGCACAAAAATTTCTGCCGCTCTTTTAGCCATAAAATCGGATTTCGTCTTCCAAAATGCTTTTCTGCAAGCGGGGTTTGATGGCTTCATATTCGATGAGGTCAACCTTTCTTTTTAAAGCCTCCTCTAATGCAAATTTCAAATCCATGTAAACGTACATACCGACAAACAAATCGGGGTCGAATTGAATCAGCAAATCCACGTCGCTCTCTTCCGTCGCCTCGTTGCGGGCAAAAGAGCCGAACAGTCCAGCTTTCACCACTTGGTGTTTTTGCAGGATAGGCACTATCTGTGATTTCAACGTTTCGACATTCATAACTTATTCTTTTTCTTTATCAAACTCAATTTGAAAATCGTCTTTCAATCTTCGGGGCGTCATCACCGCGCTCTGAAAATCAGGCGTGGGAAACACCGCGACCTTCATTTTTTCTTTCTCAAAATCGTCGAGCCATTCCATGAACTCGTACAGATCCAGCGCCTCCACCTGAAACTCTTCGAAACCGCCTTTTTCCCGAAAAATCTCCGCAAATTCGGGATTCGGAAAAACAGCCAAAACTTCCGTGTCGTCATCGTCATCCTCCAGCAGCAACCAGCCTTCTTCGTCGGCCAAACCCCACACTTCTTCTTCTGCCGCTACGGTTTTGATGAAATATTTGTAGCGGTTTTCCGGCTTTTTCGCCAGTATTTCTTCGATTTGTTTTTGTGTCAACATCCCGGAGCAGGTTGAAGGTTAAAAAGGGCGGCCAATGAACCGGGATTTTACCCAGCCTTTTTTTCCGTCAGAACACTGGATTTTATGCCATTGAGGAATTTCGTAAATATTGCCGGATTCATCGGTCATTTTGGTTTCGAGAATATAGATATTTTCCGAAACTTTAAAATTATGCGGGATTTTAGTGGCTTTGTCTGAAGGCTCAGCGTACATCAAGGCAGTTGATTGGGTGATGTAGGCGGGGGGGCCTGGCGGTTTTGATGTTTTCGGAGGAATTTTTGCAGGCGGCGGTGGCGTAGCCTGGATGGGGGACTTTTTTTCTCTCATACTGTCATCGGGTATCGCGGTATATGCTTTGGACAAGGGGGTGTCTGACTTGGACTCAGGCGAGGTAACGGTCTGCTGCTTTTCCGGAATGGCCGGCGGGTTTTTTTTTTCCCCGCAGTTACTCCATAAAAAAGAGATCAATACGAAAAGACAAAGACGATAAGTCTGCATAACTAATGAATCGAATAAAAACAAGCCAGAAGTTGATCCGGAGTTTCAGTGCATTTTCCAGGTTCCCTTGTCAATTTTTCCCGCCCGGCAATCCTCGACGAACCGGTCAATTTTTGCTTCGTCGAGGTGCTCGTGGTAAAACTCGCCGACCTGCATCATAGGGGCGTAGCCGCAGGCGCCGAGGCATTCGACTTCTTTGATTGTGAACATACCGTCGGGCGTCGTCTGGTTTTTCCCAATGCCGAGTTTGAGTTTCGTGTACTCGATGATGCGCTCGGCGCCTTCGATGGCGCAGGGTCCGGTATGGCAAAATTCGAGAACGTACTTGCCTACGGGTTCGAGATTGTACATCGAGTAAAAGCTCGCCACTTCGTACACTTCGATGGGCGTGATACCCAACACCTCGGCTACGTGGTCCATCGCGGTTACGCTGAGCCAGCCCTCGTTTTCTTCCTGGGCAATGTGCAAGGCTCGCAAAATGGCGCTTTTACCCCGGCCTTCGGGGTATTTTTTCATCAATCCCTGCACCTCGGCGAGCGCGGCGGGGGAGTATTTGAATGGCGTTCCGTTTTGAGTGGGTGCGTGCATATAAGAATTTTCAGAATGGTAGAATTTTCAGTATAGTGGAATGGAATGGCTTGAATGAGGTGGCCTCTTCCGGTCACGCATCCAGTTCCCCTGCGATCACGTTCATCGAACTCATGGCCAGAATGGCGTCCGACAACATCGCACCTTTGATCATTTCCGGATAGGCCTGGTAATAAATAAAGCAGGGCCGGCGGAAATGCAGGCGATACGGTTGCCGTCCACCGTCGCTGATGAGGTAGAAGCCCAGTTCGCCGTTTCCGCCTTCGACGCAGTGGTACACCTCACCCACCGGGACCGGCGTTTCACCCATTACTACCTTGAAATGGTAAATGAGCGCCTCCATTTTGGTATAAACGTCGGGTTTATCCGGCAAATAAAAATCCGGCACGTCGGCGTGGTAATTGCCTTCGGGCAGGTTTTTGTATGCCTGCTCGATGATGCGCATGCTCTGGCGTATCTCCTCCTGCCGCACCAAAAAGCGGTCGTAAGTGTCGCCGTCTTTGCCGACCGGCACAATAAAGTCGAAATCCTCGTAACTACTGTAAGGATTCATCACCCGCACGTCGTAGTCCACCCCGGCGGCGCGCAGGTTGGGGCCGGTGAAACCGTAAGCCATTGCGCGTTCTGCCGAGATCGGCCCCGCGCCGACGCAGCGATCCATGAATATCCGGTTGCGCTCGAGCATGTCGTTAAATTCCTCGAATCGCGCCGGGAAGGTTTTCATAAAATCCTTCAGTTTGGCGTGGAATGCCGGCGTGAAGTCGCGTTCCATGCCGCCGATGCGACCGATGTTGGTCGTCAGACGTGAACCGCATACTTCTTCAAACATCTCGTAAATCCGCTCGCGCTCCTGGAACATATAGGTGAAACCCGTCAGCGCTCCCGTATCCACGCCGATGACCGCGTTGCACACGAGGTGGTCGGCGATGCGCGACAACTCCATGATGATCACGCGCATGTACTGCGCGCGTTTGGGTAGTTCGGCGCCGATGAGTTTTTCCACGGTCATGTGCCAGCCCATGTTGTTGATGGGCGATGAGCAATAGTTGAGCCGGTCGGTGATGGGCGTGATCTGGTTGTAAGGCCGGTGTTCCGCCAGTTTCTCGAACGCGCGGTGGATGTATCCGATGGTCGGCTCGGCGGAGTGGATGCGCTCGCCGTCCATTTTCAGCACGTTCTGGAACACGCCGTGCGTGGCCGGGTGCGTCGGGCCGAGATTGAGGGTGGCGAGTTCACCGTCAATGTTGTCGAGCGAGGAGAAGTATGATTGGACTTGCATGGAAGTCAGAGTTCGTTTTTCAAAATTTCTTCGATTTCTTGTTTCAATTCCGGCAATCGTTCTTGGATGATTTCCCAAATAATTTGGTTGTCAACGTGGTCGTAAGCATGAATGACGCGGTTGCGCAAACCAGTTATTTTTCGAGCATTGGAGAGCAAGGGCGTGTCCGATTCTTTTTCCAACCTGTTCGTTGCCTCTCCAATAATGCCGAGCATACGTTCAACCGCCCGCATCACCAATCGGTTTTTGAGGTAATCTTCGATTGCGAATATTCCCGTTGTGTATTCTTGGATTTCCCGAATCGAATTCAAGATGTCAAACAAATGCTTCTTCTCGTTTTCGCTCATAAACCAAGTGCCGGGTTGATTCAATTTCTTTTTTAAAAAATGGATTTTGAAGGGGCTGCTCGGTGAGCATATCTACTTTTCTTCCGAACAAATTTTCCAGTTCGTCCCAAAAACTCCATTTCAACTTGCCCATTTTAACTGGGTCTCCGTTTGCTTCAAAAAACACCTGCACATCCACATCACTTTTTTTTGGATCAAACTTGTCGGTCAAAATTGAGCCGAACAAATACAGCCGCTCCACCGGGTAGCGGCGACACAACTCGATGAGTTGCGCCTTGTGTTGTTCGAAAAATTTTTGGCCGGTTGTCATTTTTTTGTTTTCTCAAAATTCCTCGCAGATGTTGTCGAGCGAGGTGAAGTATGATTGGACTTGCATTTTAGCCTATGTGATAAATGCCAAAAAAAGTAGAAGCACAAGTATTAGACAGATTGCGACAAAAGAAACAGCAATTTTTTCATCCTTTGTCCATTTCCTACCCGGCTCAAAAACTGGCACTTCTTGATTTGTATCCTTAATTGTCTTCAATTCAACGGTCTTTTGCTGAGGTTCAATGAGATATTTTTGACTCAAAAAATCCGTCGCCTTTCCACCGAGTTTATCTCCCCATCGTACCGATTTTCATTCACCCAAAACGCATATTCTTCTTTGCTGTCCACTTTTAACGCCAGCACGTTTTCGTCAAAAAAACCTTGCTTGAACAGGTGACTCGTGTCTTTTTGGTCAATCAAAATCGAATTGTTTCTCAAATACTCCCACTTGGCTTTTTCCACTTTTCCATTCCTCGAAATCAAAAGTTCGTTGTTACTGCGAAAAATGAAAACCGTTTTTGAATTCTCCAACTCATCCAAAACGACCCAATGCTGGTTGGTCAACAAGGTCAGGTTGTCCAGTTTCTGGCTGAACCTCTGGAGTTTCGGAATGATGTCGGCGATGTAGGTTTTCATGTGTTTTCAATTTTTCAATCAAACTCCCTCCCCTCATGCCCCTGTCTCCCAAAAAACCTATCATCCTTGTCCGTCCGTGTGCCGTCTTCCAGCCGGTACTCCTTGCGCATCGGGAACACGTCGAGGTCGTCCACGTTGAGGATACGGCGCAGGTCGGGGTGGCCGGTGAAAATAATGCCGAAAAAGTCGTATTCCTGCCGTTCCATCCAGTTGGCCGTTGGCCAGAGCGTTGTGGCGGTGGGCACATGGGGATCGGCGACGGGGAAAAAGATCTTCAAGCGGAGGCGGCGATTTTGCGGCCAGTTGTGCAAGTGGTAGATCACGCCCAGTTCGCGTCCCGCCGAGTCGGGATAGTGAATGCCGCAGAGCGAGGTGAGGAAGTGATAGTTCAAATACTCGTCGTCGCGTAAAAATTGCAGCAGATCAGCCACTTGCTCACGCGTTGTTTCGATGTTCAGAATCCCGTCGCGGGCTACGTCGTTTGCAACGACCGAGCCGGGAAGTCGCTGTTCGATGCGGGCGAGGATATGTTCGTTGGTAAGTTCCATAAATGGTTGACGGGTTAACGGGTTTTGGGTTAACGGGTTATCAGGTTCATTTCCCGTTAACCCGAAACCCGTTAACCTTGTATTTATCCAATTTGATATTTCTCCAAAAGGTGCTGGTACTCCGGTGAATGGCGTCGGCGCAGGGGTTCGTGTTTCACCAGTTCCTGGATTTTCATTACGCCGTCAATGATCTGCTCCGGGCGCGGTGGGCAACCGGGTACGTATACGTCGACCGGAATGACCTTGTCAATCCCCTGCAATACCGAGTAGGTGTCGAAGATGCCGCCCGAACTGGCACAGGCGCCGACGGCGATGACCCACTTCGGCTCGGCCATTTGGGTATACACCTGTTTGAGTACCGGTCCCATTTTTTTGGCAATGGTTCCCATCACCATGAGCAGATCGGACTGACGTGGCGAAAAGGAGAGTCGCTCCATGCCAAAACGCGCCAGGTCGTAGTTGGTACCCATAGTTGCCATGAACTCGATGCCACAGCACGAGGTGGCGAATGGCAAAGGCCAGATGGAATTGGAACGCGCCAATCCCAGCGCTTTTTCAACCGTTGTAAGTTGGTAGCCTTCACCGATGTATCCTTCAAGCACTTCAGCTTTTGTAATACCCATAATCGAAGTGATGAGTTTTGCGTTAAGTTTAAGTTATGAGATTAGAAAAAGCATAGCTTGGCACTCATAACTCATATTTAAAAACTATTTTTCCCATTCAAATGCGCCTTTGCGCAATACGTAGTAAAATCCGACGAGAAAGACGCCCACAAACATCAGGACGGCCAGGAAGCCTTCCATACCCATTTCCCTGAAGTTGACGGCGTAGGGGTAGAAGAAAATCACCTCCACGTCGAACAAAACGAACAAAATGGCTGTCATCAGATATTTGATGGAAACGGGGAAGCGGGCATTGCCTTGCGAAGCGATGCCGCTTTCAAAATTTTCTCCTTTTTTGGCGCTCATGCGGCGAGGGCCGATGCGCGGTACCACGATCAGTACAAAGGCTACGAAGCCAAGGGCGACAAGCGACTGCAGAATGACGGGTAAATATCCTGACGGTTCCATAACAATTAACAGTTCTCGGTGAAACGCTCCAAAAGTGATTCGGTTTGCCAAAAAGTGCGGAAAAAAACTCCCTGAAGCGTGTTTTTTAACTGGCGGCAAAGGTATCATTATTCGTTTCAACTTTTTGAAAACAAACTTGTCTGAAATGGGACGTCGCTTTTTAAAATCAGTATAAATACCGGCGCAGGCAACCAGAAATTCCACTGTATTCGTCTTAAGTTGGCAAGGCTTGTGCTTTTTCGTCCGAAACAAACGCCTACTTTTGCCGCTGCTTCGATTTTGTCAAACACTTATTAATGAAAAAACTACTCTTTTTACTGCCGTTGTGGATGCTTTTCCTGGCAGCTTGTTCCAATGATTTCGACGTGGCTGCTCCGTGGAAAGAAATACCGGTCGCGTATGGTATTTTATCTCCTGCCGACTCGGCGCATTACATACGCGTGGAAAAGGCCTTTTTGGATCCTGAAACGAGTGCGCTTGTCATCGCCCAGATCCCCGACTCCATCTATTATCCCGAAAATGCCATTGCTGTTTACCTGCAGCGTGTGAACGGCGGCCAGTTGTACCAGATGCACCGGGTGAACGGCGCCGCAGAAGGTTATCCCAGAAAAGACGGAATATTTGCTTCCCAACCCAACTGGCTGTATAAAATCAAACCGGACGAACTCGACAGTTTGAAAAAAGGCGAGAAATACCGCCTGGTGATCAAGCGCGCCGATGGAAAACCTGATGTGACCGCTGAGACGTCCATCCCGAAAGATTTTATCTTCAGGGATCCCAGTCCCCTCGATAATCCATTAGTAATGGGTTTTCTGCCCGATTTGCCGACCTATATTGAATGGCGCGGCGATGAAAACGGCGTTTATTACAATGTCAATCTTGTGATTCGTTACCGGGAAAATTATCCCGACGGTTCGGTCGTTCACGACACAGTCGTATGGCAGGCAGCCAAAAATATTCAGCGCACCGATGTGCCGGTGGCGGGAGGGCTTTATAAAGGGCAAGTATCCTTGCCCGGAGAAAGTTTTTACCGCTTTCTGAACGAAAACATTGCCTCCGGCGCAAATCCTCCGGAGCGGCGTTTCGTCGGAATAGACTTCGTACTTACCGGGGGCGGTAAAGAGATCCGGGATTACTTAGAAACGGCTGCGGCCAACTCCGGAATAACCGGCGCTGAAGTATTTCCCAATTATACCAATCTTTCGGAGGGATTCGGCCTGCTCTCCGCAAAAAATACCAACATTTTGAATGATATCAGGTTGACAAACAAAACGGTGGAAGAGGTACAAAAGAACCCACTCACGTCGCACCTGAATTTCCGCTTTTAGGTATTTCACACCGTTGGTTTTTCAAAAAGAGCCGGACCATCAGAAACGAGACCCGGCTCTTTTTTTGTCGCCAAAACGGCATTTTTCGGCTTTAAAACAAAAAATTTGTGAAAAAACAATCGCAATAAACAGATGTTTTCACTCACAAAAACAATTTATTTTCGTATAGATTTATTGAACTAATAAATTGATAATCAGTTTTATATTTTATTTAGCAATAAAATTATAATTATAAAATAAATTCACAACGCCTAAAAAATGTCATTGGCAGAACGAACTACCCGTTGCACTTTTGTACCGTGAACGGTGGTAGTAAAAGAATTGCCGCCAAGAGATATGTTCATGGGATTATACAAATTCAGGTGAAAAAGCAAGTCCTTCCCGAAGAGTTGGGAGGACTTGCTGAACCTGAAAACATGCATTGAACGAATTGTTAAGGCCTGATTTTTGGCAACATAAAGATATGTGAACCGTTTATTTGTCGTGCATCTTGCAAAAGTTGCCCTTCGCCTCAAAACTCCTCCACACGAAATGTTCATGGGATTATAATTTGTTGTTTTACAAGCCGCGCCAAAAGAGGCGCGGTTTTTTTATTTTAAGCCCATACCTTTCGCACGACTCTCACACCTCTCACGTCTACCTCTCTCACACATGTCAGCATCTACCGGCGAAATCAAGCGCATCACGACCCACGTGATCCAATCCATGAAAACGCGTGGCGAAAAGATTGCCATGCTTACAGCCTATGATTATTCCATGGCCCGAATGCTCGATGAAGCGGGTGTTGACATCCTGCTTGTCGGCGACTCCGCTTCCAATGTGATGGCGGGGCACGAAACCACCCTTCCCATTACGCTCGACCAGATGATCTACCACGCCCAATCCGTCGTACGTGCCGTGAAGCGCTCCATGGTGGTGGTGGATTTACCCTTTGGCAGTTACCAATCCAACCCCGAAGTTGCCTTATCGAGCGCCATCCGTGTGATGAAGGAATCGGGCGCGCATGCCATCAAACTGGAAGGTGGCGCAGAAGTGGAGAAGTCCATCAAACGCATCCTGATGGCCGGTATTCCGGTGATGGGTCACCTGGGACTTACGCCGCAGAGTATTTATAAATTCGGCACTTATACGGTGCGCGCAAAGGAAGAAGCGGAAGCGCAAAAACTCCGGGAGGATGCAAAACTGCTCGAAAACCTGGGTTGCTTTGCCATTGTTCTGGAAAAAATACCCGCCCAACTGGCCAAAGAGGTGTCAGAGAACCTGGAAATCCCGACCATCGGTATTGGGGCAGGCAAATATGCCGACGGACAGGTGTTGGTAACGCACGACATGCTCGGCATTACCAAGGACTTCAAACCGCGTTTTCTCCGGAGGTATCTCGATCTGTTCGAGGAAGTGGTGGATGCTACCAAACAATATATCACTGACGTAAAGTCCATGGATTTTCCAAACGATTCTGAACAATATTAACCCGTCGCCGAACGTATTGTCTGCAAAATAGTCATTCGACTGACGCAATGAAATCTGTGCAAAGGCTCCTACTTTTGCGCAGTTTTTTTATTCGTTCTGTCCCCTATGACGACAATCATTTCAATTGTTCCACCATGTCAAACCCGTAATGAACGGGTAAAAAGTATGAATCCGCAAAAATCATCGCTCTGGAAATACCTCCTTGTTTTTATTGCCGCCGCAGTTCTTGCGGGCGCCTTTTTTGCCTGGCAGCCATTGAGGGCCATCTATTTTTCGGGGGTTCCGAAAAAGGTGGAAGAACAATATGTCTGTATTCCCACAGGTTCCACTTTCGAAGAAGTGGTAGCCATCTTGAAAATGGGGGGATTTATCTCCAGCGAAGCGGATTTTCGATGGCTTGCGGAAAAAATGAATTACAGAAAGGCGAAAATGCGATCGGGCCGCTTCGAAGTGAAGCCGGGATGGAGCAACCGGGAACTGATCCAGCATTTGCGCAACGGCGAACAGGCGCCTGTGAAAGTGATACTGAACAATGAACGCCTGCCCGAAGAGGTGGCGGGTGCAGTGGCGCGGTTCATCGAAGCCGATTCCCTTTCCTTGCTGAATACCTTCCGCAACCCGGCATTCCTCCGTGAAATCGGTTATACACCTGAGACCATACTCACGGCTTTTATTCCGAATACGTACGAAATGTATTGGAACACGGATGCGCAGGGTTTTGTGCGGCGCATGCTCAAGGAACACGATGCCTTCTGGAGCAAAAACAACCGGCGGATGAAAGCCGGGGCACTCGGCTTGACAGAGACGGAAGTGTATATATTGGCGTCTATCGTTGAGCGCGAAACCAATGCCAACCCGGAGAAACCCACCATCGCGGGCGTGTATCTCAACCGCCTGAAAATCGGGATGAAACTGCAGGCCGATCCGACCTCCGTATTTGCCACCCGCGACTTCGCCACCCGCCGCGTGACGGAGTATCACACGTCCTTCGACTCGCCTTACAATACCTATGTCTACAAAGGTTTGCCGCCCGGCCCGATCAGCATGGCTTCCATTCCCAGTCTCGATGCGGTGCTGAATCCCGCACAACACAAGTATCTGTATTTCTGCGCTAGACCGGACGAATCGGGCACCCATTCTTTTGCCGAGACCTTTGCAGCCCATAAGGTAAACGCCGAACGTTTTCAGACCTATGTAAGGCAAAAAGGTTTATGAGCGGCAGGCCGGCGTGATGATTTTTTTTCCAGTCGTGAAACAAAAACAACTGCCTTGCCGTATTAAGGGGCAATTAGTTTAATCCGCTTCATTCTTCATCATTCAAAACACGTATTCATGTCCAGAACTTTTCAGGGGCAGGAGGGCTCCTATGCCTCTCCCACTCACCCGCCCGCTGCCGGGCTGTTTTTCTTTTGCAGCTTTCTGCTGCTGATCCTGCTTCCTGCATCCGCTTATTTCGAAATTTGCGCTACTGCCTGTCTGAACGGCGACCCGCCCGCTGCAAACGTGCTTCAGCACGGTGGGGTGAGCGTGCAGCCATATCACCGCCTTCCATCCCAGGATCCGGAACGGACCGTTCCACGCGAATGGCATCTCTCAGGGAAGGAAATTGCCGTCGGAGGCAATTCAAAAGATTGATTTTCAGGGTTTTTCTGCAACAAATTCATTGTAACCTTTGATCAGCGACTGATACAACAGTTTGCCCTGGACGGCGTAACCTGCTTTCGAAAAATGCACGGAATCGGAGGACATCAAACCATTTGTTTTCCAGTTTTGCGCGGAGTTTTCGCCGCCGGAAAAATGGTGCAAATCCCACAGGGCATAACCTTTGTCGCGGGCAAATTTGCGGATGACGGCGCTTACTTCAGCCATGTTCGGATTAAAACTCCTTCCATGGCGCAGATAGGAATCGGCAGGAGTAGTGAGCATGATCAGCGCGTTGGGCGCGTTTTCCTGCAGGCTTTCGATCAAATTCTGGATGCTTCGGCGCAGGAAAGCCGGGTCGGTCCTGCCCTGCGCTTCATTGGTGCCGCAGGAAAGAATGATCAGGTCAGGCGCCAGTTCGGCCACTTGTCTGGAGAAGTATTTTGCCCGAACGAAATCCTGGTATTTCGCACCATTGACGCCGATGGAGTGGTATACCACGCCGGACAATTCATTTTCCAAAGCGATGCCGTCGAGGGTGAGCCGTTTTTGCTGACTGGTCAGTTTGCGCGCCCGCACTGTCGCCTGGTCCACCGGCCGATCGAAGTAATACGACTGCGCGTACTGGTCTTCTATAAACAATTCCGCCTTTTGTCCCGACACTTCGTCGAGTACTTCAAGGTCGTATTCATAACCCGTTTTGTGCTGAAAAACGGTGACTTTGGTGAACAGACGTGTTTCGGAAGTCGCCGTATCGCGCAGCCGTAAAGTGAGTTCGGCGTTCAGGTTGGTAGTTTGGATCGAAAAGCCGGAGATGCCGAACGGCGTTTCGGTGGCCAAAACCCGCTGGCAATTGGAGCCGATCCAGCGGGTATTCGTTTCCACGAGATAGTCTTTCGGGCCGTTGGAACTCGCCAGCCGGTAGGGGAAAACCATTCCGCGCCCGGCATCACCAAATGCATTCTGGAGGCGGGCACGGACTTCGCGGGTGAGAAAATTGCCCAAAATATGCGAGTCGCCAATGTGAACGATGCTGACTTTATGACCACCGCGAATGCGTTGCTCGTACAGTTTTTGAAAAAATGGCTCTAAATAGCCCGCTTGCTCTATCTGGTTGTCATCCTGCCGGAAAAAGTCATAATTCACCGTATCCTTATCGGTGATTTCAACCTGTGGCGGGCGGAACTGCGACTGGCACTGACCGATGAACAATGTCAGAAAAGCCAGGCAGGCCATGAGGCGCATACGGGTAGACTGGGGTGGGGGAAGGAGTAAAAAAATGCGCATAATGTCTCAGCCGGATTTTTCCTGAAATGGCTTAATCGTGCCAAAATCCCAAGAATTATCGAAAACGGCAAACACCACTTTTTTATACGTGCCAATAAGTGATTGATTGCCAATGAAATGAATCTCTAAAATTTCTTCGGTTCCGGCAGGGCCAATGTTAAAAACGCCGTATTTCCGGCACCTGCCGTCAGATCACTGAGTTTTACCTGCGGTTTTTCCCGCTTTCCATTTTGCTTGCTCTTCCAGAAACAGGGTCGCAAACATCAAACCCATTACCCGGCCGCCTTCATGCGTCAGATGGGTGTAGTCGGTATTGGCATAACGGGGTTTGTGGTGCGCCATTTCGATGATCGCTCCCGGCCCTCCCATTCCCCAGAACATATCATAGAATAAGAAGCCGTGTTTGCGGGCCAGGTCGCGTTGCATCGCTACGATGGCCGGTACCCCCTTCATGGTGGACAGTTCGGAGCCGTTCTTCCCGGCGCGGTCGCCAACGCTCACGATAAGCACCGGTTTGTTGGGAAAACAGGCGCGCAAATGGCTGAACGTACGGTCGAGTTCGGCCTCATACCACTTAATATTGGTCAGTGAGTTGGTGACGGCATTCAGTCCCACCTGGAGTACGACGAGGTCGTAGTGTTGAAGGGCGTCGAACTGGCGGATGAAATCGGGTTTTAAAAGTCTGAGCGGTCCGCCGCTGTTGCCGCGCACAGAGAAATTGTCGAAATAAATGCCGGGGCCGTTTTCGAGTGAAGCGCCGTAGACCAGCAGATTGTTGGCAGAGTCGGCAAATGGGAAACGGCAGGCAAATGCCGTGGTACCGGGGTAGTTCGAGTCCCATGTCCATTGATTTACCTTTCCCTGCTTGCCTTTCAGCATATCCGTTTTCGGCAGGTCATCTTTTTGTTGCCATACGAAAGGCGTATTTTGACCATTGGAATAAAAGAGTCGAAATTCCGTCCACGAGCGGGTGTGGCGAAAATAGTCGGAGCCTTCGTAGTGAATTTTAGCATCCGCATCCACCGGTCGGTAAACGTAGCCGTTGATACCGGGTAGGGGCCGGCTTTCCGTTTTTTTGACAATCGAATAGGTCGCCCAACCGCGAAACTGGTGTTTCAAAGTGCGTTTGAACTGTGCCACTTCCGAGGTGATGGGCACATAACCCACGCCGCCGCCGCCCCAAACAGACTGGAGGGTATCGCGCAAATCGCCGATGAGGATGTCGCCTTCCACAAAGGAATCTCCGTACCAGGCGACGCGTACTTTTCGTCCCAGTTTGATCGAGTCAACCGCTGCAAAAAAACGGTTCAGCCCTTGTTGTTCAAATGTATAGTCCTCGATGATCTTGCCAAAAAACGCCGAATCTTTGGGCGGCAGGGGGCCGAAAGAGTCGGTTTCCATCGAATCCGGGAGCGCCAGGGCGGCCGTATCCTCCGGGAAAAATAAGATCGTGTCGGAAGGTGGGATGCCTTTTTCCTGCAAACCGTGTATCTCATCGCTGCGTACATCGGCAAAAATGTCCATTTTGCGGAATTGAAAGCCGCCGACGGTCAGATTCTCCGGCACGAGCGACAGGCCGGTGAGCAGGAGCAGGACGAGGAAAGTAAGGCCGAGTGTTTGCCCGAGGTAGTTTTTCATGCGCGGCGCAAAGGTAAGCGAGGTTTGTGCGTTTCGGAGCGATCAGGTAGCGTAGTTATGTGACAAACGCGGTTTATTTTTCAAAAACTGCATTTCAAAAACCAAAATTCGCTTTACCATTGGCCTTGAAAACAATACTTGGTTACGAATGCCGACTTCTGTTGAAAATACTGCTCCCGAACGCGGCCTGATGCAGGTCATTCTCGCTTCTTCGGTCGGAACGCTCATCGAGTGGTACGACTTTTACATCTACGGAGCGATGTCCGTCATTATCGCCGGCCAGTTTTTTCCAACGGAAAATCCCACTGCGGGTTTTCTGGCGACGTTGGCGACGTTTGCTGCGGGATTTATCGTGCGGCCATTTGGGGCGCTCGTATTCGGGCGCCTGGGCGACCTGATCGGGCGCAAATACACTTTTTTGCTGACGTTGCTGCTCATGGGCGGTTCCACGTTTGCCATCGGGTTGGTACCCGGCTATGCCTCCATCGGGATGTGGGCGCCCTTTATTATTTTGGTTCTGCGGCTTTTACAGGGGCTTGCTCTCGGAGGGGAGTACGGAGGTGCGGCAACGTATGTGGCCGAACACGCTCCGGCAGGACGACGCGGCTATTTCACAGCCTATATTCAGACGACCGCAACGCTTGGCTTTTTTCTTTCACTGGGCGTGATTTTGATCACCCGCAAAGTATTGGGCGTCTCGGTATTTGACGAGTGGGGCTGGCGGGTGCCGTTTCTCGTTTCCATTTTTCTGATCGGCATTTCAGTCTATATCCGGCTGCGCATGGCGGAGTCGCCTCTTTTTGCAAAAATCAAAAAAGAAGGAAAAGTCTCCAGCAACCCGCTGAAAGAGTCTTTCGCCAAAAAAGACAACCTGAAAATGGTGCTGCTCGCGCTGTTCGGTGCGGTGATGGGGCAGGGTGTGGTGTGGTACACGGGGCAGTTTTATGCGCAAACCTTTATCGAACGCACACTCGGCGTGGAATTCGAACAAACGCGCTACCTGTTGTGTATCGCTATTCTCGCTGCTACGCCTTTTTTTCTTGTGTTCGGCGCCTGGTCGGACAAGATCGGGCGGAAACCCATTATGCTCGCCGGGATGCTGCTGGCGGTGCTGACGTACCGGCCGATATATAAGGCGATGCAGGATTTGGTGGCGACAGATGTAACCGAAACAAGCCGGTACGAATCAAGCAGTAAATCTATGCTTTCTAGCGGAGATATACTGATTATCAAAACTTTATGGGAAAATAATGTCAATGGGACGGTGGTCAAAACGGATTCAAAGCATACGATTTTTGCCAATGCATCTACCCCGTCCAAAACGGAGACCAGTCGTGTAGTTTGGCTCTCTCCAGCAGCTTTTTGGATGATGACCTTTTTCGTCTTTCTCCAAATCCTATATGTAACCATGGTGTATGGTCCGATTGCAGCCTTTCTGGTCGAGTTGTTCCCCACGCGCATTCGATACACATCTATGTCGCTGCCTTACCACATCGGCAACGGGATATTCGGCGGACTGACGCCGTATATTGCCACGCGTTTGGTGACGGAAAGCAAAAATCTTACGCCCGACGGGAATACCGACCCCTACTTCGGGCTTTGGTATCCGATCGTTATTGCGGCGGTTTGTTTTGTGATCGGGCTGCTCTATTTGCCAAATAAAATTAAAGAGGATTGGAGCGATTGATAAGGCCGGATATTTCCCCGATCCGCTTGTACTTCTTCCAATTTTGCAAATCCTGTCTACTATGAATGCTTTGAAAAAAACGGCCGGTTTCATTTGGATTGTCCTCGCTTTGGCTACCGTAATTTTTATGTTTTATCGAGCCAACCTCGAGATCGGCCTCGCCGTGCAATCCGGCAAAGCCGACGAGATATTGAACCAGCGGATGTTCTGGTTTATCGTAATACCGATCTTCACGCCGATCATGGCAGGATTGGGACTCTTCGGGTGGTATGCCTGGAAGGGGGAGTACCGGCAGTAATTCACCATTTTACCATGACTGGTTCATTTACACGTACATTTTCAACAGGTCGAATTGGCCGCTTTCGATGACTTCCGGGCGCTCGTATCGACCATTGCGATCAGTTCGTTTTTGCTCAGGTTGCGGTCGAGCGAACCAATTGGCTTGACAAATCCCATGATGTGGTGCGTTTTTTGAAAAAGAAAAACCGGCAGTAAAGAAAATGAAAAGGCAGGTTCCCTGTATGGGTAGACCTGACTATTTTCGCCCATCCCGCATCAACAAATCCGCAACTCAACAAATCCAAGATCAATATGACGTTGCAAATCAAATCTTTAGAACAATACCGCGAAACCTACGACCGCTCCGTTGCCGACCCTGAAGGATTCTGGGCCGAACAGGCCGCCACTTTTCAATGGAAAAAGCCCTGGAAAAAAGTATTGAAATGGAATTTTCAAAAAGCCGAGACCAGGTGGTTTTTGGGCGGAAAACTCAACATCACGGAAAATTGCCTCGACCGGCACTTAGCAACGCGGGCAAAACAAACCGCCCTGCTTTGGGAGCCGAATGACCCGAAAGCAAAGCCCCGGAAACTGACGTATAAGCAATTGTACCAACAGGTTTGCCAGTTCACCAATGCCCTGAAAGACCAGGGGGTGCGGAAAGGCGATCGGGTTTGTATCTATATGCCCATGACGCCTGAACTGGCGATTGCCGTCCTGGCTTGCGCCCGCATCGGCGCCATACACTCGGTGGTCTTCGCAGGTTTTTCTGCCGTTTCGGTGGCCGATCGAATCAAAGATGCGCAGTGCAGTGTGGTGCTGACCTCCGACTACAATGCGCGGGGAGCAAAAAATATCCCTGTAAAAGCCATTATTGACGAGGCGCTCGAAATGGATTGCGACTCCGTGCGCACCGTTATTGTCCATAAAAATACCGGTGAAAAAGTTGCGTGGAAAGAAGGGCGCGACCAGTGGTGGCACGACGTCGTAGCCGGAAAGCGCAAAAGTTGCAAAGCCCAGACGATGGACTCGGAAGACCCCTTATTTATCCTCTACACCTCCGGTTCGACGGGTAAGCCCAAAGGCGTAGTGCATACGCATGGTGGCTATATGGTTTATACGGAGTATACCTTCCGCAATGTATTTCAGTATCAGGACGGTGATATTTATTGGTGTACGGCCGATGTGGGCTGGATCACGGGTCACTCGTACATCATTTATGGACCCTTGCTTGCCGGCGCTACGACGATGATGTTCGAGGGAGTGCCGACTTATCCCAATCCGGGCCGTTTCTGGGACGTCGTGCAGCGCCACAAAGTCAATATTTTTTACACGGCGCCTACGGCCATACGGGCGCTCATGGCTGCCGGCGACGAATGGGTGAAAAACCGCCGCATGTCCTCGCTCCGGGTGCTGGGCACGGTGGGCGAGCCGATCAACGAAGAAGCATGGCTGTGGTACCACGAAAAAATAGGTAAAAAACGCTGCCCCATCGTGGATACCTGGTGGCAGACGGAAACCGGGGGCATGATGATCACACCCATCGCGGGCATCACGCCGCTCGAGCCCTGCTATGCGACGCTGCCTTTGCCCGGCGTGCAAGCCTGCCTTGTGGACGCCAACGGGAAGGAGTTGGAAGGCAACGACGTAGAGGGATTGCTTTGTGTCAAATTCCCCTGGCCGAGCATTATCCGCACTACCTGGGGCGACCACGAGCGCTGCCGTCAGAATTATTTCGCCACCTTCAAAAACAAATATTTCACGGGCGACGGCGCCCGTCGCGACCATAACGGCTACTACCGCATCATCGGCCGGGTGGACGATGTGATCAACGTTTCGGGCCACCGTATCGGTACAGCTGAAGTAGAGGATGCCATCAACAAACACGACAATATTGTGGAAAGCGCTGTCGTGGGTTATCCGCACGACATCAAGGGGCAGGGGATTTATGCTTATGTCATCACCAATCACCCCGTAAATGCCGAAATATTACACGACTTCCGCAAAGAGGTGCTGAACGTAGTGACCAAGGAAATCGGGCCTATCGCCAAACCGGATATCATTCAAATCGTGCCGGGTTTGCCGAAGACCCGTTCGGGCAAGATCATGCGGCGCATCTTGCGCAAAATCGCAGAGGGGGATACTTCCAATCTGGGTGATATTTCGACCCTGTTGAACCCGGAAGTGGTGGAGGAAATCAAAAGGGGAGCGGAGAAAGTTTAACCCGAAATTCGTCATGGTGCCAAAAAACCTGAGTCGCGCGAACCAGGACAAACAAACCTGTAACCTTTTTAATATTTCCCGCAGATTTGCACATAAAAAAAAGACGCAGATCGCCGCAGATTTTTAATTCAATCTGCGAAAATCTGCGTCTTTTTTCTGCGCAAATCTGCGGGAAAGGGCTCTCGCTTACATTTTGGTGATCGTCCCGTTCACTTCCCGCACGATGTATGCTTCGGGGAATCCGTTAGAACGAACCTTTTCTTTGTCGCGGTTGGCCTCGGTCAGTGAGGTATATCCGGTCAGCATAATGGCAGTCAGGCCGGTATTGCCGACAGGCCATTTTTCCACGTTGCCGCTCACGCCGGCGCCTTCCAGTTTGTCGGCATCGAAGCGGCCGGGATCGGACAAGGCGCACAGCCGGACGTAGTATTTGGCCGCGTCATTGACCGACGGGCTGATGGTACGGGTTGCGGCAGCATTCGTTTTTGTTTGTGTGGAATAGGTGACCGGAGCGGTCTGGGTTGTCGCCGGCGCTACCGTTCCGGGCAGTATGTAACCTTTAATGCTCTCGTCATTGGCTTTTTCTGTAACGATGAAGGCGTCTTTAAAACCGCGTTGTGTTACCTGGGCCAGCACTGCTTCGGCGTTGCTGTAGTCGCTCCACACGCCGAGGCGCATGCGCATAGAACCGCTCTCCATTTTGCCGTAAACATGGCCGAGGTTGGAAACTCCCGAATAGTCGTTCACAGAAATGGGTTTGTCGGCAGCCTGCGCGCTCAATTGAATGGCGTAACAAACCCCGGAGACGGAAACAGTAGCCGGTGCGCCTGCAATACTTCTTGCGTTTGACGTCGTGCTGTATTGGGCAGGGGCAGCAGCACTGCTGGCCTGTTGGCCGAGGATAAGACTTTTATCTGCTCCTCTTTCTTCCACGATAAACGCGCCTTTGAACTGCTGGTTTTTGTTCACTTCCTTCAGCGTTTTTTGCGCTTCGTCTTTGGTCGGGAAAATACCGAGCCGGACCTTGTTTTTGCCGTCTTCTGATTTGGTGTACACATTGCCGTGTTTGGCTAACGGTTCAAATTTTCTTGTATCGCTGTCAGTTGCGTTGGATGGCAAAGCCGACAACTGAATGGAATAACCATTGAAATCAGGCAATACCTCCGGCTGGCTGGCCGTCACCAACCTGGTAGATGCCGGTTGCGCAACGACGGGCGTGTAATTGTAAGTGGAAGGCGTGGTATACTGATACTGAGTGGGTTGCGCAACAGTCGGGTTGCTGTATTGTATGGGCATGGTAGTCGCCGGTGCAGCTGGTTGATAAGCGGAAGAAGAGGGAGTTATACCGGCGCCTTCTGCGTACATTACAACATCGGGTATCCGGTAACCGGCAAGTGACGCTGAGGGGCGGGTTGGTACTTTGGCGGAAGAGTACCCAAAACGCGAATATTCCACGTTGTATGTGGCGCCGGGCAATAACAGGAGGGCGTATTTTCCGGATGCGTCGGTCGTTGTGCGGATGATCTTGCCCTGATCCACAAAATCTATCGTGACATCGCTCAAAGGCTGACGGGTACGGGCATCGAGCACCACACCTTCGAATTCCTGGCGTTTGTCCAGGCCCAATGACGCGGTAATGTTGCGCTGACCGAATTCCCGCACTTCCACCCGGGTGCTTTCATAGCCGCTCTTGCTGAGGTCAATGTTACAATTGGAAGGTCTGCTGGCCGGCGTAAAATAAAATTTGCCTTCCATGTCCGTCTGACCCCTCTCTCCGCTGCATTCGAACATGTCAACATCCACTCCCGGCAGTGGTTTTCCGAAAGCATCGGTGACAAAAAGATAATAGCTCCGGATGGTGCTTTCTTCTGCATTGCCTTGCGGCGAAAAAGCGTAGGTGGCAGGCGACTGAGCGGCGGGCGTGGTGGCGGACCGGCCGGCCATCACATCCGACAGCGACCTTGTGGCTGAAGGAGAAGTGGTCGTAGCCGAATAGGTCATCGGAGTCGTTGCATTGTCGCCGGTTTTTGAAATTTGCCAGATGTCTTCGTTGCCGCGACCGCCGGAGCGATTGCTGGTCAGGTAACCCGTTTTGGTCTGGCTGTTGTAAATAAAACCGTAATCGTCGGAACTGGAGTTGATACCGGGGCCGAGGTGAAAGACATTTTTTACATTTTCTTTCCCCACTTCGGCGCGGAAGACGTCGAGCCCGCCGAGACCGTTGTGCCAGTCGGAAGAAAAGTACATATCCGAGCCATCATAAAAAGGTGTCACTTCGTTGCCGGGTGTGTTGACCGGTGCGCCGAGGTTGCGTGGAGTGCTCCATTCGTCATTGACAAAATGGGAAATATAAATGTCCCAGCCTTTTCCACCGGTAGTCGAAGCGGGGTTATTGGAAGCGAACATCAGCGTATTGCCGACGCCGATCAGGAAAGGAAAACCCGTGGCAAAATCGGTTCCGTTGTAAGGGAAAGCTTTCACGTTGGTCCATTCCCCGTTCACCACATCGGCGATGTAGAGGCTCATATTCACGCCTTTTTCTGCGATCTGGCGCGTTCCGTTGATGTAGTTATTTCTGCAAAAAGCCACTTTTTTACCGTCGGCGGAAAAACTCACCGGACTTTCGTTGTAGTTGTTTTGCAGATCGTTGCGCAGAAAATCGGGTTTCTGCAGGGCGCCGTTCTCCGGATTGCGCTGGGTGATGAACAGCTGGTTGTACGAACTTCCCGACCAGTCGGATGATGTTTTGGATTGCGTTTTCCGCACAATATCTGTGCGCGCCGAACTGTACACCACGCGGTTGTTGTAAAAAACGGGGCTGAAATCGGCTGCTGAAGTATTGACGGCTTCGTTGCGGGCGATATAGTCGGGCGCTTTTTTGGCGGTTCTGGCAGCGAAATCGCACATATCGGCATAATGGCGTCCGATGGAATTGGCGTTGTCGTTGAGCGCCGCGTATTCGATGAATTGTTTCCGGGCGTTTTCGTAGTCGCCCCGCTGCATCAGCGCTTTGCCGTAGCGGAATTGCACGTCGGAATTGGGTTCGCGCTGCGCCACCGCGCGGCGGTACCAGTCGAGCGATACTTCCGGCTGGTTGAGTTGAAAATAACAATCGGCGATGCGGGCCAGTGCGTGGCCGTTGTTGGCATCCTTTTCCAATACCTGTTTGTAGGTTTTCAGGGCGAGGTTGTAAGCATACAAGTCGAATTGTTTGTCGGCCCGCTGAAGGTCCTCCGAAATGGTTGTTTGGGCAAAAATCATGTTGGCCGCGCATACGAGCGCCAGGACCAACCACCCTGCACGAGAAGTCGTGTTCATAGCAGTATGGTTTGAAAAGTTATTGGTTGCGGTTGTGTAAATCGCGTTTCGGCCCGAATCGAGGGGACAAAAAGCCGAAACCCGCCGTGTGTCACAGGCAAAAACGGATGATGAAACATCCTTATTGCCGCACAAAGCAAAGTGGAGAGACTATCTTTTGAAAGAGGGACGGGGCAAAAGTAAGTACTTTCGCAATACGGCGCAAATTCTTTTTGTATTGATTTTCAGGGGCAAATAAAAAATCCGGGTGACTTCGGCCATACGATGTCACCCGGAGTTTTATGAATGACGAATGCCGATTACATGATTGCCGATTGACGATACCTCCTAAACACATCGTCAATCGGCAATCATGTAATCGGCATTTGTCATTCACAAAATTAAGATATTCAATTGCTTATACTGAAGAAAGAAGGAATAACCTATTTCCCTGCTCCTGCGCGGTAGATGTACTTCTCCACCTCGCGCCAATCCTGCGAAGAGGGATTGGGGAAATCGCGGTGCAGTCGCTCGTAAGCTTTCAGTGCGGCTTCTTTGTTGCCCTGGTATTCGTTGAGCATACCGAGTTTTTTGAGGTAATAACCCGCGAGGAGACTGTTTTTAGTGGCGTCGGCTGCTTTTTCGTACAAGTCGAGCGCCTTGCCGTAATCGCCTTTTTCGGACCAGGCGTCGCCCAATGCGCCGTATTTCATGGCGGGCAACAGGTCGCCTTCGCCGTCGAATTTTTCGAGGTACGCGATGGCGTTGTCGAAATCGCCCATTTGCAGGTAGCAGATGCCGGCGTAGTAGTTGGCCGAGTTGCCTGCCGGGGTGCCGCTGAACTTATCGGCGAGCGCGAGGAAGCCGTCGAAACCGCCGCCGGGGTTTTCGAGCGCCAGGCGGAACGAGTCGCGTTCGAATTGCTGCTGGGCGTGCCACATGGCCGCCACCGCTTCTTTTTGCTTGGGCGCGACGATCATGGATTTGTACAGCCACCAGCCGCCGACTGCCAGCCCGATGGCGCCCACCACGTAAAGCAGCAGGTTCGGATATTTTTCCAAAAACGATTGCGCGGGCGCCGAACCCACTTCCTGTACCGTTACTTCTTCAACCGCCGGAGATACTTTGCGTTTTGCCATTGTTCAAGTAATGTATGATGGTTTTGACGTTGGACTTTCGGACATTCGACGTTGGACTTTCACACACCGGATCCAGACTTCCGGTGTCAGGTGATCTAACGTCCAACATCTGTTAATCCAACGTCCAAAAAACGTTGCCTTTCAAAAAGGCGGGCAAAGGTAGAAAAAGTTTGAATCAGGGAAGTGGTGAGGGAAAAAATTGTTCGCAGGGTATCGAATTTCCCGCTCATACCCTGATGAAATGATCTAAATCTTATTGAAACGAGTACATCCTGTCCAATGTCCTTCGATGTCCTGAATGGTAAGGAAGTACATCCCGGGAAGCAAATCGGCAACTTCGACCACTAAATTTGTTCCCTCGCACAAAATATCCACGGCTTGTTGTTTTTGCAACCGCCCATAAATGTCACACACCGACACTTGGCCTTTGAAGTCATGAACGCATGGCCCGACCCGGACATTCAGCCGATCGGATGCAGGCACCGGGAACAGAGAGACATCCAAAGCGTTGGAATATTGCCTTGTTTCTTTTATGGCTAACGAAGGAAGTTGTAAAATGAAGCAGAAGTCGGGGTCGCCAAACCCTTCTTTGGGGCCGATGTGCATGTTCAGAAAATTCAGGCTGTCTCCGCCGCCGACTACGAACAACCGGTTCCCTGGCATCGGTTCTACCTGGAACACGATCTCGCCTCCGGGTTCTGCAAGGTTAAATGACTGGAGATAATTGCCCTCGCCGTCTAATTGAACAAGCGCAACGTCCTGTTTGCCGGCGCCTATTATGTTTCCACCTTCAAAAGTCAGGGTGTCGCGGTACCAGGCAGCCAGCCAGAGATTGTTGTGCTCGTCCGCAGCGACATCCAAAAAACGGTTGAAATAACTGCTGGTAAAAGTTTGGGTCCACTTCGTATCCCCGTCCGGATCCATTTTGCACAAAAAAGAATTGCTGACGCCGCCGGTGATGGTGTCGCCGTCGAAGTAAACCTTAGAGCCGCCGAAATGCACCCCCCAAAGGATATCGCCCGCGTTGTCTTCTTCCAGGCAAAAGCCGTATTCGAAGTCAAAACTCCGCGCCTGTTTTATCCATTGCGGCTGGAGATCGCCGTCCATTTTTACGATAAAGGCGTCGGTACTGAACCACCCGAGGTAGTTGTCCAAAACAAGGCTGTCAATATAAAAAGGGTCGCTGTCAAAACTACCGGTGATATAAATGCTTCCATCGGCGCTGCACAACAGACCTTCACAATAGTCATAACCGAAGCCGCCAAACCTTTTGGCGTTCAGCACAGTGCCGGTACTGTCCAGCACAGCGACAATGATGTCTGAATCTTCCACATGGCAGCCGAGACAATGCAAGTCGTAATTGCCGACGGTAATGTCCCTGTAATTGACCGTACCGGCCACGGCAATTTTCCCGCCCGGTAAAAGTCCAAGGTAGGCATCATTGACAAATCCACCTTGAAATTTCGTGTGGAAAGCGACAGAGCCGTCGGACTTTAACTTCATCACATGAAAGGTACTTCGGTTTAATTGTAAACTGTCATCAACGTATATAAGAGAATCATTCATCCATAGTGAATCGCTCGAAATAAATGAAATAAGATAATTGTTATCATCTGATATTTTTATATCACGTGTATATGTAGTATAATTTTTTCTGCTAAAGAGCTGGATATTTATTGAAGGATTTTGAAGAGAGTCCAAAACTGTAAAATATGAATTATAATCTCCTTGAGAAACCGCAGATTTATACCAATGAGTTTTTCCATCCCATATCGCGGAATCGCTTTGAGTGTGAAACCAGACAGCAATATTAGGATTTGAAATTTTCATTGCGTTTAAATCGATCCCTGCATTGCCAATTATAGTATGCCATTCTAAAACAGATTGTGTTTTTACGACGGATGAATATAAAAAAATCCAGATAATTAATACGATACGCATAGCAGTTAAAATTAAATAGTTGCAGCAAAGGCAAGTTTGCCTCTACTGCAACTACAAATGAAAAGTTTAGAATTTGCTGAAACGTGCACCGTTCAACTTGTGGCCTTCGTTGTCCTGAATTTCAAGGAAATAAAGCCCGGGTGCGAGTGCTGTAACTTCGAGTACAACGGACGTGCCTTCCCTGCGGACAGCAACACTGCGCTGCAACTGCAAGCGGCCATAGCTGTCGTACACGATAAGGAAAACCTCTGCAATATTCTCACCGGCATTGATTTGCACGTTTATTCGGTCGGACGCCGGTACCGGGTATATTTGTATATAAACTGCTTTTCCTTGCGCGATGCCGGTAATTGAATGGTGTACAGTCCTTTCTTCCGAAGATTCCCACTTTTCGGGGTTGTATTCAAATCGTTCGCCGCCGATTTCCTGGTTGAGATAGTTGATTTGTGCCATGTCAAGCAGACAACCGCGGGCATCCGCGTCAGGCTGGTAATAAACTTCTACAGGATAAGAAACTCCTGGCGTCAACGCGAGGCCTTCCAAAATAGCGTCGGTTCCGGACAGCCTCAACCGCCCGTCGCTTTCAAGGATAATCCCTGTTCCCAAGCTGCCACCGTTTTGCCAAAGCGCGTGCAAACCGGCGCCCAGTCGCAGTTGCAGGTCCCCTTGGTTCGCGCAAGCCACGTTGCGGCCGACAGCAGGAGTTGTAATTCGCAACCAAGTGTTAGCGGTTGTGGATTCCGTTTGCCGGATGAACACTGTTCCGTTGGGGGTGTATGGGCCGACAAACGGCGGTTTTTCAAGGATTGTTAGATTTTTCCAGGCGACATTGTTGTTGTCACGAACATTGACCCATAATTGTGGTACTTCCGGAGTATGCATGGGGTCTTGCTGTGAAACTATCCTGGCAAGCAAACAAAAATGGTGTTTTTCCGTATCGAAATCTTCGGGGTTGGGTATATTGGTCCACGGTATTTTGAAAATACGCTCCTCTCCGGCTTTTATGTCGCCGGGCAGCGAAATGGGGGCGCCGCTCACCAAATCGCCCGCCAATACCGGCCCGTTCGAAGTCTGTTCATAATAGTCGATCCAATGGGTAGGCCACAACAGTGCAGTAGATGCTTTACTGAAATACACGTACAATTGGGCATCCGATACGCTTGTACAACCCCGTGATCGCACCCGAACGTAGATGTAGTTTGTCTGGCCATATTCGGGGTTTTCGAGTTCGCGGATGGTTAAACCATCGTCCTGTTTGCGCACCCAAATATCCTGGCTTTCCCAAATCGGCGCTGAAAAGTCATCGTTCGGCTCCTGTCCAAAATCGCTGGGTGTATCGCGCATATAATAATCGCCGGAAGAACCGGGTGCTGAACTGGTGAATGCGGCATCATAAGTATCCTTAAAGTGTTCATAAACGATACACAAGTCTGTCTGGGTAAGTATTCCGATGTTGAAGGCATTGATGGCCGCTTGAAAAATATTTTGTGCCGCCACTGCTTGATTGGATGCGCTGGTAGTCATTGCCATACCATTCAAAGCTATAAGATCGGTTTTGAATTTACCGATGTCGTCGTATATCTTCATCATGACGGTGGAGAAAACCTGACTTTGTTTGTGGCCATCGCCTAAACCACCGATATCATCGGGATAATTGGCAATTTCGACATCGGTTCTTCGGTCAAATACATCAGGCACCTCTTCTGTAAACATAAACCAGCGGCTGGCCCATTGATATTGATCCTCAAATTCTTTCCAAAGCCCAAGACTGCGGATGTAGGATTGAGCCCAGTAGTCGGCGAAGCCTTCTCCCAATCCTTGTGTGCTAGATATATTATT
This sequence comes from Saprospiraceae bacterium, assembly GCA_019187225.1. Taxonomy (GTDB): domain Bacteria; phylum Bacteroidota; class Bacteroidia; order Chitinophagales; family Saprospiraceae; genus M3007. Next base: position 65,724 of record JABAQQ010000022.1, read on the forward strand.
ATTCCCCCCGGTCAGCCAGTCGTTCACGCCATGCCCCAATTCGTGAATGATGATGGCTGCGTCTTCCGCTACTTCTACTGTTTGATTCGTATCATCGTTAAGAAACGTTAAAAAATATAAAGTTCCGGTTGGTTGCCAATAGTAAGCAGGGTTACTCGGTGTAGTAGTGGAATGTGCTTCAAAACGAACGGCGCCATCATTAGAGAGTCCTTGATTCTGTTGAGGCTTTGGTCCGCCGAAACTGTAGTAATAAGCCATAATTTTGTCAATATGGTAATAGCACATCACTGCTTCAAAACAATCATTGGCGCGGTTAAATGACCAGTTGGCAGTATTGCTGTAGCACGGATCCGGATTTAATTGATTATATGCCCTGGGGCCTTGCAGATATGATGGTCCTGTGAACTGGGTTCCAATGGGGAAGGTCACTGCCATCAATTGTCCGGATAAATCAGTATTATTGGCGTCATTGTCATGCTTGAAACCACCTGAACCATAATCAGCTCCGGAGGTGCTGATAGGGTCGGGATCGAACACATTGCCTGTGCCGGTACCGGCTGCGGGATTGGACTGAAAATGATGAAGATTGCTCTCCATATCGACGACACTGCCTTTTCGGGCGTCTACAAATACGTCCCAACCTTCGGGAGAGGGTTGCTGAATCATAAAACTTACTTTATAACATAAGGCAGGGGTATCGTCAGTCGTAAAATGTATTACCTGTTTGAATAACGCGTTATCAGGTTTTTTTATGAGCCTGAACCATGCCATCGTTGCCAATTCGGCTTCGCTTTCAGAAATCGCCGGTATAAGATCAATCGCCTTCTTTATCGGTCGGATAGAATTGGAGAGGGAAACAATACGATTGGCATGATTCAATACGATCACGATTTCATTGTTATCGACCGGAATATCTTGATAAATCTGCTGAAACCGCACTACAGTGCTGCCCTGGCCTTTCCACGTGAAATAATGTTTAAGATTGTCGGCCAGATCGCCGGTTATTCCCAATCTGGTTTTGTGGTTTTCCAAATAATGTTTGGCAACTTCCTCCGGGGTATTACCTGTCCCTTTTTCATTCATTTCAATGATATCTACAACAACGTTGTCGCTTTTCCTGTACTGGACGTCGCCTATCCGATACGTTTCAGGGCGTTGTTTTTGTTGTAGAGCGGGGAACTTGATTTGCGAATGACCGGATTCGGCAAAAGAAAAAATGATGGCAATAAAAAAGCAAATTGTTTTGAGGGGGGGGGCGATTGTCGAATATTAAATTAAATTGTTTCATTGGCAGAAAAAAATTAATGAAAAAATCGGTTTGGAACTGAGCCTCTAAAGTATGCCGGATCAAGCAGAGCACCTAACCCTTTTTTGTTAAAATTGCATTTTTAACACTATCCCCAGTTTTGACGATTGCTTCACCCTCCCCCAGCCACACCACATTTTGCCCGAACAGGATCTTATGCTCTACCTGCCGGAACGTTGCCAGTGTTTTCAAGGGCTCGGCAGCCCGTGCGCCGGTTTCCTGGTCGGTCGTGGGAATGATGCAGCGGGCGCAGGGTTTGACGCAGCGAAATTGGATATCGGAAATTTGAAATTCGCCCCAGGTATCTTCCTCGAAGGCCTGGCCGCCGGTGAACACGAAATTGGGCCGGAAGCGGTTCATCGGCAGGGGCTGGGCGAGCCGGCGGTTCAGGTCGTCGAGCGAAGCCTGACCGATGAGCAGGAAGGGATAGCCGTCGGCGAAACTGACGTGCTGACCCTTGGGCGCATAACGCCCGTCGGCCCAGCGACGGGTGCTGCCGGGCATGTGAACGAGGCGTAGATATCCCTTCAAATTATCTGAAAACCAGTTATTTATATCATCCGGCAACACCTGTGCCGCGCAACGGTCGCTCCAAACCTCCACCCGGAGTTTTTCCAGTTCGTTTTCCGGAACATCCAATGGAATACGGATTTTTTCCAACGGATCATTTTTCCAAAAAACGGTCAGGTAGGGCGGTTCGATGGCCGTACCGAGCAAGGCCATAGCAGGTATTTCGCGCTGGCTGACGAAGCGCCCCGTTTCGTCTACGAGCATCCAGCGGCGGTCGTATTGCAGGCCCCGCGGCTCCACTTTGGCTTCGGTCAGGGCAATGCCGCCGAGCGATTTGACGGGGTAAGTCCAGATTTCAGAGAGTTGACGCATCGCGCAAAATTAGCATTTGGCAGATTGGAGAACAGGGGAATGGTTTATATTTGTCCGAACCTTCTCATTCAATGGAACGATCATGATGCGCTTCTTTACTTGCTTTTTTCTTCTTTTCCCCTCTTTGCTTTCCTCCCAAACCCAATACGTGCCCGACTGGTCGTCGCTCGACCGGCGCCCTACGCCGGAATGGTGGCTCGACGCCAAATTCGGCATTTTTATCCATTGGGGCGTTTATTCTGTGCCTGCTTATACCACGCTCGGGAACTATGCTGAGTGGTACCAGCACTCATTGGAAAACAACCTGCACGACGGCAAGATCCGCGATTTCCACCAGAAAAACTTCGGAAGCCGCTCGTACTACGACCTGGCTGACGATTTTCACGCCGAACTCTGGAACCCCGACGAATGGGCGGAGTTGTTCGAAAAAGCCGGCGCGCGATACGTGGTCCTGACATCCAAACACCACGACGGCTACTGCCTGTGGCCCAACGAACTGGCTTCGCGCACCTGGGGTCGTCCCTGGAACAGCGCCGTGCGCGGCCCGCAGCGCGACCTCGTGGGCGATCTTTTTGCCGCTTTGCGCAAAACGAGCGTGAAGCCCGGCCTCTATTTCTCGCTGTACGAATGGTTCAACCCGCTTTGGAAATTCGACCACGCGCGCTATGCCCGCGAACACGCCATGCCGCAGCTTTACGAATTAGTGAGCAAATACCAGCCCTGGGTGGTGTGGTCCGATGGCGACTGGGACGCCACGCCCGATACCTGGCAGTCGCCGCAATTCCTCGCCTGGCTGTACAACAGCAGCCCGGTGCGCGACCGCGTGGTGACCAACGACCGCTGGGGCAGCGGTGTGCGCTTTCACCATGGCGGCATCTATACGCCCGAGTATCAGCCCGACCTGGATTTTGAAGACCATGCCTGGGAGGAGAGCCGGGGTATGGGTTTTTCCTATGGTTACAACCGCGCCGAAAACGCCTGGGATTACAACTCCGCCCAGTCGCTCGTGCTGCACCTCGTGGACAAAGCCTCGCGCGGCGGCAACTTCCTGCTCGACATCGGGCCCGACGCGCACGGTATGATCCCGCCCATCATGCAGGAACGCCTGCTGGAGATCGGCCGCTGGCTGAGCGTCAACGGCGAAGCTATATATGGTACCCGGCGCTGGCGAACGCCCTGCCAGTGGAGCGAGGGCCGCCGCGATTGGAAAGCGGAACAGGTGGATGGCTGGAAAACTTCGGGCGACGCGTTGTTGAAACAAACCATCGACCCCGATTCGGGCTATGCCGTGAAAGAGGTCTTTTTCACCTGGAACCCGAAGTCGAACGCGGTTTATGCTGTTTTGCCCCGGTATCCGGCGGATAAAAAACTGGTTCTGAAAGATTTGCATTTGCCTCCGGGCACGGAGGTCACTTTTTTGTCCACAAAGGAAAAATTGCGCTGGGAAAATGCGGCAGGAAAAACAACCGTCTTTTTACCGGAGTACAATCCTCAAAAGATCAAATCGCCGCACGCTTTCGCCGTAAAAATCGCCAACTTCGGCGCTTTCGCGGAAAAACCGCGCATTACGGTCACTTACGATCCGGCCACGATGAAACCTACCGTGCAAATCGCCTCCAAAACCCCCGGTGCGACCATTCGCTTCACTACCGACGGCTCCGACCCCCGGTCCGACTCGCCCCTTTATGATAAACCATTTTCTCCTGCGAAGGAAGGTACGATGCGCGCGAGGGTGTTTCACCCCGCGCTTTTGGCCGGCAACATCGCGTCGGAAGAAGTCAGGTTATACGCGCTAAAACCCAGCCTCCAGTTTTTTACCGCACCACAACCGGGGCTCAGTGTGGCAGTGACCAGTACCCGGGAAAAGTACACCTCGGAAAATGTGCAAAACGGTTTTGTGGAAAACAGCGGAACTGCTTCCAATTTCGACCTCCATCCGCTGTGCGTTTCCTCCAAATGCGGTATGATCTGGAACGGCTACCTGAAAGTCCCCCAAACCGGAGGCTACCAATTCTGGACGGAATCGGACGATGGAAGCGTGTTGTATATTGACAATGAAATCGTTGTGGACAATGACGGCGACCACGGCATGGTGGAAAAATCGGGTCTGGCATACCTGCAACAGGGCTGGCACAAGTTCAAACTCGTTTATTTCAACAGTGGGGGAGGGAGCGGTCTGAAAGTGTGGTACGCGCCATTGGGTAAGGAAAAACAGATGGTTCCAATGGGGGCGTTGGGGCATTGAGCAGGTTTACCCGCCGAAGCCTTGGCGAAGGCGGGGCAGTTTGCAGTAACAGTAGGCAGCCCTATTTCTTGATTTTGAAGCAATAATGAATCTTCTTGTTCCGAAAGTCTTCAGGTACGGTTTGTTTGGAAATATCCCTGATTTCAGAGGCCCGGATTTCCTCTTCCCAAAGTTTAAAACGGCGGTAATTCGTTGAAAAATAAACCGTTCCGCCCGGCGCGCACATGCGCAGCGTGCGGTTGAGCAGCATCACGTGGTCGCGTTGTATGTCGAGGGTATCGTCCATACGTTTGCTGTTCGAGAAAGTGGGCGGGTCGAGCACAATGAGGTCGAATTGTTCGCGCGGCGGCTGTTCGAGCCAGGCCAGTACATCGGCTTGCAACAGGCGGTGTTGCTGACCGGAAAAGCCATTGAGCGCCAGGTTGCGGTCGGCCCATTGCAGGTAAGTATTGCTCATGTCCACCGTCAATGTCTCCGTTGCGCCGCCTGCCGCAGCATATACCGTGAACGAGCCGGTATAGGCGAACAGGTTCAAAAACCGTTTGCCTGAGGCTTCCTGCCGCACCATCTGCCGGGTGTTGCGGTGGTCGAGAAACAATCCAACGTCCAGGTAATCGGCGGGTTTGATGAGAAAACGCAGCCCGTTTTCGCGCACGATATATTCCGAGCCGACGCGGGAGAACCGCTCGTATTGCCGGAGCCCTTTTTGCCGCTGGCGGTATTTCAGGTAGATCAGTTCGGGTGAAACATCGAGTACCTCGCTGATCACCTGCAGACAGCCGTCGAGCCAGGCGGCGTGTTCTGCCGGTTCCATGCCGTGATCGCGGGCGTATTCCGCCACGTGCACGATGTTTTCGTAAATATCGATCGCCAGCGGGGTGCCGGGAATGTCGTTGTCGTACACCCGGTAACAGGTGATGCCTTGCCTCCGCGCCCATTTGCCGAAGTGTTTGTGCATTTTGGCAAGGCGGTTGGCGAAGGGGCCGAGTTTTGGATCAATGTTCATGGATCATAGTTTAAACACCCGCGCCGCTTCCACCGCCTTCCCCCATCCCCGGTACAAACGCGCCGCTTCCGCCTCCGGCATTTGCGGCGCAAACGCCCGGTCGAGTTGCCAGTTTTTGGCGATGTCGGCTTCGTCTTTCCAGTAACCGACGGCGAGGCCCGCAAGGTAGGCCGCGCCGAGCGCCGTTGTCTCTTGCACTACCGGACGCTCCACGTTTACGCCAAGTATGTCGCTTTGAAACTGCATCAGGAAATTGTTGCGCACCATGCCGCCATCCACACGCAGGGTCTTGAGTTGAATACCCGAATCGCGTTCCATGACGTCCAGAACGTCTTTGGTTTGATAGGCTACGCTCTCCAGGGTCGCACGGATCAGGTGGCTGCGGCTGCTGCCCCGTGTGAGGCCGAAAATGGCGCCGCGCACTTCCGAATCCCAATAGGGGGTGCCGAGACCGACGAAAGCAGGGACGACGTACACGCCTTCATTCGAGGCGAGGCTGAGCGCGTGCTGTTCGGTTTCGGCGGCGTCGTTGAACAACTGCACCGTGTCGCGCATCCATTTGACCGCGGAGCCGGCTACAAAAATGGAGCCCTCGAGCGCATATTCCACTTTGCCCTGCAATCCCCATGCAATGGTAGTGAGCAGACCGTTTTGGGATGCAACGGCCTGCTCACCGGTGTTCATCAACATAAAACAGCCGGTGCCGTAAGTATTTTTTGCCATGCCTTCGGCAAAACAACCCTGACCGAAAAGGGCAGCCTGCTGGTCGCCCGCAATACCTGAAACCGGAATGTCTTCGATCCCCAGGATTTCTTTTTTAGCATGGCCATAAATGGTCGAGGAATCCATGACCTTCGGTAGCATGGACCGGGGAATATCGAAGGCAGCGAGCAACTCTTCATCCCATGCCAGTTCGCGGATGTTGTACAGCATCGTACGCGACGCATTGGTATAATCGGTGGCGTGGACGCGCTCTTCGGTGAGATTCCAGAGTATCCAGGTGTCGATGGTGCCGAACAGCAAATTGCCGGCAAAGGCGTCCGCCTGCGCGCCGGGCACATTATCCAGGACCCATTTGATCTTGGTGCCGGAGAAATAGGCATCTATCAACAAGCCGGTCTTGTAGCGCACTTCGGGGTCCAATCCCCTGGCTTTCAGCGCTTCACAAATATCCACCGTCTGGCGGCTTTGCCACACGATGGCGTTGTAGACGGGTTTTCCCGTGCGTTTGTCCCACACGACGGTCGTCTCGCGCTGGTTGGTGATACCGATAGCGGCGATGTTGCCCGCGCCGACTTTGCCCACGACTTCCCGCACGGTCGCCTGCACAGTTTCCCAGATTTCCACGGCGTTGTGTTCCACCCAACCGGGCTTTGGAAAATGCTGGGTGATCTCTTCTTGTGCAACAGCGATGGTATTGCCTTGCCTGTCGAAAATGATGGCGCGCGTCGAGGTAGTACCCTGGTCAATGGCGAGGATGTAATTCATAGGAGGGATGTTCCGGTTTTAAGGATTATCAGATTCCGCTCAAATCAATCACCATTGTCTTTTTATACTTTTTGGCCACCGTTTTTTGTGCCGTATCGGCTGTTTTTTTATCCGCGAACGGCCCGACAAAAACCTTGTATGTGGGATTGTTGAATTCGTCGCGTTGCACGTTCACCAGGACTCTGCCGGGGTACCTCGCCTGGAGTTCTTTCATGATCGGCAGCACATTGTTGGCATCGCTCAGCGAAGATATCTGGATGCCATAACCTTTCTTTTCAAATTGCTGGATGTCAACTTTATAGAGACTGGAGGAAGGTGCTACTTTGGCTGTGGTCGCGCTCGTATTGGCGATGCCTTTGGGAGAGGTATTTACGGTCGTTGTCTTCCCATACGCGACCGGTTTTGCAGTGGCGGAGCTTTGCGGCAGGTTATCTGCATACGCTTCGGCTTCCACCAGCGCGTCGCTGGCGAGGGATGATTCGGCAGTTTCCACCACTTCTATCTTTACCCGTGCAGAGCCGACTTTGAGCAGGTCGAGTTCTTTGGCTGCTGCGCCCGACACGTCCACGACATAACCTTCGATAAATGGGCCACGATCATTGACGCGCACTACAACGGATTTTTTATTGTCGAGCCGGGTCACGCGAATTTTTGTACCGAAAGCGAGGGACTTATGCGAACAGGTGAGCGCATTTTTGTTGTACTTTTCGCCACTGGCAGTCTGGCGGCCCTGGTACGAATCGGCGTAATAGCCGCACTTGCCGATTTCAGAGGCTTTTTTTTGAGCAAATGCAGGAGAGATGGCACCGCAAAGGGCAAGGATGCACATCAGGGTAATGGAAAACAAGGTCTGGCGATTCATAATTCTGAAGTTTAAAAGTTATCCTTTGTTGATTGTTGACGGATGTTAAAACGCAGGCTTTCCGGTTTTTTGTCCGGCGCAGGCCGACATTTTTTGAAACACGTTGAAAATCAGCCCAAAGCAAAACCCTTTTTATGAAAAAAACAAATGCTCTCGACCGTCAGCGCGCTATTTATGCGGGTGGGGCGACCGGATTGCGTCAAAAAATACCTTTCGATCCCGTTTTGCTTGAACAGCGTGCACAGGCGGCCATGAGTCCCGAAGCTTTCGCATACATTGCGGGAGGCGCGGGGCTGGAACGTACGATGGCGGCCAACAGAAACGGTTTTGAGCGATGGCGCATCGTTCCCCGGATGCTTCGAAATGTGGAGCACCGCGATGTCTCCATTGATTTTTTGGGCAAAAAGGTTGCATCGCCGTTTTTCCTTTCCCCTATCGGCGTGCTGGAGATGGCGCATACCGATGCAGACCTGGCAGTTGCCAAAGCCGCTGCTGCATTGGGCATTCCCTATATTTTTTCCAACCAGGCATCCGTCCCCATGGAGGCATGCGCTGCCGCCATGAGCGACGTGCCGCACATGTTCCAACTCTACTGGAGCCGCTCCGACGAATTGGTGGCCCATTTCCTGCACCGCGCTGAAGCCTGCGGCTGCTCTGCAGTCGTCGTGACGCTCGATACAACCATGCTCGGCTGGCGCACCCGCGACCTCGAATTCGCTTCCCTGCCTTTTCTCAAAGGAATGGGTATTGCCCAATATACGTCCGATCCTGTATTTCGTCAACTGCTCGACGAACCAGACGAAGCACCACCGCCGGAAGTGAGGCCGACCTGGGATGCAATCCGCACCCTGATCGCCGCCAACCGGCGATACCCCGGTGGTTTTTGGGAAAATCTGCGCTCCGGCCGCGGCCTGAAAGCCGTACGCAAGTTTATTCAACTGTATTCGCGACCCAACATCACCTGGGCTGAACTGCCTTTTTTGCGCGAGCATACTCGTCTGCCCATCATTCTCAAAGGCATCCTGCACCCCGACGATGCCCGCAAGGCGCTTGACTACGGCGTAGACGGTGTTTATGTTTCCAACCACGGCGGGCGCCAGGTGGATGGGGCGGTGGGCGCCATCGAGGCATTGCCGAAAGTAGTGGATGCGACGCGTGGTAAAATCCCGGTATTGTTCGACAGTGGCGTACGCGGTGGCGCCGACGCTTTCAAGGCGCTCGCTTTGGGCGCTGCGGCAGTGGGCATTGGCCGTCCCTATTGCTACGCCTTGGCCATCAACGGCCAGGCAGGGGTGGAAGAGTTGCTGGAAAACTGGCTCGCCGACTTCGAACTGACGATGGGATTGACGGGGTGTAAAAATGTGGAGGAGATAAGAGTCGCAGGAACAGTGACAGAGGTTTAAAAAGTGGGATATCGGCCTGGAAAACTGCAAGAATCAGAGACATGCCTCTGCGTATACTGACTGAAATCTGACTATCAAACGCTCGATGTCTTCCATGCGCGCAATCTGCCGTACCCATTCGTTCGGAATGCTTGGTTCCCCGAAAACGATCCCCGCCATTCCGCCTGTCACCGCCCCGGTCGTATCGGCGTCTTCCCCCAGATTGACCGCTTTCAGCACCGCCTCCCGGTAAGAATCCGACGTCAGTACGCACCACAGACTTGCTTCTAAGGTGTGGATAACGTATCCACTTCCCCGGATGGCCTCTTCCGGCTGCGTGCGGAGGTCTCCCTGAAGTATCCTGTTGAAATGTTCCGCTTCCGATCCGGTCACGGACAGTTCTTGAAGTTTTGCGGTCAGGATTCCGTTGGTTGCGCTGTACGCCTCGAATTTGTTCTTGCCTTCGCAAACAAGCCGCAGAAACTCCAGGTAATAAAAACACGCCAGTACCGAACGAACGTGCGCATGGGTGAGCGACGACACCTGCCGGGTGATTTCAAAGCGTTCGGGCCCGGGTTTATACCGAATGTAAAACAACAGGGGCAAAATCCGCATGAGGGAACCATTGCCGTTGGAATATTCGCTGGTTCCTCCCGCCTGATCCGGTTGCACGCCGTTTGCCAATTTCCCTAGGGCTTCCATGGTGGCGATGCCCACGTCGAAGACCTGGCCGCGCGCTGTCCAAAGCCCCTGATGCAACCACTTGACGAAACTATTGCCGATCCGTTGCAGATCATACCCTGCGGTCAGTACTTCGGCCAGACAAAGTGTCAGCGAGCTGTCGTCGGACCAGGTCCCCGGAGGCTGTTGGTGGGTGCCATAGCCCCGCATACCCGTCACCGGTTGCATCATTATTTCATCCCTGCCAATAAACTCAACCGGTACGCCGAGGGCGTCACCGACCACCAGGCCCAGGATAGCGGCACGGGCGAGATTGCGGTGTCCTGTGGGATATCCGTTGTTGGATGTTGTCATTTCTGGCGCCTGTGAAACCTTTTTACAAATAACTGTTTACCACTCCAAAAGCGCCTGGATCGCATCTCCCACCTTTTCGATGGAAGGGATCATTTCCTGTTCCAGCGTCGAGTTGAGCGGCACTGCCGGCATGTTGACGGCTCCGAGGGTGCGCACCGGCGCGTCGAGCCATTGAAAGCATTGTTCGGAAATACGGGCGGCAAGGCTTTGGGCGAAGGTATTGTTCACCTGTTCTTCGGTCACCACCAGCACTTTGCCATGCCGCCGCGCAGCGGCAAACATGGCATCTTCGTCGAGGGGATAAAGGGTGCGGAGGTCGAGAATTTCCACGCTTCCTTTGAAGCGTTCGCTGGCGGCGTTCAGCGCCCAATGCACACCCATGCCATATGTAACGACGGCAAGCGTTTCTCCCTTTTCAACGCGTTCATCTTCAGCGGACAACGCGGTTCTGGCTTTGCCGAACGGTATAATATATTCTTCATCGGGTTCGACGGTGCGGGCAGCTTCCGTTCCGCGTACTTTCGACCAATACAAGCCTTTGTGTTCGAAAATAACAACCGGGTTGGGATCGTGATACGCCGCCTTCAACAGGCCTTTCAGATCGGCGCCGTTGCTGGGGTATGCAATTTTTATCCCCCGGATATTGGTCACCACACTTTCCACGCTGCTGCTGTGGTAAGGGCCGCCGCTACCATACGCGCCGATGGGCACGCGGATGATACAGCTCACCGGCCATTTTCCATTGGTGAGGTAGCAGGAACGGCTCACTTCGGTGAACAGTTGATTGAGCCCCGGCCAGATGTAATCGGCGAATTGAACTTCCACAATGGGTTTCAGACCGACGGCGCTCATGCCGACCGTGCTGCCGATGATAAAGGCTTCCTGAATGGGTGTATTGAACACGCGGTGGTCGCCGAATTTTTCGGCCAGTGTGGCGGCCTCCCGGAAAACGCCGCCCAAACGGCGTCCCACATCCTGACCATAGAGCAGGCATTCGGGGTGTTGGCGCATGAGTTCTTCGATGGCGAAAAGGGCGCAATCCACCATCACCTTCGGTTCGCGGTCTGATGGGCTGCGTTCGCCGCGCTCTTCCATGACCGGAGAAGGAGCGAAGTCGTGGGTATACAAGTCTTCAGGACGCGGGTCCTCGGTATTCCGGGCTTGTTCAAAATCTGCCTCTACCGTTGCAATGGCCTCTTTTTCAATTTTTTGTATGTCTTTTTCCGAAAAACCATGCTCCAGGAGCGTTTTGCGCAAAATAGGGTAGGGGTCGCGGCGCTTGTGTTCGTCCAGGTCGTCGCGGTACCATTCCTTACGGACGCCGGAAGTATGGTGATTGAGCAGTGGCACACGGGCATGGAGCAGGATTGGCCGCCGATCGCGGCGTATTTTTTCGAGAATGCCCTGAACGACCGTCCAGCATTGTGCGAAGTCATTGCCTTCGATGCTCACGGCCTCCAGGCCGGGAAAACCTTTGGCATATTCGGCGGCGTTGGCGACACGGGTCTCGGCGGCGTTGGCGGAGATATCCCAACCGTTGTCCTGCACCAGGTACAGCACGGGAAGTTTTTTCAGAACCGCCATCTGGAAGGCTTCGGCAACTTCGCCTTCTGTTACGGAAGCGTCGCCGAGGGAACAGAGTGTGATGGGGGATTGCGAAGGGGGGATTGTGGGTAGGGGATGGGAAAGAGGGGGTTGTTTTTTAAAATGGTAGGGGTAAGGGTTTTCCAGATCCACTATGGTTTCAGCCGGGTATTCGTGATTGCCTTCCAGTATCGGCATTCCCATTTTTTCCCGGTACCACATACCCAGCGCCGAGCCGGTGGCGGGAATGGCCTGCATACCGGTGGCGCTGCTTTGGTGTGGTATTTTGGGGAAACCGGGCCGGCGCAAACTGGGGTGGCAATAATAGGAACGCCCGCCGGAAAATGGGTCGTCGCGTTTGGCCATCAGTTGAAGCATGAGCTCGTATGGGCGCAAACCCATGCCCAGCAACATGCTGTCGTCGCGGTAATACAAGTAAGCATAATCCTGCGGGAGCAACTGCATCCCGACCGCCAGTTGGATGGCTTCGTGGCCGCGCGAGGTCGCATGGACGTATTTGCTGACGAATTTAAAATTGGCCTCGTAGATGTCTGTCATGGCTTTGGCGGTAGCCATGAGACGGAAAGCCCGTTCCAGGACGGTTGAAGGTATGCGGTGGTCGGTAGGCGGCTTTCGCTTTTTTGCCGGCGCGAGAGTGGGCATCGTTCGGTAGAATTTGTATGTGAAAGGGCGGGGCAAAAGTAGAACATTCCCTCGTGATGACTACTTAAAACCCCCTGGAGATATACGTTAGGAGGCGTCAATTGTGTTAAGTTTAAAATCCTGTTTCGCCGGCGCTGCTGCGCAATCGTCGAGCGGCTGACAAAAACTAAAATTCTCCAAAAAATTTTACTGTCGAATCAAGTCTGTTCAGAACTTGCACCCTGTTACAGTCCCGGGAAGCCGGTTATCGTATATCCTACCTCGATTTTGGTGTTTTTGAAGTAGCGTTATACGATCAATGGGTAAATCTGAGTTAAATTCCATAAAAGATCATCCCAACTAATCCCCTTGCTTTAATCGCCTGATTCGCCGAGGTTAAGCAATGAGGTATCTGCTATTCCTCATTCCAGGTTTTGTCGCCGGATGCGATGCCGGTGCGGCCTGATTTAATTTTTAATCTTGTGAGAGATCACACTGACTGCCTTTGGTTGCGCAGCGCTTTTACCGTAGCGCGCGGCTTCTTTCACTTGCGTAGGTCTCTGCTACGCGCGTTGCCTGATATCTGGTTGCGGAAGGTTTTTGCTTCCGGAAGCCATTCTATCGTTTCCAACAGATTTTATAAAAATTTCACATTCCACTCTCCCGGTGTTGCGGGAGTGCGAAGGGGGAATTATGTGCTGAACCGGTGTGTCGCACATCGGCACTTATCGCTTCGGCCTTTTTCGTTTGACATCACATTTGATTTGTTAAGCATTAAATATCATCCGCATGCGTTACTTTTCCAAAACCGATTCAACCCCTCCGAAATCCATTGCCGGCAAATACTTATCCGGGATTTTTACAATTCTTTTTTCCGGTTTGCTGACCGTTGGGCAAGTTTCGGCGCAACCGGAAATTGCCATAAAAGGCAATGGAGTAATAATAGTGGATGGCGATAATACGCCGGGGCCGACTGATTACACCGATTATGGCGTGACTTCTGCAGCCACCGGCGTGGTGGTCCGCACTTTTACCATCTATAACCAGGGAGGGGGACAATTACAACTGACCGGTTCACCCAAGGTTGTGATAGGTGGCGCAAGTACGGCGAATTTCACGGTATCGGTGCAACCACCCGCAATTGTCAATCCGGGTGATTCTGCTACCTTCAGTATTGCGTTTAACCCCGATGCCATTGGTGAATTCACGGCGACAGTCAGCATATCAAACAATGATGCCAACGAAAATCCCTTTAATTTTATTCTTAAAGGAGCGGGAGAATTTGATATTCGGGATTGTACCGACCCCTGTACGGGCCAGGATGTAACGGTCGAATCTGTTGAGATGAATGACGAATTCGGCAATCCGCTTCCGCCAAATCTTTGCAGCAGCCCGGGGACAACGGTGGTAGCAACAACGCTTTCATTTACTATTTTGAACCATACCAGCGCAAGCAGGCAGGCGATCCGGGTGGCGGCAGATATTTTTCTCGACGGTATAGATAGTGGAGATGATGTGATCTTTTGTTTTGACGGCCCGATTGCGGGGAATGACTCGGCAGTCGTCACTATTGGACCGTTCGCGTATACCCTTGGGCAGACTTTTGAATTGCGCAATTTTAAAATCGCCTGGCGGACGGCCAACAATGCGGATTGTTCCAATTCCATGGTCTGCAATAGTTATCCCGGCGGTCAGTGCAGTCCGATCGCGGCTCTGCCTGACTTTACAGTAACGACTCCACTTGCGCCTTCTTTCAGTTCGATCCTGCCTCCTCCTTGTTTCCCCTCACTTAAAGGCACTTTCCAGAGCAGTATTACAGGCGGCACGCCCCCTTATACTTATTCCTGGAACTTTGGCGACCCTGCCAGCGGGACCAATAATTCTTCAACCTTACCAGAAGCTGAACATGAATTCAGCAGTGCAGGTAACTTCACCGTCTCCCTGACGGTAACGGACAGCAAAGGAGTCTCCTGTACGGTAACGGTTCCGGTATCCCTGACGCAGCCGACTGTGGCTGCCGTATCCGTTAACGGTATGCTTACTTGCCTTAATCCGACGCTTGTCCTTAATGGAAGCGGATCCTCTACAGGTCCGAATTTTACTTATCAATGGATTTCCTCCAACGGCAACCCAGTGAATGGAGGCAATACGCTTCAGCCTACAATCGGTCAGCCAGGCACTTATACCTTGGTGGTGACCAACCAGGACAACGGCTGCACTGCCTCCACCACCATCACTGTGAGCGCAGACCAAACCTTACCATATTCCAATGCCGGACCACCCCAGGTATTGACTTGTCTGAATTCGACGGTACAGCTCCAGGGATCGGGCAGTAACGGCACCGGGTTCAGCATTCAATGGACGGCCAATCCCGGCTTCATTGTCAGTGGCGCGAACACATTTACCCCTACGGTCAACCAGGCCGGCACTTATATTTTGGTGGTAACCAATACATTGAATGGTTGCAGCAGTACAGCTTCGATCCTTGTGACTTCCAATACGGCCATCCCCTCCGCCAACGCCGGCCCTCCACTTCAATTGAATTGCGCTCACCCCACGCTTCAACTCCAGGGATCGGGCAGCAACGGTCCGGGTTTCACAATACAATGGACGGCCAATCCGGGGTTTATCATCAATGGAGCGAACACCTACACACCAACGGTCAATCAATCCGGAACATATACTTTAAAGGTGACTGATATCGCCAGCGGTTGCACCAATGAAGCGACCGTAACGGTCACAGCAGTATTTTATGACCCGCTGGTCAGTATTGATCCGCCTGAAATGATCACTTGCATCACTTCAACGGTCGTTATCAACGGCTCAGCCATTTCTCAAGGCGGGTCCTTGTTGATAAACTGGACTACCGCGAATGGAAATATTGTCAGCGGTGGAAATACCACTAATGTGACAGTAGATCAACCGGGGATATATACGCTTACAGCCGTTAATGATGTCGGTTGCACCGCCACGGCTTCTATCCAGGTAATCAAAAATACCACGCCTCCGGTGGTCAATGCCGGCCCAAATGCAGTACTGAATTGCAGTGTTCAGCAGTTGGCTTTGGTGGGTTCCGGATCCACCGGCCCTGATTTTTCCTATTCATGGACAACGGCAGACGGCCATATCATAAGTGGCCAGAATACTCTTAACCCTGTGATTGATTCAGCAGGTACCTATACCCTGGTGGTGACCAATACCCTGAACGACTGTACTGCAGAAAGTTCGGTAACAATAACCACCGATTATACTCCCCCTGTCGCCAATGCCGGTGGCGATGTAAGTATAACTTGCGCCAATCTGATGACAGCCCAACTGAACGGCAGCGGCTCTTCTACCGGGACAAAATACAAGTATCAATGGGTTGCCAATCCGGGCAACATCGTATCGGGAGCCAACACCTTGAACGATGTTGTGGTGAATACTGCCGGTTCCTACACTTTGATCGTCACGGACGTCAATAATGGTTGCACAGATGAAGATGCAGTAACGGTCAGTGAAGCTATTGACTACCCCGTTGCATATATCCTGCCGCCTCAACAACTCGATTGCGCTGTTTTAATGGTTCAACTGGACGCAGCAGGTTCCACGCAGGGCAGTAATCTGACATACGCCTGGGCTACGATCAACGGCAACATAGTCAGTGGCGGCAACACCCTTTCTCCGGTGGTAAACAAGGCAGGTACTTATCAATTATTGGTCACCGATACGGAAAACTCGTGCACGGACACTGCATCGGTCACCGTCGTGCAGGATATAATACCTCCGCTAGCAGTTGTCGAATCTCCGGCTCCAATTACCTGCCAAAATTCACAGATACAGTTAAATGGGAGCGGCTCATCTGCCGGTTATTCCTTTCTTTATGAGTGGAGCACCCAAAACGGCAATATTTTGAGCGGTTCTACGACTTTAACACCGCTCGTAGACAAGGCGGGCACCTACATACTGACAGTTTCCAATATGGAAAATAATTGCACTGCCCAGGCAAGTGTCCAGGTGTCAGAGTTGAAAATTCAGCCCGCGGCAAATGCCGGGAGCACGCAGGATATTACCTGTTCCGTTCAACAAATTGCCCTGAACGGCAACGGGTCTTCCCAGGGAGCACAATATCAGTACGTTTGGAATACCCCGAACGGCAACATCGTATCAGGTGTCAATACGCTCAACCCTCTCGTCGATGCGCCGGGAACCTATTATTTAAACGTTATCAATGTTCAGACGGGATGCACTGCCGTTTCTTCGGTCATCGTGGGGGTGGATCAAACCGCTCCACAGGCAGTTGTAGCGCCGGGTGGAGAGTTGAATTGTAATACAAGTTCGCTCACGCTCGATGGAACCGGATCGAGTACCGGGTCCGCGATCACCTATTTGTGGTCCAGTGCAGGCGGCGTTATACAATCCGGCCAGAATACCCTCAATCCGGTGGTCAATGCTGCCGGAACTTACAAACTTGTGGTTACCAATACGATCAACGGATGTACCGCTGCCGCCAGCACCGTTGTCACATCCGATGCAACTGTACCTTTGGCAAGCGCAGGACTGCCAGATACGCTTACCTGCCTCGTTACCCAGTTGTTGCTCGACGGTACGGCTTCCAGCCAGGGCAGTGATTTTACCTATTTATGGACAGGACCGTCTGTTGTTTCGGGTTCCAATACCCTGAACCCGTTGATTGACGGCCCGGGCTTATACGAGTTAATTGTCACCAATACTTCTAACGGGTGCACGGCATTGTCCACCGTCAATATCCCGGCCAATATGAATTCCCCGGTGGCAGATGCCGGTCCAGATGCGGTGCTGAACTGCATAAACAATACACTGGTATTGGATGGAAGTGCATCCAGTTCCGGGCCCTTATTTACATACCAATGGTTGGCCACTTCCGGCGGGAATATAGTATCGGGCGGAAGCACCCTGTCGCCCCTGATAGACAGCCCGGGCACATATTCCCTCACGGTGACCAATACTGCCAACGGTTGCACCGGCACCGACGTGGTAAATATTTCTCAAAATACTGTTCCACCCGTTGCGAATGCCGGCACTCCCGGTACGATCACCTGCATCAACACGACAGTAACTCTGAATGGCAACGGTAGTACCGGACCTGATTTCATTATTCAATGGACCACACCGGACGGCAGCATTGTATCCGGGACAAATACCTATTCACCCGTTGTTGATGCCCAGGGTACGTATAACCTGGTGGTCACCAATTACGTCAATGGCTGTTCTGCAATGTCATCGGTGGCGGTGACAAAAGATGCCGACGTTCCCATTGCCATTGTTCAGGCGCCAAATGAATTAAATTGTATCGTGCAGCAAATTCAACTAAATGGCGCAGGATCAACTGCCGGACCTTCGATCCAGTACAATTGGACAACCACCAGCGGCAATATTGCATCCGGAGCGAACACGCTTACTCCTACCGTGAATGCTCCGGGTCAGTATACATTGACCGTTTTTGATTCTTCCAACAATTGTAAGGCTTTGTTCACCGTCCACGTCATACAGAATCTGACGCCGCCGCTTGCAAATGCCGGTGCGCCTGCAATACTCTCCTGCTCGAATCCTGTGCTCACACTGAATGGCAGCGGCTCCAGCCAGGGGGCTCAATTCTCCTATCAGTGGACAACAACCAATGGAAATATCCTTGAAGGCGCCAATACCTTGTCGCCCAAGGTCAATAATTCCGGCTTTTACACATTGGTGGTGACCAACAATCAAAACGCTTGTACCGCTTCATCTACCGTGCAGCTTTTGCTGGACCAAAATTCGCCGCAGGCGCAAGCCGGACCGGGTATGGCCCTTACCTGCGTGACCCAAAGCGTGACGCTCAACACTTCAGGTACAAGTATCGGCCCTGGATTTACCTATCAATGGACGGTTTCGGCAGGCGGTAATATCGTCAGCGGAGCCAACGGACCCGCGCCGGTAGTGAATGCACCGGGCACCTATACCCTCCTGGTGACCAATCCGCTCAACGGATGCACCGCACTCGACTCGGTCAATATAATTGAAGATGTACTTCCTCCTGTTGCAGTTATCACCCCGCCGGAAAAATTGAATTGCCAGATCGTACAAACGACGATCAACACTACGGGTAGCAGCTCGGGGGCCCAATTTTCCTATAAATGGACTACTTCGAATGGCAACATCATCGCCGGGGCGTATAGCCCGGAACCAGTCGTAAATATGCCCGGCACCTATTACGTTCAGATCACCAACAATTCCAATGGGTGCACCATGTCCGCGGGTACTATTGTTAATCAGGATATATCGTTGCCCAGTGCAGATGCCGGGCAGGCGACCGGATTGGATTGCGCTAACACATCCGTTTCATTGAATGGCACGGCCGGAAACGCGGGTTCCAATCCCCAAATTACGTGGGAGACTGCAGATGGCAATATTGTTTCTGGTGCGAATACCCTGAATCCTGTGGTGGATGCTCCGGGTTTGTACGTGCTGACGGTAAGTAATACCGCGAACCTTTGTTCATCTTCCGCTCAGGTAACCGTGTATCAGGATACCACCCCTCCCATTGTTGTCACCGCAGCTCCTCCGGAGCTCAGTTGCGTGGTGAGTGTAGTTACCTTGAATGCCGTTGGCAGCAGTGCCGGGTCTGTGTTTACCAGCCAATGGGAGGCTCAAAATGGCGGAAACATACTTTCCGGCGCCAGCACCCTGGCGCCCTCCGTGAACGCGGCAGGTTTATATCTGCTGACTATAAGCAATGGTTCGTGAAGAATTTGGGGATTGCTGAGTTGGTCAGATATGGTTAAAAACTAAAAAGCGTGTACGTTTGGGTTGCTTACACCTAAACACGTACACGCTATGACAGGAACTCGAGAGTCCCTG
>JABAQQ010000035.1 GCA_019187225.1 Saprospiraceae bacterium
AGACGGTAGACGGTAGACGGTAGACGGTAGACGGTAGACGGTAGACGGTAGACGGTAGACGGTAGACGGTAGACGGTAGACGGTAGACGGTAGACGGTAGACGGTAGACGGTAGACGGTAGACGGTAAAAAGACCATTCATTCCAATAAGATACAAATGAATGTTCTAATTTTTCCACCGTCTACCGTCTACCGTCCA
Organism: Saprospiraceae bacterium; assembly: GCA_019187225.1. Lineage (GTDB taxonomy): Bacteria > Bacteroidota > Bacteroidia > Chitinophagales > Saprospiraceae > M3007. The sequence continues at coordinate 199 of JABAQQ010000035.1, forward strand.
CCGTCCACCGTCTACCGTCCACCGTCTACCGTCTACCGTCTACCGTCTACCGTCTACCGTCTACCGTCTACCGTCTACCGTCTACCGTCTACCGTCATCAAAGCTTCCTTCTTCTCCGCTACCGCTTCGGCCAGCCAGAAGAAATTTTTAAGAAAGGCCGCGATGTTTTTTTCGAAGGCCGGTTCGAGCAGCGTGCCCTCTTCGCCGAACCGCTGCAGCACATTTCCTACGGTAAGCATTTGCGGAATCGGGAAGCCGGAAATACCCAATACCAGTTGCTGCATGGCCAATGCCGCCCGGATGCCGCCCAGCATGCCCGTCGTAACGGATGCTACACCGATGGTTTTGCGGGCAAACTCGCCCTCCTTCAGGTAATCCACCGCATTTTTTAAAGCCGAAGTGTAACTGCCATTGTATTCAGGCGACACGAAGATATGCGCATCGGAAGAGCGGACTTTTTCCGCAAAATCGGTCAGGCCATCGGGGGGATTGGGGTGACGGTGCAACACTTCTTCCATCAGCGGGAAACGATATTCCGCCAGGTCGAGAACTTCCGCCGTATGGATGCCCTGCCGGTTGATGGCATATTCCAAAGCAAGCGCCACCCGGTGCGAAGCGCGGTTGAGTCGGGTGCTGGAGGATAAAATGGTGATGTGCATTTTGAAACGTTCAAATATTGGAGGTTACAGGATCGGGGAGGCAAGAAATTTAAGACTTATAATTTTTAGTGTTCTAAAACTGATTTTATTTCCAAAAGTTCAATGCGCCGGTTACGCGAAAATATCTTTCGGCATGCTGAATTTTGCCGCCTGTAAAAAACGATCCGAATGACTGCCATGACTCACTTGCCGGCCCTGTTCCTCGACCGCGACGGCGTCATCAACGAACGCACGCCAGGCGACTACGTGCGCACCCCGGAAATGTTCGTGCCGTCCGAAGGCATGGAAGAAGCCATGCGGCTGTTGTCCGGCTATTTTGGCCGCATTGTCGTCGTCACCAACCAGGCGGGCATCGGCAAAGGATTGATGACGGAAGAAGATTTACGGGCTGTTCACCAAAAAATGTTCGACCTCGTACAGGAGGCTGGCGGGCGCGTTGACCGCGTGTACCATTGCCCGCACACCAAAGACGCAGGTTGCCGGTGCCGCAAACCAGCCACTGGCATGGCTTGGCAGGCCCTGGTGGATTTTCCCGATATTGATTTTGCCAATACCTGGCTGGTGGGCGATTCCGCTTCGGATATCCGTCTGGGGCAGGCATTGGGAATGCATACCGCTCTCATTACCGGCAAAACGGAAGAAGCGGAAGAACTCGCTTCCATGAAAATTGATTTCCAGTTCGACTCACTCCTGCATTTTGCCCGCTTCATCGTCGAATGTTAAAATTTTTAACTTTTACAACAGGTCTTTGCCGCGCCCCGTTTTGATGAAAGCCTTGTTCGGAAAATTTAAAAATGCTTCCGGCAAGACGTTTTTTTACCCGGAACGCATGCACCCGGGTTACTCCCTGCCAGTACTCTTGTCCTGAACTCCGGTCCGTTTTTTCTATTCCTTTTCACAAGTTACTAAACACTACCTACATGACAAATCTGTTGTCACTGCGGGGAGCCCGTCTTTTGGGCTGCCTCGGCGGCGCCTTGCTCGCTGCCCACTTCGCGTTCGCGCAAACGCCCGACCCCTTACCTTCATCTCTTGCGGAACAAACTGCTCTCCTTCCGCTCGACGATATTACGGAACGGACAGTCGTGAACGAACACCGGCCACTCAAGTACCAACCCATCCGCGAGTCGGACATCCTGTGGGAAAAACGCATCTGGCGTATCATTGACACGCGGGAAAAGGTGAACCTGCCTTTCGCAGCGCCCGAAGCGCCCTTGTTCACCATTTTGTCGGAGGCCGTGCTGTCGGGCGATGTCAGGGCTTACAGCACGGAGAACGACCGTTTTACCAAACCGCTGGCAGCGGAAGAGGTGCGCGCCATGCTGTTCAAACGCGATACGATTTATACCATTGAAGAAGGTACCTATGAAGACAAATTATTGATCGTGGAAAACGAACTCAACTGGGAAGACGTGCGGCGCTACCGCATCAGGGAATCCTGGTTTTTCGACGCCAAAACGAGCACTCTGCGGGTGCGTATTCTCGGCATCGCTCCGCTCGTAGATGTGAAAGACGCGGAAGGCAATTTCCTGTATGAAAAACCGCTGTTCTGGGTACACTACCCTTCCGCACGGCCTTTGCTGGCAGGCAAAAAAGTGGTCTCACATGGCGGTAACTACGCTTCTGCCACCACCTGGGAAGACCTTTTCGAGATGCGGTATTTCGCCTCTCACATCATGAAAGAAAACAACATCCGGGATATGCGCCTGCAGGATTATTTAACAGGAACCGACCTCCTGCTGCAATCGGAAAGTATCGGGAATGCCTTGTTCAACAGGGAACAGGATATGTGGAGCTGGTAAAACAGTGGGCAATGGGCAGTGGCAGTGGCAGTGGCAGTGGGCAGTGGCAGTGGGCAGTGGCAGTGGGCAGTGGGCAGTGGCAGTGGGCAGTGGCAGTGGCAGTGGCAGTGGCAGTGGCAGTGGGCAGTGGCAGTGGGCAGTGGCAGTGGCAGTGGGCAGTGGCAGTGGGCAGTGGCAGTGGGCAGTGGCAGTGGCAGTATTAAGGGGAAGGATTTGCGCCAAATTGTTGGGGGTTATATATCATGTGTCCGATCAATCGTCTAACCTCATACGATTGTGCCAGCAAATCGTCATAAACGTTTTTTTCGATGTAGCGACAAGAATGGGCAAAGTTCATCCAAACCTGGATTTCTGCATTTTCGCCGTCTGCATCCGTCAACTTGCTTATAAAATAAGCAGGATAACGTCTCTTTCGGTATCTCTCGGCTATTTGCGCACAGACAGAACGACTCGAACGTCTACCCTGACCACTAAGCGAATATGTTTCCTCTTTGGGAAACGATTTGGATATCTCGAAAATATCCATCGCCAATTTGTATGCCTTTTGATAGGCGAGCAGATCTGTGAAATCCATAATGAAACGCGTTTGATCAGGCAGCAAAATATAATATTTGTTTCATATGCGCTGCCCACTGCCCACTGCCCACTGCCACTGCCACTGCCACTGCCACTGCCTACTGCCATCACGGCGTATCGAACATATCGTAGTACAACTTCAGCGTCGGGTCGGTCTCTTTTTCTTTGATCTCGCGGATGATTGCGCCGAGTGCTTCCACCTTTGCAGCGTCCCCTTTTTCGCGGAAGGAGGTGCGCATATCGGATATGGCTTTGGTGGCGGCGAAACGGCGAAACTCGCTGGTTTCCATGTTGAATGAGACTGCCTTGAGTTTATCTACGCCTCCATCGAGAATGGCGGGATCGCCGAGTCCGAAGAGGAATTTCTGGTAGTTGTCGAAGAAAGAAAAGGCCGCCATGTAATCCACTTTGTCCAATTTTTTCTCAAAGAAAGGAAGATTGGCGCGATCGGGGTATTGAGCGAACAATTCCGCCAGCGTAGTGGATATGGCATCGCTGTCGTCGGTCTCCAGCGATTTGGAAGCGGCGATGGCGGCTTGCGGGTCCAGTTTGGCGAGGGCGTCGAGCGAGGAGCCGACAACGCTGTATGGCTGATCGGCCGTCAAGCCTTTTTGAAAGATAGGGATGTACTGTTTGTCGCCCGTATCGCCGAGAATTTTGATGGCCATGGACCGGACGCCGGGATCGAAGTCATTTTCAGCCATTTTTACGATGACCGGCAGCACGGCGGGATCGGTCTCATCCACCCGGTTGAGCGCCATTTGACGGATGGAATAGAATTTATCATTCAGGGCCTCTTTCAATACCTGTTTGGCGAGGTCGGATTTTTCGCTGCGCAGGGCTTCGAGCGCTTCCTGGCGGTCGCGGAAGAGGGGAGCATTGCGGTACATAAAGGCGAATTCTTCCGGCGTATGGTCATCGCTTTTGACACACAGCAGGGCTTTATCGGCATCCACGTTGATAAGGGCGGGTTTCGCCGGCGCGTCGAAAGTGAAAGACTGGCTGCGTTTGGTGACGCGTATATTCTCACGGCGCACTTTGCCGGGACCCTCGTAAATATCGACTGCTAAGGGCAGGTCGTACACATGCGGCACACCTTCTCCTTCCTGATTTTGGGTGATGGTCACGCTGGCCTTTTTGGCAGCATCGTCCCAGCCGTAAGTAATGTCGAGACTTGGGTGACCTGCACTGAAAAACCACTGGTTGAAAAACCAGTTGAGGTCTTGCCCCGTGACATCCTCGAACACGAGCCGCAGTTCATGGGCCTCCACGTCGGTGTATTCATTTTTTTTCAGGTATCGGCCCAGGGCGGTGAAAAAAGCGTCGTCGCCCACCTGGTTGCGGAGCATGTGCAGGATGGCGCCACCCTTGTTGTAGGAATGGGCATCGAACATGTCTTCGCGGTTACCATAACCGAAATGAATGAGGGGGTGGCCGCCGCCTGCGGCAGAAAAGATGTAGCCCTGTTGTTCCTGCATTTCGTGAAAATCGGCCTGGTCGCGTCCGTATTTATGTTCGAGCCAGAGGTATTCGGAATAATTGGCAAAACCTTCATTGAGGGTCAGGTTGGCCCAGCTTTCGGTGGTCACCAGGTCGCCGAACCAATGGTGGAACATTTCATGCGCCACTACTTTTTCATTGGTCAGGTGGTCGTCGAGCAGCTCGCGTTTGGTCTTTTGCATGAATTCGCCGAAGATGACCGCCGTCGTATTCTCCATGGCGCCGCTCACATAATCGCGCACGACGACCTGCGAAAATTTGGGCCAGGGATAGGCATAGCCGAGTTTGTTGGAAAAAAACTCGAGCATTTCGGTCGTATGCGGATAGATATCGCGGGCATGCGGTTCGAATTTCGGCTCCACATAATATTCCACCGGGATGTTGCGCCATTTGTCTTTTACGATGGCGTATTCCCCGATCGCCATCATAAACAGGTAAGGCGCATGGGGTTGGTCCATTTTCCAGTAATCGGTACGGGTGCCGTCGGCATTCTTTTTGGACGAAACGAGCACTCCGTTGGAAAGGGTTTTGAACTTGTCTTCAACGGTAATGTACATTTCCTGGGTGCAGCGTTCGTTGGGTTTGTCCACCGTAGGAAACCAGAAAGAGTTGCTTTCCGTCTCGCCTTGTGTCCAAATCTGCATGGGTTTGTCCTTATCGGCGCCGTCGGCGTTGATGAAATACAGCCCTTTGTCGCTGGTGATGGCTGCACTGCCGCCAAAGGACTCGCGTTCGTCGGGTTTGGCAGTATAGGCGATGGCGATCCTGAACTCGTCGTTGCGCGTGTAGGTTTTGCCAAGGTAGACGGTGAGTTGTTCGTTGTTGTAGTCGTATTTGAGCTGTTCCGTTTTTCCGTCGTAAGTGACCGATTTAATGTCGAAGTTTTTCGCATCGAGCGTTACTTTGTCCGTCGCATAAAACCAGGGGCGCATGGTCAGCGTGGCTCTTCCGTTGGCGCGCTTTTTCGGCCAATCGAACGAAATTTCGATTTTCGTGTGGATCAGGTCGTGTTCGAAGGTGTGGGAGGGATTGTAGGGCGGCAGGGTATCCGAAAATTGCGCCGCTCCGGGCGTTACTTCGGCTTCGTCCAGAATGGAATACTCCGCCGGTTCTTCGCTGTCTTCATCACCCATGAGCGGTTTGCCCATGGTATCCCATGCAGCGGGCTCGTCCGGCTGGGTGGGGGTGGAAGTGGTGGAGGTGCCGGCTTTGGGCGTACAACTCAGGTAAATCGTAAAAGCGGCCAGAAGCGCCGCAGCAAAAAAACTTCGCATTGATGTAGTTTGATTTGTTGCTAAGTGTGTGCTGGTTATTGGTTGCTGGTTATTGGTTGCTGGTTATTGGTTGCTGGTTATTGGTTGCTGGTTATTGGTTGTTGGTTATTGGTTGTTGGTTATTGGTTGCTGGTTATTGGTGATTGGATGATTTTGTGCTGGGCTGCTCAAAAATCTCAGCGATTCGCGCTTCACCCTACTGTACCGCTTTCCCCGGGGCGGCTTTAAACAAAGCGAGAATTACTGCAAAAATTTGCTCCAGATTTATAAAATTAAAATATTCAAGTATTTTACAATCATTTATTTAATTAAAAACAAGAAACGGAAACACAATATTTTGAACAATCCCTCTTGTGCCGGGTAAAGGCCAAAAAACAGGTTTCTATTTTCTTAACCACGGTGTCGGGTACTTGTTTCATAACCGGCACTCCGTCATTTTTACGCATCCACCGTCTACCGTCCACCGTCCACCGTCTACCGTCCACCGTCTACCGTCCACCGTTTTTTTCGGGGCAAAATTCGCATTTCAAATCCGGCTATTTGCCAACCTTTGCCGCGTTTTCGGCAAAAAGCCCTTTTGGAGGGGTGTTTTGCCGCTTTTGTATTTTCAAAAACACTTTACCTGCACCGTTCAAAAGTTCAAAAACGCAAATGGAAGAAAAAACGTACCTGGATCACCTGATCGAATTTACCTGGAATTATGGCCCGAAATTTCTGGCGGCCCTGGTGTTGTTTTTTGGCGGATTGTGGGTGATCAAACGGCTGACACGGGGTTTCGATGTTTTTTTGCGCAGGCGCAAGGTAGACGAGAGCCTGCGCCCGTTTTTCACCTCCCTGGCGGATACCGGAATGAAGGTTATCCTTATCTTTATGGTGGCCAATACGGTAGGCATCGAGACGACTTCCTTTATCGCAATTTTTTCGGCCATCGCCTTCTCCGTGGGGCTTGCACTGCAGGGCAGTTTGGGCAATTTTGCCAGCGGCGTTTTGATCCTGTTGTTCAAACCCTACCGTGTGGGGGACTTGCTGACCGTAAACGGTATGACCGGCAACGTGACGGAAATCCAGATATTTAACACCATATTAATCAATGACCACGGTAAAAAGATCATTATTCCGAACGGCAAAATGACAGAGGGGCCGATCGAGAACATCGAAATGGATGTGCCTGTTCAGGTGGAAGTAGCGATTTTGCTCGACGGCGACAGCGATATGAAAGCAGTGCGGGCAGCTGCCGACGCCGCAGCGGAGCGCTGCCCCTGGCGTTTGGCAGACCGGGAAACGGAGGTCGTGATCACCGGCTTAAGCCGCGACGACGTGAAAGCCGAAATTTCGTGGTGGACCATGGGCGAGCACTACATCAAAACGGCTGACTTCATGCACGAAGCGCTGAAAGAGGAATTCAGCGAGCGGGGAATCAGGATCGCGAAAGAACGAAGGAAGGAAAATGTGTAAATTTCAATACTGTTTATGTCCGACAACACCTTACAACAAACCACAGCCCTTATCCGCGGGCCATTTGAACTCGAAGCCACACCCGGTTCCGAGCAAGAACTACTGGCCCTGCTCGCCGACCGCATCGCCGAAATGCTCGAACAACGCCCGGAATACCTGATGAGCATGCTCTACCGCCTCGACGTCCTGGAAGAAAAGATCCATCCCGTGATGCGCCCCAACGCCCCCGAACCTGCCAATTGGGGCCTCGCCCGGCTCGTGCTGGAGCGCCAGAAACAACGCCTCGATACAAAAAAAACGGTGAAGCCGGAGCCGCTGGAAGGTTTGGAAGGGTGGGAGTGGTGAAACAGGATGATTGCGGATTGCGGATTGCGGATTGGAGATTGGTTTGGAAGGCTGGGAGTGATGACACAGGGAGTATTACCGAGTTTTTCGCCGTGGATGACCGCGCCCGGTATGTTTGTTTGCCCGAAACAAAACACAGTTTGCAGAATTTGCCTGAAATTGAACGATGTGTGTGGCGCCGATGCAAACAGCCAAATTTAGTCCCTGTATAAATTTTCCTTATTGTAATTTTTACCCTTAGAAATTGCTTTCAATTTTTTTCCTTTGCCATTTGCAAGCACGTTGCAAAGGGGCTTCCGTGTACGTCTTGTTGCAAACACATTTCAACACTTTCACCAACTTTAATTTTGTTCGTATGAAGCAATCTTACAAAAAAATTTATTTCACCCTCGTTTGGTGCCTGTTCATGGCCGGGAGCGCGCTCTACGGTCAGCGGCAACTGACGGGAACGGTGACCGATGCCGAAACCGGTGAGTCGCTGATCGGAGCCAGCGTTATTGTACAAGGTACAACAGTTGGCGCTGTCACCGACGTCGAGGGCAGGTATGTGATCCGGCTGCCGGAAGGGGCCAACATGCTACGGGTTTCCTATACCGGCTACTCCGAGCAAACGGTATCCATCGGAGCATCCGATGTCATGGACTTTAAATTGTTGCCCAGCGCGCAAATAGAAGAAGTACTCGTCATCGGTTACGGCACCGTAAAAAAAGAAGACGCGACCGGCTCGGTCAATGCCATCACGAGCGAAGATTTCAACGGCGGCGCCATCGTGTCGCCGGAGCAATTGATCGCCGGTAAGATCGCCGGCGTGCAGATCACGTCGAACAGCGGCGAACCGGGCGGCGGCATTACGGTGCGTATCCGCGGCGGCACCTCCGTGAGCGCCAGCAACGAACCTTTGTACGTCATTGACGGCGTGCCGATTGATAACGAAGGCGTTGCCAGCGGCAGAAACCCGCTCAACTTCCTCAATCCCAGCGAGATCGAATCCTACACGGTTTTGAAAGATGCCTCCGCCGCCGCCATTTACGGCTCGCGCGGCGCCAATGGCGTGATCATCATCACGACCAAAAAGGGCAAAAAGGGAAGTCCGGGACGCCTGACGTACGACGGCTATTTCACCACCACCTCTTTCACCGAAAACCCGCCGGTACTGAGCCCGCAGGAGTTCCGCAACGTGGTTACTTTCGTCGCGCCCAACCGCTTGGAGAAACTCGGCGACGCCAATACCAACTGGTTCGACGAGATCACCCAAACCGCTATGGGACACAACCACTCGCTGGCTTTCACCGGCGGTTCGGAGAACATCGGTTACCGGGCCTCCGTCGGCTATCAGAAATTAGAGGGTGTGCTGCGCGGCTCGGAGACTGAACGCACGAGCCTGGGCTTGAACTACAACCATGCGATGTTGTCCAACAAACTGAACGTCAACGTCAATCTGCGCGGCGCTTTTACCAAAGACCTCTTCGACCAGGGACAGATCGGCTCGGCGTGGTTCTTCGACCCCACCCAGCCGGTGTATGATGCCGACAACCGCGATTTTGCCGGATATTGGGAATACGGTGTCGGTCTCGCCCCCCGCAACCCCGTTTCTACGTATCAACAAATCCAGGATGAGGGGCGCAGTTTCCGCAACCTCGGCAACATCGAGGCCGAATACAAATTCGACGGTCTGATCAACGGCCTGAGCGCTAAAGTCAACCTGGGTTTCGACATTATGAACGGCAAAAAACGGCGCTTTGTACCGACGACTTACTCCAACACGCAGGTGACCAACTTCAACGGCGAATTGTATGTGGAAGACCCCAGCCGCACCAGCCAGTTACTGGAATCCTACCTGACGTACAAGAAGACATTCGGCGACGCGCACCGATTCGAACTGGTGGGTGGTTATTCCTGGCAGGATTTCAACGAAGAATACCCCTCCTACCGGGCCTACAACCTTTCGACCAACGCTTTCGGATTCAACAGCACCAGCCCGGCGGAAGACTTCGAAGCGCGCAACTTCGTGATCGAAAACCGCCTGATCTCTTTCTACGGCAGGCTCAACTATGCCTTGTTCGACCGGTATCTGCTCACCGCAACGCTGCGCCGCGACGGTTCTTCCCGCTTCGGGCCCGACAACCGATGGGGTACTTTCCCGTCGGCGGCAGTCGCCTGGCGCGTACTGGAGGAAAATTTCGCCGACGGCCTGAAAAACATTTTCTCCGACCTGAAACTACGCTTGGGTTGGGGCGTCACGGGCAACCAGACCATTCCCGACTACGGCTACATCCCGACCTATACTTTCAGCGATGCGAGAGCGCGTTACCAGTTCGGCTATGCCAACGGCGAACCCGTTTTCGTCAGCACTGTCCGCCCCAACGGCTACGACATCGGTCTGAAATGGGAAGAAACTTCCGCTCTCAACATCGGCCTCGACTTCGGCTTCTGGAACGGCAGGCTGAGCGGTACCATCGAATACTACTCGAAAAACACCAACGACCTGTTGTTCACCGTCAATATTCCCGCCGGCACCAACCTGACCGACCGCATTTTGACCAATATCGGCGAATTGGAGAACAAAGGCGTTGAACTGACCCTCGACGCGGGCGTTGTCAAAAACAGGGTTTTCTCCTGGAACATAGGCTTCAACCTGGCAGCCAACAAGAACAAGGTACTGGCGATTGACCAGGTGAGTCAGCAGGGCGTCCTGACCGGCGGCATCTCCGGCGGCGTGGGTAACTTTATCCAGATCCTGCAGGTGGGCCAACCGGTAAATTCGTTCTACGTGTTCCAGCAAAAGTACGACGCCGCCGGCAACCCGCTGATAGATGGCGTGGACCACAACGACGACGGAGAAGTGGATGAAGAAGACCTTTACGAAGACCTGAACAAAGACAATGCCGGCAGCGACCTCGACAAAAGGCCATACAAAAAGCCCGCTCCCGATCTGCTCATCGGCGCGACATCGCAAATGAATTTCAAAAACTTTGATTTCAGTTTCACGCTGCGCGCCAATGCCGGCAACTACGTGTACAACAACAACGCTTCCAACGGAGGCTATTTCAATATCGTGAACGAACGCGGCGACATTTTTCTGAACAACATGCACACTTCCGGACTGGTGACCAAATTCCAGGGACCGCAGTACTTCTCCGACTATTACGTGGAAGACGGTTCGTTCCTGCGCGTGGACAACGCTACGCTGGGCTACACCTTCCCGAAAATGCCCGGAAGGTCGAGCCTGCGCGTGTACGTCACTGCTCAGAACCCGCTGCTGTTCACGAAGTATTCGGGCCTCGATCCCGAAGTGGCCAACGGTATTGACAACAACCTATACCCCCGCTCGAGAGGCTGGCTTTTCGGCGTGAGTGTGGGGTTGTAATTACGGTAATAATTTTTATTACTCATTTTGAAAAAACAACACTCTCAATATGAAAGCATTGTTCAAACTTCCACTTACAATACTCGTGCTTTTGGCGGGGGCGTGCACCGACCTCGACCTCGAACCGCAAAGCAACACGACATCTTCCACACTGTTCAAAGACGAGTCGGCTTACCGCGCCTTCTTAGCAAAAATTTATTCCGGTTTCGCTGTTACAGGACAGCAGGGCCCTGCGGGCAACTCGGACATCACCAGCCTCGACGAAGGCTTTTCCAACTACCTCCGCCAATGGTGGCAACTCGAAGAATTGTCCACTGACGAAGCTGTCATCGGCTGGGGCGATGAAGGCATACAGGATCTGCACAACCACAACTGGACGACCGCCAACCAGTTCAACCGGGCGATCTATTACCGCATCTTCTTCCAGGTATCGCAGGCCAATGAATTCCTGCGCGAAACGACGGACGCCAAACTGACCGAACGCAACGTCAGCCAGACTACCCGCAGCGACGTCAAAACATACCGCGCCGAGGCGCGCTTCATGCGGGCGTTGAGCCTGTGGCATGGCATTGACCTGTTCGGCAACATTCCCTTTTACACGGAAGATACGCCCATCAGTTCGGAACCGCCCGAACAGTTCAACCGCTCGGATGTGTTCGATTTCATTGACCGCGAACTACAGGCCATTGAAAATGATATGGTCGCGCCCGGACAGAATGAGTACGGCCGCGCCGACCGCGCTGCCTTGTGGATGTTGCAGGCCAAACTTTACCTGAATGCGGAAGTATACGCAGGCTCCAACCGCTACACCGATTGCGTGGCAGCCTGCAAAAAAGTCATAGATTCCGGCGTTTACAGCCTGCAGGACAATTATCGCGAACTGTTCATGGCCGACAACAACCTGTCGCCCGAGGTTATTTTCGCCATCCCCTTCGACGGATTGAACACCCAGACCTGGGGCGGCACCACTTACCTCGTCCATGCAGCCTTAGGCGGCAAAATGGTGGATAATATGAATGATCTGACGGGCGCCGAACTGAAAGACGAAGCGGCAAAGGTTTACGGCGTCAACTCCGGCTGGTTCGGCCTGCGCACCACCAGTGCCATCGTGGATCTGTTCCCCGACGTATCGGGAGTTACCGACGAACGCGCTATTTTTTACATTGACGGTCAAAGCAAGGAGATCGGTGAAAACGGCATCGGCAATTTCAACGAAGGTTTCGCCGTGCCGAAATACACCAACCTCACCTCACTCGGCGACCCGGGTTCCGACCTGACCCATACCGACACGGACTTTCCGATGTTCCGCTTAGCCGACGCCTACCTGATGTACGCCGAAGCTGTACTACGCGGCGGTTCGGGCGGCGACGCGGGTACTGCGGTCAACTACATCAATGCACTGCGCCAACGCGCCTACAACAACGACAGCGGCAACATCACCGCCAACGACCTGACGCTGGACTTCATCCTCGACGAGCGCGCGCGCGAACTCTACTGGGAAGGCCACCGGCGCACCGATCTGGTCCGCTTCAATCTGTTCACAGAGAACGGCATCTGGCCGCACAAAGGCGGCGTTCCGGAAGGCAAAACCACCGATCCGTACCGCAACCTTTACCCCATCCCGGCAGGTGAAATCCTGGCGAACCCGAAACTTCAGCAAAACCCGGGATATTTCTAACATAACAAGACGTGGGACTATTCGACATTAGACTTTTAGACATTGGACATTGGACTTTTAGACATTGGACATTGGACATTAGATTCCTTGTGTCAATCAGTCCAAAGTCCCAAAGTCCAATAGTCCAACGTCCAATAGTCCAACGTCCAAATTTCAACATTCACGACATGAAAAAAATATTCAAATCTTCACTCTTGCTGCTCGGCATCGTCGCCCTGCTGTTCTCGTGCAAAAAAGACGAGATAGATACGACGGCGCTCACCGACTTCCCACCGGGCATCTTAAGCATCACCCCCGCCGACGGCAGCATCGTCGGTTCCGGCCAGGACTTTAACGTGGTCGTCAAATTCGTTTCCGGCAGCGTTTCGACGCTGGCCAGCACCACCGTAAAACTGACCGACGAGACCGGCGCTGAAAAGGCTTCGAAGACCGAAACACTCGGAGGCACCGCCGATTCCATCGTCATCGAAGGCAGTTCGTTCGGCGCCAGCGCCCTGCCACTCGGCAAGTACAAACTCGACATTTCCGTCAGCGATACCAAAGGCAAAGTCCTGAACCGCACCACCGAATTCGAGATCGGCATCAAACCGAACATCGGCATCATCGGCTCCGCCACACCCACCGGCTGGGACAGCGATACGGATATGCCCGAGGTCAGCCCCGGCGTGTACGAAATCGTGATGACCCTCGGCGCCGGCGCCGTCAAATTCCGCGCCGACAATTCCTGGACGGTCAACTGGGGCTCCAATAGTTTCCCCACCGGCGTCGGCACACAGGACGGCGCCGACATCCCGGTGCAGGCCGGCACCTGGAGAATACGGTTTGAATTCCCCAGCGGGGCATACAGCTTCACGCCCGCCGTCACGTATTCCAGCAACGCCACCGGGCTGTACCTGCTCGGTTCATTCAACAACTTCCAGGGCGACGCCTACAAGTTCAACCTGACGGACAACAATACCTGGGTGCTCAATGAAATACAAATGAAACCCGGCGACCTTTTCAAATTTTTCGAAAGTCCCAATGGCGTTGGCAACAACTGGGGCGACAGCGATAGCGACGGAAGGGCCGAACTGGGCGGAAACAATATCAACTTTAACGCGCCCGAAGGTGAGGCTTATTACAAGATCACGTTCAACGACAAGACGCGGTTCTATACCATCGAGTTTGTGAGATATCCTTCCATCGGCATCATCGGAAGTGCCACTCCTACCGGCTGGGATTCGGATACGGACATGGAATTCAAGGGCAACGGCATTTTCCAGATCAAAATGACACTGACCGACGGCGCCGTGAAATTCCGCGCCAACAACAGTTGGGATGCCAACTGGGGCGGTAACACCTTCCCCTCCGGCGCCGCAATACCGGGCGGTCCGGATATCATGGTTCCCGCAGGTACTTACGACATCATATTCGACCGGGCCAACCTGACCTACAATTTTGAACTCGCCGCAGGGTACCAGGACGTCGGCATCATCGGCGACGCCACGCCGGGCGGCTGGGCGGAGGACACGGACATGTGGAACAACGGCGACGGAACGTTCACCCTCATTATCGGCCTCGGCACCGGCTCCGTGAAATTCCGCGCCAACAACGACTGGGCTGTGAACTGGGGCAGCAGCAGCTTCCCCGCCGGCACAGGCACTCAGGGTGGCGACAATATTCCGGTTACGAAGGGCATTTACCTCGTCAACTTCAATTCTATCACCGGGGAATACAGTTTCGCGCCGGCCTCTATAGGTATTATCGGCAACGCCACTCCAGGTGGCTGGGATTCCGATACGGACATGACGGAGGATGCCACTGCTGTGGGTGTGGTCACGCTCAACATCACGCTCACGGATGGCTTTGCCAAATTCCGTGTCAACGATGGCTGGACCTACAACTGGGGTAGCAACACATTCCCGACCGGAACGGGCACACCCGGCGGCGCCGACATTCCGATCACAGCCGGAACGTATAATGTCACCTTCAATATAAATACGAAGGAATATTCGTTCCAATAGTTACGGGGAATTAACCCGAGTTGCGATCTATGCAACGCGGCATCAACAGGACGCGGATAACGCAGATCAGGCAGATAAAAAACGGATTTTATATGAAAATATCCGTGAAAATCCGCCCAATCCGTGTTATCCGCGTTTCCATTGTTGCTACGAATAGCGCGTCGCAACCTGTGTTAATTCCTTCTTTTTCATTTCACCGCGCCTACCTCATACAAAGCCCATCCGCGCGGAAGCGCCTGCATTTCTTTCAATTCGTAATTGTCTTTTGCAAAATCCCAGTTCAGCATGGGATTCTGACCTTGCCATTGGTCGCGCAAACCGGATTCGTTGAACAGGATATAACTGCCTGGCGGAAAGTCGTCGTAATGGTCATTCCACATATTTCTGACCTGAATATCAGGCAAATACGTTCGCATCGCTCCGTCTAAGTCAAAAGTGAACAGTGCAACGCCGGGCGAAAGGACAGGGCGTACCTGCTCCGCTACAGTAGTTTCAAAGCGGTTGCGGGCGACCGGATGCCTGAGCACCCAGGCGATACCCGCGAGTTGCATCGCTACGGCAACGCCGATGATGGCCCAGGTAAGCCTTTTGAAAAAATAAAACCCGTAAGAGAAAAAACGATCCCAGGCTGGAAATAAAAACAGGAGCAGCACCGAGAAAGCCGGAATCAGATAGCGCATGTTCTGACAAGGCAATCCACCAACAAATAGCAGCAAAACGGCCAGGCACAGCAACAGCACCCTTTGCGAAGGATGGTGAAAGTCCGTTTTTTTGGCCATCAGGAACAACAGCGACACCGGCAGGCAAAAGCCGGGATGTGCCAGCGGCCCGAAAACATAAAGGATATTGGGCATCCAATAACGCACCGTGCCATTGGTATTGCTGAAAGCGACGCTGAACAAACTGCCCCAAGACCAGTCCCGAAGCGTCTGGTGGCCGAAAACGTTTTGATCCAGTTCGCCCATTACGCCGAAGTAAAAATGGGGCAGCAACGCCATCGTACCTGCTATACAGGCCAACAACATCCATCCGACCTGCCGCTTTCGCAATAAATGCCACCCGATCGCGATGACAAAAGGCAGCAAAAACGCCGCTGCTGTAAAACGGGTGATCACCGCCAACCCGGCCAGCACCGCTGCCCACACCGCTCCCCTCCGGCGTCCCTTTTCCAGCACCTGCAAACCCCCATACAAAGCAGCCAGAAAGAGAAACAAGCCCAAAGCGTCGGACATGACCGTGAGACCTGCCCGGATAAAATAGGGCGATAGCACCAACGCAACTACTGTGAAAGCCCACCTCGACCGCGGGCTGGTGCCGGGCCCCCACAAACGCAGCAGGCGTTCGAACATCCAGGCCGCCATACCGGCAGACAGCCACGACACGATCTGCAAGGCCAGTACTGCATCCGGTATCACAAAGCGAAGCAAAGCGCCCGCGATCGGATAACCGCCCGCCATTTCGGCGTGTCCGATGCTGTCCAATGCCGTCGGACCTTCGCGCAAACAATCGTAATAGACCCGGCTCAGCCGCAGGTATTCGTGTGCATCCTGGCCGTAAAGGCCGTTGAAAGACAACAGATAAGCGAGTAGGATGAAACCGAGGGTGATCAGCAGCGGCAAATAACGCAGTGAGGTGTTTAAAGTCATGTCGAGTGCTTAGCGGGGTAAAAATAACGCGGATGCAGTTTTGCCAGGCGCCTTGTGTAGATTTGCCTTCCAAAATCGCGGTTGACCCGCCCATCTTTTTTATGACTTTTACGCTCCCTCAAGTACAAACCCTCGTCCGCGACCACTACGGCCTCGAAGTATCTGTCCAAAACCTTCCCGGTGAAATTGACCTGAATTTTTTCGTAAAAACAGCGGAAGGCACTGCGCACGTTCTGAAAATTGCCCACCCCGGTGAACGCCGCGAAAACCTCGAATTTCAGCATGCCTTGATGACCCGCCTGAAGACGGCTGAATGGGGCCTTGAAATTCCGCAGGTCGTCCCGGCTGTTTCGGGGAAAGCCATTGTCGGTCTTACCATGCCGGATGGCTCCACCACTCTGATGCGCCTGTTTACCTGGATAGAAGGGCGCTGTCTGGCCGACGTCCGTCCGCATACGCCCGCCTTGCTGGAACAAGTGGGAGCATTATGCGGCAAACTCTGCGCTGCCCTGGCCGGCTTCGACCATCCTGCCGCCCACCGACTTCTCAAATGGGATCCGTCACAGGCCGCCTGGACACGCGGGCATTTATCTGCCATCGAAGAAAAAGAAAAACAGGCGCTGGCCCAATATTTTTTCCAACTATTTGAACAACAGGCACTTCCGCTGTTGCCTGCGTTGCGCCGGAGCGTCAACTACAACGATGCGAATGACTACAACGTGCTTGTAAGCCACGACCCCGAAAACCCCGTCGTACCGGGCGTGATTGACTTTGGCGACGCCGTTTTTACACATACCGTCAATGAACTGGCCATCGCCGCCGCTTACGCCGCCCTGCACAAACCCGACCCCCTGACGGCGATCTTCCACCTGACCAAGGGTTTTCACCGCATCTTTCCGCTGACGGAGCAGGAAGTCCGGGCCCTCTTCCCGCTCATCGGGGCGCGGCTGCTCATCAGCGTCACCTGCTCGGCCATCAACCGCCTGGAAAATCCCTCCAATACCTACCTCCAGATCAGCGACGGCCCGGCCTGGGCATTGCTGGAAAAACTCCGCAACATTCCCCCTGCTTTGGCCCATGCCACCCTGCGCCATGCCTGCGGATGGGAACCCTGCCCGGACAATGCACTTTTTGTACAATGGGCAAATGACAACTTCCGGCAAGTCAAACCGGTTGTCGCCGTGCCGCTCACCGGCCCCGATGTCGTCTGGCTCGACCTCAGCGTCGGAAGCCCCGACCTGGGCAACTACGCCGACATCGAAGACGCACAACTGCTGCACCGCCGCATTCAGGAGCAGCTGACGGTAGACGGTGGAGGGTGGAGGGTAGACGGTGGACGACTGACGGTAGACGGTGGAAGGCAGACGGTGGACGGCGGACGAGAAGTGGATGATGCCGGACAAAATCGAGGAAAAAGCGACATATCACCGCCCGAATCATCGCCTGAGCCGTCCACCGTCCACCGTATACCGTCCTCCCTCCCCGGCATCGGCCGCTACGGCGAAATCCGCCCGTTCTACACCACCGACGCTTACGAAGTGCGCGGCAACGAGGGCTCCGAATGGCGCACGGTGCACATCGGTCTGGATATTTTTTTACCGCCCGGCACGCCGGTTTTTGCACCGCTCGACGGATCGGTGCACAGTTTTCAGGACAACGCCAAAGACCGCGACTACGGCCCGACGATCATCCTGGAACACCGCGTGAACGAACACCTGACTTTTTATACGCTCTTCGGTCACCTGACACGGGACTCGCTCGAAGGACTTCAAACCGGCCAAAGCATCCGCGCCGGACAGGAATTTTGCCGGATCGGCCCCATGCCCGAAAACGGCAACTGGTCGCCGCACCTGCATTTCCAGGTCATACTCGATATGCTCGGCATGACGGGCGATTTTCCCGGCGTGGCATTCCCCGCGCAACGCGCCGTATGGACAAGCCTCTGTCCCGACCCCTGGTTGCTGCTCACCGGCCGGTTTTCAGAAAAAACCGGAGGGGTGGGTGCAACAGCCATTCTGGATTACCGAAAAAAACATCTGGGCAAGAACCTCAGCGTTTCGTACCGCCAACCCCTCGATATACTGCGCGGCTGGCGCCAATACCTTTTCGACGATACAGGCCGGCGTTATCTGGATACCGTGAACAACGTAGCGCACGTGGGCCACGAACACCCGCGCGTCGTGCGCGCCGGACAAAGGCAAATGGCCGTTCTGAACACCAATACACGCTATTTACATCCCAACATCGTGCATTTTACGGAGGCTCTGCTGGAAACCTTTCCACCGGCGCTCGACGTGGTGTTTCTGGTCAACAGCGGCAGCGAGGCCAATGAACTGGCCATGCGGCTGGCGAAAACATACACGGGTCAGCAGGACATGATCGTTGTGGAAGCGGGTTATCATGGCAACACGCAGGGATGCATTGACATCAGTTCGTACAAATTCGACGGCCCCGGCGGCAAAGGCGTCCCACCCCACGTGCACGCCGTGCCGCTGCCCGATGCATACCGGGGCCAGTACCGCGGCAACAACGCCGAAACCGGCCGGCAATACGCCGCCCATGTGGGCGACGCCTTGCAACACATCCGCGACGCCGGCAGGGGAGTTGCCGCTTTCATTTGCGAGCCGGTCATCAGTTGCGGCGGACAGATCACGCTGCCGCCCGGCTATTTGAGCGAAGTGTTCAGTCAGGTACGGGCTGCCGGCGGACTTTGCATCGCCGACGAAGTTCAAACGGGTTGCGGGCGGCATGGGCTGCACTTTTGGGCCTTCGAAGAACACGGAGTGGTGCCGGACATCGTCACCATCGGCAAACCCATCGGCAACGGTCATCCGCTCGGCGCCGTGGTGACGACACGCGCCATTGCCGAAGCGTTCGCCAACGGAATGGAATATTTCAACACCTTCGGCGGAAATCCTGTGTCGTGCGCCATCGGACTGGAGGTTTTGCGCGTGGTTCGGGAAGAAGGGTTGCAGCAAAATGCTTTGGAAACAGGCGCTTACCTGAGCGGACAACTGAGCGAACTGGCGCGCCGATTCCCTGTCATCGGCGACGTTCGGGGGCCGGGATTGTTCATCGGCGTCGAATTGGTCAACGACCCGGAAAAGCGGGAACCCGCCGGCGCAAAGGCCACCTACATGGCCAACCGGATGCGCGAACTGGGCATCCTCATGAGCACCGACGGGCCGTTTCACAATGTTTTGAAAATCAAACCGCCCATCGTATTCACCCAAAAGGACGCGGATTTTTTGACGGAAACCATGGAGCGGGTGCTGGGAGAGGATGCGATGGGGATGAATCGTCATTAAAAGTCACTAATGACCCCAAATGCCCCTCTAACATGCCCCGCGATTTTCTCCGAATCCATTTTGATATTCCGCAGGATACCGCTCAACGGCGTGGAAAAACCGCAAAAATAGAGCCCCCGGTGGGCTTCGTCGTCGAACCATAAGCTCCGCGGATACCCTCTTTCATTCAAAAGCGGCTGGGCGTTTTCGACGAAATCTTCCACCGATGCGCGGTAGCCCGTGCAGGCGATCACCGCGTCGAATGGTTCGGTCCGGCCATCTTTGAACGTCACCGAGTTTTCATTCAGCTGCTGAATATCAGGGACGATCATCACTTTTCGCTGTTTGATGAGGTCAATCGTGCCGATGTCAATGACGGGGACTTTGCCGAAGCGCCGCAATTGCTCCGAAGGCGCGTAGGGAGAAGGTGGCAGGCCGTACGGCGTCAAGTCGCCGACGGTCCATTTTTGCACTTGCCGCGCGATAAAATCGTAGGCCCAGGCAGGTAGTTTGCCCAACAGGATGGCCGTTTTTTGCGCCGGCCGCCCCGCCACGTCGCGGCGGATAAAATTCACCGGCCCGCGGACGGAAATGAAAGGGAGGGCACCTTTCTCGTGCAGGTCGAGCGCCAGCTCGGCGCCCGTATTGCCGATGCCCACCAGGAGGACCCGTTTGCCGGCGAACGCATCGGCGTTTCGGTAATCCCTGCTGTGCATCAGGACGCCTTTGAAACGTTCCTGCCCCGGCCATTGCGGCATATTCGGCACGCGGTTGTAACCCGTGGCCACCACCACCCGCTCTGCGGTAAAAACATCCGTATTCGTCGTCGCCACCCAACGGCCGTTCTCCCGCCGGATGCTCCGGACCTCCTGCCCAAACAGCGGCGCGATGCCCATGTGCCGGATATAATCCTCCCAATACGCGATCAGGTCGAGCCGCGGCACGTAAGTGGGATAATGCGCAGGCATGGGCCAGTGCGGCAGGTCGGATTGTTCCTTGACGGTGTGCAGGCAGACGCGCTCATAATGGCCGTGCCACGACTCCCCTACCCTGTCGCCTTTTTCCAGCAGGAGGTAAGGAATGTCCATCCGGGCGAGCCGCCCGGCAACGGCGAGACCGGCGGGGCCGGCGCCGATGATGAGGGTGTCGGTGTGGCGCATCGGTATTTTTTTGATGGAATATGTACGTTAGAAGATCGTATCCTGACGGAAGATACAATGAGTGTGGCGTAACGACCGGCATTACATCGAAGAAATTCATTTGCCGAGTAAAAACTCATCGAAGTTGTCGCGGTGTAAAGTTCCAACAACCGTTGGTTTATAAGACTCGTGAAAAGATGACGGAAATTTCGCTTTGGCTCTCGGGTTCCATTTCATCTGCCAAATTGAAATTGCTCCCTCCGATTCTTCCACATAATCTATTTCTTGCTGCTGATAGGTTCGCCAGAAATATGTTTTTGCCCAGATCCGATGGTAATTCAAATACTTTTTCCGTTCGCTGAGCAAAAAGTTTTCCCACAACGCTCCTGCATCGGTGCGCAATTCCGGAGGTTTAAAATCGGCGAGCACAGCGTTTCGAATACCATTGTCGTAGAAATATATTTTTCGACTGCTGTTGATCCCGAAGCAGACGCTCTATCATTTTTTGCAAAAATAAAAGATTTTAATCTGCCAATTTACTAAAAAATGTAGATTAAAAACGCATCTTAGCAAAATTAATATTCCATTCACCTGCCCCTCTGCAGGTGGCAAAGTCGGATCAATAACAATCCAACCTACTTTTAGGGCAAAATCCATCGGATAACATGGAAAAATTGCCGCCACTGAACAAAGAAGAGCGCTTGTACGACATCGTTCAAAAGGGAGTCGGGCTCCTGGCAGAAAAACAGGAGTACGGGCAAATCAACCTGGTCAACAAATTGAAAATCCTGAACCTGGCGGTATCGCCCGCTTCCCTGAGCAACATCGTCAAAGGCAAAAAAGCGGGTCTGCAGGTATTGAAAACCGCTGCCCAAGGCATCGAAGCCATCCTGCGCAGCGAGCTCGGGATGGAATACGCCAGGGAAACGCGGGAATTCCGTCCCTTCGCCGAACCGGATTGGCAGCCGTATATCATCCCGGAAATCCTCATGCCCGCGCAAAATGATTCGGGCCTGATCCTGCATACCGACGGCCGCCTTTCCATTCAACAAAAAACGGAGTTCATTGCCGCCGCTCAAAAAGAGGTAATCGAGGTCGGTGTCCGGTTGAAAACATTTGCCGATTATTTCATCTCGAGGAAAGAACCGGAATACAAAGACCACATCGCCGCCCTGCTCCGGCGAGGCGTTGCGGTCAAAGGTTATCTGCTCGATCCGGATTCCAATGAGGCGAGTCTTTATTTCGCTGACAGGGCGCGCGCGCAGGAACCGGAGCGGGATGCCATCGCCGAAACGAAAAAAGCAGTTGAAAAATTGAAACGCTTAGTCGGGGAGTTCGCGCAACGCAATTACCCCGGAACGTTTGAAATATTCCTGTACAAACACATCCCTTACAACCACTTCTTGGTGACCGACCGGCACCAGGACGGAGGCAGGATGATGGTATCTCATTACATATACGGCATACGGCGTGCAGAATGCCCCGTTTTGGAATTTACCAGATCTCAACAACCCGCTTTGTTCAAAAAATACGCGGATTCGCTGGAATATTTTATACGGGATGCGAAGCCCCTGCTCTGACCCCGCCATCCGTCTGATGTGACGCTTTCCGCCCGGCCCGGGTTTTTCCAAAATTTACATAAATTTTCATAAACTGCTGTAAACCAAAACAATACAGCGCCTGCACTTCTATGCGACTCACCTTTGTGCCGTTAAAACCGATGAACAGGTGCGGCACGATGGGTTGAATAAGTCGCGTCTTGAATGGCTTCTCACCCACCGGCTCTGCTGACCAGAGCGGCGCTTACGGCAGGCAGTATGTAGTCATGGAAAAGGGGTTTTGAGCGACAGCCACTTTTAAAAGATCGGATGATTTTGTCTGCGGCCTGCCGGCAGTTGCAGGCACAGTATCCGCATGCCCGTTCGGCGCCCGCCGGCCACCTGTCGTCACTTTTTGAAACCTAAAAGTTTTCGACCATGAAAAATGCAATTCAAACAAGTTGGCAGGCCCTTATCCCGGTATTTTTTCTGCTGACGGCCCTCGCACCGGCGCCATCCGGTTTCTCCGCGACGCCCACCCCGCAAGTCACCTGCCCTGCGCCCGACGTCACCGTCACAGACCGGAGCTCCAGTTCCGTATCCTTCGCCTGGGATGTCGTCACCGAAGCGACCGTTTACAAAGTATGGTATTACAGAAGCGAAGACAATTATACCAGTTCGGAAACCTATACAGGGAGCACTGCCATCTCCTATTCCAACCTTCCGGCAGGTACTTACACGTTTTACATCTGTGCGGTTTGCGCGGGTGGTACCTCACCGGCCTACATCGTGGAAGACCTGCTGATGGGCTGAGCGGGCGCCTGCATTTGCCACTCACATGCCCCGCTTGCGGGTGGCAAATGCAGCCTTGTAGGTGACTGCTTTTTCCAGCAGCCAGGGTTTAAAAAAGGCCGGTTTGGTGTTTTCTATCTTTTTCAGTACAAGGTCTTTGGCAGTCTTTTTCCGGACCAGCATTTTCAGCAACTTCATAAAATTGAAGGTGGCTTTGATCGCTTCCGTTCGGGGTTGGCGCAGGCGGTGGAGGTTGTTTTCAAAATTGGTGCAGTAGTTGAGGATGGTGTCCGGATCTTCCCCGAGTTCGTAGTAGCATCGCAACATCATGGTTTTCAATCGGATGAGCAGGTGCAGATCGTGCAATTCCTTGAGATTTACGCGATCCAGTTCTTTTACGATGGCTGCGAAGTCTTTTTTTTCAAATAGCAAAATGGCATTTGCCAGCAGTACCGCATGAGCGCGAACCTCTGCGGGTAAATATTGACTCCGGCCAGCGATAAACCTATCGGCCCAATCGAAGTCTTCTGCCTTGCCGGCCGCGTTGACGATGTTGTGGAACTCCGTGGTCGTTATGGAGCCTCTCCGGATGAAAACGCCGTGTTCGACACCGAGTTTGTTCAGGCGATGGGTTCTTCCCCACAATTGTTCTTCTCCTGTTCGCACATCCAGCGAAGCGAAATTGCGCAGATAGATGAGTATCACACCCAATTCAAGGGGGGCAATTTTCCCGGCCTGCTCCGTCAGGATCGCTTCGACCCTGGAATAGTGTTCGTCGCGCCGCGAAGAAAGCAGTTGGTATACCTCCCGGTACAGCAGCAACAGCGGGTGAGCGGCCAGCGTCGGGGAATCGGGAATGGCCGGAATGTCAAATAAAAAATCCGGCGCCGGCACCGGGAGTTTCATGTTTTTCAAATTGACCATTTCGCAGGCCGTCTTGAGTTTGGTGACCGCGTAATAGAGGTCGAGATTGGCTGCGAAAGGAAGGAACGCCTCGCTTTGCGGGGTGGACTTGTCCTCGGTAAGGTGATTGTACACAAAGTGGTTGATAGCCAGACACTTCCCGTAATCCGCGACGCTCCGCTGTTTCGACAGGTCATTCAGTTCGGTTTGAAGCACGGAAGCGCCGTTCAGAAACTCGTATTCCAGTCCCCGTTCTTTCAAAACCTTCAGCCACAGGAAGCGGCTTTCGAAAGAGCCGTCGTTCATCTTTTCCGACAAGAGGAACGCCTTCAGCCACAGGTACAGATCGGACAGTGCGTTCAGCAGTTTTTTGTGGTTGTACTCGTTTTCTTCGATACCTGCTTCGAATACCTTCCGGTAGATATTGCCCAATTCAAGTTTTTTTTCTTCCCGAAAACCGGGATAAAACTTCTTCAGATATGCGAACACATCGAGGGCGACCTCGTCATTGCCGTGCAGGCGCTTCAGATATTTTTGGAAAGCCGCCACCTCTTCTTCCCGGAGGGTGCGGAAAAGTGTTAAAAATTTCAGGCGCCTCATGATTTTTTTTCACAAATATGGAGGTGAAAAATCAGATAAACGACTGAATGTTATTGTATATTTTTTTAACGCATATTTTCAGCGTCTCTCGAAATGCAGGTACATCCTAATTAATTGGAATTCTGTGCTTTACAATTCCATTTTCCCTGTCTCGAAAAACATCCGGCTTGTATCCGCCGGGGGAGAAGCATTTTCACTGAAAGGCAGGTTCTGTTCGTAAAACACCAAAAAGTGACGGTGACGGCGGTGAAATATGATGTTTTTCAAATGAACCGAATGCCGGACCATTGTACCAGATTAAGAGCGCGTCAATAATGAAAGAAAGATATTTAAAAAAAGCATGTTCTTAAGCGTGCGGACATTGGATTTTTGACAATGGACATTTGACTAAATGATTGGCCCCCAGGGTCAAATGTCCAACTTCCAATGTCAATTTATTTTGTCTATATACTTAATTATCGTTATGGAAGAGTATCGCAAACATATTTTAGACCGGTTTCAGGAACACCTGCAACAAAATTTTAAAAATTATTGCGAGCGGCACGGCATCGAACAAACGGACAACCAATTGATCACTTTTTTGATTGACCACGACCTGATGTCGCTGGCTCACGTACAAAGATACACTGTATTAAAGGAGTTTGAAAAACTGTACCCCGAACACACTTATCACAAAACGCACGCGGTCAGTACTTTGGCCAATCGCTTCAGCATCTCTGAAAGAACAGTGTGGAGCATCCTGAAATACATTAAATCACGGTAGATAGTTTTAGTTTTAATAGACCATCCGATAATTTTAAAAGTACCAGGTAGTATAAGACCGGCTTTGAAGACACCGGTTTTTGCCGGCTATTCAAAGCCTTTTTTGATGACTCGTCTATGTTTTGAATATATTAATCTGAGTGGCCAAATGAAAATATTGAAAACCAGGAAGACGAACCCCAGAAAACCGGCCCCAAATTCAGAGTTGGGCGTCTGAGGTTTGCCCGGACAAAAAACCAAATGAATAACGCTCAGCAATACAACATCGCAACTCCGCTTCAACCGGCCGCGGCATTCGAATGAAACAAGCCATACCACCCGTCCATGTTGTCATCTTCACGCCCCTTGCAGTCGAACGCAAGGCAGTGGTCAGGCATCTCAACGACCTGCGACAGGAGATCAGAGACGGCGACCTGTACGAAACCGGCACTTTTCAGGGGTTACACCAGGAATACACGGTCGTCGTACGGGAAACCGGCCCTAAAAATGCCAACCTCGCATTAGCGACGGAAAAAGCCATCCGCCGCTTTCAGCCGCTCGCCGTACTCTTGGTGGGCATTGCCGGCGGGGTGAAAGACGCCGGTATCGGCGATATAGTGGTGGGTACCAAGGCATACGGCTATGAATCCGGTAAGGAAACCGGCAATGGCGCCGTTTCACGCCCCGACGTGTTGCCGTACAGCAAAGAATTGATCGAGGTCGCGCGTATGGTCAGCCGCGACCAGGAATGGCGCAAGCGCACCGCCGATGGGGCGCCCGGCGCCAATATCTATTTCGGCCCCATCGCTTCCGGCGACAAAGTGATCGCCACCACCGCTTCGCCGCTGTTCCATTTTCTGAAACAACACTACAACGACACCCTCGCGCTCGAGATGGAGTCCATCGGATTCGCGCAGGCTGTATTCCCGCACCGCGCCGTGCATGCACTGAACATCCGCGCCGTGTCGGACCTGCTGGATCACAAATCCGGAGGCGACGAAAGCGAGCGGCAACAGATAACGGCGGAGCGGGCGGCGGCATTCGCCTTCGAACTGCTGAATCAATTAGACACATCCACCCTTATTTTTTTTCCTATGGAACTCAAAGACTTGGTCAAAGAAGTATACACCCTGTTGTTCCCTGCCGCGTTGAACGAGATCAAAAAGGATTTCGCCGATGCCACAAACAACGAGATCCGGACGATCTGGAAAAAGGTGAAACCCCTTTTTATCACAGAAGTGGAAGCGTTGGCCAAAGCCCCTGATGATGTAGTGGCGCAATCGGAAGTAATCGGAAAACTGAAACAAGGTCTCGAAGCCGATGCGGGCCTGAAAACCGAATTGGAAAAACTGCTGGAACAGGCAAAAACGCAGGTAACGACGGTATCGGTGGTGAATAGTAAGAATGTGGTAGCGGGAAGTACGATCAGCGTGGGTGGGGATTTTCGGGTAGGAGATGGGAAGGATTGATCCTGCACTGTATTATTCCAAATGATAACGATCTCTTCCGGGGTTTATATATTTTTTATCTATCGAGCAACATCAATTTATTATAAACTTAAAACAACTTGATTTCAAATGACGAGGCTTCTCTACACACCACTCATTTTCTTTATTATTCTCGGCGCAACCTCCTGTTCGGTCAGTAAATATGTAGCGCCGCCATTCACAGATATGGACAAAATTCTGGAACTTCAGCCCGGTCAAACCGTGAAAGAGGTAAGTGAAACCCTGAAAATCAAACCCTATGACGTGGTTTATTCCCATGACAAGGGTAAAATGATCCTGATCTACAATTACAGGGTCAAAGACCGGAAAATGCCACTTCCGACAAGAACCGCCGAACAAACAATGCACAGCGAAAGCGCACAGCGGCAGGGAGAACTCTGGTACAACAACAATTACAGAGAGTTGTATATCCTTTTCCAGGACGACAAATTAAAGGGTATCTATGGGGAAGAAGTATTGGCCGTCGGGGCGCAGGTCGAAACAATGGATGCCTATCTGGACGGTGAAGGGGGGATTGCAGATGCTTCCGGCAAAAAAACGTCTGCCAATGAAGACCTTTTATTTGCCAGCAGTGTATACAAAGAAAGATACGATCGTAAAAGCGCCCAATTAGATGAGGATAAACAAGCCAAACAAAGGAGAAACATGCTCTTGGGTGGAAGCGCCTTTACCATCCTTTTGCTGATAGGCATCATCACCAGATAATAGCATCATTTTCCAGGCCAAAATGCGCAAAGAATGGTTTTGAAATTTGTGCGAAAATGTTCAAAGTTCAAAACCATTCATTCTTTGTTCCTTTTGTTCTATTTTTACGGTCACATACTATTGCATGATCATGAAACCATTCTCTTTGATACGCATCCAAATTTCCGCAGTCCTTCTTTTGAGCCTTTGCTTCAACCCGGTCCTATCGCAAAAATTGGATTCTTCAGCTGTACTGGCCATAGTTCCCTTCAGGGAGTCATTTGATAAAACGGATGATGAAAACGACTACGCGAGGATATTTGCCGAAAAAACACTCGTTGCCATAGACCAATCAAAAAGATTCAACCTGATTGACAGAACTGATTTCGAGACGATCATGAGAGAGGTGGAAGTTTGGGAAGGAAAATACAAGAGCGATTTTAAAAACAAGAAATTGAGCGATGAAGCCCTGTACTGGTACGGGCATCGTTTGAAAGCGGATTTTATTATGACCGGAACCATCACAAACCTGGAGGCGCCGATCACACCCTTGGGTTCCTATAAAGCCACCATCGGTTTCACCATAAAAGTCATCAATATCCGGACCAACCAGGTATACGTGACCGAAGATTTCAGCGTCAACAGCGGCAACATTACCAAGACCTTCAGCAGTAAAGGAGAAGCCGTAGGCGCCGCTCTGACGAATATATTGGAACCGGTAAAAAAATTTGTGGATAAATTTTTCCCCATTCATGGAAAATATGCGCGTACGGATCGCACAGAAAAGAACGGCGAAATGAAAATAGCAACTTTCCGGGGAGGCTCGAACAGAGGATTCAGACTGAAGCAAAAAGTGGATATCATTTTGATAGAAGATACAAGCGGCAGCATGCCGCCCGAGGACATAGGCGACGGAGAGATCGTGGACGTTCAGCCCGATTTCTGTACCGTTAAAGTCACATCGGTTGCAAGAGGCAAAAACATAGAAACCATACCCAATAAAGCCGATGTGTTGTATATCAGAAGCAAAGCCGATTGAACCATGACGGAGCCGGAACCTAAAGACATCCAGAATAAAAACGTCGTTGCCGGTTCGGAAGTCAACGCACAAGGCAACGTGCACATCGGGGATGTGCACCATCACCCAACGCAAGTGGTCGTGCAATCGCCCGGCGACCAACGAAACAAACCGGGCATTTTGTGGCTTTTATTGTTGGTTTCCCTTGTTACAGGGTCGTACTTCGTTCTGAATTCCGGTTCTTTTTCTTTTTTTTCAGGTAAAAATAATGCGAAGGAGCCGCCTTCCATAACCGGACACGATGCCAACCAACAAAAGCCGGACATAGAACCTCAAAAACGGGCAACTTCAAAAACGCACCCACCTGCCGGCCCTGACCTTTCAACCAAAGCAAACAGCAAAAACAATCCCGATCCTGCACCGGAAACAACATTACCCGCCGCCGATCCACCCGATAAAGCGAAGGAGATGCTCGCTTTTCTGAAAGGCGAGGTGGCGAAAATACCCGGGAAAGGAAACACACGACCTTTTTACACGAACAGGTATGAGGTCACGGTTGGACAATACCATACCTTCTGCAGGGAAACGGGCCGGGAATTCCCCGATCAATTGGTCAATGCTTCCGGTCTTCAATATCCCATGTGTCATATATCCTGGGAAGACGCCAACGCCTACTGCGCATATGTGAAAGGCCGGCTGCCCACTGCGGAAGAATGGACCTGGGCTGCGACATACGGCTCCGGTCCCGGCATGCTCAGCGATACCGACAAACAAGCGATCAGCTGGAATCTGGAAAACAGCGGGGATGCCCTGCACCCCGTCGGGAAAAGATCTCCCCTTCGACAAGCTCCCTTGTTCGATATGTTCGGCAACGTCGAAGAATGGTGTGCCGACGGCCCGAAGGAAGGTTTAAAATATACCAAGGGTGGTTATTACCGCAGCCCATCTGCAAAATTGGATGCAATAAAAAACGACAGTTATAGCCGGGCCAACCAGCCAAGCCCCGTCGTCGGTTTCCGGGTGGTGTACGATTCGAGGGATTGAGTGCAAACTTTTTGAACAACCGCGAAGCGGCGTACCTACCTTAACGCCCGCCCCCTCTTTTTCAACGCTCCTCCCTTTCCACTTTTTTCAAACGGCGAACGCGCCGTTATTTGTCCTGTCATTTTTACAAAATTCTACTGACATGACTCGACGGACGCCCGCAATATTGATTGCACTGCTGCAAATACTCCCCCTCTCAGCGCAATACAACTCGCAGGAACCCGGTGATGCGCCGCAATTATTTTACTACACGAGCGATTCCACCCCCCTTCAGCAACCAGCCGGCTGCGGCAACGGCGTTTACGGCTACGACCTGCGGCAATTGCCGGACGCAACAGAGCTGCCCGGCATCGAGCCCCCCCGCCTGCTCCGCGCCCACCCCCACCCTGAGCTCGACAGCGTCACCATCGAGTATGAATTGGAAGACCCCGCGGTCATTCGTTTTCAAATGGTGAATGCGCAGGGAAATGTGGTACTCGAAACGCCGTATGCCGCCACGAGCGCATTCCGCCAAACGGAAACCCGGGCAATAAAAAACGCTGCGCCGGGCGCCTACGTCTTGATGATCCAAATAGACGGAAAAAAGCTGGCGCAATGCGATGTGGTGATCCGATAAACGCCGTGAACAGGGGAATAAATCGCAACTCGAAATAACCTTACCATGATGCGAATTGCCGCCATATCCAAAACACAAGCGTATTGGCTCTGCCAGGTTTTCGGCTGGGGCGCCTTCGTGGCATATGAATTGGTCAATTACCTCGGCCTGGGTTTGTTCAGCATCGAAAATGCCTTGTTCATCGGAACGGCGGCGCCGCTGGGCATTTGTATGACGCATATCTACCGCCGGGCACTGGCGCGTTGGCGGGTACTGGAAATGCCTTTTTTAAAAATGGCGTTGCTGGCATTGGCTGCAGTTTTTGTGCTCTCCGCCCTCTTGTTTATCGGGCTGTCTTTGATCACCTTTGCAGCAAGCGGCGGCCCGGACTGGTCGGCCGTCACGCCTAATTACGTTTTTATGTCTATCCTCAACTGGTCGCGGTATGTGTTCGTGTGGGTATTGATCTATCACCTGTACGGCATGATGGAACGGGTCAACCGCACGCGTTTCGATCAACTCGCTTTTGAAAACCAACTCAAAAACGTGGAACTGCAAAACCTGAAAGCCCAACTCAACCCGCATTTTCTCTTCAATGCCCTCAACAGCATCAAGGCGCTCACCCACAGCGACCCGCGGCGGGCAGGCGATGCGGTGACGCTTTTGTCCGACCTGTTGCGCTATTCGCTCAACTATGAAAAACAAACCTTCGTGCCCCTGTCCGACGAAGTCGCGGTGGTGCGCGATTACCTGGCCTTGGAAAAAATCCGCTTCAACCAGCGACTGGAATACGCGGTGCAAATTGACCCCTCTGTCGAAAAATGGCCCGTACCGCCCGTCCTGTTGGTGATCCTGGCGGAAAACGCCATCAAACACGGGATCGCGCAATTGGTGCAGGGAGGCGAAGTGCAAGTACATGCGCGCGCGGAAAACGAATGGTTGACGCTCCGGGTCACTAATACCGGGCATTACGCGCCCAACCCCTCCCGCGAGGGCATCGGCCTGGCAAACATCCGGCGGCGTCTGGAAATGTTGTATGGAGGAAATGCCGTTTTTAACATCCACAATTCGGAAAACGGGACGGTGACCGCTACGGTAAGCCTCCCGGCGTTGTAAAATATGGATATCCGAACGCTACTGATTGACGACGAAGACCTGTCGCGCCAGGTCATGCGCCACCTGCTGGCCGATCATCCCGACGTGCGCATCGTGGACGAGGCGGCCAATGCCGACGAGGCCATCGCCAAGATCCGCCAGCACCGGCCCGACCTGATCTTCCTTGACATCAATATGCCCGGCAAAAACGGCTTCGAGCTGCTCGCCGAACTGGACGAAAGCCCCCACGTGGTGTTCGTCACCGCTTACGACGAATTTGCCGTGCGCGCCTTCGAGACCAACGCCCTCGATTACCTGCTCAAACCCGTCCGCCCCGAACGCCTGCAGAAAACCATGGAGGCGCTCCGCGCAATGATGCGGCCCACCCCACCCGACTCGCCGGCCGACCGTCCCGGCAAATTGCGCCCCGACAGCATGGTCTTTATCAAGGACGGCGAAAAATGTTATTTCGTCCGCTTGTCGGATATTTTTTTGCTGGAGAGCGAGGACAACTATGTGCGGGTGCATTTTGGCGACAACAGACCCCTCCACCGCAAGAGCCTGAACATGCTGGAAGAAAAACTGCCGCCCGAATTGTTTTTCCGCGCCAACCGCCAGCAGATCTTCAACCTGTCGTTCATCACCGGCATCGAGCCTTTTTTTCACGGCAGCCTGCGCGTCACGTTGCGCAGCGGCGTGCGCCTGGAAATTTCGGTGCGGCGGGCAGGGGCGTTTAAGGAGCTGCTGAGTTTGTGAGCCCCCCACAGATGTTTATTCTTTCACCTTTAAAAACTCATGCATTCATCAAAATGATCATGAAAAAACTGCTTCCCATTTTCAACATAATCGCCCTCACGGGAGTGCTCGTGATGAACTACCTCGCCACCGCCCTGCCCATTGCCGGGCGAACGCCGGGCGAGGTGTCGGACATGTTCCCGACCTTGTTTACCCCCGCCGGTTTTACGTTCGCTATCTGGGGTGTCATTTACCTGTTGCTCATCGGTTTTGTCGTGTACCAGGCCCGCTTTTTCAACAAGGAATCGCCTGTTTTCCTGGAAAAAACAGGCTGGCTCTTCGTGTTGTCGTGCGTTGCCAATGCCGCCTGGCTACCGGCCTTCCACTATTTGCAAATCGGGCTTTCCCTGCTCATCATGCTCGTATTGCTGGGCAGCCTCGTGGCCATTTACCTGAGCATAAACGATGGGGAAACCATCACTTCCACCGCAGGGCGCTGGTTGGTGAGGCTGCCCTTCAGCGTCTATCTGGGCTGGATAACGGTGGCGACCATTGCCAATACCAGTATTCTCCTTTCCTATCTTGGCTGGAGCGGCGAACCGGTCGGCCCTCAGTTCTGGACTATCGTCGTCATAGCGGCGGCGGTCGCCCTGGCATTGCTGGCATTGCTGCGCCGTCGCGACCCTGGCTTCGCTTTGGTCATCCTCTGGGCGTTGTACGGCATCTTTTCCAAACGCATCCACGATTTGAGCACGGAGGACGGTCTGGTGGAAATAGCAGCCATTACCGGGATAACCATTATTGGCTTGGGCGTTTTATACCTGATTTTTAGCAGGAAACGGGGCAAATGAGCCGGTGAAGACTTGAAAGAGCCAACACAAAAACACCCAAGCAATAGGCAAGCGCCCCGGTTGGTCAATAAAGCAGCCTTCCCGATTATGAACGCTGTAACTTATGTTATGCGTTCTTTGTAAATTTACATTTCGGGTAATTTTCGCATCCTAGAAACTTCATGCCAGCATTATAACCGTTATTTGCTGTTCTTTCTATAAGATTCGAGCCACATCTTGGACAAATAGTATTTGAAGAATGCCGTTTTCGTAAAGACTTTATATGATCTCTATTGGAGAGAGAAAATTCATCTAAATGCCTGTTGACTGCTTTGATTACTCGATTGATATCTTCGGTTGAGAGAATCTGACTGCGAAACCGTTTTATGAATCTACCTACACCCGAGTTTATAACATTATCAGGTAGAGAAGTTTTGAATTTACAATCTCCGACAAAATAAATCACAGTATGTATACTGGATTCATCTATGTTCAAAAATTCAGATAGAATCTTTTTTTGTCTAAAGGCCTGTCTGAGTGGGTTCTGAAATGAATAGTTCTTGCCGTAAATTGATTGTGTCCAGATAGGTTCTTTCTCAGACCCAAAAATCCAACCCTTTTTATTTTTTGTTTCAACGATGAATAGTCCAAAAACAGAAATAATAAGGTGGTCTATTTGAGTTGTTCCATTTTTCGAAGGAAATATGATATTATGAAATCTGTGATAGGATTTATTACTCAGTGATAACCACAAATAGAAAGCGGCTTTTTTTTCGCCTATCCAACCTCGAAATAGATTCATACCTTTTCTTTTTATGCTTAACCCTGGTTTATCACACTTTTAACTACAAAATCGCAGTTAAAGTGCGTGTACTTTGGTAATCTCACCACTCGAAACAAGTGGCCAAAATCGCTCACAAATAAAACCCACTTCCCGCAAACCACCAAATCAAAACCTCCTCAATGCCGCACAATCCTTCCATCCTCCATCTCGATAATCCGGTGGGCATTGGCGGCAAAACCGGGGTCGTGGGTCACGATGAGCAGGGTTAGGCGGTATTCTTCGCAGCGTTGTTTGAAGATGTCGAACACGATGTCGCTGTTCTTTTTGTCCAGATTGCCTATCGGCTCGTCGCCCATGATGATGGGATCGTTGATCAAGGCCCGGGCGATGGCGACCCGTTGTTTTTCGCTGCCGGAGATGCGGTTGGCGTTTTTTAGGTGGCACGTTTACGAAACTTTGAAAGTTTCGCAAACGTAAGCACCTGGAAATCAACGACGAATTTTTACCCTGATTCGCATGAGTCATGGATGCAACAACTCACATCCAACTGCTTCGCGGTTGCTTTTAACTGTAATAAACAATACCGGCGCCCCAGCGCATATCTCCCTGCAGATTGTCCACGATTTACGGTAGCACCAGCGGAGCATAAGAAACGATCTCTATATCCCCAAACTTTATGCGATAACCGTCCGGTTCTTTCCTGATACTGACCGCCATACGCTTCACAGTTCTGTCGGCATAATCAATGGCCGATTTTCGGTCGTATCCCATAAAGCTGTGGGTAAACTCCACAACGCCGGAACAGCTTTGGGCCGAAGGGGTACAGTCGGGTGACACTTTCAGCACGATTGATTGAAAATCAGGCAATAGCACTTTTTTGGCATACCGTTCTTTGTCCATTTGTTGCCGATAGGCTGAAATAGGAAACGTTTTTAATATCTGCGTTTCGCAACCAATCACTTGTATGGTGCTGGCACGGCCTTTTTCAAACATGCCGTAAAGGCGGCTGGTGTCTACCGCCTTTTTTGCCGCCATATCTGAAAAAAAAGACAACAGTATCTGCGTCTCCTCTACGACCTGCTTTTCCATTTCCACTGTGAAGGCTGTTGCCGCTGCCTGCAAGGTGTCGTTGGGAGTCGTTGTCTCCGCAGGGTTGGGGCAATTCCAATTTTTCCTGTGGTCGTATTTATCTGTGAAATCAACGCGGACGATCCGAAAATGCTGCAATTTATTTCTGTTTTTTTCAAAGGATACTTGCCAGCGCAGCGGAATGGGCTCTTTGAAAGAACATACCCTACCGGAGTCAGTCCGTATCAATCCGTTTACCGATCCTGTCGCCCATATCGCGAATGTATTTTTGGGTAAGGAAAAGCGCTCTTTTCCCACCTCTATCCGGCCGTAAAGCCGGTTTTCGACCGCACCGGAATCGCGGTTCGGAGGCAGCTCTACCTTTCGCGGAACGATGTTGCTGCTGAATGGATTGACCGCAATAGCTCCTTTTGAAAAAATATGGGGTGTCAGTGCCCAGGCATGGCCACCGGTCGCCGAATCGGATGCCTGCCATGTCTTTACGAGGTACAGGATGCTGTCGCGTATCAGTTCTATGTCATTCGGAGTGAAAGTGGGCTTGTCTTTTTCTTCGTAATAGTCTTTGTCGGCCTTTCCCAGATGACGGCAAGGATCGCAACTATTTTGCACCGAATGCCAGGACATGATCTTAAAATGACTGTAATTCAATTTATGTATGGGGGTCTTCTCATATACCCAGTGTATGGCAATTATATCTTTGCTATCTACGTCGGATTCTGCATCCGACGCATGTTCGCCTTGAAATTTTTGCGGAACGACGAAGGTTTTGACATATATGTATTTGCCTTCAGGTTGTCGTGCCAGATTGCTGAGCAGCTCCTCTGATAAATAATCTTTCAGGCGCACATCGCTTTTCAATACCTGCAGATCGAGCGGCATGGGGTCCTCGCGGTACAATTTTGCCCCATTAAAATTGAAAGTGATCTTTTTGAATCTGCTGTGGCCGTCTTTCGACAGTTTTTTGTAATAAAGGTCTTCAGGAGTGACCGCCTCACGGCGAGACACTTTGGACTGTACGAACATATCTTCTACCCGGCATTGCCGGGCATCGAAAAAAAGTTTGAAATACACATCGTCGCGGTGTTCTTTCGAGCCTGAGCGCTTTTCTGCTTTTCTGCGCGGTTCATTGCTTAACACCCACATGGTGTAAACATAGTGCGACAAAGCCTCTTTGATTTTTTCGTTAATTATTTTGTCGCTGTCGGACTGCTTTTGTCCGGGAACCGAAAAGGGGGTCAGAAATGAAATGACAAGTGCAAGGGCTGTTATCTTTTTCATGATGAGAGGATGTTTAAATTTTTAAAGTTGAATTGGCTGGATAAATCTCCTTCGCCTCGATGTTGCCGATCTTGATCGCGCAGCACCCGGTGCTGTAACTGTTGTCCTTATTAGCAAGGTCTATGCAGTTGCCCGATTCACGGACCGGGAGGAATACAATTTTGCAGGTGAAATCTTCATAAGGCCGGAAAGCATCCGCATGTCTCTTCGGGCGTCTTTCGAAATGCTGAATGATTTCAACCTGGCACTGAAAACCCGCGTCGGTGTATTCTATCTTCGGTTTGACGTCCGATCTTATGTTCCATTGAATGCGATACTGCCAATCTTTCTGGCGCAGATATGACTCGAGATACTCCCGTACAGCGATCTTTTTGCGAACCCGGTTGTTTACGCTTTGGATTATTTCCACCGTATTAGCCTCCGGATCGTCAAACATATTCAGCATCTCCTCGAATTGGCGTTTCCGCAGTGCATCTGGCATAGACGCATCGGCGATTATTCCGAGACATTCGCCGGCGCTGTTGACCATATTTTGGGCTTCCTGGAGAATGGCCGTGTCGTCCTGAAAATTCCGGCAACGGAGTATTTCCTTTTCTTTCACTGCTTCAACGAGCGTTTTTTTTGCGGGCGGCTTAGGTTGAGAAAATAAACCCGGATCAAAAATCATCGCCACGATAAGCGCTATCAGCAATAATAATAACCCCAGCAGAGGGTATACGACCAGTGTCCTGAATGAACGTTTCATAAGAGTGGAGAAATTTAATGGTGAATAGACGCTTTTGCATTTTCGTATTGCTCGCGTAATCTATTGTCAGGGTTACTATCCAATGCGAAGGCTTCGTCCAGCATATCTTCAAATAAGCGGCAGAATGCCTCCTTATTGGAATAAATATCAGGTGTGATGGCGTCCGGTCTGAATGCATTGGTGATCATTTGTTGTACGATCCCGATCCTGGAGGATGCTTTTCTTGCTTTGTTGTAATCATCTCGTTTAAGGATGAGTTTCACCAGTGTTGCCGACCTGGTTTTATAATCGTCTAATTCGTCTTCCATATTGAACCCCTTCGTTTTCGGCGCAGTGGAAAAGGTTTTGGGAATGTCTTTTATTTGCATACCCATATCCAATTCTTTCCAGCGCTGATACGATTGTTCTCTCCCGTTTTTATTCAGTAGCAGATCGGTCATTTTATTCAGGGTATTTTCTTTTTCGCATATAAAATTGAACAGCAGGGAATCTTCACGGGTAAGTTGTACGTATTGAAAAAATTCCGGATTCAGATCAGTCGGGCATATCCCCTGTTCAGCAGCGCGATACATTTGTTCTTTGTAATTCATATTTAATCTGGTAAGCGCCTTGTCGTCGCTATTGAGTATTACGGTCAGTATACCCAATCGCTGCTCTACTATCTGCGCAGAGTCCAATGCTGCAAATGCTTCCCCGACCGTGCCTTTTCCGGCATAAAACTTCCCCATTTCGATATAATCGTTGTACTCTATCAAGTGCTTCGATGCGATCATCATAACAGAGATGATGGATAATAGCAAAATAGAAATAGTTATTTTCACCGAAGTCTTCATTCTGTATTCAATAAATACTTCCGTTTCGGTAGTGAATCCCGGCACAATACCTACAGACAAAAGATTGTATCGCCCCAGGGCGATAGTATTCCCTGGATAGGCAGGCTGGCCGTTTACGATCAAAAATCCCTCATCAATGTCATTGGGATATAATACGAGAGAGGGATTGTTGTACTGGTCTTTGACCTGCTGAATGATAGCGAGGTCGCAAGCCTGAAAGGGGGCGCCTTGCCAGACCGTATACTCGATATTGCCCGGCGGGGAATATTGCAGACAGATCGGAATATCTGCTGCAAAAGATTGTTCTCCAACTCGAAAATTGTGGATTTTTTGATACATAGCGTCTATGAATTTAAGCGGTGAGCATTTCTATGAGAAAGCGCGGAAGCCCGCTGGGCTTCATTGAACAAACGTGTCATTTCCATATCGGCTCCTGTCAGATATTTCGCGGCATTGGCCGGTGGCATTAGCCTGGCTTCCAACTCCGGACTCATATACCGCTCCCAAATGGCGGTGAGCCATTCTTTTTCTGATTCCGTAATCCTGGAGATGAATTCCTTCAATTCATTTTTTTGATTGTTGAATAATACTCCAATGTCACTTTTAAAGTTGCCTTTAAACTGAGACCATATTCTTTGGCGATCTTCTTTGCGCGCATCGAAATATCGCCTGATATCGTTGTGTGTTGTTTGATAAAAATATAACAGGAGGATCAGTATAAAAAACCATAGGGTAACAGGATAATCTTTAAAAGCCGTATTCAATAATTCTCTGAGGTTACCACCGAAAAGGATGGAATAAATGAAAGCGCCGGTCATGAGTACAATAGTGGGAGCCCTGAGCGTTTTTACGAAATTGGAAACAATGAGTTTCTGCATGGGATCTGCCGGACGCGAATACTCGCTGTACCGGTCTTCTTCCGGTTGAAACTGATAGTTCGTCCGTTCATCGGATTTGAATTGAATGAATTGCAGATCGTCTGATTGTATACATTGCCAGCCGGCGAATACATTTTCCCGTCTTTTCAATATTCCGCCTTTGATATTTTCCCGCACTGCGTCCATATTCAGCATGTATTCTGTATTGAACATCTCCTGGATTTTTTCGAAGTGCTGATTCGACATGCTGTATTTGAATTTCTTCCGCTCAAAAGACGCGTGGAGCGATTCCTGGCCAAGCCCCTTGATAAAATGGTGGCAAATCGGGAAGGCCTTGGAAAAGGTCTGGTTCTGAATGACTTTGTTTTGTTTCTCCATCAATTCTGAAACCTCTCTGATGTATGGATTTGAGTATCCGCCCCATTTTTTTTTCTCTTCTTCCCAACGCTGCCGCTCTGCCACCACTGCCTTTTCCATCCGTGCCATCAATCGTTTCCATTGCGCGCTGATGCGGTTAATTGTCTCCAGGTATTCGGCGCTTTCCGCATCCTCCGCTTCGTGCAGCCACGATTCCAATGCGATATATTCCGTACTGGACACTTCCGGGTTCAATACCGGATTCTCCCGAATGACATTCAGTATTTCAGCGATTTTTTTCCTGATCATGGCGATTCGAGTGTTAATAGATGAACGGTATCATTTTTTTTGTGCGTCGCCTGTAGTCATCGTATTCCCGGGGGAATTGCCGGTATAGCTGGATTTCCTCAACTTCAATCCTGTGTGTGTATGCGAGGAAAAAAGAAGCAACCGATACGAACGCAACCAGAGGCTGGCCGAGAAAGAGTGACTGTCCGAAGAATATCAGCAACGACCCGGTATAGGCTGGATGCCTTACGAGCCGATAGGGGCCTTTTGATATCAGGCGATGCCCCGGCTGGATTTCGATGTTCCGGCTAAAAAATCTGCCCAGGACTTTCAGCGCCCAAAAGCGATACGATATTCCTGCAGCCATCAGGCACGCTCCCGCAATCGTATACCTGTCGGGCACAGCGTGCTTCCCCCAATAAGCCCAGAGACATAATGGTATGGCGGTAGAAATCCAGGCGAGCAAAACGAGGGAGCGTTTGGTCGGGTCATCCACCGGATTATTTTTCGGCAGCGCAGGCTCGGTTATCGTCAGGAATCCCCAGACAAAAAACAGTGCCAGTACTTGCCAGTGTACTATGAGTGTGGGTCGGAATAGAAGGGGAATAATGATGGCGATAGAATACCAGAGCGCAAGCGCTTTTATTTTATGGATGTACATAACGACAACAGTTGAGTGCAACGAGGGCGCCTCATAAATCAGTGATCAAAGCGCTTAGCATGGTTGTGCTTAAGATCGTTTCAATAATCGAGATGTTTGATTATTAGCGACTTATAAAGCACCCTCGTACACGGGTGAGATCATTTACAGGAATCCGCCAACCTTTGACAAAATGGACAGAATTTCATCCATGGCCCCGAGTGCTTTCGTATGCAGGCCAATGATGTCATCCAGTACTCCGCCGGCTTCTTTGAAAAATGAACCGATCTGATCGAGCAGGCTCTCGCTCTCCTGCCGCGCACTGGCAGTGGCTTCCGTATTTGTCTGGCTTTCATTGCGCAATTCCTGCGTCTCCGACTCCAGGTGCTGGACGTTCGTATTCCGGTCCGCCGTATCCATTTCTAATTGAATGACATTGGCATTCCGCTCGACGGTATCAGACTCCAGGTGTTGAACATTGATGTTCCTGTCAGTGGTATCGGCTTCGAGTTGCACGACATTGTTGTTGCGCGCAGTGGTATCGGCTTCGAGTTGTACGACATTGTTGTTGCGCGCAGTGGTATCAGCTTCGAGTTGTACGACATTGTTGTTGCGCGCAGTGGTATCGGCTTCGAGTTGCACGACATTGTTGTTGCGCACGGTGGTATCGGACTCGAGTTGCACGACGTTGCTGTTGCGGGTCATGGTATCGTTTTCCAACTGCATGACATTGCCATTGCGATTCACAGTGTCGGTTTCGAGCTGGACAACGTTGCCGTTTCTGGAGACGGTGTCCGTTTCCAACTGCAGGACAAGGCCGTGTTTTTCCGCAATCTCGCTTGCTTTCTGGGAGGATTCCGCATCGCTCTGCCGGATCTGTTCGATCAGGGTATTGGATTCTTCGGCAATTTCTTCCAGGTGTTCTTTTTTCTCCGCTATGACGGCTTCGTTTGCCTGGACCCGTTCGACGGCTTCGGCAAGTTCGTCGTCGGTAGATTCCGCCTTTTGGAGAATTGTCCCGATCGCCTCGATGTTTTCGGTCGCTTTTTCGTGCATTCCATCAATTTCATCCGCTTTTTGGGCGGCTTCTTCCATGCGTTGTTCCAGTGCTGAAATTTTTTCTTCAAACTCTGAAATCATCTGAGCGACGAGGCCGTCTACATCGGCGGTCATTGTTGTGTGATCCATTTTTTTGAAATTTTAGTGAAAAATGAAGAATAATGGTGCGATCCTGCTGCCCGGACGAGATGACACTCCGGTGGCTTGCCGCCTCTGGCAGCAGGGCATTTTTTGTCTTGCGAGGGTGACGGACGATGCTGAGGGTAAATGATATGGGGCTGCTCAAAATCCGGAATACACCACCTCTATCCTGTTGTTCAGCAGCGGTTCAATCTTCTCCCGGATGGAATTCATTGCTTTTTGACTTTCAAAAACTGAGCACTGGTCGAGGTTGGCGCGTTTTCCTACCAGGGTGCAACCCGTCGTTTGGTCGGTGTAATTGCCAATGTGAATCTGGACAGATTTCCTGTCGGGCACGTTATACAGCTCTATCCGCCAGCCTTTGGTTCCATCCGCCCTGATATATCCGTTGTAGTGGCCGTTCGGGATCGAACTGATTTCGTTCTTATTGTTCAGCCAGGGAAGCTCGAGCGTATAACAAATTATTTCCCCATTGACGGCCAAATATCCCATCGTGCACCTATCGCCCGTGGCTTTACGCCGGATTTCAATTTGGGGGTTTCCGGGATGGATGGTATCCGCTACGCCTGATGAAGAGCAGAGGAAAAAAGCGATCAGAAAATAAATAATGACTGTACGCATGGCAGTAATGATTTAATTGAACTAAGTTTGCCAAAGCGCCCGG
The DNA here is from genome assembly GCA_019187225.1 of Saprospiraceae bacterium. GTDB lineage: Bacteria > Bacteroidota > Bacteroidia > Chitinophagales > Saprospiraceae > M3007. The sequence goes on from JABAQQ010000035.1 coordinate 41,769, forward strand.
CGGAAAAACCCGCTTTCTCGCTTTCGACATTCCAAAGAGTACGGGAAGCAGCGATCCTTATCATGCGGGCGAAAAAAAATTGATACAAGCACCCGGTCCGGGCCCCCGCAGCCATTTATGGAGGATGTTTTACTGGAACAATTTCTGAAGGGAGACCCTTTGTTAATCAGGCAGTTGCGCCCGATTATCCTGGACTTCGTCACCAGAACCGGCGGCAATTCCGACGATGCAAGAGAAGTTTTTCAAATAGTTTCTCTGTCCCTGTTTGAGCGGGCTAAGCGTACCCCTGCCCAATACATAAGCAAAGCATTTAAGGTCTGGCTGAACAAACACCGCCGGGACCCTGACTACGTGAGCGAGCAAACCGACCAGTTAGAAGCCGACCTCGAAGCAGCCTTTGCCCCTTTTTCCGGACTCCTGACTGCACTGCGGAAAGAAGATGAAGCGGCAACCGATTGGTTCAATCGCACCGGCGGATCTGTCTTGTTACCTTTCGTGAAAGCCGGCAACGGCGACGTCACTGCCGCCGGCGATATTCTTGCCGCCGCCCTGAAAAAGTGCCGGCGCGTGATCCGTGATTTTAAAGACTATTTCCTGAAATCGTGCAAAAATGAGTGGCTTCGCCTAAAAAAGAAGCGCGGAATGATAAGCCCGGAAGAGTATATTACTCATTTGGAGACGGAGGATGACACCGAAGCAGACCTCCATGAATTACCAAACCTGATTCTCAACCTTTTTCACAAAGCGAGCAACGCATGCAGAAAACTGCTACATCCACTGTTATTCGAGGGTAAAACGAAAGATGAGTTGTTGGGCATTTTGGGGTATAAAAACCCCGGCAGTTTCGACGTGGCCAAGTCCAGGTGTCTGAGTGCGTTGCGGGAAGAGTTGAAACAACATCCGTATTTTAAACCGGCAGACGTATAACGGCCATGACGGAAGAACAAAAAACATTGTTGATCGAACGTTACCTGAAAGGGGAATTACCCGACGCGGAGCGGCAGGAGGTAGAGCGCATGGCCGAAAATGACGCGCAATTTGCCGAAGACGTCTCGCTGATGCGCGTGGTATTGAACACCCTGGAAGACCGCGACCTGGTGCAATTTCACCGGGACATTACGGCAGCCTGGGATGCTGAAGACGACGACGAAAAAGAGGAACCGGAACTGGAAACGCCGGTGGCTCCCGACACTTCACCGGTGGGCTGGAGCCGCCGCCGCTGGTTGCTGGCCGCCACCCTTTTGATCACCATTGCGGTCCTCGGTTTGTGGCAATATTACCGGCTTCAGCAGCCGTCTCCAATCGTCAATAAACCGGAGACCTCTGAAAAACAGGAACAGACGCGGGAAATCCTCATCCCCCCCCGGCAGGGAGAGGCCCCTGCCCCGCCGACGCGCCCGCAGGCACAAAACCCACAATCCAAACCTCAACCGAACCGGCAGTATATCGCTATGGCCAAAACGCATTACGGATATGCCCCGGATTTCGCCAACATTAGAAAAACCGGCGCGAACGCTCCTCCGGACTCGCTGACTCCGCTACAACGGGCCGAACGCGCTTTCGCCGACAAACAATATGATAAGGTGATACAACTGCTTGCCCAACCCGATGCGAAAGTACGGGAAAGCTCCCTTTATCTGCGCGGACATGCGCATTTCAATGCAGGGCATTACGAAGCCGCGGCCCGGGATTTCAGGTCTGTTGCCGAAATGAAAGGTTTCAGCCTCGACAATGCGACGTGGTACATGTTGCTGAGCGATCTCGCAATTTACGGCCTGGCCGATGCGAATGTCCAAACCCAACTGAAAAGCATTCTGGCTGATCCGGGGCATCCAAAAAATGAAGCAGCGAAAAAACTCCAGGAAGAAATCAAGCACTGAGCTTACCGCAGCCGGCTCATATCCCCAATCCCCACAAACCCCGCCCAAAAATACGGATGTGCATCCAGCCCGCCATGCTTCCGGAAATAATCGCCCCGCGCCTTCGACAGCGCCTCATCCTTCGGCATTCCCCGCTTCAGGTTCCGGTAGAAAAACACCATAAAATCCTTCGTCTTCGCGTCGTCTACCGACCACAGCGTGGTCACAATGCTTTTCGCTCCCGCGTACGCGAAGGCCCGCGCCAAGCTGATGATACCCTCGCCCCGCTTCAACTCCCCGATGCCCGTCTCGCAGGCCGAGAGCACCACCAGGTCGGCGTTGAGTGACAGGTTGTATATGTCGCGGCAGAACAGCAATTCGTTTTCGAGCGAATCCTTGCGCGGACTGAATACTAAGTAAGAGTAATCGCCCGCCCGGTCGTCGGCCTTGCCGTGTGTGCTGAGGTGCAGGATGCGGTAATCACCCGCTACGAGGTTGAAGCATTCCTCCGTCGCCATCGTGTCGGTGAATACGTCGCCGCCCAGCAGTTTTTGCGCGGCTGCGACTTCGGCGCCGGAATGCCTCAGCGGCTCCAGGTCGCCGGGGGCGACAGACCGGGTGGCGAGCAGGTCGTCCAGACCCACCAGCACGCTGGTGTCGCCGTCGTAATACGGAGCGAAAGCGGCGAGCATTTTTTCCGGTTTGCGGCGGTGTTGTTTTTCCGTCATTTCACGCAGCAACGTGGCGGAATAGCAGTAACTGATGCTGTGTTCGTGGTCTTTTTGCCGGCCGAAATAGGGGTATTCGTGGAACCGGTCTTTCCGCACCGGCAATCCTGTAAGCAATGCCTCGAAGGGAAGGTATCCCAGCGCACCATCGGGCACGATCACCACGCGGCGGGGCAACAGCGAATCCACCGGAGCGAGCAGTTTTTGATAAAGAGCCGTAGCCGACCCGATGTACGTGCCGGTGCAGGAGTCGCGCAGCACATCGGTGCGGTTCGAGGCGGTGTGGTAGCCATAAATGCCGTGACGCAGTTGTTTGACCCAATCCTCCAGCGGGAAGTCTTTTTTGACCTCGAAAACGCGGTAGTCATCTTTTTTGACCAGAAAAATAAAGATGCTACTGTCGCCGACGAAGTATTCGAGCAGGGCCTGGTCGGGCTGAAGAAGGTTTTGTTGAACGTTTTCGACGGATTCTACGCGGAGGTCGTATTTGAGGCGGTAGTAATCGGGGCATTGTACCTCAAAAGACTGGATTAATGATTCATATTGCCATCGCATCTCAAGCAATCTGGAAGTAATTGTCATTAATAACGAATCATTCTTGCGTTCCTGCTTGCTTTCTTCCTGATTGCGTTGTATATCTAAAGCGCTTATCCGACTTTTGAGGTAAAGCTCTTTTTGTCGCAGGGAGTCTGGGATACGTGCGAACTGCATGGCGACCTTCTCCTGAACTGCTGCATACAACAGAAAGGATTTTGATTTCTCATTGATCATGAACGCAACTCCCATGTTTGGTTCTTTATTTTCCTTGATGTTTTCTAATTCTGCCAGGATAGCCTGCTCATAGACAGTAAACACATCGGAAATGGTATTGGCTTGTGCAACAGTCGTAGGCAGATCGTTTCTTTTTTGTTCAATCAACCCGATGCACAAATCATATGTCTTCCGCGCATGTTGAAGATAATTATTTTTTAAAGATATATTACTTTTGGCCAATACAAACAGTAATTGAGCCTTTAATGAAAGTGCACGTCTGAGATAGTCATAATTCGTGCTCTTCTCAATAGAAGGATTATGAAAAACATCTTCACCGTCAAAACCAGGGCAAAGTGTCATCAGTGACTGTTGAACCATTGAAAGCGCTTCTTCAAACCGTCCAAGCCGGGCATAAAGGGAGGCAATCCGGTATTGATTTCCACCAATACTATAATGTAAATATGGGTAATTGCGACGTGTGATTTCAATACTATGCCGATAACACCGAAGTGCCCCTGAAGTGTCTTGCAGCAGTTCGTAAACATTCCCCAAATCGGTATATGGTATGGTCAACCAAGGGTCATAGGCGCCAACTATTGCTTCTTGTAAATCAATATGACGTTCAAAAGCCCTGGCTGCACCGCTATAATCACCGCGGCGGTATAAAATATTGGCCAACCGTTGCCATGCTATTGATTTTTGCCGATCCGAAACTGCTGAGTCATCTACTATCTGCCTGAAGAGAGCTGTGGCTTCATCTAATTGGCCGGAGTTGGCTGCACTTCCAGCCATGTCTATGAGTATCCCCGCACATTTAGCGGTATGGGAGTAAGCCTCCTGTTGACAAATCGATAAGGCAAAAGTCAAATGCTCCTTTTCCCGCTGACGGTCTTTTATATTTCCATAACACGCACCCAATCGCTGGTGGCATTTGGCTATATCAAGCGGCTCACCTGGTTTGACAGTATGCCAAATACTTAAAGCCGTTTGGTGATACTGAATAGCAGAGTGATAAGATTGACGAAATTCCTCTATAAGACCAAGTAAACTATAACAATCGGCTACTTCCTTGCAATTTCGGCCTATTGTAATATCTGCAAAAGCAATTCCTTTTTTCAGGTATTCCACAGCTTCCGCAAATTGTCGCTTGCGGTGATATACATCTCCGAGGATATAATACAGATTTATCCATTGAAGCGAATCAATACTTTTATCTCCGGATTCAACGTATTGCAGGGCCTGTGATATATCGGATATAATACTATCACAGGAACTAATGCGAAGGAGATTGCAGAACCCGGATTTAGCAACTGAACGTTGGATCAGTTTATTTGCCCATGCAGTGTCTGATAAAGCAATTGCCGTCAATTTCTGCGAAAATACGTGATCCGTCCACCCAAAGAGAAGGCAGAATGCAATAAATGCTAACAAACACTTTCGATATATTTCACTTTCCCTCATGCTGATCTTATTCATCGCTGAACAATAAAAGTTTTATACCCTAATATTTTTCCATCCTCCCAGAGATGAAGATAATATTGTCCTGAAGGAAGGGCTTTCAAGTCAATTATACCACCGGTATTCAGGATTTGAGCCCCAAACGTAATCGCGGTGACCTCCAGACCGGTGATGGTATGTACAGCAAAGCGGTAATTTGCAGAAAGGTTTTCCTGCTTCAGCACTACATTAAATATTCCCGGATTGGGATTGGGGAACAACTGAAAACCTGTATAATCAGACAAATCCGTTATAACATCAGTAATAACCTGGATGACAATGCTGTCCAATAATACCAGGCATTGGTTTGAGTCCATTACCATTAAACTATATACACCGGCGTATACTCCCAGAAGGTCTTCGGTGTATATGAGTTCTTGTGTTGCAAGGTTGGTCCAGATATATGAATAAGGTTGAATACCCCCGCCCACTGTTATCCAGACATTTCCACTATTATTGCCCGGAGTAGTCATTGTTATACTATCAATGCCAACAGTCACTGGAGAGGCCGGTTGGCTGATATTATAGTCATGGGTAATCACGCAGCCATTCGCATCAACAACTGAAATGGCATAATTACCTGCTCCAACGTTCAGCAAATTATTTCCGGATGTACCGTTTGACCATATAAAGGTGTAGGCAGGTGTTCCTCCGGCCACATCAATCATAATGCTGCCGGTCAATTCTCCAAAACAAGCAACATTTTTAACAGTTGACGTAAGCACAAGGTCATTGGGTTGTGATACTATCGTACTGCCGGTAATGGAGCACCCGTTGGCATCTGTAACCGTGACAGTATAGGCACCGGCAGTAAGTCCCGCGATATTCTGGGGATCGTCGTCGGGTTCGTCGGGACCATCGTTGCTCCAATCGTAAGTAAACGCCCCCGTGCCGCCGGCTGCCGATAGCAGCACTGTTCCATCCGCAAAACCGTAACATGATGCGTTTTGAGGCGTTATTCCGAGCGTGATCACAGCGGGTTGGGTAACAGTAGCACTGGCTGTGTTGGAGCACCCGTTGGCATCTGTAACCGTGACGGTATAGGCGCCGGCAGCAAGTCCGGTGATATTCTGGAGATCGTCGTCGGGTTCGTCGGGGCCATCATTGCTCCAATCGTAAGTAAACGCCCCCGTGCCGCCGGCTGCCGATAGCAGCACTGTTCCATCCGCAAAACCGAAACATGATGCGTTTTGAGGCGTCATTCCGAGCGTGATCACATCGGGTTGAGTTACAGTAGCGCTGGCAGTGTTGGAGCAGCCGTTGGCATCCGTCACCGTGACAGTATAGGCGCCGGCAGCAAGCCCGCCCATATCCTGAGGATCGTCATCGGGTTCGTCGGGACCATCGTTGCTCCAATCGTAAGTAAACGCCCCCGTGCCGCCGGCTGCCGATAGCAGCACTGTGGCATCCGCAAAACCGAAACATGATGCGTTTTGAGGCGTCATTCCGAGCGTGATCACAGCGGGTTGGGTTACACTAAAGCTCGCTGTGTTCGAGCAGCCGTTGGCATCCGTAACCGTGACAGTATAGGCGCCGGCAGTTAGCCCACCTATATCCTGAGGATCGTCATCGGGTTCGTCGGGACCATCGTTGCTCCAATCGTAAGTAAGCGCTCCGCTGCCGCCTGCGGCAAAAAGGTCAATGGCGCCGGTAGCAGTACCATTGCACAGCACATTTGAAACGGTAGCCCCAAGTACCAATACCGGGGCTTGGGTCAGAAAAAAAGTATCAGATCGAAAACACCCCACTGAATCGGTTACTTCGACAATATAAGTTCCGGCAACGAGGCTGTTGAGGTCCTGCATATCGTTATCAAGACTGTCAGGGCCATCGGTATTCCAGTCATAAGTCAGCGGGCCGGTGCCACCACTGGGCGAAAGATCAATCGCGCCGGTAGCAGCGCCATTGCACAGCACGTTTAAAACGGTAGCTTCAAGCACCAACGCCGGAGCCTGCGTTACGATAAAAGTATCGGCCTGCACACATCCTACCGAGTCGGTCACTTCAACAATGTAAGTACCGGCAACGAGACTGTCGAGGTCTCGCATATCGTTATCGAGACTGTCAGGGCCATCGGTATTCCAGTCAAAGGTCAGCGGCCCGGTACCACCGGTTGCCGCGATATCTATCGCGCCGGTAGCAGCGCCATCGCACAGCACGTTTGAAACGGTAGCTTCAAGCACCAACGCCGGAGCTTGCGTTACGATAAAAGTATCGGCCTGCACACATCCTACCGAGTTGGTCACTTCCACAATATAGGTACCGGCAACGAGACTGTCGAGGTCTTGCGGATCGTTATCGAGACTGTCGGGGCCATCGGTATTCCAGTCATAAGTCAGCGGGCCCGTACCACCACCGGGCGAAAGATCAATCGCGCCGGTTAGAGCTCCATAACAACTGATATTAGTCACAGCAGCGTTCAAGACGAACGCTGTTTGTTCAACAGTAAAAGTATCACTCCTGATGCAACCATTCATATCTGTCACCGTAACGGAAAAAACGCCCGCCGATAAACTGTCCAGATCCTGGAGATCATTGTCAGGATTATCCGGACCGTCAGGGCTCCAGTCATAAGTAAGCGCCCCGGTACCGCCACTCGTATTCAAATTAATAGATCCGTCCATGTCGCCATTACAAGTGACGTGGGTAATAACGGCACTGGTAGTCAGTGGCGGTGGCTCTGCAATTGATTGTGAAACAACTTTTAAACAGCCGTTCATGTCTGAAATTGTTACCACATAGGTTCCAGCGACAAGGTTATTCAAATCTTGTGTAACTGCGCCATTCGACCAATGATAGGAATATTCGGGTGTCCCTCCTGATGGAGTCAGGTTTAAAGAGCCATTGGAGCCTCCATAACAAGAGACATTCATATGAGAAATGGAGGAATTTAACGCGGTTGGTTGGCTTAGAAAAACCGAACCTGTTTCAACGCAATTATTGGCATCCTTGATGGCAAACAAATATGTGCCACCCGAAATATTTCCGAAAACATTGTCAGATTGGAATGGGCCGTTATTAAATGAATATAAATACGGAAATTCTCCGCCTGACTCTTCAAGAAAAACTGTTCCCTTACCACCGAAGCACAAAATCGGGTCAATAACAGTAGCAGATGCGAACAGTTCGGGAGGTTGATTGACAACGGCTTCGGCTGTAGTGGTCAGGCCATGCGCATTCGTCACCGTTACCGAATAAACACCTGGCGCCAGATTGGTTATTTTATTAGTATGCGCCCCATTGCTCCAGGAATAAGAAAAAGGGGAATTGGGCCCCGATGCCATTGCGGTGACCATGCCATTTGACTGACCATAGCAGGTAACATCAGAGACATTCAGGGTAACAGTAGGTGGCGCCTCCACGACTGCTGTAAAGTTTTTATGGCCTACGCTTAAAGCACCAAAATTGCTGTTGAAATCGTCGGCCACTACGCCACCGGCATAAACCTTTACGGTAGTCCCAACCTCGCCGGGCGACATCCATTTTAGTTTCCAGGAAATGGTATTGGTATCGGCGAACTCGTCAACCGTTTGCTCTTCTGACTCAAAATAATTGATCACTCCATTGTTGTTGTTTATATGTTGATCTACTTCCGAACGTGGGCTTGCAGATATCATTTCTCCGGCTACTCCACCCGCAGCGTTTAATATAACAGATTGAAAACCGGCACGTAACAGGGAACTGTTATTAGGTCGGGTGATACTGACCGTAATGGTGTATTCCTTGTTCGGTTGGATATATTGCGGCAAACTGGAAATGGATAAGCTCGCACTGGTAGTAGGGGTGTGGCAATCGGAGCATAAACCATCCCCAGGTGCTTGCGTATAGCCCAAATCATTCTCAAAATCTAGAAATCGGTTATTCAGAAAAAGGAACAGAATTACAACGCAGCAAAAGGCATGTATCCAGGTAAATTTTGTTCTCATTTTTTTAAAGTTTAGATATGTGGACAAATTAAATTAACATTGGATGTTGGACATTTGGCCTTGACAACCGATCGTATAGTCCAATGTCAAAAATCCAATGTCCGGATGCCTGACTTAGAAATGAAGATAGTCTGATGTTCTTATAATGTCCAAACCTAAGGTTCTTCATCCGGTAAGTTTTGAGCAGATAAAAAAACACAAAAATAAACATTGCTTTTAAAGTTGCAAACCCTATATCCTGCGCTCCCGTGAGGGTAAGAGCATGTTGGGGATGGATTAATGACTCAATATATTATCCCTCCACCTCTTCAGTCAACCCTCGCTTGCGCCACCCGGCACTTTTTCAATCTGCGCAAAGCACCGCAAAACGGCGCTCCGCCACCCGGTCATCGGCCAAATCAAAGCGTTCGTCTATGATGTCCGGCATTTCCGCAACCACGCGCGGTTGGGGACGGTCTGTTCCTGCGTCATTTTGGAACAAACCTATACGCGAAACATGCAACAACCCAATCGTTTTTCTGTCATCGAAACGGCCCACCGGGGCATCAGGAACGCTTTATCCCAACTGTCGCTGCAAGCCGGCGCCACCGACTACACCAACCCCGCCGCTGTCGCCCTGCTCAAAGAGCGCACGCTCGAGTTGATAGCGCTGCTGAACGAACACGCCCACACCGAAGACACCCTGATCCTGCCCCTGCTCGACGGCAAAGCGCACGCCGGAGCCTTCCACGACCGCGAAGAACACGAACAGATACACCGGCAGCAGGAAGCCCTCGTCGCTCTGCTCGAGCGCCTGCAGGCGCCGGGTCTGGCGCCGGAGGCCGCCCAGGCGCTGGGCAGGCAGTTCTACCAGGACCTCAGCCTGGTGCACGCCGCCCATCTTCACCACATGATCGAGGAAGAGCGCGGCTCGCAGGTCATGATCTGGCAACATTACTCCGACGACGATCTGCGCCAGGTGCAGGGCAAGATCCTGCAAAAACTCAACCCCGACCTGCGGCTCGCCTGGATGCGTTACATCCTGCCCGCCTTGCCGCCCGCAGACAGGCAACGAATGCTCGCGATCCAAAAGGCCAGCATGCCGCCGCAGGTGTTCGAGCAACTGGAGGAAATGGCGATGGCTTCGTGAGTGAATGTATGGCTGGTTGATCCGGTAAGCAGTTGATTTCACTTTCCAAAGCGTACGCCCCCCTGCCCCACCCCGCAGGATCATTCCCAGAACGGGTCGTCCGTATTTTCCGTAAATGTTACCGCCGTATGGAATCGGGCGATGGATTGCAATTGCGCCGGCGTGGCTTTTTCCTGGACGGCGTTGAACAGCACCCGTTCCTCGAAGCGGATGTGTTGGTCCAGTTCCCGTTCGATCCGTTCGAGGTTTTGGGCGACATCCGTTTCGGATTCGAACAGTTGTTTCAGCCTCCGGTGTTCGGCGATGGCCCGTTGGGTCAGTTCCGGGTCGAGACCGGGGAGTGCAAACACGTGTTTTTCCTCCATGTCGAAATGGGGCAGCAGGCAGGCGCGATAGAACCAGTCCGCATAGGCTTTGATCCGGGCGGGGGCGATGCCTTTTTTGAGGCCCGTCCGGATCTTCCAGCAGAGCAGCAGGCCGTGGTGGTGTTCGCGGCTGAGGGGTTGGAGGAACTCGTTTCTTTTGATCGGTGTATTCATACGTTCGTTTTTATCAAACCAAAGGCGTGGCGGAGTTATTCCGGTAATACTCTATTTTGGAGAGGAACATTTCGGCCATACGTTCGCCCTGCCATTTGGCGCGTTCGGCTTTTTCCCCGGCAAAAAGCCGGTCCACCGTTTCGCGGAACAGTTGAAGCCAGCGGTCGAAATGCGCTGCAGCGACGGGGAGTTTGGCGTGCGGCACGAACGGACTTCCGTAGTAGGTGTGTTCTTCCAGCAATACCGTTTGCCAGAAGCGGTACATTTTGTCTAAGTGTTCGGGCCAGCGGTCGCGGATCACGCCGTTAAAAATGTCTTTCAGCAGCGCGTCTTCGCGCACGGCGGTATAAAACGAATCCACCAGAAGCCGGATGTCGTCGAGGTTCGCGATGTCGTGTTTCATTGTCATTCGTGCATGGGTTAAAGGCTGAAATTGGAAATGGTGTAAAACGCGGCCCAGCCGAAAAATGCCACGAGCAGGATCCACAACCAGCTCGGCACGCTTTGCGGGGTTTCGCTGCCCACGATCATGAATTTTTTCTGATCGCCTTTATCGTAAGCATTGATCATCAGCGGGATCACGCCGTCGAGCACTTCATTGTCCCGCATGCCTTCTATATCTATTGCCGGGCCGTTGCGCACAATGAATTTTATTTTTTTGATGCCTTCTCTGCCGGTCGGCGATTTGCTCACAATTTTGAGCGTATGTTCTCCATCGGTCAATTTGCGGGTGTCCAGTTCGAATTGAACGGGCGCTTTCAACTCCGCTATGGGTTGCATATCTTCATCCACAAAGAGGGTGACTTTGCTTTTTTCTTCGCTCATCGTGACAAAGGTTAGTGGTTTAAAATGGTTCGTTTGATGTGATCATTGTCTTTTTCACCCGGTTTGATCAAATATTTCAGGGAAAAAGCCAAAGTCAGCAGGGTAATGGCGGCGATGACCGCGACAATTACCCAATCCCAGTTGCTTTCGGGGCCTGCGCCGTGCGTGAGGCCCTGCGTTATTTCGGGTTGTTGTTTTTCGCAGGCGTCGCACGCCATGGCATACTGGAATGCCAGCGAAAAAAGTATTGCAATGAAATACCGTTTTTTCATCCTCTTATTGTTCGGTTGTGATTTTGATAAAATCAATGATCTTTTTCACTTCTTCCGGGCTCACGGTTTTGGCGTTGTTGCCCCAGCTCGTTTTTTCGTGGTTGATGATGGCCGCCACTTCTTCGGGTGTCAGCTTGTTGTCTGTTCCCACGGCATTCATGACGGCATACTCCGGCCGGGCATCGTAACCCTTCATGATGATGGTGACGAACAATTCAAGATCGTCGCCCAGCACCACAGGGCTGCCTTTCAGCGGCGGGAATGCTCCTTTCAAGCCTTCGCCGTTCGCCTGGTGGCAGCTTTGGCAGTGGGTGCTGTAGAGCGCGCGGCCGTCGGCCAGGTTGGCGCCGTCACCGGCTGACCCTGCGGTTTTCAGTTCTTTTTGATAAAGAAAATCGGGCGTTACCTTGCCGTCGGGCAAGGGCGTCTGTTTCAGACTTTGCAGGTAAGCCACCAATTGCAGGGCCTCTTCGCTGGCAACGATTTTTCCCCGAACGCCTTTTCTGAATGGCTCCGGTACGATCACTTCCGTTTCGCCTTCTTCCACCTTGTCTTTTACTTTGAACAACCAGGGATAGGCCGGCATGATCGATTTTTCAACGACGGCGCGAGGCTGATACAAATGCAGCAGGTTCCAGGCAACACTGGGCTGACGGGTACCCACATTGGTCAGATCGGGCCCGGTCCTTTCCGTGCCCATCAATGTCGCCGTGTTGCGCCAGAGATCTATTCGCGTATTGGCAGCGTAATCGGCCGCTATATTGGGCCGGCTGCCCCACATTTTATCCATATCCACGTTGCGCACCTGCTGGGTATGGCAGGCCACGCAACCGTTGGCGATAAAACTGTTTTTACCGGCTATGGCATCTTTGCTCAATGGAATGGCATTGGGAAGCGGGGCGTTGTTCTCCTGGTTGTTCAGGGCAGGCGTAATGGCGACGACGATGGTCAATCCGACGAACAGTCCCAATGCCGTTCCGAACAATTTGAAATGGTCATTAAAAAATTTCATTTCGTTTGTTTTAGAAAGTTAACACTTGTTTTTCCAGTTCTTCTTTAGATTTCAGGATCGCGATGGGCGAGGCAGGAATGACGACTTCCCTTTTCCGGTTGATCATCACATAGAAATTGTAAGCAAACAATAGGTGGGAAAGCCACATCAAGGTCCCGCCGATGGCGCGCCACAGCCAGTAGGGAGCCATCATGACCACGCTATCCATAAACGGTTTGCCATCCATCCACATCAAGCCTTTTAAGGTGGAGCCGATCATCAGGGGAACGGTATAAAAAAGCAATCCGATGAGGGCCAGCCAAAAATGGGCACCTACGGCAATTTGCGGCGGTTCTTTGCCGGTAAGCCGGGGAACGATGGTGTAAATACACGCCCACAGCATGAAACAAATGATCCCGTACATCGTGAGGTGGGAATGGGCAACGGTGAAGTCGGTAAAGTGCCAGACAAGATTGGTAAATCGGAATGCCTCCGCCGTGCCCTGCAGGGAGCCGGTGAAATAAAATATGATCCCTATCAGGTAGAAAGGAAGCGTATAACTGCCCGATAATTTATTCCACGAGCCTTTGAAAGTCATCAAAAAATTGGTTGTCCCCGCTATCACCGGTATGACCATTCCCACGCTGCCTACAATAGCGACGGTTTGCAGCCACCAGGGAATGGCGCTGAAAATAAAGTGATGGGTTCCGATGAGCTTATAGAAGAGTATTTGCGTCCAGAATGCCAGGATGCCCAAGCCGTAGGAATAGATGGGTTTGTTCAACTGTTGCGGCAGGAAATAATACATCAACCCGAGGCAGAACAACATGAACCACATTCCCACGCCCTGGTGCATGTAATACCCCTGGATGATGGTTTCGCCCAGACCCGATTGCCAGGCGGGTACATAGGCCACTAAGGCGATCACGAGCAAAAACATCATGGCGGATATGATGTACCAGTTGGACACATAGATCTCTTTCGTGGTGCGCTGCCCTATGGTAAAGATGAAATTGAAGAGAGAGAGCACCACACCCGCAGCCAGCAGCGCCATGGCCGGCCAGATGTATTCGCGGTACTCGCCGCCGCCGTTGTTGATACCCGCCATCAGGAACAGACTGCCGAGCACGACGCAGGCATTGACGCAGATCAGAGAGATGTAGCCCAGCCTCAGACTGGCGATAGCGGCATTGCTGACGCGGGGCACCACGTAATAAGCCAATCCCAGCATGGCCAGCGACGACCAGCCCCAAAACACGGCATTCGTATGGACCGGTCGCAGTCTGCCGAAACTCAGCCAACTGATGTGGTCAATGTCGGGCGCCGTGAACTTGATGCCCAGGTATTCGCCGACGGTAGTCCCAAACAGGAGCCAGAAGGTAGCGCAACCCAGGTACCACAAAATGAGCTTCGTCAGACCCGGTTCGATGAAGGGCCGCGGCTGGCTTTTCTTTTTGGAGGGAACAAAACGGATGTCCTCTTCATGGCTGATGTTGTCAATTAGACCCCGGCTGTCGGAGGGCGGGGCATCGCCAGCAAGTTCTTTGTTGGAGAGGGAAAAGGACAATTCTTTTTTGCGTTGTTCCAACCGTTCGATCTCCTCCGGGCTCAGGCGTTTCAGGCGTTCATAAAACTGTTCGAGGTTTTTCTTTTTGCGGTAGTCGTTCAGTATTGCATACGTTTTCACGAGTACAATAAGGGATGCGACGATGATGGGGATGGCGATCAGGAATATCGTTAATAATATTCCGGATTCGTTGAATAGGTAGGTGCTGTCCATAAGTAGAGTGTTTAGTGGACAAATTTATCCACTATTATGTTAAATTTTTTTGTAAAAACTTAGGCAGGGGCAGCGCCCCGAAAAATTTGTAGCAGAAAGACCGATATTATTTCGTGGAGGGGCAGCGCCCCGTAACATATTCCGGGGCGCTGCCCCTCCACGGTGATTTTGTGCATAAATCACTACAAATCTTTCGGGGCGCTGCCCCTGCCTAAGTTTTTACATTTTTTTTATCGTTTCAGCATGGTCAATCCTCCTTTCAGGCCCAGGGCCAGTTCTTTCACGGATGTTGTCTCCAGCATGCTTTTGAGTTCGTCGCGAATCCCTTTGAATTGATCGTGCAGGGGGCAGGGTTTTTTTTCATTGCATTGTTCCAGCCCCAGGCCGCAGCCTTTATAAATATGGTCGCCGTCAATCGCCGCTACGATGCTGCTCAGTTTCACCGTTTCTAATTGATGCGGATTCATGGAAAAACCGCCCGTCGGTCCTTTGTCGGAGTGAATGATCTCGCTCCGGGAGAGTTGCTGCAATATTTTGGAGGTAAAGGATTCGGGCGAGGCGATGGACCCGGCGATCTCTTTCAGGCTTGTTTTCCGGCCCGAAAGCGATTGTTCGGCAATGTAGATGGTCGCCCTTAAGCCGTATTCGCACGCTTTTGAAAACATCGTTGTCGTTTTAATTGGCACAAAGGTAAAGGGGGAAAATAATAATGGATAAATTTATCCATTATTATTTTTTCAGGTTGTGCGAATTTGTGCCCGGATGCGCTACATCCTGCCCGCCCTGCCAAACGTTATTTTTGCGAATACAATCGCACGATTTATCTTTTATGGGGCAAACCGGTGAAAGCGTTTTTTGTCGCAATGAGCAATAGCGACGCTCCTTAAAGTTGTTCCAGCAGCCATTCTTTTTCCGTGAGCACCGGTTCCCGTTCAATTTCCGCGCGCAGCGCGTTGCGTTTCCTGGAGTCGTGGCTGTGCTGCAGGAGCCGCTCAGTGAACCGTATGATGTTCAGGTAGTTTTTCCGGTGGTAGCCCAGCACCTTTTTGCGGTGGATGTAATTGCGCATGGCATCGAGGTGCGAGTGCAGCAGGTCGTATTCACCGAGCACAAAATAGGTTTTCAGCAGCAGGGTTTTGGCTGCCAGGTGGAGCAGGGGATCGTTGTAGTTCGCTTTTTGCAGCAGCGTCAGCACCGAATCGAAGCGTTTGCGGGCATACTCCAGCCGGGCGAGGTTGAAGCTCAGCGAACTCTCCCGGTATTGGCGCTCCAGGCGCCGGTTATAGCGGTGGATAAAGTCCTCGACCCAATTCAGTTCACCGCAGCGCAAGCCGGACGCTACGATGTTGTGGTAGGTAAAGCGCGAGAGCACGCCGTTTCCCATCAAACTGCCCGCGTCCAGTGCCCGGCGGTACAGGTTCAGCAATTCGTGCTCCATCTCCCGGGCGCCGCTGTTGGCCCGCCGGATGCAGTGGTTGATGGCAAACATGTAAAATTCCCGCCGTTCCACTTCGGAGAAAAGTGTCTGCGTAGTCTCCATTTTTTCCAGAAATGCCTGGTAATACGCGCTGTTGTCGCCGTGTTGTAACATTCTTATAGCAGACAGATACGTCGAAATACCCGGTTGTTCTGCCCACTCCGGCGCTTCTGCCAAAGTGATCACGCTCCGGTGCAATGCCGCTTCCGAGTCGGACCGGTACACGTTTTTTTGTGACAACTCCAGACAGATGAGGCGCAAGCGGCCGGTCAGGTAGTGCGCGTCGATGCTTCGCGCAAGTCCGCGCAGGGGCGCCGTTTCAGCGGGATTTTTCCGCAGTGCGGTTTCGTGTTGCTCGAACTGGTAGAGCCGCTGCAGGGCATAGTAGTTTTCGTTGCGGCAGGGTTGGGCATGCAAATCCCGTTCAAAGGCGCGCATGGTGCGTTCGTATTGCTCCATCAGTCCGCGGTCCCGGTAAGCGGCTGCCAGCCGGATGCGGCTTTCCGGGGCTTTTTCCTGCATATCCTGCACCAGCAGGAAACTTTCCAGCAGCCGGTTCAGGTAACTCATCAACAGGCGCATACGGGTGTCGTCGTACGGCTCGGAAGGATGCAGTGCCGCCCACGTTTCAGCCTTGTCCGTCTTTTTGCCGGCACAAAAAAAATCGAACAGCCGGAGCAGATCGGCGCGCAGGTTGAAATAGGGAGACTCGAGGAAGCGGCGCGCATCCCGGCGTTCCACCGCGCTCAGGGATTGTATCAGACGATACACGTTGTTCCGATCCACGTATTTTTATTTTGGTAAAAAATAAATTTTACTCTACAAATAAGATCTGAAAACCATACAAAAACCGTGCTCTATTTCTCTAAAAGGGAATTTTACCGGCACATGGAACCATAAAAACTACTCTACAAAACCCGAAATTTGATTTTTGCCGGCGTATAAGCTCCCCGCACTTTTGTATCGTCGAATTGAATTTCATTCGACACCGCCTCCCGGGGTTCTCTTCTTTCTGCTCACAAACAGTTTCAATCCAAATCATGAAAAATTTGACATCCGTGCAATCTCCCAACCGAACGGCGCTGCGACTGCTGATTTTTGTCCTGCTTTGCTGCGGGGCAAACCGCCTTAGCGCCCAGTGCAACAACGATGTTACACCGCCGGTACCGGTGTGCGCCAACCCGCTCGAAAAGGCGGTTCAGCTATATGAACCCACGTCCATTCAGGCCGCCGAATTCAATGCCGGCAGTAGCGACAACTGCACACCGACCGCTTTGCTCCAGTATTTTATCGAAACCGGGAATACCCCCTCGCCGACACCGCCGCCCACTACGACACTCACGTATCCGGAAGGCCAAACGGGCCAGTACCCCGTCGTGCTGTGGGTGGTGGACAGCTCCGGCAACGCGTCGAACTGCACGACGATCCTGAGCCTGACGCCTTGTACCAATTCCGCGCCCGCAATCGTCTGCAACGACCAGATCACCGTACAGTTGGATCAAAATGGCACGGCCATCATCACCCCGGGCACGATGCTCGAAGGCGGACCGTATTGCCCCGATTTCGAGTACAAAATCCGTTTTCTGCCCAACGGGGCATATGCTCCGGGTATCACCGTTGGGGTTGCCGACGTGGGCACGAAAACCATGCAGGTGTCCAGATTCCAAAACGGCAACCCGGTCGTTTCCTGCTGGGGCAACGTCACCATTATCGGTTCCTGTACGCCGGACGTGACCGTACCAACGGCAGTATGTGATGAAACCGTCCAGCTGGTCATCGATACGACGCTGGGCAGCACGGCCATACTCGAAGCGAACATACTCGACGAAGGCTCCTTCGACAACTGTACACCCGCCGGCGACCTGACATTTCTCATCAGTCTGGATTTTCCCGGCAATCCGACTCCCGAACTGGAGTTCGACTCGCCCGGCATCTACAATGTGTACCTGCTCATATCCGACCAGGCCGGCAATCAAAACTTTTGCGTCGCGGAAGTGGAGGTCATCCAAAAACCCGGACACCTGATTCAGGGAACCGTATTTCTGGATGGCAATTCGGATTGCGACCGGCAAGCCGGTTCCGAGCCGGGGCTGGCCGGTTGGGCGGTACGGGCCGTTGCACAAAGCGACGGAGAAGTATTTGCCGGAAGCACCGATGCATCGGGACACTATAAAATATCGGTGCCTCCGGCGGAATCCGTCTTCGACGTGTCGCTTGCAGCGCCGTTCAACTATGGCGGCGACTCCTGTGTGACCACTTATGAGGCCGTCTTCACCAACCCGACCCAATCGGAGGAAGTGGTTCAGGATATTTCGGTGCAACTTGACACGGAGTGCCCGCTGCTTTACGTGGATTTGGCTGCGCCCAAAATTCGTCCGTGTTTCCCGGGGGTATATTTTGTCGGGTACACCAACCTGAGCGCCTCGGCCATCGCCGACACGTATGTGGATGTGACGCTCGACGACGCCCTGCAGTTTCAGGGCAGTTCACTGCCGGAAAGCGACCTGGGCAATCAGGTGTACCGGTTCCAGACCGGCGACCTTGCGCCCGGGCAGAGCGGCTGGTTTACCATCGTATTTTTCACGAACTGCGACGCGGCTCCCGGAGCCACACACTGCACGGAGGCACATATTTTCCCGGATACGATCTGCCCGGGGAGTCCGCAGTGGACGGGCGCCAATGTGGAGGTGGATGCCATCTGCGACAACGACAGCATTTATTTTTCCATAAAAAACAACGGCTCCGGCCCCAACGCAGGCTTACTGAATTACATCGTGGTAGAGGATGTGCTCATGCGCAGCAGCAACACCTTCCAGCTGGCCCCCGGTCAAACGATGACACTCGACCCGATACCGGCTAACGGCGCCACATTCCGCCTGCAGGCCGAGCAGGAGCCGGGCCACCCCTACGGCGGAGTGCAGGCTGTGGCCGTGGAGGGTTGCGGCGGATTCACGCCGGGCATGGCCACGCTCTTCCCGCTCAATCCCGCCAACCCCTTAGTGGCCCTCGATTGCCGCCAAAACGTGTCGTCGTATGACCCCAACGACAAGCAGGTGCTGCCGCTCGGATACGGGGATCAGCAGTTCATAGCCAGAAATACGGATCTGGATTACACCATCCGGTTCCAGAATACCGGTACCGACACGGCCTACACGGTGGTGGTGCTCGACACGCTGTCGCCGGCCCTGTCCGCCCGGCAAATCCGCCCGGGCGCATCCAGCCAC
Source organism: Saprospiraceae bacterium (assembly GCA_019187225.1). Taxonomy (GTDB): domain Bacteria; phylum Bacteroidota; class Bacteroidia; order Chitinophagales; family Saprospiraceae; genus M3007. The sequence continues at coordinate 60,769 of JABAQQ010000035.1, forward strand.
CCCTACCGGTTTGAACTGCTCGACGGACACATCGCGAAGTTCGCATTTGAAAACATCCTGTTGCCCGACAGCAGCGTCAACCTCGCTGCATCGGAAGGTTTCGTGCAGTTCCGCGTCCCGCAACTGCCCGACAATCCCGACGGCACGCGCATCGAAAACACCGCTGCGATTTACTTTGATTTTAACCCGCCTGTCATCACCAACACGGTCTGGCATACCATAGGCGCCAATTTCATCACCAGCTCCATCACCTGCACCGATGCCGTCCGCAGCCCGCTGCACGTGTATCCCAACCCCGCCGCTGCAGTCGTGTATTTTGCGGCGGAAGAAACGCCGGGCGAACGCCTGAACCTGTCGGTGACGGATGGGCTGGGCCGCGAAGTGCGGCAGGTTTCTGCCACACAAATGCCCATTGCGCTCGATTGTAGTGATTTGCCGGCGGGCGCCTATTTTTTCCGGATCATGGCTGCCGACACGCGGACGGTTTGGGCGGGTACGCTGATGGTGCGGTAGCGGTTCAACCGGGTGCAGCCCGGCAACACTGAAATCTGAATATGCTCTTAGACGCATAAGATTGACGAGGTTGATGCTTCGCGCGCTTCCAAACGGGTGTGTGAAATATCAACCTCGCCCAATCGGAGGCCGTCTCATAAGTCGGTGATTTGTTGATATGGTGATTTGTTTATTTGAAAACACTCCTGGTTATGAGGGTGTAATGCAATAACCAAATCCACAATTAAACAAATAAACAGACTTGTGAGACAGCCTCAAATCTCTCAGGAATACAGAACAAGCTCAGAAGCCCGGCATCGCGCTATTCCCTTCGCAACATGTGACCACACATGCTGCGGCGGAATTCCACTCCACTTTATGGAATTCAAATTTATTAATTATAAAAGTAAAAACTTAGGCAGGGGCAGCGCCCCGAAAGATTTGTAGTGATTTATGAACAAAATCCACTATGGAGGGGCAGCGCCCCGAAACATATTCCGGGGCGCTGCCCCTCCACGAAATAATATCGGTCTTTCTGCTACTACAAATTTTTCGGGGCGCTGCCCCTGCCAAAGTTTTTACGCAACGACAATTAAGGTATCAGGTTCAATTCAGAGACACTTATTCGCAATGCCTCGCAGAAGAGAAACGAAAACTGTTTGACTACCCGTTGTTACCTGAAAATGCTGGGCCACGAAGTGCGGCAGGTTTCTGCCACACAAATGCCCATTGCGCTCGATTGTAGTGATTTGCCGGCGGGCGCCTATTTTTTCCGAATCATGGCTGCCGACACGCGGACGGTTTGGGCGGGTACGCTGATGGTGCGGTAGCGGTTCAACCGGGTGCAGCCCGGCCACACTGAAATCTGAATATGCTCTTAGACGCATAAGATTGACGAGGTTGATGCTTCGCGCGCTTCCAAACGGGTGTGTGAAATATCAACCTCGCCCAATCGGAGGCCGTCTCATAAGTCGGTGATTTGTTGATATGGTGATTTGTTTATTTGAAAACACTCCTGGTTATGAGGGTGTAATGCAATAACCAAATCCACAATTAAACAAATAAACAGACTTGTGAGACAGCCTCAAATCTCTCAGGAATACAGAACAAGCTCAGAAGCCCGGCATCGCGCTATTCCCTTCGCAACATGTGACCACACAAGCTGCGGCGGAATTCCGCTCCACTTTATGGAATTCAAATTTATTAATTATAAAAGTAAAAACTTAGGCAGGGGCAGCGCCCCGAAAGATTTGTAGTTATTTATGAACAAAATCCACTATAGAGGGGTAGCGCCCCGAAACATATTCCGGGGCGCTGCCCCTCCACGAAATAATATCGGTCTTTCTGCTACAAATTTTTCGGGGCGCTGCCCCTGCCTAAGTTTTTACGCAACGACAATTAAGGTATCAGGTTCAATTCAGAGACACTTATTCGCAATGCCTCGCAGAAGAGAAACGAAAACTGTTTGACTACCCGTTGTTACCTGAAAATATAGCGCGACCGGATTCTCTGAAACTGGTTTTACCACCTGGGAATTTGCAATTGCGATAGTTTCCCCTAACTTTGTTTCAAAATATACTGAAATGGTAGATGTTGTACGAATCATCGATAAAGAAGTGCTGAATAAAATTGACGCGCAGTATGTCAAGTCGAAGCTCTCTCACGTGGACATGAACGCCGTCATCGTGTTTATCTGTACCCAAGAAAACTGGCGCAAAGAGGATACCTGGAAGCACAAAGGCGAGACATATTACGCTATCCGCTTGCCCTACCAACAGGTAAAGGAAACCGACGACGTGCGCCCGCTTATGCTGGAACTGGCCGCAAAGAGACTGGGAATTCCGGTGCCGGGAGAGGCGGAGGCGGCAAGCGGTTGATAAGGCAAAAGTTTGCCAGGCCACTCATCAAAACAATACATCGCGGATCTCTTCCGTCTTGTCAAAGACCGACCTGGCAAAGGGGCAGAGGGGTATGATCCTGATGCCGTTTTCCCTGGCAAAACGCACCACTTCGTCGAGTATGCGTTTCCCTACCTGTTGCCCCCGGAAAGCGTCGTTGACTTCCGTGTGGTCTATGATGATCTTGTCGTCGCCGGCATTCGTGATATACATTCTTCCGGCTTCGGTCGCGCCGTCGAGGGCGACAAAATAGCCTTTTTGACCTTCGGTGATTTTTTGTATTTCCATTTTCTTTATATTTTCGGTCGGGACCGGGCCTTTTCGGGGTGCCTCCCGCGCGTCAACCCGCAAAGGCTCCCAAAGGTAAACAAAGCGGCCTTATTGGCCGTGAAAGTGATGCGGCGGCGCTCCCGTATCATTCATCGCCGCAGCATGATCTGTCGCATGCAGCAGCGAAAAAATTACAGTTGCCGGAAGTGATGCTTTACACGAGCGACAGACTGTACAACCGCACTCTTTTCTCCTTGCCGCGCGGCGCCGTTTCTTCCACGAACTCCGCCCGGATATCTCCGGGGAGATGAAGTTGCTGGAGCACATCCTCCGAGATCAGAAAATCCTTTCCGAGACGCTTGCAATCTTCCTGTATCCGGGCGGTCGTGTTGACCACATCGCCCAGGTACAATATCTCTTTTTTGAGTTCGCCCACCCATGTCACGACGATGGGGCCACCGTGCGCGCCTGCCTTGAACTGCGGGTAAAATCCGTATTTTTTAACATATTTCTCCCGCAAGTCATCCATCAGCGCCTGCATCAGGAAAAAACAACGGATCACGTTGTTGTCCTGCAAACCCGTTGGCATCGGCCACGAAAGGATCACTTCATCGCCAACGTATTGATATATCTCCGCCTGCGTTTGCCGGATGGCGTCGGTGATATCCGCATAGTAGTCCTTGAGAAACAGGCCGAATTGCAAATGCCCCAGCCGCTCGGCGATGGTGGTGGAATTTTTCAGGTCCACAAAGCAAAACAGCCGGCTGATCTCCCGCGGCTCGTGGTATTTACCCAGGATATAGTTCAGCAGTTCGCCTTTGCGGTGCAGGTTGTTTATCTGGTAAAGGCCAAGCAACAGCAGTATTGCCAGAAAGATGGTCGGCAAGTTGGTGAAATAAGCGCCATGGGTGTAATAGTTCAGGACGGACACTCCAAAATTGAAGCCGCGACTGATGACAAGCCACACGCCGTTGACCAGGCCAAGCCAAACGGAGATCATCAGCGTGTAAAAAAAGGCACGCACCAATACCAGGTACCAAAAGCGTTTCCGGACAAACCTGCGCCGGAAGGAGTATTCGAAAACGACTGCCGAAAAGATCAGGAGTACCCCCACGGCCATTGCCCGGATAAGCAGGGGTACGTAAGCCTGCGGATCGCTCGAATCGAGGCGGGCGAGGTATTCCGCAGTTGCAAAAACAAATCCGAACGCCATGCCGGTGATCAGATATCCCAAAATTGCTTTGCAACGGGCGCGCAACGTGTTGACTGTTTGATGCATAAGTCTTATCCAGTTCCAAACAAAGGTGGCAACAGATGCCGGAATGAGCATCAAAATGTTGGAAACGTTTTCGCCACGATGTCAAGCCCATCGCCAGACTTTTCATAAGTTGCCATACTCCACTTTATGAATAAAACATTTAAAAAATCATAAAAATGGAATTAAATCTCCATTTAATAGTATAAAGATGTATTTTTGCCTGAAAATTATGGAAACAGGAAACGGGCACGAGATTTCAAACATCAGGCACGCTATCATTGATCCGGAGTAAAATTTTTTACTTATGGGAGCCGATAATCCACAAACGGGAAAACCCGACACCAAAACCCCAACACCTTTTCCGCTGATTCTCATTGGGTTAGCACTATTTCTGGCAGGCATTGTACTGTTCTTCAAAATGGATTTTGAGGATGACCGTCGGGCGCCTAAACTACCTCCGAAAGAAGAAGAAAAATTGACAAAGCGGTTGAGAGAAATTGACGACTCCGAACAGTATGCGCTGCTTGCAGAGACAGATGGCTGGTATCCCTGTCTGCACAGCGGAAAAAGCATTTTTTACCTGAAAGCCGGAGAGGTGTGGAAATACGGGGTTACCAGTAAGGGAAAACTCGGCAGATACAGAACTGACTTTTTGATTAGGAATAACGTTTCATATTTTGTTCAGTATAATGGCACCTTGTCTGAATGTCTGAAACAGGAACAAATCAAATTATTTAATTATCCCTACCTTCCGGAGAATTTGGCACGTCCTCGGTCGGAACAATTACCGAGACCTCCATTCAATCCAATCATGCGATAGTTTGTATCAATTCACAATCAATGGTATCTTTGTAAAAACTTCAAACATGGTCGTTGTAAAAGTAGTTTACGAAGACATTGCCGATAAGATCGACACGCAATATATAAGGGCGCAGTTTTCAAACCTGCCTAACATAGGCATTGTATTTGTCTGTACCCCCGAAGGCGGCGAGGAAGACGACTGGACCGACGAAGACGGTCTGCGACACATTGTTATTCACCTTCCTTATGACGAAGTACAGAAAATGCCGGATGCGCGGCCGATGATGCTGAAGAAGGCAAAGGAGCGGCTGGGGCTGGTATCATAAGCGACTTTGACGGCCTGGAGCTGCTTGTCGCCGCAGCATGTGTTGTCACATACCCGGCGGAAAAGACTACCGATATTTGATATTCAATTTATCCGTAATATTGCTGCTTTATGCTCCGCATCTTGCGCTCCGGCAAGAGATGCGATATCCTAAACCTAAACTTATTGTTCATGAAAAACGCAGGAAAAAAAAGTTTGATGACGCTTATTCCGGCACTGCTGCTGCTGGCCATGCTCACCCCCGTACGATCCGGCAACCGCTCTCCATTTAAAGAGCGTGTTTTTTGTCCGCCTCCCGATAATCTTTCTATTACGGACAAGTCATCCGGTTCCGTATCCTTTTCCTGGGGCCCGGCCGGCGGCGGATTGACTTATAAGGTATGGTATTACAGACAGGAAGACAATTTCACGAGTTCGGATTTTATCACCGGAAATCCCTATATCACGTTCAGCAATCTCCCGAATGGTACCTACGATTTTTATTTCGCCGTCATCTGCGACGCGAATATATCGTCGTTCATTGTAGAAGAGGACCTGGTGATGTAATGCTTCTGCTCCACTTAAGTACAGCACGATCGTCGCCGGGGTTGAGTCAAAAGTCGGGGAAGCGGCAAGCCTGATTAAACGAGGAAAAATACAAATGGGGTCTGGTGCTTTGCCGCCAGCACGATACCAAGCCCATTGCCTGACTTTTCAGGAGTTATTGGTATGCAACTCGCGCCGCCAAGTTTTCAGCATGAATGAATATCCCTAACATGCTCCTGGTCAATTCGTCGGACGAATAAAAAAAATCGTCCGACGAATGCGCAACATCTCATTACCTTACTCCGACATGAAAAAATACAAATGGGGCTTAGTGCTTTCGGGTGGCGGCATGCGCGGCGCGGCACACGCCGGAGTCATCAAGGCGTTGGAAGAACACGGCATTGTGCCGGAAGCGATCGCCGGAGCGAGTGCCGGGGCCATCGCAGGCAGTCTGTATGCGGGCGGTTATTCCTGGGCGGAAGTACTCGACCTGTTTGAAAATCCTGCGATGTTCAAGTGGTCCCTCATCGGTCACCGGAAGCCGGGATTTATTGATTCCGACCAGTTTGTCGGGGTATTCAGGCGTTTTTTCCCGGACGACCGCTTCGAGTCATTGCAAAAACCTTTGTACGTCACGGCTACGGACATCGAACATGGCCGAAGCCGTATTTTTTCTTCCGGGCAACTCATAAGACCCATTCTGGCATCGGCGGCCTACCCGGTCGTGTTCACGCCGGTGCGCATCGAAGGCGTTTTGTATGCCGACGGCGGCATTATGAACAATTTCCCGGTAGAACCCCTGCTCGAACAGTGTGAGCGCCTGATCGGCGTGTACGTCAATCCGGCGCCGCTGCGCAAATACAACTCCAACACGCTGAGATCAGGACTCGCCATTGCCGAACGGGCATATCAACTCAGCATCGCGCGCGATGTGGCGCATAAATTCAACCACTGCGCCATCACCATCTGCCCCGAACCGCTGGCAAGTTATGGCACTTTCGATCTGACGAAGGCGAGTGAGATTTTCGAGATTGGGTATAAGGCCGGAAAGGCGGCGCTGAAAGGGTTTTGATGGAGGGCGCCGGTACCTTGTCGCCGTTGCACATGACAACACATGCTGCGGCGGAAGTCCGGAATCGTGTGTGTTGCACGCCGGCTGTTCACACAGTGTCTGACTGCAATGATAATGCCCGGCGGGCGCTATATTCCTGATCGCAATGGCCGCCCTTCAATGGGCCGATGTGGTAGAATGGGTGGAGGGGGAATGGCGCCTGAAACCGAAAAGGGAGGCGAAACGAGACAAACAAATAAAAAACATAGATGATGCGGAGCAGAATGTACTTCTTGCAATCGCACCGGGATATTACGAGTGTCTGCATTGCCCTTCGAAGCGCATATACCTGCACACCAACGAAGTATGGAAGTACGGCGTGACCAATCAGGGCGAAAAGCAACGCTACACTTCCCAATATTTTGAGCAACGGCGTAAAAACTTAGGCAGGGGCAGCGCCCCGAAAGATTTGTAGTTATTTATGAACAAAATCCACTATGGAGGGGCAGCGCCCCGAAAGATTTGTAGTTATTTATGAACAAAATCCACTATAGAGGGGCAGCGCCCCGAAACATATTCCGGGGCGCTGCCCCTCCACGAAATAATATCGGTCTTTCTGCTACAAATTTTTCGGGGCGCTGCCCCTGCCTAAGTTTTTACGCAACGACAATTAAGGTATCAGGTTCAATTCAGAGACACTTATTCGCAATGCCTGATCGAAGAAAAAAGGAAACTATTCGATTATCCGCTACTTCCTGAAAACATGACGAGGCCTGCCTCATTAAAACTGGTTTTGCCGCCTGGAAATTTGCAGTTGCGATAGTTCCTCCTAACTTTGTACCGGAATATTTCAATATGATAGACGTAGTACGAATCGTTGACGAAGACGTCTTTAATAAAGTTGACGCACAATATGTCGTGTCCAAACTCTCCAACGTGGACATGAACGCCGTCATCGTGTTTATCTGTACCAACGAAAACTGGCGCAAAGAAGATACCTGGAAGCACAAAGGCGAGACCTATTACGCTATCCGCCTGCCCTACCAGCAGGTAAAAGAAACCGACGACGTCCGCCCGCTCATGCTCGAGTTGGCGGCAAAGAGGCTGGGGATTCCGGTGCCGGGAGAGGCGGGGGCGGCGAGCGGGTGATTGCGCATGCAGGCAATTATCCGAAAAAGGAAGTACAAGTGAAGCAACTTACCTTTTCAACAGTTTTTTCACCTCCTTATCAAAGTCTGATTCAAAGTTCTGGTCCTGCACGATCCGGAATTTTTCAAATTCCTTCTCCGCCAACTGTTTTGCTACCTCAGCCGATACCGTGCCCGCATTTTGCAGCACCTCGTACTCATTGAATTTCAGGAAAGCATCCAGTTTTTCTATCCAGTCCTTCATGGTCATGTATTTCTGGCGTATTGCCTGGTTTTCGGCGTAGTCCAGATACATGCCTACGATGCGGTTCAGTTCGCTGAGTTCTTTTTCGTCTAAGTAATTTTTGGCGACCGACACGTCGCTCTTCAGGATTTTACCTGTCGGCGCATTTTTCCAGGTCAACAGACCCATATTGGGCTTGTCGGCCCCGGCACGTTCCGCGATGAGTTCGGCGGCCGTTTTGCCGGTGATGGCCCATTCAAGTTTGTTTTGAACGGTTTTGTAAAACTTTTGTGTCAATTCGGATTTGGGATCATAATCCAGGCTACACTCCGCGTAGATGTCAGTAATTTTTTGATAGAACCGTCGCTCGCTGGCCCGTATCTCACGGATGCGTTCCAGCAGTTCGTCAAAGTAATCCTTGCCGAATCGTTTGCCATGTTTCAGGCGCTCGTCGTCGAGCACGAAACCTTTGATAATGAATTCTTTCAGCGTTTGGGTGGCCCAAATCCGGAATTGCGTCGCCCGCTGACTGTTCACGCGGTAGCCGACAGCGATGATGGCGTCGAGGTTGTAAAACTCAATCTCCCGCGTTACTTCCCGGGAGCCTTCGATTTGAACTATCCGGAATTTCCGGACAGTTGCTTCTTCAGCCAGTTCGCCGGATTTGTAAATGTTTTGAAGATGCTCACTGACGGTGCGCACGTCCACCCCAAACAACTCTGCCATCTTCTTCTGACTCAACCAAAACGTCTCGCCCTCATAAATCACGTCCACCTTCACCCCTCCGTCCGGAGTGGTGTACAGTAAAAGATCATTGAACTGCGGTGTGGTTTCTTTCATGTCGGCCGGTTCGCATTGAGCGGGCAAAGTAAAACAATTTGGTTTGAATTTTCGATTTTTTGCACCAAAATATTGGAATTGTTTTCGCGGGCAGATGCGGAAATTGTTCATCCTTGTTTTCAAAGTAAGGATGATACGGCCAAGACCTATTACGCCATCCGCCTACCCTACCAACTGGTAAAAGAAACAGACGACGTCCGCCCGATGATGCTGGAACTGGCGGCAAAGAGACTGGGGATTTCGGTGCCGGGAGAAATGGGGTGGTAAAGGGATGACACTTCGCGGGCGCGATATTTACCGGTGGCAAACCTATCCGGTGCCGATACGGATGAGATTTTTCCATTTTTCGGAATCGTATGCCGCCGAGGGTGTATCACAAGTAAGGTAGCGGCGACTTCAGTCGCCGAAAACATCGGAAAAATCGTGTTTTTTACACAATACGAGTCGGCAGCTAAAGCAGCCGGTACTTATGAAACACCCACAATAGTACAGCACGATGCCCAAGCAATTACCCGATTTGTCATACTCCATTTTATGAATATAACGCTTAACAAATCATAAAAAATGGATTTATAATTCCATTTAACAGATAATATGTCTATTTTTGCGCGATTTTATTGAGTGATGACGCAATCGCGCAAATACAAACCCACCGGCGAAAGCGCCGGCGATAATACGGAACCTCCACGGCGTGAAGATGCCGCACCTGCTGCAGACCAGGCCGGCGAAGTCGCCCGGCCCAGCCAATGGATACGCTTCCTCCTGTTGTTGATCGCTACGCTCCTGATCGCAATGGCCGCCCTCCAATGGGCCGATGTGGTAGAATGGGTGGATGGGGAATGGCGTTTGAACCCGAAAAGGGAAGCGGAACGGGACAAGCAAATAAAAAATATAGATGATGCGGAGCAGTACGTACTTCTTGCAATCGCACCGGGATATTACGATTGTTTGCATTGTCCCTCGAAGCGCATATACCTGCACACCAATGAGGTATGGAAGTACGGTGTGACCAATCAGGGCGAAAAGCAACGCTACACTTCCCAATATTTTGAGCAACGGCAGTTAAGGTATCATGTTCAATTGAGGGGCACTTATTCGCAATGCTTGGTTGAAGAAAAAAGAAAACTGTTCGAATATCCGCTGCTCCCTGAAAACCTGGCGAGACCAGATCCGCTAAAACTGGTTTTGCCGCCTGGAAATTTGCAGTTGCGATAGTTTTCCCTAACTTTGTTACCGAAATATTTTGATATGGTAAATGTAACCAGCATTACTGACGAGGATGTTTTTCCTAAAATTGACATTCAATACGTCAAGTCTATGCTCTCTCATGTCGACATGAACGCCGCCATCATATTTATTTGTACCAACGAAAATTGGCGCAAAGAAGATGCCTGGAAACACAAGGGCAAGCAATACTATACCATCCGCCTACCCTACCAGCAGGTAAAGGAAACCGACGATGTGCGCCCGCTGATGCTGGAACTGGCGGCAAAGAGACTGGGGATTCCGGTGCCGGGAGAGGCGGGGACGGCAAATTAATTTGTTTCCAAAATAGTAATAAAATGGTGTACGTTACCAGCATTACTGACGAAGAGGTGCTCTCCAAAATTGACACGCAATACGTTATGTCAAAATTCTCTGGTGTCGACATGAACGCCGTGATCGTTTTTATTTGTACAAATGATAACTGGCGCAAAGAAGATGCCTGGAAACACAAGGGCAAGCAATACTATGCCATCCGCCTGCCCTACCAGCAGGTAAAGGAAACCGACGACGTGCGCCCGCTCATGCTGGAACTGGCGGCAAAGAGACTGGGGATTCCGGTGCCGGGAGAGGCGGGGGCGACGGGCGGGTGATGCTACTGGTATGAATCTCTTCAACTTAATAATATGGTCGTTGTAAAAGTTGTTGACCACGATATTTTTGACAAAGTCGATACCCAATACATTGAAAATCAGTTCTCCAGCCTTCAAGATATCGGCATTGTTTTCATTTGCACCCGTGAAGGCAGAGAAGAAGACGACTGGACCGAGGAAGACGGCATGCGCTATATCGTCATCCATTTGCCTTACGAAAAAGTCCGGCAATCGGCAGATGCGCGGCCACTGATGCTGGCGAAGGCGAAGGAGCGGCTGGGGTTGGTGGCGTAAGTGACTTTTGTCGCCGCCCAACCCGAAAAACCACGCACTGCCCAAATGGAAAAAATCATTTGCTCCTCTCGTCCTGCCCTTTCCCGCAATATGGGCAATACGCAAATGATTCCTCGATTCTTCGGTGGCAAGCCGGGCAAAGCCGCACTTCTTCCACCACTGAACCTATCGGCACGCCCGTTCGCACCGTGTATGCCTCCGGAATTTCCTTAATGAAGCGCGACTCCCTGCCCTTTTCCGTGATCAGAAACAACTTGTCCTTGGCACGAGTGAGCGCCACGTAGAACAAACGCCGCTCTTCTTCCAACAGCAAGTCGAGGTTGGCTTTTTTCAACACCTGGAAAATCCGGTCTTCCAGCCAGATATCCGGGAAGCCTCCGAACCCGTCGGTAAGCCCCACGATAAACACGACGCGAGCCTCCAGGCCTTTGGCCGCATGAATCGTCTTAAACTGGGCCTTCAAACCTTCCTTTTTTATGGCTTCAAAAAACGCAGTGGCCATCTTCGTCCTGCGGTACAAAAATAAAATTTCCTCGGGTGGAATACCGGCCTCCAAACATTCGCGTACCCGTTGTACGCAATACGCGGCGTTTTCCTCTTCGTCGGCGCCGGCATATACCACGATCTTGTGTTCGGACACCTTGGCAGCCAGGATGTCTTTTTCGATCTGGAAGCGGTTGTGCCGGATGACCTCGTTGCTGGCGCCGACGATGTTCTGGGTGCTGCGATAATTCAGGTTGAGTTGGATGATCCGCGATCCCGGAAAATGTTTTTCAAACTCGATGATATAGCCCACCTCGGAACCGCGGAATCCGTAAATGCTTTGCCAGTCGTCGCCCACGCAGAACAGTTGTGTCCGGTCGGTGAGCAATAACCGGATCAAATCTACCTGGAGGTTGTTCACATCCTGAAACTCATCCACCAGGATGTATGGGTAACGGTTCCGGATTTTGTGAGCCACGTCATCCTGGTGTTCCAGCAGGGATACCGTCCAGGAAATCAAATCATTGAAATCGAGGTACGATTTGTTGATACAATATTTCTCGTATTCCTGCATCAGCGGAATGGCCAGTTCGTAAAAATTCCGGACGCGCTCGTGCTGATCTTTCCGCGCATGGGCCAACACCTGCTCCACATTCAGGCGTTCCACTTTGATCAGATCGGTGATGCGCATGACTGTCCGGACAAACTCTTTGACGTGGTCCAGGTGTCCTTTGAATGCTTCTTCAAATCCGATCGTTCGCGCGGCGGCGCCATGGCCGGGCGACAAGCGCCCGCGGATCAGGTTATCGAGGGCATGGTTGAACAGCGCCGAATTTTCAGCCATCCGCTCGTGCGTCTTCGCGTATAACATGCCGCCCTGTTGGAACTGCTCTTCTTTATCCCGCATCGCATAACTTCTGCCGCTCACATGCTCGATAAACAAATTGGCAGCCGGGATATAGAAGTCCGGGCGAAAGGGAAAGTCTCTGATCTGTATTTGCGGCTCATACTGATAGGAGATGCTGTGCCGGAACAGATAATCCGCAATAAACTGTTCCGATTTGGAACGCACGCGGGTGCCATCGAGCGTGGTGTAGAACTTGCCTTCCCGGTTCAGGTAGCGGATTTGGTGCTCCTTCAAATGGATCTTGTCCACGATGTAATCCAGCACGTACCGTTTCAAATCCAGCAAGTACCGCGTGTCTTCACATTTCCCGATCAGCAGCTTGTAAAATACCTCGAATGCTGTTTCCGGGGCGGTGTACCTTGAAAATTCGTCTTCTTCCCCGCTTTTTTCCTCCCAGATGATCCGGAATTTGTTATCGAACTCATGGACACCGAAATTCCGCAGCAGGCTGTACCCGAAACTATGGAACGTGCGCACCGTCAGCCCTTCGATCCATTTGTACTTCCGGGCATATTCGAGGCGCAACTGGTCCTTTTCAGTCTTCGTTCTCTTTTTGTCGTGCAAGATCGCCTCGTATTCGCCTTTTTTATCCGCCACTAAGATGAGGCGGTCGAGCATCTCGTTGGCCGCATTTTTGGTAAACGTAATGGCCAGGATGTCCAAAGGACTCACCCCCTTTTCCTCGATCAGGTAGATGATCTTTTGCAACAAGGTCTTGGTCTTGCCGGAACCCGCCCCGGCCAGGACCAGCAGCCGCTTGTCCTCACTGACGACGGCTTCGCGTTGTTGTTCGTTGAGCGCATTCAAGTTGGTCATGGATGTGCATAGATTAAAATTGATCAGCCCAAAGATATGTTTTTAACACGTTCCCCGTCAACTCCTTCGCAATCATCCCAGACTACTTTTCCTGATCTTTTCGATGTAGGCGGCCACAATTTTAATCATCTGGTCATACTGTTTTTGGAAATCGTGCAACGTGGCAAATTTGTTCCAGTTGCCTTTTTGTACCTGATGCTGGTCGATGCCCGGAAGCAGCGCCGCCGTCTGGGCAGCGAAATCGTAGCTGAGTTCGAGCGGCAATTGTAGTTTTTCCAACTGACCCTGCGAATACCCCAGATAAATATATCCCGTCCGGTCGACATTGAAAACGCCGATCCTCAAGCCGCTCCCTTGCGGATCAGGCAGCTTGAGGCTGAAACTGCCCGAATTCCACACCGTTTCCAGGCCCAGCGCCTCACAATCCCGGATCAGCCGCTGCGCGAAAGTCACTGCTTCCGGGCCTTTGTTCTTTTGCAGTTGCTCGAAAAACTCCTCCGCCGTGATGAGCCGGCGGCTGCCGGATGCCGGCGACCGCGGCGGTTCCGCGTCCAGGTCGGTTTCTATTTTGAGGGCGACCTGTTCCGGCTGCACGCCTTCCACCCGCACGATCGCCCGCGTGATCTCACGCGTGCGGGTGACCAGCTGAGGGATCACCAGGCGGCGCCTGGGATCGTCGCCGACCTGGAACACCTGCAACTCGATCAGCGCCAGGGTGAAATACAACTGGGGCGACCGGCTGAGGTACTCCACCATTTCTTCCACACTCTCCCGAATGCCGTCGCCCACGATCAGCAGCAGCAACCGGCCGCGCCCGAGGTTTTTGCTGACGTTGTCGATGAAGTTGCGCTCCTCCGCCTCGTCCAGCGGGTAATACTTTTTCACAGTATCCACCAATCCGACGTCACTGCCGGTAGCCTGCTGCTGATACGCCCGGATACGCTGATCCAGGTCAGTATAACTCCAGCGCGCCATATCCTTCGCATAATCCAGGATTTGGCCCACCACCTCCCGGCGCGCTTCCGGATTGCGCCACAGCTTGGTTTCCACCAGCGTCAGATACCCCTCCGGCGACACGAACAAGTTATCAATACTTCCCGCCGCCACGCCGATCTCCCGCCCGACCGGAATCAAGGGCGCAAACCCGGCCTCGATCTCCTGCACCGGCAAAACCTCCGGATACCCGTGCAACAAACGCTGCATCCACTCCTCCGGAAAGCCCTGAATAGTGAACGGTATACGCGTTGGTTTTATGACCCGGCCGCCCTCCAGCAGGAAGGGCTGGCCGCCGAAACGATTGCCTTTGATGAGCATAGTTTTACAGGTTGATTTATTTCACGTTTTCCTTTCCAAAACCTTATCCAGACCCGTTTCCTTCTCTTTCGGCACTAAATACAAAGCACAAATCCTTGATACTTCCATATCCCGCTCCAACTGCCGGTGTTCCATCCAAAATCGTTTGGCGCGTTGCGCTAATTTCTCCAGGCGGTCCGCATCAATTTCTGCCACCGGCGTATCCTTTCCACATTGGATAAGGCTTAGCAGTTCATCTTCCTTTTTAGTAATCAAACGATTGTCCTGTACATCGTAAAGCACGATCTCCGCCTGGCCCTGACAATCCAGCAGTAAGAAAATAAGTGGTTTATCGCTGGAGTAAACCATCGCGCTGGAAATATCGTCCGGCAAAGTTTCGGCATAAGCTCTGTTTTCCTGCAACACCGCCACATGCCGGAGAAACGGCGACACGCCGGAAAACTCTTCGATCTGTCCGGGTTCCGCCAGGCCAAGGTGTTCAATCTTAATAGATGACAGGGCGCTGAGGTTATCAAACCTGGCTGATTCAGCCTCCGGAAGCAAAGGGAGCTCGCTGAATTTTTCCGCATGCCGGCTTCTACCGGTTAGTTTATCCAGGCGGTTCTCCACAATGCGGGTATGGCGGGCTAAATTCTTGTCCTGAATATCCCCCACAAATACGATAAAATCCACCCGGCGCGGCTGATGCCAGAACCTGAGGATACGGCCGGCGCGCTGGATGATCACATCCGGCGTCCAGGCCAGGTCGTAGTTGATTACCACACTGGCATCCTGCAGATTCACGCCGGTGCTGTAAGCGTCTGTACTGATGAAAACATCATAAGGCGTAAGTTTCTCCCGCGGCGAGATTTTATCTGCATTAGCTACCGGTGCGAACCCCTTGATCAATGTCAGCACCTCCCGGTCAAAATCCTTAAGCGCCGGCCCCTCCGGCGTGTCTGCAACACAATTGGCAACAGCCACGCCCGGCGCTTTTTCCTTCAGCGCTTGCTCCAGGTAAATGGCCGTTGAAAGACGTTCGGTAAAAATGATCACCTTACGGTTCTCTGCCTTATAGTTTTTCAGAAAAGTGGTTAATTGGACTAGTTTGGGGTCTTCATCGTACGACTGGCCATCGAGGATATCCAGCAGCGGCGTCAGGTGCTCCCGGCGCTTTTCCTCCGAAGTGATGAATCTGACTTCATAGCCATCTTTTTCAATGGTATGCCGGATCACATCGGCCAAAGCCCGGGGTGAACTCGTCCAGGCAACCTCGGCCTCCTTCTGAATAGTCGTAGTAGATGCCCGCCAGGTATCGCGGTGCCGGAAGAACATTCGCTTATGTTCGAAAACACGATCCCGCAAGACCTGCGCCATCTGCTCTTCCAGCAGCAAAGGCACACTGACTTTGGTAATGGCGATCTGTGGAATCCACCGCTTTTCGGTTCCGAAAACGATAAACTCTCCCTCTGGTGTCTTTTCCGCGAAGTCCTTGGCCACTTGGGAGGTGCTGATGACAGTGGAAACCGGCAATTCCAAAAAATGCTGAAAGTATTGTTCGTTTTCCGGCACTTTCCAGGCTTCCGGCGCGATGAGGTCGTCTACCATTCCGGGAAAAACAAATTGCCCTTTGGCCGTGACGTATTTCTTCTCCGCCGTATGGGGCAACAATAACAATTGATTATTCAAATCCCGGATATCTTTGGAAAAAGGAGTGGCCGTCAGCAAAAGTATGAACGGCTTTTTCCGGGCAACTCTATCCATGAGTCGCTTAAAGGAATGTCTTTTGCGCCCGTCAATAGCCCTGAGTTGATTCCGAAAGTACTGGCTTTCATCAATAATCACCAAATAGCGATCGTCCAACTGATCCAGGGCTTCATAAAGGTCCGTGGTCTTCAAACCTTTGGCGTTTTCGGCGCGATCCAGCAACTCCCGGGTAAACACCTCGCCACTCAACCCGGCGCTTTTCATGGCGCGCTTCCAATCAGGGTGGATTTGTTTGGGCGCAAACACCAGGTAGTTCATGGTTTTTCGTTCCATGTCGAGGCGCAAAGCCGCATGGGTGGCCATAACGGTTTTACCCAGCCCGGTGGAAGCGACCAACATGGCGCCCCGATATTCCTTCAGTTGCCGTAGTACCCGGGCGATGACTACCTGTTGATATTCCACCGGCATCTTGTACGTTTCACGCGGCGGTTCCACTTCCTCTTCGTGAATAAGCGTTTGAATCGCTTTCAAATATACATCGAACGGCGGACGAAGTTGCAGCCAGGCCAACAACGCCTGCAGAAGCGCCTCCGTTAAATCATACGTGTGTTCGTCGTTCCAATAACGCTCAAAGGACTCCACAAAAAAACGCACCCGCTCCGGGTCATCCACCAAGGAGCAGCCTTCAGCATTGTATAAAAGACCACTTTCTGTGAGGTTGATAGACCCGACAATGACCTTTTCCCCATCCAGAATAAAAACCTTGGCATGATCGCGACTCCTTGCGCGCGCGTCTATGCGCTCGTCCCGTTCCTGCCGCTCGGCCAGAACAAAACGTCCCTGACGTATCCGCTCCACCAAATCCAGTACCGCAGCCCGGCGGTCCTCCGCGCTCCACTGGCCCAGGTGCAACATAATGTCCTCAATCAACTTCTGCCGGAGCCGCTCCTTCGATTTTTCATCAAACCCGACCAATAACTGTACGCGTTTGCCCGCCAATACCCGCCGCACCAGATCGAACCCTTGCACAGTGAAAAAGCCCGTGGCGATCCGGGCCAGGCATTGGGTCTGGTCGAAATGCGGCCGGACGAAGTCGAGGGCGCGATTGTTCCAGTGATCGGTGTGCATGAGGGAATGTTTATTGTTCCAAAATTACCTGCTGGTCGAATGGGGAGTTGAGTCCATTAAAGGCCCTGGGTGATCTCTTTTAGCAGGCTTATTATTTTATCAAATCGAATTGGAAAAACCCTTTTTGGATCAGGTCAGCCCGTAAGTTTTCTAATGCGCCTATGCTGGCAATTTCAAGGCTTATATCGACATCTTTTGTAGGACGCACATCTGCTGCTGCGGGATCGTCTATGTACAAACTGACGACGGCACCGCCCACATAAACGACTTGCTCGTTCAACTCCCCCAAGGCCTGGGCGATTTTGCGAATGGCCAATCTGTTGATCTGCATGTTCTTCAGCATATCCGCTTTTTTAATTCCTGTACAGCCAACTGCCGCTCCCGGGCGCGTCCGACGCGTAAGGCATCGCACAGGGCTACCAATGCGTAAAAATCAGGATCCTTCAGACAAGCTTCCGGCACTTTGGGATGGAGTGGCTCAATGGCTTGCCCCCGTATACTGCCATGCCCATACGGCCAGACGTATGGCTCTTCACTTTGAATGAGGTCGCTTAACGGCGCGGCAGCATGTGCTGTGGGCAGCCCCCTGACCAGGGCGCCGGGTTGCTGCGGAAATACATATCGCAAGCCATGTTGTATATTCCGGAACGTTTGACCCCCTCATTCCGATTTGGTCTGACCCCCACATTCTGGAGCATTGACCCCCGAAATGTTAGTAACATTCCGGAGGTCTGACCCCGGATAAATGTGGATTCATACGG